>NZ_JABGCL010000005.1 GCF_019800005.1 Geminicoccus harenae | reverse complement strand
AAGGCCAACATCGCCGAGGCCCGCAAGTACGGCAAGCCGGTGATCCCGTTCGTCTGGCCGCAGTACCACGATACCATGCTGGGCAAGGGTACCGAGTACCTGCCGACCAAGTTCTGGGAGCTGCAGCTCAACACCATCTATGAGCTGAGCGACGGCATCGCCATCTGGGGCTCGGTCAAGAAGGGCGGTGGCTGGGACGCCTGGGACGCCAAGAAGGACTGGTGGGGCTTCACTAAGAACTATGCCGGCCAGTACGGCAGCGTCGCCTATACCAGTGCCTGCAAGGCCTGAGGCGTCCCATCCGGACGGCGCGCCAGTTCCCCCGCATGGCGCGCCCGACGGGGACCGTCCGCTGCCCGGCACGGATTGGAGTGATTTCAATCGAGCGTGAAATCCTCTAGGACCGGTCACGGTTTGCGTCGGATGGCGGCCGCGGCGTGCCCAACAGGCACGCCGCGCTGCCGTTCGATGCCGCGCAAGAGCCGCCCCCTGAACTCCGGCCAGGACCGGGGGAACAGGATACCGGTCGAGCAGGGCAACAGGACGTTTTCATGCCAACCTATCGTTCCCGCACCACCACCCATGGCCGCAACATGGCCGGCGCCCGTGGCCTCTGGCGTGCCACCGGCATGAAGGACGGCGATTTCGGCAAGCCGATCATCGCGGTCGCCAACTCCTTCACCCAGTTCGTACCGGGCCATGTCCACCTGAAGGATCTGGGCCAGCTCGTGGCGCGCGAGATCGAGGCGGCGGGCGGCGTGGCCAAGGAGTTCAACACCATCGCGGTCGATGACGGCATCGCGATGGGCCATGACGGCATGCTCTATTCGCTGCCGTCCCGCGAGCTGATCGCCGATTCGATCGAGTACATGGTCAACGCGCACTGCGCGGACGCCATGGTCTGCATCTCGAACTGCGACAAGATCACGCCCGGCATGCTGATGGCGGCGCTGCGCCTGAACATCCCGGTCGTGTTCGTCTCGGGCGGGCCGATGGAGGCCGGCAAGGTCGTGCTGCGGGGCAAGAACGTGGCGCTCGACCTGGTCGACGCCATGGTGGCGGCCGCCGACGAGAAGGTCTCCGAGGAGGAGATCAAGGTGATCGAGCGCTCCGCCTGCCCGACCTGCGGCTCGTGCTCGGGCATGTTCACCGCCAACTCGATGAACTGCCTGACCGAGGCGCTGGGCCTCTCCTTGCCGGGCAACGGCTCGACGCTCGCCACCCATGCCGATCGCAAGCGCCTGTTCGTCGAGGCCGGCCACCTGATCGTCGAGCTGGCGCGGCGCTATTACGAGAAGGACGAGGCGGGCCTCCTGCCGCGCGCGATCGCCAGCCGCAAGGCGTTCGAGAACGCCATGACCCTCGACATCGCCATGGGCGGCTCGACCAACACGGTGCTGCACCTGCTGGCGGCCGCGCACGAGGCCGAGCTCGACTTCACCATGGCCGACATCGACCGGCTGTCGCGGCGCGTGCCGGTGCTGTGCAAGGTCGCGCCGTCCAAGTCCGACGTCCACATGGAGGACGTGCACCGGGCGGGCGGCATCATGGCGATCCTGGGCGAGCTCGACCGGGCGGGGCTGCTCGACACCTCGGTCGGCACCGTCCATGCGCCGAGCCTCGCTGCCGCGCTCGAGCGCTGGGACGTCCAGCGCACCAGCGACGCCACCGTCCACGACTTCTATCGTGCAGCGCCGGGCGGCGTGCCCACCCAGACCGCATTCAGCCAGGACCGCCGCTACACCTCCATCGACCTGGACCGCGAGAACGGCGTGATCCGCTCGGCCGAGCATGCCTTTGCCAAGGATGGCGGTCTCGCCGTGCTCTACGGCAACCTCGCCGAGGACGGCGCCATCGTGAAGACCACGGGCGTGGACGAGTCGATCCTGGTGTTCTCCGGCCCGGCCGTGATCTTCGAGAGCCAGGATGCGGCGGTGAGCGGCATCCTGGGCGGCAAGGTCAAGCCGGGCGACGTGGTGCTGATCCGCTACGAGGGTCCACGCGGCGGCCCCGGCATGCAGGAGATGCTCTACCCGACCAGCTACCTGAAGTCGAAGGGCCTGGGCAAAGCCTGCGCGCTGGTCACGGACGGGCGCTTCTCCGGCGGCTCGTCCGGCCTGTCGATCGGCCATGTCTCGCCGGAAGCCGCCGAGGGCGGGCTGATCGGCCTGGTCGAGGACGGCGACCGGATCGAGATCGACATCCCGAACCGCAAGCTGCATCTGGCGGTCGACGATGCCGAGATCTCGCGGCGCCGTGCCGCCATGGCCGCCCGCGAGGGTAGTGCCTGGAAGCCGGCCGAGGCACGCCCGCGCAAGGTCAGCACTGCCCTTCGTGCCTACGCGGCCATGGCCACCAGTGCCGCCAAGGGTGCCGTGCGGCACGTGCCGGACTGATCGGTCTTTGGATGGCGCGGCCTGCTTTGGCTGCGCCATCCACCCCTTCCCTGCCGGAGCCGACCCATGCGCGCGCTCGCCGTCCTGCTCGCTCTCCTGACGCTGGAGGCCTGCCAGTCCTCGGCCGATGACCAGACCGCGCGCGTGGGTGCGGATGCCGACGCGCATGGCTGCCGCCCGTCGGCCGGCTATCGCTGGTGCGCCCGCACCGCCCAGTGTGAGCGGCCATGGGAACTGGCGGAGGCGGAAGCATTCGAGGCGAGCGAGGCCGCCTTCACGCAGTTCTGCGCGCAGGATCGTTCTCGAATAACTTATTGATAATAAAAGATAAAGTTGGCTTCTTGGGTTCGTTTGTGCAGATTCGCATCTGCTGACCGGAAGCTGGCCTCCTGGCTGCCGGACGGCCCGGCCGACCAGCATAGCATATCCCGGGCAAGAGTTCCCACTCACAGCCGCAGCGCCCGGAGCGCGTTCAGGATCACGGCGACGTCGATCGCCTCCTGGAACAATGCACCCGCCACCGGCGGCAGATAGCCCAGCGCCGCGACCAGCATCCCGGCAACCGACAGGCCCAGGCCGGCGACCACGCTCTGCAGGGCAATCCGCGCAGTGCCATGGGCCACCTCGACCGCGTCCGCCAGCCGGTCCAGCCGGTCGACCAGCACGACGATGTCGGCGGATTCGGCCGAGGCGGCGCCGCCGCGCGCACCCATCGCCACCCCGACATCGGCGGCCGCAAGCGCCGGGGCGTCGTTCACTCCGTCGCCCACCATCAGGACCGGCCCGGCCCGGCGTTCCTCCAGCACCAGCGCCACCTTGTCGGCGGGCGACAGCTCGGCCCGCACCTCGTCCAGCGGGAGGCCGGCGGCGACCGCGCGGGCGACATCCGCCCGGTCGCCGGTGACGAGCAGGATCCGGGTGAAGCCGACCTTGCGAAGGCGGGCCAGCAGGCCGGCGGCGTCGGGGTGAAGCGGATCCTGCAGGCGCAGCAGCCCGGCATGGCGGCCATCGATCCCGACCTGGATCAGCGCATCGCCGTCGTCCGGGCGCGGGGGCATGCCGGTGATCCGGGCACGCACGAAACGGTCGCCGCCCAGCACCACGTCATGCCCGCCGACCCGCCCGGCCAGGCCGGCGCCGATCTCCTCGATGACCGCCTCCGGTTCGGAGAGCGTCAGTCCGCGTGCCCGGGCTGCCTCGAGCAGGGTGGCGGCCAGCACGTGGGTGGAGGCCTGGTCGAGCGAGGCCGCGAGGCGCAGGATCTCGTCGGGGTCGAAGCCCGGTGCGGCCTCGGTCGCGGCGAGCTCGGCCCGGCCCAGGGTCAGGGTGCCGGTCTTGTCCAGGATCGCGATGCGCGCCCGCCCCAGCGCCTCCAGCGCCTCGCCGCCCTTGACCAGCACGCCCAGCCGGGCGGCGCGGGAAATGCCGGAGATGATCGCGACCGGGACGGCCAGGATCAGCGGACCGGGCGTCGCCACCACCAGCACGGCAAGTGCCCGGACCGGGTCGCCGCTCCACCGCCAGGCGACCAGCGCCAGCGCCACGGTCAGCGCCGAAAAGCCCATGGCCCAGCGGTCGGCCAGGCGCGCCGCCGGGGCGCGCGCCCGGTGCGCGGCCTCCACCAGCCGCACCACCCCGGCATAGGCGCTGGCACTGGCCGGGCGGAGCACCAGCAGGTCGAAGGGCGGGCCCATCGAGACGGTGCCGCTCAGCACCTCACTGCCCCCATCCATCTGCCGGGGAAGCGGCTCGCCGGTAAGTGCCGAGGTATCGATGGTGGCGCTGCCGTGCTGGACGCGGCCGTCCACCGGCAGCACCTCGCCCTGCCGGACCAGGATGCGGTCGCCGGGGAGGAGCATGTCGATGTCGACCTCGGTCAGCCCGGCCGGGCCATGGCGCATGGCGGTGCGCGCCACCCGACCCAGCAGGGCGGTGAGGTCGCGCCGGGCGCGCCGCTCGGCCACCTGCTCCAGGAGCTGGCCGCCGGCATGCATCAGAGCCACGACATTGCCGGCCAGGGTCTCGCCGAGCAGCAGGGCCGAGCCCATGGCCAGCGCTGCGACCACGTCCAGGCCGACCTCGCCCCGCCGCAGCGTGACCGCGATCTGCCAGAGCAGGGCCAGCAGCACCGGCAGGGTGCCGGCGGTCCAGGCGAGCGGCGCCAGCTCGGCCCGGCCGGCCAGCCAGGCTGCGCCCCCGCCCAGCAGGCCCGCCAGTGCCACCAGCACCAGGCCGCTATCGACCAGACCCGCCGGGAACCGCATTCCCGCCGCCCTTTCCCATGCACGAGGCGGAAAGGGATCAGGCTACTCCCTGGAATGATTCCAATCCAGAGCGGCGGACGGTCAGGCTTTCAGCGGATCGTGACTCCAGTTCATCAGGGAGTAGCGCCAGCGCGAATGGGCGGCATCCTCCTTGGGCCCACCCTGGGCTAGGTGGCGATGGACGTAGCCCCTCACCTTGCGCATGTGCGCGTAGTCGTCCTCGGTCAGCTCGCTCTTCTTCTTGCGCCGGATCTCGACGATCCGGCGGCCGGACTGGTGGCCGACCGCCTCGGTCTCGCCCTCGTAGGTCCAGCCCACCTGCCGGCTTTCCTCGGTGGCGAGGAACGTCTCGAGCTCGGCCGGCGTCATGTTCACTGCTTGGTCGAGCGCCTGCCAGATCGCGCTGTGGTCGTCGCTGTCCTGGCTCAAGGCCGTTCTCCGCTTGCCCGCTGCGGAACGGGTGCGGGCACCGTACGTTCCCGAGGGTGGCGGCGGGACGGCAAGGGAGCAGGCGGATGGCGACGGCGAAGGATCTGCACCAGGGCGACCGAGTGAGCTGGGAGTCGTCGGGCGGCCACAGCACCGGCGAGGTCGTCCGCAAGCAGACCAGCCCGACGCGGATCAAGGGTCACCAGGTGGCGGCGTCGAAGGACCATCCTGAGTTCATCGTCGAGAGCGACAAGTCAGGCAAGCGGGCGGCGCATCGGCCGGAAGCGCTGAAGAAGCTGGATGGCTGAGCGGGGGCTGATGCGGATCGGCAGGTTGGGACCTGTTACCGCCAGATGCCCGCGATCCGTCATTGGACCGGCGGTGCGGACGTTCTCCCTCCGGTCATCCCCCGGCTGGACCGGAGGATCAACCGCCGCACGCCGGCACCTGTGCAAGGAGCACCGCAGCGGTGCCAGCACAGTTGGTCATCCTCCTGCAGTTGATCCCCCGCCTTCGCGGGGGATGACATGAGGGCGGGGGATGACATGAGGGAGGCAGAGGCAGCAGCCGCGGAGAGTCGGGCAGAGGGAGCACCATGCGTCGGTCGGGGAAGGATCTGCACATGATGACGAGGTTCACCCAGTGGGAGCTGCACCGCCCAGGTAGCGGCCCTCTGACAGCCGGGCTGGTCGGCTGCCTGGTGCTGCTGGGCAGCGGGGCGGCCGGTGCCCAGGAGGCGGACGGGCTGACGGTGGACGGGGAAGGGATCACGCTGCGCTTCCTGGAGGGCCGCGCCGAGCTGAATTTGGGCGGCCGGCTCTATCTGGACCTGGGCGACGGCAGCGTGAGCGACGACGACGCCTACGACATCTTCGACAAGAACGTGGACATTACCCAGGCGCGGCTCGAGCTGTCCGGCAGCTATGACGGCTGGCTCAACGGCGCCTACCAGTATGATTTGGCGGACAACGAGGCGCCGCTGAAGGACGTGGCGCTGGCCGTGGCCTGGCAGCCGGTCGTGGTGACGGTCGGCAACGTCAAGGAGCCGTTCAGCCTGGAGGAGGTCACCAGCGACAACGAGATGGCCTTCATGAGCCGCTCCGTGGCCAATGCCTTCGCGCCCGGGCGGAATGTCGGCCTGGCGATCGCGGCGGCACAGGACGACTGGACCGCGGCTGCGGGCGTCTATGGCGGCAACATCAACGAGAGCTTCGAGGATGGCGGCACCGGCATCACGGCGCGCGTCACCTATGCGCCGGTCCGAACCGAGCGGGACGTGGTGCATCTGGGCGGCTCGATCGGCTATCGCGACCTGGATTCCGGCGAGGCCTCGTTCTCGACCACCCCCGAATCCGACCTGTTCAACGCCTCGCTGGTCGACACCGACACGCTGGACGATGCGCAGTCGCTGACCCGCTTCGGCCTGGAGGCCGCCTGGCAGCGCGGCCCGGTTCGCGTGCAGGGGGAGTACATCTTCACCCAGGTCGAGCGGGACGGCGGCCAGGGCGACCCGGACTTCCAGGGCGGCTACGTGATGGTCGCCTGGGTCATCAACGGGCCTGGCCGGCCCTATAGCACGGACCTGCCCAGCTATGGCGGGGAGCTCGGCCGGTTCGAGGGCGTGGAGCTGGACGAGGCGCAGCGCGTCACCAAGGGCGGCTACGGGGTCTTCGAGCTGGCCGGGCGCCTGAGCGGGATCGACCTGGAGGACAAGGACGTCCAGGGCGGCCGCCAGGGCGACCTGACGCTCGGCCTGAACTGGTACCCGGACGAGAACGTCCGGGTGATGGCCAACTATGTGCGCGCCGAGGCCAGGGATGCGCCCGAGACCGGCGGCGACGAGCATGCCGACATCTTCCAGATGCGGCTGCAGGTCGCCTTCTGAGCCCGTGTCAGGAGCGGTCCAGGAAGCGGCGGAACACCGCCAGCGTCTCCTCGCTTACATGATGCTCGATGCCCTCGGCATCCATCTCGGCCACGTCCGGGCTCACCCCCAGCGCCACCAGGAAGTCGCGCACCAGGAGGTGGCGGGCACGGGCCTGGGCGGCCATCTCGTGGCCGGCCTCGGTCAGGAAGATGGCGCGGTACGGCGCGCTGGTCACGAGCCCGTCGCGGATCAGGCGCTGGATGGTCCGGGCCACGGTCGGGGGAGCGACGCCGAACCGCTCGGCCAGGTCGGCGGCGCGCGCCTCGCCCTGGGTGGCGATCAGCTCCGCGATCATCTCGACATAGTCCTCGGCCATCTCCGACTGATGCGCCCGGCGCACCCGTGCGAACTGCTCGGCATGCCGCCCGATCCGCTCGCGCTCGCGCGCGCCCTGCCCCTGGCCGCTGCCCGTCACTTGCTCATCCAACGCCGCTTCCAACCCCGTTGCCGTCATCGTTGCCCGAGAAAGAGCATGTGACCCGGCAAGTGTCGACCGGTGACGCAATGCTGGCTCGGGCTCATAATGTTACCCCTGGACAAACTTTTCATGCGTGGCCATTTTTCTTGGCGTGGGCCAAGAACGGAGTGGATCGATGGCGTGGTATCGGGACTGGCGGTGGCTGCCCCTGGCGGTGCTGGGGCTGGTGCTGGCGGCCTCCCCGGCGGAGGCGGTCGAGCACCGTCGCCTCAAGGTGGTCACCACTTTCACCGTGATCGCCGACCTGGTGCGCAACGTCGCCGGCGATGCGGCGGTGGTGGAATCGATCACCAAGCCCGGCGCCGAGATCCACAACTACCAGCCGACCCCGCGCGACATCGTCCGGGCGCGTGACGCCGACCTGGTGGTCTGGAACGGCCTCAACCTCGAACTGTGGTTCGAGCGCTTCTTCGAGCGCCTGATGTATGTGCCGGCAGTCGTGGCGTCCGAGGGGATCGAGCCCATGCCGATCGGCGACGGGCCCTATACGGGCAAGCCCAACCCCCATGCCTGGATGTCGCCCACCAATGCGCTGATCTATGTGGAGAACATCAAGAACGCGCTGACCAAGCATGACCCGGGCAATGCCGAGACCTATGCGCGCAATGCGGCGGCCTATGCGGAGTGCATCAAGGCCGTGGATGACACGACCCGCGCTGCCCTGGCGCGCGTGCCGGAAGGGCGGCGCTGGCTGGTCACCAGCGAGGGGGCGTTCAGCTACCTGGCCCGCGACTACGAGCTGAAGGAAGCCTATCTCTGGCCGATCAACGCGGATGCCCAGGGCACGCCGCAGCAGGTCCGCAAGGTCGTGGACCTGGTCCGGGAGCACCAGATCCCGGTGGTGTTCAGCGAGAGCACGGTCTCCGACAAGCCGGCGCGCCAGGTCGCGCAGGAAACCGGTGCCGCCTATGGCGGCGTCCTCTACGTCGACTCGCTGAGCGAGGCGGACGGGCCGGTGCCGACCTATCTGGACCTGCTGCGCGTCACCACCCAGACCATCGTCGCGGGGTTCACCTCCTGATGACCGCGATCCCTGGCATCGAGGCGCCCGCCATCGCCGTCGAGGACGTCACCGTCATCTACCGCAACGGCTTCACGGCACTGCACGATGCCAGCTTCCAGGTGCCGGCGGGCTCGATCTGTGCGCTGATCGGCGTCAACGGCAGCGGCAAGTCGACCCTGTTCAAGGCGATCATGGGCTTCGTGCCGCTGGCCCGCGGCAGCGTCCGCCTGTTCGGCGAGCCGGCCGGGCGGGCGCTCAAGGCCAACACGGTGGCCTATGTCCCTCAGGCCGAGGAGGTCGACTGGAACTTCCCGGTCCTGGTCGAGGATGTCGTCACCATGGGCCGCTACGGCCATATGGGCTTCCTGCGGATCGCGTCGAAGGAGGACCGGCGCAAGGTGGACCTGGCGCTGGAGCGGGTCGGCATGACCGCGTTCCGCCACCGCCAGATCGGCGAATTGTCGGGTGGGCAGAAGAAGCGCGTGTTCCTGGCGCGCGCCCTTGCCCAGGAAGGCCGGGTCATCCTGCTGGACGAGCCGTTCACCGGCGTGGACGTGACCACGGAGGAGGCGATCATCACCCTGTTGCGCGAGCTCGCCGCCGAGGGCCGGGTGATGCTGGTCTCGACCCATAATCTCGGCAGCGTGCCGGAGTTCTGCGACCAAGTCGCGATCCTGCGCCGCACGGTCCTGGCGGCGGGCCCGACCGAGACGACCTTCACCCGGGCCAACCTGGCCGCCGCGTTCGGCGGCCAGCTCCGCCACCTGACGCTGGGTGGTGCAGCACTCCACCAGGACGCGGACCCGCGCAAGGTCACGGTGCTGAGCGACGACGAGCGGCCGGTGGTGCTCTATGGCGCCAACGGCGCCGACCAGCAGCCCTGCCGGGCCGAGGAGGTGGCCGGGCAATGAGCCTGCTCCTGGAGCCGTTCGGCTATGGCTACATGGTCAACGCCATGTGGGTGAGCGCGCTCGTGGGGGCGGTCTGCGCGTTCCTGTCGGCCTATCTAATGCTCAAGGGCTGGTCACTGGTGGGCGATGCGCTCTCCCACGCGATCGTGCCGGGCGTGGCCGGGGCCTACATGCTGGGCCTGCCCTTCTCGCTCGGCGCCTTTTTGTCCGGCGGGCTGGCGGCACTCGCCATGCTGTTCGTGCGCGAGCGCACCCGGCTGAAGGAGGATGCGGTGATCGGGCTGACCTTCACCTCCTTCTTCGGGCTGGGCCTGTTCATGGTCTCGCTGTCGCCGACCTCGGTGGACGTGCAGACCATCGTGCTCGGCAACATCCTGGGCATCGCCCCTGCCGACATCCTCCAGCTCGCCATCATCGGCGGCGGCTCGCTGCTGGTCCTGACGCTGAAATGGCGGGACCTGATGGTGGTGTTCTTCGACGAGAACCATGCCCGCTCGGTGGGCCTCCATCCGGGGCGGCTGAAGCTCCTGTTCTTCACCCTGCTGGCCGCCTCGACCGTGGCGGCCCTGCAGACGGTGGGCGCGTTCCTGGTGATCGCCATGGTGGTGACGCCGGGGGCCACCGCCTATCTGCTGACCGACCGGTTCGGCCGGCTGATCGTGCTGAGCGTGCTGATCGGGGCCGGGACCAGCTTCACGGGCGCCTATCTCAGCTATTTCCTGGACGCGGCGACCGGCGGGATCATCATCGTCCTGCAGACGCTGATCTTCCTCCTGGCCTTCCTGTTCGCACCGAAGCATGGCCGGCTGGCCGCCGGGCGGCAGGCGCGGGCCGGACTGGCGGCCAGGCCATGAGCGAGATCCTCGCCTTCTTCACGGAGCCGTTCGCCTACGACTTCATGCGCCAGGCGATGCTGACCGCCGTGCTGGTGGGGGTCACCAGCGCGCTTCTGTCCTGCTTCCTGGTGCTCAAGGGCTGGTCGCTCATGGGCGATGCGATCAGTCATGCGGTGCTGCCCGGGATCGTGCTCGCCTATATCGTCGGCCTGCCGCTGGGCCTGGGCGCGTTCGCGGCCGGGATGGGCTGTGCGGTGGCGACCGGCTATCTCAAGGAGCACAGCCGGCTGAAGGAGGACACCGTGATGGGCGTGGTGTTCTCCGGCATGTTCGGGCTGGGGCTGGTCCTGTACACCAAGATCGAATCGGACGTGCATCTGGACCACATCCTGTTCGGCGACCTGCTGGGCGTGTACGCGGCCGATCTCTGGCAGGCCGGGGCGATCACGCTCCTGACCGTCCTGGTGGTGGGCCTGAAGGGCCGTGACCTGCTGCTCTTCTGCTTCGACCCGACCCATGCGCGGGCGATCGGCCTGCCGGTCCGGCTGCTGCATTACGGCCTGCTGGCGCTGCTGGCACTCGCGATCGTGGGCGCGCTGAAGGCGGTAGGGCTGATCCTGGCGATCGCACTGCTGATCGCACCGGGGGCGATCGCCTTCCTGCTGACCGACCGGTTCGGCCGGATGCTGCTGATCGCGGCGGCGGTGGCGATGGGTGCGGCGGTCTTGGGCGTGCTGGTGAGCTTCCGCCTGGACAGCGCGCCGGCCCCCACCATCGTCCTGGCGCTCACCGTGCAGTTCATCCTGGCCTTCCTGTTCGCGCCGAAGCGCGGCGTGCTGGCGAGCCGGCGGCAGGCCAAGACCATGGCCGAGCCGCCGACGGCACCCTGAGCAGGGCTCAGCCGTTTCTCCTGGAACGTTCCCCCGCAGGAGAAGCCGGTTGCTCGACCTCTGGTACAAGAACGCCGTCATCTACTGCATCGACGTCGAGACTTTCCAGGACGGCAATGGCGATGGCGTCGGTGACTTCGCGGGCCTGATCGAGCGGCTGGATTACCTGGAAGCGCTAGGGGTCACCTGCATCTGGCTCACCCCCTTCTATCCCACGCCCAACCGTGACAACGGCTATGACGTCACCGATTTTTACGGGGTCGACCCGCGACTGGGCACGCTCGGCGACTTCGTCAACTTCGCCAGGGCCGCCCGGCACCGGGGGATGCGGGTGATCGTCGACCTCGTGGTCAACCACACCTCGATCGACCATCCCTGGTTCCAGGCCGCGCGCAGCGACCCGGATTCGCCCTATCGCGACTGGTATGTCTGGTCGAAGGAGAAGCCGGAGAACGCAGAGGACGGGGTGATATTCCCGGGCGTGCAGGAAAGCACCTGGACCTGGGACGAGCAGGCCGGCGAATATTATTTCCACCGCTTCTACGAGCACCAGGCCGATCTCAACATCGCCAACCCGGCGGTCACCGAAGAGATCCACAAGATCATGGGCTTCTGGCTGGAGCTGGGCGTGGTCGGCTTCCGCCTGGATGCGGTGCCGTTCCTGATCGAGTACACCGGCCTGGACAGCCATCCCGAGGGCGACCCGCACGAATACCTGACGGAGCTCAGGCGCTTTCTGTCCTGGCGCAAGGCCGAGGCCGTGCTGCTGGCCGAGGCCAACATCCCGATGGACATGGCCGACGAGTATTTCGGCAACGACGACCGCATGACGATGGTGTTCCACTTCATGCTGAACCAGTACCTGTTCCTGGGGCTGGCGCGCGGTGACGGCCGGCCGGTCGTGGACATGCTCAAGAACACGCCGGAGATCCCGAAGACCGGGCAGTGGGCGCATTTCCTGCGCAACCATGACGAGCTCGACCTCGGCCGGCTGAGCGATGCCGAGCGGGAGGAAGTGTTCCAGGCGTTCGGGCCGGACCCCGACATGCAGATCTACGAGCGCGGGATCCGCCGCCGGCTAGCGCCGATGCTGGGCGGTGACCCCAGGCGGATCGCCATGGCATTCAGCCTGATGTTCGCCCTGCCCGGCACGCCCGTGCTCTGGTACGGCGACGAGATCGGCATGGGCGACGACCTCAGGCAGTCCGAGCGCCACTCGGTGCGGACGCCGATGCAGTGGAACGGGCAGCGCAATGCCGGCTTCTCGACGGCACCGGCCGACCGGCTGATCCGGCCGGTGATCGCGGATGGCCCGTTCGGCTTTCCCGACCGCAATGTCGAGTTGCAGATCGACCATCCCGACAGCCTGCTCGAACAGGTGCGGCGGATGGTCCGCGAGCGCCGCTCCCACCCCGAGATCGGCTGGGCCGAGTGCGAGATCGTGGACCTGAGCGAGCCCGCGGTGGTGGCGCTGCGCCAGCAGAGCCCGAATGGCAGCATCCTCACCCTGCACAATTTTTCCGACCGTACTGTCGAGGTGCAGCCCGGCCTGCCGGAGGGGCCGGTGCGGGTACGCAGGCTCTTGGCCGATAGCGAGAGCAACCTGGACGGGATGGACCGGGGCACGGTCCGCTTGGCGGCCCATGGCTATGCCTGGATCAAGCTGGAGCCGCGCGACTGAGCCTTGGCGGGTTCGCCCCCCTCGGCCGGACGCTGGAGGCGCATTAAACTGATCCCAATCATCGCATAGCCCGGCCGGCATCCCCATATATGGGTCGGCTTTGCCTTTTGGCCGGACGGTCACGTCCTGCCGCCGCAGCCCCAGCGTCCGCGTCTTCGAGGAGATTCTATCGATGGATGATCGTAAGATTCTGACAACGCGTCAGGGTCACCCGGTCCGTGACAACCAGAGCCTGCGCACGGTCGGCGAGCGTGGCCCTGCCACCCTCGAGAACTACCAGTTCATCGAGAAGATCACCCATTTCGATCGCGAGCGTATCCCCGAGAGGGTGGTGCATGCGCGCGGTGCCGGCGCGCACGGCTGGTTCGAGGCCTATGGCAAGATCGGCGATGAGCCGGCGTCCAAGTACACCCGCGCCCGTGTGCTGAACGAGACCGGCGTGAAGACGCCGATGTTCGTGCGCTTCTCCACGGTGATCGGCGCCAAGGACAGTCCTGAGACGGCGCGCGACCCGCGCGGCTTCGCGGTCAAGTTCAAGACCGTCGAGGGCAACTGGGACCTGGTCGGCAATAACATCAAGATCTTCTTCATCCGGGACGCGGTCAAGTTTCCGGACATGATCCACGCCTTCAAGCCCGACCCGGTGACCAACCGGCAGGAGGCCTGGCGCTTCTACGACTTCGTGTCGCAGAGCCCGGAATCCCTGCACATGATCACCTGGATCAAGAGCCCCTGGGGCATTCCGGCCAACTATCGCGAGATGGAAGGCTCGGGCGTCAACACCTACAAGCTGGTGAACGACCAGGGCGTCGCGCATCTGGTCAAGTTCCACTGGGAGCCCAAGCAGGGTGTCCGCAACCTGACCAGCGCGCAGGCCGCCGAGATCCAGGCCAAGGACGTCGGGCACGCCACCAAGGACCTGTACGACGCGATCGACCGCGGCGACTACCCGGAATGGGAGTTCTGCGTGCAGATCATGCCGGACGGTCCGCATGACGAGCTGGACTTCGACCCGCTCGACGACACCAAGCTCTGGCCGAAGGACAAGTTCCCGCTGCTCCCGGTGGGCCGCATGGTGCTGGACCGCAAGCCGGACAACTTCTTCGCCGAGGCCGAGCAGTCGGCGTTTGGCACGGGCGTGCTGGTCGACGGCATCGACTTCTCCGACGACAAGATGCTGCAGGGCCGGACCCTGTCCTACTCGGACACCCAGCGCTACCGCGTAGGCCCGAACTACCTGCAGCTCCCGGTCAACGCGCCGCAGGAGCAGGCCCGCGCCCACACCAACCAGCGGGACGGCCAGATGACCTACTTCGTGGATCGCGGCGGCCAGAACCCGCACGTGAACTACGAGCCCAGCATCATGGGCGGGCTGAAGGAAGCGCCGAAGCCGCAGAAGGAATACCACCAGTACGTCGAGGGCTATCTCGGCCGCTACCAGACCACCCGCACCACCGACGACTACAAGCAGGCCGGCGAGAGCTACCGCAGCTTCCAGGACTGGGAGCGCGACGAGCTGATCTCCAACCTGGTCGCCGACATGAAGGAGTGCCCCAAGGAGATCGCGCTCCGGATGGTCTGGCACTTCTGGCACTGCGACGAGGACTATGGCCGCCGGGTCGCCGAGGGTGCGGGCATCGACCTGCAGGAAGCCCTGAAGCTGCCGCTGCTGCCGCACCACCCGGGCCCGCACAAGGCGCGGGAAAAGGAGACCTTCACCGACGGCAAGACCGTCGACCAGGTCGCGCAGCAGGCCGCGGAGTAAGCCTCTCAGGCTTACCATCCGGGTTTCCAGGAAGGCCGCCCCTCGCCGGGGCGGCCTTTTTGCTTTGGCACCGCCGGCCACGCCGCTCTGGCCCCGTCGCCGGAGGGGGCATAAACGGTCGGGGCACCTGCAACCCAGCGGAGGCCGAACCCACCCGTGTCGACCCGCGACCGCCGCGAGCGGATCCTCGAACGCGCCAGGCGCACCGGCTATGTCTCGGTGGACCAGCTCGCCGCCGACCTCCGGGTCACGCCGCAGACCATCCGCCGCGACCTGTCTGAGCTGTGCGAGCAGAACCTGCTGCAGCGCTATCATGGCGGCGCCGGACTGACTTCCTCGGTCGAGAACGTCGCCTATGCCGACCGGCAGGTCCTGAACGTCGAGGCCAAGCGGCGGATCGGCCAGCTCGTCGCCCAGGCGATCCCCAACCACGCCTCGCTGTTCATCAATATCGGCACGACCACCGAGGAGGTCGCCCGCGCCCTGCTCGACCACGCCGAGCTCAAGGTCATCACCAACAACCTGAACGTGGCGAGCCTGCTCTCTCAGAACGCCAGCTTCGAGGTGATCATCGCCGGCGGCGTGGTGCGCTCGCGCGACCGGGGCATCGTCGGCGAGGCGGCGGTCGACCTGATCCGCCAGTTCAAGGTCGATTACGGCGTGATCGGCATCAGCGGCATCGACCCGGACGGCTCGCTGCTCGACTACGACTATCGTGAGGTGCGGGTGGCCCAGGCGATCGTCGCCAACAGCCGGCGCGTCCTCCTTGCCTGCGACGCGAGCAAGTTCGGGCGCAAGGCCCTGGTCCGCATGGGCCATCTGGGCCAGGTCCAGGACCTGTTCACCGACCAGCCACCGCCGGAGCCCTGGCAGGCGGTGCTAGCGGCGGCGGACGTGCGGGTCCATGTCGCCGGCGGGACGGGCTGAAGTTCGTTTTCGCCCAGCGAGTTTTCATTTGTGAACCCGCGGCAAGCACGATACGCCAGGAAGCATCAGGGCGGCGAACAGCCGGGCACGACACGTTCTTTTTCGCGGCGGCATCGGTGACGGCCGCCCGAGGAACTGTGGGGACGCGCGGGGCATGCGGGAAGAGTTCGACCTACTCGTGGTGGGCGGCGGCATCAACGGTGCCGGCATTGCCCGTGACGCGGCAGGCCGCGGACTGTCCGTGCTGCTCTGCGAGAAGGACGATCTCGCCGCCCATACCTCGTCCTGGTCGTCCAAGCTGATCCATGGCGGGCTGCGCTATCTCGAATATTACGAGTTCCGGCTGGTGCGCGAGGCGCTGCTGGAGCGCGAGGTGCTGCTGCACGCAGCACCGATGCTGGTGCGGCCCCTGCGCTTCGTGCTGCCGCACAGCCCGGAGCAGCGCCCGGCCTGGCTGATCCGGCTGGGCCTGTTCCTCTACGACCATCTGGGCGGCCGCCAGATCCTGCCGGCCTCGGGCCGGGCACGCCTGGGCGACACGCCGGAAGGCCGCCCGCTCCAGGACTGGGTGAAGCAGGCCTTCTATTATTCGGACGCCCAGGTCGACGACAGCCGGCTGGTGGTCTTGAACGCGCTGGCGGCCCAGGACCTGGGAGCGGAGATCCTGACCGGCACGCGCTGCCGCCATGCGGCGCGCGAGGGCCGGCGCTGGGTGGCGGAGCTGGAGGACCTAGCCAGCGGGGCGGTGCGCACGGTCCGGGCGCGGGCCCTGGTCAACGCGGCCGGCCCCTGGGTCTCGGACTTCCTCCAGCACGACCTGAAGCTCGACACCAAGAGCCGGGTGCGGCTGGTCAAGGGCTCGCACATCGTGACCCGCCGCCTCCATGACGGGCCGCACGCCTATATCCTGCAGAACGACGACCGGCGCATCGTGTTCGTGATCCCGTGGCTGGGCGAGTTCAGCCTGATCGGCACGACCGACATCCCCTATGACGGCCCGCCGCAGGACGTGCGGATCTCCCCCGAGGAGACCGCCTACCTGCTCCGGGTGGTCAACCGCCACTTCAGGAAGCAGGTGGCCGAGAGCGACATCGTCTGGTCCTATGCCGGGGTGCGGCCGCTCTACGACGACGCCTCGGCCAACCCGTCCGCGGTGACCCGCGATTACACGTTCGACCTGAACGCGCCGGACGGTGCGCCTCCCCTGCTCTCGATCTTCGGCGGCAAGATCACGACCTACCGCAAGCTCGCCGAGCATGCGGTGCAGAAGCTGGCACCGCTCCTGGGCGTACACCGGCCCGACTGGACCGCGGCCATGCCCCTGCCGGGCGGCGACCTGGCCGACCCCGACTCGTTCCTGGCCGGGCTGCGCCGCCGCCACCCCTGGCTGCCCGAGCGCCTGGGGAGGCGGCTGGTCGCGGCCTATGGCACGCGGGTCGCGCGGATCCTGGGCAATGCGCAGAGCCTGGACGATCTCGGCCCCTGCTACGGCGCCGACCTGCACGAGGCGGAGGTCCACTACCTGGTCGAGCAGGAATGGGCCCGCACGGCCGAGGACATTCTGTGGCGCCGCAGCAAGCTAGGCCTCTTCCTCGAAGACGAGGAGGTGCAGCGCCTGCGGGCGCGGCTCGAAAAACCACGGGCGGCATCGGCGGTGGACGCGGCATGAGCCTCCAGCTCCAGAGCATCGCCAGAACGGTCGGCGGCAGCACCCATCTTCATCCGGTGGATGCCCTGCTCGAACCGGGGCTGCACGTGCTGCTGGGGCCGACAGGGGCCGGCAAGACCTCGCTGATGCGGCTGATGGCCGGGCTGGACGCGCCGAGCGCCGGGCGAGTCCTCCAGGACGGGCAGGACGTGACCGGCGTGCCGGTGCGCCGGCGCAGCGTCGCCTTCGTTTATCAGCAGTTCATCAACTACCCCTCGCTCAGCGTGTTCGAGAACATCGCCTCGCCCCTGCGCCTCAAGGGCGAGGAGCGCGGCGCGATCGAGCGCCGGGTGCGCGAGGTGGCGAGCCTCCTCCATATCGACCATCTGCTCGACCGGCTGCCGGCGGAGCTGTCGGGCGGCCAGCAGCAGCGCACCGCGATTGCCCGCGCCCTGGCCAAGGATGCCCGCCTGCTGCTCCTGGACGAGCCCCTGGTCAATCTCGACTACAAGCTGCGCGAGGAGCTGCGTACCGAGCTGCGCGCCCTGTTCGAGCGGCGTGGTGCGGTGGTGGTCTATTCCACCACCGAGCCGCTGGAGGCGCTGACCATGGGCGGCTCGGTGCTGGTGATGCACGAGGGCCGGGTGCTCCAGACGGGACCGACCGCCCAGGTCTATCACAATCCGGCCTCCGAGGCGGTGGCGGAGGTGTTCAGCGACCCGCCGATGAACCTGGTGAGCGTCGAGGTCAGGGGCGGTATCGCCCGCTTTCCGCAGGGGCTGGAGCTGCCGCTCACCGGCCATCTGGGTACGCTGGAGGACGGTGCCTACCGCTTCGGCATCCGCGCCCTGCACCTGTCGCTCCGGCCCAAGCCCGGCCTGCCCTCCCTGCCTGCCCGGGTGGAGCTGGCCGACATCTCCGGCTCGGAAACCTTCGTCCACGTCCATGCCGAGGCGCTGGACTGGGTGGTGCAGGAGGAAGGCGTGCACGAGCATGGGCTGGGCGAGCCAGTGACCGTCTATCTGGACCCGACCCGGCTCTATGCGTTCGGGTCGGATGGCCGGGTGCGGGCGGCACCGGTCCGTGGCCGGGGAGGCTGAGCTCATGGCCGAGATCACGCTGGCGGGCCTGGGCCACGCCTATCGCCCGGATCCCCGGCAGCCCTCCGACTTCGCGCTGCAGCCGATGGACTTCGCCTTTGCCGATGGCGGCGCCTATGCGCTGCTCGGGCCCTCGGGATGCGGCAAGACCACGCTGCTCAACATCATGAGCGGCCTGCTGCGGCCCTCCCATGGCCGGGTCCGCTTCGACGCGCAGGACGTGACGGCGAAGTCGCCGGGCGAGCGCAACATCGCCCAGGTGTTCCAGTTCCCGGTCGTCTACGACACGATGAGCGTGTTCGACAATCTGGCCTTCCCCCTGCGCAACCGCGGCATCGGTGAGCCGGAGGTGCGCAGCAAGGTCGAGGAGGTGGCGGCCATGCTGGAGCTGGGCCCGGACCTGCGCCGGCCGGCCCGGCGGCTGGGTGCCGATGCCAAGCAGAAGATCTCGCTGGGCCGCGGCCTGGTGCGGTCGGACGTGGCGGCGATCCTGTTCGACGAGCCGCTCACCGTGATCGACCCGCATCTCAAATGGCTGCTGCGGCGCAAGCTGAAGCAGGTCCACGAGCGCTACCGGCGCACGCTAGTCTATGTCACCCACGACCAGAACGAGGCGCTGACCTTCGCCGAGAAGATCGTGGTGATGCATGCCGGCCGGGTGATGCAGGTCGGCACGCCCCAGGAACTGTTCGAGCGGCCGGAGCATCGCTTCGTCGGCTGGTTCATCGGCTCGCCCGGCATGAACTTCGTGCCGCTGGAGCGCGACGGCGATGGCCTGCGCATCCCTGGCACCGACCATGTGCTGCCGGACGGGCTGGTGGGCCCGGGCCAGGGCCGGATCGAGCTGGGCATCCGCCCGGAGCATGTGCGGATCACCGGCAGCCCTGGCGCCGAGGGCGTGCCGGTCGAGGTCGAGCGGGTCGAGGATCTGGGCAACTATGCGCTGGTGACCGCCAGGCTCGGCACGGCCACGGTGATGGCCAAGCTGTCCGAGGATGCGCCGCTCATGCCGGGCCAGGCCTTCCTGCGCCTGCCGCCGGCCTGGACCAGGCTCTATCTGGACGACCGCCTGGTCCACTAGAACGGGAACGAGGGGGGAGGCTGGCCATGGACAAGATCGAGAACAACAAGGCCTGGTTCCTGGTCCTGCCGGTGTTCGTGATCGTCGCCATCTCGGCGATCATCCCGCTGATGACCGTGGTCAACTATGCCTTCCAGGACATCTTCAGCCCGCAGGACCGCTACTGGGTCGGCACCGAGTGGTTCGAGAGCGTGCTGGCCGACGACGATCTCCATGGCGCGCTGATCCGCCAGTTCGTGTTCAGCTTCGTGATCCTGCTGGTCGAGATCCCGCTGGGCATCGCGCTCGCCCTGGCCATGCCGGCGCGCGGCTGGCGGGCGTCGCTGGCACTGGTGCTGATGGCGCTGCCGCTGCTGATCCCGTGGAACGTGGTGGGCACGATCTGGCAGGTGTTCGCCCGCGCCGATATCGGCCTGGGCGGCTGGCTCGTGAACGCGCTGGGCATTCCCTACAACTACACCAACGACCCCGTCGCCGCCTGGCTCACCATCGTGGTGATGGACGTCTGGCACTGGACGCCCCTGGTCGTGCTGCTCTGCTATGCCGGCCTGCGCGCCATTCCCGACGCCTACTACCAGGCGGCCGCCATCGACGGCGCCAGCGCCTGGAAGGTGTTTCGCTATATCGAGCTGCCCAAGATGCGCGGCGTGCTGCTGATCGCGGTGCTGCTGCGCTTCATGGACAGCTTCATGATCTATACCGAGCCGTTCGTCGTCACCGGCGGCGGGCCCGGCAACGCCACGACCTTCCTCTCGATCCATCTCACCAAGATCGCGATCGGCCAGATGGATCTGGGCCCGGCCGCGGCGATCTCGATCATCTATTTCCTGATCATCCTGACGCTCAGCTTCGTGTTCTACAACGTCATGACCCGGATGGGCACGGGAGAGCGGGCATGAAGGGCAGGAGTGTCGCGCTCATCATCTATTTCGTGTTCCTGCTGCTGCCAATCTACTGGCTCGTGAACATGTCGCTCAAGACCAACCAGGAGATCCTGAGCGGTCTGACCCTGTTCCCGCGCGAGCCGACGCTGGCGAACTTCCAGACGATCCTGACCGATCCCTCCTGGTACATGGGCTATGTCAACTCGCTGATCTACGTGGTCATGAACACGGTGATCAGCCTGAGCGTGGCCCTGCCCGCGGCCTATGCCTTCTCGCGCTTCCGCTTCATCGGCGACAAGCACGTGTTCTTCTGGCTGCTGACCAACCGGATGGCGCCGCCGGCCGTGTTCCTCCTGCCGTTCTTCCAGCTCTACCAAGCGCTGGGCCTGTTCGACACGCATATCGCGGTCGCGCTGGCGCACTGCCTGTTCAACGTGCCGCTGGCGGTCTGGATCCTGGAAGGCTTCATGTCGGGCGTGCCCAAGGAGATCGACGAGACCGCCTATATCGACGGCTACTCCTTCCCCCGTTTCTTCGTGCGGATCTTCCTGCCGCTGATCAAGGCGGGCATCGGCGTCACGGCGTTCTTCTGCTTCATGTTCTCCTGGGTGGAGCTGCTGCTGGCGCGCACGCTGACCGCGACCAACGCCAAGCCGATCGCGTCCACCATGACCCGCACCGTCTCGGCCGCCGGCATGGACTGGGGCCTGCTGGCGGCGGCGGGCGTGCTCACCATCGTGCCGGGCGCGCTCGTGATCTGGTTCGTGCGCAACTACATGGCCAAGGGCTTCGCCCTGGGCCGGGTCTAGCGGAGGCGCAGATGGAGGCACTCGCGACCCTGATCCGCTCGATGGCCTGGACGATGCCGGTGGGGCTGTTCTTCGCCGGGGTGGCGCTCCTGCTCCTGGTCATGACCGGGCTGCAGTTCGCCTATCCCACGATCGAGCGCAAAGGCTTCCTGCCGATGACGACTACCCGCGGCGACCGGGTGTTCATCGGGCTGTTGGGCGCTGCCTGGATCCACCTCGCCTGGCTGGCCCTGGTGGCGTCGCCCTTGTGGTGGGCGTCGATCCTGGCAGTGTTGTGGTTCGCCCTGGTGCTGCGCTTCGGCTGACGGCACCGGGCCACGCCCGCCGGGACAGTTCCCGGACCGGCGGCGGCGATCGACGGGAACAGGGAAGAGACAGGGAGGTCTCTCATGACGAAATGGCATCTGGGCCGTCGGCGGTTCCTGAGCGGCACCGCCATGGCCGGCGCGGCGCTGGCGATGCCCGGGATCATCCGGGCGAACGCGGCCGACGCCACGATCAACAAGTGGATCGACGAGTTCCAGCCCTCGACCCTCACCCGCGACCAGCAGATCGAGGAGCTGACCTGGTTCCAGAAGGCGGCGGAGCCGTTCAAGGGCCAGTCCTTCAAGATCGTGTCGGAGACGATCGACACCCACGTCTACGAAGCGCAGACGATGGCGAAGGCGTTTTCCGAGATCACGGGCATGAACATGACCCATGATCTGATCCAGGAAGGCGACGTGATCGAGAAGCTGCAGACCCAGATGCAGTCCGATCAGAACATCTACGACGCCTACATCAACGATTCCGACCTGATCGGCACCCATTTCCGCTACCAGAAGGTCGTGCCGCTGACCGACTGGATGGCGGGCGAGGGCAAGGACGTCACGCTCCCCACCCTCGATGTCGACGACTTCATGGGCAAGTCGTTCACCACGGCACCGGACGGCAAGCTCTACCAGCTCCCCGACCAGCAGTTCGCGAACCTCTACTGGTTCCGCTACGACTGGTTCAACGACCCGCAGATGAAGGAGGAGTTCCAGAAGGTCAAAGGCTACGAGCTGGGCGTGCCGGTCAACTGGTCGGCCTATGAGGACATCGCCGACTTCTTCACCAACCATGTGAAGGAAGTGAACGGCCAGCGCATCTACGGCCATATGGACTATGGCAAGAAGGACCCGTCGCTCGGCTGGCGCTTCACCGACGCCTGGCTGTCCATGGCCGGCATGTCCGATGTCGGCATCCCCAACGGCCTGCCGGTCGATGAGTGGGGCATCCGCATGGAAGGCTGCCGCCCGGTGGGATCTTCGGTCAGCCGCGGCGGCGGCGCCAACGGCCCGGCCGCCGTCTATGCCACCCAGAAATACATCGACTGGCTGAAGGCCTATGCCCCGGCGGAAGCCCAGGGCATGACCTTCTCCGAGGCCGGCCCGGTACCCAGCCAGGGTGCCATCGCCCAGCAGATCTTCTGGTACACGGCCTTTACCGCCGCCTCGGCCAAGGAAGGCCTGCCGGTGATGAACGCCGACGGCACGCCCAAGTGGCGCATGGCGCCGTCGCCGCACGGGGCCTACTGGAAGGAGGGCATGAAGCTCGGCTACCAGGACGTAGGCAGCTGGACGCTGATGACCTCGACCCCGGTCGACCGGCGCAAGGCCGCCTGGCTGTACGCGCAGTTCTGCGTCGCCAAGACCACCTCGCTCAAGAAGACCCATGTCGGCCTGACGCCGATCCGTGACAGCGACGTCCGCCACCAGAGCTTCACCGAGCGGGCGCCCAAGCTGGGCGGCCTGATCGAGTTCTACCGCAGCCCGGCCCGGGTCGCCTGGTCGCCCACCGGCAACAACGTGCCGGATTACCCGAAGCTCGCCCAGCTCTGGTGGGCCAACGTCGCCGAGGCGGTGGGCGGCGAGAAGACCGCCCAGGAGGCCATGGACAACCTGGCCAAGCAGCAGGACGACGTGCTGCGTCGCCTGGAGCGCGCAGGCATCGGCGGCGAATGCGCGCCGAAGCTCAATCCGGAGGTGGACCCGGAGGAGTGGTACAAGAAGGCGGATGAGACCGGCGGCGAGCCCAAGCGTAAGCTGGAGAACGAGAAGCCGCAGGGTGTCACGGTCAACTACGACCTGCTCCTGCAGGCCTGGGAGGACAACAAGGTGATGCCCGACAACATCAAGGGCTGATCCCGGCGCAACCCGGAAACCGGGCGCTCGACCGAGTGCCCGGGCTTCCGGGGTCTTCCCATTTCCGCGAGATAAGACTAACGGTTTGTAATCTGGAGTTGACAAGCCGACCCGGTACTCGACCAATCTGCGGCAGCATTGGACAGTTGGGCGACGATGATCATATCCGCCGAACCAGGGCCAGATCTGTCTGCCGATTGGCAGCATGACGTATCGTCCGCCGATGCTCCGGCACGCTTCCTGACCATTGTCGAGCCGATGCCGGGTGCGCTGGACCTGGCGGAGCGCGTCCTCGCCCATCGGCCGGACCGGTCCGGCATCGCCTGGCTGCTGGTGGTGCCCCCGCCGGGGGGCACAGGCCTGCCGGGCGAGGCCGGGGCTGCCGGGCAGACCATCCTGGCGGACCGGATCACCCGCCTTGCCGATCCCGCCCGGATCGTCCGGGACGACGGCCACTGGCGACATCTGCCGCCAGGTCGGCCCCCGTCGGGATCCAGGCCCGGGCCGGCGCTGGGGCCGGGGGACCGGATCGCCCACCTCCTGCTGGGCCAGGGCAACAGCCAGGGCAGCAGCACGCTGGCTGATTCCATCCGTGCCGCCGGCGGCCTGTGCGCACGCGGCGACGGCAGCTCGGTCGAGCTGGCCGGGCCGGACGGGCTGCGCCTGAGCATGCCGACCACCAGGCTGCCGGGCTGGCTCGCCGATTTCTGGACCGCCCGGCTGGGCAGCAGCCAGGGGCTGGCCGAGCCCGCCACGGCCTGGACCGGCGAGGTGCTGGCGCGGCTGACCGCCGGCACCGCCGCCTGCCTGATCGACCCGCAGGACCGGATCCTGCCGCTCTACGGCACCCATCCCCTGCTGGTCCAGATGCCGGGCACGGAATGTCCGCTGGGCGCGCTGCCGCCGGCGATGCAGCCGCCCGTCGGCGAGACCCTCCAGGCCGCCCGGGCGAGTTCCACGCCCCAGCGGCTGCTCCATTTGCCATTCGACGCAGCGCCCGGCCTGACCTGCCTGGTCGATCTCCTGTTCGTCCCGCTGGACTCGCCCGAGCAGGGCCTGCCGCACGTCCTGGTGCTGGCAGGACCCAGCCGGCCGCTGCAGGGGCCGATCCAGGCCAGGCCGATCCCGCTGGGCCCCGCCGCGGACCGCAGCTCGGTGCTGGCCAGCCAGCTCGGCGCCTCGCGCCTGCACCTGAAGGCGGCGGTGGAGCGGCTGGAGCTCGGCAACGAGCGCCTCCAGGCGGCCTTCGACGATCTGAAGCAGGCCCATGACGAGCTGGAGGCCTATGCGTCCGACCTGAAGGCGCTGACCGAGGAACTCGTGCGGGTGGACAGCGCCCATCGCCAGAAGATCGCGGAGCTGGAGCAGCTCACCGGCGACATCACGAGCCTGCTGGATTCGATCGATGTCGGCGTGGTGTTCGTCGATCGCGACCTGCGGGTCCGGCGCTGCGCGCCGATCGCCGGGCGCATGCTGCGGCTGGACGGCCCCGCAGAGGGGCGCCCGTTCGACGCGGTGATGGCCGGCCTCGGCAGCCGCGAGCTGGGGCCCTTGATCCTGCGTACCCTGGAGAGCGGCGAGCCCGCCGAGATCGAGATCCCGTCCTGGGAAACCAGCCGCTATCTCGTCCGCGTGCTCGCCCACAAGACCGCGCGAGCCGGGATCACCGGGGCGGTCGTCACCCTGATCGACGTGACCGCCTATCGTGCGGCGGAGGCCGGGCGCGCCGCCTCGGAGGAGCGCTGGCGCCGGCTGATCGACACCGCCCCCGACGCGATCCTGATGCATGAGGACGGGATCGTGGTGCTGGCCAACCAGTCGGCGCTGCGCATCCTGGCGGCGCGCTCGGCCGACGACCTGGTCGGGCGCAGGCTCATGGAGCTGATCGCCCCCGAGGGCAGCCCGTCGCTGGCACAGCAGCTCGCGCGCGCCGAACACGAGGAGATCGTCACCGACCCGGCCGCCACGGCGATCATCACGCTGGATGGCCGCCGCGTGGAGGTGGAGATCACCACCTCGGCCCTGCGCGAGGGCGGCCGCCAGGCCTTCCAGACCGTGCTGCGCGACGTGACCGACCGGCGCCGTGCGGAAGCCGAGATCAAGCGCCTGGTCCATCATGACGGGCTGACTGGACTGCCCAACCGCACCCTGCTCCTGGACCGGCTGGAAGCGGCCATGGCCAGGGCGGCGCGCGACGGCAAGCACGGTGCCTTGATGCTGCTCGACCTCGACCAGTTCAAGGACGTGAACGACACGCTGGGCCACCCCGCGGGCGACCGGCTCCTGCAGATCGTGGCCGACCGGCTGCGCCGGACCCTGCGCAGCACCGACACGCTGGCGCGGCTGGGCGGCGACGAGTTCGCGATCGTGCAGACCGACCTGTCCAGCCGCAACGGCGCCAACGGTGCGGCGGTCCTGGCGCAGAAGGCCCTGGACGCGATCGCCCAGGCGATCGCCATCGACGACCACGACCTGTTCATCACCTCGTCCTTGGGCGTCACCCTGTTCCCGGCCGACGCGAACAGCCCCGACCAGCTCATCAAGAACGCCGACCTGGCGCTCTATCGGGCCAAGGCCGAGGGCGGCCACCGCTTCCAGTTCTTCCTGGAGCAGATGAACGCGGAAGTCCTGCAGAAGAAGTCGCTGGAGCGGGAGCTGCGCCGCGCCATCGAGCGCTCCGAACTCTCGCTGGTGTTCCAGCCGCAGTTTTCGATCGGCGGCGGGCGGCCGGTGGGGGCGGAGGCGCTGGTGCGCTGGCAGCACCCGGAGCGCGGTCCGATCCCGCCCAAGGCCTTCATCCCGGTGGCCGAATCCACCGGCCTGATCCGGCCGCTGGGGCGCTGGGTGCTGGAGGAGGCCTGCCGGGCGATCCGCCGCGGCCTGGATGCCGGCCAGGAGCTCGCCATCGGCGTCAACCTGTCGGCGGCCCAGCTCCGCCACGGCGATTTCGCGGCCAGCCTGCGCGAGCTGATCGCCGAGAGCGGCATCCCGCCCGACCTGCTCGAGATCGAGATCACCGAGAGCCTGCTGTTCGAGCCCTCCAACGACGCGATCGCCGAGATGCTGCGCCGGATCGCCCACCTGGGCGTGCGCCTCGCGGTGGACGATTTCGGCACGGGCTACAGCTCGCTCGCCTATCTCAAGCGTTTCCCGGTCGACAAGATCAAGATCGACCAGTCCTTCGTGCGCGACATCGGCCGGGACACGGACGACGACATGATCGTCACCGCCATGGTCAACCTCGCTCACAGCCTGGGCAAGCGGGTGATCGCCGAAGGCGTGGAGACCGAGCGGCAGCTCCAGTTCCTGCGCGAGCTCGGCTGCGACGAGGTGCAGGGCTATGTCCTGGCCCGGCCGATGCCCGAAGCGGCGCTGCGCAAGCTGGTCGCCCGCCATTGAGGTCTGCCCGCAACGCCGCCGCCGGGGCCTGGGCGCTGCCGCTGCCTCGGCCCTTTACGCGCCAGATGCCACCACCTACGCAGCCCCAGGCGGTCCAATGCGCGGGGGCGAGATGGCGACGCTGGTGGTGGACGTCGGCGGCAACAACGTGAAGTTGCGCTGCGAGGGCTACGACGAGCGCCGCAAGGCCCCGACCGGGCCGGACTACCGCCCGGGGCAGCTCGTGGCCGACGTGCAGCGCCTGGCCACGGGCTGGAACTACACCCGGATCTCCATCGGCTGCCCGGGCCCGGTGGCGGGCAACCGGGTGGTCCGGGACCTGGTCAATCTCGGGCCGGGCTGGATGGAGTTCGACTTCACCCAGGCCTTCGGCGTGCCGGTGCGCCTGGTCAACGACGCGGTGATGCAGGCGATCGGCTCCTATGAAGGCGGCAAGATGCTGTTCCTGGGGCTCGGCACCGGGCTCGGCAACACCATGATCGTGGACGGGACGATCATCCCGATGGAGCTGGGGCACCTGCCCTACCGCAAGGACCGCACCTATGAGGACTATGTCGGCAATCGTGGGCTGGAGAAGCGGGGGCGGGACCGCTGGGAAGCCCATGTCCACAAGGTGGTGCGGCTGTTCCAGGAGGCCCTCCTGATCGACGACGTGGTGCTGGGCGGCGGCAATGCCCGCAAGCTGAAGGAGCTGCCCGCGGGCTGCCGGATCGGCGACAACGAGAACGCGTTCATCGGTGGCTTCCGCCTGTGGGACGACCAGGCGTGAGGCGCTTTCTGCCGCTGGCCTGCCTGCTCGTCACCGCCTGCGCCGGGGCGCCGGGCACGCCGGTGGAACGGCAGGAGGGTCTGCTCGGGGAGAGTGCCGCCGAGCCGGGCCACCGGGCGGCGCGGACCCTGGAGCGGCTCAAGCGCGACCCCCAGGCCCTGCTGGATAGTTGCCTGGCACGCTACCAGGCGGCGACGCCGGGGGGACCCGAGTGGCGGCTGGCGTCGATGCCTGGCCGCATCGCGATGAGCAGCACGGCCGACCAGGCGCTGGACCAGGACGAGCGGCAGGCGAACCCGGATGGCTGGGAGGACCGTGGCGTGCTGCGCAGCGAGATCGAGCTGGCCGATGGCGACCCGATTGGCAAGCGCTGCCTCGTCTGCCGCTACGACTACGAGGACAGCCGCAGCGACCCGCTGACCCTGTTCGGCACCGACACCACCACGAGCTGCCGCTGAACGACCGGGACGGCGTCAGCGCCGCTGGCGGCGCGCATAGCCGGCGAGGCGCTCTTCCGGCCAGCGCGCCACCTCGGCCAGCTCCGCCCCGATCGAGCCCGGGACGCCCGCCCCGTCCGGCAGCATGGCGCGCGCGGCCCGCGCCGGGTCGATGCCCGGGGCCAGCGACAGCAGCCAGGCTAGCAGGATCTCGCGCGGCGGGTGGCCCTGGTCGTGCGCCAGGGCGGCGCGCAGGAGCCCGCTCGGGTCGGCCAGCTCGGCCGGCATGAGGGGCGGGGGGTCGAACGACAGGCTCGGCATGATTGACCTCCGGCCGGGGCACCCCGCCCGGCGAGTTCCGACATGGCAAACGGACGGCAGGTTTCCCGGCTCGCGGGTCGGCACCGGTCGCTCTGCCTTCCCAGGACCTAAAGGCCCCAGTGGCTTTGAGCTCGAGCGACGGCTCACCGCTTACGGTTGCGGGGGCAGCGCCGGCATCGCACCGGCTTCCCTCTCGGCCCGGGTCACCCCGGGCACCATCCAGGACGAATGGTGGGCGTTCCCCCGCGATCTGTCAAAGCCGACCTGCTAGGAAAGGACAGGCGGACGAGGGCGGCGGAGGATGGGCATGGAGTTCGGCGCGACGGTCGTGGTGCTGGTGGTGCTGGTGGTGATCATCACGCTGATCGCCATGGGGGTGCGCTCGGTGACGCAGGGCGAGGAATGGACCGTGGAGCGGTTTGGCCGCTACACCCGGACCCTGTCCCCGGGCCTCAACCTGATCGTGCCGGTGATCGACCGGGTGGGCGCCAGGCTCAGCGTGATGGAGCAGGTGCTGGACGTGCCCTCCCAGGAGGTCATCACCCGCGACAACGCGATGGTGACCGCGGACGGGGTGGTGTTCTACCAGGTCCTGAACGTGGCGCGCGCCGCCTACGAGGTGGCCGATTTGCGCAACGCCATTTTGAACCTGACCATGACCAATATCCGCACGGTGATGGGCTCGCTGGACCTGGATGCGGTGCTCAGCCAGCGCGACGTGATCAACAGCCGGCTGCTCACCGTGGTGGACGAGGCGACCCAGCCCTGGGGAGTCAAGGTCACCCGGATCGAGATCAAGGACATCCGGCCGCCGGCGGACCTGGTCAGCAGCATGGCCCGGCAGATGAAGGCCGAGCGCGAGAAGCGCGCGGTGGTGCTGGAGGCGGAAGGGTCGCGGGCGGCCGCGATCCTGCGCGCCGAGGGGATGAAGCAGGCGGCGGTGCTGGAGGCGGAAGGCCGGCGCGACGCGGCGATGCGCGATGCCGAGGCGCGCGAGCGGCTGGCCCAGGCGGAGGCCGAGGCCACCAGGATGCTGGCCGGTGCCATCGGCGAGGGCGGGATCCAGGCCGCCAACTATTTCGTCGCCCAGAAATACCTGGAAGCGCTGGGTCGCTTCGCCACCTCGCCCAACCAGAAGACCTTCATCCTGCCGATGGAAGCCAGCGCCGCACTGGGCTCGCTGACCGGGATCGCCGAGCTGGCCCAGGAGGCGCTGGGCCAGCGCACCACCCAGGCCGCGGCCGCCGCCCCCTGGGGTCCCCGGCCGGACGGGCAGGGCTGAGGAGTGCTGGCCATGGCGGCCTGGCAATGGCTGGCGATCGGCGGGGTCCTGTTGCTCCTGGAGCTGGCCACGCCCGGCTTCTTCTTCGCCTGGCTGGCGGTGGCCGCGGTGGTCACGGCCGCCGTCGCCTGGTGGGCGCCGGAACTGGTCTGGCAGGTCCAGGCCCTGGTGTTCGCCCTGGCGGCGGGCCTGGCGGTGCTCGCCTGGTTCCGCTTCCGCCCGGCACCCCCTGCCTCGCCGCTGCCGGACCTGAACCGCCGGGGTGCGGCGCTGGTGGGCACCAGGCTGGTCCTGGACCGGCCGATCCGGAACGGCAGCGGCCGGCTGCGGGTCGGCGATTCGAGCTGGCCGGCCAGCGGACCCGATCTGCCGGCCGGTGCGGCCGTGCGCGTGGTGCGGGTGGACGGCAACCGGCTCGTGGTGGTGGCCGACGATTGAGCCCGTTTCCTACCGCTGCCGGCACTGGACGCTGGTGTTCGCCCATGGCACTAGTGCGCCGGTCGCCCGTGCGGGCGTGGTGGAACTGGTAGACGCGCCGGACTCAAAATCCGGGTGTCAAGCGCCGTGAGCCCTTGGAAACGCTAGGTTTTTTCGGTAGGTGAGCAGAGCCCGGGCGCAGGTCGGGCACAGACCTCGGAAGCGGGCGTGGTGGAATTGGTAGACGCGGTGGCCTCAAAAGCCACTTCCCGAGAGGGAGTGTCGGTTCGAGTCCGACCGCCCGCACCACCCAAGCAAAAGGCCCGGACGATGCCGGGCCCCAGGATCAGGCGATCGCCGTCCTATGTCTTGATGATGTAGTTCAGCACCAGCGTGGGCTGGACGTTGTTGTGCGGCAGGCCGCCACCAGTGCTGCCGCCCTGGGCTTGCCCAATCACTGCCGTGGCGCCCGTGCCGGCTACCGGCGATCCAGCCCCAGGATTGGTGCCGGTATAGCGGCTGTCGGCGTGGGTGTGCGCCGGAATTTCCGGGACGGTCAGCGTGTGTGCCTGTTCGCCGCCATCCGCGCCCAGCACGGCTCCATTGACGCCAGAGCCTGCCGTCGTGAGCCGCCCTGCTGCCGTGCCGCCCATATTGTCCACGCCAGCGATCACCCGGCCGCGCAGATCGGGCACCTTGAACAACTGGTCGCCATCGCTGGAGCCGAAGCGGGTCAGGAGCACCGCATACAGCGCCGGGTACTGGAGCCGGCTGTACTCCTTGCCATCGCACATCAGGAACCCGGCCGGAGCCGTCGTGCCGCCGAACGGGAAGATTACCCCGTGCATCCCATCGAAGAAATCACTGATCGCTGCCACTCATCGGCCCAGCCTTTTCGCTTAGAGGAAGTCGGGAGCCTCCGGCATCGCGACTGCCGGGAAGCCCTTCTGGTCGGGCAGGTCGCGCAACACCTGGCGGTACGCGAGCAATGCCTTGAACTGGTTGGCCGTGAGCGTGGTGTCGCCGCCGGCGTCGGTTTCGTCGCGGTGGCGCGCTACCAGCCAGTCGGTTGCCGTGAGCGCGGTGTCACGCTCCACGCGGGCAGCGGCTGCGAGCTGCTCGTCAGAGGGCGGAGGCGGATCCACCAGCGTCGGCCGACCTCCCCCGTCGGCGACGATGCGCTTGCCTTGGGATTGCCCGGCCAGCAAAGCCGCGTGCTCGTCGGCAGATATTTCGACGGCATCCTCCGGAATGCTCGCGTGGATGTCCGGACAGAAGAAGCCAGCGGCCTCCGGAGAGTAGAAAAATTGCATGTCAAACTCCAATAGCCAACCAGGACACCGCACGGGCCGCGCTAACGGCGCCCCCCGTTGGTCCGGGCCTGTATGGGAAGATTTTGAAGTTAGCTGCCGTGGGTTCTGACGTTTCCACCCAGGCTGAGGTGTTAGGGGCATAGCCTCCGCTTCCGCCAGCAGTTGCCAATGGGTGCATGAGATGCCTTGATGGGAAAGCAATCGGAAGCGTCACAGTGTAGCTGTCAAAGCCCATCACAGAACCAAACTGCACGATCAACCCACTCGGCAGCTTGAAGAAACCCTGCCCGTTGGACCCACCGGGAATAAGGGTATTCGCTCCCTTGAAGGCGTCCGCCAGTTTCTTCGGCGTCAGCGCACGCAAGTCGTCCAGAAGCGCCTGCGCCTCGGCAGTCGTGGCGAGCTCGATCAATCCACCAGTCGTTTCGGATGCGCTCGCCGGTCCGGTCAGCGGACCGGAAACCGTGCCGCCAGTTAGCGGCAGCGCATTCGCCACGGCGAACGACGCGAGGTTGATCCCGGTCAGCACGTCGCCGGCGCTGGCCGGGCTGGCGAGCGTGACGGTGCTGCCGTTGGCCGCCGTGTAGTCGATATTCGGGTCGAGCAGCGCGCCGTTCTTGAAGAACAGGCAGCGGCCCGGCGTGTAGTTGACCAGTACCTGCGTCTGGCCCTGGGCCAGCGTGACTGGTGTGAAGCTGAACAGCGCGTTGAGGGGGCTGTTACCAAGGTAAGCCATGTCCCAGCCTCCTTTATGCGAATTTGATGATGTAGTTCATGGCGACGTTGCGCGGGCGCGTTTCGGTGCCGCCCGCAGTCTGCGTTCCCGCCCCCGAACCCGAAGTGGTCAGAACTGCTACTCCGCCCCCTGCCGCAGCAGTGCTGGGGGCTGAGTTTAACGGGTGGGCGTGCGACTTGAATTCATCCGCCTGCCCGCTACCCAGCGTCCGTCCCGCATCTACCCCGCGCCCCTGGTCAAGGCCTCGCACGAACTCGCCGCGCAGGTCGGGCAGCTTGAACGTCGTCGTGCCGTTGCCAGTCCCGTAGGTCGTGCCAATGGACGCGAACAGCTTGGCATAGGTCGTGCGGCTGACATTTGAGCCGTCGCACAGCAGCCACCCGGCCGGCGGCACCGGACCCGCGTAAGGCAACACGACCCCGGCCGGCACGGCGTTCTGCACGAAGGCGGTGGAAGCCGGCGTGCTCGACGAATCGCCCGGCGCCGCCGTCGGGATATTGCGCACGGGCGCACTGTCGTAGTTGAGGCGGCCCATATCAGAGCTCCGTGGCCGAGATCACAAAATCGATCGCGTTGGACTCGCTGGCGTGCACGTTCAGCGTGTCGGTCGGCTTCAGGATGATCTGTGCCTCGGGCTTGAGGGTCAGGGTGCCGTTGGTCGGCACCGAGGCCTTGTAGAGCACGTGCTTGGTCACGCCGCCGCTGGTGACGGTGACGGTCACCGTGGGCGTCTTGTCTTCGGTCGTGTTGCAGAAGGTCGCCGACGTGATGACCGTGCCCGCCCCGGTCGCGCCGGTATAAGCCACGCCAGGCGTGGTGCCGCAGGTGCCGAGCGCGTTCTTGAATGCTGCTGCCATGGGTTAGCCCCCGAGAATGATTGCGTAGACGATCGCCATTTCATTGGCCGTCTGCTGGACGAATTCGGTGTTGGCGACCTGCTGCGAGCTGTTGCCAGTTGCCGCCGTGGGCGCGGTCGGCGTGCCGGTCAGGGCCGCATTGGTGTAGTCATTAGTCGATTGCAGGACGTTCGTGCCGTCGCACCAGAGCTCGGCATTCTTACCCTGCGCCACGACGACGCCGTTTCCGGCAGCGGTCTTGATCGTCAGCGAGAACGCACCGGAGGTGCGGTTCGAAACGATCCAGCTTTTCTGCTCGGCAGGCACGATAACGGCGATGTTGCCGGTCAGCACCCCGGTGAATACCTGGACCCCCGCGCCGGCCTTCTGGGCACCCAGCGTAACGTTGGTGTTTCCGCTGACATTAAGGGAACTCAGGCCGTGAACCGTGTCCTGGACGAACTTGGTATTGGCGATCTTGCCGGAGCGGTCGCCCAAGGTCACGTCAGGCGCCGTAGGCGTGCCCGTGAATTCCGGCGAGTTCTTCGGCGCCACCGTGGGCGGGATGGTCTCCCCACTCACCAGCTTGTCCTGGCGGTCCTTCAGGTAAGCCGTGCGGTTCGCCAGGTTGAGAATTGGCCGGTTCGACGTGCCGCCGACGCCGCCCTGTACGGGATCAGTAGTCTCGAGCTGGTAGACGCCCTCGTCCCACTGAATTTGTTCTGGTTGGTTCGCCATGGTCTAGTCGCCGATCAGAAGTTGATCGTCCACGTTCCGGCGAACGTGATGTCCGATTCTTTGTGGAGCGGGTTCGAGCGGTTCTTGCGGGCGTAGAGCATGCCGCCTGCGGTGAGCAGGCCGAACTCCGCGATGGCCTTGCCGTTGGCCTCGGCGGTGCCCAGCGAGAACGCGAACCGCGCCTGGTTGGTGGCGGGGTAGCTGACCAGGTCGATCGCCTTGGTGTAGGGATCGGTGATGGTCGTGTTGCCCGTGCTGGGCGCCACCGGGTTGGTGCCGAACGCGATCTGGGTGACGCTGCGGTTGGCCACGTCGCCGCCCAGAAGGCGCGCATGGATCAGCTTCGAGTTGGCGACGATCAGGTTCTTCTCGTCGACAACCTCGATGAGCTGGCCGCGCCGGAAGACCTCCAGGTAGAAGTCACCGGTCGGCGGGCGTTCGAATTGGTCATGAAAGGAAAGGCTCAAGCCGACCTCCGTTAGATACGGAGATTGTCCCGTCACGACCCGCCTAGAGCGACTCGGCCAGGGTCTGGCCGCCGGCGTGGGTGATGATGCCGTTGTGCGTGCGCAGCCCGTTGTAGCTGTAGGCGTAGGCGATGCTCAGCTCGGCCTCGTCGGCAGGCTCGGCCAGGGTGTCCTGCATGGCTGCCAGGGTAGCCTGCATGGCGAAGTCCGGGTCGTCGGGCTCGTCGAGCGTGTCCTCGAGCGTGGCCTGTATCGACCAGTCGATCGGACCGCCGTCGGTGGGCGGCGTGAAGGTGTCGGACATATCCGAGCCGCGCAGCAGCAGCGACCGCAGATGCGTGCCGGCATCGCGCAGCCGGCCGATCAGCTCGCGGACGATCTGCTGGAAGGCCGTAATGTCGGCGCCGCCCTCGAAGTCGTAGCCATACTCGACGTCGAACAGGCCATAGATCGGGATGGCGCTGGCATTGTAGTTCCAGGTGCCGTTATGGGTGATCGCGCCATCGTAGAGCGGGAAGGTCTCGCCATAGAGGGTGACGTCGGTCACCTTGGCGTCCTGCCCGGTGAACACCTTGATGGCTTCTTCCATCGCCACGTTGTTCGCGCGCGGGCGCAGCACCTCGGCGATGATGCGCGGGCCGTAGGAGGCATCCAGCTCGCCCTGGATGCGCGGCACCGCGTAGTAGCTGCCCAGCAGGTCCAGCCACTCGCCCTGGGCCGTCTTGGTGTTCAACTGCTTGAGCGCCTCGACGATCTGGCGCCGGGCCTCCTGCAGCTCGACGGCCATGGCCTCCATGTAGGACCACAGGATGTTGGTGTAGCCGTAGAGGTGGTCGCCGTTCGAGCGGGCGACGTCGTTCTGCCCGTCGATCAGCACGCGCGCCGACAGCGCGGCGAGCTCGGACTGGTCGCCGTACTGGATGATGTAGCCAGGCTGGGCCGCCAGGTAGCTGATCAGCGAGGCGACCGTGTACTGCGACAGGTCCACGTCCAGGCCGGCCTCCGGATGGCCGGGCACCGTGGTGGTGAGCCGGGCGTCGGCCACCTTCCAGGTCATGCCATCGCGGTGGGTGAGCCGCAGGGCCAGGAACTGATCCGCCTCGACGACGAAGATGCGGTGCAGGTAGGCCAGGAGCTTCGGAGTGAGCTGCATGTCAGGTCAGGTCGATCGCGCCAGGCATCAGCTTGGTGCGCTTGTTCGGCTGGACGCTGGCCAGCGGCTGGGAAGGGACAAAGTCGTAGACCCCTTCGATCTCCATGATCTGCGCGATGATCTCGGCCAGGATCGCCGGCTGGCCGATATCCAGGGACCGGATGTAGCCGAAGATCGCCTGCTCGGCCTGGGTGAGCAGGGTGGGCTTGTCGTAGCCGGCCAGCGGCGTGAGCACGCCGGCGACGTCCACGACCTGCTCGAAGGCCGCATGCACGTCCACCTTGACGCCGGCCGCCTTCCAGCCGGGCACCTTCTTGCCGCTGGCGTCGACGTAGCCGTAGATCACCTCCCGCGCCCGCTCGACCAGGGCGCTGGTGGTGTTGCCGACACCGTTGTGCACGTAGCACTGCACCCAGGCGATCGGCTGATTGGGGTCGTCGAGGTAGGGCTCCACGACGGCCGCCGCCACCACGCGCTCGATCAGGTTGCCCTGGGCATCTTCGCGCGTCGTGGACTTCAGGCCGTAGTCGATGGCCGCCACCGTGCCCCGGTTCAAGGACTGGATGAAGGCGTTGAACCGGACCTTGCGGTCGTCCTCGCTTTCCGCGTCGGTGCCGCTGGCGAAGTCATCGAGGTTGGTGGCGCTTACCAGGCCGTCCGGGGCAGGCGACAGGGTGAAGACCTGGCCGGCCATGATGTTGCCGATGACGCCCGGCGAGTCGGCGGCAACCAGGATGTCGGCGACGGTGTTGCCCGGTGGGATCGTGACATCCTCGCTGGAGGTATAGTCCACGCGACCGTTAGCCGGCGAGAACGAGGTGCCGGCCGGGATCAGAACGGGCTGCTCGCTGGCCTCGATGGTCACCCGCACCAGGCCGGCCGCCGCCACGGCGTCGATCGGATCGAAGCTGAACGAGGTGTAGACCGCCGTCTGGATGCCTTCGATCAGGCCGATGACGAACTGCTGGTACATCTCGTCCATCTCGGCCGCCGGCGCCTCGACCAGCGTCCGAAATACCGAGCCGATGTTGAAGTCCGTCACCTTGTTCTGGGTGGACTTCATCACGTTGCCAATCGAGGCAACGATCGACACAAAATCCTTGGTCTGAAAGGCCATCTATGATCCTTGTGCCGTGGTCGATACTTCGACCGCATTGCCGGAGATCGGCTCGGCCACGACGGTGATTCGGGTGGTGTCGCCAGAGGTGTCCGCCACGGCGCTGCGGATCCGCGCGATACGCGGGTCAGCGGCCACGGCGGCGCGGGCGTATTGGGCGCACAGCAGCGCCTTGGTGGGCCCGTTCACGGCCCCCAGCATGCGCTTGACCAAGGAGCCGTAGTCCTGGTGGTAGAGCAGCTCGCCGCGCGCCGTGTCGACGCGGTGCTTGAGCGCCTGGCGCAGGTTCGAACGACCGGTGACCACCTTGAAGTCGCCGTCCTCCACCTCGAGGCGGCCACGGTTCAGCGTCATGTCCGCTTCGAAGACCTGGTCGGGATTGGTGTTGACCACCTCCGGCCGCGTCGGCGCCGGGACCATGATGGCCTGGCCGGCCACGGCCACGCGCGGGCCCGCAGGCGTGTCGCTGACGAACGGCGGCAGCAGGTCGTTGATCGCGATCAGCTCGTACCAGCGGCCGGCGTCGCCCAGCTCGCGGGCGGCGATCTTCTGGAGGCTGTCGCCACGCCGGACCTCGACGTAGCGATAGCCGTAGAGTTCGCGGTCGAATTGAGTGCTCATGCCGCGATCGCCATGCCGTCGGTGGCTGCCTGGATGGTGCTGCCGAGCTGGTCCGTGGACATCGGCTGCAGGACCGGATCATTGGCCGCCAGGGTGCGCAGCGCCATGTTGGAGCTTTGCGTGATGGTGACCGGGCCCGGGCCGCCGGTGGGCACCGCCTTGTAGAAGGGGTTCTCGCCGGAGATCGTGCTGATCGGGCGGCCGCCAGCCGTCGACGAGCAGTTCGAGGCGCCGAACATGGGCGTGTAGTCGGGGTAGAAGATTTTCTTGCGCAGCGCGTTCTTGAACACGCAGAAGATGTTCGAGTAGGCGCCCGCGATCTGCTGCAACCGGGTCTTGATCTGGCCGGGAATACTGGCCACCGCCGCCAGGGTGCGGAATATGTTCACGCCGGCCTGGGCGACATACTGCGCGATGCTGATGAAGCTGCCGGCGAGATTGTCGATGGCCGAGATGGTGCCGCGCACCGCGCTGTAGAGCTGCTGGGTGAACTGCAGGAAGGCCCTGACCGGAGCTACCAGCGTGTTCTGGACGAACTGGTTCACCTCGTTGATGAAGGCGGTGATCTTCTTGACCGAATCGATGATGCTGGCGATGCCAAGCTTTTCGGTCAGGCTGCCGCCGAGCGGGCCGGAGGACAGGTTCAGGCCGGCCTGCTGATCGACGTTCTGGTCGAGGATCGCCATGGAAATCTGGTAGCGGCACAGCAGCGGGCTGGCCTTCGAGCGGCGCAGCACGAACGACGTCGGCGCCACCACGCCGCTGAACTGATCGAGCGTGTCGCTGAAGATGAGCTGCACCAGGTCTGGGTCGCGCCCCTGGAGCACGGCGTCTTCGCGGCGCTCGTGCCACTGCGTGAACACTTGGTCGAACAACTGGCGGAAGCGGGTCTCGCCGTCGGCGCCGGCAAACCCCTGCCCGCGCCAGCCGGTGCTGCCGGAGATGTTCACGATGGGCACGCCCGGGCCGAAGTTGTCGGCCCAGGCACCGCCCAGGGTCTGCTGAACGTTCATGCGCGACGTGTCGGTGCGCGTGAGGTCTTCCGGCCGGATGACCAGATCGACGCTCACGGGCGCGTCGCCCGACGCTTGGTCGTTCAGCACGAAGCTGATCGGGCGCTCAGCAGCCTTCTGACTGGCGGGCGTGGAGAAGTTCATGCGCAGAGTGTGCCGTCACGACGGAAAATCTAATATTGCTCGAAATTGAGTAGAGCTGTAGAATCGGGACTCCAACCCATTTTCAGACGCGACCATGAAACACGTTCTGTTGGCAATGGCAGCCGCCCTGATGGTGACCTCCGCCCACGCCGGAGACGCCGCCGACGATGAGTGGCAGTTGGCCTCGGATACCGAAATCATCTGCATGCCCATGCGGGACATCTTCCAGGGCATATCCTCGCCCCAGGAGCTGTCGCGGATGATCCCGCAGTATACCGGCCAGACCCTGTACGTGGACTACGCCTCGGACCGGGTCGCCTTGTTCATGGACCGGGCCGAGCGCTACCCGCCCCGGGTCCTGATCCAGGGCAAGGAGCACTGCCTCGCCGTGCTGCGCCGGATGCGCACCACCGACCGTTAGGGCACCGCGTCCGAGGTCCGGCCGCCCGCATCGTTCTCGGTGTGGCCGTGGCCCTTGAGCGAGATGTCGTCGGCCTGCACATCGCCACCGACGACCAGGATCGAGCCCTTGATCGTGGAGGTGGCGCCGCCGGACCCGCCCTCACCGTCGACGTTCATGACGCCGGTCACCGACTGGTTGCCGGTCATCGTGGTCTGCGGCGTGTCATTGGTGACGCTGGGCGCCTTGATCGTGGCAGCACCGGCCGATTCCATCGTGTAGGTGCCGCCGACCTTGTGCAGGAAGTTGCCGTCGTGCTCGACCGTGACGTTGCCGCTCGGGTCGATGTGCAAGGTCGCCACCGGGCTGCCGGCATTCGCCACGACGAGCTGGACGTGCGGCGCAGTGGCCGTGTTCTTGGTGATCTTCCAGTTGCCGTCGACGTCCTTGCCGGTCAGATCCTCGTGGTCCGGGCTTTCCGCGATGCGCAGGTAGGTTCCGCTCGGGTGGGACCACTCGGTGTTGCCCTTGGCGTCCGTGGTCGAATAGACGTCGGAGGTGTGCCGGTTGACCCGGCGGCCCAGCTCCTTGAACAGCATCTGGCAAATCTGCGGGAAGCGGAACCCGATCACCACCGGGTAGCGCCCGTAGAACAGCACGGCGGCCAACACATCCTGGTCGGTCGGCCGGCGCAGGTCCCACTTGTTGCCGCTGCGCGGCGTCGCCACCGGCGACAGGTCGTTGGACCCGGCATTGGTCGCCGCCATGGGCGCCAGCACCTGCACGCCCGCCAGATGCGCGCCGTCATCGGTCATGACCAGATCGACCGAGTAGTCCTCGGGATGAATGGCCGCGACGCGGCCCCAGCGCAGAGGTCCGTTATCCACCCATGCCACCATAGAGTTCGGCCAGATACGGGCTGGATGCCCCGCCCTCGCGGCGGACGCGCTCGACAAAGCCCATGCCGCGATCGACCGTCAAAGTTGAGAAGAAGCCCTGAAACGGGATGTACTCGTGGTCCACCTGGGCCACATAGTATTCTGCCATCATGCCGCCGCGATCGGTCATGATGTACGACCCGGCGCGGATGTTCTCGTTGCCGCGCACGCGCAGCATGCCGCGTTCGAGCAGCACGTTGTCCTTATTCTGCTCAACCAGGGCACGGCGGCGCAGGCCGATCCAGTCGGTCATGTCGTTGTTGCGCTTCTGCTGGTCTTGCTTGTCCTGGCCGCTGTTGAAGGTCGTCACCGCATCGCCACCCATCTCGGTCTGGGTGTCCATCATGCGCAGCCCGTACAGACTCACGGCGCTGTTCTGGTAGTTCTCGAGCAGGACGTTGTCGCGGTCGTTGCCCTGGATCGCGAACAGGCGCGCGTCGATGTCGCTGACCAGCTCAAAGCGTGGCGCCCTGACCCAATAATAGTTGGCGACGTTCGCATCCGAGCGCGACAGGCGCGATTGCACGATGTCCTTGGCCGGCACAATGATTTGTTCGGGAACCGACCAGTCCTCGTTGTGGACCTTGTTGTAGATCAGCTCGCCGTCCATGTCCTTGGCCGGGTTCGGCCGGAACACGCAGTGCACACCGTCTTCGCGATCCTCAAGATACAACTCGTTCCACGCGCCGACGTCGGTGAACATCCGCATGAGCTCGTAGACCGTGCCCTGCTGGCTCTGGATGCCAGCGATGCTGGTGACGCCATGGGTCACCTGGATGTCGGGGATCACCGCGCGCGGCAGCAGCGCGTCCTCGGGGATGAAGCCCGCCAGGTAGGGGTTGATGATCTTGTCGATCACCTCGGCGATGAACTCGTTTGCCGGCATGACCGTCTTGAAGCCCACGCCGAACCGCTCGAACAGGCGGAAGCTGGACAGCAGGTCCTCGCCGATCACGTAGCCCGGCAGCAGCCGGATCTGGAGCTGCTGCCAAATCTTGCCGTAGTCCTGGCCGTTCACCACGATCGCGCGCGTGGGCTTGCCGTCCGCCGACATGATCTCGTCGCGCACGACCTCCGACACAAAGCCGCGCATCACGATGGTGGGCCGGGTCGGGTCCTCGTCGCTGCCTCCGGCGCCGATCACGTTGCCGATCAGATCGGGCGGGTCGTGGCGCATCCTGATCTCGATCAGGTCCATGGGCTCAATGATGCCGAACAGCGATTCGAAGGAACTGGTGCCCTTCACCGGCTTGTCGGCGAAGGTGAGCGAGAAGCCGCCGGCGGGCTCGCGCACCGACTTGGAGGTGCGCACGCCGCTGCCCTCGCCCAGGAAGGGCGTGAGGTCGATCACCTCGTCCTGGTCACTAAAGCGCATCGAGACGGGGTTGGTGCCGTCGAGGAAGGCCCGCCGCACGGTCTTGAACAGGGTCACCCGGACCCCGGGCTGGTAGACTTTGACGGTCGGGCTCATCGCACGGCTCCGGACGGGGTGGGCGCGCCAGTCCGGGTGGCGACCGTCATGGGCTGGACGGTGCCGACGGGCTTGCCCTCGGTGTTGTTGATGGTGCCGATGACGTGCACGTTGAGCGTGCTGCTGCCGGCGCTACCGCTGTTGGCAGGCACGCCAGCAGGCAGGGGCGTGCTGTGGCTGTCCTGCATGCTCGCGTAGAGGTCCCGGGCGATCGCCTCACGTTTCGCCTTGTTGTAGGCGTCGTCTTTCTGGGCGGGGCGCTCGTACTCCCGCTGCACGATGGTCGAGGCTTCCTCCACCGACGTCGCGTTCTTCAGCTTGTTGCCGGCGGCCTTCTCGGTGTTGCGCAGCTCCCAATCTACGAATGCCAACTGCTGCTTGAGCGTGGCATCCTTCACGTCGATGCCGAACAGCTCCTTGAACTTGGCCTGGCGGTCCGGATGCCATTGCGCGACCCCGTGCGCCTTGCCGTCGTCGCCCACGGCGTCCGTGCGCATGCCGCTCTCGGCCTGGAGATTGGCCACGATCCCGATGGCCTGCTCGCGGGACCAGCCCAGGCGCTCGAGCTCCTGCACGGCATCCTTCATCGTGCCGCTGACGGGCCCGCTGCTGGCGCCTGGCGTCTTGCCGAACTCGGCGCGGATCTTGGCCCGCTCAACCTGCAGGGCCTGGTCGGCGCCCTTGCTGGCCGCCTCGCGCTCCTTCTGGAGCCCCTGGGCGCGCGCGGTCGCGTCGGCCTCGACCTGCTGGAGGCGTTCGACCTCGGCGGCATGCGCCTGTCGTTCCTCCAGCGGCTTGCCCGCCCACTGTCCGGTCTTGGCCAGGTCCATCTGCTCCTGGCGCAGCCGCTCCGATTCCGCCTTGGCGAGCTTGGCCTCGTCCTGGGCGGCCTTGATCCGCTGGGCAAAGCCGGCGTCGACCGCCGCTTTGCGCTCGTTCGCCTCGTTCTCCGCCACCGCCAGGCGGATGCCCATGGGCCCGAGCTTGTCCTTGCCGCCAGCCATCAGCAGGATGCCCGCGCGCATGTCGTTCATGAGCGGGATCATCTTGGCGGCCAGTTCCTGCAGCTCGTTCTGCACGCCTACGATGGTGCGGCGGGTCTCCGAGCCCTCAGTCTTCTCCTGGTCGCGCGTTGCCACGAGCTCCGACAGGACGTCGCGCATCTGTTCTTCGTTGCCGCTGGCCATCGCGTCGCGCAGCCGGCGGGCATCCTTGTCCGACAGCGCGTCGCTGCCGATCCGGTTGAACAGGCCGCCCGCAACCTCGTCGAGCGTCGAGCGGTCGCCGGAGTTGATGCGCGCCAGGGTCGAGATGCCTTTGGCGTTGACCTTGCTGAGATCGACGCCCTGGCGCCCCAGGCGACCCATGACGCCGCCAAGGTCGGCGGGCGAGGTCGTAGCCAGGGCCATCGCCTGCGAGGTGTTGATGCCGAAATAGTTGCTCATGGCGCTGGCCATCAGTTCAGGGCGGCCGGCATAGACCTCCTTGAACTTGTCCATCAGCATCTGGAGGTTGGTTGCGGCCGAGCCGGACGCCGTGCCCGGCGACGAGCCGCCGAACATCGACCGGTACCGGTCGTAGACCCCGCCGCTCTTGAAGGTGTCGGCGCCGGTGCCGAACGCGCCCTGCTCTTGCAGCAGCCGCGTCTGGATGGGGTCCAGGCCCAGCCGGCGGCCGAGCGCCGCATAGGTGAAGTTCTGGCCGGCCTCGCCGGCGGCGCCGCCCGCCTGGATAGAGGCATTGACGCGGCCAAGCATCATGGCTGCGCCCTGCGGGTCCAGACCCGGGATGCCGCTGCCCATCAGGCCGGTGAGCATCGACGAGTAGCCGCTGGCGTTGGCGGCGGTAAGCCCCAGGCGGGTCTGCTGCTGGGTGAAGTTGGCGATCGCCGCCAGCACCTCGTCGGCCTTGGCGAAGGTGCCCGACTTGTCGATCGCCTCGCCGATCATCAGTGCCAGCGCACGCGAATCGTTGGCGTTGCGGGTGACGCCCATCTCCCGCATCTGGCCGAAGAAGTTGTTGCTCTGCGACGGATCGAGGCCGAAGGCGCGCGCGAACCCGGCGTTGACGAGCACGTCCTCGGCGAGCGAATCGGCGTCGCCCGGCCGCTGTCCCGCCGCCTTGGCGAACTCCAGTCCCAGGCGCTGGCCTTCCTCGAAGGTGACGTCGAGCTCCTTGGAGGCCGTGCGCAGGCTGTCGCGCAGCAGGTTGAAGCCGACGTTCACGTCGCCCAGCGTGCGCTTGAGCGTGTCGTAGCGGATGGCCTCCTGCTCGGCGTCGCCGATCTTGTCGCGGACCCCGCCCACGGCCTTGCCGACGGCGAGCGCCACCAGGCCGCCCGCCAGGCCGGCCAAGCCGGAGATAACGCCGCCCGACATCCCCATGCCGATCGCGGTGTTGGTGACGCCGCCGACCGGACCGGCGGCATTGAGGCCCGACGCCAGGATCTGCCGGCCGATCACCCGAGACGAGCCGGGGCCGGGCGGATGGCCCGGCGGTGGCGGCGGCGCGGGCGGCGTGCCAGGCGGGACAGGCGGTTGCGCAGGCGGCGTCGCCCCGGTGAAGGTGCGCCCGGTGACGTACTCGAAGTGCTGCCGCATCGCGCGGGCGCGCACGGCAGGGTCGGCGTACATCTTCGACCAGTCCAGGCTGAAGAAGTCCTGACCCTTTTGGCCGGTGGCTTTGAGCTTCGAGTTGAAGGCACCCGAAATCTTCTGCAGGTTCTCGTACTGAGCCTGCATCTTTTTCAGATCGTCGATCGAAGCCTTGCTGATCGGACTGTACTTGACCTTGTTGGCCTCGGCGACGGCCTTGCCCACCGCATTGATCTGCTGAACCAGCTTCGCGGTGGCCTGGGAGACGTCGCCGGTGTCGAACTTGGCTTCGACCGGGATCTTGATGCTCATGAAATGCCCTTGGTGGTGTCGATCACCGTTTCGAATTCGTCGTCAGGATCACCTGCCCGGTTAGCGGCTGCATCTTCTTTGGCCCATTGCGCAGTGATCTCGTCGGCATCGAACTCGGTATCCTCGAATTCTTCCGTCACGTTGCTTTCGGCGTAATGGTGCGCCCAAAAATCAGCAGCGATTTCTTCGCGCGTGGCGTCGAGGAAACGCGGATCAGTCGGCGGCAGGTTGTACCGGCGCCGGAACGCGAACTCCATTGTCCGGGCCCACTCCCTGCCCGTCCGCCTGGCCGCTTGCATTGCCAGGGCGGCGAAAGGAGCCCTCCTTTTCGCGGAGCGCAGCATGCACCTTGCGCAGCTTCGCGTAGGTGTCCGGGTCGAGCGGGTCCAGTTCGTCGATGTTCCAGCCCTTGGGCGCTTCGACCGTGAGCACCTTCAGCGCGGCGATCCAGCCGGCAACCGCCTCGAGCCAGGGCGTCGGAGTATCCACTCCCTCGGTAAGGCGCGAGTATTCCGAGCCGATCGCCAGCTCGTCGCGCAAGCTGCGCTTGGCGAAGGTGAAGGCGCCGATGCCTTCGACGGGAACAGTGAAATCGGTGCGGTTGGGGAGGCGGGCCATGAGTTTTCCTGGTGAGATAGAAAACAGCCGCCAGCAGGCGGCTGTCGTGGGGCATGGCCGCGTTAGGCAGCCAGGCCGGATACATCCAGCGCGTTGAACACGGCCTGCTGCACCGTGATCGCGTGCTTCTGGATCTCGATGCTGCCCGAGGCGTAGGAGCAGCCCATGTACTTGCGCAGCAGGTCGCCGGTGTCCTTGTCGTAGGACTCGAAGTCGAACACCAAGCCCTGAAGGACGGCGTCGCCGTTCTCCATGGCGATGCCGGCCTCGAGCATGGCGCCGCGCCGCAGGACCATGGCGCTCACGTTCAGCGTGTGGCGGGCCATGGTCGGCACCCATTCGGCGACGTGGATGTCGCCGACGCCCGAGGCGGGCTCCGGCGCATAGTCGTCGTTCATGCTGACGTTCTGGATCAGGCCGATTTCCTTGCCGTCGAACCGCACGACGATCCGGTTACCCGACCGTACTTTGATATTTTGTTGCATTGCTGATTACTCCCGGGTGCGATCCAACGATTAAGCCGAGGCCGAGCCGGACCACGGCACCGCAGCGATCGTGATCAGGATGTAGTTGTTGGGGATGACCGGCGAGACTTGCGCCTGGAGCCGGAGGACATCGCCCTCGATGCTGGCCTGGATGTTCTTGTAGGGCGGGTTGGCCTCGTCGCCGGCCAGCACGCCCACGCCCTGCGGCTCGGGCCGCGACAGCTCGCGCAGCACGCTGTCCGAGCGGCTGATGGCCTGGGAGATCAGCAGCGGGTTGGACTTCGAGCCGCGCAGCGAATCGACCGCCTGGCGCCAGTTGCGCGCGGTGAAGTCCACGGCAACGCCGGTGGAGACCTCGCGGCGGTTGTAGTTGCTGTTGATCAGCCAGGTGCTGATCGACTGCACGACCTTGTAGCCGGTGTCGGTGTTCTCGACGCACAGCACGCCGCCGTTGATGAGCACGTCGGTCTCGGTCGGGTTGCGCAGGTCGCGCTCCAGCGCCACGACCTTCAGCGCCTTGTTGGTCATCGGCGTGCCCGGGTTCACGCCGGCGAACGCGCCAGCGATCAGGGCGGCGGTCAGGTAGGCCGGACGCAGCACCAGGTTGCCCTGGGGGTCGTAGCTGTAGTGGCCGATGTGCACGAGCGAGGTCCGGTCGCTGTTCAGCGACTTGGCGGCCGAGATCGCGTCCTCGTTGGACGTGCCAAGGTTGGTGCCGACGATGGCGCGGCGTTCCTTCTTGTTGTTCGACATGAAGGAGACGTGCGCGTCGTTCATGGCCCAGATGGAGGGCTCGGGCGAGATCGGGGTCACCCACTGCACGTCCACCGTCTGGAGGGTCTCATAGGCATCGGCCCACTCGGCATTGGTGACGATGCCATCCGAGCCGCCGGACAGGTACGTGAAGCCGACGTTTCCAGGCACAGCACCGGCGGTGGCGCCACGGGTGGCCGTGACAAAGCCTTCGCCCGAGCTGTTGAACCAGTCGATGATGGCCTGCAGGTTCGCTGTGACCACGAACTCGGCGGTCTTCACATCCTGGCTGGTCACATAGTCCAGGCCGTTCAGGGCGAGCTTGTTGTTGTTGCCGTCCTTCACCGACGCCGCGAAGCCCGTCAGCGAATTGATGCGGTCCACGACCTGCTGCACGGTCTTGAAGGTCGCCAGTTCAATCGTGTCGATCGTGGTGCCGGAGGGCGCCTGCAGCACGATGCTGGTGCCGGTGATCGACATCGTGGCCGTGGCGGCAGCGCCGCTGTACTGCACGCCGAAGGCGTTCCGCGCGACGTTGTCAGCGGTGTAGTAGTCGTTGCCGAACTGCGTGGTCAGCTTCTTGCCGGCGGTCGATCCGGTCTCGACCTTCACCTTGATCTGGTTGTTGCGCAGGCCGTAGTCGGTGGACTTGAGCGTGATCACCGGGTTGGAGCTGGCGTCCAGCAGGGTCAGCGAAGCCTGCTCCGCCGGGTTCACCCGGACGGCCACGACCGACTGCGGCGCATTGGTTTCCGGGCTCGGATCGAATGCGGCACGCACGGCGTCCAGCAGCTCGCCCTCGACCAGCACCGCCTCCGCCTCGGACGGCGTGCCGAAGCGCAGCGCCGTGTTCGGCTTGCCGCCGAGCGACCGACCGATGAAGGCGACGACGTTGCCAACGGTCAGGTTTTTGTTCGCCATCGCGCTGTCGTCCACCTTCGAAGCGGTGGTGGGCGAGACAAGCAGACGGCCATCGAAGAAAACAGGCATGATTGCTCCAATCAGACGGGAGTTTTGACGAATGCGTCGAAGCGAGACTTGAAGGCGCTTTCGTAATCCTTGACGCGCCCTGCTTTGGTCTCGACGTAGTAGAAGCCGTTGATCAGCTCGGGCCGGCGAACCGACGCGGACAGCCGCAGGCAGAACTCGTCGAGCGTGACCTTCTCGGCGGCCGGGTCATCCTTCACGGTTGCGGGAGTGGTCTGGGCTTCGTCGCCCGGGTTGGTTGCAGCAGTGGTCTTAGCCATCATTTCCTCATTAATCGGCAAGAAGATCCGTTTCGACGACGCGGATAGTCTGGACTTCGTTGGTGACGACGACAGGCGCCAAGCAGACCAGCGAGCCATTCGTCAGGTAAAGCGGGGCCTTGAATTCATCGTTGACCGCATCGTGGTCTTGCATGCTGAACTCGATCTTCAGCATGCCGGCGTCATCGAACACCGGTAGGTTCGCCACGATGATCCGGCGCAGGGCCTGGCGCAGCGCGTTGCGCTCCTGGGGGTTCAGCGACCAGCCGGTGACGGACAGGGTCACGCGGGCGAGCCAGCCCTCGCTGTCCACCCAAACGCCGCCGATGGCGTCGAACGAGGTGTCCAGCTCATCGCCGGCGGCGCGCTCGGGCGGTTCCTCGGATACGAGCTGCACCGTGACCAGCGGCAGGCGGGCATTGTCGGCCTGGGGCGGTGCCGTCAGGACCTGAATTTGTCCGGTCGGGTGACGCAGCACGTTGCGCTGGAGCTCGACCTCCAGGCCAGCAGCAAGCCGGTCACGGACGACGGTGAGCACGTCGGTGCTGGCATCCTGATAGGTGGCGCGCGGCGTGCCAGAGGCGCTGGCACCACCATCGACCCAGGCGCCGTCGATCCAGTAGAAGGGCCGGTAGAAGGCGGCCAGGTCGTTGGTCAGCGCCTTGGTGTCGAGGACTGCCTTCTCGTCGCCCACGTAGACAAGCACCGCGCCCGGATCCTCCGGGCCGGCGAAATCATCCGTTCCCTTGCGCAGGATGCGCCAACGCAGCGCGTCGGCCGGCGGCGACAGAAACAGCCGCAGCGCATTGCCGACAGGAAGGGAGTGGACCGTATGGATCATGGCAACATGATGCCGTCACGACCCAGGCGTGACGGTAACCTGCCTGCATGATCCAGATGCACATGACCCTTGAGCTCGGCGACCTCCTGGCCATCAAGGGCGCGATCACCAAGGAGGTCTTCCCGCTGGTCCACCAGGCGGTGCGCGCAGTTGCGTTCCAGACCAGCGCCAACTGGCAGCAGGCCGTGCTCCAGCAAGGCGGCCTGTGGTCCGGCGAGAAGGACCGCTACGCGCAGTCGATCACCTGGAAGATGACCGGCGACTTCACCGCCGTGGTCGAGGCCTCCTACGAGGGGGCCGTCGGCATCGAGAACGGCCGGCCCGGGCGCGACCTCAAGAAGATGCTCAACACGTCGGACAAGGTCCGGCGCACCGAGAAGGGCAAGCGCTTCCTGATCATCCCGTTCCGGCACCAGACGCCCGGCAACAATGCGCACGCGCCAGCCATGCCGGAATCGGTCTACGCCATGGCCAAGGCCCTGAACGCCAGCCGCGTGACCGGCCAGGGGCAGCGGCCGTCCGGCCAGATGGTGCACCTGAACCCGAAGTCAGGCATGAGCGCCAGCGCCCTGCACTCGCCCTTCCTGTCCGACCCGAAGACCAAGGGCCATGCCATGGTCAACCAGAACCACTACCAGTGGGGCGGGCGGCTCAACACCAAGGGGATGGAGGGCCTGACGCCGCAGCAGCGGCGCAACCTGAACGGCATGGTCCGATTCGACACCGGCACCTCGCAGACCCCGCACTCGACCTACCTCACCTTCCGGGTGATGATCGAAGGCTCAAAGGGCTGGGTGACCAAGCCGGAGCCCGGGCGCTTCATCGCCAAGGGCGTCACCGACAAGATGCAGCCCCTGGCGCTGGCCGCCATGACCGAGGCGATCAAGCGGACCCTTGGTTGAAGCCCCGGCCGAACAGGTCGAAGCGGCGCAGCACCACCGCCTTGGGCAGCCGGGCGCCGTGGTGCTCGTTCCGGTTCCGAGGCAACTGGTCGTAGACGTAGTATTCGAGGCGCTTGGTGCCCGACAGGCTGTACTGCATGCCGTCGGGCGGCGCGCCGCCATCCGGCCAGGCCAGGCTGCCGTCGTCGGCCTGCACCGGCGCCTTGCCCTCGACGATCTCGCCGGTGGCCTGGTGATACCAGAACACGCGCTGCACGCTGTCCATGACGAACCGCAGGCGCTCGGTCGGCGCGCCGCGCACCAGCGCCATCGAGAACGGGTCGGAGGCGTTCATCGAGGTGACCCGGTCAAAGATGCCCATCGCCCACATGGGCGAGCTGCCCTGCACGGACAGCACCAGGTCGCCATCCTCCCAGCGGCCGGACTGCGCCCAGCGCGTCTGCACGGATTGCGATGCCACCCCAGCCTTGGCGTCGACGGCGGCGTTCCAGATCACGCCCTGGCCGTGGCAGCGCGGGCAGTTGTAGTCGGCCGAGCCGGAGTTCTGGTCGACGCACGGGCAGGCGAACGCCTTGCGCCAGCGGAAGGACTGGCCGATGTGGTCGAGGTGACGATTGAAGGCGGCGGGATTCAGGCGCATCACATCACCAGCATGCGGATGCCGTGCAGCTTGCGCATCAAGCCGCCATTCGAGCCGTCAGGCCCGTTCAGCGTGTGATCGATCACCTCCTGGTACTTGCCCATGTCCACGCTCAGCGACTGCGACAGGCCGTCGGCGCTGATCGATCCGGACTGCGGCAGGTAGGAGTCGGCCACGATCTTGAGCACGGCCAGCTTCTTGATGACGTCGATCAGTTCCGGATACTGGTTGGGCACATCCTGGAGACCGGCCGTGTAGTCGAGCCGCATCATCTGCGGGATCGCGCGGCCGCCGGTGAGCGCCGTCATGATGATGGCGTCCATCTGGGCGAAGATCGCCGGCGAGGACGGCACCAGGTTCAGCGACCCATACTTGGCATCCCAGCGGATCCAGTCCAGCGGGATCGGCATGTAGGAGTCCTTGGAGGACGGGTAGGTGAACGAGAAGCTGATGATGTCGATGATCGGGCGCTGGCGCGTGACCAGCAGGCCCCAGCGGTCGCCACGGAACAGGTCGGGCGCATAGTCGTAGGCCGGCTCGACCTCCCAGGCCATGCCGTCCAGGGCATCGATCTGCTCCTGGGTCGGCGGCTCCACCGAGAAGAACCGGGTGGGCACCAGCGGCACGCCCAGCGTGTGCGAGATTTCCGATTCGGCGGCGCGCACCTTGCCCCAGATGTAGTCGTCGGAGACCTCGACGCCGGACAGGACGCTTGCGGCGGCCGCCATCAACTGGTCGGTGCGGATCTCGTCCACCACGATGTCACGGATGAACAGCGAGTTCCTGGTGGGCAGGAACAGGGTTTCCACCGTGAGCCGGCTGCGCTTGATCATCGCCGGCCCGGTGAGCACCAGCAGGTAGTCGCCAGACGCCAGGCTCGCCGTGGCGCTGCCAGGAATCTCGACGGCGACGACGCCGGCCGGCCAATCAGTGCCCTGCACGTCATCCGGGACATCGACCTCCCCGTACAGGGCGGTCTTTCCGTTCATCGGGTAGATGGCGGCCTTGATCGGCCCGGTCGCCGGATAGGGCTTGCCGTTCTGCAGGAGGTTGACGGTGACGATGGCGTCGCCGCCGGCGATGATGGTTGCCATGCGAGCTCACAAAGGACGGTGGCCCCGTACAGGCAGCCACCAGGAACAAGCCCCGGGCAGCCGGGGCGGCTTGCTTAGGCGATGCCCAGCAAGGTCTTTACGGCCGCCGCGTCGGCCGCCGTGAGGATCTGACGGCCGATTGCGCTGGCGTCGCTGATGTTGGCCGCCGTGGGCTGGTAGTTGCCGGCCTTGGCCGTCGAGGCGGTGGTGCCGAGCGCCAGGCTGGATGTGCCGGCGCCGATCGCCGTGCGCGCCGCAGCCCCGTCGGCGGCCTTCATCACGCTGCGGCCAACGGCGGTCGCGCCCGAAAGGGTATCGACCGTCACCGAGCCGCCTTCGCCGCTGGACTGCTCGAGCTCGGCAACCTTTTCCTGCAGGCCGACGATGATGTCGCCGAGCAGCGCCTTCGCGGCGCCGGGGCTGATGTTGTTCAGCAGCTCGCGGACGTTGGTCTTGAAGAAGGGGGTGTCAGACATGATGGCTCCTTAGAAAACCTCGCCACTGCCCTCGGCGAGGCTGGTGGGCTTGTTGTCGCCGGCCTTGGCGCGCGCGCCCTTGGCCTTCGATTCCTTGCCCGTGTCGCCCTTGGCGGCGGCTTCGTCTGCGGCCTTGTCGGCAGCTTCCTTATCAGCAGCCTCCTTGGCGGCAGCATCGGCAGCTTCCTTGTCAGCGGCTTCCTTGGCAGCAGCATCAGCGGCTTCCTTCTCGGCAGCTTCCTTGGCAGCCTTCTCGTCCGCCTCCTTCTTGGCGGCGGCGATCGCGTCGGCCTCGCGCTTGCCGGCAGCGGCAGCCTCGTCGGCCCGGGCCTGGGCGTCGGGATCGACGGCGCCATTGAGCACGTAGCCGGGGACGGCCAGGAACAGATCGGCCATCTCGCGCGAGATGGTCTCGGAAATGGATGCGTCCTCGTAGGGCTCGAACTTCACGCCGTTGATGGGCGTGAGCAGGCCGGGACGCTTGCGAATGACTTTCAACAGTTCGGGCACGATGCCTCCTAAGTAAAACGGGGCGGCCGGAGCCGCCCCGAGCCCACCGGCGATTACTCGGCGGTGAACGGACGCCAGCTCGCGCCGAGCGGCACAATGTTCTTGATCAGAACATGCTGGTTGCGCTTGGTGATCCGCAGGTAGCCGCAGATCATCTGCAGCCACGGGATGATCGGCGAGTTGACCGCCGCCATCGGGATCTTCAGCATCGGCAGGAACTGGCGCCAGGCGATGGCGTGATCCGAAGCCGACAGGTTCAGCGCGTAGGCGTTGGTCGAGCCCGGGATGCTCTGGCTCTCGTCCACGTAGACCGTGGTGGCCGAGCCCGAGGCCGGCACGCGGGCCAGTTCGCGCATGTCGGACAGCTCACCGGTCACCACATCCTGGCGGCTGCGGTAGATCACATAGCCAGTTTCGGCTTGCGAGGACGAGCGACCGATGGTCAGCGTGACCTTGCCGTTGGCGGCCACGGTGACGGCATCCGACACTACGGCGGTCGATTCGCCGTTGTGGTTGATGCCGGTGACCGCGTAGCGGTACTCGCCGGCGCGCGAGGCCTTCCACTTCGAGGACGGGCTGCCAGCGGCCGCCACGCCAGTGACCGATGCCGGCTTGAACGGGTCGTTCTTCGTGGCGATCGCCGCGTGCTGGCCGCCGCGAAGCTGGAACGGCTGCTTGCGCTTCTCGTCGCGGATGAACACGTCGTTGCGCGTGGCGACGGCGCCCCAGGAGGTCTGGATGCCGCGCACGTGGGTGCCGTAGGTGATGCTGTTCGGGCTGTTGTCCAGCGCGACGCGGAAGGCCGGATCCAGTTTGTTGTTCAGGTCGGTCTGAACGGAGGGCGGCATGTACAGGTCGGTGATCTTGCCGAAGTTGCCGAAGCCGAACACGGTTTCAGCGGCCTTCATGACAGGATCGACCGCCGACAGGGCCTGGCCGTCCATGTTGATCACGTGATCGACCGAGCCAAGGCCCTCGATCTGCTTGGCGATACCGTCGAAGGCCTTGGGCGTGACATCCTCGTCGCCTTCGAACAGGCTGAACTCGATCGAGGTCAGCAGTTGCTTGGCGCCGTTGACCTGCTCGGTAGCCACCGGATCCACGATGTTGTTCTGCGTGGACAGAACGATCGGGATCTTGCGGTAGGTCGTCAGGTACTTCACGCGGCCGACCCGGCGGGCGTACTCGCCATTGGCCTCGGCGGCAGCGCCGTCCTGGTCGTTGAACGAGTCACCCTCGAAGCCGCCGATCGACGACTGCTCGGTCCATTCGTCCAGCACCGCCGTAGCCTTGGGCTTGGGCAGCGCGTTGAACAGAGCGAAGTGCTCGTTGTCCTGCACCGTGGCCTGGAGCGTGGTGTCCAGGGACTGGATACGCAGCGCCGAGCCACCGGTCAGGTTGCTCATCTCGGAGCCGTAGCCGGCCTCGAGCGACTTCTGGAGCTGCGCCAGATCGTCGGTGCTCATGTCGCCCGCAGTGACACCGGGGCCCGTGTTATTGAGAAAGTCCATGGATGCTCCTGAGAAGGCGGACTGTGGTTTTTAGGCGATCTTGGCCAGCACATCCGCCGGCGGTGCGATGCCCTGGTTGATCGAGGTTTCGATGCGGACGGCATCCATGCCGGTGATCTTGCCGGCCTGGAGGGCGGTCTGGCACTTCGCGAGGACTTCGCGCGGCGTCAGGCCGTCTTCTTCAGCACGCGCCGACTTCGCCAGCGTGCTCGCGGGCACCTTGTCGGCGACGCTCACGGTCGAGATGCGGCCACGGCCGGCGCCACCCAGCTTGGCAATCTGCTCGGCCTGCGACTTGATCAGCGCCTCGGCCTTCTCCAGGCGCGCGCCCTGCGACTTGATCAGGTTGAGGGCGCCACCGATGGCTTCGGACGCTTCGCTTTCGAGGGTCTGGTTGGCCGTCTTGAGCGCCGAGACCTGGCCGATCAGCGACTTGACCAGCTCGGTGCCGTCCTGGGCCTCGATGACCGTGCCGTCTTCCAGCGTGAAGCTGAACGACTTGCCCAGCACCTCGGGGTCGGCGTCGGGATCCGTGTCGGGATCGGCGTCCGGGTCCGCATCCGGATCCGCATTGGGGTCGGCGTCGGGATCGGCGGCGGGGGTGGCCGGCGCCGGGGTGGTAGCGGGGTCCTCGGCGGCGGCCTGCGACTTCGCAAGCTGAGCGGTTTCGCCAGCTTCAATCGTCTTCAGCGTCGCCAGAAGCTCTTGCATGCTCATGGTTTGCTCCTAAGTCCAGTTTTCAGATCGCGCAGAAAGCGCGAAACCCATTCAGCCGCCTCGTCGGACGAAAGGCCAAATTCACGCCCACAATAGGCCGCCATTTCTCCGGTGCTCTTGCCCATGCCGGGCACACCTTCGAGGAACTTCTTGGCAAACCTGTCGCGGAACTCGGTGTAGCTCTGCGGCACGCCATCCAGAGATTGGATGCGCATGGCAGAGCCACCCGCCAGTTGCGAGACGTCGGAGCCGTAGCCGGCCTCCAACGCCTTCGAGATAATCAGCTCGCCACCCACCCAGGACTTCGCCAGGGCGCCGAACGGCACCGTGGAGATGCCGCCGACGTGCTGGTTCACCGGCTGCTGGCTGATGGCGAGGTTGGTCCAGCGGACCTTGGACACGACGGCCACGCGCTCCTTGGTGGCCGGGTCGGTGCGGATGGCCTTCTCCAGGACCGATCCGCCGACGCTCGGATACCAGCGCTTGGGCGGGTTCAGCCGGGTCATGCTGTCCCACACCATGTTGGCGCGCCCAGCCAGCGGCGTGTCACCGCTGTACAGCTTGGCTTTGACGAAGGTGGCGCCGTCGCGGAACTTGACCTCGATGGGCGCGCCGACTTCCCACATCTCCGGATCGGAGATGCCAAGCCGGCGGGCCACCGCCGGGATGGTCTTGTGATCGATGTCGATGTTGCCGAACTTGATGAAGTGGTCGGCCGAATCGCCCAGCGCCTTTTGCAGCACGATCTCGTTCTGTTGGTCGCGTTCCTCCCGCGAGGCCTCCAGATAGATGAAGCGCTCCCCTGCTTCCTCGGCCGGGGTGGCCTTCAGCATGGACTCGAAGCTGATGTAGTCGGGGACTTGCCCGAGCAGTTGTTCGTCTGAACGCATGCCACGAATGGTGCCGTCACGACCCGCTCATGCGCGCACCGAAAAGCAAAAAAAGCCGCCGGAGGCGGCCTTTGCAGGGCGATGCGCGGCAGCTACGCCAGGGCTTGGCGGGCCTTGGCGATCACGATGTTCAGCTCGCCGCGCTCCAGCACCAGCGCCTGATACTGCGCCTCGGCGTCCGGGTCGCCCCGGCGCGCACCGGGCTCGGCCAGCCTCAGCATGGCATTCACCGTGCCCAGGCGCTGCTGTGCGCTGGACAGGATCTGGCGCTCGGCCGCGTCGGTCTTGGCCTGGAGACCGGCCAGGTCGGCGAGCTGGCCGCGCAGGTCGTCCGTGCTCATCATCGGGTTTCCGACAGGCACTCGGCGCGCAGCGCCTGGTCCTTGATCGCGTAGCAGCGGCCCGGGTCCTGGTGGGCCTTGGCAAGGCAGAAGGCGCGCCGGTCCGGGTCGGCGATCGAATAGCAGGCGCCGGCATCAGCCGAAAATGCAGCGACCGGTGCCAGCATGAGCGCCAGCACCGCGACGGTCAGGACGGCAAGGGAGAATTTGCGCAGGGTATTCATGGGCCTATTATTGCTCATTTTTTTACATTTGTCCCGCCTCAGCGAGCTGCTTCTGCTTGATGTACCAAGCAAGCCCCGTGTCATCGAGGCCTTCCATCGGCGAGGTCATCAGGTCCCGCAGGGCGTATTTCTTCGACAGCCGGTCGCGCGCGCGGTGTTCTTCCCGGTGGTTGGCCACGAGGTCGATCAGCTCGACGTCGTTCTTCTGGCCCAGCCGGTCGATCCGCGCGTTGCGCTGTCCGTGGGTCTTGGCGGTATCCGGAACGTCGTGCTGGATCAGGTAGCGGCCGGACTGGAGGTTCATGCCCACCGCGCCGGCGTCGGACGCCAGCAGGATGTCGGCCTGGGCCTCGCCCTTCTCCGGGTTGAACAGCTTGCGCTTGCGGTCCTTCTCGGCGGCGCTGTCGGCGCCGGTGATGGTCACCACCCGCTTGCCGGCGGCCTCGAGCCGGGCCTTGATCGCCTCGATGTCGGCGCGCGCGTGGGCGAACACCACGCCCTGCTTGTCCGGCCGGGCCTGCACCTGCTTGACCATCTCGTCGATCTTGGCGTTGTCCGGGTGCGAGTTGATGACCCGGCGGGTGGCCGCGTTCTTCAGGATGCCGATCGACTTCTGGAGCTTCTCGGCCAGCGCCTGGTGCTGGTCCTCCGGCACGCCCTCGAACGAGCCGGGCGAGATCGCCTTGACCGCGCCCACGTCGACCTTGCCGCGCATGCGCGCCAGGCGCGCGGCGGAGAAGTGCTTGTCGAGCTCGGCCAGCGCCTGCTTCTGCCCGCCGGTGAGCTCGACCTGCACGGTCTGCCGCTCCGCGTTCACGCCAGAGCTGATCCGGTTGGGGAACACGTAGCGGCTCATCTCGCGGCGCAGCGCCTCCTTGGACCCCAGGGTGTCGGCGCCGTACTTGCGCATGAAGGTCGCGCGATCGCCGTAGCGCTTGCGGTCCAGCTTCGAGAGCACCGAGTGGATTTCCGAGGCGTCGTTCTTGATGGGGTCGCCCGAGAAATAGCCGTAGTAGGGCGTGTTGTCCGACAGAGCATCGGTCACGTTGGCCAGCGACGAGTTCTCCTTGCCGGCCCGGTTCACGGTCTCGTGAGCCTCGTCGACCATGGTCATGTCGAAGTTGATGCCCTCCTTCTCCATGACGCCGCGCATCCACTCCTTACGGGCATCGGGGCTCATCGAGGCGACTCGATCGGCCATCGTGGCCTCGTCGATGCCGGCGTGCTTGGCGCCCAGGTGGATCGCATCGTCGCGGAAGGACTGGTGCGTCATGACGGCGAAGTGAGTCTCCGGGTCCTTGTAGGCGGCGATCCGCTCGTCGCGCGAGGCGCCGGGCTGGATGTGCCACTTGTACTTGCCCGGCTGGAGGTAGCGCAGCGCCTCGCCGGCGAACTGGCCCTGCACGATCGACGGCACCAGCATCAGGGCGCGCTTGACCTTGCCCTTGCTGTGCAGGTGCGAGAAGCCGCCCAGCATGATCGCGGTCTTGCCGGATCCTGCGCCCAACGCGCCGCCCAGCCGCTTGTTGGCCTCCAGCAGCTTGATGGCGCGCTGCTGCGGGGCGTACTTGCCCGACATCGACGGGTTCCAGAGCTTGACCGGCTCGCCCGGTTTGAAGTTCTGGCCCACCACGCTCATCATCTTCGCGATCTGGTTCTCGGCGGCGTGCCCGATCGTGTGGCGCTCGTCGGCCGCCAGGGGCCGCAGCGGGGCATCTTCTGCCGCCGGGCCATCATCCGACGAGAAGAAGCTCATCTGGGCCTGCTCAAAGGCGGCCTGCTGCTCGTGGGCGGCGTCCAGCTTGTCCAGCACCGAGCCGCTCGCATACTTGCCGCCGACGCGCTCGCGCAGGCTGTCGCGCAGCGCCGCCTCCTTGGCCGCGCGCGCGGCGCGCGCCGCCGGGTCCACGGTGTCCAGGTGCGCCAGGTTGTTGCGGATGCTGGCCCGGCCGACCTTCAGCGCGGCGTCGGGGCGCAGCCGGTTGTAGTGCTCGGCGAACCGGCTGGTCACCTCCGAGCGGATCACGTCCTGGATCGATTCGTAGGCGCGCGCGGTGCCGCGCATCGACTTCACGTACTTGCCCCAGGACAGGGACGAGTTGTTGTAGGCGGCCGCCGCGTCGTCGCGGTCGGTCTTCCACTGCGACCAGGCCGGGTTGGTGACGGTGTCCCCGAACATGTCGGTGGTGGTGCGCTCGGGCTCGGCCGCGTCCAGTTCCTCGACCCGCGCGCGCAGCGTGGCGGTCTCGGCTGATTCGCGCGCCACGTTCTTGGCGAAGTAGTCGCGCAGCGCCCGCTGGTCCTGGGGCGTGAGCTCGCCGACCTGCTTGTAGGCGGCCACGCCGTCCGGATGGTCGGAAAGTGCGCGGTGCAGCGCCTCGGTGGACACCTGGTCCATGGCGAAGTTCTGGCGGTTCAGCGTCGAGCGCTCGCCGCCGTAGGCCTTCTCGACGAAGGCATCCGCATAACTGTCGAAGGCCGGCGCCATGGCGTCGGCGGTCAGCGCCTTGCCCTTGCTGTCCTTGAGCGGCGCCACGGCATCGACGGCGGCCTGGTACGCCTTGGCGTCGCCCGCCTTCTTGATCATGTCCGCCGACAGGACGTCGGCCAGGATGTCGGCCGGCGCGTCGCCATCGGCCATGCGGCCACCGATATAGTCGCGCAGCGCCTCCTGCAGGTCGCCGCCCGACGGGTCGAACGGGCGCGCCAGCCGGGCAGCCACGCCGGGCTTCGCGTCGGTCGCCAGGTCGGGGCGCGAGGCGAAGCCCAGCGGCAGCCAGCCATCCTCGTCGGCGGCGCCGCTGATGATGGCCTGGCTGCGCTTGAGCTGCGCCAGGTCCTCGCGCTCGATCGGCTTGGCCAGGCGCTCCTGCCCGGCAGCATTGACGGTGAGGATCAGCTCGGGTCCGACGCGCTCGACAGCATAGTCGCCCTTCTTCAGCCCCAGCGCTGCCGCCTGGGTGATCACGGCGCCCTCCTGCATCCTGCCCATGGGGATCTCGAGCTTGTCCCGGTCCGGCGCCTGCATGGCCGCGATCAGCGCGGCGTTGGCCTCGGTCTCGCCCAGCACGGTGCCGAGGATGCGCCGGGCCTCGCCGATCGCGTCGCGCCGCTTGGCGTTCAGGTCCTGGGCGTGCTGCATGTCGGCGCCGGTCTCGACCGTCTCGGGCAGCTCGATGCCGGCGGCGATCTCGTGCCAGCCCTTGGCCTGCGTCAGCGCCTCGGCCGTGGCCTTGGCATAGGTGTCGGCGTGGAAGTCTTCCAGGGCGGATCGGGTCTGCTCGAAGGCCTCCGGCGATAGACCCGCGCGCAGCCGGCGCGCCATGACCTGCGCGGCGCCGGCCACGCCCAGCACGTCGACCACCGAGCGATCCATGACGCCCTCGCCGGCCACGGTCAGCGACAGCGAGTTGATCGCGTTGAAGGCGCCGACGCCGATATGCCGGCCCAGCGCGTTGCGGTCGTGCTGGTCGATCTCCGACAGGAATGAGCGCGCGGCGGCCGTGCGCAGGTCGTTCTCGATGTCGGCGCGCACGGCCTCGTCCACGGTGGCGTCGTCGGCCGCCTCGAGCGCGTAGGCCTTGGGCAGCGCGGTGCTTTCGTCGATCTCCTGCCCGGCGGCCGCCGCCTGCTTTTGCATGAGCTGGAGCTTCTTGCGGGCCTTGAGGATGTCCAGCGACGCCTTCATGTCGGCCTGCTTCTCGGCACCCTTCGGGTCGAACAGCGGCGTGTCGCGCAGCGCGTCGAGCTCCTGCGCGAGCACGGCCTTGGCCTCGCCGCGCGCCAGCGCCTGGGCGCGCTGCTCAGGCGTCATCGCGGCGAGCTTCGCCTCCTTGGCTTGGGCTAGCTCGGCGTCCAGCGCTTCCTTCGACAGTCCGGCCTCGGCGGCGCGCTTGCCGTAGTCGGCGGCAAACCCCAGGCCGCCGTCGGTCTGCTTCATCGGGTCGATGTCCGCCACCGACAGCACGCCGGGGTCTTGGGATTCGAGCGGGATCTCGCCGACCTCATCAGCCCGGCCGAGATGGTCCAGGCGCGCCTGGTCGCCGGCCTCGCGCGCTGCAGCGTGTGCCGCCGCCAGCATCTCGCGGTGGTGACGGCCCTCCAGGGTTTTTTGCGCCTGCGGCGTGAGGTCGGTGTACTTGGACGGATCGAACGCCAGCGTGGCCGGGTCCCAGCCCTTCGCCTTGGCGACGGTCTCGATGAACTCCTTCTCGGCCGTCAGGCGCTGCTCGCGCAGGCCTTTCTTGGCCTCCTGCTTGGCCTCGTGCAGGCCGCTAGCCTTGTCCTGGGCCACGCGGTCGGCCTTGGCCTTGCGGCGGGCCTCCTGGCGGCGCCTGGCGGCGTCCGAAGCGGTCTCGCCAGGCTTGGACGGGTGGATGCGCAGGCCGGTGAGCTTGCCGCCTGCCCCGCCGATGATGTGCGCCGACCCGTCCGGGTTCTCCCGGATCAGCACCGGGCTGCCCTTCTCGTGGCCGGGCGGCGTAACGGTTATCCATCTTTCTCCAGGGCCGAGCGCCTGGGCCTTTAGCAGGTCATGGATGTGGTGGCGGTGTCGCATTCAGGCATGGTGCGGTCACGACGATCTGGATGCTCCAGCAGCCTATTGGACTTTGCGATGTTGTCGGCGGCAGGGAGCGGCTGAAGGTTCCAGTGAACGTGCAGACCGCACACGTTCTCGCCCGTAAGCGGAACGATATGGTCGACGTGATGCTGGACGCCAGTGAGGGCCGTCAGCTCGTTCGCGCGCCGATACACTTCCCGGGTCTGTTCCCGATCTGCCCATGGTGGCGTGGCGAGTGCGATGCGCTCCTTGCGGCGGCGATTCAGTTCCTGGATAACGTGCCTGTTATTGGCCGACCACCGCGTGCGCGCCACCTTCATTCTGTCGGAATTGTCTGCCCAATAGGCTCGCTTCTGGGCGTTCACCCGGTCTTTGTTGGCTGCATAGTAGTCAAGATTCTTGGCTTGCAGCGCATCCCGGTCCTTCTCCCAGCGCTCCCGGTCGTAGGCGCGGCGCGCTGTCTTCTGCTCAGGTCTGGCTGCCCGTTCCTTATCGGCATCCCATTTGCAGAAGACGCATCGCTTGTTCACGGTGAATCGCTCGCACAGGTGCCCTCGCAAGCAAGCCTCACCAGTGCAGTAGAGGCGATAGCCGCGCGCCTTCGCGACGCTTCGAGGGACGATATGCAGCATTTTCATGCTGGGATTCTAACGTCGATCCAGCGGTCACGACGCGGCCAGCCCCACCCCCGGTTACTGCAACCGGACGGTTGCGGTCAGGTTGCGTTTTTAGTTACGCGGAAATCTCAATTAAATCATGATGTTATATATAAATATAACCATGTAACCAGTTTATTATTATTTATAGATATACATCATGCGCATCGTGCGCGCATGCGCACGCACACGCGCACACCCGCGCGCACAACGTCTATACATCTTTGTTTCCCGAAAAATTGGTTTCACGGTTACAGAATCGGATTTTCGTATACTTATCAAATAGTTAGGCCGTAACCAAGAGCGAAACCACGCAGGTGATCTGCGGGTTACGTAACCCGAAGGAGGTTTCGGTGCCTACTCGAGGGCCAAGGTCCGTGGTGTTCCACAATGGACTCGTGGCGATACATCGCGTGAAGACCCGTACTGGCACCTTCCAGTACCCGCACCACAACAAACTATTCCTCCCGCTGGTGGATTTCGATGGCAAGATTGGCATCGAAGGGCCGCCGCAACCCGTCACCTACCAGGCCGGCAAGGCCACCTTCATCCCCGCCGGGATGCGGTTCGATGTCGAGGCAGGCTCACAGGAGGACGTTCGCTTTGTCGAGTTAGGCATTCCGGACGAGATATACCGGAAGACATTTTGCAGGCCGCGCCCTCCCGATGTGCGGGAGATGCTCAACGTGGACGACCCGCTGGCCGCGCACCTGACGCGGGCGGTGATGCTCGCCAGCCACGCCGATGACGACAAGGTGCTGGTTGATCACCTGACAAACGCACTGGTGACCAGGACCGGTGGCTGGTACGTGGATCGGCCGCCACCAAGCGACGACCGACCGCTTCACGATCGGATCCACCGCGTGGTGGAGTACATCGAGGCGAATCTCGCCGAGCCCATGATGATCGCCGAGCTGGCAGGCGTGGCCCATTTGAGCCCCTACCATTTCGCCCGATCCTTCAAGCATGTCGTGGGCATTCCCCCGCGCCGGTTTATCATTGAGCGGCGCGTTCTCCGGGCCCAGGGCCTGATCCGGGACGGCAAGATGCGGTCCTTCGCCGACGTCGCCTTTGCGAGCGGCTTCGCCAGCCAAAGCCACATGAACGACGCCTTCCGGCACGTCCTGGGCTGCACACCGGGCCAGTACCGCCGCCAGGTCAGCAGATGACGGCCTTGATCATCGCCGGCCGCTCGCGCGTGGCGCGCACCTTGGCGACGAACTCATCGACCGGCATGGCCGTGATCGGCCCGAGGAAGCGTGGATCATTGTAGTGCTGCAGGAAGGCGTGGCGCGCCTCATCCTCGCTGCCGAAACCGATCATGCACTTGTCCTCGTCGTAGGCCACCCAATCTCCTACGCGGCGCTGATGGATCACGTAGACCATCGGCGCCGCCGCATCCGGCCCGACATAAACGTCCACGGGGTCGCCATCGACGCCCATGCTGCCCACGACGTAGCCGTAGGGGTGCGCCACGGTGATCGACCAGCGGTTCCCGTTGCGGTCCTGCCCGGATCGGGTGGAGCCGGCCGGGTTCTCGATGGCGATCTCCAACCCGTTCCAGCGGATGCGCGGCTTTAGGTAGTTGCCGGCGTCGGCCTGGGCCTGCGTGGGCGGCGTCCAGCCGGCCGCCATGGCGCCGTGGTGCGCCTTCAGGAACAGGATCACGCCGTCTCCTTGTTGGGATCGAGCAGCTCGCGCAGCCAGGCGGCGAACTCGGGGTCATCGCCGGGGTGGGCGTCGGGCTCGGCCAGCACCCAGCGGCCCCGGCAGTTCGGGTGCATCAGGCCGGCCGGGATCCACCACATCTCATCGGGCGTGCGGTCCACGAGCTCGTCGCCCACGCGCTTCTTCGGCGAGGCCGAGCGGCCGAAGTTGTCCTTGCCGACCCAGATGTCGGTGTCGGGATTCTTGTTCGGGTCGGCCGGGTCCACCACGGTCATGACCTTGCCGTCGATGCGCCGGCAGTTCGGGCAGACGTTCACGTAGCGCTCGACGCGGCGCACCTTGGTGCCGGGCTTCAGGCTGGCAATGAAGCCCACCAGCGCGTTGTTGCCGGCCTCGGTGACGGCGATGCGCTGCCAGTCGCGGTTCATCGTGGCGAAGGTGTCGAGCAGCTTGGTCTGGAGCGCCGAGTCCGGCACGCCGCGCACGGACAGCATCTTCTGCTCGGCGTCCTTCATGATGACCGACCGCAGCCTGGCGCGCGCCTCGTCGGAGAAGCGCGTCACGTACTCGGCGGCCTTGGCCTGGCCGATCTCGAGCACGGCCTGCTGCATGGGCGACAGCAGGAACTGCTCGGCGGCCTGGGCTGCCGTGTTGGGCAGCGCCGCCAGGATGACGTCGGCCTGCTTGAGCGATGGCTCGCGGTCGAAGTTGGCCTGCACCTTGCCCATCAGCGACGAGCGCGTGGCCATCCATTCGGCCTCGGTGCGCAGGTCGTCGACCGGCAGGTAGCGCTGGAATAGGAAGTCCACGAGCATCATGTGGTCGGCCAGGGTCCAGGCCTCGGGCGGCAGCGCGCGCAGGTAGATGCGCACGAGGTCGAGCTCAGCTTCGCTCCAGCGAACCATGGCGCCCGGCGGCTTGAGCGGCACCTCAGCGCCCTTGGCGAGGTACTTGCCGGCCTGCCACTTCGACAGCTCGGACTGGACGGCGTCGATGCGCTGCAAGCCACGCTCCATGAAAAGCTGGATCAGGCGGCGGATGAACGGCGACTCGTGCGGCTCGTCGCCATCGCCATCATGGTCGTGCACAGCCTTGAGGATGTAGCCGATCGCGCGATCGGTCTGCTCCGGCGACAGGTGAATGAGGTCGAGGAAGATGCCCATGGACAGAGCATGCAATCACGACGGCGGCCCGACGATGAAACGCCGGGCCGCTGCCGGCAGGCCCCTGCGGGGAGGATGCGCCCGGAGGCTGCCGCATGGCCTGCTGCCGGTGTTACGCGCCACCGCCGGCTGGGCGCCCGCACATGGCTGTTGTTGGCAAAGCCATGGTGGCGTCACGACAAAAAAACGCCGCTCAGCTTGGGGGGATGGCTGAGCGGCGCGAGAATGGAAGTCGAGATGAGGAAAGCTGAAACAACGCGATCGCCATCGAAGTGACGATCGCAAGGCACAACTATGGAAAACGAACACACACAGGTCAGGGTCTGAGAGGTGTCCGGGCGAGAGCACCAAGAAGAAGCCGCCCGGACACACATGCGTCCTAACCTGGGCAAATCATTACGTAAAGGTAATTTTTCGCCCTGGCTCCCTTTTTAAGGGAGGATGCGCGCCCGTACCTCGTTGGCGTTGGAGGTCGAGGCGTTCCAGATCGAGCAGACCTGCCAGGTCGAGCCGCCGTCCTTCGACCACTCGGCCTGGGCGACAGCCGCCAGAGCTGGCGTGGGCGCCCAGCTTTCCGGAGCCGGATCGGTCCGGCCGTCGAAGTAGCCCTTCTCGGCCGCATCCTCGTGGACCGCATTGAACCACGTGATGTTGCCGCCCGACGCCTGGGAGAACTCCAGGAAGTAGTGGGAGGCCGACGCCAACAGGTTGACCGTCGAGCTGAAGCTCTTGTCCACGAACTGGAGCGGGTCGGGCATGGCCGTGGAGTCGCTCCACGGGTTCTTGTAGGTGCTGCCAACGCACATACCGTCGGCCGGCGTGTAGGTGGCGGTGGCGAGCACCGTGCCGGACGAGTTCTTCAGCCTGACCAGCAGGTTGCCGGTACCGTTCGACGGACCGAACCAGGCGGGCATGATGCGAACTTTGCTGATTGACATGTCCTTGGGCACCGCGAACTTCTGGCGCAGCATCAGGCCGTTGGCGGCGTTGATCTGGTAGATCCCGCCGATGGCGCTGCCCGTCGCCTGCTCCAGGTTCGTGTGGGTCAACATGTTGATCGGCCCCCAATGCACCACCGGGTTGGAGACCTCGACCTCCAGTTGGAAGCTGGGCTGGTGGCGTGGGCTTTCGGCCGGCGTGTCGCCAGGCATGAAGGTCCAGGAGATTTCGTCGTCGAAGTATGGGCTCCAGGGCTGACGGGGCGTGACCATGCGCGGGCCGTGGCGGCAGTGCGCGTAGTTCACGGACGAGAAATTAAGGTGGTTGTTGGCGGCGTCGTTCTCGAACAGCACGTGGTACCGCTGTCCGGCGACCTGGGTGAAGCGGCCGGTGCCGAGGCCGGTAGTGCCGGATCCCGGGGTAAACAGGTCGAAGGTCAGAACCGTGTTGTCCGAGGGCAGGCCGGTCTTGTTCGCCGAGCGCGCCACTTCGTTGCTCAGATCCGGCGAGCCGCTGCCGTTGTCGGCGTAAACACGGGCGCGCAGGTTGCCGCGCGTTCCATAGCCATAGGTTGCACCGGACGAGGACGTCGTGGGGGTGACGCCCGCCACGATCTCGCCCTTCACGTGGACGGACACCGACTTCAGGGCGCCGTCATGGCGGGCGCGGTAGCGGAAACCGACCCGCTTTCCGTTCCACACCGTGATGTTCCCCTGGATGCCGACGACTTCACTGCCAATACCAGAGCCGTTGAACGGCTCGCTGACGAGAGACATAATAGTCCTTGGAGATGAATGGCAAAATTGCCGCACATATTGTTGCGTCGAATTCGCGATAAGCGTCGATCATCGCTCAATAAATTACAAATCGTCGCAAAATTCCTGGAACCAAAATAAAACCCCGCCGAAGCGGGGTTCTGGGCGACAACTTATGCGGATTGCGCTGCGCCTGCGCTCGCCGGTTTCCGGGTCTATGCGCTCACGGGGGAGGCGTTGGTTGTCACCTTGCTGCCCCAACCCGGCCCGGGCCAACTGCAGCAAAGCGACGAACAGGGGAATTGGTTGCGGTGGAAGGACTTGAACCCTCGACTTCCGGGGTATGAACCCGGCGCGCTGCCAACTGCGCTACACCGCGAAACGGATAGTAGCACAGTATTATTCAAAATAGAGCAACCACTACTATTTTCTGTCGGCCATGAACGACTTCACAATTACCCGCTCCGGCGTCTGATCAGGCACGGTGCCGATGAAGCGACGGCGGCCGGCCTTGTCGGCCACCACCATGCCGTCCTCGCCATCCTCGACCACGGCGTAGTGCTGCTCGGAGCGCTTCTTGTGGCCGAGGATTCGGTCCCACTTCACCTTGTGGCGCTGCTTGCCGCACTGGATCGTGCAGCCGTGCTCGCCGTGGGCCAGGACGGTGCCCGAGCGCGCGCCGCGCGGGTGGTCGTAGTAGACCTCGTCGCCACGGTGCACGCCGGCGCGCTTGGGGTGCTGCCCGGTGGGCATCGGCTTCTCGTTCATACCTCGATCCGGAACACCGGCAGGCCGAACGACTTGGCGAGGTCCGGCCCGTCATCGGCGGGCTCGGCGGCGTCATCCTGTTGCTGGTCCGCCTGGTCGTCGCCCTTCGGGTCGCCGTCGGCATCGCTGCCGCCGAACTCGCCGCCCGGCGGGGTATCCTCGTCGGGGTCGCCGAAGTCCTCGCTGTTGGCCTGGTTCTCCGCCTGCCACACCGGCACCAGCACCGGGTTCAGCGGTGCATCCCCCCACGTCTCCTTGACCGGGTCCTGGCCCTGGGCCTTGCGCGCCTCGTTGACTGTGGCGGTGGACACGAACTTGTCCCAGGCGGTCTTGGGGTCCTCGTCATCCAGGCCGGTCCAGCGGAACACGTACTGGTCGCCGAAGTCCGACACGACGTAGTCCGAGAACAGGTCCTCGAAGTGCGCCAGCAGCGGGCGCAGGCCCTTGTCCTTCGAGCTGATGAGCTTTTCCTCGGTGTCGCTGCCCGACAAAGTCGAAGCGCCCGTGCTGAAGCTCTCGATGTTGATCTCGTCGGGTGACATCCCGTAGACTGCGCAGATAATCGCAGTCAAAAAGGTCATCCACTTGCCAAATAACACGTCGCTGACGTCGTTGTTGAAGCTCTCGAAGCTGGCCTTGGACTCACTGTTCTTCGAGACCATGACGGGCAGCGCCCAGGCATTGTTGATGCCGCGCACCATGCCGTTCCAGATGCGCTTGAAGGCCGCCAGGTCTTCCTGCGAGTAGTCGCCGTGCAGGTGCAGCAGGCCCTTCGGGATCGAGTTCGAATCGAAGTAACGGGTGTTGTAGGTGAAGGCGTTCAAAAAGCCGGTCACCGTGCGGATCAGCAGCTCGGTCTCCGACTGTCCGTAGCCGCCCGCCAGCACGCTGGTGGACGGGTTGCGCGGCACATAGATCAGGTCGTCGTAGGTGTAGGCGGCCCGGATCTGCCCATCGATGACCTGAAGCGCGAACAGCTCATCATCGCCCTGGTAGCCCTGCTCGCTGCACAGCCGGATCGTTGCGCCGTCGACGGCGTACATGCCATCCATGCCGAGCTCGCGGTTGCGCTTGTACTCGGTCTCGATGGCGGCCGAATCCATGATCAGGCTGTCCTCGACCAGCTTGGCCATGAAGTTCGAGAAGTTGTCGCGGCGCAGGCGCATGCGGCGGCGCGGGTTGCTCTCCCAGCCGCAGTTGGTGAAGAAGCCGCTCAGCGCCAGCATCTCATCCTGCTGGGTCTTGCCGACCTTGCCGTTGGGGTCCTTCAGCTTGATCTGGAAGCCCGGGCCCTTGCCGTTCTCGGATACCCGGCAGAAGCGCTTGACCTGGCGCTGGCGGGTCTTGATCACCGAGGCCAGCACCGGCGTCTGGACGACCATGTTGCGCATGGCGTCGAACGAGAAGTTCGACTGCCGGTCGAACCACTCGCCCTGGATGTTGATGCGCCGGTCGTCGAGGAAGACCGACTGCATGCCGGCCTTCTTCTGCTCGGCGGCGCGCGACGGGAACGGGATCACCTTGGCCCGGGTGAGGGCCTTCTCCATCCCCTGCTGCTCCGCATACTGCTCGGCCACGTACTGCACGAGCGGCAGCATGTCGGGCACGGAAGACGGCAGGAACTCGCGCTGCCGTTCGGCAGTCGCGTCGAACCGCTCATCGGCGGGCGCGTCAGGGTTTGCGGCTACAGCGCGGGCAGTATCGGTCATGGCAACAGCATAAGGTCACGACGCCCGAAGACTAATTTGTAAGCATCCGGCATGTTGCTCAATTTTGAGGCACAATCATTGCCATCCAGCCCTGCCCAAGGAGAAATGATGAACCTTGCCTTTCGAGCCATGCAGTTCGCGCGCGAGGTCCACCAGGACCAGCGCCGCAAGTACACCAACAACCCCTACACCGATCACTTGGCCGAGGTGGCCGGCATCGTCGCCACGGTGGCGCCCGGTGATCTGCACGACGCCATGATCGCCACGGCCTGGCTGCACGACTGCATCGAGGACCAGGGCGTGCCCGACCAGACCCTGGCCGACAAGTTCGGTTTGCGCGTGCTGTCCGGCGTGCTGCTGCTGTCCGACCTGGAGCAGGGCAATCGAGCCGAGCGCAAGGCGGCCTCGCGCCGGCGGCTGTCTGGTGCGCCGGCATGGGTCCAGACCATCAAGGTCGCCGACCTCATCAGCAACACCAGCAGCATCGTCATGCACGACCCGAAGTTCGCGGTGACCTACCTGGAGGAAAAGCGCCTCCTGCTGGACGTGCTGACCCAGGCCGACCCGCGCCTCATCGAGATCGCCAGGGCCCAGGCCGGGGTGGTGGCATGAAGATGAAACGCTGCCCCAAGTGCGACGAGGAAATGACTGCCGACCTGTTCAACTTCGCCCCGCGTGACAAGCAGGGCAAGCTGGATGGCTGGTGCCGGACCTGCAGGTCGGCCGACCAGATGGCGCGCTACCACCGCAAGCGCGCCGACGCGACCTACTACCGCAAGTCGCGCGCCAAGGCCCAGCAGGCGGCCGCCTGACCTACCAGTCCTTCGCCACGAACTGGAAGCAGCCGGGATCGCCCGGGCGCACCAGCACGACGCGCTCGTTGCAGTAGCCGCGCTGGGCATCAAACGCCGTGCAGCGGCCGCACACCTCGCCCGACAGGTCATCCTGCTGCAGGACCTGCCGCGCTGCGCTTGGCATGGTCTCCAGCACGGCCGATCCGGCGCCGCGCGTGATCTGCACAGGCTTCTCATCGATTTGCGGCATCAGGAAGAAGCCGGTGCCGTGCGCGCGCGCCCACGCCACGTCGCACAGCATGTTGGCGTAGCTGGTGTGCGGGTCGATGCCGACCTTCACCACGCGGCGCTTGTACTTCTTTTCTTCCTCGTCCTTCTCGGCGATCAGCGCCGTGCGGGTGAAGTGGAAGAAGGCCACATCCTTGCAGACCGGCACCGGCTTGGTCTCGCCCTTCTCGGTGTAGTCCTGCACCAGGCCCGCCGGATCCGGGAACAGGCAGAGCTTCTTGGCGAAGCGCGCCATCGACACCTGCATGCACTTGTACTGGTCCAGGCGCACGGTGTAGCGGTCGAGTGCCTCATCAGCGGTCCGCCGATCCGAAGCGTTGCTGGTCGGGGTGTCGCCCCAGACCAGCATCTCGCCATCCATGTTGCCGTAGCCCGCCAGGAACACCTTGCCGTGGTGCCGGCGCGCGAAGCTCTTGGCGCTGTCATAGTTGGGCAGCGTCTCCAGGACGCACGACTGCACGCCGTACTGCACCATGAGCTCGTCGCACCGCCGCCACGGCGACGCATCCGGGTCATCCTTCGTCGGGCTGATGAAGATGTACTCGATGTGCACGACGGCCTGCTTGCCGTCCGGCAGCCGCTCCTTGATGATCGCGACAATGAAGTTGCCCATCTGGTCGATGCCCATGAAGGTGCCGCGCGCGCGCGTCTTCCAGACCAGACCGCGCGCCATGCCTTCCTCGGCGCAGGTGTTGAGCATCTCCAAGTTGACCGGGACCTGGCTGGGGTCGGTGTACGGCTTGCCGAGCTTCCGGTTGAAGTAGTTCTTCATGTCGTCGGCGTTGTGGTACGCCTCGATCATGTTGCGCGGCGAGATAGTCGGCGACAGGAACTGCGGGAAGTGGATCGAGCGGATCTCGGCGTCGGGGTTCTTGGCGCGCCATTCGCCCTGCTGGGGGTCGTCGATCCAGCCCTGGCACTCGTGGCAGCGGTAGCGGTACTCGCCGGGCAGGTTCGGCTCGCCACGGCGGGTGACGCGCTTGGGCGCCTCGGGGTCGTAGCCGATGCACTGCGGGAAGTGCTCGTCGAGCACCTGGTGGGTGCCGCAGTGCGGGCACAGCGTGTGGAACTGGTACTGCTTGCCCTTCTTGTACCAGAAATGGATGTCGCTATCCGGCCAGTTGGCCGTAGAGCCCATCAGGGTGTATTTCAGGAACGACGCCGACAGACGCTCCTGCGTCTTCTCCATGTCGGCGATCGCCATCTCCTGCACCTCGTCGAAGGACACGACGTCCATCGGGAAGGATTCGGTGGCGGTCTTGCCCGAGGTCCACAGGAAGTGGAACCGCGACGGGCCCAGGTTGCGGATCAGCACGTTGCCCTCGCCGCCGCGCCCGCCCGAGGCGTTCTTCTCGGTCATCATCCGGTAGACGCTGGGCACGGTCTTCACGATCGGCATGAACCGCTCGCTCGACTTGCCGGACGCCAGCATCTGCGAGGGCATGAACATACCGATCTTGGCCGGCGCGAAGCGCAGCGCCAGGTAGATCATGGCCAGCATCTCCATGACCGTGAAGCCGACCTGGGTGCACTTCATGATGACGTCGGTGCGCTCGTAGGCTTCCTCGATCGTGGACGGGATCAGCTCGTAGACGAACCGCATGGCCGGGCGGTCCGACAGCGAGAACGGGTGGCCGTCCACCTTCAGGCCGTCCTGCTCGAGCCGCTCGCACCAGTCGATGAAGCGCTCTTCGGGCCCGATGATGCGCTGCGCGTCGGTGAGCTCGATGGCCACTTCGAGGAACTCGGCCTCGAACCGCTGGAGCCGCTCGGGCTCGGTCACCTTCTCAGCCTCGGCGGACATCTCGGCCGGCAGGTGCGGGTTGGCGAAGCTGCTGAACTGCCAGCACGACCAGTCCGGATCCTCGCGGCCCATCTGGTAGAGCTTGTGGAAGGCGTTCTTCTTGCCGAAGGGCACCGACAGCAGCCAAGCTTGGCCACCATGCTGGCGCAGCGCCGGCAGGACCAGGTCCTCCCACAGGTCGAGCAGGCCGTCGACCCGAGCCACGTCGTCGAGCACGACCGTGCCGTACTGCTCGAAGGTCTCGAGCTTGTTCTCGTCGAGGGCGTAGAAGTCGATCAGGCCGCCCGTGGTGAGCTCCACGCGCCGCGCGTTCGGCCGGCGCTTGATCAGCGGCTCAACGGTGCGCAGGACCTGGCGCTTGACCTCCACCAGATCGGCCGCCGTCTCGGCGAACCAGGCCGTGAGGAAGCCGCGCAGCGCGCCCTTGGACCCGGCCAGCAGCGCCTCGATGCCGAGCGTGGTCTTGCCGCCCTGCTCACCCATGGCGACGACGTTGAAGCGCCCGGCCCGCGCCAGCGCTTTCTGCTGGGCTTTGTGCGGCTCCGGCAGCCTGATCTTGATCTCACTTCCCATGGCGACAGGATGCGGTCACGACAAAAAAAAGAACGGGATGCCTCTCCTTCCGACCCCATCATGAAGCAGCGTTTGTGCCGACTCCGAAGAGGAGCAAAACACCTGCCGGGACTAACCGCGTTGCGCATAACATCTCCTGTGGTATGACCCAATCTGGGAGTCAGCCTGCAAAGGCCGCTTTGAGCCCGTTGCGACAGTCACGACACCGGCGCGAGGATCAAGGCTCAGGAAACCCTGCCTCCGGTGGAGTTGATGTTGTGGCAGAAAGCATATCCTCAAACAGCGTCTTCCACTGCGTATCGCTCAGGTCCATCAGTCCGAAGGCCTTCAGCAAAAAGGCCCCTTCGCCGGCCAGAAAGGCTAACGCCACCTGACGGTCGTCTGGCTTCGCCAGATCAAGACCGGCAAGACGTGAGTTATACCAGTCGCGTGTATCCGACAGCTGATCGGGATGCTGCAGGAGCATCGTCATCATTACGGCCGATCGCGAATGATCCGCCTCGTCCGCATCGCGTGTCGCCGCCAAGTGCCCCCGGATCAGCGCACGGGGCGAAGGGTCCGGCCCCGTTCGTTCGGCTACATCGGCGTCGAACGCCTCGCCCCACCGCGTGATCATGGCCCGGATGAGGTTGTCGCGCGTCCCAAAGGCATATTGCACCCCACCCTTGGTCACACCGGCCGCTTTCGCCACAGCCTCAAAGCTCAGCGCTGCCGCACCGCTCTTCAGCACCAGTGCTTCAGCCGCATCGAGCAGCACGTCACGGTCGATGTTGCGGGGTCGTCCAGCCATTCCCACCCTTCCAATACGGTACGAACGTATTTATATGCAGCGCATCATTAATGCGAGTGCGCGCTCACCCACTCCAAAGAGCATGGTATGCCTTCCCACAACCGCTGGCTCGTTCTGATCATCGTGTCGAGCGCCCTCTTCCTGATCGTCATCGACATGACGGTGCTCTACACAGCGCTGCCGCGGCTAACCCACGATCTCGCCGCCACAGCGACCGAGAAGCTTTGGATCGTGAATGCCTATCCGTTGGTGGTGGCCGGGTTGCTGCCAGGCTTGGGCGGCTTGGGCGATCGTTTCGGCCACAAGCACATGTTCCTAGCTGGTCTAGTGGTCTTCGGAGCAGGTTCGCTGGGGGCGGCGTTCTCTCCAGTTCCTGCGGCGCTTGTCGCTGCCCGGGTCGTGCTGGCGGTCGGAGCAGCCATGATGATGCCCGCAACCCTGTCGCTGATCCGCCTAACGTTCACCGACGAGAAGGAGCGGGCGCTTGCCATCGGGATCTGGGCTGCTGTTGCTTCGGGTGGCGCTGCCCTGGGACCGGTCATAGGCGGGCTGTTGCTCGGATGGTTCTGGTGGGGGTCGGTCTTCCTTATCAATATTCCTATCGTCCTTCTCGCCCTGCTCGCTGGAGCACTCGTGCTGGGCAACAAGCGGCCCGCTCAGGCCCATCCCTTTGATCTGATCGGCTCGGTGCAGGTCATGGTCGGGCTGGTGGGGATCGTCTATGCGATCAAGGAGGCGAGCAAGCGCGAGCCGTCCTGGCTGAATGCGGGTGTCATCCTCGTCATCGGCATCGGTGCCATGACGGCCTTCGTGCGCCGTCAGCGAGCAAGCGCAAGCCCCCTGATCGACTTCTCGCTGTTTCGCAACGCCCGCTTTACGTCTGGTGTGGTGGCGGCACTTGTGGCGTCTACAGCCCTGATCGGCGTGGAACTGGTCTTTAGCCAGCGGCTGCAGTTGGTGCTGGGTCTGTCACCGCTACAGGCCGGGCTGATGATCCTGCCAATCCCGGCCGCGTCCTTTGTCGCCGGACCGCTGACGGGCTTGGCGCTGCCGCGACTTGGGGCAATGCGAGTGCTGGCGTCGGCCATGACGCTGACAAGTGTAGCACTGGTAGCATATTTGCTCAGTTATCACGGGTCGGCCTGGTTTTGGCTGTCCATGCTGGCCGTGATGGGATTTGGCGTGGGTGCCACGATGACAGCCGCATCCAGCGTGATCATGCTATCTGCTCCCGAAGATCGTGCCGGGATGGCAGCATCCATCGAAGAAGTGTCCTTTGAGCTCGGTGGAGCGTTCGGCATCGCGATCCTGGGCAGTGTGATGTCAGCGCTCTACACCAGCGCCATAAGCGTTCCCGCAGGTCTGGCGGCCACGGTGGCCGACAGCCTCGATGAGGCGCTCCTGGCGGCAGACGCACTCGACGAGGCAAGGGCGGCGCAGTTAATCGAGTTGGCGCGCGCGGCCTTTGATCAAGCATTTGCTGGTGTGATCGCTCTGGCTGCGGTTCTGGTCATGAGCACGGCCGTTGGCATCTGGCGGAAAACCACAAAGGCTCAGTGAGCGGCAGCTTTGTCCCGCAAAGCGGTTGTTACCGCGCACAACTAAGTTGACAGGCGGCACCCCAATAGAAAAGTCTCGCCGGAACAGGCAGGGCCACAACTGGATTGGCCCCGGCAAGTGAGAGAACTTTATTTAAGGGCAACGTGGATGGTCTGCATCCGATCGAGCATCTGCTTGCTGACATGGCTCGGCACGTCCTCGTCCTGGTGCATCCCGACCAGGTCCATGTGGACATGTTTGAGCGCCTTGCGCTTGTGCTCCGGCGTCTTAGCGTCCAGCAGACGGTCCCGCTGCTCTGCCGCTGCCTGCTTCACGTGATCGGGAAGCTCAGGATGCTCAGCCCACCCTGCAAAGTCGGCAGCGGCCTGCTTGTGGTGTCGGTCAATCGGGTCGCCGTCAGGCTTGGCCGGCTGCTCGGCGGGGGGAGCCGGCGGGCGGTTGTCGCCGGCGGGCATGGACTTGGTCAGCTCGCCGATCGCGGCGCACGCGCCGAACAGCAGGATGCACTTTTGCATGGTAGTGGGGCCAATCTATTGGATCGGCCCCATTGTGTGGTCACGATGTCGGTCCGAAGAACCGCGTGTGCCCGCTATCTCGAACTCATTCAGTCCCCTTGGGGAACGCCAATTGAGCGGGGCGGCGGCGGCCACGGGTGCCCGAGTAAGGCGGCGTGGGCTGCAAGGCAGCCATTGTGCTCCACACACGGGAGTAGGCCCCGTGCAGGCGGTCGTCGCACACCGAGTTCTTGAAGTTGTTGTAGTTGATACCCGCGATCTCGGCGGCGATCACAGCCGCCACTTCCTCGCGCGGGACTAGCGCACGGAACAAGTAATCGCGCTCCGGACGACGCTCGACCTTGGCTCCGGGAAAATAACGCTCAATATCACCTTGCCGGCGAGCGCGAACCAGCAAGAATTCACCTTCAAGATTATCGGCAGGAGCGACGACCGAGAGGAAACCGTTGTTTAGGCAGAACCACATTTTGAGGACCCTGGATGGAAAGTCTTAGTATACTCAAATTTGAGCAAGGGTCGTCTAAATCGGCTCGGTTTCTTCTGTCACCTAAAATAACATGCCGGACTTGTGGTTTTTTGGATACGTCTGGCTGGGCGGCTTGGGCGGAGGCGGCGGCTTCGGGCCGGCGCCGATGGCCTCAGCGGGCCCGTGGTCGGTCGCCATGTTCAGCAGGCCGTACAGCTTGTCCTTGGGTGCCAAGTGCACAGCCTGGGATTCCCAGCCCATGCGCGCCGGCGTGCCGCCGATCCGCTTGGCCAGATACAGGCGCGCCACGGAGGTAGTGCGCTCGAAGTCCCCGACAAGGCCCGTGATCTCTACCTTCAATCCGGTTTCCTCGAAGGCTTCCTTGATCGCATTGGCCTGCAGCGACAATTCCGGCTCCGCGTTTCCCTTCGGGAACGAAGCCTTGTAGCCGCCGAACCCGTTGGTCGGCGCTACAAGCCACACGCGGCCGTCGGGTTCCTCGATCACCACGCCAGAAGCGACTGCCTTGCCTTTCGGCGCGTGGATGGGCGGCTCATCGAGGTCGTCGTTGACGCCGTCGACGTAGTCCCAGCCCTCGGCCGTGGTCGGGTGGTCGGCCCACGGCTCGAACAGCACACCGTGGAGCTGCGCCGGAACCTCACCACCAGGGACGACCGTGGCCACCGCCTTGGGATCGCCGAAAGCGGCGAGCGGCGTGGGCGTGGACGGCTGGTGGATCTTCACCGGCTCGCCGTGGTGGTCGAGCTCGGTGTGGTGCACCACCTTGGCAGGCTGGCTGTGCCCCGGGCGATCGCGGCGATGGTAGCCCTTCACCTGATGGCCGCCGCGCAGATGCGGCGGGACGTAGGCCTTCACGAACAGGATCGGACCCGTCATGGCGTGCCCAGCAGCAGCGTGGACACGCTGGAGATGGCGTCCTGCACGTGCGCCTTGGCAGCAGGGTCGGACAGCTTCTGGTTCTCGTACTGGATGGCAACGTCGATCAAGGACGCCGCCAGCGCCAGGAACAGCGCGGCGCCCGGGTCGGTGTCGCCGGTATCCGGCACGGCATGCTTGATCCGCTGGCCCAGATGCTCGGGCGAGTTCCACGGCAGCGCCGCGAAGCGCGCGTCGCGACCCATGAACTTGTCGCCGTAGGCCTGCGCCAGCTTCTTGATGCTGTCCTGGGCCTGCTCGCCGGTGAGCTTGCCGCCGTTGTAGTCGGCGCGCACGCCGACGACCGCCTGGCCGAAGTCCTGCACCAGGCCACGGACCACATCAGGATCGCCAAGCGAGGGCCGGACATCGCCGGTCGGGAAGCCGAGATCTTCGCCCCTCCCGCGATCGGCTGCACGCTCCGGCGAGCCTTCGATTTCACGTTTTTCCATGGTCATATTTTACGCGCTTTTTTGAGTAATGCCCAAGTCGGGCGGGAGCATGAGGACCTCGAGTTCCAGGCGGCCATTAGTCATCTGGCGCGACAGCACGACGAACCGCGAGTTGGGCAGCGTGGTGATTTCCTTCTCACCTTTGAATGCTCCGGACCCGAACGACTCAACGGCCTTGGCGCCCTTGGCGTAACGGATTACCACGCGATGCTTGCCAAAGTGCGACGTTGCCGTTGGATCATACGACGTGCACATCGGCCCCGTCGCCTGAAATACGGTGCCCTCGGGTGCCTGGAGAACCTTCTTCACCATCTCATCCGACATGTTCTGCCAGCGATAGACGGTGGTTCCTTCCGGTTGGCTGGTCGCAAACTCCAGCGCGGCCTGCGCGACGTCGGACAGCTTGTTGCCGGTGTGGTCCTTTTCTTTGCCCTGCCGGAAAAGGTCGTTGTAGGAGCCCGACGCCTGCACCGACTGCACGAAGTGCTTGGCCAGCGGCGACGCCTCCTGGAACTTCTGCTTGGCCGCCGCGATCGCCGCCGACGACAGGTGCGAGACCGTCTTGGGCCGCAGGTGCTCGACCGACGAGACCTGGCCCATGGCGACCCAGAAGCCCAGCTTCTCGTTCGACTTGACCTTTGCGACGGTCGTGCCGAACGGCTGCGACGGGAAGGCATCGGCAAGCGCCTCCACGCTGCTTACGTCCGTCGAGCGGAACAGCTTCAGCGGCTCGGGCGGGTTGGCGATTTCGTCAAGGATCTGCACCAGGTCCATGTGCAGTTGCACGACGTGCTTGGACGGGTGTTGCGTGATCGGGTGCGCGGCGCCGGTGGCCTGCCCGGTCTCCTTGTCTAGGGAGTGGAACTGGAAGGCCTTGAGCGCCGGCAGGTTGCCGGCAGCGGCCAGCGCCAACATCTCCTGCTCGACGGCGGCGTTGGCCGCGTTGACGTGGTCCTTGGAGGACAGGCCCTTGCCCGGGCCGTTCCAGTTGGCGAAGTCGTGCGCCTTCGGCAGGCGCGCCGGGTCCACCGGCAGCGACGAAGGGTTCAGGCGCTTCTTCAGGGCCTTGGCCGCCTTCGGGTACTTCTTGAGCAGGTCGTCCTTGCGCGCGATCAGCTTCTCGGCCAGCGCCAGGCGTGCGGCGTCGTCGCCGGGCCCGTAGTGCTTGCACAGCGACTTGATCACGCTGTCGGGCACCGAGACGACCTTCGCCACGCTGGCGGCGATGTCGTGCGGCGTGATGCCCTTGAACACGGCGGCCGCCTGGACGTTGATCTTCGGGTCTTGCAGGGTGTTGAGCTCGGTGACCGAGGCCGCCAGCTCCTTCTTGCCGCCCTGCGCGCGGAACTCCAGCGCGCCGCCCACGTCCACGCGCACGGCCTTGCCGTCGGCGCCGAGCACCAGGTTGTCGTTGCCCAGGCCGACCACATCCCAATTGGCCAGCCAGGCGTCGACGGCAAAGCCCGAGTGCGCGCCGCTGGCCTTCGCCAGCTTGTCCGGACCGGCCTGCTTGAGCCCGTCCACCCACTTGGAGGCGATGCCCAGCTTGCCTCCCTGCTCGACCGTCTTGAGCGACGGCACCTTCACGCCGGCTGCCTCGTAGAGCTTGGCGGCCAGCACCTCGGACTTGGCGTGCTCGGGGTTGGACGGGAACTTGCAATACCACTTGGTGCCGTCGGGCGCCTCGAACAGGCCGCCCGGGTTCGAGCCCTGCTGCTGGCCGACCTTCTTCCAGCTCGAGATGTCGGTCGGACCGGCGTCGGCCGGCTCGGGCGCCGGCGCGTCGGCCTGCACCTTGTGCCAGCGGCCGTTCTTCAGGACGTACTGGACGCCGTTCTCGGTCTTGGTGTCGCCTTCCTTCGGGCCGGCCTGCACGACGTTGGAGACCTTCGGCGCCTTCTTGGCCGGCGTCTTGCCGGCGGCCGCCTGGAGCTCCTGCAGGAAGGCGTGCATCTTCTGCACGCGGGGCTTGGTAGACTCCGCGCCCACGAAGGCCTTGAAGTACCCGCCCTGCTGGTTCGGCACCTTCAGGGTGAAGCCGCCCGCCTTCGAGCCGGTCTTGTGGACGGTGACCAGGCCGCCACTGAAGCCCAGCTTGCCCTTCTCCAGGACCGACTGCTTGATGTGCTCGGCCATCATCGCATAGCGCTTGTCCCAGACCTCGGCCTGGCCGAAGTCGGGGACCTGGACGGCGTCGACGCCAATCTTCGCGGCGGGCGCCGGGGCGGGGTCAGGCGCTGGCGGCTGCACCACAGGCGGATGCGTGCTGTCCTTCCACTTGGCGATGTTGTCGGCGTGGTCGTGGTAGCCGTGGTCGAAGGCGGCCGCCTGGGCCTCGTCGAAAGCCTCGGGGGATTTCCCCTTGCCGGTGACGTGGGCGTAGAGCAGGTCGGCGACCTTGCTGGAGCTGCCAGCCGCTGCGACCTTGCCGTGCAGCGACAGCTCGGGCATGGCCGCCGGCGCGTCGTCATCCAGCGCCGCCAGCATCTTCGCCGCCTGGCCGAAGCCCTGGTTCGCGGCGAGGTTGTTGGCGGGGAGATCGAAGCCCGCGAAACCCAGGTTGTTGATCGCCGTGGTCCAGGCGTTCGCCGACTGGCCGGCATCGACGACATACTGGAGCGCGGCTTTCTGCGCGGCAGCGGGCGTCGTCGCGGCAGCCAGGGCCGCCTTGAACTTGTCCGCAGCGGATGCCGGCGCGCTAGTCGCAGACACGCGCGCGACCTTGGGCGCAGCGGGTGGCTGCCCGCCGCCCAGCGCCGCCAGCACCTTCTGCTTCGCCGCCTCGATCTTCAGGTTGTAGGTGTTCTTGCCGGTCGCTATCGCCTGCACGGCGGCCACGTCGCCCTTCTCGGCGGCGGCCTTCAGCGCGGCGACCTTCTTGTTGACCGAGGCGGCGTTCGAGTTCGACTCCGGCAGGGTAAGCGCGGACCAATCAACGGCGGCGGCGGCCTGGTGCGTGGCCGGCTGCGTCGGCGCGGGCTTGGGTGCCGGCGCGGCCGCCTTCGGCGCTGCGGTGGCCGACGCCACGGTGGCCTGCAGCGGGTTGTCGCCGCCGACCAGCTTGCCGAGCTGCACGCCGTACTTCAGCAGCGCCAGGCCGTCCGAACCTGCCGCCAGGCTCGGCTTGTCCTGCACGCTCGCGGCGAGCTTGGACAGGCTGGCCTTCAGCGCTTCGTGCGCACCGGCCTCGTACATCTGCGCCCACTGCTTGGCGACCAGGTTGTAGTTGAAGTCCTTGAGCGACGGCGGCGTCGGGGCCTTCAGGGCCTGCGCGGGCGGCTGGCCGGACGACGGCGGCTTGTAGATGCCCAGCTTCTTCGCCACGTCGAGCTTGCCCTTGTCGACCAGGGCGGAGGACAGCTCGTCGGCCTTGCCGGGGTTGGCATCCAGCCACTTCTGCGCGGTGTCGGCGGTCGATGCGGCCGAGCCGAGATAGGACCAGGCGTCGCCGCTCAGCGCGGGATCCGGCTTGGGCGCCGGCCGCGTCTGCACCGCCGGGTGCTCGCCGGCCTTCTGGCCTGGCGTCACCTTGTGCTCGCTGCCGTGCAGCCCGAGCAGGTGGTTGGCCACCGCCGCCAGCTTCTTGCCGTAGGTGTTGGTGCCGAAGCTGGACGCCAGAATGCCGGTGACGTGCCCGGCCTCAGACATCTGCTTCAGCTTGGCGAGCTGGCCGTTGTAGGTGCCGGCGTTGGTGTTCGATTCGGGCAGCTTGAGCTGGTCCCACTCGTGCTCGGCCAGGTGCTGCGTCGGCGCGTGCTCGCCACTGGCCAGCGGGTGCGCGGCAGTCGGCGCGCCCTTGGGCGCAGGCTTCTCGGCGGTGATCTTGTGCCACCGCATCGGGTGGCCGTAGAGGGCATAGCCGTGCTGGCCCTTGAAGGACGACTTCAGGAACAGGATCGGCACGGCGGAGGCGAGGTTCGGGCGCATGACACCACAGTACGGTCACGACGCCCGCCGCACCGCAGCCGATTCAGGCCGCCAGGCGATCCAGAAAATCGTCGGCGTCGCCCAGCGCCAGGTGATTGCGCAGGGCCATCTGCTGGGCGAGGTGGAACAGGTAGAGGCGCTGTGCCGGCGTGAGGCCTGGCGCGTCGATTGGGCCGTCCGGCTGGCGGTCGGCGGGCGCGAAGTCCTCGATGATGGCGCAGGCCTCGCTGGCGGCATCGAGCTGCGGCCAGAATAGCTGGGTGAACCGGCTGGCGGCGGCGGGCGGGATCGTCAGCATGGCGGCAGCTTCCGACCGGTCCAGCATGCCCACGCCAAGAACGCGAGATAGCCGGCGTTAATCGTGTCCCTGTTGCAGAGCGACAGAAATGCACCGGCAGCAGCCGCGCCGGAGAAGAATGACAGTTGATCGCTGATCATCGTGGCCTACGTCCCTGTTCGTGCCAGTGGTAGGCATTGAAATCGACCTCGCCGCTGCAATTCTGGCAGCGGTAGCGCTTGCGCGGACCTCCCAGCGGGACGAAGTCGTGGAATGGGCAGGCGACCAGCTTGGCGTGGTTGGCCTTCACCTGCTCGAATATTTGCCGCACCCCGTCCTGCGGGATGCCGGTAAGGTCGGAAAGCACCGCAGCGCCGTTGTACGTGCCGTCGGGGTTGCGGTGCTGTTCCATGCTACGCCTCAATCTTGCCGAGGACGGCGATCGGAAAGCCCGGATGTTCCCAGGTCGGATCGATGGATTGGCGGATGCCCGCCATGAAGCCGAACATCGCGTCGGCCGCATCGAGGACCCAATCCGGCCACCAGTTGCGCACCTGGACGAGCGGTGCCGGTCCGTAGGGATCACCCAGGTAAACCGGCACGCAGCCATAGATCAGGCCGTAGTGCGTGAAATCCTGGATGATCTCGTCCCGGGAGAGCTGACCGAAAACTGCCATGTCAGCCCAGGAGGTTATCGAACGACCCGCGCAGGGCCTTGATCTTGCCGGCAAAGAAGCCAGTCCTGGCCTCGTATACCCATGCCGCAGCGGTGACTGCGACGCCCAACACGAAACCGAGCATGATGTTCTCCTGAAGATTGGCCGATGGATCGGTGCTTCGACAGGTTCATCATCTGGTCACGACATCGGGCGCGCAGCGCACGTTACAGATGGTTTCGCACCACGTAGATGAAGCGCGCGAGCTCGTCGTATTCCTTGCCTTCGAGCACGACCGAGCCGCCGCCCTTGCTCACCGTGATCGTGCCGTCGTTGCACCAGGAGAAGCGGAACGGCTGGGCCTCGACGACGGGCACCACCGGTGGCATCTCGACGGGCAGCGGATCGACGACCGGCTCGGCAACCGGCGTCGGCGCGGGCGGCGGGGCCTCCGGTTCCGGCGCGGGCGGCGGCGGCGGGGCCGGTTCCGGCTCGGGCTCGGGGCGGCGGACACGCGGGCCGTCGATGTCCACGCCCTCGAACCGGCGCTCGTCCGGCTTGGGCTTGGGCGGCTCCACCTTGGGCACGGGCGGCTTGGCCACCAGCAGCTCGGGCGAGGCCGCCACGCGGGCCGACTGATCGGCCATCCGCCAGTGGAACAGGCCGTTGATGCGCTCGCGGACCACGACGTCGTGCTTGATGGCGGTCTGCAGGCCGGTGAGGATCGTGCCAGTGTCGGTGCCGAGGATTTCCGCCAGCGGGCCCGTGGCGATCGTGCCGCCGGGCGGCAGCCCCTTCAGGTGCTCGATGGCGCGGTGGGCAATAGTCGAAGGATGGGGGACGTAGCTCACGGCTTGAACCCCACGGCTTCGGCCTGCTCGACGTGGATGCGGCGCAGCTCGTCGGCCTGCCTCTCGCATTGCCCCTTCCACATGTCGCGGTTGCGTTGCGTCCGCTCCAGTTCCTCGATCAGCGCCAGGACGGCGGCGGGGTCCGGTGGCGGGTTACGGTCCGGCGCGCGCGCGGCCGCCTTCATGGCTTCGATGTTAAGGTCCATTCCCTTCCTTGATTTACGGGCACCACGCCCGACGAGCGCCCATTCTATCATCAAAAATGAATAAGGCGCTGGTTTCCCAACGCCTTAGCTGTTGCGCGCACGAGACTATCAATCCGGCGTCAGGCCCGCCGAACCTGCAGCCAGTTGAACAGCCGGCGCAGCACGTAGCTGCGCACCAGCGAGACGACCGTGAAGGCCGCGCCGATGCCCAGGTTCTCGGCCAGCCCGACGTGGATGCCGAACAGCGGGAAGATCAGGCACTACGCGGCAATCGCGACCACATAGCCGATGGCGATGTTGACGCCAGCCTCGGCAAGGCTGGCGCGGCGGGATTGGCCGCTCATGATGACCGGTCCAGAGCCTCGGAGGCCGCCACCACGATCGCCCGGCAGGTCGCAGCCACCGGATCGCCGTTGTGGCCGACCGTGCACAGGCTGACGCCGAACTGGTCCCAGACGCGGGACTTGTGGCCGCTGCCCGCCCGCGTGCTCACGGTAAAGCCCTTGAGCACAGCCAGGCGCATGGCCTGATCGAGACTCTGCAGCGGGTTCCATTCCTCGCGGCCGGTCTCGGGGTCGTCGTAGTAGAAGGCCAAGCTGCCGTTGCGCCAGTCCAGGCCTTGGCACCCGTAGGCGCGCGCGGCGCGCTCCAGCAGCTCGCGGTCGCCAGCCCGTCCCGGGTTGCGTTCCCAGATGTTGAACGAGCCGGCCATCATGCCACCTTGCCGACGGCCGCGCCCTGGTACTGCGGATCGACCTTGTACGGCGGCGGCTCGACCGCGTTCAGGATCAGCTCGGACCATACGTCGCGCACGTTCAGCAGCACGCGCGGCACGCCAGGCGCAGGATCGGCGCCGACGAACTGGCGGGAGTCGCCATCGACGGCCAGGCGCTCGACCACGTCGGCCGGCACGGCGATCGTGCTGCTGCCCGAGTTGTAGTAACCGAGGCGCGCGCGCACGTTGTCCTCGGTGTAGCGGCCCGCCGTGTTCAGTCGCTGCTTGTAGCCACAGTCGTCGGCACCCCACAGCGTGATGTAACGCTGGTCGCTGCGCGTGTGCTTCACGCTGATGATGTAGAAGTCGCTCATTCCTTTCCTTCGAAGTCGTTGTCGGCGGCGACGCGCAGCGGCACGTCGGACAGCGGCACGGGCTCGCCCGTGTGCCAGTTCAGGCCGCCCTTGCCCTGGCAGAGGGCGCAGGGGCCGTAGCATTTGCCCGATCCGCCACAGTCCGGGCACTCGACGAGGTCGTCGTGGTCGCTGCGCTCAGTCACAGGTGAGCCTCGGAGAAGAAGCCGCCCTTCCAGAGCAGGTAGTAGACCAGGACCATAGCCAGGATTGTCGGGATGGCGTTTTCCTTGCCCTTCTTCGGCTGGTCGTGGTTCGCCAGCGACACGCTCAGGCCAATCAGTGTCAGGGCGATATAGACGTATTGAGGCCAGCCCATGATCAGTACGCCTTCCCGCCGGCCTGCGCGCGGTTCTCGGGCTTGTGGTCGGCGCGCTGCGCGTTGAAGGCGAGCTTCTCGGTGATGGCGCCGCCAACATCAAAGCCGAGCGCGCCGCCCAGGTCGAAGCAGCGGATGATGGCATCGGCCAACTCGACCTCCAGCATCGGGCGGTGCGGAAGCTTGTCGTCAGGCAGGCCCTTGCGGTCGCCCTCGCAGGCCTCGGCCAGCTCGGTCACGCACAGCATGAGCTTGGCGGCCACGAGGAACGGGGTCTTGGGATCGATCGGCGCGGCGGTCTTTGGGTCGTTCCACCAGCCAGACTCGCGGGACAGGCCGTGGCAGACGTGCTGCAGGTTCTTGCCTGCGGTCTTGATCAGGGTTAAGTAATTCTTAGTGCTGATTGCGTGCTTGTAGGAGTGGTCCATATCCGTCCCTGGTTGTGCGCCCTGCGGCGTGTTGTTTACTCGGATTTGATTATACATCGTCTTACCCCGATTTGCGCAACTACGCCGTGACTTGCCCGCGCGCGAAGCGGCGCATGTCGGCCAGCAGGTTCTTGTCGCCCCATCGATCGCTGCCGGTCTTGGCGCAGAACAGGACGGTCGTGCGGCCGTCGGGGGCCGCCACGGCGACGCGGTAGTGGCTGTCACCCGACTGGCGCAGCTCGTGGAGGGTCAGGCCGGCGGACGCGATCAGCGCCCGCAGCGTTCGTTCTCGGTTGGTCATAAAAGAGGTATCGACCGGGTAGCGCCCGGGCGCCTGGGGATCAGGGTGAATAATCCGGCATCACCGTGACTTGCCGGGGCGGATCAGGTGATTGTTAGTCCAGTGAACGTTGTGCAGCCACGCGGACGCCCACTCCAGCACGTCGGCATGGCAGGTCAGCAGTGCGCAACAGCAGCACGGGTTCCGGCCGTGGAACACGAGGACCTGATCGGCGAATCCTAGCTGGTACTTTCTTGCGCCACAGGAGCCGGCGGTAATTTGCGACTGCATCCGCGCGCTCGCCATCGCGGCCCCATAAGTGGATCGCCGAACTGCGTGCCGCGCATGATTTCGTTGGCGCCGGCAGGCACTTGGCCACCGTAGTGGTGCTTGTTCAGGATGGGCTTTAGCGCACCTGCGCCGGCCGCACTCCCACGACCATTTCCAGGCCGCCTATGGGCAGCGGCTGCAGGGGCACCAAGCCAATCTCCGCGAGCGCGTCGGCCAGATCCCTGTTGGCCGCTCTGCATTCTTATTTCGAAGCAGCTACTGCCTGTCATCGGCAGCGGCGCATCGTAGGGTGGCAGGGACCAAGCGGGGCTGAGGGCTTACGAATTCTCTATGATTGGCTCAACATGTTACGCACGGCTGTTAGGCAACGATAAAATCAGAGGAAGCTAGAGTAACCGACGAACTCAACACGAGGCGAAATTCCACCTCACCCCCAATTAGATTTCCCTGCACTTCGGTCTTCCCATCACTCCGGATGAATGACCGAATCTGAGGCTCACTTTCATCGAACATTTGAGATCCGATGAAAACTGCAGGACTAGACGAGAACTCTGCGAAGGCTTGTCCAACGTCGATCTTGTCGCCTTCAAACCGATCGAAATCCGTGATTGTGTCGACGCCTCGCTCATCATCGGAGTCATACAAGCGGCTAAACTGGAACGTGTCCTGACCCGCACCTCCAGTCAGGATATCCGCACCGAACCCTCCAACGATGATCTCATTGCCATCCGATCCAACAATCTGGTCATCTCCGTCAAAGCCCTTGACGGTATGAATGCCGATCAGATTTATTTCATCTAAATCAACGATGTCAGCATCAGACGTCCCGGTAACAAATACTCCCTCGTGACCGTTTGAGTCGAGAGTGGTAACAGACGGATTATCCATGATCTGCTGGTTCGCTATTGGTGTCCGATCTCCCACTGCTACCAAACGATCACCAATGTGCTGCGCTGTAGAGTCAAAGCGGAAATAGATGTCCGCCACCAGAACAGACCCACCGTCCTTAGTCGCGCTCGCAACCTCCCCTATGAGGTTCCCGTTGCTCCAAGTATCCTCGCTCACATAATCAAGTGAAATCTGGGTGATGCCCAGGCTTGCGAGAGTGTGAAGCTCACCGGCATCAGTCACGCCATTCTCGTTAGCATCTTGCCATACAGCGATATTGGTGAATTCACTGTCCGCCGCGTCGAGCTTGCCGTCTCCGTTCGTATCAAGGGCTGCCAACTCGCCAAACCCTTCTCCCCTATTGGCACCACCGAACATCTCCGAGACGTCAACGATTGAACCGTCGCCATCCCGATCGATCACGATAAATCCATCGTCGCCTGTTAGCCAGCCGACTTTCCGCTGGATTCCATCTCCGGCAAGATCAAACTCAACCTGAGAATCGGAGATGCTGACCGTCTCCAATCCATCGCCATCGAGATCCACCGCAATCGGGGAAAGAACACTTTCAGCACGAAAATCGTCAATTATTTCTTTCAGCTCTTCTTCAAATTTACTTCCATCATACTTTCTGATAGCTTCATCTACTTTTTCTACCTTTTTCTGATAAAATTCGTCCCAGCTGTTAACAATTGTCGAATGCTGATCCCAGTACTTCTCCTTTAGCCAAGGAGCCTCATCTGCGTACCAATCTACCAGCGTCCCTTCAATCGTATGGTTTCCCAAAAATACGCCTGTATTTGATTTGATAAGAACATCCTGAACAAAATCGATGCAGTTTGACCCAAGTATATAATACTCACCCTGTCCTTGCGATGTCCTTATTGCTGCTGTATTTGCATAGTTATATCCCCTCTGGACATCAGCATCTGGCACGGTGAATGTTACTGTTATTCCAGGTCTGTTTCCTGGCATTCCATTTTCGAGCATTACTCCGCTATTTTGGTAGTTCTTGTTTTGACCGTAGGTCCCGAGATTCACTCCGTTTTTGATCAGAGTGACGTTGACGTGTCCCGTTGGGCCGTCGGTGTACTGATGAACCTTTATCTGACCCATCTTTGAATAACTCCAAAGTAGCCTCTGCAGCCAGGTCAAACCTGACGCATTCATGCAAAGCACCTCAGAAAGACCACTTCAAGCGAAACGAGACGTGGATGTCTTATATTTTCCAGAAAATTCTGACAAACATTCCACTTCCGAGGCGATAAACATATCGGTTCCGTGTCGTCTTCAGGGGCTATTTAAGATTCTGCGTAGGAACTGCTAGGTGTCCGACGAGCCTCTGGTGGACTGAGACTCGAGTTGGTGCTAACGCTTCAACGGGGGGACGTGGAACGTTGTCGCCCCACGAGCTCGGGGGGATCATGTTCGACAGTATCGTGTTCAGCGGTGAGATGTTGGAAACGGGACAAAAGGTGGAAGCTCGGAGAGTGGTACTGCCGACAGCCGAGACGTTTGTTGTCTCGCTGCCAGATGGAAGAGTATTTCAGGGTTATCTTGAGTTATCGAACCTGCTTAAGCCCGGCGAGACGCCTCCGCCTCAGGATATCCCTGACAATCTGCCACCCGGTGCAGAATTCACGCCAATTCAGTATGCAGAGCAGGTTGATAGACAGTTGTGGGATGGAGGCCTCGGCGTCGGCAACGTCATGACATGTACGTTCAAGTACGATGCAGACGCCAAGCGAACTGATGCAGGAACAGCGGCGTGCAAGTCTCCTTCAGGGGAAACTATCCTCTTAAAATGGAAGATTTGAAGAAGGCTGCTGAAGCGTCTGCTGTGTTCGCCACGCTAAGAGCCCGTTTGAGAAAGGGTTGCTGAGCTGGAAGGGCTGTGGTGGAAACTCGGGATGTGGACCCGAGAGAGCCGTGGCCGGATGGCCGAGATCGCCCGCAAGACCAAGCGCTATCCCACTGACCTGACCGACGAGGAGTGGCAGCGGATCCAGCCGCTGCTGCCTGAGGTGCCAAGGCGGGGGCGCCGGCCGAAGTCTGACCTGCGGGAAGTGCTGAACGCGATTCGCTACATGGCACGCAGCGGTGGCGGCTGGCGGATGCTGCCGATCCACTTCGGGCCTTGGCAAACCATCTACTGGTGGTTTCGGCGCTTCGTGCGGCTCTTGCTGTTCCGCACGATCCACGACGTGGCGCTGATGCTGGATCGCGAGCGGGCGGGGCGGGAAGCCAGTCCGTCCGGCGGCATCCTCGACAGCCAGTCGGTCAAGGCGCCACACGGGGCAATCAGGGGCTACGACGCCGGCAAGAAGGTGCTGGGCCGCAAGCGCCACATCGCGGTCGACACAGAGGGCCGGCTGCTCATGGTCAACCTGACCAGTGCCGACATCTCGGACAGTGCTGGTGCCCAAACCATCCTCGCCGCCATCCGCAAGCGCTGGCCCTGGCTGAAACACCTGTTCGCCGATGGCGCCTATGACCGGGGCAGGCTGATGAGCAAGGCCGCCTTTCTCGACTTCGTCGTCGAGATCGTCCGGCGCATCGATCACGAGCCAGGCTTCAAGCTCCTGCCGCGCAGATGGGTGGTCGAGCGCACCTTTGGCTGGATGGTCCGCTGGCGCCGTCTCGTGCGCGACTACGAGGCCAGGCTCGATGTCTCGGAAGCCTTCATCCACGTCGCCATGGGCAGCCTGCTCCTGCGCCGCATCAGCCACCCATAGCCATTCTCAAACGGGCTCTAACTGGTGGCAATCTCGGCCATACCGGCATTCCTTGCGGGGACATATCTCGAACCCGGACGTTCGGACGGCGGTCCCGCCACGGCGGGCACAAAGAGCAGATTGCGCCTAGATCTACCGGGAAAGCGATAGGGTCGTGCGGCTACTCGGCTAAAGGAGTGGCACGTCGTCGCCACTCGCTAGTAGAAGAGGCCACTCTTTCACGTGCGCACTCTGCCTTGCAGGTGCGCTCAGTTGGTTCCAGAGTTGATGGACTCGAACTCACTAGCCGGTGATCAGACGGCCTAGCATCTCTTCTGCCAAGCTGTTCTGAGCTTTGGCATTATAAAAGATCAGAACCTGTCCCGCCGGACCAGACACATCTTGTGTAACTGGAATATCAAGAGCCTGCGGGAACCAAAGTATGGCTTTAGCATCCGTGCAGTTCGGACCTTCAACGCCAAAGACTTTTGCAGAATTTGATAGAAAGCAGTTTCGAGCAGCTTCAGGCGCCTGCGTCCAATAATGCTCTAGGGTTTCCCGACCTATTCCCCACTGGCGGGTTAATGCTTGAGCCATACCGGCTTGGATTGCGAAAGAACCGATTGCCGCTTTCAACAAAGGTGGTGGGATGTCATCTCGTCCGGCACATTTTGCCGAGGCGGCCATGATCTCAGTATCTTGCGCAGTCAGTGCGGCGGCCCCTCGCTCCATGGAGCGCTCATATTCCGTTAAGATGTAATCTCGACGTTCCTGCTTGAGCGCCTGCCACGTGCAGTTACTTACGCTACTCGCCGAGGCAGAAGACAGAGCGACTGCCGTGTGTAGCGTAAAGATCACAAGGACGGCAAAGATCTTCATTTACCTCACCACCTTCCATTGGAACGATTATAAGTTGTGCCAAGCCCCTTTTCCGCATGGAAGCTATACAGCTATCCGATCAAGAGCCAGAAGCAAAGGCCCGGCTTGTGCTACATAATGGTCGGAGCTCAGCGAGCCGCGCGGGCGACCAGACTGACGGATGTCAGCCACGGTGGCGGTTTCGATGGATCTGTGAACTATCTGGAAGTCGAACCACGTATCCCACCTGGCGCGCGACCTGCAATCTGGTGCAAAGGGAAGCCGCAGGAGCCGCTTTGGCGGATTGAAATGATGAAGTAGGGGCGGATCTTCCGTGGCAGGCCCGGCCAGCGCCCGATAGGTCGCCAGACAGACAAATTGTGCCCGTGTTATCGGCACTTAGTACCGTATGCATTCACGAGGGCTTCCTGCAGCGTCTGCGCCCCGGCGGTACCCGCAGCAAAGGCTCCCAGCGCCGAAGCAGGCACCAAGAACTTCTTCAACCACATTCCAGGTTCATTGAGCTGTGGATCAAGTGAGGCTGCAGGCTTCCAGAGGATCAAAAGCGCGCAGTGAGCCCGGCGAAGTAGCGCCGCCCGGGCACGTAGAAGTTGGTCGAGCCATCGCCTGCAGTGTCCTCGTCGGCGATATTGAGGACGCCCGCCCGTAGGATCAGGTTCTCGTTGAGCTGATAGGCGCCGGTCAGGTTGAACAGTATGTAGGCTTTGGCGAAGGTGTCGCCGCCACCTAGCTGCTTACTGGCATAGTCGGCCGAAAGCTCCGCAGAGACCGTTTCCGTGGCCTGCCAGTCGAGCGCCGACCAGACCGACCATTCCGGTGTCGAAAGTAGGTCCGCACCGGTGGTGAGGTTCTTCGCCTCGATCATGTAGGTGAAGTTGGTCCGCCAGATCAGGCTATCGAGAACCGGCACAACTGCCGTGCCCTCGAGGCCCTGGGTACGCGCCTTCTCGGCATTCTGCATCTGGGTCCACCACTGGCCATTGAAGAACCCCAGCGGTGCGTAGTCGATCTTGTTCTTGAAATCGGTGTGAAAGTAGGTGAGGCCCAGGTCCCAGCCGTCATTGTTGTTGTAACCGACGCCGACCTCGTAGTTGGTGCTGGTCTCCGGATCCAGGTCGGGATTGCCTGCCATGTAGCAGCCGCCAGCCACATAGCCGAGCGGGATCAGGCTGGTGCAGCCAAAGCCGCGCGAGAAGGTCGCCGCACCAGCGGTGCTTTCCTTCAGGCTGGGCGCGCGGAAGCCGCGCGCAATGCCTCCCCGTAGCGTCCATTCCGGCAGTGGATGATAGACCAGGTAGGCGCGCGGACTGGCATGGCTCCCATATTCATCATGGAAGTCGCCCCGCAGGCCGAGCGTCAGGGACAGGTTGTCCAAGAGGTAGATCTCGTCCTCAATGAACAGCGCGGAGGTATCGCCATCCACCGTGGCGCCGCTGACGGGATTGCCCTCGTAGTCGATCGGCACCGTGCCGATCGTCTCGGTGTTGGTCAGCTTCTCGCGCTTCCACTGACCACCAAGCGTGATTGCCTGTGGAAACAGGTAGTCGACCGGCAGATTGAAGCTGCCGTCGATGAACTGCTCGGTCGAATCGGATCGGCCGTCGTCGATCTTGTTCTTGAACTCGTTCTGGTAGATCGACAGCGTCGACCGACCAAAGCCCCAGTCGCCCTCGTGGGTGAGCCCGATGGATCGGCGCTCCAGCTTGGTTGCACCCCAGGCCTCTTGGAGAGGATCGCCTTCGGCATCTGTCTTCGACGAACTCTCAGCCCGCTGCTTCCCGTAGCCGAGGTCGAGCGCGAGGTTTTGGCTGGGCGTGATGTCCCAGTTGAGCTGCGCATCGAAGTTCTGATTTTTAGAACCGCCAGTACCGAGTTCATCGGTCTCGTCGGCGTCCTGCTGAGAGGTGCTGCCGCTCAAGCGCAATCCCAGCGCGTCGGTGAGCGGGCCGCTGCTGCTGAAGCCCAGCTGGTAGGCATCGCCTCGATCGGACTCTTCAGCCATCGTGTAGTTGGAGGTGACTGATCCACCCCATTTAGCCGCAGTCCTGCGGGTGATGATGTTGATCACGCCACCCATTGCGTCGGAGCCGTACAAGGATGACATCGGGCCACGCACGACCTCGATCCGCTCGATCAGGTCCGGCGTGATCCAGTTCAGATCCTGGCGGCCGAGGTCACGGCGATAGTTGGTATCTGCCGAGCTACCGACCCGCTTACCGTCCACCAGGATCAGAGTGTACTGGTCGGGCAGCCCGCGTATCTTGATCTTGGACGCTTCCCCTTCTGGGCCAAAACCGCCGGTTACCCCAGGAATGCGGCGTAGCACGGTGGCCAGATCATTGGCCGGCTGACGCTCGATGTCCTCGCGGGTGATGACGCTGATGCTGGCTGGTGCATCTCTGAGATCGACCGGTGCGCCCGTGGCGGTCACCACCACAGACGATAGCTGCACCGCGTTACCCTCCTGAGTTATCGCGTCCGCTCCGGTCGCCTCGGCGGCATCATCCAGAACGGGCTGCACAGCCTCGTCACTGGCCTGCCCGAACGCCGGTTGCAGGGAGGCGGCGGTCAGAATCGAGGTTAGCAACAGCCTGCGTGCCAGGGAGCCCGGGGCCGATCTCATAATTCTTCTCGCTTCGTAGATAGGACGATAAGCGCAGGACGAGCCGCTAAAGCAAAGCAACCACCGCTGTTCAACACACCAGTTTCGGCATGTTAAAAGACAATCCGGCAGTCCCGACAGGGACCTGCTCTATCCATCCCGGTAACGAACTGTAAACCAGTATCTTCTGGAACTATTTGATTATCATTATAATCAAACTACCATCCCTTACTGGCCGGTACTTCGTCCGGTAGGCGACCGTTATCGTTCGTCAGCTTGATGTTTTTTTCACAACGATCAGGCGAGCGTACAATTCCTTCTGGTCGGCCAGCACGCCGTCCCCATAGTCCAGCAGGCCGGCCAGCCACAGGCCGCCAGCGGCAAGACGGATAATCGTGAGGCCCATGCCGCTATCTGTCTCCTTGTGCCTATCAAGCCTCCTCTCAAACGAGTCTGCCCACGTCCGTCGAAGCCCTGGATCAGCCACGGACGACACGGAAAGTGCGGTCCATCGGCATTCAATTTGCGGTTCACGCTTGGTGTACAACGTGCTGGCGTAGGCCCGTGTGAAGCGCCCCTGCGGGTCGGGATCCTGCTCCATCAGTGCATCAATCTCGGCATCGAAGTGCTCGAGCAGGTCGGAGAACGCATCCTCGATCAGCGCTACAGCTCGTCTGCCCGCGTGCGATAGAACTGGTTGATCATGGTGTCGGCACGGACCGCGATGCGTTCCACCCTGGTGCCGAACCGCCACCAGCACCGGCACGCCAACTTGCGCCAGACCTCGACCTTATCCACGGTGGCGATCGCCACGGAACAGCGGCTTCCATGGCCGGCGCGACAGCTCCCCCCAGATCGGTCGCGCCAGCCAGGCCATGAACGCGAGCACTACAGCCACCACCGGGAACAGCTCTGGCGGCGTGGTGCCCACGATCATCCGGTACATCGACCACAAGGCCGGCGCGCAGTAGGCCAGCACCAGGAAGATCAGCATCGCCCAGAGCACGCCGGTGTCTTGTTGGCACAGCGTGCAGGTCCAGCGTTTCGTCTTCTTCATGCTGCCTCCCCAAAAAGGCCGAGTTGTGGGTTGAACGCGGCGGCTTGGGCGGCCGCACCACGAAAGTATGCCATCAGCCGTGGCCAAGAATTTGTTCGCCTATGCTTCGGGTCGTTACCGTAAGTCGCAAGACAGACCGCGGAGAGCCTCTTTCGAGGTGGTGTGCTGTACAGGTATCGCATAAGCTCTGACGCCTTGACGGTAGCTGCGCTTTCCTGAAGAATCTCGGAATGAAGAAGAATTGCTCTATTTGCGGGACCGAGTTCAACACGCATGGCGCGCGAGCCGCTCGGGCACAATTTTGCAGCCGAGCATGTAAAGGCATCGGCAGCAGGCTTCCGAAGAAGGTCTGCGCTGTGTGCGGAAAGCTGTGGCAGCCGAGATTTGGGAGCGCGGCGCAACCGACATGCTCGCGCGTGTGCGGCCACATCTACCGGGCCAAGGGCGAGACCAAGAACTGCGAGGTCTGCACCAAACCGTTCTACGTGCCGCAAAGCCTCAAGAGCACTTCTCGTTTTTGCTCGAAAGAATGCTGCGATGTTTGGCAGGGAAGGAACAAGGATAGTTACGCCTGCAAAGTATGCGCGAAGGAGTTTCGCTGGTCGCCATCGCGCAAAGCCGTGAAGCCTCTCTACTGCTCGCTGAAGTGCCGTGACACTGACCCGGAACGGACAATCATGCTTCGTGAGATGAACGCGATGCAAGCTCGACTCCGGCCCAACAACTTGGAGCGCGCAGGGTACGCGATGCTCGACAGCATTGGCGTATCCTACGATCCGCAGTGCATGATTGGCGGCAAGTTTTGCGTGGACGCCTTTGTCCCAGAGGCCAAGCTGGTGATCCAGTTCGACGGCGACTACTGGCACGGCAATCCGGAGCGCTTCCCCGTTCCTGACGCGCGCCAGCGCAAGCGGATGAAGCTCGATGTCAGCCAAGACGCCTACATGGCGGCGTGCGGCTACCGGGTTCTGCGGCTGTGGGAAAGCCACATCAAGCAGCACCCGTCCGCAGTTGCGGATCGGATCCTGGCGGCTTTGGCGGCGTCTCCCGGCCATGCCTTGCATGACCTCCAGGCAGTCGCCGTGGTGCAGGTTGAAAGTCGTCATGTCGAATAGGGGACAGTCACGACGCCGCGCGCGCGACCTCCCAATAGAAGTTGATCAAATTTGATTATCGCACAGTTTCCGGCCAGCGCTTCTACAGCGGGCCGCGCGCCAGGCATGCCAGGCCGATCCTGTAGGCGGAAACCAACGCCGTCAGCACGCCGGCGCCCAGCGCCACGGCAGCGGCGATCGCCGCGCGCTCGATGTTGCGCGGGCTCATCGCGGGACCTCGCAGGGGCCGGCCACGCGATGGCGCGGCGCGTCGGGGCGGCCGAACAGCAGCACCAGCAGGCTGACGGCGCCGGCGGCCAGGATCAGGTAGTTGGCCTCGCGGGCGGTCACTGGGTCACCTGCGCCATCAGACCCGCGAACGGGTTGAGCGGATCACGCTTGGCGGCCTTGAGCACCGGGCGCGTCGCGGCGGCTTCCTCGCGGTTGCGCTTGTGGCGCTCGCGGTGCCGGGCGTTGATCTCGTCCCGGGTCTGGACCGGTGGGCGGCCGTGGTCGCGGCCAGGCCCGAAGCGGTAGACCGGCGTGATACGGCCACCTTGCCGGCCAGGATGCCGCCACGGCGCCAGGTGGATCAGCTTGAGCTCGTGCAGCCGCGTCAGGCGGCGGCGGACGGTGCGCAGCGGCAGGTCGAGGAAGTCGGCCATCTCGGGCGCGGTCATAGCCCCGGCGGTGCGCAGGGCTTCGAGGATGACCGGTGACGACCGGTCGTTGTGGTGGAAGGCAGACATTTGGCGGATGGTGCGCCCGCCTAGCGCCCGGCGTCCCGTGCATTGGCGGAAAAACGCGGGAACGGCAGAGGCTTGGCGGGACGCAGTAGGTGATTGTTAATCAGATTTGATTATACAACAACTCTCTGAGGGGACGTAAGCGAGTTTGGAGGATGGATGTCTCAAAGGCTCGGCCCGGCCCTTTCGCTTCTCCTGAAAGACATCGGCATTGGCGAAGGATGCTGAACCTGAATAGCCGGCTATTGTGACATCAAACGTCGTCGACAAATCGACCTCAGTGGACGCACCACTCATTCTGCGTTGCTACTTGACTGAACGGTTTGATGGGCACGTTGACTGCTAGGCATCGGCCGCAACAAGCTGTGGCCAAGACAACGAAACCACTCCTCAAGCGGAACGTCTTTCTGGTCTAGCGGACCGATGATCGCCGGCAGGAACAGCTTTTCACCTACGTGTTCTCCAAGAGATCGGTACGCCTCGAATTGGATCTCGGAGAAGAACTGATCCGCGGTCGAATGGTGTGGAAACGTCGGCTCATCGAGCTTGTAGCGCCTGAGGTACTCTCCCTCGTTGCCCGTCAGGGAGAGCTTAATGTAGAGTAGGTAACCGATTTCCCGAGACACTTGGTCCGGTGCTTGCGGGTAGAATATTCGGCAGAGCTGAAAGTGCGACCGGCTATAGCCCGCCTCTCCAAGCCTTAGATCGTCCAAATTTAGATCGAGGACGATCCCGAAATCGATATAGGCGAGCCGTTGCAGGTTTGTCAGCGCGTGGAATGTCATCGTCGGATCGTTCTCGCCGTCAACAGCCACGATAAAGCGGCATCGACGCTTCAGCAACTCGTAGACACCCAGGTTCTCGATATGGCCTCCGTCAGAGATGCTGAGAAATGCACCATGCTCGTCGGCCGTGGCGGTCATTTCTTTCACCAGCTGCCATAGCCCCGGCCCTCGTGATGTTTTCCCTGGTCTGCTGAGCCAGATGCCCAATCGAAGATTGAGTGCCGTGAGCCAGAAGCTTGCGTAGCGTTTTGTCCGCAAGCCCATTTGCGGTGAGACCGCCGCGCCGGACAAGGCGATGGTGGATCCCAGATCGAGGTTGGTATTAGACTTCTCCCAACTGGGAGTTTCGAGATAGCCGAGGACACCCGCACCCGCTGCCACAGGCGTGATCGCGAACACATCCGACAGGCGCCCGCGCATGACCGGATCTTTTGAATTTGGAACGTTCAGCGCGCAGTTGATGATGGGAAACAGAGCCCGCCGCCCGTCGAACGTACTCAGATTCATCGGATCTGCGGGCTCACCCGAGGGACGAAGCAGGAACGCATCGGACAGCTTGGCGCGGTAGTAATGATGCAGTGACGCAACATTGATGTCGAGAAATAGCCACAGAAAGAAGAGGATGACTGCCGCCAAGCCTGCAGAGATGATGCCGGACGACGGGCTGCTATCAACAAAGAACGTGTAAAAAAGAGACTCGGTCATCAACAGAAACACGACTGCAAATACAGTCAGGAATGCTGGGCGTAGCCGATTGAACTGCGAGATTATCGCCCCCGCCGCGACGAAACCGGAGATGGTGAGTGCGAGCCAGGTCACGATGGCACCCAGTGTGACCGGAGCGTAGGTGACACTCGTTTGCGTGCCGACCACAAACAGCCCTGTGAGGTAGCGCACGCCAGCGTGAAACAGATGCAGAAAAAAAACTGCCGGTGGCAAAAGAAATAGCAAGCCGAAAAACGACATCAAGAAGGATGGTTTGTTGTCACAGTAGAAAGTTTTGCTTGCCAGCGGAATGATCAGAATGCCGCTCACAGCGGCGAGTGGCAGAAATGCCAAGAATATACTCGTCACGTTTCCCGGAATGAAACTGCTGATAGCAAACTCGCCAAACGCAAAGATAGAGATCAACAGTGTGATGACCAATAGATTTATGAAGATCCCGTGCGCCTGGATCGTCCCGAGCGCCAAGCGTTCGAGAAACGAACCCGACAGGTAGCTGGCACCATGACGAACTTTTCTTAGGATGAGCGACTCGCCTTCATCCCTCTGGAACGGCTGTTTGTTTGCATCCAGTCCGAAGCGAGGGTCATTGTCCGGTCCGCCGAGAAGCTGCGTCAGGAAGCCTGCGGCAAATCCGCCGCCGGAAACACTGGAGATATAGTCGAACTGCGGCAGAAGATTTCTGCGCGCGAGAGCCGCGAGCACGCCGATCGCAAATGTTGCGCTCCTGATGCCCCCGCCGGAAAGCGCAATTCCCGCAGCCCACCTCCGTTCCGGGTCGATCTGGTATTGATGTCGTCGGGCCAGGACAAGGTCCCGCTCCCGCGCCGCTAACTCCTCGGTGCCATTACGAAGCCCCATGGGCCGCCACACTGGAGACAGTTGCAACTCCTCATCAATGCCCGCATGCAAGGGATTTGACGCTCGAGGCGTAGAGTAACCGTCATACCCGGCGATCAGCTGCAGTGCTTTATCCAGGTCGAGCAAAGCCTGCTGCATGACCTCCAACTCTGCCCGGAACTCGTCGCTGGTGTCTAAGGCGCGGAGCCCTCCTGACTGGCTGATAGCATGCCACCGGGCAGTAAACGGGCGAACCTTTGAGTTCAGTACATGCCAGGCCACTATTTCGAAGGTGCTGCAGCCCAGGTTATTCAAGCAGAAGGATCTGGTCTTCCCGAACAGCTCGAAAATGCTGTTGAGGGCAGCCTCCTCGACGCCTTGGCTGTAGTCGAGAGGCTGGGTGGCGACTCGCGAGACAAGTTCGATGTGGAGCGATACGGCGGCACGATGGTCCGCTTCGTTCGGAGCCCATGGCCGGTCACCATGCTCCTTGAAGAACGTCTCGCCGAACGCCGCGCTGGGTGAGAGCGCCGGCCGAATTTTCTTCTCCCAAGTTTCCGTGCTGTTGCCTACCAAAACTTTCGTGCTCCCATCGATTCGTAAGCTCCAGAAGCTTTGTGCTGACGCCGCACGGATTACTAGCCTTTGTACGCGACTCGTTACACAATGTGACCCAATTTGAGTGGGCGCGCAGAGCTCTATAGGAAGGTCGAAAATGTCGAAACGCCGGCATGTATTTATCAGCCACCACCATGCTGATGATGATCACGTGACCAAACTAACCAGCCTGCTTGGCCGCAATGGTTTCGAAATCCGCAACAGTTCGATCCGTGCGAAGCCCTCCAACCAGGCTCGCCTGGACGCCGGAAAAATTCCGGAGCGGACGCTCAAGCGGCTGCTGCGGATGAAGATGTCGTGGGCCGGAGCCGTGGTCGTCCTAATTGGCAAGGACACGTATAAACGCCCATGGGTGGATTGGGAAATCCGCAAGGCGAAGGAACTGGGGAAGCGGATTGTAGGCGTCTACACACATGGAGGTACGAAGGCTGACATCCCGCCGGCCTTGGAAAAGTACGGAAGCACACTCGTGAACTGGAACTCGGACAGCATCATCGACGCCATCGAGGGTAAAGACAGTCCGTTCGAGGATCCAGGCAGCAGCACCGCGCGCGAGCCTGTGCATGCCGCGCCAACGTCGCGGTGCTGAACGTCCTATGCCCAATGTCTATATGTACGTGGTCGCGAGAGACTTCGGCTTTGCTCCGAATCCTTTTCACGGAGTATGCACTCTGGCCACATGTAAGCCGATGATCCGTCGCAAAGCTCAGGTTGGCGACTGGATCATCGGCATGGGCGGGGCAAAACTGAATGCGGTCGGCCGATGCATCTATCTCATGCAGGTGACCGACACGCTCACTTTCGACGCGTACTGGGACCATCCTGAGTATCGCTGCAAACGGCCCGTTCGAAACGGCAGTCGCATGACGATCATGGGCGACAATATCTATCATCGCCCGGTCGGAACGACCGCGTGGGTGCAGGAGGATTCGCATCATAGCCAGATAGACGGCAGACCAGAACCGTCGAATATCCAAAATGACACCCAGACAGATCGGGTATTGATCTCCCGTAACTTTTTCTATTTTGGCGAAGCAGCTCCTTCAATTCCGGAAGAGATTCTTGAGCAGCTTAAATATAACAACGGAAGAGGGTATCGAAAACTTACCCTGGCTCAAGCCCAGCCATTGCTACACTGGATCCAGGAACAATACAAGGGACGTGTCAATACGGTCGTTGGTGATCCATATCAATTCATGAAGAGCAGTTCGCGCTACTCAAAGCGCATGGATAAGGTGGTGGAATAGCAAAGGGTTAACCGCGCATGAGCGAGTTTTCAGCAGGCACTTTGACACTTGATGCGTATCAGAAGGCCGCTCGCAAAACAGACAAGCTCTTCAAGTCCGACAGGGGTCTGTCCTTTCCCCTTCTCGGGATCTTCGGAGAAGCCGGAAGCATATTGAGCGAGGTAAAAAAGAAGCAGCGGGATCGGACTGCCTATACAGGCTACCAGAAGACGGTGATAGAGGAATTCGGCGATACGCTATGGTATCTGAATGCGATCGCATGCAGGGCAAACATCAGCCTTGCCTACATCGGGCATAACATCGATCGGCCGGTGGAAGATTGGCAGTTCTCTGCGCCCGAAGACCTCAAATTTGTCGATCTGCAGAAGTCGGTGGGAATCAAAGCCTCTGAACCCAGCAGCCAATTCGAACGGCGCTTGCTCAAACTGGCCTCGGAGGTTGGTCTTCTGGTCGTTGATTTTCAGGCTGGCCGACTGGAGGACAACCAAGCCTCGATTGTTGGCAGGCTCGTAGCCATCCTGCGCTGCCTGAGGGATTCAGCTCAGGAAGCCGGACTCAGTCTTGCCGATGCGGCAGCCGAAAATCTCAAGAAATCGTATGAGCGCTGGCCACAGCAGAAGCGCTATCCAGCGCTGCTGGATGCGGATTTTCCTGAGCACGAACGGCTTCCTCGGAAGTTTTCCCTGACGCTGGTCGAAAACGGCGAACCTGGGAAGAAACAGGTTACGCCTTACTACGAAGGTAAGCCGCTCGGTGACAAGCTGACGGACAACCGCATGGAAGATGACGACTATCGATTCCACGATGCCTTTCACATGGCATTCGCGGCAAAACTTGGATGGTCGCCGAATCTTCGACGCCTGTTGAAGTGCAAGCGCAAGAGCATTGCGAAAATCGACGAGGTCGAGGATGGCGCGCGTGCGGTTTTGATCGAAGAGGGCGTCTCCACCTGGGTGTTCAACCACGCGCAGCGGCTGAACCTGTTCGAGGGCATGCCCGTGCTCGACTATGGCCTTCTGAAGATGGTCAGAGAATTTGTAGACGGATACGAGGTTGCGAGCATGCCCTTGTGGCTTTGGGAGGAGGCCATCTTGTCGGGCTACGACGTCTTTCGCCAACTCCAGGCCAACCGTGGCGGTGTTGTCACGGCGGATCTCGAAAACAGAACGCTCGCCTATTCCCCCTGATCCTTGAGTTTCAGGTTAGCGACAGAGACAGTTGCCGGCTCTCGCGTCTGGCTTCCGGCAGTTTGTAAAGCGTCGCGATCCCGGTGATGAACTCGGTCTGCCCGCCGTAGCTTGGGTGTCTCACGCTGACAGCGGGGATATCGAGGTCCGCTAACGCGCTTTGCGCATCCTTCCCGATCGCAACCACATGCCGCGGGTTCAAAGTCCGTAGGAGCCATACCAGCAGGCTCCTGCAAGCCTGGCGCTCCGCCCTTGTGTGGCATCTGTTGGAAAGGGGGTCGCCTTCCTCGTGGGGATGAAGGGGAAACACGTTCCACAGGAACACGGGGCGCCCGATACTCTCCAGCATGCGCCAAATGATTGTCGCGGTGCGCTCCGCTACCATTGGCCCTTTCGTCGCACGGGAGAGAGAGGTGCAGCCGAAGATCGCAGCATGGGATGGTAAATGGGCCTCGTCTGTCAGAGGAAGCCCGGTTCGCCTTCCCCCGCGATAACCGAGGTCACGGCCGATCCAGAGCGAATCGATGCCGTTCGTTGTCGCAGCGAGAAGTATCGCCTCTAGGTTCTTGCGCCGGATAGCCGGGGCCTCGTCAATATCATGAACGGCGCACTTCTCAGAGTAAGGATTGAAGGCGTGAAGAAAGCTGAGCCCCGAAAGATCATCGAGAAAATCGCCGACGTTCACGCCATCAATCTCCGACCTGGCAACATCACGGTGCGCACTGTTGTAAACTGCGGCTACTTCGACGCAGATCTCATGCTCGGCTTGATCTATGACATAAAGCTGCTGGCGAGGGAATCGGGCATCGCGACGCCACGCAGGATGTCGCGGCAGTCTCCAAAGAGGATCTGGCTCATCAGGGAAAGGGGCGGTCACGACGCCCAGCGCGCGAGCCCGGTTGAGTTAATCAAATTCGATTATCGCACAGATTGATGCCGCGCGGGTGCTGCGCCCGACCTGCGCCCGGGCCGTCGCGCCCACGAAAAAAACCATGGCCTCCCATGGGCTTAGGCCATACCGGCAAAAGACTATGTATCCGGTCACGCCCCCTTGGGCGGCTCCGGGAACGGCTGGCCGCTCGCCGCGTGCACCGCGCGCCGGCCGGTGAAGTCCTGCCAGCGGCGCACGATGACGTCGACGAACTTCGGGTCGAGCTCCACCAGGCGCGCTTCCATGCCGGCCTGATCGGCGGCGATCAGCGTCGAGCCGGATCCGCCGAAGCCATCGACCACCAGGTCGCCACGGCGGCCCGAGTGCCGCAGCAGGCGCTCGACCAGCGCCACCGGCTTTTGCGTCGGGTGCAGCTTGCTGGCGGGCGGCTTGGCCTCGTGGATCATGCCCGACGGGTGCTGCTCGACCGTGGCCTGGCCGTCCACGATCATGACGGCGTCGCCCACGGCGATCTGCCAGCGGCCGTCGGGCAGCCTGGTGATCGGCCCGCCCTCGCCCAGATCGACCACCGTGGTGCGCTTGCGTCCGCCATACCAGCGGTGCTTGGCGCCCGGCTTCCAGCCATAGAGGATCGGCTCGTGGATCGGCTGGAAGTCGGCCAGCCCCAGCACGTGCACGTTCTTGCGCCAGATCACGGTCTGGCTGAAGTGAAAGCCCGCCGCCTCGAACTCCTGGCGGAACTGGCCGCCGGCGGTGTCCGAGTGCGCCACGTAGACCGGCGAGCCCGGCTTGAGCGCCGAGAACAGGCCCAGGTAGGCGTCGCGCAGGAACTCGCCGAACTCGGCGGCGCTCATCTTGTCGTTCTTGATGGCGCCGCTCTTGGCGCGCCCGCCGCCGTCCACGGTGTCCATGAGCCGGTTCTTGCGGCCGACGTCCACGTTGTAGGGCGGGTCGGTGAACGCCAGGTCGGCGCGCTCGCCGGACATCAGCGCGTCCCAGGTGTCCTGCTCCAGCGACGACCCGCAGATGACGCGGTGCGGGCCCATGACCCAGATGTCGCCAGGCTGGCTGTGCGGGTCCTCGGGCGCGTCGGGCACTGCGTCGGGGTCGGCCTCGGGCGCGAGCTCGGGCACCTCGAGCAGGTCGTGCAGCTCCTGGTCGCTGAAGCCCAGCAGATCGAGATCGAAGCCCTCGCCCTGCAGCACCAGGACCTCATCGCGCAGGATGTCCATGTCCCAGCCGGCGTCGAGCGCCAGGCGGTTGTCGGCCAGGATGTAGGCGCGCCGCTTGTCATCATCCCAGCCATCGCACGGCACCACCGGCACCATGCCATCGGGGATCTTGGCGCCGTTGGGGAAGCGCAGCACCTTGCCCTGCTTGTACAGCAGCTTGGCGGCCTCCACGCGGCCGTGACCCGCCACGATGCCAGCGTCGTCGGCCAGCACGGCGTTGGTCCAGCCAAAGGCGTCGATCGAGCGGGCGAGCTGCTCGATCTGGGCGCGGGAATGGGTGCGGGCGTTCTTGGCGTAGACCGCCAGAGTGTCGATGGGCCGGAAGACGAGCTGCGGTGGCGCGGGGTCGGTTACCAGGTTGATGACGGACAAGGGGGCCTCGGCTGGTGGAAATGAGAGACAACAGCGGTTGTCCCTCGGATTGGCTGGAATGTGAGCGACAAGGCGTCACCCGCGCTCGATGACGACCACCGGCGCTTGTTTCTCGGGATCGATGGCGTCCAGACCCCAGGCGGCGCGCTCGCCCTTCTGGAGGATCGACAGGCCTTCGAGGGTGATCTTGGCGACCTTGCCCATCTCGAAGTCCTTCTTGTTGATCGCCGTGTAGAGGTTCACCCGCGCGGCGCGCCATTCCTGGCGGTGGCGGGCGATGATCTCGGTGCGGGCATCGACAGGGTCGGGGTGTTCGGTGACGGGCTTTTTACCGGCGTTAGCGTCGGGGTCAGGGTTCGTGTCAGGGTCAGGGTCTAGACCTTGACCGTCAGGCTGACGGGCGGCCTCTTTGGGCGGCACGACCTTGTCGGCCTTCGCGTGGGCCTTGATGGCCAGCTCGCGCAGGTCGGCGCGCTTCTCCCAGCCGTGCCGTTTGGCCTGGTCGGCGCAGGACTGCTTGGACACGCCAATGCGTGCGGCCAGCGCGGTAATGGACAGGGCGGGCTCGTTCTCCCATGCGGCGCGAGCGGCGGCCCATTCTTCAGGTGATAGGCGTTTTCCAGACATGGCCTGATGCTACCGTCACGTCACCACTTGCCGGGCGACGATCTCAAAGGGAGTCTCGGGGGTGACGGCGTCGTTGCGCACGCAGCGGATGCCGGCGTCGCGGGTGGTGCGTGGCAGCTTCATGCCGCACGAGCAGATGACGGCGGCTGACCTGCTGATGCCGCTGATGCCACAGCCGCTGCAGCGGTACATGGAGGTGCCGTCGGGGTTCTTGCTGGACATGATCCTGGAGAAGCACACGCGGCACACGTGGTCGGTGAATGCCCAGGACCTGCTGGGGTCGTTTGGTCCGGGAATCTCGAGCTCGGCGGGCTCGTCAGCAGCCGACGGGAAGATCAGGCGGGGCTTCATCAGAACAGCGATCCTTGCCGGACCTGAAGCCCGGCGGTTTTGTTCGGCATGAACGTGACGGTGCCCTTGCTGTCGCGCAGCGCGGCCAGCACGAGTTCTTCGGGGTGTTCGGTCCTTGGCCTAGCCAGGATGCGGACGGCGCCGGCTTCGCTGATGCGGATGGCGCGGGCGTCGAGGGGGCGCATCTTGCTGGGTTTGGAGCCCTTGGCATTCTTGCCGGTCTTCCACTCGCGCTCGCGGTTCCAGCAGGAGACGCAGAGGTGCTTGTCGAGCAGCCAGCCACGCGACGATGCGCGGGCACAGCGTGCGCAGGTGAGTGAGCCCTTGAGCGGTGAGCAGGATGCGAGTTCCTCGCCGGCGTGGGATGCGCCGATCGGGCATGAGCGGCAGGCTGCGCGCTTCTCGTTGCCGTCGTTGGCGGCTTTCCAGTTGTTGGCGCAGGACTCGGTAGAGAGGGAGGCTCGCAGGCGTTCGCACCGGAACATCTGACGGTCGAACCCCTCGATGGTGAAGTATTCGATCATGCGCGGGTAATCGTCTAAGGATTTCAAGGGCTTGCCTGCCCTCAATGATCAAATTTTAGCAGACTTACAAGAAATGCAGGATGTATAGCAGTGAGCGATTCTGTAACTACGGGAATACCCTGCCGTATTCGCGCATTGTGCGGCAAATCCAGTGGTGACGCGTTGCTTTTCAACGTCAGCTCGTGACTTCCCGGGGTGGCTTGGCGGGGCTGTCACCGAGTTACTGCTCAAAAATGTCTGGTTGCAGGCTTGGTTACACCTAACTCTGTGATTTCATTAAGAAAAAGTGCGTTGTAACCGCGAAACCGGAAAAACTCGGAAAAGACAGACAACCCCAATGCGTGTGTGTGCGCGTGCATGCGCATGTGTGGGTGCGCGTGCATGTACGTATCTATAACTATAACTATATGGTTACATGGTTATATTATATATATAGACGATGTATTTTCCTTATAGATCAAAGACTTAGGCGCGCAACCGAAAACGCAACCGGTCGCGGTGGTTGCGGTTACGCGGTTACGGTAAATTGTCGTCGATATGGCATTTGGGCGACATTTGGGACCATCTGCGGCTATACCTGTTTTTACGGTTACAAGGTTACGCCTATAAATCAATGACTTAGGCGAGCCCTGTTGTAACCGGGTTACGCCGATGGCCGGTGCCCGATGCCCGCGTGGCGACGGCCGAGGCGGCGCAACCCGGGGCGGGAAGGGCGCAAAAAAGCCGCCCGGGGTGGGGCGGCTCGGGGCCGTGCAACCGGTTGGGTGGTTACGCGGTGGGTTGGCTGCCCATGCCGCTCAGATCCTTCTCGCCACCCAGGGCGGCGATCAGCTCGGCCATCAGCTTGCCGAACTCGCCGGCGAACAACGCCAGGTCGCTGTCGCGGCGCTCGTCGTCGTTCTTGTCGATGCCGGAGCCCTCGCCTTCCTTCAGCACATCCAGCGGCGCGATGCGCTTGATGTTCAGGCCCTCGTCCAGCACGAACGAGATCCGGTCGGCCCAGGTCATCGCCAGGCGCGTGCACTGCTTGCCCGACTGGATGTGCCGGCCGACATCCTCGGCGTCGATCGAGTGCTTCACGTAGCGGATCGCCGCGCCGCTTTCGCCAGACGCGCGCAGCTCGGTGTCCTGGTCGATGCTGAAGTTGGCCGGGGCTTCGTCCTCGGCCAGCCAGCCGGTCATGGCCTGGGCCGGGCTGGTGGCCACGTAGAGGTTCTCCAGCGGGAACTGGTCGAAGGTCTTGGACAGCCAGCCGATGACCTCGTCGGCCTTGGCACTGGACGCGGCGTCGATCACCAGGAAGCCGCGCGCCAGGTCGAACAACACGCGGGTGTCGCGGCTCACGCTGAACGCCTTGGGCAGCAGCTCGTCGGTGACACGCTCCTTGATCTCCTTCATCTGCTTGCGGCCGGCCTTGTAGCCCTGCTGTTCCTCGATCTCGGCGGCGCGGGCCTTGGCCACCTCGTTGACCACGCTGGTCGGCAGCAGCTTCTTGCTGGTGCGCAGCACCATCAGGACGGCATCGCCGACGCGGCGGATCAGGCTGTCGTGGCCCTCATAGGGCGGCGCCCAGCCCAAAGACTGCATCTCCAGGTTGGTGCCGCCGATGAAGCGGAACTTAGCCAGGTGCTCGTCGAGGTCGTGGGCGGCGAACAGATCGGCCGCGCCGCTGGTCAGCCGGTAGACGCGGGCATTCTTGAAGAATTGGGATTGGCTCATTTTTGTTTGGGGTCGAGGTTCAATTGCTTGAGGCGGCGGTAGACGCTGCGGCCGCTGTCGGGCTGCAGGCGCTGTGTGCCGGTGATGCCGGGCAGGCTGGCGTCGGCCACGGTGCTGGAGCTGTTGGGATCCAGACCGTGGCGGCGCAGCGCCTGGCGGATGCGCTTGGCTTGCTTGGCGTTCATGTCAATGCGGCGCCGGACGGGCCGGCGCTGTCGGTTATCCGCGATGCGCGGCCTTGTTGCGGGCGCGGTTGCGGGACTTGAGGGCGGCGCGCTTGGCCTGGGCGACGGTGCCGCTGCCGCGCTTGGTGATGCCGTACATCATGTGGCTCGGGCCGCTGGCCAGCGCCGGGCGGCGGTCACGCGGTGCGCGGTCAACCGGCTCGACGAGGGAGTGCATGCCGGAGAGGACGCGGCTGGACATTGCGGCGGCGGCGCCCAGGATCGCCAGGGCAGAAGAACGATTGAACATGGTTTGGTTCCTATGAAAATCAGGCACAGCGCCTGCCGATACCCCGCGCGCGGGGCATTAGCCGAAGCTGTTAGGCGGCCGGCAGTTCGGGGGTGGCGGCTTTGGGCAACGCCAGCCAGGCCGGGCGATCGCCAGCGAAGCGCGCGGCGTCGTAGTCCCGCAGGCCCATCATCACGCCAAAGTATCCGGTGTCGCCGGCGTAGGCGGTACGGATGACCACCATTTCGCCGTCGTGCAGGGCCGTAATGGCGCAGATGCCCTTCATCACATTGCCCAGGTCGCGCGCTGCGTCCTCGAAATCCACCAGGTTCTGCGGCCGGAACTGCGTGGGCTTATCGTTCGCCGGTATCTTCTTCGGGATGACCTTGCGCCAGTTGGGGAACTTGCCGGCGACTGGTTCAAACTCGACGAAGCAGCCGCTGCCCAAGCGGTACATAGGCGCGGCCCAGCGCTGTCCGGTGGGTCCATCGCGGAGTTCGACAGGCACGGTTCGAACCGCCGCATTCTTAAGGCTTCTGCCGCCTGCCATGCAGTTGGCCAGCATCAGCTTCACGACGTCGCAAGGGATGATGAAGTTGACAGGCGCGTCGATGGTGTTCTCGGCCTCGCGGCGGGTCGCCAGCAGGCGGTGGCCGTCCGTGGTGACCAGGACAGTTTCCTTGGCCGTGGCTTCGACGTGCACGCCGTTCAGGTAGTAGCGGATGTCGGCCTTCGCCATCATTCGGGATACGGCCTTGAGGGCAGGCAGATACACCTGCACGGTCGGCTTGGGGGTGGTCATATCCTTCCTTGTTGTGTGGTCAGGTCACAGCGCCTGCCCATGCCCCGCGCGCGAGGCATGAGCCGGGGCTGTCAGGCTGTTGCGACCAATGCGGGGCTGTCTGGCTCAAAGGCGATGAAGTCAAGCAGCCCTTTCGTTGTATCGTTAAAAACAAACAGGACACCGCTATCGAAAGACTTTTCGAACCTCAGACGGTGCAGCACTACCCCGTCGCTCGTGCGGACATCTACGGCCATGCGCGAAAGTTCGCACTGTGTCACCACGATCTCGTGGTCGGAGGACCGGAATTGCAGCATGGTCGGCTGGAGGCGCTTCGCGATGATGGGATAGATGCGTGCCGCCGCAGCGCGCCGTTGCTTGTACACCTGTTCCAAAAACGCTGGCGGGATGACACCACGGGGGTTTGGCTTGTACGGAGCGGTCAACGCTTCCTCGATTGCCATGCCTTTTTGCAGCCTCGCACGGACACTCTTGTGGCTTACAGCGCCGAAGCGCTTCGCCAGCTCCGGGAGATACCCTGTCACGCCAAACGCCGTGTATTTGGTGCAGCGCTTCTCGCGGCCTTTCTCGGCACCGCGCGCCATTGCGGCGCGGCTCTCGTCGCTCAGGGATAACCCCCTACCGCGCAGGCGTTCATGCAAGTCTGCGAGCCGCTTTTTCGTCGCGAGGCTTTGGCCGCCATTCACAAACTGGATATCGGCGGCTTCAGGCATTTTCAGTAGGCGGCGGAGCTTCGTGTTGGATATGCCAATCAACTGGCGGGTGAAAGAAAAGCTATGCCCGCGCTGGGCGTGTTTCCGGGCGAGTTCGATTTCCTTGCACATGGCTTTCCTCAGTGCTGCCCCGGCGAACCGGGGCGGGGTTGTTAGAAGGTCGGCACGGCCGCCATGGCGCAGCACAGCACGACCAGGGCAGTGAGCAGCGCGCCGCCCAGCATCCACCAGCCTGCCTCGACCCACTTGCGCGGTCGGCGCTTCGGGTGCCTGGGCGTGTACTCGCACAGCGACGGGCGCAGCATGGCGGCCTGCACGTTAATCGCGTCGCGGTCCATCGCCGGGTTCTTGCCCAGGTAGATGCCGCCACGGTGATCCAGGAACTCGCGCTCGCGCGGCTTCCACTGCGAGCCGATCGCCACCTTGGGCGCGAGGTTCTTGCGCTCGGCGGCGGGCAGTTCGAGGCGGCCGGCGAGGGCGGTGTTCAGGTTGACGAACGGGTGCATGGTTGTCTCCGTGCTTATTGGTTGTTGCGGGCTGGCTTACCAGCCGATGAAGTAGCCAAGGACGGCCAGAAGAACGATCAGGTACGGCGCGTTGGCGCGCAGGTTGAACAGAAAGTCTTTGAGCATGTCAGTTCTCCGGAAGTCGGGCGCGGCCGGCGCGCGGGTCATACCATGCGTGGTCGGGGCGGCCTTCGCAGGGCAGCCAGCGGCCCCACACCTTCTGCTTGACCCGGTAGAACCACTGGCCGTCGGCGCGCTGCGCCGCCTGCTTGGCCCCGGCCGTGCCGACAGCGAAGATCGCGGCCGTGTCGCGGCCCGGCTGGGCGGTCGGGTTAAGCATCCGCTGGGCACGGCTATTCAGCGTGCGCAGTTGCTGGATGGCTTTGAGCTGGTAGCGTTGGACGGGAGGCATATCGATCACTCGTTTAATCAAATTTGATGCAATGGAGTGAACTATACGCCTTTCCCGTGACTTTACGTGAATTCCAGAGAACTTTTTTGTAACAGCGACAGATCAGAACGGCGGCTCATCATCATCGAGCAGGACACGGCGCGGCGCCACGCCGGCCGGCTGCGGCGGCGGTTCATCGTCGACGAACGACAGCGGCAGGCTGATGACCTTGGACGTTGTGCCGCCGATGCGCTCCGACTTGTTGTCGTGCCGCGTGGCGCCGGGCACGCGCAGCAGCACGCCGCGCAGATCGGCCTCGTACTTGGTGCCATGCACGAGGGCCTTGGGCTTCTCCGAGCGGTTCGAGATCAGCAGGCGGCCGTCCTTCACGCGCAGTCCGTAGCGCTGGAGCACCGCATCGGCCTCCGCCGACGTGAGATTTCCCGCGCCTTCCACAGACTTGTTCACAGCCACGCGCACCAGTTCCCAGACCGACAGGGTGTCGCCGCCCTTGAGCCTGACGTGCGCCTCGAGCAGCGCCGCCAGGGCATGCGAGGCCTCATCCTCGTCGGCGCCCTCCAGGTGCTCGGACCAGTCGTACTCGTCGATCATGTTGGCCGCCTGCTCGGGCGTGACCAGCTCGCGGCTGGTGAGCGACCACGCGCCGGCCAGCATGGTGCCGTACTGATCGCCGTCGCGCTGGCTGCCGAACTTGAGCGCGGCCGCCTTGGTGAAGGTGTCGATGTTCTTGAGCGTGACCGGCAGCAGGGCCAGGGCACGGCGGAACAGGCGCGCCGGCAGGGTCTCGTCGCGGCCGATCGCGTAGAGGGCTCCGTCGATCTTCTCCCAGGTCTCGGCGAAGTTGGTGTCATCGCGCTTGGCCTTCATCGACAGCTTGGTCATGCGCTCGACGTCGGCCTGCTGCTTGATCGCCACCTGGATGGACGCCAAGCAGAACATCGAACGGATGTGGAAGGCGATGGCGTCGCCGCCGGCCGAGCCCTTGAGGGTGCGGGCATGGGATTCGGATGACGCCTGGCGGATCAGCGCCAGGATGTTCTGCACGCGCAGCGCGTCCTTTTCCTCGTTCGATTCGCTCTCATCGAACAGCACCGGCAGGGCGTCGGACTTCAGGGTCTGGCGGATGCCGGCCTCGGTCGAGTTACCCTGCGCGTAGATTTCGATGCCGTTCATCAGCGGGTGCACGTAGCGCTCCAGCACGGTCGATTTGCCGGATCCTGCGCCGCCGGTGATCCAGATGTGCGGCCGCCAGCGCAGGGCCCCGCACAGCGGCGCCAGCGCCACCCAGCCGGCCAGCAGCGCGGAGCTGCCCGCCTTCGACCAGCGGAACATCTTGGCCACCTCCAGCAGGTGCTGGCCTTCGCTGTCGGTGAGCTCGTCGGCGGCCGGCTCGGGCAGCGGGAAGCTGAGCTCGTAGACGTAGCGCGACTTGATGTGCGTGATGCTGGTGGTGACGCCGTCGACCGACAGGTAGCTGCCGTGGTGGAACACGACGCGGCCGGCGTCCGGCCAGGCGCCGCGCCCCCGCAGGCGGGACGGGTCGTAGATGCCGGCGCGGTTGCAGCCGCGCATGAGCCAGTCCATGGCGATGTCACGGTCGACGCCGCCGCCCTTCTTGGGGAACTCCATCTCCCACCAGTTCAGCGGCGCCAGGGCGATGAGGCCGGACACGGTGAAGTCGCCCTTGGTGTAGACCAGGACCTGCTTCTTCTCGTGCTGGAAGAAGTAGTAGCGCTCGTGGTCGTAGCCGAGCATGACGAAGTGCCCGCCGGTGTCGTAGGCCTGCACGGCCGGGCCGCGATCCTCGGGGGGCGCTGCGGGCGCCGGTGCGGGCGGCGCATCCTGGCTGGCCTCGGCCGGCGGCTCGTAGGCGTCGTCGGCTTCCCAGGGCGGCGTGTCGTCGGCGCTGGGCTCGTCGTTGAGGACGGCGTCGATGATCGCCTTGACGGCCGCCAAGCCCTCCAGATCGTGCAGGTCGTTGAAGTCGGTCGGCTCGCCGCCGATGTCCACGAACTCCGGGATCGCCACGCGGCCGTTCACTTCCTTGGCCGCCGCGCGCGCGTAGTGCACGCCTGGGTTCTCGACGGGCCGGGTGGTCCAGCGGTCGTTGTCGGCGCAGAGCACCAGGGTGAAGTCGGGGAACTTGTTGCGGAAGATACGGGCGACCGGCGCGATGTTGCTGGTGTCGAAGCACACCACCACGGCGTGGCCGGTGGCCTCGTGCAGGCTGGCGCCGGTGGCGAAGCCTTCGCAGAACAGGACGGTGTTCGCGACCGGCTTGCCGATGGTGTAGAACACGCCGATCTTGCGGCCGCCGTACAGATAGGTCTTGTCGCGCAGCACGCCGCCGATCTCGACCTGCTCGGGGAAGATCCCCTGCAGGGACCAGGTATTCTTTTCCAGGTCGCGCAATTGCAGGACCAGCGCGTTCTCGGTGACGGTGTAGAACTCGCCGTCGGCGTTGACCGATTTCCACGGCGCGATGCGCGCGCCATGAGCCTGGATGCCCTTGCGCTCCAGATACGGGTGCTCGACGGCCGGCGTGGCCGCTTCCCAAATCTTGACGGCGCGCGCGGCGGCCTTCGCCTCCTTCTCGCGGTCGGCGGCTTCCTTGGCCTCGCGGGCCTCGCGCATCTTCTTGCGCATGGCGATGCGCTCGTCGGGCGTCATTTGCACGACGCCTTTGGCGGTCCAGCGGATCTTGGTGAGGTAGCCCAGGCGTTTGTTGTCGCCGAACATGCCGGCCGGATGGCCGTCGATGACCAGCTTGTACCAGGCGTTGCGGGAGCCCTTCTTGTCGCCGGCGACGTGCACGCGGTGAAAGAGACCGTCGGCGATGATGTCGCTGGGCTGGACGTGAATGCCGTTCGACGCCATGGCATCGACGAACTGAGCGATTACTTCTGTCTCATGCAGCATACCGGCTCCGGTTGGAGACGGCGCGGGTGTTGTTCAGCATATTGCTTCCCTCCTGCCGGGGTAGTCCGCGTGTAAAAAAGGCGGGCAGGCGGCCGCAGGAACCGCTTTTCAGCGACGGGAGCTAACCGCCGCCTGAGCCCATAACCGTGTGTAACTCGGAAACTGAAAGACGAGGACGCGAGTCGCTACGTAATATCGTGACTAGGCGTGAATGATAGCGTCCAAATCAGAGTTTCGGCGCAGTTGGTTTCATCATTTTTGTAAACCAGCCGTGGATGAGGCCACGCACGTCACTGGCCGTGCGCACGACGCCAGCGATGCCGCCGTCGCCATCCACCAGCTCGATCCAGTCGCGCTGGTCCTTGCTGACCGTGCCGCCGACCAGGCGCTTGGCCTCGGCGCTCAAGACGACCGGGATGGTCTTGCCGACCATCTCCGGGGTGATCGTTACCGGCAGCCAGCCGAACAGGTCGCCGGGGCCGGACACCGCCGTGTTGTCCACGTAGCCGAAGCCTACGGTGATGTGTTGCGGGTAGGGGATGACCACCGAACCGTCGGGCTGGCGCTGGCCTTTGCCCGCCCAGGCCTTGCCCGAGTTCAGGCGGAAGGCCTTGCCGCCCTGTTTGCCGATCTCCAGCCAGCATTCCCGCTGCTGCGGGTTCTCACGTGCGCCCATTCTGGACCACCTTGTATTCGTCGATCATGTCCCAGAGCAGCGTCTGCGCTGGCCAGGGGCCGAACTCGCCGAGGTCCGGGAAGCGGACCTTAACGAGCGTGCCGGGCGGCAGCGGATTGATCTGGCTGCCATTCCAGCGCAGCCAGTCCCCATCATTGGACGAGATCAGATCGTTCACGCTGCCGTTGTTCATCATGTCTCCCTGAAAAGTTAGCCGGTGGCCTCGCGGGCTTTCGCCTCAGCAAGTAGCGAGCCGTAGGAGACGTTGTCCTCGGCCGAATCCGCGTGGTAGCCGGGCGCGGAAAACAGCCGGACCTGCTTGAGCACCTGCAGGAACAGCCAGGCCTCGGCCTCGCTGATGGCGCGCGCGCCAGTGCGTCCGGTGATGGCGTTGAAGGCTGCCGCGATGCGGCCGGCGCTGCGCTCGCCGCCGGGTTGATCGTAGGCCTTGGCACGCTCTCGCTGGTGCTGCGCGGCGCGCCCAAGGATGGCGGTGGCAGACGGCAGGGTGCCGTCCGCCTCATGGGAGGCGGTGGGGCTGCTCATGGTCAGAACGGGATGTCGTCGTCCATGTCGCTACGTTGGGCCGGGGCCGGGCGCTGCGCAGGTGCCGCCTGGCGCTGGCCGCCGCCATTGCCGCCGCCGTTGTTGTCCTTGGGCGCGAAGCACGACACCATGATGCTGTCGCTGCCTTCCTTGAACGGCACGCCGGCCGGGTTGAACGAGCGCTTGAGCACGATGAACGGGCCGTCGTCGCCCTGGAACACGGCGCCGATGTTCTCGTAGCGGTTCTTGGTCTCGCCATCCTTCTGATAGGTGCCGGTCTTTACTGCGAGGTCGTACTTCTTGGTCATGGCCATAATGCCTTCCCTTAGTGTGATGATGCCCGGTCGGGGCGGTTAGAAATCGATGGTTGCCTGCGCTAGCGCGGGCGTGGTGTCGCCGGTGACGGCGCGCCAGACGGCCAGATGGTCGTCCAGCCGGGTGCGCAGTTCCCGCAATTGCTTGGGCTTCATGGCCTTCACCTCGAAGGTGGCCACGCCGAACACGTCGGCGATGTTCTGCCCGGTCTGGTCACGCCAGGCGCGCAGGTCGGTGAGCAGCCCGTCGACCAGGGCTTCCTTTTCCTTGCGGGCCTGGAGCACGTGGTTGGCGCGGCCGCGCGAGTAGCCGAGGTTGCGGCGCAGTTCCTCGACGGTCTGCGCCTTGCCCTGCTCGCGGTAGGCCTCTTTCTTCTGCTGGGCGACGATCTCCGGATCCAGCTCGCCCAGGCGGCCCTCGACGACCTTGGGCATGCGCTGGGCAGCCTGATGCTCCACAGGGATCGGCTCGCCGCAGGTCGGGCACTTGTCGTCGGGCTTGCCCTGCTCCTTCAGCTCCAGCACGTCGAAGATGGTCTTGCACCCCTTGCACTGCGTCATGCCGGGGTAGGCGAGCGGCTCGACTTCCTTCTTGCTGCCGCGCGGCTTCTTCTTGCGACCGACCAGACACTGGCTCCAGTCGCGCGCCACGCTGGGGAAGCCGTGCTTGACCTTGAAGTCGCCGTCGACCCAGCGGCCGACGTTGCCGGCGTGGTCCAGCAGGAAGGCCTCGACCTTGCCCTCATCGGGTCGCATGACGCGGCCGGCCTGCTGGAGGAACACGATCTCGGAATGGGTCGGCCGCAGCATGATGCACGTGACCAAGCCCGGGCAGTCGAAGCCCTCGGACACCAGGTCCACCGTGCAGATGCCGTCGATCTCGCCGCGATCGAGCTCGTCCACGATCTGCGTGCGCTCGGCCTCGGACACCATGTCCTTGTCGCCGACCAGCAGCTTGAACCGATAGCCGGCGGCGTTGAAGGCGTCGCGCACGTGGATGGCGTGCTTGACGTTCACGCAGAACGCCACGGCGCGCGTGCCCGGGCAGACCTCGGTGTATTCCTTCACGGCGTTGCCGATCAGGTGCGGCTTGTCCACGCGGTGCGCGAGTTCTTTGGCGTCGAGGTCGCCTTCGGCGTTGAGCTTCACGCCCTCGATGTCGGGCAGCTCGGTGCTGCCGAACACGCGCGGCTTGATCAGCGCGCCGCGCTCGATCAGCTTGGGCACGCTCGGGCCCTCGACCACGACGTCGGCGATGCCGCCATGGCCCTTGCCCATGCCTCGGAAGTCCGGCCGTCCGGGTGACGCCGTAACCAGCAGGGTCTTGGGCTCGCCCATGGCCGACCAGACGGCGCCCCACTTGTTGTCGGCCTGGACGTGGTGGCCTTCGTCGAAGATCAGCAGGTCGGCCCGGATCACCCCGGACGCCAGCATGGCGCGGCCGCGTTTCGAATTCAGCGAATCGACGCTGGCGACCTGCACCATGGCGCGCGGCTTGGGGCTGGCCCACGGCGCGATCAGCCCGTGGTCGATGCCCAGCTTGGACAGCGACTTCGACGCCTGCTTCAGCAGTTCCTTGCGGTGCACGATGATCATTACGCGCCGGCCCTTCAGGGCGGCAGCGTCACCGATGTAGCAGAACGTGTAGGTCTTGCCGCCGCCGGTCGGCAGCACGAACAGGACCACGCCGTGGTCGCGGAAGGCGATGCGGATCTCGCCGACCGCCTTCTGCTGGTAGTCGCGCAGGACGATGTTGGACACGTGCTTACACCCGGCGCGTGCGGGCGGCCTGATGAGTTGCGCCGTTGGCCTCGGCCTCGGCGACGATGGTCTGCATCTTGGTGACCAGCTCGACCGTCTTGGGCGAGTTGGCGCGCCAGCGGTCCGGCGTGGCGCGCGCAATGCCCGCTTCCTTGCACAGCGAATTCCAGGTCATGCCCACGGCCTTCGCGCGGGCCTCGAGGTCGGACAGCGTTTGCTTGAACACGGCGTCGAAGCGCTGGTCGTCGGCCGGGTCGGTCCGGTCATTGGGAAGTGCTTTGGGGTCGTGGCTATTCATGAGTGCCTGATGGCTTGATTGAATGGATGAGTCCGCATTTTGACCGAAAAAGAGTAAACGCGCAAATCCGGTGCCGTTATTACTTATGCATTTGCGTGCAGTTACAATAAAGATCGTGAATAACCGTGCAACCTGATTGAGGTTTACTCAAAAAATAGGCACAATTCATCCATCTTGACCCACCCACCAGAGGAAAATGATGGAAATTGAGCCGCATGGCTTGGTCGAATGCACGAACGAGGAATATCACTCGGGCCCAGGCATCTCGAAGTCGCACCTGGACTGGATCGCGCCGGAACTCGACCGCACGCCGCGCCACTACTGGCACCAGTACCTGAACCCGGAGCGCGAGCCGGAGGAAAAGACGCCGGCGCTGATTTTCGGTGACGCCGTGCACACGGCCATCCTGGAGCCTGATCGCTTCACGGATCACGTCATCAAGGGCCTGGACCACGACCGCCGCTCGACGGCCAACAAGTTCGCCTGGGCGCAGTTCGAGGAAGAACACGCCGGCAAGATCATCCTGAAGGTCGACGACTACGCGAAAGTGTTGCGTATCCGCGACGTGGTGCACGCGCACCCGGTGGTCGGCCCCATGCTGCGCAACGGCAAGGCCGAGCAGTCCTTCTACACGGTGGACAAGGAAACCGGGCTGCTCATCAAGTGCCGCACCGACTTCCTGTCGGACGGCGGCGACTACATCCTCGACGTGAAGACGGCCGAGAGCGCCAGTCCGCGCAAGTTCGCCAAGTCGGTGGCCGAGCATCGCTACGACGTTCAGGTCGGACATTACGAGCCGATCTTCGAAGACCTCTATGGCGAGCGTCCGAAATACTGGTTCTTCCTGGCCATCGAGAAAGACGAGCCGTTCGCGATGGGCCTGCATCTGTTCCGCGACATCGACCGGGCGCCGGGCCGTGCGCGTGCGCGCCGCGACCTGCTGCTGATCGCGCAGTGCCGCAACGAGGGCCACTGGCCTGACCACGCTTTCGACGCAACCCCGCTTGACCTCCCCTACTGGTACAACCGCAACGACGGCTATTGAGCCGACCAAAGACCATGAAAATCCAACACGTCAAAATCTCCAATATCCTCGGCATCAAGGATCTCGAATTCGACCCGGCTACCGGGTTCAACGAAATCGTCGGCAAGAATGGCGAGGGCAAAACCTCGGTCATCGAGTCCATCAAGGAAGCGATCAAGGGCGGCCACGACGCCACGCTGCTGCGCAAGGGCGAGGAAAAGGGCGAGATCGTCCTGGTGCTCGACGACGAGCAGACCAGCATCCGCCGGCGTGTCTCGGCCTCGGGCTCGATCACGGACCTGCTGCGCGACGGCAAGAAGCAGCCCAAGGCCGTGGAGTCGATCAAGGCGCTGTCCGACATGCTGTCGGTCAACCCGGTGGACTTCCTGCGCGCCAAGCCCGCCGAGCGCGTGAAGGCGCTGCTGGAAAGCCTGCCGCTGGAGGTGGACCCGGCGCGTCTGGCCGAGGTGTCCGGCGTGGCGGTGGGCGACCTGCCCAAGGGCATGCACGCCATGCTGGCGATCGATGCCGTGCACAAGACCGTCTACGACATGCGCACCGGCGCGAACCGGGCCATCAAGGAGAAGGAAGGCTCGATCGCGCAGTTCAGCCAGACTGTGCCGGACGCGCCGGGCGGCGTCGACGGCGACGAGGATTCGCTGACCAGCCAGCTCGAGACGGCGCGCACGGCCCGTGATGCCGAGCTGGAGCGGATCCGCACCAAGATCGACGGCATCCGCACCCAGACGTCCGGCAAGAAGCAGGCCCTGCGCGACGCCGCCCAGGCCGAGATCGACAAGATCAAGGACAAGCTGGCGTCGGACCTGGCGGCCGAGGACGCCGAGCTCGCGCGCATCGAGGGCCTGGCGCAGACGCAGACCGACAAGACCAAGGACAAATTCCAGACGGCCGCCGAGCCGCTCAATCAGGCGCTGTCCGCCATCCGCGCCAATCGCGACGTCGCCGCCAAGCGCCAGCAGGCGCTCGACTTCATCGCCACCATGAAGGACGAGCTGTCCGAGCTGATCGAGGAGGCCGAGGGCCATACCGAGGCCCTGGCGCGCATCAACGCCTACAAGTCCGAGCTGCTGGCCGACCTGCCGATCCCGGGCCTGGAGGTGCGTGACGGCGAGATTTTCCGCGACGGCATCCCGCTGGACCGCATCAACACGGCCGGCCAGGTCAAGATCGCCGTCGAGATCGCCAAGCTGCGCGCCGGCGACCTGAAGGTGTGCGTCGTGGACGGCATCGAGCTGCTCGACAGCGAGGCCTACGAGGAATTCCGCCAGCAGATCGAGGCCAGCGGCCTGCAGCTCTTTGTGGCCAAAGTCGGCGACACGGAACTCACGATCAATCCCTAAAATTCCCTGCCGTTACCTATTCTTCCCGCCATTCCAGTACAATGGCGGTTCTCACCCAAACTATACTTCATCCACCAAATCATTCTGGAGAACTCATGGATAACCTGCCCGCCACCATCAACCACGGCGCCCCGGTCGCGCACAGCCCCTTCGCCCGTCTTGCTGCCCACGATGGCCGCAACGTCGGCGCGGTGGCGATCGAATCCGACCGCGCGATCGCCGAGGCACAAGGCCAGCTCACCCTGGCGAAGAAGTTCCCGCGCAGCATGACGGCGGCGATCGCCGAGTTCACCGACACCTGCAACAGCCCGGAATTCGCGGCGACGGCGTTCTACAGCGTGCCCAACCGTGGCAGCGGCCCCAGCATCCGCTTCGCTGAGGAAGCCGCGCGCTGCTACGGCAATTTCCAGTACGGACACCGTGAACTCAGCCGCATCCCGGCCGGCCCCGGTCCCAATGAATACGGGCGCAGCGAGGTCGAGGTGTTCGCCTGGGACATGCAGAACAACAACTACAGCAAGCGCCAGGTCACGGTCGTCCACGTCCGCGACACCAGCCAGGGCCCGAAGAAGCTCACCGACCAGACCGACATCGACAACCGGATCGCCAACGTCGCCAGCAAGCAGATGCGCGGTCGCATCCTGGCGCTGCTGCCCAAGCACATGGTCGCCATCGGCCAGGACGTCTGCAAGCGCACGATTGCCGGCGGCGGCGAGACCCCGCTGCGCGAGCGTCTGATCAAGATGGCGGCGGCCTTTGCCAAGTACGGCGTGAACGACAAGCACCTGGTGGCCTACCTCGGGCACCCGGTGGACGACACTACCGTCGACGAGCTCGGCGACCTGATGGGCATCTACAACGCCCTGCGCGAGGGCGCGAAGGCCAGCGACTACTTCAAGCTCGACGGTGAAGCCGAGGTCGTCGACGACAGCGAGACGGCCGCCGCCAAGGCTGTGGTCAACAAGCAACAGGCCGCGAAATCGGCAGACAAGCCGGTAACGGCCAAGAAGGCCGTAAAGCCTCCATCGACGGCAGAAAATTCCGGCGACACGCAACAGGCTGCCCAAGCCGACAGCAAGCCTGCGCAAAAAGTGAGCAAGCCGGAGGAAGAAGAACCCAAAGAAGCAGCCGTAGAGCAGGCGGCGAGCGTCCCGGAAACAAACCAGTCTCCGGCCGCGACGCCTGAAGAAAAGGATGTGTTCTGATGACCGCCGACGACACCACCACCCGCGTGCGTGAGCTTTCCACGCAGGAAGTCGTGGAGCGCTACAACGGGCGGATCTCCAAGCGCACCCTCGACAACTGGCGCAGTCAGGGCAAGGGACCCAAGTACGTCCGGCGCGGCGGCAAGATTTTCTACCCGATCGACCTGCTGGAAGAATGGGACCGCAACAGCGTCTTCCAGTCCACGTCGAATTACAAAGCCGCCTGATCAATAGCGGGGCCGGTCGGCCCCGTTCTCCGAGGAACAACTATGGAATGGAGCGCGCAGCAAGAAGGCGCCCTTCAAGCCGTGCGCGCATGGCTGAAGGACAAGACAGGGAAGCAGGTATTCAAGCTGTTCGGCTACGCCGGCACGGGTAAGACCACGCTGGCGATCGAACTGGCGGCAGGGGTGAAGGGCACCGTTCTGTTCGGCGCCTACACCGGCAAGGCCTGCCTGGTGATGCGCCGCAAGGGATGCGTCGGCGCCTCGACCATCCACAGCATGATCTACAAGTTCGACGAGCACGTGAACGGCCAGCCGGCCTTCGTGCTCAACGAGGACAGCAACGTCCGCAGCGCCAAGCTGGTGATCATCGACGAGTGCTCGATGGTCGATGAGGAACTGGCGCGCGACCTGCTGTCGTTCGGCACGCGCATCCTGGTGCTGGGCGACCCCGCGCAGCTCCCGCCGGTGAAGGGCTCGGGCTTCTTCACCCAGGGCGAGCCCGACGTGATGCTGACCGACATCCACCGCCAGGCCGCCGACAACCCGATCATCCGCCTGTCGATCGACGTGCGCGAGGGCCGTGGCCTGCGCCTGGGCGACTACGGCGAGAGCCGCGTCTGCACGCGCCGCGACATCGACGCCGATCAGGTGCTGGCGGCCGATCAGGTGCTGGTGGGCCTCAATCGCACGCGGCGCGGCTTCAACGGCCGGATCCGCGAGCTGAAGGGCTTCACCAGCCACCTTCCGCAGCGCAACGACCGGCTGATCTGCCTGCGCAACAAGCGCGACAAGCAACTGCTCAACGGCGGCATCTGGACCGCCAAGCGTGCCGGGCAGCCGGACGAGCGCGGCATCATCGAGATGGCCGTCCTGTCGGACGACGACCCCATGCTCGACAGCCCGATCGACGTGAACGTCTACCAGAACTTCTTCGTCGGCACCGAGGAAGCGCTGCACTGGCGCGATCGCATGTACACCGAAGAATTCGACTTCGGCTACGCGATCACCGCGCACAAGTCGCAAGGCTCCCAATGGGACGACGTCATGGTGTTCGATGAGGGCGCGGCGTTCCGCGAGAATGCCCGCCGCTGGAGTTACACGGCTTTGACCCGCGCCGCAGAGCGCGTGACCATCGTAATCTAAGGGAAGAACATGACCACACTGCCTGAATTCAACGAGTACGACACCAGCATCAGCGGCTGGTGGAACGACCCCAAGGACCCGGACGTGGCTGCGTTCCGCGACCGCGTCCTGGAGGTGCTGAACCGGCGCGGCTTCGGCATGCACCGGGATCCGGAGATCGCCAAGAACTATCCGATCCTGGCGCGGCACCACCACTACGGCCGCCAGGGCGCGCTGGAGGTGAAGACCGAGGCGTCCGGCCGCTCGTGCAAGATCACGTTCTTCCAGAACGTCGTCCGCGAGAACCGCAACGGCGGCTACTACGACTTCAGCAAGCGCCAGAAGATGCCCTACCTGATCGGTAAGCAGTACGAGGCCGCGCGCCGCGCGATCGCCGCGATGATCGAGAGCCTGGGCGGCACGCTGAAGCTGGACGTGAGGCTCACGGGCTATGCCCGCCTGAAGGCCGAGCGCGACGAGCTTGAGGCGTTCCAGGGCCCGCAGATGTATGCCCGCGTCCCGCCGCGCTACAACTCGGAGACCGGCGCCGGCAAGATCGTGCGCGACGGCGACATCGTCTTTTTCCGGTACTTCGACGGCCGGTGGCAGCGCGGCCAGACCTGGCACCACATCAACAACATGTGGTGGGTGCTGCTGCCCTGCGGCACGCTGCGCAACATCGCCGCCTTCGAGCTGTTCCACCGCGAGGACATTGGCGAGCTGCGCGGGCGCTGGTTCAGCCAGCAGCGCGTCGCCAAGCGCCTGGGCGACCTGAAGGAGCGGGCCATTCGCGCCGAGCGCTTCGAGCAGGCCGCCGTGCTGCGCGACGTGCTGTCCAAGGTCGCCCCCCTGAAGGTGGCCGCATGAAATGGTCCGAGCACAGCATCGGCCGCGCGCTGGCCCTGCAGTTCTTCAACCGCAAGTACCTGTGCGTCGTGCCCAACTGCAACTGGACCGGCCACGAGTGCGACCTGCTCGCGGTGACCGAGAACCTCCGGCTCATCGACGTCGAGATCAAGATCAGCCGGCCTGACCTGAAGGCCGACGCCAAGAAGGAGAAGTGGTGGAAGCGCGAGCACATCGGCTACTGGCCGACTGTGACAGAGATGCGTCATAGCTATCTGTCGAATGACCTCGCGTTGTTCAGCAGGGCGCGACGCAGCCGCTACAAGAACACGCCGAAGGACTGGCCTGACAAGGTCTGGAAGCACTACTACGCGCTGCCCAAGGAAATCTGGACGCAGGAGCTGCTGGACGCCCTGCCGAACCAGAACAGCGGCATCCTGCTGCTCGACAAGGACGGCTACCCGCGTCGGGTCGGCGAATTCATGACGGTGTCCTGCCTGCGCCGCGCCACGCCCAACCGGGACGCCAAGCCAATCAGCCCGGCCGCCGCCGTCGATATCGCCCGGCTGGCAAGCCTGCGCATGTGGGACGCCTACCACCGTCTCGATCAAGCCCAACAACCGCTGGCACAGGAGGCCGCATGAAGACCCATATCACCGCGCCTGCCGGCGAGATCGGCTGGAACTACTCGATTCCCCCCGACCGTGGGGCCAAGGTCCTGCTGCTGACCGTGGGCCACATCGCCGTGCTGGGCCGCTGGGAAGGCCGCGTCGGCGAGTTCTACCTGGCCTGGTCGCCGCTGCCCAAGCGCGACAAGGTTCGCGAGCGGATGATCGAGACGGAGCTTGCCGCCGAGCGGGTGGTCGGTCGCGTCGTCCCGGGGGCTGCGTGACCGGCATCAAAGTCCGCTCCGAGCTGTCGGACGAGCCCGTCGATATCTACTCCGAGGCGTGGCGGCACGAGTGCGAGTGCCGCTACGTGCTGGACGGGCTGCACTCCAAGGAGAGCCGCAACCGCTGGCTGTACGGCAGCCCAGATGGCGCGCAGCCGGCCGACGGGAACTTCCCCAGGGGCTGCGTCGCCAAGATTCGTGGCGTGGAAGCAGCAGACCGGATCAAGGCCGGCGTGCTGGACATCATCCAGTCCCGCAAGACTCGGGCGGCTGCATCGTCGTGACGGGACACTACCCTCAACTCAATGGGGGTAGCCGATGCTCAGCATCGATCAAATCATCGACGAAGTTCTTCAGGCCGAGGGCGGCTACGTCAACGACCCCGCCGACGCCGGCGGCGAGACCAATTACGGGATCACCGTCGCCGTCGCCCGGGCCTACGGCTACACCGGCGCCATGCGCGACCTGCCGGTGAGCGTGGCCCGCGCGATCTACAGCAACCGCTACATCACCACGCCAGGCTTCGACCGGGTCCTCCAGATCAACGAGGCCGTGGGCATCGAGCTCATCGACACCGGCGTGAATATGGGCCCTTCCCAGGCGTCCGAGTTCCTGCAGCGCTGGCTCAACGCGCTCAACGACACCGGCTCGCGCTACCAGACCCTGTTCGTGGACGGCCGGCTCGGCCCGATCACCTATGCTGCCCTGGATGCCTACCTGAAGTGGCGCGGCCGCGACGGCCAGACCGTACTGGTGCGCGGCCTCAATAGCAGCCAGGGCGACAAGTATCTCCGCCTCACCGAATCGCGCCCGGCCAACAAAAAGTTCCTGTTCGGCTGGATGCTCAACCGCGTCCGTATCGCCTGACCGACAAGCCATATGCTTCGGCCATGGACACCAAATCTCACTCCGGAAAATCCATAATGGAACCTACCTCCACCAGTTCCGTCGCTGGCCTTGCTCTGGTGAAGTACCTGGGTTCGCAGCTTATTTTCGGCGCCTTCGCCACGGCCCTCGCCTTCATCGTCATGCCGCCGAAATCGACCCGGGAACTGTTCGGCCGCATGGTCTGTACCCTCCTGTCCTCCTTCATCTTCGGCCCCATCCTCGTCGCCGCCGCGCACTCCTGGTATCCCGGCCTATTCGAGTCGGCGATCGCCGTTGCCCAGCTCAACGGCCAGGACAAGGAATTCGGCATCATGTACATCGCCGCGCCGCTCCAGGTCCTGGCGGGCATGCCGGCGTGGTGGATCGTGGGCGCCTTCATGCGCTGGTTCGACAAGCGCAAGGACGCCGATATCGGGTCGCTGATCGACGAGATCCGCGACACGATCAAGAAGTAAGCCATGCTGACCGCCAAGAACGCGCTGATCGCTCTCATCGCCCTGGCGGTGGCTGCCCTGGCCGGCGCTGGCGGCATCAGTTGGGGCTATTGGTCGCCGCGCCTGCAAGCCGCTGAGGCGCGCGCCACTCGCGCGGAAGCCGACGCCGAGCGTGACCGCAAGGCCGCCAACGACAGCGCCGACCTGGCCGTGCGTCAGGGCCAGGCCGTCGAGGAACTGCGCGCCAGGCTCGCCCAGGCCGAGGCGGATGCCCGCGCGGCGCGTCTGGAGGCCCAGGAGCGGCGCGGCAGGACCGACGCCGAGGCCCAGCAGACCCTGGCCGAAACCGACCCGGCAGGTGCGACGGAGCTGGAGGCGGTGCACGCCGCTCAGGCCGCCTTCGATGCCGAGCTTGCCCGGGAGCGCGCCAAATGATCCGCGCCGCCGCCCTGATCCTTGCCTTCACCCTGGCCGGCTGCGGCACCACGCGGCCACCGGCGCCCGAGGTGCGCACGGTCGAGGTGAAGATTCCCGTCCCGGTGCCCTGCATGGTGCAGCCGGTCAGCAAACCCGCATTCGCCGTGGACGCGCTGCCGCTGGGCTCCAAGGCCCCGGCGCAGATGCGCGCGCTGCGCGCCGAACGCAAGCAGCGCATCGGCTACGAGGCCGAGCTCGAAGCCGCGCTGCAGCACTGCATGAAACCCTGATGTCGCTCGAAGATAAAGCCCAGGAGCACGAAGCCCTGGAATGGGAGCTGCGCAACGCGGCCCGCCCCACCAAAACGAAATTCGCACCCGGCGAGCCAGAGTATGGACCCGCCGAGTGCGATGACTGTGAAGTCGAGATGCCGGAGCCGCGCCGCGCCTACGGTTACCGCTACTGCGTGCACTGCGCAGAGCGGCGCGAGAAGCGGCGCTAGGCGGCCGCCGCCGGCTTGCTCCAGTTGCCGGCAATCACCTCCGCCATCTTATCGGCCACCTTGGCCTGATCCCCCACGAGCCCGTGCAGGTAGCGCTCCGTCGTGGATAGCTGACGGTGCCCCAGCGCCGTGGCGATCTGCTTCTGCGTGAGCCCCGCCATGTGGCCGAGCGACGCGAAGCCGTGGCGCAGGTCGTGGATCCGCAGCGCCTTGGGCAGCCCGGCGCGCGCCTTCACGATCGCCCAGGTGCCGTAGGGCGACTGCATGCTGCGTCCGTCGAGCCGGCCCGGGATGAGCCACTCGTTCTCCGGCAGGGCCTTGATGATGTCGATCGCGGCCTGCGACAGCGGGATGCGCCGCTGGCCGACCTTGCTGTCGGGCAGAAGCAGCAGCCGTCGCTCGAAATCCACCCAGGACCGCTTGGCCTCCATGATCTCCGACTTGCGGCAGCCGGTGAGCATCAGCAGCCGCACGAAGGCTGCGAAGGCCGGCCGGATGGCGCCGTCGTTCACCAGCTCGGTGAGCGCCGCGTCCAGGCAGGCGATCTGCTCGGGCGTGAGGATCAGCTCGCGTTCGGCGATCTTGTACTTCTTCAGCCGCCGGCACGGGTTGGTGCCGGGCGCCCGCCATTCCCAATCCTCGGCGAGGTTCAGCGCCTTGGAGAGGATCGCCACGCACTGGTTGGCCACGGCCGGCTTCTCCGACAGGCTGCCCTGCAGCTTGAGGATGTCCGCCTTGGTGAGGTCGCCCACGCGCTTGGTGCCCAGGGCCGGCAGGATGTGGCAGCGCCAGTTGATGTCGTCGCGCTCGCGGCTGCTGGCCTTCTTGAACGGGATGGCGTGCTCCTTGGTGAAGCGGCGCTCGAGGTCCGCCACCGTGGGCGCGTCCTTGTCCTGGCGGCGCTGTGCGGCCGGGTCCTCGCCGGCGGCGACCGCCGCGAACACCTTGCGCGCCAGGTCGCGCGCGCGGTCCGGCGGCATGTCGGTGCAGCGCGCCACGGTCATCTTGCGCTGCACCTTGCCGTCGATGGTCCGGTACCGCGCCACGTAGGTCTTGCGGCCGCTGGGCTGGACGCGGACGCCGAAGCCTGGCGCCTCGGTGTCCCATATCCACTGGTCCTTCTCGCCCGGCTTCAGCCCATCGACCAGGGTCTTGGTCAGCTTCGGCATGCTCAGCTCCTGCGCCCGAGAGCTGCGCCCGAAAATTTGGGCCCGAAATCTCCGGGCGCAGGTCGGGCGCAGTTTTGCGTGAATGGGGGTGATCCCGGGCGCAAGTTAGGGAAGTCGGGCGCAGGGAAGGAGCGGTATAACCCGTTGAAATCAGGCACTTTCGTGTATCTCCGTGAAAACCAGAGAACACTTGCCATACAAACTCAAAATCCGGTTCCGAAAGGAGTGTCGGTTCGATTCCGACCGCCCGCACCATCCGCCCGATCCCCTTCCTGCCCGCTCTCACCAGACCGCGCCCGGCAGCGCGTCCAGCGGGAATTTCAGGTAGCGGCGGCCATCCGCCTCCGGCTCGGGCAGCCGCCCGCCTTGCAGGTTCACCTGCAGCGCGTGGAGGATGAGCTTGGGCATCGGCAGGGTGCGGTCGCGCGCCTGGCGGAGCTTCAGAAAGGCCGCGCGGTCGCAGTTCGCCAGATGGGGGTTCGAGCGCTTCTGCTCCGCCACGGTGGTTTGCCAGCGCGGGTGCCGGCCGCCCGGCTGGTAGTCGTGGCCGGTGAACAGCCTGGTGTCGTCCGGCAGGGCCAGGATGGCCTGGATGGAATCCCACAGGGCTTCGGCGCTGCCGCCGGGGAAGTCGGTCCTGGCCGTGCCGCCGTCGGGCATGAAGACGGTGTCGTGGATGAAGGCGGTGTCGCCGATCAGGTAGCTGACCGAGGCCAGGGTGTGGCCGGGCGAGGACATCACCCGTGCCTCCAGTTCGCCGATCCGGAAGCGGTCGCCGTCCGCGAACAGCCGGTCCCATTGCGCGCCGTCGGTGCGCAGCTCCGGCCAATGGTAGAGCTGCTGCCAGAGACGCTGGACCTCGACCACCCGGGCGCCGATCGCGATGGGCGCGCCGGTCCTGGTCTTGAGATAATGGGCGGCTGAGAAATGGTCGGCATGGGGGTGGGTGTCGAGGATCCACTCGACCGTGAGCCGTTCCCGCTCGACATGGGCCAGGAGCGCATCGGCGTTGCGGGTGGCGGTGGCGCCGGACTTCTCGTCGAAGTCGTAGACCGGGTCGATGATCGCGCAGTGTTTGGTCGCGGGGTCGGTGACGATGTACTGCACGCTGGCGGTGCGCCCATCGAAGAAGCCCGTGACCTGCGGAACGCAGGCGCGCTCCCGCTCCAGCCAGCGCACGGCACCCGTCAGGTCGAAGCCGTGGGCAGTGCCGAAGCCTGCGATCTCCGGTGCGGCCATGCGGCCTTCCAGCGCCTGGCCCAGCGCATGGAGCATCAGCGCCCGCTGGCCGGTGCGGCAATGGGCGAGGACCCGGCCGTCTGCTTTGGTGAGTGCCTGGCCGAACGCCTGGACATCGGCCTGCGTGACCGCCGCCTCCGCCACCGGGATGAAATGGTAGGCCAGGCCCGCCGCCGCGCAGGCGGCCTTCTCGGCGGCACTGCCCGGCTGGCCCGGATCCTCGCCATCCGGCCGGGCATTGATCAGCGCCCGGAAGCCCTGGGCCGCCAGGTCACCCAGCTCCGCGACGTCGGGCTGCGGCGCCACCGCTAGCCGCTCGTCGACCGGCACGATCCGCATGGCTGCTCCTCCTGGCCATCACCTGGCACAAGTTATGGAACGCCGGCAAAGCCGCTCTCAAGGATGACCATCACTGCGGGGGCGTCGTGCCTGGGGAACATTCCCGCCGGTCCTCCATCGAATGGAGTGCCTGCCGCTCTTCAGCGGGCAGGCGCTCTTCCCTGGAGGATGCGATGAGAACGAGCCTCGCCGTCCTGGCGCTCGCCAGCCTGTTCGCCAGTCCCGTCCTTGCCGCCGATGGGGTCGCCAAGGCCCCGCCGGAGGGCGAGTACCGCAAGGTCAGCGAGCTGGTGAAGCTGCCGGACTTCCTGCCCGGGCTCGGCCAGCTCTACGTCGATCCCGCGACCCTGCCGGCCGGCCCCTTCCTGGCCTACGACCATGACGGCAGCCTGGTCAGCACGATCTACATGCTGCCGGTCGCGGACCTCACGAACAAGGACAAGCGCTTCGACGACTTGGCCGCTCCCGGCGGGGCGGTCGATCATGTCGATGTCTACCTCAATGCCGGCCATCCCGGGGTCGAGATGCCGCATACGCATGTGGTGCTGTGGCATGTCCCGGCCGCGGACGAAGTGCGGGTGGCGAAGTGATCGTCACGCGCCGGCGGGTGCTGCGGATCGGCGGGGTCGTCCTCGCCGGTCTGGCCGGCACCGCATCCGGCAGCACCGGCGGGGCCGCCGAGATCGCCATGCGGGGCAATGAAGACGGCTCCGACGTGTGGTACGATCCGGTCGGCCTCCATGTCCGCCCGGGCCAGACCATCCGGTGGACCAACCATGACGCCGGCAATGCCCATACGGCCACCGCCTATCACCCGCACCATGCCGGCCGTCCTGCGCGGATGCCACCGGACGCCGTGCCCTGGGACTCCGACTATCTCCTGCCGGGCGAGAGCTTTGCCGTCACCCTCCTGGTGGAGGGTGTCTATGACTATTTCTGCCTTCCCCATGAGCCGGCCGGCATGGTCGGGCGGATCGTCGTGGGCAGCCCGCCGGTGGCCGGGCCGCCTCCCGGCGACGTGCCGGGCGTGTTTCCCTCGGTCGAGCAGATCCTGCGGGAGGGCTCGGTCCGGCGCAGCCGGACGGCGGCGGCGTTGCGCCGCCGTCGGGAACATTTCGTGGCTTCGTGCATCTCATGATCAGGCTCAGGGAGATGGGCGATGATGGCAGGAGCAGCCGCGCCGGCATGGGTGCCGGACGAGTTGGACGATCTGGCGCTGGTCGAGCGGGCCCGACGTCGTGACCAGGAGGCGTTTCGCCTGATCATGCAGCGGCACAACCGGCGGCTCTACCGGGTGGCGCGCGGGATCCTCGGCGACGACAGCGAGGCTGAGGATATCGTCCAGGAGACCTATCTGCGCGCCTTCACCCATCTGGACGGTTTCCGCGGCGATGCGCGCCTGTCGACCTGGCTCACCCGGATCGCGGTGAACGAGGCGCTGGGCCGGCTCCGGCAGCGGCGGCCCCTGTTCGACTTGAATGTTCTCGACACGATGGACGACCAGGGAGAGGCCGAGGTGATCTTCCTCCCATCGGCCGCGCGGGATGGAGGACCGGAAGAAGCTGCCGCCCGCGCCCAGGCGCGTCGCCTGCTGGAGGACGCGATCGACCGGTTGCCGGATGCGTTCCGCATGGTGTTCATGATGCGCGAGGTCGAGCAGATGAGCGTCGACGAGACCGCCGTCCAGCTCGGGCTGCTCGCCGAGACCGTGCGCACACGGCTGCACCGTGCCCGCCGCCTCCTGCGGCAGACGCTCACGCGGAGCTTCACCGCCACCCTGGCGGATGCGTTCCCGTTCGACGGCGCGCGCTGCGAGCGGATGACCGCGGCCGTGCTGGCGCGCCTCCCGGCTGCCCGGGACCAACCATCGAGGGAATGAACGGCATGGATTTTTCGCGCATCGCGGCCGACAGCATTCTCGCCGCGGCCGCCGATGCCGTCGTGGCCACGGACGCCGAAGGGATCATCCGGGCGTGGAATCCGGGAGCGGAGCGTATCTTCGGCCATGCCGCCGGGGAGGCGGTCGGCCAGTCGCTGGACCTGATCATCCCCGAGCGGCTGCGCGCCCGCCACTGGGAAGGCTTCCACGAGGTCATCCGCACCGGCAAGAGCCGCTACGGTGCGGGCGACCTGCTGGCCGTCCCGGGCATCCGCAGGGACGGGCAGCGCATCTCGCTGGAGTTCACGATCGTCCCCTTCCATGACGACGGGGGCCGGATCGCCGGCATGGTCGCGGTGATGCGCGACGTCACCGCCCGGTTCGAGGAGACCAGGCGGCTGAAGCAGCAGTTGGCCGAAGCCAAAGGAGGCGGCGGCTGACGCCCGGCCGGCTCAGGCCGCCGAAGGCAGGCAGGCCGGGCCCAGCGGCTCGAAGCTCTTGTAGCCCAGGATGAATTCCTGGTGGCCCAGATCCTCCGAGCGGGTCTTCTGGCCGCCGGCCGCCGCCAGGATCAGGTCGAAGATCTCCTGGCCGACCTCGTCGAGGGTCGCTTCGCCGTTCAGGATCCGGCCGGCATCGACGTCCATGTCGTCGGCCATGCGCTTGTAGGTCTCGGGATTGGCGCAGATCTTGACGACCGGCGAGATCGCCGAGCCCACCACCGAGCCGCGCCCGGTCACGAACAGCACGAGATGGCTGCCGCAGGCGATCAGCTCGGCGATCTCGGCATTGTCGTTGATGTTGGGAAAGCCGAACCGGACCTCGCCGTCCGGCACCACGTCCAGGAGGTAGAGCCCGCCTCTGGGCGGCAGGTCGCCGGGCTTGATCAGGCCAAAGATCGGCGAGCGGCCGGACTTGGCATAGGCGCCCATCGACTTTTCCTCGATGGTGGACAGCCCGCCATCGGCATTGCCCGGGGCGAACGAGCCGTAGCCCAGCGTCGCATAGTAGCGGGCGGCCTTGGCGACGCTCGCCTCCAGCTCCTGGCCGAGCTCCGGGGTGACCGCGCGCGCGGCCATGATGTGCTCGCAGCCGATCAGCTCGCCGGTTTCCTCGAAGATGCAGGTGGCACCGGCCTCGACCAGCCGGTCGAAGGCGCGGCCCGCCGCCGGGTTGCCGGTGATCCCGCTGGTCCCGTCCGAGCCGCCGCAGACCGTGCCGACCACCAGCTCGTCGACGGCCATCGGCACGGTCGGTGCTGCCGCCAGGAGTGCGGCCTGCTCGGCCACCCAGGCGCGGCCCTCCGCGATGGAGGCGCGCGTCCCGCCGGTGGCCTGGATGGTGAGCGTGCGGACCGGCCGGCCGGAATCGCGGACCACCTGCTCCAGCTTGTACTTGTTGAAGCTCTCGCAGCCCAGCGACACCAGCAGCACCGCACCCACGTTCGGATGGGTGCACAAGGCCTCCATCATCCGCTGGGCATAGGCGTTGGGAAAGCAGCCGGGAAAGCCGATCACGTGGACGCCCTCTTCGCGCAGGGGCCAGGCGATCTCGCGGCAGACATGGTGGGCGCACTCGACCAGATAGGCCACCGCGACCGTATTGCGGATGCCCTTGCGCCCGTCCTGGCGCAGCCAGCCACGCATGGCGGGAACAGGCGCACTCATCTCAGCCATCAGGCGTCTCCGGGGCGGGGCTTGGCGTCGTCCAGCGTATGGGTCGCAGTATAGTTGCTGGCGATGTTGTGGACATGGACATGGGCGCCCAGGGCGATCGGGCGGGTGACGCGGCCGATCGCGACGCCGTACTTGCGCACCGGCATGCCCGGTTGGAGCGGGTGGCGCGCCACCTTGTGGCCGAGTGCGATGTCGGCATCGGCGGGCACTTCCTGCCCTTCCACCACCATGGGCTCGCCGCGGCGGATCCGGCCGATCGCGACCAGGATGTCGTCCTGCGGGTCGAGCAGCAGCAGCCGTGGATCGCTGGTCATGATGTCTCCTGATTGGCGGCAGGTGCCGCCACCTGCTCCCGATCGTCAACTTGGAAAATAGAAAATTTTATATTTGACCAGCCTGCCGGCCATGTGCTGGTTGCCGGGCGCTTGAGCAGGGGCAGGGACGTGGAACGACTGACACTGGCACGGCAGGCCTATGCAGAGATCCAGCGCAAGATCCTGTCGGGTGAGCTCGCTGCGGGCCAGCGGCTCCTGCCCGATGCCCTGGCCAATGCGCTCGCGATCAGCCAGACCCCGGTCAAGGAAGCGCTGGCGCTCCTGGAGCGTGACGGGCTGGTCACCGGCGTCGACCGGCGCGCCTCGCTGGTGCGCCGCTTCACGCCGACCGACATCCTGGAGATCTACGAGGCCCGCATCCTGCTGGAGCTGAACGCGCTCGCGACGGGCTTCCATGCCGGCCGGCTCGATGCCGCCTTCATCACTGCCGTCGAACGGAACCTGGCGGCGCAGGCGGCGCATCACGACCTGGGCACCAAGGAAAGCCTGGCCGAGATCATCGCGCTGGACCGCGGCCTGCACGCGATGATCCTGGAGGCCGGCGGGAACACGGTGCTGGCCGACTGGCACCGCGGCATCCAACTCCAGCTCCAGACCGTCCAGACCTACTCCATCGCCAATTACGACCTCGGGCGCTCGCGCGACGAGCACCAGCGGATCCTGGCCACGCTGCACACCGGCGAGCTGGAGCCCATGCAGGCTGCGCTGCGCGACCATCTCCAGGCCAGCCGGGACGACCTGATCCGCCGGCATCCGGACGACCTGCCGCTGCGGCGCTAGCCGGCAGGAAGCCGCCAGCAGTGCCCCTCCTCCCCTCCAGCCATGGCAGCCCGATGAAAGCCCTCCTGATCGAATCGCTTCGCCGGACCCGGCTCGACGACGTCCCGGAGACCCTGCCGGGCCCGGGCGAGGTGCAGATCGGAGTGCGCCATGTCGGCCTGTGCGGCAGCGACCTCAACACGTTCTGCGGCCTCAACCCGCTGGTCGAGCTGCCGCGGATTCTCGGCCACGAGATCGGCGGGGTGATCCTCCAGTGCGGCGAGGGAGTGCCCGCTCATCTCCGGGCCGGTGCCGCGGTGACCGTGCTGCCCTATACGAGCTGCGGCCAGTGCTCGTCCTGCCGCAAGGGCCGCACCAATGCCTGCCGCTACAACCGCACGCTGGGGGTGCAGCAGGATGGCGGGCTGAAGGAGCGGCTGGTCGTCCCGCACGAGAAGGTGATCCCGGTGGCCGGCATGGCCGAACGCCACCTGGCCCTGATCGAGCCGCTTTCCGTGGGCTTCCATGCCGTGGAGCGCGGCCGGGTGGCGCCGGGCGACCGGGTGCTGGTGCTGGGTGCCGGCATGATCGGGGTCGGCGCAGTGCTGGGCGCCCTGCGCAAGGGTGCCGAGGTCACCGTGCTCGACATCGCCGCCGACAAGCTGGGCCTCGTGCAGGAGCTGGGTGCCGCGCACGTGATCGACCCGGGCAGGGAGGACGCCCAGGCCAGGGTGGACGAGCTCACCGGGGGCGACGGCTACGACGTGGTGATCGAGGCGGTGGGCGTGCCGGCGACCTTCGTCCAGGCGGTGGATTTCGCCGGCTTTGCCGGCCGGGTCGTCTATATCGGCTACTGCAAGACCGAGGTCAGCTACCGTACCCAGATCTTCAACCTGAAGGAGCTGGACATCATGGGCTCGCGCAACGCGACGCTGGCGGACTTCCAGGCGGTGATCGGCGGCCTCCAGGGGATGGGCACCCAGGCCGACCGGCTGATCACCACCACCTTCCCTCTCGCCGAGGCGGACCGGGCGCTGCCCTACTGGGACGAGCACCGTGCCACCACGCTGAAGATCATGGTGGAGCTGCCATGACGACCGCCCCTGCGCAGGGCTTTCCCGCGGCCTTCGGCTTGGCAGGGCGCACCGCCCTGGTGACGGGCGGCGGCTCCGGGATCGGCCTTGCCATCGCGCGCTGCCTGGCTGTGGCCGGGGCAAAGGTGATCATCGCCGGCCGGCGTGCCGACGTGCTGGAGGAAGCGAAGGCGGGGATCGAGGGGGAGGTCCATGCCAGGACGGTCGACCTCGGCCAGCCGGAGACGCTGGGCGGCTTCGTCGAGGAGCTGACGGCGGCGTTCGGCACGATCGACATCCTGGTCAACAATGCCGGCAACACCGTCAAGAAGCCGTTCGAGGAGTCCACGCTCGCGGATTTCGACGCGGTGTTCGACGTCCATGTCCGTGGTGCCCTGGAGCTGACCCGCCATGTGCTGAAGGGCCAGGTGGCGCAGGGCGAGGGCGTGGTCCTGTTCACCGCCTCGATGACCTCGTTCATCGGCCAGCCCCTGGTGCTGGGCTATACCGCCGCCAAGACCGCGCTCACCGGAATCGTGCGCGGCCTGTCCGCCGAGTTCGCCGGGCGAGGCGTGCGGGTCAACGCGATCGCACCCGGCTGGATCGACACGCCGCTCTACCGCAAGGCCACGGCGAACGATCCCGCACGCCAAGCCAAGATCCTGGGCCGCATCCAGATGAACCGGCTGGGCACGCCGGAGGACATCGGCTGGACCGCCGTGTTCCTCGCCTCGCCGGCCGCCGCCTATGTCACTGGGCAGACCCTGGTGGTCGATGGCGGCGGCGTGATCGGCTTCTGAATCGAGTTTTGACAAGACCAACTGGAAGAAACGTCATGACACGGCCTGTTGCCACGATGCTCCGCCGCACGGCCCTGCTCGCCACCGCAGCCATCGCGCTGCTCGGTGCGGTTGCCGGCAGCGCCCATGCCGACCCGGTCGCGATCAAGGTCGCCTACGAGAACAACCCAGGCGAGCCGGTCGACCAGGTCATGCACTACTGGCAGGACCTGATCGCCGAGCGCAGCAACGGCGAGATCACGCTGGAGCTCTATCCCAGCTCGCAGCTCGGCTCGAAGAAGGACGTGACCGAGCAGGCCATGATGGGCATGAACGTGATCACGATCACGGATGCCGGCTTCCTCGCCGACTACGACCCCGACCTCAGCGTGCTGTTCGGGCCCTTCCTCAGCGACGACCCGGCCAAGATCCTCCAGATCTACGAGAGCGACTGGTTCAAGGAGAAGGAGCAGGGGCTGCGCGAGAAGGGCATCCGGATCGTCCTGCCGAACTATCTCTACGGCGTGCGCCACCTGATCGCGAACAAGCCGGTGCACACCCCCGCCGACCTGGCCGGGATGAAGGTCCGCGTCCCGAACAACGTCATGCAGATCAAGGCCTTCGAGGCGATGGGTGCCACGCCCACGCCGATGCCGCTGGGCGAGACCTTCACCGCCCTGTCGCAGGGCGTGATCGACGGCGTGGAGAACCCGCTCTCGGTGCTCTACGGCCAGCGCTTCCACGAAGAAGCCAAGTATCTGAGCCTGATCGGCTATCTGACCAACGTGGCGGTGTTCGTGGGCGGCGAGGCGTTCTTCTCGACCCTGCCCGAGGAGCAGATGAAGGTCATCGAGGAAACGGCCCATGAGGCCGGCGTCTACAGCCAGAAGATCACGGCGGAGGAAGACGCTGCGGTCATCCAGAAGATGAAGGATGCCGGGGTCGAGGTGATCGAGGTCGACAAGGCGCCGTTCCGCGAGGCCACGCTCAAGGTCTACGAGCAGTTCCCGGAATGGTCCGAAGGTCTCTACGCGCAGATCCAGGAACAGCTCCAGTAAGAAGCCAGTTCGGGACTTGAGGGAAAGCCGCCGGCGCACCGACGCCGGCGGCTTTCGCCATCCAAGGGGCCAGCGCCATGAAGCATCTCTCCAGCGCCGCCGTCTGGATCGCGTCGATCCTGCTGGCGGTCCTGATCGTCCTGTTCAATGCCGCCGTTTTGATGCGCTACGTCTTCCACCAGCCGATCCACTTCACCGAGGAACTCTCGGCCCTGCTCCTGATCTGGATCGTGATGGCCGGGACGATCGCGGCCGAATACGAGAACCAGCATCTCTCGATCACCGTCCTGACCGACCTGATGCGCGAGCGGCCGCGGCAGCTCCTGGGCCTGCTCACGGACGTCCTCTCGGTCGTGGTGCTCCTGTTCGTGGCTTGGCTCGGCTGGCGCCTCGCCAACACCGTCCAGTTCAAGATCACCAGCATCCTGCGGATCTCCTGGTTCTGGATCGACCTGGCGGTGCCGGTCGGAGCCGCGGGGGCCGCGATGGTCATGGCGGACCGGGCGGCCCGCACCTTCAAGCGCCTGCGCATGCGAGACGCCGGATGAGCCTCATCGTCATCTCTCTCATCATGCTCCTGGCGTTCGCCCTGGGCATGCGGCTCTATATCGGCATCCTGATCGCCGTCCTCGCCTACTTCCTCCTGTTCGGCTCGGTGCCGCTGGTGATCGCGGTCCAGCGCGTGGTGGGCCCGACCGAGAACGTCTCGCTGCTGGCGATCCCGTTCTTCATCATGCTCGGCACGCTGATGTCGCATACCGGGATCGCCGAGCGGATGCTGCGGCTGGCGGACCTGCTGGTCGGCCGGATCCGCGGCGGGATGGGGCTGGCGAACATCCTGCTCTCCACCCTGATGGGCGGCATCAGCGCCTCCAACCTGGCCGACGCGGCGATGCTGAGCCGCATGATGGTGCCCGAGATGGAGCGCCAGGGCTATGACCGGGCGTTTGCCGGCGCCGTCACCGCGGCGGGCTCGCTGGTCACCCCGATCATCCCGCCCGGGATCGCGCTCATCATCTATGCGCTGCTCGCCGACGTGTCGGTCGGGCAGATGTTCATGGCCGGCATCCTGCCGGGCCTGCTCTGCGCCTTCCTGCTGATGCTCGCGACCTATGTCACTGCGGTGCGGCGCGGCTACCGGCCGGCACGGGAGTCCTGGCCGACGGCCCGGGAAACCGGCTCGACCCTGCTCGCGACCTGGCCGGCGCTGCTCCTGATCATCGCGATCATCGGCGGCATCCGCGCCAACGTCTTCACGCCCACCGAGGCCGGCGCGGTGGCGATCGTGATCGTCCTGATCATCGGCTTCGTCATCTACCGCCAGATGCGGCTGGCCGACGTCGGCGCGGCACTGGCCGAGACCGCCAAGTCCACTTCCTCGATCTTCCTGGTGATCATGGCCAGCTCCGCGCTCGCCTGGATCTTCTCCCTGGAGCAGGCGGGCGTCGGCCTGTCCCAGTTCATCACCAGCCATACCGACAGCCCGTTCGCCTTCCTGATCGTGGTGAACGTCGTCCTGCTGATCGCCGGGATGTTCATGGAGGGCACAGCACTGATGATCGTGCTGGTGCCGCTGCTGATGCCGACCGTGCGCAGCCTGGGTATCGATCCGATCCATTTCGGCATCGTGATCATCTTCAACCTGTCGATCGGCACCCTGACCCCACCGGTCGGCACGGTGATGCTCCTGGTCAGCAACATCGCGAAGATCAGCGTGGCTGCCTTCACCAGACAGGCGCTGCTGCTCTACGCAGCGCTGTTCGTCACGCTGATCCTGCTCACCTACATCCCGGAGATCTCGCTGCTCCTGACCCGCTGAGACGTCCGGCCGGCATCGGGCGGCTCGCCGGTGCCGGCCATGGCGGGAACATGCAGAATGTCGCGGGCGCGCCGGGCGTCATGACGATCCGCCGCCACCCGCCGATCAAGTCCCGTACAGTTCCCGGGAGGCGGGGCAGGCGTGGGCAGCCGGACAGCCAGTTCACCGGCATGGGCAATACATCAGAAGATCAGGGCAAGCAGGCCGATCACTACCAGCAGGCCGATCAGGAAGATTATACCAACAGTTCCGCCGATGAACTTGAGCATTGGAGTCGTCCTCTGGAGCTGGCACTGAGGATATGCTCTGGTTTCAACGGTCGCATCGGCACGCCGGTTCCAAGAACGGGCGGGGTCAAGCCCCCTGCGCTGTTCCGGCCCAGATTAGGACTGCAATCCGGCGTCGCACCCTCCGGCCGGCGCCAAGCCAATGAAGATCCAGCCTCACGCGGCGCTCCCCATGCGACCGACGCGCACGCCAGGGCGTGACGAAATGGTGACCATGCAGTGGCAACCTTTGCTGGCCAAGGCTATATATCGAGGGTGGAGACCACCTTTGGGAAGGAGCTCACGCATGTCGTTGCTGGAGCACGTCGGTAGCCTGCGCGTGAAAAAGTCCCAGATCGAGGACCTGATCGATCAAGAACAGCACCGACCTCTCCCAGACCAGAGCATCCTGACCCGCCTGAAGCGGGAGAAGCTTAAAATCAAAGAACAGATCAATAAGCTCGATGCTCACATGAGCACGACAAGCGGGACTGCCCGCGTCCTCCAGTAGTCCGGTCGCCGGCCGCGGTTCACGATCCTCCCGCCGTGCGGCGCACGGTGCCAGGGAGACAGTGACTTCTGGCCGGCCTTGGCTGCAGGCGGCAGGCCCCGACGGCACCTGCATCCCGTCGCGCCGACCCGCCTGCGGTCCTGTGATCGCCCCCTTGGCCGAGCCCGGGCCGTCCCGGCCGAGCGGCAGCGGGAAGCGCCTCGGCCGCGCGACAATCTTGCGCGCTGCTCAAAAATAGGATCATTCTTCCGCCCGAGATGGTGAATGCCTGACCGTGCCGCCCTTGGGCGACCGGGATGGATGGCTTCGATAAGGCCACTCAGGGAGGCGAGAAATGACGAGCATGGTGCGCCGCACGGCGCTTGCCGCGGCTGCTGCAATGGCTTTGCTGGTGGGGGCGCACGGCGCCCAGGCGGCCGGGCCGGAGATCGTGGAGGGCCCGGGCTACCTGCCCGAATGCTTCGCCCCCTGGGATGCCGACACCAAGTACATGAAGTGGGAGGCCAAGGAAGGCCCCTACCGGATCGCCCTGGTCAACGGCTTCGTCGGCAATACCTGGCGGATCCAGATGATCCAGACCGCCAAGGTCTATGCCGAATCCGAAGGCATCAAGGACAAGATCGAGGAGTTCAAGATCGTTTCCACCGGCACGGATGCGGCAGCACAGCTGGGTGCGATCGAGGACTTCATCAACCAGGGCTTCGATGCGATCGTGACCATCGCGGTGAGCCCCGAGGGCTTCGACCGGGTGATCCGCCTGGCCGATCGCAACGGCGTGGTGATCGTGCCCTTCGACAACACGCTCGACACCGACAAGGTGATGCAGGTCAACGAAGACCAGTATCAGATGGGCAAGATGTCGGGCGAGTTCCTGGTCAAGGAGATGGGCAAGACTTCCGGAAAGATCCTGGAAGTCCGCGGCGTGCCCGGCAACTCCGTCGACCGTGACCGCCACCAGGGCCTGCGCGACGCGCTGGAGGCCGCGGGCGACTTCGAGGTGGTCGAGATCGTCGGCAACTGGGACACCGGCACCTCGCAGAAGGCCACCGCCGACGCGCTCGCCGTGCACGGCCGCTTCGACGCCATCTTCACCCAGGGCGGCTCGGACGGCACCGTACGCGCGCTGATGGATGCCGGACACCCGTTCGTGCCGATCGCGGGCGAGGGCGAGAACGGCTTCCGCAAGCAGATCGCGCAGTACTCCAAGGAGGGGCTGAAGGGCCTGTCCTATGGCCAGTCGCCGGGCCTGGCGGCGATCTCGATCAAGGCGGCGATCGCAGCACTGGAAGGCAACACGATGCCCCAGATGATCTCCGTGCCGATCCCGGTCGCCGACTACACCAACCTGGAGGACGGGAAGAACTACTGGTCGGATCTCACCGACAATTTCTTCACGCCCAACGAGTTCCCGCCTTGTGACGTGAACATCAAGGCGGTCGACATCATGGCGAAGACCGCCGAGAACGTGGAGTGATCCTCCGGCCGTGGCCCTTCCCTGGCCACGGCTCCTCCCGTTCCCTTCCCGACTTCACGAGCAGCGCCCGATGACGCCAGACAACTCGCCGTTCCTGGAACTCTCCGGCGTGAGCAAGCGCTATGGCGGCGTCCGCGCGCTGGAGAATGTCGACTTCGCCTGCCGGCGGGGCTCGATCCATGCCGTGCTGGGCGAGAACGGTGCGGGCAAGTCGACGCTGATCAAGATCATCGCCGGTGTGGTCCAGCCCGACGAGGGCATCATGCGCCTGGCCGGCCAGCCGGTGCGCTTCCGCGACCCGCTCGCGGCAAACGCCGCCGGCATCGTCTGCATCTTCCAGGAACTGTCGCTGATGCCCGACCTCTCGGTCGCGGACAATATCGGCATCTCCAACCCGCCGCGCACCCGGCTGGGCCTGATCGACAAGCGCGCCCAGCGCCGGCGCACCGAGGAACTCCTGGCGAGGGTCGGCTGCGAGGACGTCAATCCCCTGGAGCAGGTGAAGAACCTGCCCTTGTCGCGCCGGCAGATGGTCGAGATCGCCAAGGCGCTGGGGCGCGGGCCCAGGCTCCTGATCCTGGACGAGGCGACCTCGGCGCTCACCAGCTCGGATGTGCTGAAAGTCTACGACATCCTGAAGAAGCTGGGCGAGGAGGGGCTGAGCCTTCTCTACATCAGCCACCGGATGCACGAGATCGAGGCGCTGGCCGACACCTGCTCGGTGTTCCGCAACGGCCGCCACATCGAGACCTTCCCGGCCGGCACGCGCGGCCCCGACGAGATCGTCCAGCTCATGATCGGCCGCGAGATGGCCCATGTCTATCCGCCGAAGCCTGCGGGCCGGGGGGCTGTGCCGCCGGTCCTGGAGGTACAGGACCTGCGCTGGGGCGACCGCCTGAACGGCGTGTCGCTGAAGGTAGGCAAGGGCGAGATCGTGGGGCTGGGCGGGCTGGACGGCCAGGGCCAGCGTGAGTTGCAGCTCGCCCTGTTCGGGGTGCTGAGCGGGCTTTCCGGAACAATCCTGGTCGACGGCAAGCCGGTCACGCTGTCCAGCCCGGCCCAGGCCAAGCACCACTCGATCGGCATGGCGCTCATTCCCGAGGACCGCAAGACCGAGGGGCTGATGCTGCCCATGTCGATCGCCGACAATATCGGCATGGCGGCGATGGGGAGCCTGACCTCGGGTGTCTTCGTAGACCCGGCCAAGGAACGTGCCGCCATCCAGCGGATGGTCGACAAGCTGAAGATCAAGGTCGGGGACGTCGCCGACCCGGTTGCGACCCTGTCCGGCGGCAACCAGCAAAAGGTGGTGATCGCCAAGTGGCTGCTGACCGAGCCGCGCATCATCCTCCTGAACGACCCCACTCGCGGCATCGACGTCGGCACCAAGCAGGAACTCTACCAGCTCCTGCGCGACCTGGCCGACGCGGGCGCCTCGATCCTGTTCTACACCACCGACTATGACGAGCTGATCGGCTGCTGCGACCGCGTGCTGATCCTCTATGACGGGCGGATCGTCCGCGAGCTGCAGGGCGACGAGATCGACGAGAAGGCGATCGTGGCAACCTCGCTCAACCTGCCCACGACTGCCGAAACACCTTTCTCCGCCGAGGCTGCGCCGTGAACGATCTCCGCCTGCGCCTGGGCCAGAATCTCGGCCTCCTGCTCGCGATTGGCCTCTTCCTCCTGTTCTGGCTGGTCTATAACGGCCTGCACCCCAAGGGCTTCTCGACGGCGGTGCTGATCCAGAACGCCAACGAGAGCTTCGTGATCGGCGCGGTCGCCATGGCCCAGACCGTGCCGGTCCTGGCCGGCGGCCTGGACCTGTCGGTGGGTGCGGTGATGACGCTGGTCAACTGCCTGGCCAGCGTGCTGGTCAACGGCTCAGGCTGGCAGATGGTGCTGGGCATCGTGGTCTGCCTGGCGGCGGGCACGCTCGCCGGCTGGGTCAACGGCGTGGTCGTGGTCTATGGCCGGATCCAGCCGATCATCGCGACACTCGCCACCGGTGCCGTCTATATCGGCATCGCCCTGTTCATCCGGCCCACGCCGGGCGGCGACGTCGACGGCGACCTGTCCTGGGCGCTCACCAACGACATCTACGAGTTCTGCGCCACCTATGGCCTGTTCGATGACGGCGAGGCGGCCTGGCTGGCACCATTCGCCTGGATCCCGATGCCGCTGGCGATCATGCTGCTGGTGATCTTCCTGGTCTGGATCCCGTTCCGCAACTCGGTCACCGGCCGCGGCGTCTATGCGATCGGCTCGTCGGAGGGCGCGGCCTACATGTCCGGCGTGCGCATCGACCGCTGCAAGATCGCCGCCTTCACGCTGGCCGGGTTCTTCGCCGGGCTGGGCGGCCTCTATCTCGCGCTGCAGACCAGCTCCGGCAATGCCGACGTGCCCCAGGCCGGCGCCTACACGCTGAACTCGATCGCGGCGGTGGTGATCGGCGGCACCTCGCTGATGGGCGGCTCCGGCGGGGCCATCTGCTCCCTGATCGGCGCCATGGTGATCCGCGCCATCTCGTTCAATTTCCGGATCTTCGACATCGCCCCGCTCCTCCAGCCTCTGTTCGAGGGGATCGTGCTGCTGGGCGCCGTCTCAATCGGTGCCGCCCGGGTATTCCGCGTCAAGAACCGCCTCGAACTGCTGGGCTGAACCGACCATGGCCACCGGCTCCCTTCCCAAGCCCGCCTCCGGCTGGTCCTTGTCCCCCGAGGACAAGCCGATCCTGATCGCCGGCGCCTTCATCCTGGTGATCCTGGCGATCGGCACCGCCTACACGCTGGCGACCCAGGGCACCGCCAGTTTCCTCAGCCCCGTTTACCTGCTCCAGCAGCTCCAGGTCGGCGCGTTCCTGGGCATCGTCGCCGCCGGGGCCATGCTGGTGATCCTGCTGGGCCATATCGACCTGTCGATCCCCTGGACGCTGACTGCCGGTGCCATGCTCGGCAGTGCGATCGGCGGACCTTATGCCATCCCGGTGGGGCTGGCGGTCGGCATGGTGGTGGGCCTGGTGAACGGGCTGGGCGTGGCCTATCTGCGCGTGCCGTCCATGATCTTCACCCTCGGCGTGAACGCGGTGATGCGCGGCTTCATGGTGATGCTCACCGGCGGCTACGCCCCGCAGAGCACCGCCACCCCGCTCATGAGCTACCTAGCCACCGGCCACGTGCTGGGCATCCCGATGCCGCTGATCGTCTGGGCGGTCCTCTCAGTCCTGGTGGTCCTCCTCCTGCAGCGCACCTCCGTCGGCCGCTACATCTACGCGATCGGCAACCGCGAGCGGGCGGCCTACCTGTCCGGCATCAACACCCGGATGGTCATCATCCTGGCCTTCATCATATCCGGCGCCTGCTCGGCCCTGGCCGGCGTCCTGCTCGCCGGCTACTCGTCCAAGGCCTACCAGGGCATGGGCGACCCCTATCTGCTGCCCGCGATTGCCGCCGTGGTGATCGGCGGCACCAACATCCTGGGCGGGCGCGGCCGCTATCTCGGCACGGTGGTCGGCACCATCCTGATCGTGCTGCTGACCTCGGTGCTGTCGGTCATGCAAATGCCGGAAGCCGGGCGGCAGATCATCTATGGGCTGGTGATCATCCTGATGCTGCTGGTCTATGGCCGCCAGCGCGGCGTGATCGCCTGAGGCTCGACTGCCACAACTTCCGGTAACAGGCCGGTATCGGCCTGCAACCGTCATGCCGCATTCCAGACGGCCGGAAATTCTGCTCTTGAGGCGGCAGGCGGCTTCCATCATCGGGTGACCATGTCCGGCCTTCTCGCGGCCCTGCGCCTTTCGCTGCTGCTGGCAGTGGCTTTTGTCCTGCTGCACATGCCGGCCGCGCGCGCCGACACCGACTGGGGCCTGAGGATCGCGGAGGCGGCGCTCACCAACCGCCAGGGTGCGCCGGTCTCCGGCGGCGCCCGGGCCTGGCAGTACCAGCAGGCCCTCTATCTGTACGGGCTGAAGCTCGTCTACGACCGCACCGGCGACCGCCGCCTGCTGGAGCATGTGAAGCAGTGGGGCTACCGGCATGTCGAGCCGGACGGGCGGATCGTGGCGGCGCCGGGCGGGGCGGCGATCGAGCTCGATACGCTGGACAGCCTGATGCCCGGCCTGCTGGTGCTGCAGCTCTGGCAGGCCACGGGCGACCAGCGGTTCCGGGTGGCGGCCGACACCATCCGCCAGCGCCTGCGCGAGTGGCCGCGCACCGCCAGCGGTGCGTTCTGGCATCGTGATGCGCCGTCCAGCCGGTTCGCGTCCAACGTGATCTGGGCGGACGGCAGCTTCATGTTCACGCCCTTCCTGGTGGAGTACAGCCGGCTGGTGCCGGGCGACGGCCGCACCGGGCTGGACGAGGCCGCGCGCCAGCTCGACGTCTATGGGCGGCACCTGCAGGACCCGGACACCGGGCTGCTCTGGCATGCCTATGACCAGGACCGCGACTTCACATGGGCGCGGCCGCCCAGGCCGCAGCACGCCCCGGTGATCTGGTGCCGCGCGGTCGGCTGGTACGGGATCAGCCTGGTCACCGTGCTGGATGCCCTGCCCGAGGGCCATGCCTACCGGCCGGCCCTCTTGGCGCGCCTGGCCAAGCTGGTGGAGGGCTACCGGTCGACCTTCGTGGCCGATCCGGGCGGCTGGCGGCAGGTCATGGCCGGCCCGGCGGTGATCCAGACGGCGAACGGCTCCACCCAGAATTTCGTCGAGACCTCCTGCTCGGCCATGCATGCCCATGTCATCACCCGCGCGGTGACGCGGCGCTGGCTGCCGCTCGCGGACCATGCGCTGGCGGCGCGTGCGCTGCAGGGCATGATCGACCGGGTGTCCCTGGAGAATGGCCGCGCCAGCCTGCTCGGCGCGGTGCGCGGCACCGGAATCGGCGAGACGGCAGCCGACTATCTGGACCTCTCGCGGGTCGTGGTCGACGACCCGCATGGCCTGGGTGCGTTCCTGCTCATGCACGAGACGCCCCTGCGCCGCCTGCCGCCGGGCACGGTCCTGGTGCGGCAGGAGGCGGAATCCGGGCTGGCGCGCCGGCCGATGAGCCCCTGGCAGTATCCCGGCGCCAGCGGCGGCCGGCTGGTGCTGATGACGGAGGCGACGGGCGGGCCTGCCGAGGGGCCGGTCGGCCGCGCCCTGGTGCGGGTCGACCTGCCCCGCGCGGGCAACTACCGGTTGTGGGGGCGGTTCCGGGCACCGGACGACGCCAGCAACGGCTTCTGGCTGCGGGTGGACGGGAGAGAGTGGATCTGGTGGCAGGTCGAGCCGCACCGTTCCCGCCTGCGCTGGACGGACCTGTCCCGGGGCAACGGCGAGCCGGTCCTCCTGCCGCTCATGGCCGGATCGCACTTCATCGAGATCGCCCACGGCAAGCCCGGCACGGCCGTCGACGCTCTGGTCCTCACCACCGGGCAGATCTACGTGCCGCTCGGCGAGGCGACCGCGGAAGCCCGCTGAGCCCGCCTCGCCGCCAGCCCAGCGGTCAGTGCGGCGACCACATGACCCCGCCATCCGCCACCAGCGTCTGCCCGGTGACGTAGGAGGCCTCGTCGGACAGGAGGAAGGCCGCCACTGAGGCCATCTCCTCGGGCTGAGCGGCCCGACCGAGCGGCACCTTCGCCTCGAACTCGGCGAGCACGGCCGAGCCGGGCGTCCAGGTGGGGTTCATCGGCGTGATCACCCCGCCCGGTGCGAGGTTGTTGACCCGCACCCCGCGCCGCGCCTCGGCGAGCGCCAGGGTCCGGGTGACACCGGCCAGACCCGCCTTGGAGGCGGCATAGCCGATATCCTCTTCCAGCGGCGTGATCTCGTGGACCGAGGACACGAACACGATCGCCCCGGTCGGCCCGGTGCGGCGCCGGAGGAAGGCGCGGGCGGTCATATAGGCGCCACGCAGGTTGACGCCGTGGACCGCGTCCCAGTCGGCCATGGGATAGGCGGAAGGATCGTTGATCCGCTTGGTCGCGGCGTTGGCCACCAGCAGTTCGAGCCCGCCGAACGCCGCCAGCACATCGTCGAACGCCCGCTCCAGCATGGCCTCGTCGGCCACGTCGGCATCCAGGGCCAGATGCGGGCCGTCTGCCGGGCGCATCGCCTGGAGCAGCGTGTCCGCCTCGTCCGCTTGGCCGTGGTGGATCACCGCGACCCGCACGCCTTCCTCGGCCAGCCGCAGGGCGGTGGCCCGCCCGATCCCGGTGGCCGCCCCGGTCACGACCGCCCGCTTGCCCGAAAGTCCCCGCACGCCCTCGCCTCCTGCACGCCGCCGGCCTAAACCAGCCGGCCGGTGGGCAGATGGCGGGCAGGACGGTGCGGGATCAAGTCGATTGGTTCGAACGGGCGACGCCGTTTTTGTTCCTGCTCCTGTGGAGCGGCGGCTATGTCGCGGGCCGGCTCGGCATCGTCGACAGCACACCGATCACCCTGGTCGCGATCCGCTTCGTCGTGGCCGCCGGCCTGTTCGTCCTGATCGCCTGGCTGATGGGGGCACGCTGGCCGCGCCCGGCGGCGATGGGCTGGATCGCGCTGGTGGGCCTCCTGAACCAGGGCCTCTACTTCACCTTCGCCTACCTCGCGTTCGACGAGGGGATCGGTGCCGGCACCGCGGCGCTGATCAGCGCGCTGCAGCCGGTCATCACCGCCTGCGTGGCGCTGCCGCTCCTGGGCGAGCGGGTCCGGCTCCACCAGTGGCTGGGGCTGGTGCTGGGCTTTGCCGGGGTGACCCTGGTGATCTGGAACAAGCTGGAACTCGGCCTGGGCACGGCCGCCGGCGTGGCCTGGGCGGCCGCCAGCGTCCTGTCGATCACCGTCGGCACGCTCGTGCAGAAGCGGTTCTGCCCGGTGTTCGACCTGTGGACCGGCGGTGCGGTCCAGTATCTGGCGGCCGCCGCTTTCACCATCGCGGCCGTCCTCGTCACCGAGACGCCGAGCGTGAACCCGACCGTCAGCTTCGTCCTGGTCATGGCCTATCTGGTGATCGGCAACTCGGTGATCGCGGTCAGCCTGATGAACCTGATGATCCGCAAGGGTGAGGCGGCCAGGGTCACCAGCCTGCTCTACCTGGTGCCGGGCGGGGCGGCGGCGCTGGCCTGGCTGATCCTGGGCGAGACCTTCTCACCGCTGGCGCTGGCCGGTCTCGCCCTCGCCGCCTTCGGCGTGTGGCTGGTCATGGGCCAGCGGGGCCGCCGCGCGCCGGTGCTGCCTGGTCAGGCCAGAAGGTCCTGATGCTCCCGATGGCGCCGGAGCCAGGCGGCCGCATAGGAGCAGAATGGCCGCAGCTTCAGCCCGTCCCGGCGCGCGACCCTGGTCAGCTCCTCCATGAGCCGGCCGGCCGCACCCCTGCCCCGCAAGGCCGGGTCCGCCTCGACATGGGTGATGACGAGCATGCCGTCCCGGCGGCGGTAGTCGGCAAACACCAGCTTGCCGTCCTCCTCCAGCTCGAACCGGCTCCTGGCCGCAGCATCCTGAAACGTCGTACCCATGAGTGGTTGAAGCGATGGCAGCCCCCTGCGGTTCCCCGGGGCTTGGCGCGTCGCGCGATCAGGAGCATTCTTCCGACTGGGAGCAATAATTACATCTTTTCCGGTGATAATAATGAATCACATGATCCTTGTGTTCGATTTTCCGTTCGATGGCCCTTGGGGGGATGAGATGGCGGCTGCCTCGCAAGGACTTGCGGAGGACATCTCGACCGAGCAGGGCCTGGTCTGGAAGATCTGGACCGAGAACCGGCAGACCAAGCGTGTCGGCGGCATCCATCTGTTCAACGATCCGGATGCCGCGCTGCGTTTCCGGGACAAGCATCTGGCCAGGCTGAAATCGCTGGGCTTGAACGACGTCTTCGCCCAGGTCTACGAGGTCAACCAGACGCTGTCGCAGATCACCCGAGCGCCCATCTGATCGTTCCGGTGGTGCGGGCGTGGCGACCGGGACAACCATTCAGCCGCACCACCGACCCTCATGCCCTCTCCCATCCTGTCGGCGGCCCTGCAGGGGCTGGCGCTCGGTTTCGGCCTGATCGTCGCGATCGGCGCCCAGAACGCCTATGTGCTGCGCTGCGGTCTGGCGCGCCGCCATGTCCTGCCGGTGGTCCTGCTCTGCGCCTGCTCCGACGCCCTGCTGATCGCTGCAGGGTGCTTCGGCCTCGGCACGCTGATCGGCGGCTCACCGGCCCTCCTGCGGCTGGTCGCGGCCGGGGGTGCGGCGTTCCTCGCCTGGTATGGCATCCAGGCGCTGCGCCGCAGCCTCTCACCCGGCGCACTCGACGCTGCGGCCGCCGTGCCTGCCTCGCGTCCTGCGGCGCTGGCTGCCGCTGCCGCCTTCACCTGGCTGAACCCGCATGTCTTCCTAGACACGGTGGTCCTGGTCGGCGGGATCTCCGCCCAGTTCCAGGGCGCGGATCGGCTCTCGTTCGCGCTCAGTGCCGCAGCGGCGTCCTTCATCTGGTTCGCGCTGCTGGGCTTCGGTGCCAGGGTCCTGACACCCTTGTTCGCGCGCCCGGCCGCCTGGCGCATCCTCGACTTCCTGATCGCGCTGATCATGTTCGCGATCGCCCTGCCGCTCGCTCTGCAGGCCTGGCGGGGCTAGGGTTCCGGCCATGACCATCACGATCCGCGACCTGTGCGCTGCCGACCGCGAGCAGATGGTGCGCTGGACCATCGACTTCTTCGCGGACCTCAAGGCCAGCGGCGACCCGTATTTCGAGGGTGCGGTCCTGCGCCCCGAGGCGGTCGCGCGCGACCTGATCCTGCCGTTTCCGAGCGACCGGCTGGGGGTGATGGCGCTGCGCGATTCGATCCCGGCCGGCTATCTCTCCGCCCGACTGGACCGGCCCTTCGTCCACGAATCGCCGATCCACCTGGTGGGCCATGTCGGTCATGTCTATGTGGCGCCCGCCCACCGGCGCCAGGGCGTGGCGCGCGCCCTGCTGGCCCATGCCGAGGCCTGGTTCCGGGCGCACGAGGTCGGCTGGATGCAGCTCTCCTGGCAGCCCGGCAACCATCTGGCCGACCAGGCCTGGCGCGCCAGCGGCTTCGAGCCCTACCGCATCTACGGCCGCCGGCGCATCGCGGAAGGCTGAACCTCCCGTGGCTCAGCCCCTGGCGGCTGCGCGCGCCTCGACCGCCAGCCGCGCGATCTCGAGCAGGCCCGAAGCAGTCCAGGCCGAGCGGCCGACGAACAGCCCATCCACTTCGGGTACTACCGCCAGCGCCTGGGCGTTCTGCGGGTTGACGCTGCCGCCATAGAGCACGGACGGCTCGATGCCGACCAGGTCGACGATCGCCTGCTTGATGGCGGCGTGGATCGGCTGGGCATCCTCGGGCGTGGCCGGGACGCCGCCCTCACCGATCGCCCAGACCGGCTCATAGGCCAGCCAGACCCGCGCGGCCTCGGCATGGGTCAGGCCCGCCAGCGCCATGCGCGCTTGGCGGACATTGGTCGCTACCGCCGCCCCCAGCCGCTTCTCGTCCGCCGTCTCGCCCACGCAGACCAGCGGGGTCAGGCCATGCTCCAGGGCAGCCCGCACCTTGCGGTTCACGTCCAGGTCGGTCTCGGCGAAATGGGCGCGGCGCTCGGAATGGCCGAGCGCTACCAGGCTGGCACCGACCTCCGCGACCATGGTCATGGAGATCTCGCCGGTCCAGGCGCCCTTCTCGGCCCAATGCGCGTTCTGAGCACCCACCCGGACGCCAGAGCCCGCCAGCAGCCGCGCGACCTCGGCCAGCGCCGTGGCCGGCGGCAGCACGAACAGGTCGATCCCGTCGGGCCGCTCGGCTGCCGCCAGCGTGCCGGCATAGTCGCGCGCCATTGCCAGCGTGTGGTTCATCTTCCAGCCGGTGCCGACCCTGAACTTGCCGATCACGGTTGCTCTCTCCTGCGCTCTGCCTGCGCGCGTATTGACACGGAATGGCACAGAGCGCACCCTGGGGTTACGAACGTACGGGCATCGAACGAATGTTCAGCGGGGAGGCCAGCAGGCCGTCGGGGGGCGAGAACAGCCTCGCGACACGGGCCGCATGGCTGTCATTCATCGGCGGACTGACCCAGGACGAGATCGCCTCGCGCCTGTCGATGAGCCGTGTGAAGGTGAACCGGCTGATCGCCCAGGCGCATCGCGACGGCCTGATCCGGGTGTTCATCGAGGGCACGCCGCAGGAATGCGTGACCCTGGAGGACCGGCTGTGCCGCATGTTCGGGCTGAGCGGCTGCTTCGTGGCTCCGATGCTGGGCGAGGATGAGCGGCCGCTGCCGGTCGAGACCCTGGCCGTGGCGGGTGCCCGCGTCCTGCACAATGCGCTGGAGACCGGGCAGGCCCGCCTCATCGGCGTGGGCCACGGCCGCACTTTGGCGGCGATGGCCGACCGCCTGCCGCGCCAGCCGCGCGAGGGCGTGCGGTTCGTCTCGCTGCTGGGCTCGCTCACCCGCAACGCCGCCGCCAACCCGTTCGACGTGATCCACCGCCTGTGCGAGCGCACCGGCGCGGAATCCTACTTCCTGCCCGTCCCGTTCTTCGCCGACACCGGCGAGGACAAGGCGGTGCTGATGGCGCAGCGCAGCGTGCGCCATGCGCTGGACCTCGGTCGCCAAGCCGACCTGGTGATCGCCGGGCTGGGCGAAGTCGCCAGCGGCTCGTTCCTGGTCAAGACCGGCATGATCACCACGGAGGAACTCGACGAGCTGCGCCGCCTGGGCGCGGTGGGCGAGATCCTGGGCCGGTTCTTCGACGCGGATGGCCGGCTGGTGGATGCCGAGATCAATGCGCGCGCGATCGCCATCGATCTCGCCGACCTGCAGGGCAAGGAAGTCGTGATCCTGGCAGGCGGCAGGACCAAGCCGCAGGCGATCCGCTCGATCCTGTCCACGGGCCTGGTCACCCGCCTTGTCACCGACGAGGCGACGGCGCATGCCGTCCTGGAGGCGGCGCCGCAGGGCAACTGAGTTTTCCTTGGCAGTCGACCCATAGTTCAAGGGAGGTCTTTAGAATGACGACGAAGCAAAAGGATACCATCGACCGCTTCCTCAAGGGCGGCATGAGCCGCCGCGAGATGATCGAGCGCCTGGGGCGCATGGGCATCGGTGCCGCGGCGGGCGCCTACATCCTGAACCAGGGCATGACCGAGGCGCTGGCCCAGGAGTTCAACTGGAAGGCGCACGAGGGCAAGACGATCAACCTCCTGCTCAACAAGCATCCCTATGCGGATGCGATGATCGCCAACCTGGAGAACTTCAAGTCGCTCACCGGCATGAACGTCACCTACGACGTGTTCCCGGAAGACGTGTATTTCGACAAGGTCGCGGCCGCCCTGTCCTCGCGCAGCAGCCAGTACGACGCCTTCATGACCGGCGCCTACCAGGTCTGGCAGTACGGCCCGGCCGGCTGGGTCGAGGACCTGAACGAGTACATCCAGGACAGCGACCAGACCGCGCCCAACTATGCCTGGGACGACATGCTGGAGGGCATCCGCAAGTCCACCGCCTGGTCGGGCGTGCCGGGTGCGGAGCTGGGCGGCGAGGACTCCAAGCAGTGGGCGCTGCCCTGGGGCTTCGAGCTGAACTCGATTTCCTACAACCGGCGGATCTTCGACCAGCTCAAGGTCGAGCCGGCCAAGGACCTGCCGGAACTAGTCGAGCTGGCCAAGAAGATCACCGATTCGGACGCCGGCGTGTACGGTATCGGCGTGCGCGGCAGCCGCTCCTGGGCCACCATCCATCCGGGCTATCTCTCGGCCTTCGCCAACTATGGTGCGAAGGACCTGACGGTCCAGGACGGCATGCTCAAGGCGGCGATGAACTCGCCCGAGGCCAAGGAGATGACCGCGCTCTGGGTGAAGATGATCCAGGAGAGCGGGCCCAAGAACTGGGCGACCTACACCTGGTACCAAGTCGGCACCGACCTGGGTGCGGGCGCCTCGGCGATGATCTACGATGCCGACATCCTCGGCTACTTCATGAACGGCGGCGACAACAAGGAAGCCGGCAACCTCGCCTATTCCGCGTTCACGCCCAAGCCCGGTGCCGAGGCGCCCACGCCGAACGTCTGGATCTGGTCGCTCGCGATGAGCACGTTCGGCGGTCAGAAGGATGCCACCTGGTACTTCATGCAATGGGCCTCGGGCACCGACCATGCCCTGTTCGGCGCGCGCAAGATGGACTTCGTGAACCCGGTCCGTCAGAGCGTGTGGAAGGACGAGGAGTTCCGCTCGCGGATCGCCAAGTCCTATCCGGGCTATATCGAGCAGTTCGAGGCCTCCAGCCCCGGCTCGAAGATCTACTTCACCCCGCAGCCGCTGTTCCAGACCGTGACCACGGACTGGGCTGCCGCCCTGCAGAAGATGGTCGCCAACGAGATCCCGGTCGACGAGGGCCTGGACGAACTGGCCGGCAACATCGACCGGCAGCTCAAGGCCGCCGGCCTCGGCTGATCCGCACTTCTTGACGATCCAGGATCGGCCCCGCCCCGGCACACCCGTGGCGGGGCCGATCCCGCCTTCAACTGGACACTTGGCCATGGCCGCCACGACCGCAACCCAGCCGACCGCAAGCCCGAGGAAGAGCCGCCTTGGGCCCGCCCTCCTGCCCTATCTGCTGTCGCTGCCGGCCCTTCTGGTCTGCATCGGGATCATCATCCCGTTCTTCACCGCAGTCTGGTACAGCCTGCAGCGCTACAATCTGAACCTGCCCTATCTGCGCGGGTTCGTCTGGTTCCAGCAGTATATCGACCTCTTCAGCGACCCGTCCTTCTGGCACACGGTCCAGGTCTCGCTGCTCTACACGGCCCTCACCGTGATCCTGGAGCTGCTGCTGGGGCTGGGCATCGCACTGCTGCTGCGCCGGCCGTCCACGCTGCACAACATCATGAGCATCGCCCTGCTGCTGCCGCTGATGGTGGCGCCCGCGATCGCCTCGCTCATGTGGAAGCTGATGACCCATCCGGACTTCGGCATCCTGAGCTGGCTGATCCAGCAGGTCGGCATCACCAATTTCCGCTGGGCGGCGGCACCTTCCTCGGCCCTGTTCACCGTGCTGCTGGTCGACATCTGGGTCTATACGCCGTTCATGATGATCCTGCTGCTCGCAGGCTTGCGCGGCCTGCCCAAGCAGCCGTTCGAGGCGGCGGAGCTGGACGGGGTGCCGGCGAGCTTCGTGTTCTTCCGCATCACCCTGCCGATGCTCACCCCCTACATCATCACCGCAGCCCTGTTCCGGATGCTCGACAGCATCCAGCAGTTCGACATCATCTATGCGATGACCCAGGGCGGCCCCGGTGACACGCTGATGGTGTTCCAGGTCATGGCGTATCTGGACTTCTTCCAGAACTTCAACGTGGGCCGCTCGGCCGCCGTGCTGATGGTGCTCTGGGCGATCGCCTACCTCCTCTCCAACGTCTTCATCAAACACTGGCTGCGCCTGCGCGAGCGCGCCCGCGGAGCGGCGTGACATGGACCGTAGCAACCCCGTCACCAAGATCCTGCGCGGCCTGGCCCTCCTGGCCATCGGCCTGTTCTTCCTGTTCCCGTTGTTCTGGGTGGCGCTGATGTCCTTCCAGACCAACGAGCAGATCCTGCGCATCCCGCCCTCGATCGTGTTCGAGCCGACGCTCTCGAACTACTGGGCGCTGATCTCCGGCCGCCTGGTCAGCACCGCGGGCGTGCTCGAGATCAAGTTCATGGGCAATCTGTGGAACAGCGTGTTCCTGTCCACGACTTCGGTGGCCCTGGCCCTGATCCTGGGCGTGCCGGCGGCCTATGCGTTCGCGCGGTTCCGCTTCCGCTTGAGCGAGGACATCGCATTCACGCTCCTGTCGTTCCGCTTCGCCCCGCCGCTGCTGGTCCTGCTGCCGCTCAGCCTGTACTTCCAGGACATCGGCCTCACCGACACCTATGTCGGCCTGATCTGGGTCTACCAGCTGATCGCCCTGCCGCTGATCCTGTGGATCGTGCGCGGCTATTTCGAGGACATCAGCCCGGACATCGAGCACGCCTACCGGATCGACGGGCATAGCTGGTGGAAGACCTTCACCAAGATCGCCTTGCCATTGGCCAGGCCCGGCATCGCCGCGGCAGCGCTCCTGTCCTTCATCTTCTGCTGGAACAACTTCATCTTCGCGCTGATCCTGGCTTCTGCCGGCAAGCAGCCGGTGACCGTGGGGGCGCTGGCCTTCGTCACCGCGTCCGGCATCCAGTACGGCCAGATCGCCGCGGCGGTGATCCTGTCGATCCTGCCGACCCTCCTCCTGGCACTCTACGCGCAGCGCTACCTCGTCGAGGGTCTGTCGCTCGGCGCAGTGAAGGGCTGACGCCATGGCGTTCCTCGACCTCGACCGGCTCTCGCTCGCCTTCAAGAAGGAGCAGGTGCTGAAAGAAGCATCGCTCCAGGTGGAACGCGGCGAGACCGTGGTGGTGTTCGGGCCGTCGGGCGGCGGCAAGACCGTGCTCCTGCGCCTGGTCTCGGGCGTGATGCAGCCGGACAGCGGCGACGTCCGGCTGAACGGCCGCTCGATCCTGGACCAGGGGCCGGAGGAGCGTGGCGTCGGCATGGCGTTCCAGAACTTCGCCCTCTACCCGCACATGCCGGCGTTCGAGAACATCGCGAGCCCGCTGCGCGCGCGCAGGCTCGCCGACAGCGAGATCGAGCGGCGCGTGCACGAGACCGCGCGCCTGCTCAAGATCGACCATGTGCTCAAGCACTTCCCCAAGGAGCTGAGCAACGGCCAAAAGCAGCGCACCGCACTCGGCCGGGCGCTGATCGCCGGGCCGGAAGTGCTGCTGCTGGACGACCCGCTGCGCAATGTCGACGCCAAGCTGCGCTACGAGATGCGCATCGAGCTGCCCCGGCTGCTCAAGAGCTTCGGCGGCTCGGTCCTCTACGTGACCCAGGACTACAAGGAGGCGATGGCGCTGGGGGACCGGGTGGCGGTCCTGCTGGACGGCCGCTTCCTGCAGATCGACCGGCCGGCCGAGATCTACAAGAACCCGGCCGACGTGCGGATTGCCCGGCTGTTCGGCGACCCCACCATCAATCTCTACCCGGTGCAGCCGCGGCCCGCCGGCAACGGCATCGAGATCGAGCTGTTCGGCAGCAAGGTCACCCTGCCGGGCAGCCATGGCCATCTCCAGGGCAGGGAATGCCTGATGGGTCTGCGGCCCGAGCACATCCATGTCCATACCGAGCCGGTAGAGGGCGGCCTGCCCATGGAGCTGGATGCGGTGACGCCCTTGAACGTGCGCACCGTCCTGTTCCTCAGGACGCAGGACAATCGCGAGCTGCTCGCCACCTGCTCGGAGCACGAGCAGGGCAATTTCGGGCGCGGCCACCGCGCGGTCCATGCGCGGATCGACTTCGAGCGCGCGCTGTTCTTCGAGCCCGCCTCCGGCACCCGTCTTCCGGCCGCGGCGTGAGAGCATCATGGCAGAACTGAACCTCACCGCCGTCGACAAGATCTACCAGAGCCGGGGCAAGCCGCCCGTCCATGCTGTACGCTCGGTCGACATGGCGATCGGCGATGGCGAGATCGTGGGCCTCCTGGGCTCGTCGGGCTGCGGCAAGACCTCGACGCTGCGCATGATCGCGGGCTTCGAGGACGTCAGCCGCGGCGAGATCCGCTTGGGCAGCCGGGTGCTCAACGAGCTGGCGCCGGCCGAGCGCGGCGTGGCGATGGCATTCGAGGGCTATGCGCTCTACCCGCCACTCACCGTGCGCGACAATGTCGGCTTCGCGCTGCTGCGCGCCCGCACGCCGAAAGCGGAGATCGAGCGGCGCGTGGCCGAGATCGCCTCGTTGCTCGAGATCGGCGACATCCTGGACCGCTACCCGCCGACCATCTCGGCCGGCCAGCAGCAGCGCACCTCGCTGGCAAGGGCACTGATCCGCCGGGCCGACCTGTCCCTGCTCGACGAGCCGATGTCGCAGCTCGAGCCGCAACTGCGCGCGATCCTGCGCGCGCGGATCAAGGACTTCCTCATCGAGCACAAGATGACGACCGTGTTCGTCACCCACGACCAGACCGAGGCGCTGGCGCTGGCCGACCGGATCGCGGTCATGGAGGGCGGCGTCCTCCAGCAGTTCGCGGCTCCGGCCGACCTGAAGGAGCGGCCGGCCAATCTGTTCGTGGCCTCGTTCATCGGCGAGCCGCCCATGAACATCATGGCGGGCGAGATCGCCGGCCAGGAGATCGTGATCCGCACCGTGCAGGGCGAGAAGGCCTTCACCCTGCCGGCGCAGGCCGGTGACCGCCCGGGCGAGATCCGAGTCGGCATCCGGCCGCACCGGGTCCGGGTCGGCGAGGGCCCGCTGAAGGGCCAGGTCGTGAGCAACCAGTGGCTGGGCGACCAGACCCATCTGGGCATCGAGGTGGAAGGGGTACTGCTGGTGGCGGTCACCGACGGCACGCTCAATATCGGGATCGGCGAGGCCGTACCGGTGGCACTGCCGGGCGATGCGCTGCATCTGTTCGATGCGGCGAGTGGTGCGGCGCTGCGCCATGGCGAGGTCAGCGCGGCATGAGCAGTGAACTGATCCTGGGCATCGATGCCGGCACCTCGGTCACCAAGGTCGTGGCCTTCGACCTCCAGGGCCACCAGGTCGCGGTCGCGGCCAAGCCGAACCAGTACGTGAACCTGCCGGGCGGCGGCTGCGAGCAGGACATCAATCGCACCTGGGCCGACTGTGCGGAAGTGCTGCGCGAATTGGGCAGCCGGGTGGAGCGGCTGGCGGACCGGGTGGTCGCGGTGGGCGTCACCGCCCAGGGCGACGGCACCTGGCTGATCGACGCGGCGGGCGAGCCGGTGGCCCCGGCCTGGCTCTGGCTGGACAGCCGGGCCGCCGGCATCGTCGAAGCGGCCGAGGCGGACGGCACCACGGCGCGCAACTATCCGATCACCGGCTGCGGCATGAATGCCTGCCAGCAGTCGGCGCATCTGATGTGGATGCAGCGGAACACGCCCGAGATCCTGGAGCGTGCCGCGACCGGCATGCACTGCAAGGACTGGCTCTACTTCAAGCTGACGGGCGTGCGCGCGACCGACGTGTCGGAAGGCGTGTTCACCTTCGGCGACTTCCGCACGCGCAGCTATTCGGCAGACGTGCTGGCCAACTATGGGCTGAGCGACCTGGCCCGCCTGCTGCCGCCGATCCTGAACGGGGCCGAGACCAACCATCCGCTGACCGCGGAAGCGGCGCGCGAGGTCGGGCTCAAGCCCGGCACGCCGATCTCGCTAGGTTTCGTGGATGTCACCTGCACGGCGCTGGGCGCCGGCCTCTACGAGCCCGGCCGCCAGCTCGGCGTGTCGATCATCGGCTCGACCGGCATGCATATCCGCCTCGCCAGCTCCGCGGACGACGTGATGCTGGGCGAGCGGCCGTCCGGCTACACCATGTGCCTGCCGATCCCCGGCAAGTATTCCCAGGCCCAGTCCAACATGGCGGCCACGCTCAACATCGACTGGGCGGTCGACCTGGCCTGCCAGGCCGCCGGCGTGCTGGGGCTGGAGGTCAGCCGGCGGGAGGCCCTGCCGAAGCTGGACGCGCGGGTGCTGGAAGCGCGGCCGGGTGCCGCGATCTGGCATCCCTACATCCATACCGCCGGCGAGCGCGGCCCGTTCGTGGATGCCAATGCCCGCGCGATGGCGACGGGTCTGGACCAGAACGTCCGCTTCCTCGACCTGCTGCGCTCGGTCTACGAGGGCCTGAGCTTTGCCGGCCGCGACTGCTATGCGGCGATGGGCCATGTCCCGGAGGAGATCCGGCTGGCTGGGGGTGCCGCGCGGTCCAAGACCCTGCGCACCATCCTGGCCTCGGTGCTGGGCACGCCGGTGCGGGCCGGGACGCGCGGCGAGGAAGGGGCGACCGGCACGGCCATGATGGCCGCCTGCGCGGTGGGCGTGTTCCCCTCGCTGGACGAGGCGGTCGCGAGCTGGGTCACCCCGTCCCTGGGCGAACTCACCGCGCCCGACCCGGAGCTGGCCAGACTCTACGCCGAGCTGTTTCCCATCTACCAGTCGACCCACCGCCGGATGCGCGACATCTGGCGCGACCTTGCGAAAGTGCGTTCATGACCCGGACCATCGAAGCCGCCATCATCGGCGACAATTTCATGCGCGCCTCGGTGTTCGAGGAGAATCTGCGCAAGATCCCGGGCGTGGAATGGAAGATCCGCAGCCTGGAGCTGCCCTGGCCGGACGAGCCTTCCTACCATGGCGAGAAGGGCACCGAGCTGGAGGGGCTGCGGGAGCTGCAGGGCGACCCGGCCGAACTCGCCAACTTCGTCAAGGGTGCCGAGGTCCTGGTCTGCCACCTGCCACCGGTCACCCGCTCGATGCTGAAGGTGATGGCGCCGCCGCTCAAGCTGATCGGGGTCAGCCGCGGCGGACCGGTCAATATCGACATGCAGGCGGCCAAGGAGGCCGGCGTCATCGTCGTCAACGCGCCCGGGCGCAACTCGACCGCCGTGGCCGAGTTCACGATCGGCGCGATCCTGGCCGAGACCCGGCTGATCACCAAGGGCCATGTCTCGCTGAGCAAGGGCGAGTGGCGGGGCGACCTGTACCGCGCCGACCTCACCGGGCCGGAGCTTTCCGAGCTGACCGTGGGCCTGATCGGCTACGGCCATATCGGCACCAAGGTCACCAAGCTGCTGAAACCCTTCGGCTGCCGGATCCTGGTGGCCGACCCCTACGTGACCCTGGACGAGACCGACCGGGAAGCGGGCGTGGAGCAGGTCGAGCTGGACGAGCTGCTGCGCCGCTCCGACGTGGTGAGCCTGCATGCCCGGGTGACGCCGGAGACCACCGGCTTCATGAACAAGGCGGCCTTCGCCAAGATGAAGAAGGGTGCCTGGTTCATCAACACGGCGCGCGGGCCGATGGTGAACTATGACGACCTCTATGAGGCGCTGCAGTCGGGCCATCTGCGCGGCGCCATGCTGGAAACCCATGCGGTCGAGCCCTGCCCGCCGGACCTGCCGCTGCTGCGCCACCCGAACGTCACCCTCACCCCACACATCGCCGGTGCCTCCACCACCACGGTGAAGATCGCCGCACAGATGATCGCCGCCGAGGTCCAGCGCTGGATCGAGGGCAAGCCGATGCTGAACGTCGCCACGAAGTGAGCCGACCATGAGCCTCGCGGAACTCGACAAACTGGCCGGCCCGGCCGACCTGCTGGTGATCGGCGGCGGCGCCAATGGTGCCGGCATCGCCCGCGACGCCGCCGGGCGCGGCCTGTCGGTCGTCATGTGCGAGAAGGACGACCTGGCCCAGGGGACCAGCTCGCGCTCGGGCAAGCTGATCCATGGCGGGCTGCGCTATCTCGAATATTACGAGTTCCGCCTGGTCCGCGAGGCGCTGATCGAGCGCGAGGTCGTGCTGAACGCCGCCCCGCACATCGTCTGGCCGATGCGCTTCGTCCTGCCGCACAGCCCGGACCAGCGGCCGCGCTGGCTGATCCGGCTGGGCCTGTTCCTCTACGACCATCTGGGCGGCCGGGCGAAGCTGCCGGGTACGCGCTCACTCGACTTCAGGAAAGACCCGGAGGGTGCGCCGATCGTGGACGCCTTCCCCAACGGGTTCGAGTATTCGGACTGCTGGGTGGACGATGCCCGGCTGGTGGTGCTCAACGCGCTGGATGCGAAGGAGCGGGGTGCCGTCATCCTGACCCGCACACCGGCGACCTCGGCCAGGCGTGACGGGGGCTTGTGGGAGGTCGAGCTCACCGACACGACCACCGGCGAGCGGCGCAGCGTCAGGGCGCGTGCGATCGTGAACGCGGCCGGACCCTGGATCGAGGGGGTGCTGGGCAGCGTCGCGGGGGTGAACAGCTCGCGCCGGGTACGCCTAGTCAAGGGCAGCCACCTGATCTTCCGGAAGTGGTGGCAGGGCTCGCAGGCCTATCTCCTGCAGAACGACGACAAGCGGGTGATCTTCGTGAACCCGTACGAGGGCGACCTCGCTTTGATCGGCACTACCGACATCCCGGTCGAGGGCCGGCCGGAGGACGTGCGCGTCGAGGAGAAGGAGCGCAGCTACCTCCTGCGGGTGCTCAACCGCTACTTCCGGCACCAGCTCACTGAGGCCGACATCGTCGCCGAGTTCTCCGGCGTGCGCCCGCTCTACGACGACGACAGCGCCAAGAACGCCTCGGCGGTCACCCGCGACTATGTGTTCGACGTCGACCCTCCTGCCCCGGACGGGGGGCGTGCCCCGCTGCTCTCGATCTTCGGCGGCAAGATCACGACCTACCGCAAGCTCGCCGAGCACGCGCTGGACAAGCTGCAGCCCTATCTCGGCACGCGGTCCGGCACCTGGACGGCGCGGGCACCCCTGCCCGGCGGCGACATGCCGGGGGCCGACTTCGACGCCTGGCTGGCCGGCTTCCGCAAAAGCCTTCCCTGGCTGCCGGAGAACCTCGCCCGCCATTACGGCCGGCGCTACGGCACCCGGTCGGCCCGGCTGCTGGAGGGTGCTGCGCGGATGGGCGATCTCGGCCGGCATTTCGGCGGTGAGCTCTATGAGCGCGAGGTCGACTATCTGGTGGCGAACGAGTGGGCGCGCTCGGCGGACGACATCCTGACCCGCCGCACCAAGCATTATCTGCACCTGAGCGCAGACGAACAGCAGGCCTTCCGCGACTGGTTCGCCGGCCGGCCGGGTGCGCTCGAGGACGAACGGGAGGCGGCATGAACCGGCTGGCACTCGGCATCGACATCGGCAGTTCGGGCGTGCGCGCCTCGGCGGTCGACCGCGACGGCCGCCTGGTCGCCGAGGCCAAGGCCGCCCTGCCGGAGCCCGACCGGGCCGACGGCATGATCCGGACCGCCGCCGCGGACTGGTGGGAGGCGGTGGCGACCTGCCTTGCCGGCATCCCGAAGGAGCGGGTGGCCGCGGTCGCGGTGGATGGCACGTCGGGCACCCTGCTGCTCTGTGCCGCCGACGGCACGCCGCTTTCCGCTGCCCGGCGCTACGACGATGCCGGCAGTGCCGCCCATGCCGCCCGGATCCGTGAACTCGCCCCCGCCGAGAGTGCGGCGCACGGCGCCACCTCGCCGGCTGCCCGCCTGCTGGACCTGCAGGCACTCCACCCGGATGCGGCCATGGCATTGCACCAGGCCGACTGGGTGGTCGGCCGGCTGACCGGCCGGTTCGGCGTTTCCGACGACAACAATGCGCTCAAGACCGGCTGGGACCCGGTGGCCCGGACCTGGCCCGACTGGCTGGACGGGCTCGGGATCGCGCGCCGCCTCCTGCCGCAGGTGCTGGAGCCGGGCGAAGTGGTCGGCCCGGCCCTGCCGGAACTAGGCTTTGCCAAGGGTGCGGTGGTGGTGGCCGGCACCACGGATGGCTGCGCCTCGTTCCTCGCGACCGGGGCCGACCAGCCGGGCGACGGGGTCACGGCACTCGGCACCACGCTGACCCTGAAGCTCCTGTCCGACCGGCCGGTGTTCGACCCGGCCGCCGGCGTCTACAGCCACCGCCTGCTCGGCATGTGGCTGGCGGGCGGTGCGTCCAACACCGGTGGCGCCGCCCTCCTGCGCTTCTTCACCGGCGAGCAGATGCGTGCGATGGAGCCGGGCCTGGATCCGGCCCATCCCACCGGGCTGGACTTCTGGCCGCTGGCCGGCAAGGGCGAGCGCTTCCCGGTCGCCGACCCCGCCATGGAATCGCGCCACGAGCCGCGGCCGGCCGAGGATGTGCGGTTCTTCCAGGCGCTGCTGGAAGGGGTCGCCTCGGTGGAGCAGCGCGCGTACCGGCGCCTGGCCGAGCTGGGCGCGCCGAAGCTGCGCTCGGTGCGCACGGTCGGCGGCGGGGCGGCCAACCGGGCCTGGACCAGGATCCGGCAGAACCTGCTGGGCGTGCCGATGCTCCCGCCGGCCAGCGAGCAGGCCTCCTACGGCACGGCGCTGCTGGCCCGCCGGGCTCTCTGACGCTCAGCGCAGGTCCAGCACCTCCAGGGTCTGCCGGGCGATCATCGCCTCCTCGTCGGTCGGGATCACCCGAACCACAATGCGGCTGTCCGCCGACGAGATCAGCGGCGCGTCGGCGCGGTTGGCCTCCTCGTCGAGCGCCATGCCGAGCCAGGCCAGCCGCTTGGCCACGTTGGCACGGATGCTGGCGGAGCGCTCGCCGATCCCGGCGGTGAACACGACTCCGTCGATCCCGCCCATGGTGGTGGCGAGCAGCGCCGTTTCCTGGGCGATTCGGTGGGCGAAATAGTCCAGGGCGAAGGCCGCGCGCGGGTCCTCGCTCGCCTTCAGCTCGCGCACGTCGTTGGACACGCCGGACAGGCCGAGCAGGCCACTCTCGTGGTAGAGCATCCGCTCGATCTTCTTCGCGTCCCAGCCCTGCTGCATCAGATAGAGGATCACCCCCGCATCGAGCCGCCCGGGCCGGGTGCCCATGGGCAGGCCGTCCAGCGCGGTGAAGCCCATGGTGGTCTCGATCGAGCGCCCGCTCCGGATCGCGCACAAGGAAGCGCCGCTGCCCAGATGCGCCGCCACCACCCGCCCGCCGGCCAGTCCGGGATCCAGCTCGCGCAGCCGCTCGGCGATGAAGGCGTAGGACAGGCCATGGAAGCCGTAGCGCCGCACGCCCTCGCGATCCAGTGCCTCGGGAATGGCGAACCGGTCGGCCAACTCGGCATGGCCGCGATGGAACACCGTGTCGAAGCAGGCGACCTGGGGCAGGTCCGGCCGTAGCGTCCGGATCGTGCGGATGGGGGCGATGCTGTTCGGCTGGTGCAGCGGTGCGAGCGGCACCAGGGCCTCGATCTCCGCCAGCGTCTCCGCCGTGACCCGTGCGGGTCCCTCGAATTGCCTCCCGCCATGCACGACCCGGTGGCCGATCGCGACGAGGCCGCCATCGCCCAGCGCGTCATGCAGGAAGGTCAGCACATGCTCGACCGCGGCACCGACATCCTCGCCATGCTCGCGGAGGTCCTTGTCGAGCAGGACGGCACCCGCCTCGTCCCTCACCTGCAGGTGCGGATGGACCCTGATGCCATCGAGCAGGCCCTTCAGCCGCCGCTCCGGCCCGTTCTGCCCGAGTGCGAAGACCTGGAACTTGATGCTGGAGGAGCCGGTGTTCAGGACCAGCAGCGAGCCCGTCATCTCAGGTCGATCCCTTGCGGCTGCGGGGCGGACGTGTGGTGGCGGCGCGGCGCCTGGGCAGGGCACGCTCGCGTGCGGGCGGCGGCATGGCGGCCTGCGGCCGGGCTGGCGCAGGCTCGGCGGCCAGGAGGGCGGTGATCCGTTCCAGCCGCCGCTCCGCCTCGGGCACCAGCGGCCCGGCGGCTTCGGCCAGATGGCGCAGCAGCGGCAGGAAGCCTTCGCGGGCATCCTCCGGCAGGAGCTGCGGCAGGGCCGAGATCGCTTCCTCGCCGGCCTCGCGCAGGACGGCAGTCTGCAGGCGCACCCGGGCCTTGAATGCGTCGAGCCCCGCGGCATGGCATTCCGGGTGCTCGGCCCTGAGGTTGCGCACCGCGGCAAAGGTCCGCTCGTCCACACTGCCGCCCGGCATGATCAGCCAGACAAGCGCACGGATCAGCGCATCCGCCGGCGTGCCGGTCCCGATCCCGCGATGCACCTCGGCAGCACGGGCGGCGACGAAGGCGCGGTGCTCCGGCTCGTCGCCCGGGGCCGGGCGGAGCGGCTCGTCGCGCGCGCGCAGGCCCACCAGGGCCTGCAGCATCGGCTGACCGTAGATGGCCAGGAACGCCTGCTCGGTCATGCCGTCGCGCAGGTCTCGCCAGGCGTCGAGCATGGTGACCGTGGCCTTGGAGAACTGCTCCTGCAGGAGCGTGACGGGTTGCCGTCCGGCACCGGCCGGCGCTGTGCCCGCACCTCCTCGGCGACCTCCTCCAGCATGCGCATCGCCGAGCCGTCATGGCCGAACAGCTCGTAGGGCAGGCGGGCGGGGTGCAGCTTGCGCGCGGCCAGGGCCAGCTCCGGCGTCGCCATTGCGCGCACCCAGGGCTGCATGAAGGTCCGGTAGAGGCCGAGATTGACGTCGGACAGGCGGGCGACCGTGGCGAAGCGGCGCTCGTCGTCCAGGTCGTTGCAGCCCAGTGCCCGGATGTCGTCCAGGCTGCGCGGCTCGAAATGCAGCACCCACTCGCCAGCCACGAGCTGGGCGTTCGGCGTGTCCGGTCCGGCTTTGGTCAGGACCGCCTCGAACAGGCCGGGCGGCAGCACGTCGATCAGGTCGATGTTGGAGGTGAACTCCTGGTGCTCCTTGCGCGCCACCGAGCCCGACACGAAGATGCCGAGATGGCCGACCGCGTCGTGCACGCTGTAGACGATCGTCTGGTCGTGCGCGCGGATGTCGTCGACGTCCTGGTAGAGCTCCAGGATCCAGCCGAGTGCCTGGGGCGGCGGGGTGATCTCGTCGCCCTTGGAGCAGAAGACGATGATCGGCCCCTTGATGTCGCGCAGGTCGATCCGGGTCCCGTCATTGGCGCGGAGCTCGCCCGAGACCAGCCGGTTGCCGACGAACAGCTCGTCGGCGATCCACTGCATCTCCTCGGCACCCAGGATGGCGTGGCCGCCCCACCAGCGCTCGAACGCGAGATAGCGCTCCGGCTCGGTGTCGATGTTCGCCCAGACGTTGTACTGCTTGGTCCAGAGCGTGTTGGCCGGGTTCATGTTCTCGAAGTTCGAGACCAGCCAGGCGCCGTCATATTTGCCGGCACCGAGATCGCCGGCCAGCGCCGTCAGCCAGGTCCCGCCCAGCATCCCGCCGGCATAGCGCATGGGCGACCCGCCATGGGTGCCCTGCCAGTAGGCGAGCGGCACGCCCGGCAGCAGGAGCGGCCCGAACCGTTCCGGCCGGGTGGCGGCCGCCATCGCCAGCGCCCAGCCCGCCTGGCAGTTGCCGATGGCGAGCGGCAGGCCCTGGGCGTCGGGGTGACGCCGGATCACCTCGTTCTGGAAGCTGCCGAGCGCGTCGATCACGTCCAGGATCGTCTGGCCCTCGACCGGCTCGGTGGTGAAGCCGATGAAGTAGCAGGGATGGCCGCAGGCCAGCGCCACGCCGATCTCGCTGTCCGGCTTGAAGCCGCCGATTCCGGGCCCATGCCCGGCGCGCGGGTCGATCACGATGATCGGCCGCTTGCAGGGGTCCATCGGCGCCGCCGCGTCGGGCAGGATTCGCAGGAGGCAGTAATTGACCGGGCGGGGCAGCTCCAGGCCATGCATCACCAGCTCGTGCCTGAAATGCAGCACGTTCGGCGCCGGGGAGGCCATGTGTTCCCGATAGGCCCGGCTGCGCTCGCGCAGCGTGTCGAGGAACAGGACGTTCCGCTGCCAGGCGTCGACCAGATAGTCCACCACCGGATTGCCGGCAGGGATCGGGAGATTCACCACGGCCGGCCTCCTGGCTGGTGGACCTGTGCCCGTCGCTCAGGCGTCACGCGGCGCTTGCCGTCACGCAGCAGGACGAAGCGACGCGATCGCCTGCGCATAGTCGCCGTTCCGGAAGATCGAGGAACCGGCCACCAGCACGTCCGCCCCCGCCTCGATCGCCTTGGGCGCGGTCTGGGCGTCGATGCCGCCGTCCACCTGCACCCGGATCGGCCGCCCGCCGGCCAGTACCTTGGCCTGGCGGATCTTGTCGGCGGCATAGGTGATGAATTTCTGCCCGCCGAAGCCCGGATTGACGCTCAGGATCAGGATCAGGTCGAGATGATCCAGGACATGCTCCAGGACCGAGACGGGCGTGGCCGGGTTGAGCGCCACCCCTGCCCCCTTGCCGAGTGCCCGGATCGCCGCCAGCGAGCGGTCCAGATGCGGCCCGGCCTCGGCATGGACGGTGATCCGGTCGGCGCCGGCCTTGGCGACCGGGCCGATCCACTGGTCGACCGGCGCGCACATCAGGTGGGCGTCGAACAGCAGGTTGGAGTGGTCGCGCAGGGCGGCGATCACGTCGGCGCCGAAGCTGAGGTTCGGCACGAAATGGCCGTCCATGACGTCCAGATGCAGCCAGTCCGCACCGGCGGCCTCGACCGCCTTCACCTCCTCGCCCAGCCGCGCATAGTCGGCGGCCAGGATCGAGGGTGCGATCAGGACAGTATCGCTCATCCCTGGTGCACCTCATAGCCGGCGGCCTCGATCGCGCTCGTCACCGCTGCGCGGTCCTCGATGCCCTTCACTTCCACCCTGCCTTCCTCCACCGAGACCGTCACCTCCGCCTGCGGATCCAGCCGCCGCACCGCTTCCGTGATCGCGCGGACGCAGTGGGCGCAGCTCATTCCTTCGACCGTCAACTGCATCGCCATGTCCCTTCCTGCCGATGCGCCGTCATCTGGTGGTTCCAGCGAGGAGAAGGTCAAGCGGCAGATGGAACGGCCACGTCACCCCTTGACCTTCCCGCCGCTGGAAGGGCCACCTGAAGGATCGCGCCAGCCAGTGGAGCGTCTTGATGGTCACCATGTCCCTCGAACGGACCGAGCAGCCCGGGGTTGCCGTCGATCTGGCGATCGACGGCATGACCTGCGCGTCCTGCGTGCGCCGGGTGGAGCGGGCGCTGGGCCAGGTGCCGGGCGTGGTCTCGGCCAGCGTCGACCTGGCGACGGAGAAGGCACACGTGGAAACGCGCGGCGCGCCAACCTCCAGCCTGGTGGCTGCGGTCGCCCGCACCGGCTATCGCGCCTCGGTCCTGGCCGATGACCCGGATGGTGCGGCCGAGGCCGAACTGCAGCGCGCCCGGGAAGCCCGAGGGCGGCGAGAATTCTGGCATGCCGCCCTGGCCCTGGCGCTGGCCTTGCCGCTGGTCCTGCCCATGGCGGCCATGCCGTTCGGCCATGAGCTGGCGCTGCCGGCCTGGCTGCAGTTCCTCCTGGCGGCCCCGGTGCAGTTCTGGCTGGGGGCCCGGTTCTACCGGGCGGGCTTTGCCGCGCTGCGCGCCGGCACCGGCAACATGGACCTGCTGGTGGCGCTGGGCACCAGCGCTGCGTTCGGGCTCAGCCTGTGGAACTGGCTGGTGGCGGGCCATGGCGGGCACGCCCTCTATTTCGAGGCCGCTGCCCTGGTGGTGGCGCTGGTTCTGCTCGGCAAGTGGCTGGAGGGCCGCGCCCGCCGCCAGACCGGGGCGGCCATGCGCGCGCTGGCAGCCCTGCGGCCGACCACCGCGCGGGTGCTGATCGATGGCGAGCCGACCGAGCTGCCGATCGCGGCCGTGGCGACCGGCGACCGGGTGCTGATGCGCCCGGGCGAGCGGGTGCCGGTCGACGGCGAGATCGTGGAAGGCAGCGGTCATCTCGACGAATCGATGGTCACCGGCGAGAGCCTGCCGGTGGTGCGCGGGCCTGGCCAGAAGGTGATCGGCGGCACGATCAACCAGGACGCCGCCCTGGTGGTCGTGACCACGGCCACCGGTGCCGAGACCGTGCTGGCCCGTATCATCCGCATGGTGGAGAACGCCCAGGCACAGAAAGCCAGCGTGCAGCGCCTGGTGGACCGCATCTCGACCTGGTTCGTCCCGGCGGTCCTCGCCATCGCGGCGGTGACGGCGCTTAGCTGGTGGCTTGCCGGTGCCGGCATCGAGCCTGCCATCATCCACGCAGTCACGGTCCTGGTGATCGCCTGCCCCTGCGCGCTGGGCCTGGCCACGCCGGTCGCGATCGTGGCCGGCACGGGTGCCGCGGCGCGGGCCGGCATCCTGATCCGCGATCCGGCGGCACTGGAAGCCGCCCATGCCATCGACGTCGTGGCCTTCGACAAGACCGGCACGCTGACCGAGGGCCGGCCCGAGCTGGCAGGGCTGGCGACGGCAGCAGGCCAGGACCGCCGGCACCTCCTGGCGCTGGCAGCCGGCCTGCAGGCGGGCAGTGAGCATCCGCTGGCTGGGGCCGTCCGGGCGGCGGCCCAGGAAACTGGCCTCGTTCCGGCCGTGGCGACGGAGGTCCGCTCCCTGCCCGGCCGTGGGCTGGAAGGCGTCGTGGTTGGCCAGCGCTTCGCGATCCTGTCCGAGCGGGCTGCCCGCGAGGCCGGGACCGACGATGCGGAGCTGGCCGCCTGGGCAGCGGCGGCCGCCGCCAGGGGGCAGAGCGTCTCCTGGCTGGTGGCCCTGCCCAAGGGCGAGGCGCTGGCCGTGCTGGCGTTCGGCGACCGGCCCCGGCCGGAAGCGGCGGAAGCGGTGGCGGCCTTGCGCCGGCAAGGGTTGCGGGTCGCCATGCTGAGCGGCGACCATCCAGCGGCAGCCGCGGCGATCGCGGCCGAGATCGGCATCGAGGAGGTGCATGCCGGCCTCCTGCCGGCGGACAAGGTTCAGGCGGTGCAGGCGCTCCGGCAGGGCGGTGCGCAGGTCGCGATGGTCGGCGACGGCATCAACGACGCGCCGGCACTGGCCGCGGCCGATCTGGGCATCGCGATGGGCTCGGGCACCGACGTCGCCATGGCGAGCGCCGGGGTGACGCTGGTGCGCCCCGATCCGCTTCTGGTCGCGGCAGCCCTGGCCGTAGCCAAGCGCACCCGCCGGACGATCGTCCAGAGCCTGGTGTTCGCCTTCCTTTACAACGTGCTGCTGATCCCGCTGGCGGCACTGGGCCAGCTCACCCCGGTGCTCGCCGGTGCCGCCATGGCGCTCTCCTCGGTGAGCGTGGTGGCCAATGCCTGGCGCCTGAGCCGCTGGCACGCGGATTGCTAGCTATAAATTGTTAACCAGTTGCTGCTAAGCCTTGGTGCGGGAGCTGCTAGGAAGCCCAGGCGGCGGGCTTTGGGGGTGCTGGGATATTGACGGAGCCGGTGTGCTTTGCCACGTCCCAGGGCTTGTCCGGACCACCACGGAAAGCGATCACACGTGACGGCACAGATCATTCCGGTTCAGCCTTTCGATCTCGTGGTGTTCGGCGGCACGGGTGACCTGTCCCTGCGCAAGCTGCTGCCGGGCCTCTACCAGCGCTTTCGCGACGGCCAGATGCCGGAGGATGCCCGGATCGTCGGCCTGTCGCGCCGCGAGCTCAGCGACGAGGACTTTCGCGGCCGGGTGCGCACGGCGCTCGACGATCACGTCCGTGCCGATGACCTGGTGCCGGACGTGGTGGAGCGCTTCCTCGGCCGGCTGAGCTTCCTTTCGCTGGATGCCACCGGCGCCAAGGGCTGGCCCGAGCTCGGCCGCTGGCTCGCCGACGACCAGGACCGGGTACGGATCTTCTATCTCGCCACGGCACCCGACCTGTTCGGGCCGATCTGCGCCAAGATCGGCAGCGAGGAGCTGGTGACGCCGGAGACCCGGGTCGTGATCGAGAAGCCGATCGGCAAGGACCTGGCCTCGGCGCGCGCGGTCAACGAGGCGGTGGGCGCCGTGTTCGAGGAGCGGCAGATCTTCCGCATCGACCATTATCTGGGCAAGGAGACCGTCCAGAACCTGATGGCGCTGCGCTTCGCCAACGCGCTGTTCGAGCCGATCTGGAACCGGGCGGCGATCGACCATGTCCAGATCACCGTGGCCGAGACGGTGGGCGTGGGCAACCGGGCCGACTATTACGACCATAGCGGCGCCCTGCGCGACATGGTCCAGAACCACATGCTCCAGCTCCTCTGCCTGATCGCGATGGAGCCGCCGAATGCGATGGATGCCGATTCGGTGCGCGACGAGAAGCTGAAGGTGCTGCACGCGCTGAAGCCGATCCGGCCGGGCCGGGTCGACCAGGTGACGGTGCGCGGCCAGTACTCGGCCGGTGCGATCGACGGCAAGGCGGTGCCCGGCTATCGCGACGAGCTCGGCCGGACCAGCGACACCGAGACCTTCCTGGCGATCAAGGCCGAGGTCGAGACCTGGCGCTGGTCGGGCGTGCCGTTCTACCTGCGCACCGGCAAGCGGCTGGCGCAGCGCGCCTCGGAGATCGTGGTGCAGATGCGCCCGATCCCGCACTCGATCTTCCCCCGCGATGCCGGCGAGGTCCGGCCGAACCGGCTGGTGATCCGCCTCCAGCCGGACGAGGGCGTGCGCCTCTATCTGATGAACAAGGATCCGGGGCCGGGCGGCATCCGGCTGAAGAACACGCCGCTCAACCTGAGCTTCAGCGAGACCTTCAAGGTCCGCTATCCCGACGCCTATGAGCGCCTGCTGATGGACGTGGTGCGCGGCAACCAGACCCTGTTCATGCGCAAGGACGAGGTCGAGGCGGCCTGGACCTGGTGCGAGCCGATCCTGGATGGCTGGCGCCAAGCCGACGAGGGGCCGGAGCAGTACGGCGCCGGCTCCTGGGGACCGTCCAGCGCCGTGGCGCTGATGGTGCATGATGGACGTCGCTGGGTGGAGCCGGGCACATGAGCACGCGACAGACCAAGCATGGGAGCGCGGAGGAGCTGCGCGCGGCGGTGGTGACCGCGATCGCCGAGGCACTGCGCGCGGGCGTGACGGCGCAGGGCCGGGCGGTGCTGGCGGTCTCCGGCGGCAAGAGCCCCGTGCCGATCTTCGAGGCGCTGGCCGCGCAGGCGCTGCCCTGGGATCGGGTGAGCGTGACGCTGGTGGACGAGCGCTTCCTGCCGACCGACCATCCCGACAGCAACGAGGCGCTGGTGCGCCGCCACCTGCTGCAGCGGGAAGCGGCGGCGGCCGGCTTCATCGGCCTGCGCGGCACGGCCGCTTCCCTGGACGCGGCGGCAGCGGCGGCGGACCGGGCTCTCACGGCTCTGCCCGAGAGCTTCGACGTGGTCGTGCTCGGCATGGGCGAGGACGGGCATACCGCGTCCTGGTTCCCGGACGGCGACCGGCTGGCCGCGGTGCTCGACCCGGGCAACCTCCGGCTGGTCATGCCGATGCTGGCGGACAGCGCGGCTGCGACGCGGGAACGGCTCACCCTCACCTTGCCGGTGGTGGCGCGGGCGCGGCTGGTGCTGCTGCCGCTGGAAGGCGCCGGCAAGCTCGCTACCCTGGCGCGCGCCCTGGAGACGGGCCCGCTCGAGGCGCTGCCTATCCGGGCCGCCCTGAAGCTGCCGCAGACCCAGGTCCATACTGCGGGCTGAGATCCCAGCCGAGGAATCCTCCGCATGGCAGCAACCCTCCACCCTACGGTCCTGGCCGTCACCGAGCGGATCCGCCGACGCTCGGCACCGGTGCGCAGCCGCTATCTCGACCAGTTGCGCCGGATGGGCGAGCGGGCGCCGCGCCGGCACAAGCTGGGCTGCGCCAACATCGCCCATGCGCTGGCCGCCTGCGGGCCTGGGGACAAGGCGGAGCTGGAGGGCCAGGCGGCCCTGTCGGTCGGCATCGTCACCGCCTACAACGACATGCTGAGCGCGCATCAGCCCTATGAGCATTATCCGGAGCTGATCCGCCAGGCGGTGCGCGAGGCAGGCGGGGTGGCGCAGGTGGCCGGCGGCACGCCCGCCATGTGCGACGGGATCACCCAGGGCTTCGCCGGCATGGAGTTGTCCCTGTTCTCCCGGGACACGATCGCGCTCTCGACCGCGATCGCCCTTTCCCACGACACGTTCGACGGCGCCCTGGCGCTCGGCATCTGCGACAAGATCGTGCCGGGCCTGCTCATGGGGGCGCTGGCGTTCGGCCACCTGCCGGTGATCTTCGTGCCGGCCGGGCCCATGACTACCGGCGCCTCCAACGCGGAGAAGTCGGAGGTCCGCCAGCTCTATGCCGAGGGCAAGGTCGGGCGGCGGGAGCTGCTGGCTTCCGAGATGAAGTCCTACCATGGCCCCGGCACCTGCACCTTCTACGGCACCGCCAACTCCAACCAGATGCTGATGGAGGTGATGGGCCTGCACCTGCCGGGTGCTGCCTTCGTCAATCCCGGCACGCCCTTGCGCGACGCGCTGACCAGGGCCGCGGCCAGGCGCATCACCGAGATCACGGCACTGGGCAACGACTGGACGCCGATCGGCGAGGTCGTGGACGAGCGCGCGATCGTGAACGGCGTGGTCGGCCTCCATGCCACGGGTGGGTCGACCAACCACACGATCCACCTGGTCGCGATCGCCCGGGCGGCCGGCATCCGGCTCACCTGGGAGGACATGGCCGAACTGTCCGAGGTGACCCCGCTCCTGGCGCGGGTCTATCCGAATGGTTTGGCCGACGTGAACCAGTTCCACGCGGCGGGCGGCATGGCCACGCTGATCCGCGAGCTGCTGGGTGCTGGCCTGCTGCATGCCGACGTCAAGACGGTGGCCGGCGAGGGCGGGCTCGCGCGCTATGCCCAGGAGCCGAGGCTGGTGGACGGGCGGCTGGCCTGGACGGAGGGCGATGGCCAGCCGCTCGACCGGAGCATCATCCGTACCGTGGCCCTGCCGTTCGCTGCCAAGGGCGGGCTCGTGCTGCTCACCGGCAATCTCGGCCGGGCGGTCAGCAAGGTCTCGGCGGTGAAGCCCGAGCGGCGCGTCGTCGAAGCGCCGGCCCGGGTGTTCCACGATCAGGCCGAGGTGCAGGCGGCCTTCAAGGCGGGCGAGCTCGACCGGGACGTGGTGGTGGTGGTGCGCTTCCAGGGCCCCAAGGCCAACGGGATGCCGGAGTTGCACAAGCTGACCCCGCCGCTGGGCATCCTGCAGGACCGCGGCTTCCAGGTGGCGCTGGTCACCGACGGCCGCATGTCGGGGGCATCTGGAAAGATCCCGGCCGGGATCCATCTCACCCCTGAGGCCGTCGATGGCGGACCGATCGCGAAGATCCGGGATGGCGACATGATCCGGCTCGATACCGTCGCTGGGACCCTGGAGGTCCTGGTGGAGGCGGCCGAGCTGGCGGCGCGGGCACCTGCCGGCGCCGACCTGTCATGCTACCACAGCGGCATCGGGCGCGATCTGTTCGCCCCCTTCCGTGCCGCCGTGGGTCCGGCGGACCAGGGCGCGGCCGTGGTGGGCGGACCCTTCGGGATGGCGGCTTGAGCGAACTCCTCCTGGTCGGCGATGTCGGCGGCACGAACGGGCGCTTTGCCCTGGTGACGGAGGACGGCGCCCGGGCCGACGATCCGATCGTGCTGAAGAACGACGAGTTTTCGAGCCTGGGCGATGCGATCACGGCATTCCTGACGGAGATGGGTGGCCCCCGGCCGACCCGGGCCGCCATCGCGATCGCCGGGCCGGTCACCGGCGACCTGGTCCGGCTCACCAACCGGGGCTGGGACTTCTCTATCGACGCGCTGCGCGCCCGGCTGGAGCTGCAGGAACTGCTCGTCCTCAATGATTTCGAGGCGCTGGCGCTGGCCTGCCCGCATCTGCCGGCGGACGGCAGCGTGCCGATCGGGCCGCCGGGCCAGGCGGTGCCCGGCAAGCCCATCGCAGTGCTCGGGCCCGGCACCGGCCTGGGCGTGGCCGGCGCCATTCCCGGCCGGGTGCGCTGGATCGCGGTGCCGGGCGAAGGCGGTCATACCGAGTTGGGCACCGCGATCGCGCGGCTGCGCCCGGCCCTCGAGGTCGCCTACCGCAAGCGCGGGCGGGTCTCGGCGGAGCACTGGCTGTGCGGGCCGGGCCTGGTCCGGCTGGCCGAGGACCTGGCGGAGGCCGAGGACCGGCGCTCGCCCTGGCAGGAGCCCGAAGAGATCGTGGCCGCTGCCGAGGGCGACGACCGGTTCGCCACCGACCTGATCGGGCTGTTCCTGGACCAGCTCGCCGTCTTCGCCGGCGACGTGGCGCTCACCTTCGGTGCGCGGGGCGGCGTGTATCTGGGCGGCGGTGTGACCGACCATCTGCTGGGCTTCCTGGACGAGGCGCGGTTCGTGACGCGGTTCCGCGACAAGGGCCGGCTGTCTTCCTTCCTGGACGGCGTGCCGCTGCGTAGGATCACCGCCGCCACGCCGGCCCTGTACGGCTGCACTGCGAAACTCCTGCACGGTTGATGCCTGATGGATGCTGAATCCCGCCGCGAAGCGCTGCTCTCCACCTTGCGGCTCGGCCCCGTCGTGCCGGTGCTGATCGTCGAGGAGGTCAGGACCGCCGTGCCGCTCGCGCGAGCCCTGGTGGCCGGCGGCATCCGGGTCCTGGAGGTGACGCTGCGCACTGACGCTGCCCTGGACGTGATCCGGGCGATCGCCGCGGAAGTGCCCGAGGCAGTGGTGGGGGTCGGCACGGTGCGCAGGCCGGCCCAGCTCGATGCCGCTGCAAAGGCCGGGGCCAAGTTCGCGGTCTCGCCGGGCGCCACCCCTGCCCTGATCGAAGCGGCAAAAGCTTCGCCAGTGCCCTGGCTGCCGGGCATCGCCACGCCGTCGGAGGGCATGACGCTGGCCGAGGCCGGCTTCAGCGTGCTCAAGCTGTTCCCGGCCGAGGCGGTGGGCGGGGCGAAGCTGATCGCGTCGCTGGCCTCGCCGCTGCCGGACCTGCGCTTCTGCCCGACCGGTGGCATCGACCGAGCCAAGGCCGGCGATTATCTGAAGCTGAAGAACGTGGTCTGCGTCGGCGGGAGCTGGCTGGCGCCGCCCGCCCTGGTGGCCGCCGGCAACTGGGCGGAGATCGAGACGCTGGCCAAGGACGCCGCCACGCTCCCGCGCGCCGGAGCTTCGTGACAGCTTCCGTCTCGGAGCGGTGACGAAGCCGTCACCGAACCGCACTACCCCTCGCGGCCGCCGAGCCCAGCGCGCGGCGTACTTTCGAGGGTAGGGAACAATGACCGTGATGCAGAGGCTGCGCGGGCTGGCGCTGGCCGGTGGCGTGGTGCTGTCCGCCGGCGCCGCACAGGCCGAGCCGGTGACGTTCGAGTTCTGGTACGGGCTGACCGGTGACCTCAGCGAGCGCATCCAGGAGATGTGCCAGAGCTTCAACGCGAGCCAGGACCAGTACCAGGCGGTCTGCACCAGCCAGGGCGACTACGAGGCGGCCCTGCAGAACGCGATCGCCGCGTTCCGCGCCAACCAGCAGCCGACCGTCCTGCAGGTGTTCGACGTCGGCACCGCCGACCTGATGCTGTCCGGCGCGTTCGTGCCCGCCCCTGAGCTGATGAAGCAGGCCGGCCACGAGGTGAACTGGGACGACTACTTCAAGGGCATCGCGGACTATTACGCGACCTCCTCGGGCGAGCTCTATTCCTTCCCGTTCAACAGCTCCACCGCGGTCCTGTACTGGAACAAGGACGCGTTCGCGAAGGCCGGCCTCACCGAGGCGCCTAAGACCTATGAGGAGGTCGAGCAGGCGGCGCGGGCGCTCAAGGAGGCGGGCTATGCCTGCCCCTATGCCTATGACGTCGATCCCTGGCAGTTCATGGAGCAGTTCTCCGCCGTCCACGACCTGCCGATCGCGACGAAGAACAACGGCTATGACGGGCTGGATGCCGAGCTGGTGGTCAACCAGACCAGGTTCGTCGACCATGTCGCGTTCTTCAAGCGGATGACCGACGAGGGCCTGTTCCAGCTGAAAGAATACGGCCAGGCGCGGCTGCAGTCGTTCATGAACAACGAATGCATGATGATGCAGTCCTCGATCGCCGACCACGGCACGGTCGGCAAGACCATGCCGGACGGCGTGCAGTGGGGCGTGGCGATGGTGCCGGTCTGGGAAGGGACCGCGCGCAAGAACTCGCTGGTGGGCGGCGCCTCCCTGTGGGCGCTGGCCGGCAACAGCCCCGAACAGTACGAGGGTGCGGCGGCGTTCTTCGCCTTCCTGGCGAAGCCCGAGCAGGCCGAGTGGTGGTCGACGGTGACCGGCTACATCCCGGTGACCAATTCGGGCTTCGAGTACATGAAGTCCAAGGGCTTCTATGACCAAGCACCCTATCAGGGCCGCGAGGTAGCGATCCAGTCGCTGACCTATACGCCGCCTTCCGCCAACAGCCGCGGCATCCGTCTGGGCGGCTTCACCCAGATCCGCAAGGAGGCGCGCGACGCGCTCACCGGCATCATGGCCGGGACCAGCGGCGTGCAGGAGGGGCTGGACGCGCTGGTCGAGCGGGGCAACGCGATCCTGCGCCGCTTCGAGAAGACCTACGCGGGCAAGACCCTGCCCTGACCTCGAGCAAGGCCCGGGTCTCGGGTTCGTTTCGCAGATTCACTTTTGCGCAGCGCGCACCCGGGACCTCCTCCTGCTGCTGCCGGCACCAGCCGCCAGCATAGCACAGGACCACCTTCCTCATCGACATTTCCGGAGTGCCCGATCCGGTGGACAAGCGTGCCTGGTTCCGCAACACGCCGCTGGCCCTGGCGCTGGCGGCCCCGCAGCTCCTGCTCGTGCTGCTGTTCTTCTACTGGCCGTCCGGGGCGGCGCTCTACTGGGCATTCACGCTGGAGCAGCCCTGGGGTGGCGGCAACGTCTTCGTCGGCCTGGACAATTTCCGGGCGATCTTCGGCGACCCGCTCTACTGGAACTCGGTCGGCCGCTCGGTGGTGTTCGCGCTGGCCTCGACCCTGCTGGCCATGGGGCTGGGCATGTTGCTGGCGCTGGCGGTCGACCGGCGGCTGAAGGGCCATGCCGGCTTTCGCTGGGCGCTGATCTGGCCCTATGCGATCGCGGCACCGGCAGCGGGCCTGGCCTTCCGCTTCCTCCTGTCGCCGGAGGCCGGGATGATCGCGTACCTCAACCACGGCTTTCCCGGCCTGTGGAACCCGGTCGTGAACGGCTGGCAGGCGATGGTGCTGATCATCGTCGCCTATAGCTGGAAGTACGTCGCCTACAACTTCCTGTTCCTGCTGGCCGGGCTGCAGTCGATCCCCCGGAGCGTGATCGAGGCAGGGGCCATGGACGGGGCCCGGCCGCTGCGCCGGATGTGGGACCTGCAGCTGCCGCTGCTGACGCCCACGATCTTCTTCCTGCTGGTGGTCAATCTCACCGACAGCTTCGTCGACAGCTTCGGCATCGTCGACCTGACCACCGAGGGCGGGCCGAACAAGTCGACCGAGCTCCTGGTCTACAAGATCTATTTCGACGGGTTCAAAGGCCTCGACTATTCGGGGGCCGCCGCGCAGAGCATCATCCTGATGGTCCTGGTGATCTCCCTGACCTTCATCCAGTTCCGCTTCGTGGAACGCCGGATCCACTATAGCTGAAGGTGACGGGCATGATCGAACGTACCCCGTTCCTCGACCTCGTGACCCAGGCCGTGCTGGTGCTGGGCCTGGTGATCGCCCTGGTGCCGCTCTGGCTGGTGGTGGTGGCGGCCAGCCTGGACCTCCAGGCAGTGAACACGTCGCCCTTGCCGCTCCTGCCGGGCAGCCACCTCCTGGAGAACATGGCTTCCGTCTGGCAGCGCGGCGATCTCGGCTGGAAGCTGTTCAACAGCCTGCTGGTCGCGACGCTGGTGGCTGGCGGCAAGGTGTTCATCGCGGCGCTGACCGCCTTCGCGATCGTGTTCTTCCGCTGGCCGCTCCGGATGCTGGCGTTCTGGGCGATCTTCGTGACGCTGATGCTGCCGCTCGAGGTGCGGATCGTCCCGACCTATGCGGTGGCGGCCAATGCGCTGGGGCCCTTGCAGACCATCCTGGAGGTCACGGGCCTGGCCCGGCTCTGGCAGCTCCTGACCGGCGTCGAGCTGGCGCTCGAATGGAACCTGCTCAATTCCTATACGGGCCTGGTCCTGCCCCTGGTCGCGACCGCGACCGGCACGTTCCTCTACCGCCAGTATTTCATGACCATCCCGGACGAGCTGGTGGAAGCCGCGCGCATGGATGGCGCCGGTCCGCTGCGCTTCTTCCGCGACATCCTCCTGCCGCTCTCGCGCACCAACATGGCGGCGCTGGGCACCATCATGTTCCTCTATGCCTGGAACCAGTATCTCTGGCCGCTGCTGGTGACCACCGACCGCGCCAATTACGGCACCGCGGTCATGCAGCTCCGCCAGCTCATCCCGTCCATGTTCAGCGAGCCCGAGTGGAACATCGCCATGGCGGGCACCCTGATCATCATGCTCCCGCCGCTGCTGGTCGTCATGCTGATGCAGCGCTGGTTCGTCCGCGGCCTGGTCGCGACCGAGAAATGAGGAAGGACATCATGGCCGAGATCACGCTCAGCGGCGTGCGCAAGTCCTATGGCGGCAACGAGGTGGTCAAGGGTGTGGACCTCCAGGTACCCGCCGGCAGCTTCCTGGTGATCCTGGGCCCCTCGGGCTGCGGGAAGTCGACGCTCCTGCGCATGATCGCGGGGCTGGAGGAGATCACGGCAGGCGAGCTCGCCATCGGCGGTGTGCGGATGAACGACAAGGAGCCGCGCGAGCGCCACTGCGCCATGGTGTTCCAGAACTACGCGCTCTACCCGCACATGACCGTGGCCCGCAACATCGCCTATCCGCTGAAGGTGGCGGGCGTGCCGAAAGCGGAGCGGGAGCGGCGGGTGCGGGAGACCGCGAGGTCGGTGGGCCTCGTCGACTATCTGGAGCGCCGGCCCGGCCAGCTCTCGGGCGGGCAGCGCCAGCGCGTCGCCATGGCCAGGGCGATGATCCGCGAGCCCAGGGTGTTCCTGTTCGACGAGCCGCTCTCGAACCTGGACGCCACCTTGCGCGTGCAGATGCGGCTGGAGCTGCGCCGGCTGCATCAGCGCCTGGGCGTCACCTCGGTGCTGGTCACCCACGACCAGACCGAGGCGATGACCATGGCCGACCTGCTGGTGGTGATGAATGGCGGCCGGATCGAGCAGGCCGGCACGCCGCTGGAGGTCTATGGCCGGCCCGCCTCGCGCTTCGTCGCGAGCTTCATCGGCACGCCGCCCATGAACCTGGTCGAAGCCGAGATCGCGCCCGGCGGGCGGCTCGGCACCGAGCTGGGCCCACTGCCGGTCGCAGCACCGGGTGTCGCCCCCGGACCGGTGCTGCTGGGGGTGCGCCCGGAGCATGTGCAGCTCGCAACCGGCCGGGACGATGCCGAGCTGGAGCTGCCGCTGGAACTGGTCGAGGAGCTGGGCGCCACCAGGATCCTCCATGCCCGGCTGAAGGACCGGAACTTCGCGGTGACGACGGCACCCGGCCTGCCTTTCCCGCCGGGCGCCACCTTGCTGCTCCGCCTGGATCCCGACCAGTTGCACCTGTTCCGGCCATCGGACGGGCAGCGCATCGACGCGCAGATCACCAGGATCGGCGGGCCGGCCGTGCCGGGTGCCTCGTCCCTTGGCGATGCCAGAGCGGATCCTCTTGCGCGCATCGCCAGGTCCAGTGCCATCCGGCACTTGCCGTAGAACAGGACGCATGGCGGTAGCTGCCGCCGCACGAATACCCTGGCTGATCCGGAAACTCGGCCGCAGGGCCGTTGCGCTCACTCCTGGCATGGGGTAGCCGGGCCGCGATAGGTCGTGTTTTCCGGAAAACAGCAGCGGAGCAGGTGATTGGTCACCCTTCCGAGCGGCATCGCCGCCGACAGCGTGCGGCTGACCGTGGCCACCGGCCCGGGTGGTGCGGCCGAGCCGGCCTTCCTGGTCCATTACGGCACGAACGGCCAGACGATCCGCAGCAATGGCAGCACTGCACCGCGGGTCTACCTGGCGAACGGCACCGAGGTCGCGACGCGCGAGACCTATTCCGGCGAGGAGCGCCTGTGGCTTACCGGCGGGGGCGAGGCTGACCGCCTGCTCGGCACGAACGGTGCCGACCTGATCCGGGGCGGGGCCGGCGACGACCATCTGGACGGCGGAGCCGGCAACGACGTGCTGATGGGCGGGGCCGGGGCCGACCTGCTGATCGCGACCGCCGGCACGGACGGCCTGTCCGGCGGGGCCGGCAACGACGTCTATCGGCTGACCCGGACGATCAACAGTGCGGTGCTGTTCGACGAGGGCGACACCGACCGGCTGGTGCTGGACGGGCTGCGCATGGCCGACCTGACCATCGGCCGGGACGGCCAGTCCCTGCGCATCGACTTCGCCCGTACCGGCGGCGGCACCGCCCAGGTCCTGCTGGGCGACCAGTTCGCCAGCGGCACGGCGATCGAGCATCTCCACCTGGACGACGCCGCCTATCGCTGGAACGGCAGCGACTTCGTCGACGCCACGCCGGCCGCCGGCGCGCCCGACCGGGCCTTCATCGGCGGCCTGACCGATTCGGACGACCGGTTCCTGGGCTCGCCGTTCGCCGACCTGGTGTTCGGCAAGGGCGGCGACGACGTGATCCGCGGCGGGGCCGGCAACGACCAGCTGGCCGGCAGCGAGGGCAATGACTGGATCCGGGGCGATGCCGGCAACGACCGGGTCGATGGCGGCCTCGGTGCCGACATCCTGGACGGCGGCGACGGCACCGACCTGGTGCTGGGCGGGGCCGGCAACGACTTCCTCGATGGCGGGGCCGGCGCGGACTACGTGTTCGGCAGCCTGGGCGACGACGTGATCCGCGGCGGGGACGGCGACGACCTGAAGCTCGCCGGTGGGCTCGGCGACGACCTGGTCCAGGGCGGGGCCGGCAACGATTCCCTGGATGGCGGCTCAGGCGACGACCGGCTGGAAGGTGGTGCCGGCAATGACGAGCTGCTGGGCGGGGCCGGCGACGACGATCTGTATGGCGGCGACGGCCAGGACGTGCTGCGCGGCGCCTATGGCGACGACCTGCTGAACGGCGGGGCCGGCAATGACCTCCTGGCCGGCGGCCCTGGGGACGATGTGCTGGTGGGCGGCGCCGGCGACGACCGGCTGGAAGGCGGGGCCGGGCGCGATCTGGCCCAGTTCTCCGGGCCGCAGGCCGGCTACACGGTCGACCGGCTGAGCGGCGGTGTCTGGCAGGTCGTCGGTGCCGACGGGCGCGACACGGTGACCGGCGTCGAGCTCGTCCAGTTCGGCGACGGGCCGGCCATTGCGATCGGCAGCCTCGGCTGAGGCGAACGCTCGCCGCTTGATTTGCCGGGCCTTTGCATCGACCTTTCCGGGACTGTCGAACAGGGGGGTTAGACGCGATGGATCTCGGCCTGAAGGGTCTAAGGGCGATCGTGACCGGGGGCAGCAAGGGCATCGGCCGGCGCTGCGCCGACGCGTTCGCGGCAGAAGGCGCGCATGTCGCCATCTGTGCGCGCAACGGCCAGGAGGTCGACGAGGCGGTGGCGTCCATCAAGGCGCAGGGCGTCACCGGATTCGGCCAGGCGCTGGACGTCGCCGACAAGGCGGCGCTGGAAGGCTGGATCGAGGCCTCCGCCGATGCGCTGGGCGGCATCGACATCGTGGTCGCCAACGTCTCCGCCCTGGCGGTGACCGACGACGAGGCGTCCTGGCGCAAGCAGTTCGAGGTGGACATGCTGCACAGCGTGAACACGGTGAACGCGGCCATGCCCTATCTGGAGAAGTCCGAGCACCCCTCGATCGTGCTGATCAGCTCGGTCTCCGGCCGCGAGATCGACTTCACCGGGCCGGCCTATGGCGCGTTCAAGGCAGCACTGATCCACTATGCCCATGGCCTGGCCTACAAGCTGGCACCCAAGATGATCCGGGTGAACAGCGTGTCGCCGGGCAACACCTATTTCGAGGGCGGCGTCTGGCACTGGATCGAGAACAACAATCCCGAGCTGTTCCAGCAGGCGCTCGCCCTGAACCCGACCGGACGGATGGCGACGCCTGAGGAGATCGCCAAGGGCGTGGTGTTCCTGGCGAGCCCCGCCTCCAGCTTCACCACCGGCACCAACCTCGTGATCGACGGCGCGCTCACCAAGGGCGTGCAGTATTGAGCAGCCGGCTACCGGTCGGATGAGCGGATGGCGGGACGGGAGCCTGGTGCCCGGCTGGAGTTGCGGAGGGTCCTGCGCGACACGGGACGGGCGCTCGCCCGCCACCACCGGGTCCTGTTCGGCCTGATCGCCGTCAGCACGATGCTGGGGGTCAGCGTGCCGGTGCTGGCGGTGGCCCTGGCCGGGCCGAACGTCGCCATGGTGCTGCACGTCGCGGCCGGCTTCGCCATGGCCGGCTTCGCCTGGGCCCTGGTCGTCGAGAAGGTGGCGAGTGGCCATGGGCAACGCCTTCTCGCACCCGGCGGCCGGCCAGAGCGGCGAGCGGTCAGGACGCTGCGCGCGCTGGGCGCCATGGGCCTCACCCTGCTGGTCGCGACGCCGGCCACGCTCCTCCTGGTCCTGCCCGGGCTCTGGGTCATGACCGCCTGGTTCGTGGCCGTGCCGGCGGCGGTGACGGGCAGGCTCGGCCCGATGGCCGCCACCGAGCGCAGCTACCAGTTGACCTCGGGCCAGCGCTGGCGCGTGCTGGCGCTCTATCTGGGCATGCTCGGCCTGCTGTGGCTGGTCGACATGGCGGCCGATCTATGGACCGTTCGCGGCCTGACCCTGTCGATCACCTTCTTCCATGGCAGCGGGCTGCTGCGCGAGGCGGAGCTGGGCGGGCTGGGAGGCCTGCCCGGCTACGGGCTCCGGGTCCTGCTGCTCACCAGCTTCGCGATCCTGTCCATGGTGCTGGTCAGCGTGACCTGGCTGCACCTGCACCGGCTGGCCCGGCCGCGCACCGCCCACGGCTTGACCGGCCCCGGGCGATCCCCTTCTGATCCCGGCGGGTCGCGCGTGCGGGAGTTGGACTGATGGCAACGGCGAAGGCACCCGACCGCCTCTATCCGGTCCGGATCATCCGCCACGGGCTGCAGATCGTGCTGACCCGGCCGCTGCAGCTGTTCGGCCTGGCGGGGATCGCCGTGTTCGTCGCGACCGGCCTGGACATGCTGGCGGCCCGGCTGATCGCCTCGGCCGATCTCGCCAACATCCTGGGCTTCGTCATCCAGGCGAGCGGCTCGGCCATGGCGGCGGTGGCGGTCACCCGGGTGGTGCTGGCCCAGGCGGACGGAAGGGAGCTGGGCGTGGCCGAGGCCTACCGGGCCGCCGGCCCGGCGGCCTTGCGCGTGTTCGGCGCCAGCCTGCTCGTCTCGATCGGCGTCCTGATCGGCTTCATCCTGTTCGTGGTGCCCGGCCTGTGGCTGGCCACCTTGTGGATCGTCGCGGTGCCGGCCGCGATCGTCGAGGATCTGCCGCCGCTCTCGGCGGTGCGGCGCAGCAGCCAGCTCACCCGCGGCAACCGCTGGCCGGCCCTGGTGCTGGTGATCCTGTCCGTGGCGGTCGGCACTGGCCTGGGCCTGCTGCTGGCCCTGCTGATCGGCATCCCGCTCGGCTGGTTCGCCGGGCCCGAGGCGGTCGAGACCGCCACCGGCTACACCCATTTCGGCCAGGTGCTGGAATCGGTGGGGGTGGCGGTCCAGGTGGTGCTGAGCTCGACCTTCGCCGCCCTGACCTGGCATCGGCTGCGCGAGATCTGGCGGGGTGCCGGCCGTCGGGCGGCGGCTTCCGCGGCGTGAGGGGCCTAGCCCTGGCCGGCCAGCGAGGCGGCGGGGCGGGCCGGTGACGGGATGCAGGCGCGCAGGATGAAGTCGGCCAAGGAGCGCGCGATCGCTTCCTGGGCAGCCGGGTCGGGCGGGGCACCGCGGACGGCTGCCACCTGCGGCGCGAAGTCGGCATAGGTCTGGGTGGCGGCCCAGATCGTGAACATGAGCTGGTGCGGGTCGACGGGCGCCATCCGCCCCTGGGCGATCCACTCCTGGATCACCAGGCTGCGCTCCTCGACCCACTGGCGCAGCTCGCCTTCCAGATAGTGCTGCAGCCGATGGCCGCCGCTCAGCATCTCGCGGGCGAACAGCCGGGACGCCGCCGGCCGGCTGAAGCTCATCCGGACCTTCTCGATCACGTAGGTTTCCAGCGCCAGGGCCGGGTCGTCCTCCGGGCCGAAGCCGCTGAAGCTCTCGTGCCAGAACCGCACCACCTCCTGTAGGAGGGCCACGTAGATCTGTTCCTTGGTGCCGAAATAATAGAGGATGTTCGACTTGGGCATGCCGGCAAGGTCGGCAATCGCCTGGGTGGTGGCGCCCTCCAGCCCCATCTCGGCGAACACCTCCTCGGCGGCGGCGAGGATGCGCGCGCGGTTCCTGCGGCGGATCTGGCCGGCCATTCACGGTTTCCTTCAGTTGTCGACGCACGCAGCCGAAATAGAATCGTTCTCGACTGGAATGATTCTTGACGGCACAGGCCTACCCAATAACGTGCCGTTAATGGGAACCCGATTCCGGCGCAAGATCAGGACGCCGGCGGAGACGACAGCAGCATGAGCGACATTGCCGGGCATCGGCTTTCGCCAGCGGACTATGCGGAAGCCTTCGCCGACCTCACCCCGCCTCTGTCCCGCAAGACGGCACTGGTGGAAGCGTCCCGTTGCCTGTTCTGCTACGATGCGCCCTGCGTGGAGGCCTGCCCCACCGGCATCGACATCCCGCGCTTCATCCGCGGCATCCAGACCGACAATGTCCGCGGTGCCGCCACCACCATCCTGGACGCCAACATCCTGGGCGGGACCTGTGCGCGGGTCTGCCCGACCGAGATCCTGTGCGAGGGCGCCTGCGTGCGCCTGGACCAGGACCACGAGCCGGTCGCGATCGGGGCGCTGCAGCGTTATGCCACCGACTTCCTGTTCGTTTCCGGAGAGCAGCCCTTCGTACGCGCCGCGGCGACGGGTAAGCGGATCGCGGTGGTGGGTGCCGGGCCGGCCGGGCTCGCCTGCGCCCATCACCTGGCCAGGCTCGGTCACGAGGTCGTGATCTTCGAGCGGCGGCCGAAGGGCGGCGGGCTCAACGAGTACGGCATCGCCACCTACAAGATGACGGACAACTTCGCCCAGCGGGAGCTCGACTTCCTCCTGGCCCTGGGTGGCATCGAGCTGCGCTGCGGCACGACGCTGGGTGAGGACCTGCATCTGGCCGACCTCGTGCACGAGTTCGACGCGGTGTTCCTGGGCATCGGGCTTGGCGGCAGCAATGCGCTGCGGATCGAGGGCGAGGACCTGCCGGGCGTGGAGAACGCGGTGGCGTTCATCGAGGCGCTGCGCCAGGCGCCGGACAAGGGCGAGCTGCCGATCGGCCGGGACGTGGTGGTGATCGGCGGCGGCAACACCGCGATCGACATGGCGATCCAGGCGCGGCGCCTGGGTGCCGAGAACGTCACGATCGCGTACCGGCGCGGCTCGGCGCAGATGGGGGCCACCGGCTACGAGCAGGAACTGGCCCAGACCAACGGGGTGACCATCCGCACCTGGGTGGCCCCGGTGCGGATCCTGGGCGCGGACGGTGCGGTCAGCGGGATCGAGCTGGAGCACACCAGGATCGGCGAAGGCGGCGTGCTGGCCGGCACGGGCGAGCGCTTCGTGCTGCCGGCGGACCAGGTGTTCAAGGCGGTGGGCCAGCATCTGGTGCCGGCCGCCCTGAACGGCAGTGCCATGCGGCTGGAGCTGGCGGGCGGCAAGGTCGTGGTGGACGCCGAGCGACGCACCACCCTGCCCAAGGTCTGGGCCGGCGGCGACGCGATCGGGCTGGACCAGGATCTCACCGTGGTGGCGGTCGAGGACGGCAAGCAGGCCGCCCGCTCGATCCACCATGCCCTGTCGGCCGGGCCCGGCCTGGGCGGCAACTGAAGGAGCGACGTCATGGCCGATCTGCGCTGCACCATCGCCGGCGTGAAGTCGCCGAACCCGTTCTGGCTGGCCTCGGCACCGCCGACCGACAAGGAATACAACGTCGTCCGGGCGCTCAAGGCCGGCTGGGGCGGCGTGGTCTGGAAGACGCTGGGCGAGGACCCGCCGGTCGTGAACGTGTCGTCGCGCTATGGGGCGGTGACCTATCGCGGCCAGCGCATGGCCGGCTTCAACAATATCGAGCTGATCACCGACCGGCCGCTCCAGGTGAACCTGCAGGAGATCACCCGGGTCAAGCGCGACTTCCCGGACCGGGCGATCCTGGTCTCGCTGATGGTGCCCTGCACCGAGGAGGCCTGGAAGGGCATCCTGCCGCTGGTCGAGGCGACCGGGGCAGACGGGGTCGAGCTGAACTTCGGCTGCCCGCACGGCATGTCCGAGCGCGGCATGGGCTCGGCGGTGGGCCAGGTGCCCGAATATATCGAGATGGTGACGCGCTGGTGCAAGCAGACGACCCGGATGCCGGTGTTCGTCAAGCTCACCCCCAACGTCACCAACATCCTGGCCCCGGCCCGGGCCGCGGTGAAGGGCGGGGCGGATGCGGTCAGCCTGATCAATACGGTGAACTCGATCACCGCGGTCGACCTGGACCGGATGGCGCCGGAGCCGGTGGTGGGCGGCAAGGGCGCCCATGGCGGCTACTGCGGCCCGGCGGTGAAGCCGATCGCACTCGGCATGGTGGCCGAGATCGACCGCGACGGGGAATGCGGCGAGATCCCGATCAGCGGGATCGGCGGGATCGAGACCTGGCGGGACGCGGCGGAGTTCATTTCGCTGGGGTGCGGCTCGGTGCAGGTCTGCACCGCGGCCATGCATTACGGCTTCAAGATCGTCGAGGACATGGCATCCGGCCTGTCCAACTGGATGGACAGCAAGGGCTACCGGACCATCGACGAGTTCATGGGCTTGGCGACCCGCAACTACCGCAACTGGGGCGACCTCGACCTCAACTACAAGATCGTCGCCAACATCAACCAGGACCTGTGCATCAAGTGCGGGCTCTGCCACATCGCCTGCGAGGACACCTCGCACCAGTCGATCTTCGCACTGCGCGAGCAGGGCAAGCGCAAATACGTGGTCAACGAGGCCGAGTGCGTGGGCTGCAATCTGTGCATGCATGTCTGTCCGGTGGACGACTGCATCACCATGCAGGAGCGCGACACCGGCCGGCCCTACCTCAACTGGAGCATGCACCCGAACAACCCGATGCGGCTGAAGGCGGCCGAGTGAGCCGCCCATGTTCCTGATCGGCCAGTACGACTCGCCCTTCGTGCGGCGCGTGGCGATCGCCATGCGCCTCTACGGCCTGCCCTTCGAGCAGCGGCCCTGGTCGGTATTCGGCGACGCGGAGAAGATCGCCGCCTACAACCCGCTGATCCGGGTGCCGACCCTGGTGCTGGACGATGGCGAGGTGCTGATCGAGAGCGGGGCGATCCTGGACCATCTGGACGGGCTGGTGCCGCCGGAACAGGCCATGATCGCCCGTGCCGGCGACGCCCGCCGCCACACACTCAAGACCTGCGCGCTGGCGATGGGTCTGGCCGACAAGGCGGTGAGCCTGTTCTACGAAGGTGCTTTGCACCGGGAGAAGTCGGCGGTCTGGGTCGAGCGCTGTGCCAGGCAGATCGCCGCGGTGCTGGACGTACTGGAAGCCGGGCGCGCCTCTCGGACCGGCCCCTGGTGGTCAGGCGAACGGATCGGCCATGCCGACATCGCGGTCGCAGTGGCGTTGCGCTTCCTCCAGGACGCCCACCCCGGCCGGTTCGAGCGGGAGCGTTGGCCAGCACTGGCGGCGCACTCGGACAGGTGCGAGGCGCTGCCGGTGTTCAAGGAGATCGCGCAGGGGTTCTCGCCGCCGGCTTGATCGGCGGGTTCGCGACATCCATGACGGTGGCATGATGATGGTCCCAGCGCTGACGACCGGTTGCTACTCTTCTGGGAGCCATACCGGCCTGGGTGGCGCGGAATGCCCAAACATCGTCGACGCAGTGCCCAGTCCCGCCGTGGCAGGGGCGGCCGCTACGGCCGCCCGAGTGATCAGATATTAAGCCACCCTGCGAATATGTCCGGGATCTCGTTCAGGCTCTCGACGTCCTGCAACGTCAGGGCCTGAAAAGGGATCGGCTCGAAGGCGAAGTCGGCATTGCTGAGGTCGTCGGGACTAACGTCATTGATACGCACGCTGTCGTCGTCCAGCAATATCAAGGTGCCCCCACCCGTTGCGTCCTCCAGTTCCAGTTCGCTCACGTCCTCGACGCCAAAGCCTGCCAGCACGATCTTGTCCAAACCCTGCTCGAAGTCGAGGATGGTAAGACTTTCGTCGCCCTGACTCACCACGAATATGTCGCCGTTACGGCCGCCTTGCGCGGAATCGTTGCCTGGTCCCCCGATGATCATGTCACTGCCGCTGCCGCCCTGCAGCCGGTCAGAATCTTCGCCGCCGGAAAGGCAGTCCCTCCCGGTACCACCAATGATGTTGTCACGCCCTTCTTCACCAAACAGGTCGTCATTGCCGCTGCCGCCCTCCACGCGGTCGTTGCCCAGGCCTGCAGATATGATGTCGTTACCACCCAGCCCCTTGATCACGTCGTTTTCGTCAGTACCAACAAGATCATCTTCACCAAGATTATTGATTATCTCGGCCATCTTCATTCTCCCGCGGCATGGAGATCTTCACCCAGCATTGCCTGTTCGGCCAACTATAAGTCACGAGTCATCATACAACTAGATACGCAGCACATGACATTAATTTTCTCTATGAAATTGATTATTATATCAGCGCAATTAACTTCCCGTTTTGGTTGTACTCATCGGCACATCCGCTACAAGATGCAGGCTAATATTGTTGCCAATTCGAAAGTTTCAGCGGCGCATTACTGAACACTATACAATACTCAAGCATCATGGATCTAAACATCGGCAGCCTTTCAGGGACGACGATGTTGAGGGCGTGAATTCTCAACGATTCTAAACAACTACGTCTGGGACCACCTCATTCGTAATCATGGTCGAGTTTTCAGATCATGTCAAAATACATTTGGAACAATAGAAATATCATCGAATTATTTATGCCATTCATTTTTGATACTGACTGTTCATCGGTTATCGATCCTGGATTATTGCCAAAATGACATGGAGTTTCCTTGGGAACGATCATGCCCCTACCCTTCGCCGCTCCTGCACCCGCGCCAAAGCCTGCATCCGCCGCAGGGAGTCCTCGCCCAGGCCCAGCGTCAGGTCCGTCCAGATGCGGACCACGTCCAGCATCTCGTCCAGGCCCAGCGCTTCGGCACGGCGGCGGGACTGGTGCAGGGCGACCTCGCCCGGCAGGCGGGCGCGGTGGGTGTCGATGTAGCGGAGCAGGGTGGCCTTGGCAGTGCCGGGCTCGGCGACCAGCGAGACGGCGCCCGCCTGCTCCGCCTCCTCGGCGGTCCAGCTCTGGCCGGACAGGATCAGGCGGGTGGCCGCGGCGCTGCCGAGCTTGCGGATCATGATCGAGGTGGCGCCCATGCCGGGGAACATGTTGAACAGGATCTCGGGCAGGCCGAACTTGGCGCCGCGCTCGGCCACCACCAGGTCGTCGGTCAAGATCGCCTCGAAGCCGCCGCCCAGCGCATCGCCCTCGACCAGGGCAGCGGTCATGATCGGCAGGTCGAGCGAGCGGTAATTGTCGTGGAGGATCTCCACCGCCTGCTCGGCATAGGCCAGCAGGCCCGCCCGGTCGCCCTCGCGGATGAAGCGGCAGAAGGTCGAGAGGTCGCCGCCCAGGCTCCAGGCACGCGGCGCGTCCGAGGCCCAGACCAGCCACTGGAAGGGCAGGTCGCGCGGGTCGCGGATCCCGCCGAACAGCTCCTTCAGGCGGAGCTGGACCCGGCGCATGTCGCGCATCAGCTCCGGCGTGAAGCAGGCGCGCTCGGGGTGGCGCATGCGCAGCCAGAGAATGCCCCAGCTCGGGTCGTAGTCGATCTCGAGCTGCCGGATGTCTTCGGCGATCGCTTCCTGCCAGGTCTGGGTGGAGGCGAATCCGGCAAGCGTTCCGATCGACATTGGGCAGTTCCTTCACGGGCAGCGCGTGAATGTTTACTTGATTTAAACCATTTTCGCCGTCCATATGGTTCATGGGCCATTAACTATTCTATCCAGATACATCAGTATCATGGTGTTACACTGCGCCTTCCCGGAACGGGAACGGGCTGCACGGCTGCATGGGAGCAGATCCAGGAGCCATTGGTCGTTGCCGGCCGTCCGGGTCGGCCACGGCACCGTCGGCACGGCAGATTTTCAGGCCAGGCTGGCGCGGGCCTCGTCGCATTCGGCGCAGCCAGCGCCGGGCGGGTGCAGGAACAGGAGCGGGTCGGCCGCCAGATGTGCCGTGGCCAGCCGGACGATGTCCCGGGCGCGGGCGAGCCTAGCGTGCCCGTGGCCGACCGGCCCCTCCCGCTGCAGGCCGGCCGTGCGCAGCCACTCGTCGGCCAGGGCGAAGCGCTGGCAGCAATGGTTGTTCTCGGCATAGGTGAGCCGCACCGGCCGACCGTTCTTGAGCACGGTCAGCCAGGACGGGGTCCGGTAGGGCACGCCGGCGATCAGCTCGGCCAGGTGCAGCGTCGTGTCGGCATCGTGGCCCACGCCCAGCAGCAGCACCTGCCCGTCCAGCTCGTGGACCCGGCCCACCGGGCTTTGCGGGATGTGCGGCGGCAAGGGCAAAGGATCGGCGGTGATCCGCTCCGCCAGTGGGCCATGCGCCGCGAAGGCCTGGGCATGATCGCTGCGCCGTACGTTTGGCCGGTGCCAGAACCGGTCGGCGACGACACCCAGATCGGCCGCCGCCGGGCTGCGCGCCGGGTCGAACGGCTGGTCGTCGTCGCCCGACCAGGACGGCATCACCAGCGTGCCGTCGGGGCCGATCGCCGCCAGCAGCGCGTCGATCAGCCCGTCCGGGCCGCCCTCGACCGGCCGTGTCGCCCGGAACGACGTGTGGACGAGCAGCACGCCGCCCGCAGCCACGCCGAGGTCACGGAGCTGGCGGACGACCTCGCCGCGGTTCAATCGATCGCCACCAACAGGCCGGATGACCTGGCCACGGCCTGGGCCGTGCCCCTGGTGCGGTTGCGGGCGCTGATCTTCATGGCGCCACCCCGTCCGTCGCCTCGATGCGGATGATGTCGTCGACATGGCGGCCGCCCGACTTGTCGCCCGGCAGCACCAGGCGGGCCAGGCCCTCGACTGGCTCGCCGTCCTGCGCATGGGCGACCAGGGCCTGCGCGCCGCCGAACATCGGGGCGATCTCGCCGCCCGAGAGCACCACCTGGTAGCCGTCCCGCCCGGTGACGGTGAACACGCGGCGCAGGATCGCGTTCTTGGTGGCCTCCTCCGTCAGGCCCGCTTCCTCCAGGAGCGTCCACAGCAGCACGCCCTCGAAGCTGGCCTCCACCGGGCCATGGCCGGTGCTGAAGAACACCCGGGCGGTGCTGGCGGGGTGCCGCGCGAGATCCTCGCGGCGCAGTGTCACCGCCTGGCCATCCGGCCCGGCGAGCAGCAGGGCATCGGTCGGCTGCCCGTCGGCGCGGGCAGGCGGGGAGAGCGATCCCATCGCCAGCAGGACGATGGCGATGGCGATCCTGGCAAGGCGGGTGGCCGCTGGCATTCATCGACTCCGTATCCAGCAATCCTATGTTCAGCGATACGGAACGGCCGGCAGCTTGTCGACTAGCGGCAGACCGCCTGGCGGGCGACGTCGGCGCTGGAGCCTTCCGGCTCCTTCAGGGTCAGCGGCACCCGCTCGCGCTTCTGCGCCAGGGACCGGGTGCCCTCCGCGTCGCTGAACAGGGTGATCTTGTCGGTGGTGACCGTGCCGGAGCGGCAGTCGAAGCGGGCGTCGAACCGGGCGGACGCGATCACCGGGCCGTCCAGGTCAAGCGGGGTGGCATAGAGGACCCGGTAGGAGATGGCGCGGACCTCGGCGGCGGCCTGCTGCTTCATCTTGCTGGCGTCGATGAAGACCTGATTGCCCTTGGCCGACACGCCCACGGCTTCCCAGCGGGCGGCAAAGGCCGGCGTGGCGAGGACGAGAAGAGCCAGCATCGCCAGCAACCGCATGCAACCGCTCCCCCTGTGTCGGCATTGGCCCGATCCTAGGGGCAGTTCCCGCCTCGACGCAAATTGGATGCGTCCAGCGCCGCGCCTCTGCCCGGATCGGTCAGGGCGCCTCGAGCACGGTGCGGCACTGGGCGGGAAGGTCGTCCAGCCGCAAGGGCGGGGGCGGCGGCTCGTCGGAGGGCTGCCAGGGCTCGTCGCTGAGCCACCAGGCCAGTTCCGCGCCGCAGCCATCGCCCGGGGGCGGCGGCTCCTGTGGCCGGCAGGCCGGCTGGCCGTCCGGGCAGCGCAGGCGAATGTGGAAATGGGCGTCGTGCCCCCACCAGGGCCGGACCTTGCCGAGCCAGGCCCGGTCGGCCCCGGCCGTGGTGCATAATCTCTGCTTGATGCCGGGATGGACGAAGATCCGCTCGACCTCCGGCTGCAGCGCCGCGGTGCGGATCATCGCCAGCTGGGCCGGGCCCAGCAGATCCGGATCGGCCTCGCGCGTGCTTGGCCGCAGCATCGACACCGCCCCGATGCTTTCCCGCTCCGGATCGGACAAGGCGCGACCGGGCATAGGCGTCAGCCAGATGTCGGCATCCAGCCCGATCTGGTGGCTGGCATGGCCGGTGCGCATCGGCCCGCCACGCGGCTGGGCCATGTCGCCCACCAGGATGCCGGGCCAGCCCTGGCCGCGCAGGTCCCGGGCCAGGCGCTCGATCACCCGGATGAGGTCGGGATGGCCCCAGCCGCGATTGCGCGACGGGCGCATGGTCTGGTAACCCTCGCCGCCCCGCGGCAGGGCCACCGCACCGGCGAGGCATCCCTTGGCGTAGCTGCCGAACACGGCGGCTGGTGCCGGGGCCGGCGTCGTGGCGCTACCGAACAACTCCTTGGCGGGCGGCTCCGCCGCCAGGGCAGATGGCGTCGCCGGAAGTGCGAGCAGGATGGGCAGGAGGAGCGCCTTCATGCGCCCGGTCTAGCCCTGTCGTTCGGGCTCGCCTAGCTTGCGACGCTTTTTGCCAACCAGATTTGGAACAGGTGGAAACAAGATGCTCAGAGTAACCTGGCTCGGCCATTCCGCGATCCACCTCCGGATCGGCGAGCGCTCGGTGCTGTTCGACCCGTTCCTGACCGGCAACCCGTCCTATCCGGAAGGTGCCCTGGAGAAGCTCGGCGACATCGACTTGATCTGCCTGACCCATGGCCATGAGGACCATCTGGGCGACACGGTGCCGATCGCCAAGCGCACGGGCGCCCCGGTGGTCACCGCCTACGAGATCGCGCTGTATCTGGGCAGCCAGGGCGTGGAAAATGTCGAGCCGATGAACCCGGGCGGCCAGATCGAGGTGGCGGGCCTCCAGGTGGCGCTGACCCGCGCCTACCATTCCTCCAGCATCCACGAGAACAACGTCGCCCGCTATCTGGGCAATCCCTGCGGCATCGTGGTGCGCAACCACGAGGACAGCTTCTACCATGCCGGCGATACCGACCTGTTCTCCGACATGTCGCTGATCCGCCGGCTCTACCGGCCGCGCGTGGGTGCCCTGCCGATCGGCGACCGCTTCACCATGGGCCCGCGCGCCGCGGCCATCGCGCAGAACGAGTTCCTGCAGATGGACGCAGTCCTGCCGATCCACTGGGGCACGTTCGATGCGCTGACCGGCTCGGCCGACGAGTTCCAGACGGAGGTCAACCGCGGCCAGGTGCTGCGCGCCAAGCCGGGCGAGACGATCGAGATCTGAGGGAGCGCACCGGCGCAACGGAACGGAGTGCAGCACGAAAGGATCTGCCCATGGGTTCCGAGAGCACCGATCCGGCCGGCTGGGATCTGTCCGGGCGCTTCGATTTCCACGGCCATGAGATCCGCTACGGGATCATCGGCCAGGGCAGGCCGCTCGTGCTGCTGCACGGCACGCCGTTCTCCTCGCTGGTCTGGCGGCGGATCGCGCCCTGGCTGGCCCGGTACCGGCAGGTCCATTACTTCGACCTGCTCGGCTATGGCCGGTCGGCCAAGCCGGTGGGCGACGTCTCGCTGGGCGTCCAGAACGGGCTGTTCGCCGCACTGCTCGATCACTGGCACGTGGAGCGGCCGGACGTCGTCGCGCACGACTTCGGCGGTGCCACTGCGCTGCGCGCCCATCTGCTCGACCGGCGTGACTACCGCTCGCTCACGCTGATCGACCCGGTGGCGATCGGGCCGTCCGGCTCGGCCCTGGTGCAGGCGGCCAGGGACCACGAGGCGGTGTTCGCCGCACTGCCTGCCTACATCCACGAGGCGATCCTGCGCGCCTATATCGGCGGCGCGGTCTTCAACGGGCTGCGTGATGGCGAGATGCAGCTTTATCTCGATCCATGGCTCGGCGAGGCGGGGCAAAAGGCGTTCTATCGCCAGATCGCCCAGATGAGCGACCGCTACACCGACGAGATCGAGCAGCGCCTGGGCGAGGTGCGCTGCCCCACGGCCATCCTCTGGGGCGAAGAGGACACCTGGATCCCGCTGGAGCGGGGCCAAGAGCTCGCCAGGCGCATCCCTGGCGCGACCTTCACTTCGGTGGCGCAGGCAAGGCACCTGGTCCAGGAGGACGCGCCGGAAGCGGTGGTCGCGACCGTGCTGGACCTCCTCGCCCGGCCCGACGCGACGCAATGACGGCGACAGGAAGCACCGATGGCGACCTATACCGCAGACATCAGCTGGCAGATCCAGGACGGCGAGGACTTTCCGAGGGGCCGTTACAGCCGCGGCCATACGGTCGGCTTCGACGGCGGCGTGGTCATGCCGGCCTCGGCCTCGCCGCACGTGGTCGGTAAGTGGGCAGTCCCTTCGGCGGTCGATCCGGAGGAGATGCTGGTGGCGGCCATCTCGAGCTGCCACATGCTGTCCTTCCTCCATGTGGCCAGGCTCGCGGGCTTCACCGCGACTACCTACCGGGACCATGCGGAGGGCGTGATGGCCGAGATCGCACCCGGCCGGGAGGCGGTGACTCGGGTCGTGCTGCATCCCAGAGTCGAATGGCAGGGCACGGCACCGGACGAGGCGAAGCTCCAGTCCATGCATCATGAGGCGCATGAACTGTGCTTCATCGCCAACTCGGTGAAGACCGAGGTCACCGTGGCATGACCGGGCCCCGGTGCCCGATGGCGCAGCCGTACGTCAGCACCCTTACCGAGCCGGCGGGCCGGCGCTAAACCAGCCGGCGTCATCCGCCTTTGGACAGGCCCATGCTCGACTTTGCGACGCTCTCGACCACCTGGAACTATCCGACCCGCGTGCTGTTCGGCGCCGGTGCCGTCGGCAAGCTCGCCGAGGCCTGCAAGGCGGCGGGCATGCAGCGCCCGCTCGTGGTGACCGATCCCGGCATCGTCAAGCTGCCGATCATGGGGACGGTCCTGGACACGCTGAAGGCCGGCGGGCTCGAGGCGGCAGTGTTCTCCGAGGTGAAGCCCAACCCGGTCGCGGCCAATGTCTCGTCCGGCCTGGAAGTGTTCCGCGCCGGCAGGCATGACGGGGTGGTGGCGCTGGGCGGCGGCTCGGGCCTGGATGCCGGCAAGGTCATCGCCTTCATGGCCGGCCAGACCCGGCCGATGTGGGACTTCGAGGATATCGGCGACTGGTGGACCCGGGCCAACCCGGACGGCATCGCACCGATCGTGGCGATCCCGACCACGGCCGGCACCGGCTCGGAGGTCGGCCGCGCCGGCGTGATCACCGACGAGCGCACCCACACCAAGAAGATCATCTTCCACCCGAAGATGATGCCCGGCACGGCGATCCTCGACGCCCAGATGACGGTCGGCCTGCCGAAGAACCTGACCGCCTGGACCGGCTTCGACGCGCTGGCGCACTGCCTGGAGGCCTATTGCGCGCCGGGCTTCCACCCGATGGCGGAAGGCATCGCCGTGGAAGGCATCCGGCTGGTCAAGGACGCCCTGCCCAAGGCGGTGGCCGACGGGGGCGATCTGGAGGCGCGCGGCAAGATGCTGATCGCCTCGGCCATGGGTGCCACCGCCTTCCAGAAGGGCTTGGGCGCCATCCATTCGCTGAGCCATCCGGTCGGCTCGATCTACGACACCCATCACGGCCTCACCAACGCCGTGTTCATGCCCTATGTGCTGGCGTTCAATCGCGAGGTGATCGCGGAGCGGATGGAGCGGCTCTCGGCCTGGCTGGGCCTGTCCGGCACGTCCGGCTACGACGCCTTCCTCCAGTGGGTCCTGCGCCTGCGCGAGGATCTGGGCATCCCCAACACGCTGGAGGGGTTGAAGGTCGGCGCGGACAGGTTCGCCGAGATGGCCAAGATGGCCGAGGTCGATCCCACGGCCGGCTCCAACCCGCGCAAGCTCACCGCGGCGGATGCCGAAGCGCTCTACCAGAACGCGCTCGCCGGCAAGCTCTGAGCCGGATGGGCGGCCAGGGCTTCAAGGATCACTTCTCCGGCGCCGCGCAGGGTTATGCCGCGCATCGCCCGAGCTACCCTGAGGCCCTGGTCGACTTCCTGGCCGGCGAGGCACCCGGCCGCGATCTCGCCCTGGACTGCGGCTGCGGCAGCGGCCAGCTCTCGACCCTGCTCGCCGCCCGGTTCGCCCGCCTGGTCGCGACCGATGCCAGCGCCCAGCAGATCGCGGCGGCCACGCCTCATCCCGGGGTCGAGTATCAGGTAACACCAGCAGATCAGAGCGGCCTGCCGGACGGCAGCGTCGATCTGGTCACCGCTGCCCAGGCGGCGCACTGGTTCGACCTGCCGGCCTTCTATGCCGAGGTACGGCGGGTGGCACGGCCGGACGGCGTGCTGGCGCTGATCAGCTACGGCATCATGGAGCTCGACGGGCCAGCCGGCCCGGTCATGCAGCGCTTCTACCGCGACACGATCGGGCCGTACTGGCCGCCCGAGCGCCGCCATGTCGAGGAGGGCTACCGGTCCCTGCCCTTCCCGTTCCGGGAGTTCGCGGCCCCGCCGCTCGCGATCGAGGTCGCGTGGCGGCTGGACGACCTGATCGGCTATGTCGGGACCTGGTCCGCGGTGCAGCGGGCGCGCACTGCCCTCGGGCAGGATCCGATCACCCCGTTCCGGGCGGAGCTGCTGCCGGCCTGGGGCGAGCCGGAAACACGCCGGCCGATCCGCTTCCCCCTGTCGCTGCGGGTCGGGCGGGTCTGACGGGCTAGGGCCTACTGATGTCGCTCGCCCGAACGGTCATGCCGGCACCGGCTCCGCATGGCAGGCGCAGGCGGGCGTGCCCGCCACCTCGTAGCGGTCGTGATGGCGGACCCAGTCGCGCAGGTCGCCGTTCGGGCCGTTCTCGTTGCGGCCGAACGGGGTGAGGTCCAGGAAGTTGTAGGCGCCGACCAGGCGCTCGTCGCCGCGGGCGAAGGTCGAGTAGGTGTGGAAGACTTGGCCTTCGGCGTCCTTGTGGAAGACGCTGATGCCGGGCAGCTCGTCGGATACGTAAGGTTGCGACGCGTAGTTGTAGTAGACGTCGCCGCGCTGCCGGTCGTCCTCGGTGAAGGACACGTCGAAGTCGAAGTTGAAGTCGCTGTTCAGCGAGGACACCCAGCAAAACGTCCAGCCCATCCGCCGGCGGAACGCCTCGATCTTGGCCAGCGGAGTGCGCGAGACGGCGGCGAAGGCGACATCGTGATGGTCCAGATGGCGGAAGGCCGGCTCGACATGGTCGGCCATGAACGAGCAGCCGACGCAGCCCTCCTCCCAGTCCGGGCCGAACATGAAGTGCTGGACGACCAGCTGGCTGTGCCGGCCGAACAAATCGGGCAGGCCAACCGGCCCTTGCGGCGCCTCGAACCGGTAGTCCTTTTCGATCCGCACCCAGGGCAGTGCCCGCCGCTCGGCCGCCAGCGCGTCCTGCGCGCGGGTCAGCGCCTTTTCCTTCGCCAGATGCGCCTTGCGCCGGGCGAGCCATTCCTCGCGGGTCACCACCTCATGCATGGGACATGCTCCTTCCTGCCCGAAGCGCATGCGGCATCGGCCGGCACTCCGGGTCGGTTGCCGTGAACGAAGGAAAGCGGCAGGGACCGCGCCGGCTCAGCCCGGGCCGGCGTCCCGCTCGACCAGGGCTGCCAGCTTCTCGACCGCGCCGGTCCAGCCGGAGCGATGCGCGTCGCGCGCCGCCTCGTCGAAGAACTGCTCGTGGGTCAGCGTCATCACCGTCCCGTCACCGTCCGGCCTCAGCGCCACCGTCACCAGCGATTCCCGTTCCGGCGTGCTGCGCCAGGCCCAGGTGAACACCAGGCGCTGGTGCGGCACCACCTCGCGATACTCGCCGCTGACATCGTGGCGCTCGCCGTCCAGGGTGTGGAAGCCGATGTGGAAGCGCCCGCCGGCCCGGACATCGGTCTCGGCCTGCACGGTGGGGCCCGCGTCCGGGCCGAACCACTGGACCAGCTGCCGGGGCTCGATCCAGGCCGACCAGATCCGCTCCGGCGACGCCTTCAGGCGCCGCCGGATGGTGAGGCTGGGCTTGGCGGACATTCAACCTCCTCGAGCGGCGCGTCCTTCTCCAGGAAGGCGGCCAGGCGATCGATGCGCTCGGTCCAGAACTGCTGGTAGCGGGACAGCCACGCCATGGCCTCCTCCATCGGGGCGGCGTTGAGCCGGCAGGACACGACCCGGCCCGACTTGCGGCGCTCGATCAGGCCGGCGTCGGACAGGACGTCGAGATGCTTCATGATCGCCGGCAGCGAGACCGGGAACGGGCGGGCGAGTTCGCTCACCGACAGGGTCTCGACCTGGCCGAGCCTGGCGAGCAGGGCACGCCGCGTAGGATCGGCCAGGGCGGCGAAGGTGCGGTCGAGGATCGGGTCGGATTGCTTAACCATTGAGTTAAGCATTAGCCCGCCGTCATCTCCGCGTCAAGATGGGAAGGAGCCCTGGCTCCCCGGCCTCTTTGCCGGGGAGCCGTGGACGTTTACTTCTTCACGTTCACCAGCACCCGCTGGTAGCGGGTCAGCCTGGGCGAGCCGTTGTCGGTGACTTCCAGGATCACGTTCAGCGGCTTCGACAAGGCGCTGCCCGGCGCGGTCAGGGTCGCCTTGGCGGAGGTGGCGTTGTCGATCCGGACGTTGCCGAAATAGTCGCTGACCTCCTTGTAGACCCACCAGCGATAGCTCAGCCGGTCGCCGTCTGGATCGCTGGACCTGCTGGCATCGAGCGTCACCTTGCCGCCCGGCTTGACCGTGACCGTGCTGGCACTGGCGAGCCTGGCCACCGGCGGGTGGTTGGCCTGGGCGTAGCTGGTCTCCAGCCAGCGGGCGCGGGCCGCAAAGTCGGCCTGATAGGCCGGGCGCCAGCGTGCCACCGACATGCGGCGCGACTTCACGCCATCCACCTCGTCCAGCAGAGTTTCCGAGGTGTAGAGATTCTTCGAGATCTTGTAGTATTTGTCTTCCTTGGTGTAGCGGCCGCCCCAGCCACCGGCCTTGGGCAGTTCCGGGTCGCTGAGCCCGATCGGCAGGATATGGAGGAAGGACGGGCTGTCGCCTTCCTTCAGGCCGTTCTCCGTGGTGTTGAGCGGGTACATCCTGCCGAGATTGCCGCGATTCCGGATGTTCGCGTTCAGCCAGTTCGCGTTCTGCATCGACTGGTCGCCCAGCAGGTACATGCCCCGGAAGGTGGCCGACTTCGAGCCGTCATGCTCGATGCTGGCAATCCAGAACATCTCCTTGGCGTTGTCCATCAGGTACTGGCCGGGCTCGGGCGAGTACTGGCTGAGGCTGATCGAGTAGACCCGCAGCTTGCGCTGGAACGCGATGAAGGCCGCCTCGGAGCGGGTCGACTTCACGTTGTAGATCGCCTGGGCCAACTCGCGGATGCCGCCCCAGACCAGGACCCAGATCGGCCCCTTCGACTGGTCGACCATGTAGACGATGTGCTTGGCCGCGGCGGAATCGTAGCCCTTGCCGACCTTGTTGTTGAGGCTCAGCCCCGGCTTGACCCGGCCCTTCAGCAGGCTGGCCGTGGGGAAGTTCGGATCATGCTGCCGCAGCTTGGCCAGATCCTTGCCGTAGGCGTCGAGCACGTTGTTGACCAGATCCGGCCGCACCGGCCCTTTCGGGATATAGGTCGGCAGGATGCCCTTGATGCTGAGCTCGTTGCTGTAGAGCAGCATCCGGATCAGCGATTGGGTATCATCGGGATCCTGGCCGATGTCGGTCAGGACGATCACCTCGGGTGCTGCCGCTCGCGCGGGCGACCAACCCGCCGTCTGGCCCAGCGCCAGCAGCGCCAGCGAGGCCGTCAGGACCAGTCGCCCGCCCTGCCCGGCCAGCTTCGCAATGAACCGTCTCACTTTCCCTCCGCTCGGCATCCGTGACGGTCGAGCCGGGGCAGGTCGCGTGCACGCGGCGGCATTCGGGCAGGAGGGATGCACGATCCGCTCCGGTCCAGCGGGAACTGGTCAGCCATCAGTCATTCACGCAGAAATGAGGTGGAATTTTCTCTCCATCCGGCTAGGGAGCACCCAGCCACGAAAAGAATCGACAGAAATTCCAGATTCTCATCTAGCCCTTGTGACAGCTGCCTCCCGCACCACCGCGTATATACAAGACAAACCTGTCCTGTGCGCACTGGAATCACTTCCAGCGACATCCGGCAACTCCCCGGTAACCATCTGGTAGGGCTACTTTCCGGAAATTGCAAACCACATGGCCCGGGTTTTCCGGGAGTGCGGGCAATGGATGGAAATGTTTCGACGGCCGGCAGCAATGGCCCGGTGGCCGATGGAAGCGGAAGAGCGGCCGATGTTCCGGGCAGCATTGGGCGGCCGCCGCTGCTGCGGCGACCACCCAGTTCATGTCACCCGTCCGCTAGATGCGGCAATATGCCGCATAAATGCTACCAGGACGAGTGGGCAGGGCCGGTCAGAGCAACGGCATCGCCACTGGCCGCATCGGCGTTCCGGTGGCGCCACGCAACTTGATGCAGGCACCGAAGAAGGCGAACTCGTACACCTTGTCGGCGATGAGCTCGTCCAGGAACGCCATCTCCAGGATCGGCACCCCTGCCTCGGCCAGCAGGTAGGTGTGCACCGGGAAGAAGTTGAGCGGATGGGCGCCGGGCGTCTGCTCCAGCGTCAGGTTGTCGGCGCCGATCATGATCGCGCCGTTCTTGCACAGGAACTCCGCCCCCTCCCGGTTCAGGCCGGGCGTGTTCTGGGTGAAGCTCATGTCCGGCCACTTCTTCATCTGGCCGGTGTTGATCAGCACCACGTCGCCCAGCTTCAGCTCGAGCTTCTGGTGCTTCAGGCAGTCGTCCAGGTCCTTGGCCCCGATGCCGTAGCTGGGCGGCAGCGTCTCCACCCCATGCATCGCCGCGACGTCGAGCAGGATGCCGCGCGCCAGGATCGGCGGATACTTCTCCGGCCCGCACTTGGTCCAGGCCCGGCTGCCCAGATACTGCTCGGCGGTGAAGCCGTTGAAGATCTGGCCGTTATAGCCGAAGTGGTTGAACGTATCGATATGCGTGCCGCAATGGGTGTACATCGAGATCGCGTCGCCCGAGTAGGCGACGAGCTGGTTCGCCTCCAGGCTCGCCCCCATGCTGTTACCGGCGATCTCGCCGGCCGGCGTGTGGGTCATCCAGATCTGGTAGGGCTGGTCACCGGCGCCGAACCAGCCGGGCATGCCGATGAAATGGTCGACCGAGAGGTCGAAGATCTTGGTGGCATCGGCGCGGCCCAGGATCGCGGCGCGCGAGGCGCCGTCGATCACGTTCAGCATCCCGATCTCGTCGTCCGGCCCGTAGGGGCTCTTCGTGACCTTGTGGAATTCGGCGTTGTAGGCGACGATCTTCTGTTTCTCGGCCTCGCTCACATAGCATACGACGCACATGGGCGCTTCCTCCCGCTTCGTTCGAGGGCTCGTCTCGACGGCACGCCGGCGTCCTAGCCGGTGCGCGGCCGCAGATGCGCGAACCAGGACCGCTCCAGGCGGCGCATGGCAAGGGTGATCAGCCAGGTCAGGGCCAGATAGCACGCCCCGGCGGTTATGAAGGCCTCGAAGGGCGCATAGTAGCGGGACTGGACCAGGCGGGCGGCGCCGGTCAGGTCCAGCACGGTGACGATGCTGACGATCGAGCTGCCGTGCAGCATGAACACGATCTCGTTGCCATAGGCCGGCAGTGCCCGGCGGAATGCGCTGGGCAGGATGATCCGGCGCATCAGCAGGCCCGGCGACATGCCGCAGGCGCGGGCGGCCTCGATCTCGCCCTTGGGCATGGTCTGGATGGCGCCGCGCAGGATCTCGGCGGTGTAGGCCGCGGTGTTCAGCACGAAGGTCAATAGCGCGCAGAACCAGGCTTCGCGCAGCAGGAACCAGAACGGGCTGGCGCGTACCGCCGCAAACTGGCCCAGGCCGTAATAGATCAGGAAGAGCTGGATCAGCAGCGGCGTGCCGGTGAAGCAGTAGGTGTAGAACCAGGCCGGGGCGTTGATCAGCGGGTTGCGGCTGGCGCGCATGATCCCGACCGGGATCGCCAGGATGAGGCCGACCAGCAGCGAGACCGCCACCATCCAGACCGTGTTCCACAGGCCCAGCGCATAGAACTGCCAGCTCTCCAAAACGACGCTGAAGTCCAACCCCTGCCCCCTTTCTAGCGGTAGGGCCGCTGGGCCCGCGCTTCCAGCGTGCGCAGGACCAGGAGCGAGGCGGTGGTGAACAGGAGGAACAGCACCGCGACGAACAGGTAGAAGGTGAACGGCAGCCGGGTGGCGCCCACGGCGTACTGCGCCTTGCGCACCATGTCGTCCAGGCCGATCACCGACAGCAGTGCGGTCGACTTCAGGAGCACCAGCCAGTTGTTGGTGATGCCGGGCAGGGCATGGCGGACCGCCTGGGGGAACAGGACGCGGCGGAACACCTGGAACGGAGTCATGCCGAAGGCGCGCGCACTCTCGAGCTGGCCGTGCGGCACCGCCAGGATGGCGCCGCGGAAAGTCTCGGCCATGTAGGCGCCATAGATGACCGCGAGGGTCAGCACGCCGGCGATGAACGGGTTGATGTCCAGATAGCCGATCGGCGTGCCGCCCTGCGCCTCGATCCAGGGATCGATGGCGGCAACCAGCTTGTTCACCAGGATCTGGCCGCCGAAGAAGATCAGCAGCATCAGCACCAGATCGGGGATGCCGCGGATCACCGTGGTGTAGGTGAGTGCCGCACCGCTGGCGAAGCGGCTACCGGACAGGCGGAGCAGGGCGACCGCGATGCCGATCAGCACGGCCAGCACGACGGACAGGAGGGCGGAGGCCAGCGTCAGCCGCGCCCCTTCCAGGATGGTCCATCCATAGCCGTGCAGGTCGAGCATGCGTAGCAGCCGCGAGTCGCCCCGGCCGGCTCAGTCGCCGTACACGTCGAAGTCGAAATACTTGCTCTGGATCTCCTGGTACTTGCCGCTGGCCCGGATCCCCGCGATGGCCTTGTTCAGGAGCTCCACCAGGTCCTCGTCGCCCTTGCGCACCCCAATCCCGGCACCCAGGCCGAAATATTTCTCCTCGGTGATCGGCTCGCCGACGAACTGGAAGTCGGCGCCCTCGGGCCGCTTCAGCAGGCTCTCGGACAGGACCACCGCGTCCTCGAGCCGGGCGTCGACCCGGCCCGACACCAGGTCGAGCGTGGCCTCCTCGCCCGTGGCGTAGCGGACGATCTCCACGCCTGCCGGCTCCAGATTCTCGGTCGCGTAGCGGTCCTGGGTGGTCTCGCGCTGCACGGCGATCCGCTTGCCGTTCAGGCTCTCGGGCGAGCCGTCGATGCCGGAGTCCTTGTGCACCACCAGCCGGGTCGGCGTGTCGTAGTACTTGTCGGTGAAGTTGATGCTCTTCTTGCGCTCCTCGGTGATCGACATGGACGCGATGATCGCGTCGTACTTGTTGGCCAGCAGTGCCGGGATCATCCCATCCCAGTCCTGCTGGACCAGCTCGCACTCGACCTTCAGCTCCTCGCAGAGCGCATAGGCGATGTCGACGTCGAAGCCGGCGAGCTGTCCGTCCGGCGTCACGTAGTTAAACGGTGCATAGGCGCCTTCCGTGCCGAACCGGATCTTGGTCCATTCCTTGGCCTCGGCCGTGCCGAGCGTGACCAGGCTGACGGCCAGGGCCAGCGCGCCGAGGACAGTTCTTCTTGGCTTGAGCACGGCAAATATCTCCTGCTGCGGCAATCGTCCGCCCATGGGGAGACAGTCGACGAGGCGCGGAGCAGCGTCAAGCGACGCCGGGGGCGTAGGCCTTGAGGAAGCGGTCGACCGCCGTGCGGGCCAGCAGGGCGCGCTCGCTGCGGTGCGGCAGGGTGGGCACCGCGAACAGGGCGCGCAGATGGAGGTCCGCCCGTATCAGGCTGATCAGGTCGACCGCGGCCCGCTCCGGATCGGGGACTTCGATCTCGCCCCGCCCGGCCGCCTCGGCCAGCACCCGCGCCAGTGTCCCGCGCAGCCGGAGCGGGCCGTTCTCGTAGAAGGTCATGCCGAGCTCGGGTGCGCGCACCGACTCGGCCATGATGGTGCGGTAGATCGCGACCACGTCCGGGCGGAGGATGAAGTCCAGGAAGCCTTCGGCGAACGCCACGAGCCTTGTGCGCAGGTCACCCTCGCCCGGCAGGGCCACCATGCCGCCATGGCCCTGGCAGGCATGGAGCACGACCGTGGCGAACAGTTCCTGCTTGCTCTGGAAATGCTCGTATACGGTGGCCTTGCCGACCTTCGCCTTGCGGGCGATGTCATCCATGCTGGTGGCGGCATAGCCCTTTTCCGCGAACAGCATCCTGGCGGCATGCAGCACCGCCTGCGGCTTGCCGGCAGCCTCGCCCGGGAGCTGGCAGTCCTGGAGTTCGGGAAGAGGCAGCATGATCGTGGGCAGCACCAGAACTGAACGGTTCTCCATCATGGTGGAGCAGGATCGTCGCTGCGACAAGGACGTAGCTAGGCGATCCCGGCAGGACAGACTTGCACGGCCTTCAGAACTGAACGGTTCAGTTTCCACTTGATCCTGGGAGGGCACGGGCGCATCTGCCGGAAGTTCATTCCTGTTGCACGCCGGCGCTGCCGGTGACGGTCCGAAGGTTGTGATCATGGCGGGCGTGAAGAAACTCGTGCTGGGCAGTCTCGCGGCGGCCGCGATCGTCGGCGGCGGCTGGGCCGGCTGGCAGTACTGGCACGAGTGGCGCTTCGTCGAATCCACCGACAACGCCTATGTCCAGGCAGATACCGCGCCGATCGCGCCCAAGGTCGCGGGCATGGTCCAGGAGGTGCGCGTAGTCGACGACCAGCGGGTCCATGCCGGCGACCTCCTGTTCCGCATCGACCCGGTCGACTATGCCGCGGCCGAGGCGGCGGCCGGGGCGGCCGTGGAGGCGCAGACGGCGCGCATCGCCACGATCGGCACCCAGATCGAGCTGCAACGGGTCGTGATCGACCGGGCGAGCGCCGGCATCGAGGCGGCACGGGCGCAGCTCGAGCTGGCCCGCTCCGAATCCGAGCGCTCCAGCAAGCTCGCCCAGCAGAAATGGACCAGCCGCGAGACCTTGGAGCGCGCGACCTCCGAGGCGACCCGTGCCGCGGCCGCGCTGCGCCAGGCCGAGGCCGACCTCGCCAGTGCTAAGGGCCAGCTCGACGTGCTCCAGGCCCAGCGCACCGAAGCCGGTGCCGCCCTGCACGAGGCCGAGGCGCGGCTTGCCGCCGCCCGCGCCGACCTCGCGGCCACGGAGGTGCGCGCACCGGTGGACGGGGTGGTGGGCGGCAAGTCGGTGCAGGTCGGCCAGTATCTGCGCGCCGGCAGCCAGGCCATGCTGGTGGTGCCGCTGCCCGACGTCCATGTCGTCGCGAACTTCAAGGAAACCCAGATCGGCCGGATGCGGATCGGCCAGACCGTGCGGCTGGCGGTGGATGCTTGGCCGGACCGGGAGATCGAGGGCGTGATCTCCAGCCTGGCCCCGGCCAGCGGTGCCGAGTTCAGCCTGCTGCCGGCCGAGAACGCCACCGGCAACTTCACCAAGATCGTCCAGCGCGTGCCGGTCCGCATCGACCTGGAACCGGGCAACGCGCTGGCCGGCCTGCTGCGCCCGGGCCTCTCGGTGGAGGTCAGCGTGGACACACGCGGCGAGAGCGATGGCGCACAGCTCGCCGAGGGCGTGTTCGGTGCTGCGCAGCCGGCCGGCCTGGCCGGCGGATCGCTCGCCGACCGGCTCTGACGCACGATGGCCAGTTCGGCGGCAGTGGCGGCGGCAGCGCCCACCCGGGCGCCGGCCGGGCCGCGCCCGGTCGTGGTGCTGGGCTTCTTCGCCATGGTGTTCGGGATGTTCATGGCGATCCTGGACATCCAGATCGTCAGCTCGTCCTTGCGCGAGATCCAGGCTGGCCTGGCCGCCAGCTCGGACGAGATCGCCTGGGTGCAGACCAGCTACCTGATCGCGGAGGTCGTGATGATCCCGCTCTCGGGCATGCTGTCCCGGGTGTTCTCGACCCGGATCCTGTTCGCCGTCTCCTGCGGCACCTTCACCCTCGCCTCGTTCCTGTGCTCCACCGCCGGCTCGATCGAGGAGATGATCGTCTGGCGGGTGCTGCAGGGCTTTCTCGGCGGGGCGATGATCCCGACCGTGTTCGCCGCCAGCTTCATCCTGTTCCCGCCCGAGCGCCGTGCCGGCATCTCCGTGCTGATCGGCTTGGTCGCCACCATGGCGCCAACCATCGGCCCTACGCTCGGCGGCTGGCTCACCGAGACCTTCTCCTGGCACTGGCTGTTCCTGGCCAACGTGCCGCCCGGCATCATCGTGACGATCCTGGTCTGGCGGACGGTGGACATCGACAAGCCGGACCTCGGCCTCCTGAAGGGCTTCGACTGGCTGGGCCTGGCGGCGATGGCGGCCTTCCTGGGCTCGCTCGAATACGTGTTCGACGAGGGGCCGCGCTGGGACTGGCTGGACGATCCCGGCGTGCGCTACGCGGCGGTGATCGCGGCCGTGGCGGGCGTCCTGTTCTTCTGGCGGGTGCTGAGCTACCGCCAGCCGATCGTGGAGCTGCGCGCGTTCCGGGACCGGAACTTCGCGATCGGCTGCGTGCTGAGCTTCGTCCTGGGCATCGGCCTCTACGGCTCGGTCTATCTGCTGCCCCTCTTCCTGGCCAGCGTGCGCGGCTACAACGCGCTCCAGATCGGCCAGATCATGTTCGTCACCGGCCTGTTCCAGTTCCTCTCCGCCCCGCTGGCCGGGATGCTCAGCAAGAGGATGGATCTCCGGGCGATGCTGGCGCTGGGCCTGATCCTGTTCGGCCTGGGCGTCTACCTGAACCACGAGGTGACCAACCAGAGCTCGCTGGCCGAACTGTTCCTCCCGCAGGCGATCCGCGGCGTGTCGCTGATGCTGTGCTTCCTGCCGATCAACACGCTGGCGCTGGGCACCCTGCCGCCCGACCGGATCAAGAACGCGTCCGGCCTCTACAACCTGATGCGCAACCTGGGTGGGGCCATCGGCCTCGCCCTGATCAACACGGCGATCGACCACCGGATGGCGCACCACATGCGCCATCTCCTGGACCAGCTCAGCCTGTCGCGCGGCATCGTGGCCTCGACCCTGGAATCGATGAGCGGCCGCATGGGCGATCTTCTGGCCACCGATCCCGACCAGGCGGCCTTGCGCACGCTGGTCGGCATGGCCGAGCTCGAGGCCAGCGTGCTCACCTATGCCGACTGCTTCTTGCTGATGTCGGCGGTGTTCTTCCTGGCGCTCCTACTGATGCCACTGGTGCACAAGCCGAAGGCCGCGGGGCCTTCCCCGGACGCGCACTGACGGAACATCGGCAAACTAGTGCTGCGGATCACAGACACGTGTAAGTATCGTATCTAATAGATTCGACGCCGGACCCGTTCCGGTCAATCGACATCTAGAGGATACCAGGATGAGCACTCGACCGAGCTCATGTCGAACCCGCACGCCCGCACGGCTGGCGGTGGCGGTGCTGGCAGCAGGGCTGGCGCTGCCCGGGGCCGCGAAGGCCGATCCGTGCGCACCGCTCATGAACGACCTGGTCGCCTGGGTGAACGCCAACCCCGGCAACTCGGTCACGTTCAACTGGGCGATGAACTACCAGGCGAACGGCCGCTGGACGGTGAACTACGGCACCGGCTCGCTGGGCAAGGGCCGGGTGGTCGTGATGCCCGGCAGCAGCTCCAACCCGCTGCTGGGTGGCCCGCGCCTGCGCTTCAGCGCGCTGTCCGGCGATGCCAAGCGCACCTTCAGCGACCGGAGCTTCTGCCGCCAGCAACCGGCGCCCGGCCAGTTCGTCTTCTGCGGGGAGATGCAGAACTTCGACGTCAGGCAGTCCGAGAAGGTGGCGCTCGACCTGTTCTCGGACGGCAGCGTGCTGGTGGCACACCGCTTCGGGCCGACCGCGGCGGTCTGCCACGGCACCAAGTTCCTGACCATCAACTACTGGGACGGCTTCGACAGCTTCACCTTCCAGAAGCAGTCGCCGCTGGTCCTCAAGTAGCAGGGGCCGGGCCGTACTGCAGGCGGCCCGGTTCTGCCAGGGGCAGCTTCAGTTCCCGTACGGGTCGAACGAGAAATACTTGTTGGCGATCTGCATGTAGGTGCCGTCCTCGCGCATGGCGACGATCGCCTCGTCGATGCGCGCCTTCAGCGCCGGGTCGTCCTGCGGCAGGATCACGCCGATCCCCTCGCCGAACCAGCGCCGGTCGTTGTAGGCCGGGCCGGTGAACTCCAGCTTCTTGCCGTACTTGCCCTTGATCGCGGTCTGGTCGAGCGCCCAGGCATCGGCCAGGATGACGTCGACCTGCTCCTTCATCAGCGCGTCGACCATCTGCGGCAGGGTCTTGAACCGTGCGATCTTGGCGGATGCGGTGAACTCGGAGGTCACGAACTGGTCGTGGGTGGTGTTCGCCTGCACGCCGATCGTCTTGCCGCGCAGCGCCTTCCAGATCCCTTCCACCGAATCGCCCTTGCGGCGCACGAACATGGCGGGCGTGTGGTAGTAGCGCTGGCTGAACGCGATGCCGCGCCGGCGCCGGCCGTCGGTGATCGAGGTGGAAGCGACCACGATATCGGCACGCTGCGACTTCACCGCGTCCAGGATCTGGTCCCAGGTGAACTGCACCTTGGTGCACTTGGCCGCGAGCCGCTTGCAGATCTCGTCGGCCATCTCGATGTCGAAGCCGGACAGCCGGCCCTTCTTGTCGACCATGCTGTAGGGCGGGTAGCTCCCGTCGACCGCGACCCGCAGGATGGCCTGGGGCTGAGCGAAGGCAGTGGCCGAAAAGGCCAGGCCGAGAGCCACGACGAACGCAGCGATGGTTGGTCGGCGCATGAGCGAAACCCGCTAACTGGTTGAGTATGCAGCGATGCCCCGATCGGGCATCCGGGTCAACCCTTCAGCTTGCCCGACAGGAACTGCCGAACCCGCTCAGACCTTGGTGCGCCGAAGAATTGGTCGGGCGGCCCCTGATCTTCGATGCGTCCCTGATGCAGAAAGATCACATGGTCGGCCACCTCGCGGGCAAAGCCCATCTCGTGGGTGACCACGATCATGGTGCGCCCTTCCACCGCCAGATCGCGCATCACCCGCAGCACCTCGCCGACCAGCTCCGGGTCCAGCGCCGAGGTCGGCTCGTCGAACAGGAGCACGTCCGGCTCCATGGCGAGCGCCCGGGCGATCGCGGCACGCTGCTGCTGCCCGCCCGAGAGATGGGCGGGATAGGCATCGCGCTTGTCCCAGATGCCGACCTTGTTCAGGAGCGCCTCCGCCCTGGCCAGCGCCTCGGCCCGCGAGAGCTTGAGGACGTGGACCGGCGCCTCGATCACGTTGTCGAGGATGGTCATGTGCGACCACAGGTTGAACTGCTGGAACACCATGCCAAGGCGGGTACGCAGCCGCTCGACCTGCCGGCGATCAGCCGCCTTGAGCTTGCCCGCGCGGTCCGGGACGAGACGCATCTCCTCGCCCGCCACCACGACCCGCCCCTGGTCCGGCATCTCAAGCAGGTTCAGGCAGCGCAGGAAGGTGCTCTTGCCCGATCCGGACGAACCCAGCATCGCGATCACGTCGCCCTTGTCGGCGGTCACCGAGACGCCCTTGAGGACTTCGAGGGAGCCGAAGGTCTTGTGGATGTCGTCGGCGACCAGGGCGTGTGCGGGTCCGCTCATCGACGGGTTGTCACCTTTCTCGATGCTGCCAGCAGGTTTGGTGGGCGGGGGTGGCGGCGTCAAGCCGTTCGCCCGGAAGCGATCGTCATGCGCCTCGGTAACCTCTTGAAAACGATAGGAGAACGCCCAGATCGATGGGTGCCGGCCGCCCATGCGGGGCTGGCAGATCCAAGGGCGCCCGAACCTGGGCGCCTCTCGTACCCATGTTGCTCAGTGGAGGATATGGCTATGAGAACAGCACTCGACTTCACGCCACTCTTCCGGTCGACCATCGGCTTCGACCGGGTCTTCGATCTGCTCGACCGGGCCAGCCGCCTGCAGGCGATCGACAACTGGCCGCCATACGACATCGTCAAGACCGGCGAGGATGCCTACCGCATCAGCATGGCGGTGGCCGGGTTCTCGAAGGACGAACTCGACCTGACCCAGGAGCCGAACCTCCTGGTCGTCAGCGGTGCGAAGCCCGGCCCGGATGACGGGCAGTACCTGCATCGCGGGATTGCCGGCCGCACCTTCCAGCGTCGCTTTGAGCTGGCCGACCATGTCAAGGTGAAGGCGGCGACCCTGGAGAACGGCCTGCTCACGATCGAGCTCGTCCGCGAGCTGCCCGATGCGATGAAGCCGCGGCGGATCGAGATCGGGAGCGAGGCACTGCCGAGACCTGAGCCCATGCAGATCGAGAACCAGAGTAAGGCAGCCTGACGCCTGACCTGCTTCCTGCTGCCAAAGCTGAGGAGAAGAGCCATGAACATGCGCGATCTCATCCCCTGGGGCCGCACCATGAGCCAGGCCCCGACCCTCTACCGCGACCAGGAGCAGAACCCGTTCGTCACGCTGCACCGGGAGATGAACCGGCTGTTCGACGAGGCCTTCCGTGGCCTCGACCTGCCGCGTTCGTTCGGCCGGATGCAGGGCTGGGCCACGACCTGGCCGAGCGTGGAGGTCTCGGAAACCGACCGTGACATCCGGGTGGTGGCCGAGATTCCCGGTCTCGAGGAGAAGGACATCGAGGTCCTGCTCGACGGCGACATGCTGACCCTGCGCGGTGAGAAGCGCTCGGAGACCGAGGACAAGGAGCGCCAGTTCAGCGAGCGCTACTATGGCCGGTTCGAGCGCCGGATCCCGCTGGGATACGAGGTCGAGGAGGACAAGGTGAGCGCCAGCTTCAGGAACGGCCTGCTCACCGTCACCCTGCCGAAGTCTGTCCAGGCGCAGGCGAAGACCAGGCGGATCGCCATCAACGCGGCATCCGAGGGCGAGACCAGGCATTGATGGCCAGTCGGGCGCGGCGGCAGCCGCGCCCGCACCTTCTTCGGGAGGAGCCAGCCATGGAGACCCAAGTCACCGACGATCCGTTCCAACCGAATAGCAAGCGTCGACCTTTCCCGCCTGGCACGGTCGCACGGATCTTCCAGCCGCTCCCGCCACGTCCGGCACCGGTTCACCCCGGCCGGCAGCGCTGGCATCTCGTGCTGGAGCACCCATCTGCCGGCGACGGGGGCGACGACACCGCTCCCGAACCCCTGGCCCAGGTCGAGCTGACCTTTCCCACGCTCCCCTCGGCGACCGCCTATGCGGAGCGTCAGGGCCTGCCATATCTGGTCGAGGATCATCCCCGGGCCGGCAACGCCCGGACGATCCGCTTCGCCAGTGACACGCTGCAACAGTCCTTCCAGGACGCCCTTTCCACCTATCTCCTGCTCGCCTGGTGGGACGCGCAGTACGGGCGGGGCGCCATGCCGGATCTTCCTGGCCTGGAGGAAATCGGGGCAGCCCCGACCGTGCCGGAAGCGCAGCCGGCCTTCGCCTAGGCGCTGGCCAGATCCGTCTGGCGCAGTTCGGCCAGCCTCGGCACCGCCACCACCGGCAGGGACCGGCGGCGGCCGCGCAGCTCGAGCGGGACCGGGGCGCTCGGCGGCTCCAGCCCGGCCAGGCGGAACACCTCCGCGGAGATCACCGCCTCGGCCGACAGCTCCTTGCAGGCGGTCTCCAGCCGGCTCGCGACGTTGACCACGTCGCCGATCGCGGTGAGGCCCGCCGCATGACCCCAGCCGAGCTGGCCCACGATGGCGCTGCCGGCATGGATGCCCACCCCCATCCGGAGCGTCGCCTGCCCCAGCTCGCCGCGCATCTCGTGGGAAAGCTGGCTCAGGCCCGCGGCCATTGCCTGGGCCGCCTTCAGCGCACTGCGCGCTCCTTCCTCCGGCCCGTGGTCCAGCCCGAACAGGGCCATAACGCCGTCGCCGATGAACTTGTCGACCCGGCCGCCGGCCTGCTCGATCGTCTGGCCGGACAGTGCGAACCAGCGGTTCAGCAGGAACACCACGTCATAGGGCAGCCGGTGCTCGGCAAGCATGGTGAAGCCGCGCAGGTCGGCGAACAGCACGACCAGCTCGCGCTCCACGCCGTGCCTGGGGAACATCGGCCGGCTGACCTCCTCGGCAGCGTGGCCGGCCGCGACCAGCGGGGTCACCTGCAGCGCATGGGTCGGCCGGAGCTGGCAGGCGAGGCGCACGTCGGGCCTGGCCTGGATCCGGCGCAGCACCCGCTCCTCCTGGGCCGACGGCGGCGGCAGGTGGTCGCTGCCCCGGCCGACCCGGACCCGGCAGGTCGAGCAGCGCCCGCGCCCGCCGCATACCGAGGCGTGGGGCAGCCGCGCCAGCTCGGCCGCCTCCAGCACGGAGGTGCCGCGCGGGACCCGCACCAGCAAATTGCCCGGGAACTCGATCGCGACCGGCCCGGTGCGCGCCACGATCGCCTGACGCGCCAGCCGTAGGAGGAACAGGAGCGCGATCGTGCCGTAGAACAGGAGGAGCAGCCGGCTTTCCAGGACATAGATCCAGGCGCGCTCGGCCGGCTCCGGCCAGTTTTCGGCAGCCGCCAGCGCCGCGATCCAGGCGGGATCGGACGCCGCCCTGGCCGCCAGCTCGCGCGCACCGTTCAGCATGCCGAAGAAGGCCAGCGTGGGCAGCAGCACGGCCAGCGTGAGCAGGAGCGGCGCAGCACCCCTGAACCAGGGCTCCAGCTTCAGGCGGTGGTACATCCCGATGCAGCCATGGCCCCAGACCACCAGCATCAGCTCCGTCTGCCGCTGCATCCCGCCCGGCCAGATCAGGTTGAGCAGGTAGGCGTAGCTGTCATCGAGCCCCTGGACCTGGTGCAGCACGCCGGTGCCGAGCACGTGGATGGTCAGGTAGTAGGGGATGAGCAGGCCCAGGCCCACCTGCAGCCAGTCCAGGGGCGGCAGGCGGAGCGTGCGCCGCTGGAACAGCCGGACGATCGCAACGGCCGGGTGGAGCAGCAGTGCCGCCAGCAGGACGAGCTCGACCGGCGAGCGCCAGAACGCGACGAACACCGCGCGGCCGGCTTCCATGGCATCGAGCGAGACCAGCCCCAGCGCATGGTTGAGCAGATGGGTGGTGGCGAACAGGAACAGGAACGCGCCCGACCACAGGCGCAGGGTCGCAAGGCCGATCCGCCGCTTGTCCGCCCCCATGATCGCGCCCGGTTTGGCCAGCCTTGGAACTTCCTGCTAGGGAGCATTCCGGGAGAGCAGCGGCCGGAGCCGGCAGATGGAACGCTTCGACCGGATATGGGTGAACGTGCAGCTCGCGACCATGGTACCGGGGGCACCGGATCGTGGCGAGATCCGGGACGGCGCCCTGGCGGTACGGGATGGCAGGATCGCCTGGCTGGGGCCGCGCGCCCAGTTGCCGGGCGAGGCCGTGGAGATCCATGACGGTGCCGGCGGCTGGATCCTGCCGGGGCTGATCGACTGCCATACCCACCTGGTGTTCGCCGGCGAGCGCTGCGGCGAGTTCGAGGAGCGGCTGGAAGGCGTCCCCTATGCCGAGATCGCCAGGCGGGGCGGCGGGATCCGGCGCACGGTAGACGGCACCCGCGCCGCGTCGGAGGAGGAGCTGCACCGCCTGGCCCGTGCCCGCCTCCATCGTCTTGTCGATGAAGGGGTGACCACGGTCGAGATCAAGTCGGGCTACGGGCTCGACATCGAGACCGAGCTTCGGATGCTGCGGGTGGCGCGCGCGCTCGGCCGGGACCGCGACGTCTCGGTGGCGACCAGCTTCCTCGGCGCCCATGCCTTCCCGGCCGAACTGGACCGGGCCGCCTATGTCGACCTGGTCTGCGGACCGATGCTGGACCTTGTGGCGGAAGAGGGTCTGGCCGACGCGGTAGATGCGTTCTGCGAGACGATCGCGTTCTCGCCTGAGGAAACCGAACGGGTGTTCCAGGCGGCAAAGGCCAAGGGCCTGCCGGTCAAGCTTCATGCCGACCAGATCTCCGACAGTGGCGGTGCGGCGCTGGCGGCCCGCTACGGTGCGCTCTCCTGCGATCATGTCGAGTACACGAGCGAGGCGGGCGTGCGGGCCATGGCAGCGGCCGGCACGGTCGCGGTCCTGCTGCCGGGCGCCTTCTACCTGCTGCGCGAGCGGCAGCGCCCGCCGGTCGAGCTGCTCCGCCGCTTTGCTGTGCCGATGGCGGTCGCGACGGATGCCAATCCCGGCAGCTCGCCTTTGCTCTCGCCGCTGCTCGCCATGAACCTGGCCTGCGTCCTGTTCGGGCTCACCCCGTACGAGGCGCTGCTGGGCATGACCGCCCATGCCGCGCGGGCGCTGGGCCTGGCGGCCGATCGCGGCACGCTGGAGGTCGGCAAGCGCGCCGACTTCTGCCTGTGGCGGATCAGCCGGCCGGCCGAGCTCTGCTACTGGATGGGCTTCGGCAGCGGGCTGCTGGCCGAGCGGGTCGTGGCGGGCCGGCCCTCAGCTCCCGCCGGGCCTGCCCTCGCCTGAGCCTGCGAGTGCCGCCTGAATGGCCGCCTGGACTTCCGGGGCATCGGGCTCGGTGCGGCTGGGCCAGGCGGCGACCGGCTGGCCGTCCCGGCCGATCAGGATCTTGTGGAAGTTCCACTTGGGCTCCGCCGAGGGGCCCAGCCGTGCCAGCAGCCACTGATAGAGCGGGTGCGCCTCAGGCCCGCGCACGTGCTCCTTCTCGGTCATTGGGAAATCGACCGCGAAGTTCACCTCGCAGAACTGCTTGATCTCGCCGCTCTCGCCATATTCCTGGCCGCCGAAGTCGCCGGACGGCACGCCCAGCACGACCAGGCCAGCGTCACGGTTGGCCGCCCACGCCTTTTGCAGCCCCTCGAACTGGTAGGCGAACCCGCACATCGAGGCGGTATTGACCAGCAGCACCGGCTGGCCGGCAAAGCGCTGCATCGGCAGGTCGCCGCCCTCCAGTGCCTTGAAGCCGAAGTCCCAGGCACTTTCTTCCGCGGCACGGGCAGTGCCGATGAGCGGCCACGCCAGCACTGCGGCCGCCAGAAAGACTCGAAGAAGAAGCCGGTCCATTGCTGTTCCTCCCATGGCCCTAGCCCATGAAGAACGCGGCCAGCGCCAGGACGATCCCCAGCCCGATCAGACCCAGCGCCACCCTGCTGGTCAACTCCCGGGTCCGCGGGCTCATCCGGAACACGGTGGGCGACAGCCAGACCAGCAGGGCCAGGGACGCGATCAGCGGAAAGATCTGTTCCAGCCCCATCCCGTGCTCCGACTCTTGACCTCCGCCCCACCATGCCGCTCCCAGGGGGCGGGGGACAAGCGATGCGGGTCTTGCAGTTCGTGGCGGATGGCCGGCCAGGGGGTGGCACTAGCGTGGTGCTGGACCTGTGCCTGGGCCTGCGCGCCCGCCACGGCATCGAGAGCATCGTCGCGAGTGCGCCGGACAGTTATGCGCTGGCGACCGCTTCGGCCGCAGGCTTGGCGGCTCGCCCGCTCGATCTGTGGCGCTCCCGGCTGGACCGGAGCGCGCCGGTGCGGCTGCGCCGGCTGATCGACGAGGTGCGCCCCGATCTGGTTCATGCCCATGGCGGGCGCGCGGGCCTGGCGATCGCCCGGGCTTCGGGACCCGTCCCCTTCGTCTACACGGTGCATGGCTATCATTTCGCCACCAAGCCCTGGCCGCAGCGGCTGGCCGGCGCGCTGGCGGAACGGGTGACCGGCAGCCGTGCCGCGGCGATCGTCTGGGTGTGCGCGGCGGACCGCCAACTGGCAGGGCGGTGGCGGCTGGACCCGGGCCGGCCCGCGGACGGCGTCATCCATAACGGCCTGGATCTGGCGGCCCTGCCCGAGCGGGGCACCCTTGAGCCGGGATTGATCGCGTTCCTGGGCCGGCTGGTCCCGCAGAAGAATCCGCTGCTCGCGGTGGACGTCCTGGCCTATCCGGCGCTGCGGGATGCGCGGCTGGTCATGATCGGCGGCGGGCCGCTGGAGGATGCCGTTCGCGCGCGCGCCCGCGCTCTGGGCGTGGCGGAGCGGGTGCGGATCACCGGCGCCCTCCAGCGCGACCAGGCCCTGGACGAACTCCGCCGGGCAGCCGCCCTGGTGCTGCCGTCGCTCTGGGAGGGCCTGCCCCTGGCGCTGGCGGAGGCCATGGCGATCGGGGTGCCGGTCGTGGCGTCGGCGGTGCGCGGGGTGCCGGAACTGGTGGAGCATGGCGTGTCCGGCCTCCTGCGCCGGGATCCGCACGACGTCCCGGGCTTTGCCCAGGACCTGGCGAGGCTCCTGGGCGATCCGCCGTTCGCGGCCGAGTTGGTGGACGGGGCGCGCCGTGCGGTGGCGCGGATCGCCCGCCTGGACGGGATGGTGGATGCGCATGCCGGGCTTTATCGGAGCGTATGCAACCGCGCCACGGCTTCGCCGTTCTAGGTGCCGTGGCAGTTCAGAATGCTGGCGCCAACGGCGTGCGCGCTCTAACAGAGCCTTCATTGATGCTTGCTACCGGTGTCAAAGGTCGTTGCCGCGGCCCGGTACCGGCGGGTGAATGAACGGTATGGCGTCTACGCTCGAACGGTTCGAAGTCGCGGCACGTGCTCGCCGGTCTGCCCGGGAAGCCTGGTTCTTCCCGCTTCTCGACGCCAGTCTGTTCGCCCTCGCCTTCTGGTGCACCCGCTGGGCGGTTGCCTATTACTCGGTCGAGGAAGCTCTGCCGCCGGTCCTGCTCGGCCACATGTCGGCCGACGAGCGACCCTGGATCTATGCGGCCCTCACCCTGGTCGCGGTCGGCACCTTCTGGAAGCTCGGCCATTACGCCAGGCGACGACCGTTCTGGCTGGAGGTGGGCGACGTCCTCTCGGTCCTGGGCGTGATGGCGCTGATCGACGCCGCCAGCCTGTTCCTGTCGCGCACCGAGATGTCGCGCCACTGGTTCCTGGCGAACTGGGGCTTTCTGGTGATCGCCATCCCGCTGACCCGGATGGCCGCCAAGCACGCGCTGATGGCACTCGGCGCCTGGCGCCGGCCGACCGTGATCGTCGGCATCGGCCCGAACGCGGTGGATGCCGCCGCGGCGCTGCAGTCCGAGCCGATGCTGGGCTTCGAGCCGATCGCCTTCCTGGTGCCGCCCGGCTCGGACGCGCCGCGCTACCTCAAGGTCGAGGAGGAGGAGCTCCCGGTCCTCAACACCCTGCCCTGGCCGAGCCTCCTGCCGCCGGAGCTGGGCACGCCGCACGTGGTGATTGCATTAGAGCTGGGCGAGGCCGACCGGCACACCAGCCTGGTCGAGCAGATCGCGCTGGCGTCCCGCTCGGTGGACATCGTGTCGCCGATCCGCGGCCTGCCGGTGGCGACCGCCAGCGTCACCCATTTCTTCAGCCACGACGTGCTGGCCCTGCGCCTGCACAACAACCTGGCGAGTGCCTGGAACCGCGGGGTCAAGCGCGCCTTCGACCTGGTGATGGCCAGCCTCCTGCTGGTCGTGCTTTCCCCGCTGTTCGCCTGGATCGCGCTCAGGGTCCGCGACACCGGCCGGGGCGTGGTGTTCGGCCATCGCCGGATCGGCCGGCGCGGCGAGCCATTCACCTGCTACAAATTCCGCACCATGGTGCCGGATGCCGAGGAGAAGCTGCGCGAGCTGCTGGAGCGCGACCCGGACCGCCGGCGGGAATGGGAGGAGCGGCACAAGCTGGAAAGCGATCCGCGCATCACGCCGATCGGCCGCTTCCTGCGCCAGACCAGCCTGGACGAGCTGCCCCAGCTCTGGAACGTGCTGCGCGGCGACATGAGCCTGGTGGGGCCGCGCCCGGTCGTGTCGGAAGAGCTGGCCCGCTACGGCGACAATCTCCCCTACTACTTCGAATGCACCCCCGGCCTGACCGGGCTCTGGCAGGTCAGCGGCCGCAACGACGTCGACTATCGCCGCCGGGTCCATCTGGACTGCTGGTACGTGAAGAACTGGTCGCTGTGGTACGACCTGGTCATCCTGCTCAAGACCATCCCGATCGTGGTGCTGGGGCGCGGCGCCTACTGACCTCCGGCCCGGCCACGCTCAGCCGGCGACCGCCATCACCTGGTCGAACGCGGCCAGTGGCTCGCAGCCGGTGGCGGTGACCCGCAGCATGAACTCCGAGCGCACCCCGCCGATTTCAGGGTCATAGGCCCCGGGCTCCACCAGCACGACCATGTCCTCCTGGAACGCGCTGGTCTCGTAGGGCACCAAGCGCGGGAACTCGTGGACCGCGGTGCCGATCGAATGCCCGGTATGGTGCGGGTAGGCGAAGCCCGTCTTGGCGACATGGGCGCGGATCTCGGCATCGAACCGGTCGATGCGCAGGCCTGGGCGGATCAGCGACATGGCCAGGTCGAGCGCACCCCTGGACGCTTGGTACAGGCGCTCGTGGCCACGGCGCGGCGTGCCCGCCACCGTCACCTGGCAGGAATCACCCCAGTAGCCGGCGATCCTGGGGGCGAGGTCGGCCATCACCGGATCGCCTAGCTCGATCACGCGGGCATTGGGCCAGCCGGTGAACGCCGCGGTCCGGGCCACCCCGGATATGAAGTCGCCGGTGATCGGCACGCGCTCGCCGGCGAATTCCTCGATCGCGCAGCGCAGCTCGGCGAACACGGCGAGTTCGCTGCGACTGGGCCGCAATGCCCGGACGAACGCGGCCTGGCCCACCGCCGCGGCCTCCGCCGAGCGGCGCAGGGCCACGATCTCCGCGGCGGTCTTGGTGGCCCGTGCCCGTGCCAGGGACATCATCGCGTCCAGCCCGGGATCGGCCGGCAGGATCTCGGCCAGCCGGGCGGGGAAGGTCACCGGATCGGCGGCGATCCGCCCCCGCACGCCCAGCCGGCGCACGAGTTCGGCCACCGCTGTCTGATAGTTCTGCGGATAGGGGGCCGGCTGCTCGAAGCCGTAGCCCTCGTAAACGACGGTCTGGTCGACCCAGGCACGCGCCGCGGCACCAGCCTCGACATTGGCGACGACCAAGCCGGCCGTGCCGTCGCGGCCGACCAGAGCGAGCGTCGGGCCACCGGCAAAGGGCGAAGGCCCGGCCTCGATCGGCACGACATGGCCGGTGGCATAGGCGACCGCATCCGGTGCGGTCAGGACCAGCCAGTCCGCCCCGGCCTCGGCCACTGCCGCAGCGCTACGCTGGAGCCGCTCGTCCATCCCTCTTCTCCCGTCGATTCTCCCGCAGTCTCGCCGGGTTTGCGGCAGGAGGCCAGGCTCCCGCCGCCGTCAGCCCTCGCTCAGCCGCACGGGTCCGGCGTGGTGGCGAAGTCGTAGCCGGGCGTGCCGGCACCCTTGCGGAAATAGCCGTCCATCATCGTCTCGCTGATCGGGTCGGCCGGCGGGATCGGGAAGATCGAGCCGGACTCCACGGTCATGCAGGGGGCGGCCCACTTGCCGAGATCCTCCTGCTTGATCTCCGGGACCGGCACAATGATCGTGTTCACGATCGGCTGCTGGCCTTCGAGCAGGCGCACCGCCGCGCGATAGGTGTTGTGCGAGGCCACGGTCGGCAGGATGGCGCCGCCGTAGAACTTGAACGTGTCCTGGTGCTCCTTCCAGTAGCCCAGCGCATCGCCCGACATGGAGCCGGTGATCAGCGGCACCGGCCGGCCGGCCTCCTCGAACGCCTCGGCGATCACCCGGGTCTCGCTGCCGGTGGTCCAGACCGCGTCGATAGGCGACGGGTTGGTGGCCAGGAACTGCAGCACCACGCTCTTGGTGACGTTCGCCGTCCAGTTGCCGCTGACCCGGCCCAGGATGGTGATGTCGGGATGCTCGGCAAAGGCGCGCTCGCCGCCGGAATTCTCCTGGGCGACGATCGGGCTGCCCGGGATGCCCTCGACCTCCAGCACGTTGCCCGGGCCGTTCAGGTAGGCGGCGATGCCCTTGCCCATGTTGTAGCCCCAGACATTGTGATTGTGCTGGATGTTCAGGGCATAGGGGCTGGTGACGGCACTGGCGGTGGTCACTACGGGGATGCCGGCCTTGTAGGCGGCTTCAATTACGTCGTTCAGCGCCGTGGACGAGCCGGCGATCATGGTGATGACGCTGCAGCCCTTGTCGATGAAGGCGCGGACCTGGGCGATCTGCTGGGTCACGTCGCCGTTGGAGTCCGACATCTCGAACTCGGAGACCAGGCCCTCGGCCTTGGCGTTCTCGACCAGCCGCTTCAGCTCGTTGGCGGCGCTGACCCGCCAGGGGTTGCCCATGTAGGATTCGGAGTGGCACCAGCGCCAGGGTTTGGCCGGCATCTGGAAGTCGTCATAGGCGGATGGGCCCACCGGGATGCCGTCGGTGTAGAGGGCCTGCAGCTCCTCCGGCAGGTCGGCCAGCGACTGCGCCGCGGCACCGCCCGCCATGCCCGCCGTCAGGGCCAGCCCCGCCAATCCCCCCAGTGCCGCAAGCCAGGTGCGGCGCGCGCCATGTGCCGTCATGTGCTCCTTGCTCCCCCTCGCCGGCCTCGTTGCTGGGCCGGCATTCTTCATATGTAAACGATACCAGGGCGACCTTGCGCGGGCCAGCGCAAACCGTTACGGCCGGAAGGGCGACCGGAGCCAGATAGAGCGACGGCGAGAAGCGGGGGTGGGCGATGCTGACGCTGTCCGGCGTCACCAAGCGCTATGGCGAGACGCTGGCGCTGGTCGAGGCGGACCTCGCCTTCACCCCTGGCCATGTCCACACGATCCTGGGCGAGAACGGGTCGGGCAAGAGCACGCTGGTCAAGCTGCTTTCCGGCGTGGTGGCGCCCACCGCCGGCGAGATCCGCCTGGACGGCCAGCCACTGCGCCTGACCGGCCCGGCGGACGCGCAGCGCCACGGCATCGCCACCGTGTTCCAGGAAGTGCTGCTGGCGCCTGAGCGCAGTGTGCTCGAGAACATCTTCATGGGCTATGACGGCCTGCTCACCTACCGGCTGAGCCGGGCAGAGCGGCAGGCCAAGGCCGCCCAGATCCTGGCCCACGTGTCGCGTACGCCCATGGACCTCGACCAGCCGGCCGGCGAGGCGGCCCTGGCCCAGCAGCAGCTCATCGTGCTGGCAAGGGCACTGGTGCGCGACCCGCGTATCCTGATCCTGGACGAGGTGACCGCCGCCCTGGACTTCGGCGATCGCGACGTCCTGTTCGACGCGGTCCGCAGCTTTGTCGCAGAAGGCCGGCTGGTGATCTTCATCTCGCACCGGATGGACGAGGTCCGCCGCCTGTCCGACCGGGTCACCGTGCTGCGCAGCGGCCGGGTGGTGGAGACGCTGGCCGGGGCGGAGATCACCGGTGCCCGGCTGCTCGCCCTGATGCTGCCCGACACCCGCATCCCGGTGCATCACCATGACTGACGGGCAGGCGATCCTGGCGGCACAGGGCATCCGGCTGGCGCCGGGTGCGTCGCCCATCGACTTCGCGATCAGGCCGGGCGAGATCGTCGGGCTGGCCGGGCTCGAGGGGCACGGCCAGGACATGTTCATCCAGGCGCTGTGCGGCCTGCACCGGCCGGAAGCCGGCGAGATCCGCCTGCAGGGCAAGGACGGCCACACCGTCCAGGTGACGGAGTTCGCCAAGGCCGCCGCACAGGGGCTGGCCTACCTGCCGCGTGACCGCCGGACTACCGGCGTGCTGGGCGGGCTGTCAGTGTTCGACAATTTCGCGATCGCCGCCCTGCCCGACCATCAGCGCTTCGGCATCGTCGACCGCCCCCGGCTGCGGGAGAAGCTCGCCCACTTCACCCGTGAGCTCGGCATGGTCTACCGCTCGCCCCATGCCTCCATCGGCACCCTGTCCGGCGGCAACCAGCAGAAGGTGCTGCTGGCCCGCTGGCTCGCCCGCGAGCCCCGGGTGATGCTGATGAACGATCCCACCCGCGGCGTCGATCTCGGCACGCGCATGAAGCTCTACGAGGTGTTCCGCAGGCTGGCCGCCGACCAGGGCATCCCGCTCGTGATCCTGTCCAGCGAGATCGAGGAGATCCTCCAGCTCTGCCATCGCGTGCTGGTGTTCCGCGAGGCCCGGCTGTTCGCCGAGCTGGACCGCGATGCCATGACCATGGACCGGGTGATCGCCGCGATGTTCGGCCAGGAGGCCGCCTGAATGTCCCGCTGGCTTGCCGGCCGCGCCTATCTTCGCCTGGCCGCCGGCCTGTTCGTCGTCCTGCTGGCGGTCAACATCGCCCTGAACCCTGTGCGGTTCGCGCCCACCAGCCTGGGCGTGACGATCGGCCTGGCCTCCGGCCTGGTCCTGGCCGCGATCGCCTCCATGCCGCCGATCCTGGCGGGGCGCGGCGGCATCGACATCTCGGTGGGCCCGCTCATGGGCCTGGTCAACGTGGTGGTAGTGCGCTGGCTCGTGGAAGGGCTGGGCATCGAATCCCCGTTCCTGATCGTGCCCCTGGTCCTGCTGCTGGGCCTCCTGTCGGGTGCCTTGAACGGCCTGCTCGCGACCGTGCTGCGCATCCAGCCGATCGTCGCCACGCTCGGGACCTCCCTGTTCTATGCCGGCATCACGCTCACCATCGTGCCCTCGCCGGCCGGCACCGTGCCCGGCTGGATCAAGGCGCTGGCCGGGCCGACCTCGATCCTGCCGCTGGCAGCCGTGGCGCTGCTCTGGCTGCTGATCAAGCGGCTGCCCTTCTACGAGCAGCTCCTGTGCGTGGGCAGCGATGATCGCGCCGCCTACACGGCCGGCATCCCGGTCACCCTGGTCCGCTTTCTGGCCTATGTCCTGGCCGGCCTGATCGCCGCGGTGGGCGGCCTGTGCCTCACCGGCCTGATCGGCTCGGCCGACCCGAACATCGCGGGCACCTACACGCTGCTCGCGATCTCCGCGGTGGCGCTGGGCGGGGTCAGCCTGGCCGGCGGGCGCGGCGGGCTGGTCGCCGCTGTGCTGGGTGCCGCGGACATCTTCCTGCTGCAGACCGCGCTGACCTTCTTCAACGTGTCGACCTTCGTCCTGCAGATCGTCTATGGCACGGTGCTGACCGTGGCGGTGGTGCTCAACGCCGACCGCCTGCGCCAGCTCCTGCGCGGCCGGAGGCATACATGAGCGCCGCCCTCGCCCGGATCCCGCGCCCGGTGGCGGCACTGCTGCTGGCGCTGGCCATCCACCTGATCGGCATGGCGTTGATCCGCGGCTTCGGCACCATGTTCGGCATCCGCGCCATGCTGGTGCTGGCCACGCTCCTGGCGATCGCCGCGATCGGCCAGACGCTGGTGATCATCATCGGCGGCATCGACCTCTCGATCCCGTTCGTGATCGGCTTCGCCAATGTCACCGCCGCCCAGCTCTACGGCGACGGCGTGCCGTTCGCCGTGGTGCTGCCGCTGGTCCTGGCCGTGGCCATGGCGATCGGTGCCTTCAACGGCATGGTCTCCGCCAGTCTGGCGATCCACCCGCTGATCGTGACCCTCGGCACCGGCACCGCCCTACAAGGTGCCGTCCAGCTATGGACGGCGGGCTTTCCGACCGGTGCCGCACCTTCCTACGTGACCAGCTTCGTCTCGATCGGCGGCAGCATCGGGCCGATCCCGGTTCCATGGCTGATTCCGGCCTTCCTGGTCTTGGCGGCAGTGGTGATCCTGGCGCTCGGCCGGACCGTGTATGGCCGGCGGCTCTATGCGCTGGGCAGCAACCCGCGCGCCGCCCGCTTGGCGCTGGTCGACCCGGTACGCACCTGGACGATCACCTTCGCGCTGAGTGCCGGCTTCGCGGCGCTCACCGGCGTCCTCCTGCTGGGCTTCTCCGGTGCCGCCTATGCACGGGTGGGCGAGCCCTACCTGTTCCAGACCATCGCCGCGGTGGTGATTGGCGGCACCACGCTGATCGGCGGCCGGGGCGGCTATCTCGGCACGATCGCCGGCGCGCTCTGCCTGATCGAGCTCACCACCGTGCTGGTCGGGCTGGGGCTCAGACCGCCGCTGGTCCAGGCCACGCTCGGGGTGACCATCGTGGCGCTGGTCGCGATCTATGGCCGCGAGGCCCATGTCCGCGAGCTGATCTGACGCTATCCGGAGGTTCCGCCCGACCGGCGCGGCAGGGCCAGGAACCAGTCGATCACCAGCTGTGCCCAGCCATCGGGGATGGCGTGCCCGCCCGGGTGCAGCGCCAGTTCCACCGTGCCCGCCCGGCAGCCGATCCAGCGCTTGCGCCAGAACGGTCGGCCGTGGCGGGGACCTCGGCCGGACCGTCACAGCCATCCACCCTGCGCCATAGGGCGAGCCCCGCGAAGATGTCGGCCTGGGCCAGCGCACCGCCGCGCAGCACGCGGCCTTCCAGCGGCACGGTGGCATCGGCGAAGCCATGAGTGTGCAGGAGCCGGACCGGCCCCATGCAGGTGGTGGGCTGCTTCTGCCAGAACCCGCCGGCCACCGGGGCATAGGCCAGGGCCATCGCGGGCTCCTGGCAGGCGATGTCCCACGCCATCGACGCGCCCCGGGAGAAGCCGCTCAGTAGCACCCGGCCGCGGTCCAGGCCGAAGCGGCGGGCGGCGTCGTCCAGGACGCGGCCGACGAACGCCCGGTCGTCGCGCGGATGGGGCTGGCCGTCTCCCACTGACCAGTCGGTCCTGCCGCCGGGCCTGGACTGAAGCCCCTGCGGTGCGATTACCACGAAGCCGCGCGCCAGGAATTCCTGCGAGAAGCCGGCCTGCAGCACCGCGGCGGCATTCCCGCCCCAGCCGTGCAGGTGGAGCAGCACCGGCGGCGGGCCGTCCTGCCCGGCCAGAGGCAGCAGCATCAGGTAGCTGCCACCCTCGACCTCGCAAGGTTTGGCACCACCCGGACAGGCGGACGCCGTGCCGGACCACGCGAGCCAGCCGAGCATGACCAGCAGGCGCAGTGCTCCGGTCACGCCGCCCGGGTGTCGGCCTTGCCGAAGAAGCTGGTCTTCAGCCCGCGCTGGTTCTCATAGATCGAGCCCTGGCTCCTGGCCGGGGGCAGCGGCAGACGGACCGGCACGTCGGCCAGGCGCGGTGCGATCGGATCAGTCTGCCCCGTCAGCATCAGCGCCTCCCAGGCCTCCCAGTCCATCTGGTTGCCGGCGCACAGGGGCCAGGCGTCGGCGGCGCGGTACTGGAACAGGAGGAGCCGCCGCATCCGGTCCGAGGTGTTCAGCGCCGAGCCGTGGATCGTGCGGGCATGGTGGATGGAGATGCTGCCGGCCGGGCCGATGCAGGGCACGGCCTGGTCGAACGGGATGTCCGAGCCGGTGGGGTCGATCGCCCCGCAGAAATACCCGTCCGCATGATGGTCGTAGACCTTGCCCTTGTGGCTGCCGGGGATGCAGAGCAGCGGCCCGTTCTCGATGGCGCAGTCGTCCATCATCACGCCCACCGCGCACAGGTCGTCGTTGGTGTGCGGATAGAACGCCCAGTCCTGGTGCCACTCGACCGCGGCACCATAGCCGGCCGCCTTCATGTTCAGCTTGGACGCGTCGAACCGGATCGCCGGCGCCACCAGGTCCTGCAGGATGCCGAGGATGGTCGGATGGCGCATCACCTGGTCGTAGATCGGCGCCTGCAGGTGCGGGGTCTTGATCCGCCGGACCCGCGGCTCCTCGGGCGAGTGGCTGGGCTCCAGGTCATAGAGGTCGTCATGTGCCGTCACGCCACGCGCCTTCTCGACCAGCTCCTCGGTGACCCGGCGCAGCTCCGCCACCTCGTCCGCCGACAGCACGTCCTTGACAACCAGGAACCCGTCCCGCTCGTAGGCGGCAATCTGCTCGCTGCTCAGCACGGCCATGTCCTGCCTCTCCCGATCTTGGTCGCTCACGCAACTGGCCGAGCCTGCGCTTGGCGGATGAAAACGTCAACATCCCGTCAGGGGAACCGGCGGCCGGCCGTCGCCGTCCGACGATCCGCGAGGTGGCACGCCAGGCCGGGGTGTCGACCGTCACCGTGTCCCGGGTCTGCAACGAGCCGGACAAGGTGGTGCCCGCGACCCGCGCCCGCGTCGAGGCGGCCATGCGCAGCCTGGGCTATATCCCGAACCTGGCGGCGCGCGCGATGCGCACCCAGGCGACCCGTACCATCGGCATCCTGATCCCGAGCCTCACTGCCTATCCCAACGCGGCGGTGGCCCAGGCGGCGGCCGACCGGCTGGCGGAGCGCGGCTATGCCATGCTGCTCGCCAGCAGCGACCAGCAGGTCCAGCGTGAATGCGCGGCCCTCGACCTGCTGCGCACCCGCCAGGTCGACGGGATCATCCTCTACGTGTCCGACCAGACCGACCCGCAGATCCAGGCGGGGCTCAGCCGGGCCGACGTCCCGCTGGTGCTGCTCGACCGGGACCTGCCGGTCAGTGCCGACCGGGTCTGCACCGATCATGCAGCGGCAATGACCACCTTGGTGGCCCGGCTGGCGCTGCTGGGCCACCGCCGCTTGGCACTGGTCCAGCAGACCCTGGCGATCCGGCCGACCCTGGAGCGGCGCCGGCACTTCCTGGCGGCAGGACTGGCCGCCGGGCTCGAACCGGCCGGACTGCTCCCGGTCGGCTTGGTGCCAGGCCAGGACGTAGCGGCCGAACTCGGCCGGCTGCTCGACGACGGCAACCGGCCCAGCGCCGTGATCGCGGAGGGCAGCCGGCTGCTGCTGGCGCTCCTGCGCGCCTGTCGGGAACGGGGACTGACCGTGCCGGAGGACCTGTCGCTCGCAGCGCTCGATGCCGAGGACGTGGCGATGGCGGCGAGCCCCGAGGTGAGTTCGGTGGTGCGCGACTTTGGTGCGATCGGTCGTGCGGCTGCGGACATGATGCTGGCCCGCCTCGCCGATCCTGCCTCGCCGCCAGGGACGGTCGAGCTGCCGAGCCGGTTCGTGGACCGGGCCAGCTTGGCCTCGCCTGCTCGCGGGTGAGGCGGCCTCCTTCAGCCCGGCTTGACCGCGCGCGCCCGGCGGGGCCATCTGCTGATGCTGCCATGACCAGTTCCGGGAATCTCGCCATGAGTCCGAGCCGCTTCCTGACCGGTCTGGCCACCGCCCTGCTCCTGGCACTCGGCAGTTCACAGGCCCATGCCCAGGCGCGCCCGGTCGGCGAGATCCTGGTGATGACCCAGAACCAGTATATCGGCGCCGACCTCGCGACCCTGTCCGGCGCCGGCTCGCCGTCGGAGCTGAACGAGGCGGTGCTGGAGCTCCTCCGTCAGGCGGCGGCGAGCCCGTTCCCGCCCCGCGCCGAGCGGCAGGCTGCCCAGATCCAGGCGCGGCGGCCGGAGCTGGTCGGCCTGCAGGAAGTCTTCCACTTGAGCTGCCGCGAGCTGCCGCCCAGGCCCGGTGCCTGCACCGAGCCCACCATCGCCGCCGCGTTCGGCGACCACCTCCGCACGACGCTCGCGGCACTGGAGGCCAACGGCGGCGGCTACGAGGTGGCGGCGCGGGTCGTGAACTTCGACCTGCGCGAGGCCCTGTCGGAGCTGCCCGGGATCGGGCTGCTGCGCGGCCTGCCGTTCACGATCGACGGCAAGCTGGGCCTGCTTTCCGCCTACGACCAGGACGTGATCCTGCGTCGCCGGGACATCGCGACCAGCCCGGTGGTCTTCCCCGGCTGCCGCCGCTCCGCCCAGGGCTGCAACTATCGCACCGAGGCGAGCATCCCCCTGCCGCTGCCGGGCAATCTCGGCCGGATCGGCTTCCGGCGCGGCTTCGTCGGTGTGGACACGGTGATCCTCGGGCGCAGCTATCGGTTCGTGAACACCCATCTGGAGGTCGCAACGCTGGGCGATGGTCCGGCCGGCTCTGCCGCCGTCCAGTCGGCCCAGGCGGCTGAGCTTCTGGGCGCGCTGAACACGGCCCCGCGCGCGCAGGCTGGACCCACCATCGTGGTGGGCGACTTCAATTCCGGTCCGGCCGACCAGCGGCCGGCACCGATCGTCTCGCCCTACCGCCGCTTCACGGCCGCCGGCTTCCTGGACAGCTGGGCGGCGGGCTTCCCCCAGGCCCGGGGCTTCACCTGCTGCCAGGCCGCCGATCTGCGCAACCCGAGCTCGATCCTGTCCGAGCGGATCGATCAGATCTTCGTGAGCCGGCCGGCCCTGGTGCGCGCGGTGCGGCTGGACGGCAACCAGCCTGCGGCGAGAACCGCGCCGGTGAACGGCGTGCGGCTGTGGCCTTCGGACCATGCCGGCGTGGCGGCCTGGCTGCGATTCTGAGCGGCTGGGCGCAAAGAGGCCTGATCGATTGCATGGTGTTCGTTAACGAACGCATGATATGTTGGCCAGAGAACGGTTCCGGCGGAAGGGGCGGGGCCGTTTCCCGGACCAGCGCAGGATATCTTTCGATGTATGGCACACTGCCACCGCGGCCCGTATTGCCCTTCCACCGGTTGATCTTCGTCACTTTCCCGCTCGTCATGGCCGGCTAGATTATTACATGTGGCTGGTTGAGCGGACCTGATTACAGGCTCGAACGAATGGTTCACGTCGCTTGCCGGATATTCCGGCTGATCCTGCCCTGCCCGTCGCGCGCCAGCACGGGCGCCATGGCCCTCTGCCTGTCGTGGATCCTCCTGGCCGCGACCGGTGCGCTCGCTGCCGATCGCCCGGACCTGCGCCGCTGGCCGGGCGAGATCGACGTCATGACCCAGAACCAGTACCCGGGCGGTGATGTCGAGGGGCTGCTCGACGCGGCGGCGGCCGGCGATCCCGGCGAGGCGGCGGTGGCACTGCTCCGCCAGGTGGCCGAGAACTATTTCCCGCGTCGGGCCGAGCGTCAGGCGGCCGAGATCGTGCGCCGGCGCGCCGACCTAGTCGCGCTCCAGGAAGTCTATCGCCTGACCTGCCAGGACCTGCCGCCCGTGCCCGGTGCCTGCCGCGACCCGGCGATCGCCCGGGCGTTCGGCGACCAGCTCGACGCGACGCTCGCCACGTTGCGCGATCGCGGCGCCGACTACCGGGTCGCCGCCAGCGTGATCGACCTGGACCTGCGCGAGATCGAGACGGCGCTGCCGGGCGTCGGTCGGCTGCGCGGCATCCCGTTCACGATCGACGGCAAGCGCGGCCTGCTCGGCGGCTATGGCCGCAACGTGATCCTGCGCCAGGTCGGGGTGGAGACGCGGCCTCTCGAGTTCGCCGGCTGTCTGCGCTCGGAGGATGGCTGCCGCTATCGGGCCGACCCACCGCGCCCCTTGCCGGGCCTGGGCAAGGCCGCCCGCCTGACGGCGCGGCACGGCTTCGTCGGCGTCGAGACCACCATTCGCGGGCGCAGCTTCCGCTTCGTCACCACCCGGCTGGCACGCGGCACCGAGCACGCGCCGGCCCAGGCCGCCGAGCTGGTCGCGGCGCTGGCCGCAGCTTCCGGGCCGGCCACGTCGCCGGTGATCCTGGCCGGCGAGTTCAGCGAGGGGCCGGATGCCTATGGCCGGGCGCCCGAGGGCAGCGCATACCAGGTGCTCACCGGGGCCGGGCTGGTCGATGCCTGGAAGCTCCGCTACGGCAGCCTGCCGGGTACGACCTGCTGCCAGTCGGCGAACCTGCGCAACCCGCAGTCGGAGCTGGCCCAGCGGGTCGACCTGATCTTCGTCCAGGAGCCGATCCAGCCACGCCAGCTGCGGGTGGTGGGTGCGGAGGCCGCGAGCAGGACCTGGCCGCTCGACGGCTGGCGGCTGTGGCCGTCCGACCATGCCGGGGTGAGCGCGCGGCTGGGCCTCAACGTGGCGCTGCCGGCAGCCGAGTGACGCGTCAGGCCGGCTCCGCCGGGCTTGGCAGGCACACCAGGCTCATCGGCTGCTCGATCCCCTGGAACCGCGCGACCTCATGCTGTGCCGGCTGGCCGTCCAGCAGCTTCTGCACGCCCGGATAGCTCCACACGTCCTCGGTGAGCCAGATCTCGCCGGCCCCGGCCATCTCCTGGACCCGCGAGGCGATGTTCACGGTATGGCCGAAATAATCGAGCTGGTCGTTCAGCGTGACCGCGATGGCGGCACCGTGGTGGATGCCGATCTTGACCGCGACCGCCCGGTCCGACTGGCCGGCGCTGAACCGCCGGATCGCCTCGCGCATCTCCAAGGCTGCCGCCACGGCCTGGGCGGCGTCCGGATAGACCGCCATCACCGCGTCGCCGATCGTCTTCACGATCGCCCCGCCATGCTGGCGCGTGGCCTCGCGCAGCCGGTCGAAATGCTGCTGCACCAGCTCGAACGCGTTCAGGTCGCCGATCCGCTGGTAGAGCCGGGTCGAGCCCTTGATGTCGGTGAACAGCAGCGCCACGTCGCGGATCGCCAGGCCCTCGGCCCCGCCGATGATCTCCGAGCGGAACAGGCTGCGGAAGGTCTGGCTGGTGAGCAGGCGCTTGCCGGTCAGATAGGGCTCGAAGCGCAGGAAGCCCTGATCGTCCGCGGTACCGCCCTGCAGAATCGCCACGATGCCGCGCTCGGGCGTGTCGTTGGTGATGTCGATGGTGACCGGGCCGGGTGCTATCGCGATCTGGTCGGGTGCATAGTCCTGCCCACGCCAGGTGAGCGCGATGCGTTGCGGCGCTGCAGCCGGTCGGCCCTCCACCCGGATGACGAACCCGGCATCCGCGTCGCGGCTCAGCCCGAACACCAGGCCTTCTGCCGCCTCGAAGGCGAAGCTCCGGGTCTCGCCCGGCTCCAGGAAGCCGATGCCGCGCAGCGCCTGCCGGCACGCCTCGACGAACGGCGTCCCATCCGGGGCGACGCCCTCGCGCACGCCGCGGAAGACGTAGAGATAGTCGAACGGCTCCAGCGTCTCCGGGCGATGGTAGCGGATCGTGCGGACGTTCGGCGACACGGTGAAGTACACGGCGATGAAGTCGTCCAGCGCCGCCTCGTAGTCGTGGTGGCATTCCGGGCAGCGATACCGGCTCTTGAGCGCCCGCAGATGGGCAAAGCTCTTCACCGCGCAGGCACAGCGCGGGCAGACCAGCAGCCAGTCCATCTCGAACAGGCCCAGCGCCGTCGCGTGCAGGAGCAGGTCGACCGCCTCCTCGGTGGCGACGCCGCGTTCCTTCGCGAAGGTGAGCGGGTTGACGCGGAACAGGTCCCCGTCCTCGCCGGCCGTGATCAAGGCCTCCAGACGCGACACGACCCTGGGGCTCCAGGAGCGCACTACCTCGAGTTCGCCCAGCGCCCGGTCGAGGAAGACTGCATCGACGATCCCGGCCATGCCCTGCCTCCGCGCCACGCGGCCCAGCCGCAAGGACGTGATGCTAGGAGCGAAGCCCGGCTCCGCCAACCCGCTGGGCGTATCGTTCGCCTGTCACCTGCCAGCGCCGTGCGGGAGTCCGACCGACCTAGAATAGCCGCAGCCGGTCATCGGATTCCAGCCGCTGTGCCAGCAGTTGCAGCGCACCGGCCTCCAGGGCCGCCAGTATCAGGCTTGCCCCGGGAGAGTTCCATCGCTCGGCGCGCATCAGCAGGTGCAGGTAGCGGCGCAGTTCAGAGAGCGACAGGTCGTCCAGGAGTTCCGGCCGCGCTGCAACCAGGTCCAGAAGCACGTCGTCCGGCGGGATGTCCCGGCAGACGAAGCCCAGCGCATAGGCTCCTCCCATGCACAGCTCGTATTCCGGCAGCCGATAGAAGCGATTGTGGTTGTCAGGGCCGATCCGCGCGCGCCGGACGGCTGCGTCCAGGAAGCGGATCAGCAGGGCCATGTGCCTTGCCTGCTCCTCCCGCACGGCGTGGCGGCGGCTGAACAGATGCGGCGAAAGGGTCTGCATGGGCTGCTTCCGGTCACTGGCGGCAGTCGGCAGGACCAGCCTGCCATGATTAGGCCGCCGCGGATGGGTGAAGTCGCGGCTGCCATACCGGTATGCTGCTCAGTGCTCCGGCAGTTCCTCCGCGCCCACAGGCGGCGGCTCACGCGATGGGCGGCGGCGGGTGCGCACTGGGCCCTGGTCGAACAGGCCGGCCTGGTTGCCCCAGATGTCCCAGCCCGGCCGGCTGTCCCGGCCGAACATCTCCAGATAGGGCCCGTCGCATAAGGCCTCGATCCGGTCGCGCACCTCGTCGGGCTTGCGCGAATGCTCGCGCCTCGGCGCCACCACCAGCCGCTTGACCCCGCCCGAGCGGCGCTTCGGCTTGCCGCGGGTGGCGAGCAGGCAGAGCTCGGGGTTGGCGCGGGTCCAAAAGCCCATGCCGGTGAAGAAGCCGTCCCCGGAGCGGTTCTGCTTGGTCCAGTGGAAGCCCACCGTCTTGTAGGTGAAGCCCCAGGCGCGGATCACCTCCAGGCCACGCGGCAGGAGCGGGTCGGTGATCCACATGAGCAGCACGGCGTCCTTCGCCGCCCAGTCCGCCACCGGCAGGGCGGCGATGCCGTCGATGCCGAGCGTGTCGTAATGCGCCTCGGCGCTGCGCCCCTTGCCCCGTTCCGACCAAGTGCCGAACGTCCAGGGCGGGTCGGCATAGATGGTCCGATAGCTGCCCGCCCTGGGCGGCGGGGCCAGGCTCATCGGCCGGCCGCCCGCGCCACCTCGTCGACCGATACCCATGATCCGGTTCTGGCCGACATCAGCATGGCGTCGATCACCGCCTGGATCTCCGCGGCCTCGCGGAAGTCCGGCACGAGCTGCGGCCCCTGCCCGTGCAGGCTGCGCACGATCTCCGCGACCTCGATGGTCTTGATGTCGTTGAATCCCAATTGGTGGCCAGGCGCCGGCATGAACCCGGCATAGTCCTTGTGCGCCGGGGTGGCCGGGATCTCGACCCAGCCGTCCAGCGCCGGCGTGCGGCCCGTGACATAGAGCTTCAGCTCGTTCATCCGCTCCATGTTCAGCACGAGCGCGCCCTTGGAGCCGGTCAGCTCCACCGCCTGATACATCTTGCGCCCGGTCGCGATCCAGGACGCTTCCAGCGTGCCCTTCGCCCCGCCGGCGAAGCGGACCAGCGCCCGTGCCTGGTCGTCCACCTCGACCGCCCGGCGCCCGCCCTCCCGGGTCGGCCGCTCGGCGATCACCGTGTCGAGGTCGGCGGACAGGCGCTCGATCGGCCCGACCAGATAGCGGGCGAGGCTGACGATATGGCTGCCGAGATCGGCCACGGCACCTGCCCCGCCCTTGGGGTGGAGCCGCCAGGTCCAGGGGCCGTCCGGGTCGGTCATGTAGTCCTCGGCATGGATGCCGCGGAAGTTCCAGACCTCGCCGATCTCGCCGCTCTGCACGATGTCGCGAGCCAGCTCGGTCATCGGGTTGCGCAGGTAGTTGAAGCCGACGAAGGTCGGCACGCCTGCCGCCTCCGCCTCCCTGGCCAGCGCGAACGCGGTGGCGGCGTCCGGGGCCAGGGGCTTCTCGCAGTAGAGCGGCTTCTTCGCCTGGATCACCGCCCGGCACATCGGCGCGTGGAGGAGGTTCGGCGTGGTGACGTCGACCAGATCCACCTCGGGATCGTCCACCAGGGCCTGCCAGTCGGCAGTGGCGCGGGCAAAGCCGAAGCCCTGCGCGGCCCGGCTGGCGGTCGCCTCGTCGACATCGGCCAGCAGCGCCAGGTGCGGGGTGACCGGCAAAGGAAAGGTCGCCGCCGCGGCACGCCAGGCCAGCGCATGGCTGCGGCCCATGAAGCCGCTGCCGATCAGGCCGACATTGAGTCGCTTCATGCCAGCACCTCCCGGTTGACCACCACGGCCGGGTCCAGCCGCCCCTCCAGCCCCGCCACGACATTGGCCGCCGATTCCACCGCCATCCGCACCATCGCTTCCTGCGTGACCCCGGCGACATGGGCCGTCACCAGGGCGTCGGGCAGGCCGAACAGCGGATGGTCCTCTGCCGGCGGCTCGCGGTCGAACACATCCAGCCCGGCACCGCGCAGCCGGCCCTCCTTCAGGGCCTGGACCAGTGCCTGTTCGTCGACGATCCCGCCGCGCGCGGTGTTCACCAGGATCGCACCCGGCTTCATCCGCGCCAGCATCCGCGCATCGAACAGATTCACGGTGGCCGCCGTGCGCGGCACGTGCAGGCTTACCACATCGGCCTCGGCCACCGCCGGCTCCAGCTCGTCCGCCTTGCTGCAGCCGGGCAGGGCCGGCGCGAACGGGTCGAACACGGTGACGTCCATGGCGAACGCCAGCGCCCGCTGCGCCAGCTCCCGGCCGATCCGCCCGCCGCCCACCAGCAGCAGCCGCTTGCCGTTCAGCTCGATCGCATGGTTGCCGTGCCGCCAGCCCCAGTCGCCGGCGCGCAGCGTCTGGTCATGCTCGCGGCCGCGCTTGGCCAGCTCCAGCATCATCCAGAACGCGTGCTCGGCGACCGAGATCGCATTGGCGGTGGCGGCGATCGCGAGCGGGATGCGGCGCCCGGTCAGGTAGCCGACGTCCAGATTGTCGTAACCGACCCCGTGCCGGGAGACGACCTGGAGGCCCGGTGCTGCGTCCAGGAGGTCCGGCGGCATCGGCATGGTCCGCACCAGCAGGCCGTTCGCCTCCGGCAGCCGGACGCGCACCGCTTCGGGATCGGGCTCCTCGATCATCTCGAAGGTGACGCCCGGTGCAGCGCGCAGCACCGCCAGCCCGGCCTCGACCACCCGGCCCACCACCAGGACGTGCGGCATCTCAGTAGGTCCCGCCGCTGCCGCCGGGTGCGGGACGATCCTGCATGGCGGCAGCGACATTGGCCGCCTCGGCCGCCATGAACCGCGCATCCGAGCCGACCGTCACCAGGTCGAACCCGGCGGCGATCATCTTCTTGGCATAGGCCGCCGAGCCGTTGTGGATGCCGGCCTTGAGGCCGTGCGCCTTGACCCGCGCGATGATGTGCCGGATCGCATCCACCACCGCCGGCTCCTCGGGATCGAAGCGCGGCGGGTAGCCCAGCGAGGCGGCCAGGTCGGATGGGCCGACATAGACCGCGTCCAGACCGGGCACGCTCAGGATGTCGTCGAGATTGGCCAGGGCCTCGTGGGTTTCGATCATGGCGAACGCCACGATCTCGTCGTTGGCCTTGGTGGGATAGCTCGGCCCGTGCGCGTAGAGGGCCCGGATCGGCCCGAAGCTGCGGGTCCCCTGCGGCGGGTAGCGCATCACCGACAGGAAGGCCTCCGCCTCCTGGCGGTTGTTCACCATCGGGCAGATCACGCCCATCACCCCGGCATCCAACATGCGCTGGATGATGCCGGGCTCGTTCCACGGCACCCGGCACAAGGGGGTTGTTTTGGTGGTGGCGACTGCCTGGAGCATGGTGACCGCCGTCTGGTAGTCGGCCACCCCGTGCTGCAGGTCGACGGTCAGGGTGTCGAAGCCCTGATGCGCCATGATCTCGGCGGAAAAGGACGAGGGGATCGCCAGCCAGCCGTTCAGTGCGGCCTTGCCTTCTGCCCAAATCTGCCGGAGCCCGTTCGGCTGCATCCGCTCAGCTCCCTTTCAGCTCGATGGTTTTGCCGGAGTTCAACGCTTCGAGCGCCGCATCCGCAAGCAGCAGGGCACGCCGGCCGTCCTCGAAGCCGACCGGGACCGGCTTGCCCTCGGTCACCGCATCGATGAACGCATCCAGCTCGGCGCGGTAGGCCTCGGCATAGCGCTCGATGAAGAAGTCGAGCAGGGGATCCTGGGCCTCGGTCACGGCCTTGCCCCAGCGGCGCAGCGTGGTGGCCCGGCGATTGCCGACCTGCAGCATGCCCTTCTCGCCGAACGCCTCCAGGCGCTGGTCGTAGCCATAGACCGCGCGGCGCGAGCAGTTGATGTGGACGAGGGCGCCGGATGCGGCCTTGAGCGTCACCATGGCGGTGTCGATGTCGCCCAGCCGGCCGATCTCCGGATCGACCATGACCGAGGCCATCGCCGACACCGCGACCGGCTCCTCGCCCAGCATGAAGCGCGCCAAGTCGAAATCGTGGATCATCATGTCGCGGAACAGGCCGCCCGACACCTTCAGATAGGCGGCGGGCGGCCGGCCCGGGTCGCGCGAGGTGATCACCAGGAGCTCGAGCCGGCCGATCTCGCCAGCCGTGAGTGCGGTGCGGACCGCCTCGAAGGACGGGTCGAAGCGCCGGTTGAAGCCGATCTGCACGATGGGCGAGAGCGGCTGGATCTCCCGCCAGCAGGCATCCACCCGCGCGATGTCCAGGTCGATCGGCTTCTCGCACAGGATCGCCTTGCCCGCCCGGGCGGCCCGGGTGATCAGGTCGATATGGGTGTCGGTGGAGGACGCGATCAGCACCGCGTCCACCTCGCCGCTGCCCAGCAGCTCGTCGACGTCGCGCGCGGCGGGGCAGCCATGCTTCGTCGCCACCGCGTCCGCGGCCGCCGGCACCACGTCGAACACGGCGGCGAGCTTTGCGCGCGGATGGCTCGCGATCGCGTCGGCGTGCATCCGCCCGATGCGCCCGCAGCCGAACAAGCCGAACCGGACCATGCCGCCTCCCTGGGTCTTCTTGCCTCTGGCGGACAGGTCTAGCAGCGGTGCTCAGGAAGCGGGAGGCTTGGGATCGATCGGCACTGCCCCGGCCAGGCCCAGCGTGTCCTCGATGGCGGCGGCATGGCGCAGGAGCCCGGCCTCGTCGCGCGGCCGCCCCACCAGCTGCAGGCCGACCGGCAGGCCCGCGCGCGTGAAGCCACAGGGAATGCTCATCGCCGGGCAGGCGGTGAGCGTGACCGCATAAGCAATCGCCACCCAGTCGATATAGCTCGGGAAGCGGTGGCCGTTCAGCTCCGCCAGGTAGCGGATGCCGTGCGCGAAGGGCGGGACGATCGCCGTGGGGGTGAGCAGCAGCTCGTGCTCGGCCATGAAGGCCGCCGCTCGGCGCTGCAGCTCGCCACGCGCCCGCTGTCCCTGGCCGATCCTGTCGGCATCCAGCGCCATGCCCTGCTCGATGTTCCAGACCACTTCCGGCTTGAGCTGGTCGCGGTGGTCGCGCAGCAGCGGGCCGTTGTCGGTCGCATACTTGGCAGCGCGCAGGACGGTGAAGATGTCGGTGGCATCCGACACGTCCGGCTGGGCCTGGCTCACGGCGACGCCGGCCGCGCGCAGCCGCTCCACCGCCGCCTGGCAGACCGACACGACCTCCTCGTCCACCGGGGTGATCCCGCCCAGGTCCGCCGAGAAGGCGAGCCGTGCCGGCAGGCGGGGCTCTGCCACCGCGCGGCGGTGCTGGTCGGGCTCGGACGGCCAGGACAGCGGATCGCGCGGGTCGTGCCCGGCCATCACGTCGAGGAACAGAGCGAGGTCACGCACGTCGCGCGCCATGGGGCCTTCCGCCAGCAGCGTCTGGAAGGGATCACGCTGCGGCCCGGCCGGCACCCGGCCGGGCGAAGGGCGGAAGCCGACGATGCCGCAGAACGAGGCGGGCGTGCGCAGGGAGCCGCCGAGATCGGAGCCGGTGGCCAGCCAAGCCTCGCCGGTCGCGAGCGCCACGGCCGAACCGCCCGAGCTGCCGCCGCAGGTCCGGTCGGTGTCCCAGGGGTTCGAGGTGACGCCGAACACCTCGTTGAAGGTCACCGCACCCGCGCCGAACTCGGGCGTGTTGGTCTTGCCCAGCACGATCCCGCCGGCCGCCTCGATCCGCTCGACCAGGTAGTCGGACGTCTCCGGCACATGGTCGCGCCAGATCGGCGAGCCGTAGGTGGTGCGCACGCCCGCCACGTCGACCAGGTCCTTGACCAGCACGGGGAGGCCCGCCAGCGGGCCACGCTGCTCCGGTGCCAGGCGCTCAAGCCGCTCGGCATGAGCCAAAGCGCGCTCCCGGCAGAGCGTCGGCACCGCGTTCACCTTGGGCTCGACCTGGGCGATCCGGTCCAGGGCGGCATGGATCGCCTCGCTCGGCCGAAGCTCGCCGCCACCCAGGGCAGCCGCCATCGCGCGGGCGGAACGGCGCCAAAGATCCTGCATGATGCGTCTCCTTCTGCCGACCGGGTGCAGCAGGACAGCCCGAAATGCAACGGGGCCGCATGAAGCGGCCCCGTCGGTTCGATGGTGGAGTCGGGGAAAGGATCGGCTGACGTCAGTGGACGTCGGCCCAGACCTTCCGCTTGTAGAGGTAGAGCAGCACGGTCAGCACGATCAGGAACAGCATGACCTTGATGCCGGTCTGCTTGCGCTCCTCCATCTTGGGCTCGGCCGCCCAGGCGAGGAACTGGGTGACGTCGCTGGCCATCTGCTCGACCGTGGCCGAGGTGCCGTCGTCATAGGTGATCTGGTCCGGCATGAGCGGCGGCGGCATGCCGATCCGGTGGCCCGGGAAGTAGTGGTTGTAGTACTGGCCCGGCGCCAGCTCCTCCTCGCCGGCCGGCGGGTCATCATACCCGGTCAGCAGGGAGAAGAGGTAGTTGTCGCCGTCATGGCGCGCCTTCGACATCAGGGAGAGGTCGGGCGGATAGGCCCCGCCATTGGCGGCACGGGCCGCCTGCGGGTTGGGGAACGGCGAGGGCATGGTGTCCGAGGGCCTGGCCGGCCGCTCGAACATCTCGCCATTCTCGTCAGGCCCGTCGGTCACCGTGTAGGCGGCCGCCAGCGCCTTGACCTCGTCCTCGTTGAAGCCGAGGTCGCTCAACGCGCGGAAGGTCACGTACTTGGCCGCGTGACAGGCGTGGCAGACCTCCTGATAGACCTTGAAGCCACGCTGCAGGGCAGCCCGGTCGAAGGTGCCGAAGAAGCCGTCATGCGGCCAGGAGATCTGCTTGGGCTCGGCCGCGCCCTCGGCCGCCTGGGAGCCGGCGGACCACAGGGCGACGCCGGCGGCGACCAGGAGAGCGGATAGTTTCAGGAGACGCATCACTTACTCCGCCGGCTGAGCGGCAGCGCCGTGGGACAGGACCGGCTTGCCGATGCTGTCCGGCAGCGGGCGCGGACGCTCGAACTTGCCGAGCAGCGGCATGATCACCAGGAAGTGGACGAAGTAGTAGAGCGTCGCGATCTGGCCGACCAGCACGACCGTCGGCGTGGGCACCTCGCCGCCGGCCCAGTGCAGCACGATCACGTCGATCACGAGCAGCCAGAACACCCACTTGTAGATCGGCCGGAACGTGGCGCTGCGCACCCGGCTGGTGTCGAGCCAGGGCAGGACCAGCAGCACCAGGATCGAGCCGAACATCGCGATGACGCCCATCAGCTTCTCGGTGATGCCGAGGTAGCCGAAGATCGCCAGCGGCGTGAACAGGCTCTCGTACACGGTCGAGCGCAGGATCGCGTAGAACGGCAGGAAGTACCATTCCGGCACGATATGGGCCGGCGTCACCAGCGGGTCGGCCGGGATGTAGTTGTCCGGGTGGCCCAGCGAGTTCGGGTAGAAGAACAGGAAGTAGGAGAAGAACAGGAAGAACACCGACAGGCCCAGCAGGTCCTTCACCGTGTAGTACGGATGGAAGGGGATCTTGTCCTTCTTGCTGACGTCGATGCCGACCGGGTTGTTCGAGCCGTGGGTGTGCAGGGCGATCAGGTGCAGGAACACCACGCCGACCAGCACGAACGGCAGGAGGTAGTGCAGCGAGAAGAACCGGTTGAGCGTCGGGTTGTCGACCGCGAAGCCGCCCCACAGCCAGGTGACGATCGGGTCACCGACCAGCGGGAAGGCCGAGAACAGCGAGGTGATGACCTGGGCGCCCCAGAAGCTCATCTGGCCCCAGGGCAGGACGTAGCCCATGAAGGCGGTGGCCATCATCAGGAGCAGGATGACCACGCCCAGCATCCACAGGAGCTCGCGCGGCGCCTTGTAGGAGCCGTAATAGAGCCCGCGGAACATGTGGATGTAGGTCACGATGAAGAACATCGAGGCGCCGTTCGCGTGGGCGTAGCGCAGCAGCCAGCCATAGTTCACGTCGCGCATGATCCGCTCGACGCTGTCGAACGCCATGTCGGCATGCGGCGTGTACTGCATCACCAGCACGATGCCGGTGATGATCTGCAGCGTCAGCATGACGCCGGCCAGCGAACCGAAGTTCCACCAGTAATTGAGATTGCGGGGCGTCTGATAGACGACCGCATCGTTGTAGAGCGCACTTACGATCGGAAGCCTGTCGTCGATCCAGCGGAGCAAACTGCTCTTGAAGACGACTTTTCCGGAGCCCGCCGCCATGTTCGTCCCTTTGCTCGCGGTCTTGCGCCTCGGTCGGTCCCCCGGGCGCCACCGCATCCACTTCTTGTACGTCGGCTCAGCCGATCCGGGCCACGGTGTCGGAGATGAATTCATACTCCGGCACGGGCAGATTGGTGGGTGCCGGGCCCAGGCGGATCCGCCCGGAGGTGTCGTAATGCGAGCCGTGGCAGGGGCAGAACCAGCCGCCGAAGTCGCCGCGGTCGTCGGTCGACTTGTTGCCGAGCGGCACGCAGCCGAGATGGGTGCAGTTGCCGCCGACGATCAGGAAGGCCTCCTTGCCGGCCTTCACCCGCTCCTCGTCGGCCTGCGGGTCCTTCAGCGCGGAAAGCTGCACCGCCCTCGCCTCCTCGATCTCGGCAGGCGTGCGATGGCGCACGAAGGTCGGCTTGCCGCGCCACATCACGGTGATGCCCGAACCTTCCGGAACCTGGGACACGTCCACCTCGGTGGACGACAACGCGAGGACGTCGGCCGAAGGGTTCATGCTGCTGATGAGCGGCCACACGATCGTACCGGCGCCGATCGCGACCGCCGACCACGTGACCACGTCGAGCACGTCGCGCCGGGTGGCGCCGCCGCTCTCGCCGTGTCGAACCGTCGTATCGGCCATGTGAATGCGCCTCTCCATGGGGGCATGTAGGAAAGCGGGGCGGAAGATACGGAGGGTGCAGCGCCCCGACAAGCGACGATCGGTCGCACAAGTCCATGAAGGTGCTCGCAAATTTCGTCAGGCACGAATCACTCCAGGAAAGCGCGGACGTGGAGCGGCAACAAATCGGCATCGACATCGCCATGTACTGCCCGGACCAGGCAGGCAATGTCGGTGCCGCGGCCAGACTCGCGGCATGCTTGGGCATCGGCCTGCACATCATCGAACCCTGCGGCTTTCCGCTGGACGACCAGCGGATGCGGCGGGCCGGCATGGACTATCTCGACCTGGCAGCACTGCGCCGCCACCAGGACTGGGCCTCGTTTCGGGCAGCACTGGCCAACGGCCCGGAGGGAACGCCGCGTCGCATGGTCCTGTTGAGCACGCAGGCCGCGTGCCGCTACGACCGCTTCGCGTTCCGGAGGACCGACATCCTCCTGCTCGGCAGCGAGAGCGCTGGCGTCCCGCCGGAAATCCGTGCACAGGCCGGAGCCCGCGTGCGGATCCCGATCCGCCCGCAGGCCCGTTCCTTGAACCTAGTCGTGGCAGCCGCCATGGTCGCGGCCCACGCGGCGCAGGCGACCGGCCTCTTCGACGGGATCGAGCGGGAGCGGCAGGTGCCGGAAGTGGACCCAGGACGGGGACGGACGAGGTGAGGGACGACGACGAGCGCTGTGGCCGCGCGCGCGCCTGGTTCGAGGCGCTGCGCGACCGGATCTGCCAGGCCTTCGAGGCGATCGAGGACGATTATGCGCCGGGCGAGGCGCCGATGCGCTTCGAGCGGCGCCCCTGGCAGCGCGAGGGCGGCGGCGGCGGGATCATGGCGCTGATGCGCGGCCGGGTGTTCGAGAAGGTCGGGGTCAACGTCTCGACCGTGCACGGCAAGTTCGCGCCGGAGTTCGCCAAGGCGATCCCGGGTGCCGCCGAGGATCCGAGCTTCTGGGCGTCCGGGATCTCGCTGGTGGCGCACATGGTCAACCCGCACGTCCCGCCCGCGCACATGAACACGCGGCACATCGTGACGACGCGGCGCTGGTTCGGCGGGGGTGCCGACCTGAACTCGATCATCCCGATCGCCGAGGACACGGCCGACTTCCATCTGGCGCTGCAGGATGCCTGCGACCCGTTCGATCCGGAGCGCTACGCCCGCTACAAGGCCTGGGCCGACGACTATTTCTTCATCCCGCATCGCGGCGAGACGCGCGGCGAGGGCGGCATCTTCTACGACTACCTGGAAGACGATTTCGAGCGCGACTTCGCCTTCACCAAGTCGGTGGGCGAGGCGTTCCTCGACGTCTATCCGCGGATCGTGCGCCGGCGGATGCACACGCCCTGGACGGAGGCCGACAAGCAGTTGCAGGCCGTCAAGCGCGGCCGATATGTCGAGTTCAATCTGGTTTACGATCGCGGCACCCAGTTCGGGCTCAAGACCGGCGGCAACCCCGAGGCGGTGCTCATGTCGCTGCCGCCTTCCGCCGCCTGGCCGTGATCACTACTTCACCCTCACGCCGAAGAACCGAGGCAATTCAATGGATATCGAGCGCATCCCCCCGGGCAAGAACCCGCCGCACGAGATCAACGTCCTGATCGAGGTGCCGCTGCGCTCCGACCCGATCAAGTACGAGTACGACAAGGAGAGCGGCGCGATCTTCGTCGACCGCTACCTGTACACGACGATGTTCTACCCGTGCAATTACGGCTTCATCCCCAACACCCTGTCCGAGGACGGCGATCCCCTGGACTGCATGGTGGTCGGGCGGATGGCGGTGATGCCCGGGGCCATCCTGCGCGCACGCCCGATCGGCGTGCTGAAGATGGAGGACGAGGCCGGGATGGACGAGAAGATCCTGGCCGTGCCGGACGACAAGATCACGCAGATCAACAACAAGGTACAGAACTACCTGGACATTCCGGAAATCGACATCAAGCGGATCCAGCACTTCTTCGAGCACTACAAAGACCTCGAGCCGAACAAGTGGGTCAAGGTGTTGGGCTGGGGCGACGTGGACGAAGCCAAGGTGGTGATCCTGGAAGCCATCGAGCGCGAGAAGAACCGAAAAAACGGATGATTAGTCTTCTGTCATAGTATTGTACAACTCGGTCCGGATCTTGACTTCAAGATCCGGATCCGTGACATTGACTCCCCTGGAAGCCGTTGACGGGCCATTCCATGGGACCAGGGAGATCCCGGCCGGTCGATGCCCATGCTTCCCAGGGAGGAACGAGGTGCAGCGACGGATCATCCCCGACCTCGTCAACGGCAGGCAGGAACTGATCATCCTGCCGCGCGCCGCCACCGTCGCCGAGGCGGCCTTGCGCATGTACCGCCTGGGCGTGGACGCGGTGCTGGTAGCTGAGCGCGACCGCCTGCTCGGGATCTTCACCGAGCGCGACCTGACCCGCTGCATCGCCTTCCAGCTCGAGCTGTCGACCACCCCGCTGGGCCTGGTCATGACCCGCGCCCCACAGACCGTCCGCCCCCAGGAAGCCCCTTCGGTGGCGCTGGAGCGGATGCGGGCCGGCCGTTTCCGCCATCTCCCGGTGGTCGACGAGGGCCGGCCGCTGGGCCTGGTGTCGGTGCGGGATCTGTTCGCGCTGGTGCGTCCGGAGCCGGACGACGAGCCGCGCGATCGCGCGGCCCGGCCGAGCCCGGAGAGCTACGACGCGGTCGCCGCCTGAGCGACCGCGCCGCCTCCGGACCGGGGGCTCAGTTCTTCACCGTGTCTTCCAGGAAGAACCGGCCGAGCGGGTTCTGGTAGAAGTTCTCGATGTTCTTGCGCGAAACGTTGACGAACGGGCTGTAGTACAGATCGATCCAGTGGACGTCGTCCTTGGCGATGACCTGGATCTCCTCGTACAGCGACGCGCGCTTGGCCGGATCCATCTCGATGCGGGCCTGATCCACCAGTTCCTTGACCTTCGGATTGTTGTACCGGGTCATGTAGTTCATGTTGGTGTCGTGGCCCAGCACGAAGGTCGTCTTCTGGTCCGGGTCGATGACGTCGTTGGTCCAGTAGTTCTCGGCCAGGTCATACTCGCCGGCGACCTCGATGTCCCAGGCGGTGCTGGGGTCGACCTTTTGCAGGTTCACGGTCACCCCGGCCTTGGCGAGCTGCTCCTGGATCAGGACCGCGGTCTGTTCCCAGGTCTGCGCCCCCGCCTCGACCAGATAGTTCAGGGTGAGGTCGCTTTCCCCGGCCTCGGCCAGGAGCTGCTTGGCCTTCTCCGGGTCGTAGGGCCGCTGCAGGTTGTCGTCATTGTGATAGAGCGCGCCGCGCGGCACGTAGGAGTTCGCGACCTCGCCCACGCCGAAGGTCACGGTGTCGACGATCGCCTGCTTGTCGATCGCGAAGTCCAGCGCCTGGCGGACTTCCTTCTTCGCCAGCGCCGGATGCTCGTGGTTCAGGAGCAGATGGTCCTCGCGGGTGGACGGGTCCTTATGCACGGTGAGGTCGGGGTTCTTCTCCAGCTCGGCCACGCTGGAGAACGGCACGAAGATCGCGGCGTCCAGCTCGCCCGCCTGCACCTTCAGCATCCGGGTATTGTCGTCCGGCACCGAGACCCACTCGACCCCGTCCAGCTTGACCTTGTCCGCTTCCCAGAACTCCGGGTTGCGCTCCAGCACGACCTTGTCGCCGCGGATCCACTCCTTGACCTTGAAGGCGCCGGACGCGACCGGCATCTCGCCGAAGCCGATCTCGTTTGCCTCGACCGCTGCCTTGGACAGGACCGAGACCCCCGGCATGGCCAGCGAGGCGAGAAACGGCGCCGACGGCGCGTTCAGCGTCACCACCAGCGTCCGGTCGTCCTTGGCTTCCGCCGACTTCACCACCTGATAGCTGTCGCTCCACAGCGATTCCTCGCTGTCACGGATGCGCAGGATCGAGAAGGCCGCGTCCTCCGCCGTGATCGGGCTGCCGTCGGAGAACTTCGCGTCCCGCATCTTGAAGGTGTAGGTCAGCCCGTCCGGCGACATCTCCCAGCTCTCGGCCAGGCCCGGCACCAGTTCCTTGCCGCTCTTGTCGACCCGCACCAGCACGTCGTGGACGTTCATGAACACCCAGAAGTCGACGTTCTGCGCGGTCTTGATCGGGTCGAACGTGGTGCCGTCCTCGCGCCGGCCGATGGTCAGGACGCCGCCCTCGGCCAGCGCCAGGCTCGAGCCCAGCACGCTGCCGGCGAGCAGGGTCACCAGGGCCAGGGCATGAATGGTGCGACGTCTCATCGATTCGACCTCCCTATGAGATGGCAGCGGCCCTCAGGCGGGCACAGATGCCGGACGATAAAGCAGGCATGCGACCTCGCGGCCCTCGACCGGCAGCAGCGGGGGCGGCTGCCCTCCGGCGCAGTCGGCAAAGGCCCTGGGGCAGCGGGGATGGAGCGCGCAGCCGGCCGGCAGGCGCAGGGGGCTCGGCGGCTCGCCGGCCAGGATCGCCTCGGGCAGCGGCCGGTCGGGGTCGATCTCCGGGATCGCCCGGATCAGCGCGTCGGCATAAGGGTGCAGTGGGCGGCCGAACACCTGCTCGGTCGGCCCCTCCTCGACGATCCGGCCGAGATACATGACCGCCACCCGGTCGCATAAGCGCCGGACCAGGGCCAGGTCGTGGGCGATGAACACCAGCGCCAGGCCGATCCGCTCCTTCAGCTCGATCAGCAGGTTGATGATCTGCGCCTGGATCGAGACATCCAGTGCCGCCACGCACTCGTCGGCGATCACCAGCTTCGGCTCGATCGCCAGGGCGCGCGCGATCCCGACCCGCTGGCACTGCCCGCCGGACAGGCTGCCCGGCCGCCGTGCGGCGAACTCCGGGCGCAGGCCGACCATGGTCAGCAGCTCGGCGACCCGCCCGGCCACGCCGGCACGCGGCACCTTGCCGTGGACGCGCAGCACCTCGGCCAGCGTCTCCCCCACGGTCAGGCGCGGGTTCAGGGAGTTCAGCGGGTCCTGGAAGATCATGGCGGTCTGCCGGCGCAGCGCCGCCCAGGCCGTGCGGCTCTCCACCGCCTCGCCGGAAAAGCGCAGGCTGCCGCCGGAGAGCGGGGTCAGGCCCATCATTGCCCGGCCGAGCGTGCTCTTGCCGCAGCCGCTCTCGCCCACCAGCCCCAGCGTCTCGCCCGGCCGCACCGTCAGCGACACGCCGTTGACCGCCCGCACCGTCCCGCCGCTGCCGCGGAACTGCACCACCAGGTCCTGCGCTTCCAGCAGTGGCGCGCTCATCGGCCGAACTCCAGGACCGGGGCCTCGATCGGGTAGAGGCAGGCCGCCTCGCTGCCATCGCCCTTGGCTTCCAGCGGCGGCACCACTTCCCGGCAGCGCGGCTGCATCCGCGAGCAGCGCGGGTGGAAGCGGCAGCCCGGCGGCATCGCCCCCACCAGCGGCGGCTGGCCCAGGATGGTCGGCAGGACGCCCTGGCCCCCGCCGCTGGCCGGCTGGCAGCGGATCAGGGCCGCGGTGTAGGGATGGTGCGGGCTGGTGAGGACCCGGCGCTTGTCGCCCTGCTCGGCGATCCGGCCGGCATACATCACCGCGATCCGGTCGCAAGTCTGCGCCACCACCCCGAGATCGTGGGTGATGAGCAGGATCGCCAAGCCGCGCTTGTCGCGCAGGTCCAGCAGCAGGCGCAGGATCTGCGCCTGGATGGTGACGTCCAGGGCGGTGGTCGGCTCGTCGGCGATCACGAGCTGCGGGTCGCAGGCAAGGGCGGTCGCGATCATGGCGCGCTGGCGCATGCCCCCGGACAGCTCGTGGGGGTAGTTGTCGATCCGCGCCGCTGGGTCCGGGATGCCGACCTGGCGGAGCAGCTCGATCCCGTGTGCCCGGGCTTCCCGCCGGGACAGGCCTATATGGTGGCGCACCGCCAGGCCGATCTGGTCGCCGATCCGCATGACCGGGTCGAGATGGCTGGACGGGTTCTGGAAGATCATGCCGATCCGCCGGCCACGGACCTTGCCCATCGCCAAAGGGTCGAGCCCGACCAGTTCCTGGCCTTCGAGCCGCACCGAGCCCTTGGTGATCGCGAGCGAGCCCGTGGGCAGGAGGCCGATCACCGCCCGGCAGGTGACGGTCTTGCCCGACCCGCTCTCGCCGACCAGGCCCAGCACCTGGCCTTGTGCCACCTTGAAGCCCACGTCCTCGACCACGCTGCCGCGGCCGGACATGACGGTCAGTCCCTGAACGTCGAGCAGGGCATCGCTCATTCGCGCACCCCCAGGAGCTCGCCCAGCCCGTCGGCCAGGAGCGAGAAGCCGAAGGCCAGCACTACGATCGCCAAGCCCGGGAAGGTGGTGATCCACCAGGCAGTGGTGATGAAGCCCTGCCCTTCCGCGATCATCAGGCCCCATTCCGCGGTGGGCGGCTGCACGCCCAGGCCTAGATAGGAGATCGCCGCCCCGTTCAGGATCACCAGCACCGCGTCCGACATGGCGAACACGATCGAGCCGGTCAGCGCGTTGGGCAGGATGTGGCGGAACAGGATCCGACCATGGCCGAAATCCAGGCTCTTCGCGGCCAGCACGAAGTCGGCATGCTTGAGCACCAGCACCTGCGCCCGGATCAGCCGCGCATAGGAGACCCAGCCGACCAGGGCCATGGCGATGTAGAAGCTGGCCAGCCCCGGCCCCAGCACCGCGATGATCGCGATCATCAGGACCAGGAAGGGGAAGGCCAGGACGATGTCGACCAGCCGCATGAACAGATTGTCGACGATTCCGCCGGCATAGCCCGAGACGGCGCCGATGCAGGTGCCGATCAGGAAGGGGAAGATCACGCCGAGAAAGCCGATCTGCAGGTCGATCCTGGCCCCCCAGATCACCCGGGACAGGATGTCCCGGCCGAAATTGTCGGTGCCCAGCCAGTGCGCTGCGGAAGGCGGCTGCAGCTTGACCGTCAGGTCCTGCGCGATCGGGTCATAGGGCGCGATCCAGGGTGCCCCTGCGGCCAGCACCGCCCACGCACCTACCAGCAGCACGCCCAGCACCAGGGGCACCGGCAGGCCCGGGATACGCAGCCGCGGCCTCGCCAGCGCCACGCTCACAGCCGGATCCGCGGGTCGATGGCGACGGTCAGCACGTCGGCCAGGAAATTGATCAGCACGGTCGCCACCGCGAACGCCATGGCGATCGCCTGCACCACCATGTAGTCGCGCGCGAAGATCCCGCGCACCAGGAGCTGGCCCAGGCCCGGCAGGGAGAACACGGTCTCGACCACCACCGAGCCGCCGATCAGCCAGCCGATATTGACCGCCAGCAGGTTGATGGTCGGCACCAGCGAGTTCGGCAGGACGTGGCGACGGAAGATCACCCGCTCGGGCAGGCCGCGAGCACGCGCCGCCGTGGCCTGGTCGGAAGCCATCTCGGCGATCATCGAGGCGCGCAGGTTGCGGGTCAGCACCGCGGAGAGCGCCAGCGCCACGGTCAGGCAGGGCAGCACCATGTGGTGCAGCCGGTCCAGCCACGTGTCGCCGAAGCCCGCCACCGGGAACAGGCCCAGGTTCACGCTGAGCAGGATGATCAGCATGATGCCGAGCCAGAAGGCGGGCAGGCCCAGCCCGGCGGTCGAGACCAGCCGGATCGCATGGTCCAGGGGCCGGCCGCGGTTTCGCGCCGCGGCCGAGGCCAGCGGCACGGTGATCAGCAGGGACAGGATCACGCTGCCCACCACCAGCAGCACGGTCGGCAGGATCCGGTTGGCCATCAGGTCGAGCACGCCGATCTTGAACACGATCGAGCGGCCCATCTCGCCCTGGGACAGGTTCTGCAGGAAATAGAGATATTGGGTCCAGAGCGGCTCATCGAGCCCGTACTGGGCGCGGATCTTCGCCAGGGCCGTGGGCGTCGCCCGGGTACCGAGCAGGAGCCTCGCCGGGTCGCCCGGGATCGAGCGGATCAGCACGAAGGTGATCACGCTGATCCCGAACAGCACGGGGAGGAGCTGCAAGGGCCGCCAGAGGACGAAGCGGAAGCGGTGCATGGTCAACCGTCCGGCTCAGCCCGTCGCCCGCTGGCGGCCGAGGAAGTCCAGCAGGGTCTGGCGATAGGCCTGCGGCTCCTCGTAGAAGGCCGAGTGCGAGCTGTTCTGGAAGATCCGGATCTCGCCGTTCGGCAGCGCATTGAAGATGCGCATGCCGCAGGCCGGCGTCAGCACGTCGTGCTGGCCCTGGATCACCAGGGTCGGCCAGGTGAAGCGATGGAGCTGGTCGATCCGGTTCCAGGTCCGGATCGAGCCGGTATAGTGGTACTCGTTCGGCCCCTGCACGGCGAGGAAGATCGGGTAGTTGAAGCCGGCCTTGCTGTCGGCGGCGGGCTTGGGCCGTTCCGGCAGGCGGCGGATGTGACGAAAGTCGAGCAGGTCCACGACCGCCTGGTAGGCTGGGTGGTCGTAGTTCCCCATCGCCTCGAACCGCTGCATCATCTGCACGGTCTCATGACCCATGGCCCCGCGCAGCCGCTCGATCTCGGTGAGCAGATGCGGGATGTCGGCCGCGGTGTTGGCCAGGATCATCGAGGCAATGCGCTGCGGGTAGGTCAGCGCATACTCGATCCCACACCAGCCGCCCCAGCTATGGCCGAGGAAATGGATGCGCTTCAGGTCCAGTGCCGCCAGGACCGCCTCGACCTCCTCGACATAACGCCCGAGCGTCCAGAGCGACGGGTCGTCCGGATGATCCGAGGCGCCGGTGCCGAGCTGGTCGTGGACGACCATCCGGTAGCCCGCCTCCACCAGCGGCAGATGCGGAGCGCGCAGATAGTTGCAGGGCAGACCCGGGCCGCCGTTCAGGAGGAAGACGGTCTCGTCGCCCTCGCCATAGGAATAGACCCTGACCTTGTGGCCGCCGCCGACCGCGACCTCATGGGTCGCATCCGCCGGCCGGTCGTCCCAGACGACGAAGCCGTCCGCCAGGACCGAACGATCGTACATCAGCGGCCCCGGTGCTTTTCGAGGAAGGCCAGCAACGCCGGGTAGTAGGCGTGCGGCTCCTCGTAGAACGGCATGTGGCTGCTGTTCGGGAAGCAGTGCAGCTCCGCATCCGGCAGCGCCAGCTTCATCTTGAGTGCGCAGGCCGGGGTCAGCTCGTCATGCTGCCCCACCGTGATCAGCGCCGGCACGGTGATCCGGTGCATGTCCGGGATGCGGTTCCAGTCCTTCAGGTTGCCGGTGTAGAGGAACTCGTTGGGCCCCTGCATCGTCACGTAGGGGCCCATGTTCCAGCCATCCAGCGAGCGCTTGACCGGGGCCGGCCACTCGTCGAGCCGGCAGACATGGCGGTAGTTCAGGATGGTGACCGCCGCCTGGTATTCCGGATGGTCGAGCGTGCCCTCGGCCTCGTGGCGCTGCATCATCGCGACCGTCTCGGCACCCAGGGCCGAGCGCAGCCGCTCCAGCTCGCTCACCAGATGCGGCATGTCCCCGACCGTGTCCTCCAGGATCAGGGTCTTGAGCGCGTCCGGATATGTCAGCGCATACTCGATGCCGAGCCAGCCGCCCCAGCTATGGCCCAGCAGGTGCACCTTGCCCAGGTCCAGCGCCCGGCGGACCTGCTCGGTCTCCTCGACATAGCGGCCGATCGTCCAAAGGGCCGGATCGGTCGGCTGGTCGGCCTTGCCGGTACCGAGCTGGTCGAACGCCACCACCCGGTAGCCATGGTCGATCAGGCAGGAATGAGCCTCGCGGAGATAGTCGCAGGCGAGCCCCGGGCCGCCGTTCAGGCAGAACACGGTCTCGTCGCCACTGCCGAACTCGTAGGCGACTACCTTGAAGCCGCCGTCGATCCGCACCTCGTGGATCCGGTCCGGCTCGATCTCACGCCACATCGAAACGCCTCTCCTCGTCCCTGCCGGCTCGCCCGGGCCGCACATCATGCAAGTTCATGCAAATTTCAGGCAAAGCATGGACGGCCGCGGCCAGCCTCGCACGATGCCGGAAATTCCGCCACCACGTCTGCCGGACAGCCATGCCCATGCCAGGCAAAACGCACCCGCCATGGCGGATCGCCGCAATGTCAGGCCGGCGCGTGCCCCGCCCGGTCCTGCTCGTCCAGGAAACCCGCGACCAGTTCCATGCAGGCTTCGCGCTCCTCGACATGCGGCATGTGGCTGGACTGCTCGAAGATCGTCCAGCGCACGTCGGGGATCTCATCGGCGAACGGCTGCACCACCTTCGGCGTCGCCTCGTCATGGCGCCCGGAGATCAGCAGCACCGGCACCTGGATCCGGCCGAGCCGGCCGATCACCGACCAGTCCTTCAGCGTGCCGATCACGTGGAACTCGGACGGGCCGTTCATGGTGAAATAGACGGTCGGGTCGTCCTCGATCGCCTTGAAGGTGCGCACCACCTCGTCCGGCATCGGCACCACCCGGCAGACATGGCGCTCGTAGAAGGCCAGCATCGCCTGCTGATATTCCGGGCTGTCTGCCGTCCCGGCCGCCTCATGGCGCAAGAGGGTCGCCTGCACGTCCGCCGGCAGCTCCGCGCGCAGCCGGTTCGCCTCCTCGACCCAGAGCCGCATCGACGGCGGCGAGTTGGCGATCACCAGCGAGCGCAGGCCTTTTGGCTGGCGGATCGCATGTTCGGAGCCCAACATCCCGCCCCAGGACTGGCCGAACACATGATAGCCGTTGGCGATGCCCAGATGGCGCAGGAGATTGTCCAGCTCGTCCAGGAACAGCTCCACCGTCCAGAAATCCGCACCCTTCTCGGGCAGATGGGTGGAGCGGCCGTTGCCGAGCTGGTCGTAATGGACCACGGCCCGGCCGGTCGCCGCGATGTCCTTCAGGGAATCGACATAGTCGTGGGTGCAGCCCGGGCCGCCATGGAGCACGACCAGCGGCGGGCGGCCGTTCTCCAGATCACCGGTCACCCGGTACCAGGTATGCCACGCGCCGAACGGCGCGCGGTCCTCGCGAACCATGCTCATGAAAGCGTTCCAGTCCCAACCCCTGCCCCAGACTTAGCGGTACCACCCGGGCATTGGCTATCCGGAAGAGCCGGCGATGGGCGAGGCGGCCTACCATCGGGGGCCGGGGCTACCGACATGAGGACGGAGCGCGTCATTCATCCGAAGGGAACTGCTCCCGATGAGCCTGTCGATCTACGAGGCGTCCGTCCCGGTCTTCATCCACGGCATGCGCAATCTCCAGGCGATCCTGGCCAAGGCCGAGGCCCATGCCGGCGACCGGGGCGACCCGCCTTCCGTGCTGATCGAGGCGCGTCTCGCTCCCGACATGTTCCCGCTCAACCAGCAGGTCCAGCGGGTCAGCGACACGGCCAAGGGTGCGGCGGCCCGCCTGGCCGGCCAGGAGGTCCCGAGCTTTCCCGACACCGAGACGACCTTCCCCGAGCTGCAGGAGCGGCTGGCGAAGACCATTGCCTATCTGGAAAGCGTTCCGGCCGAGCAGGTCGAAGCCGGCGAGCGCCGCGAGATCGTCCTGCGCCCACGCGGCGGGGAGCTGCACTTCGACGGCAAGACCTATCTGTTGAGCTTCGCCCTGCCCAACTTCTTCTTCCACGTCACCACCGCCTACGCGATCCTGCGCGAGCAGGGCGTGCCGATCGGCAAGATGGACTATCTCGGCGGGTTCTGAGCCGGGGGCCGGCTGCCACGGCAGATCGAGCTGCCGGCCCGCTGGATCTTGCGTTCAACGCCCGGCGATCTTCCGGTCGAGGAAATCGTGGATGAGCGGAGCGATCTCGTCGAGCTTGTCCTCCAGGGCGAAATGGCCCGTGTCGAGCAGATGCAGCTCGGCGTCCGGCAGGTCACGCAGGTAGGCGTGCGCACCCGCCGCCGCAAAGATCTGGTCGTTCTCGCCCCAGACGATCAGCGTCGGCGGCCGGCGGTCCCGGAAGAACGCCTGGATCTGCGGGTAGAGCTGCACATTGGTGCGATAGTCGTAGAACAGGTCGAGCTGGATCTCCCGGTTGCCCGGCCGGTCGAGCAGTGCTTGGTCATGGACCCAGTTGTCCGGGCTGATCCGCGTCACGTCCCGGACGCCATCGGTGTACTGGAACTTGATCGCCTCCAGCGTCACCTGATCCGCCAGGACCTGCCGCCGCTCCGCGCTGCCGCTCGCCCAATAGGCCTTGATCTCGTCCCAGAACGCACCCAGCCCTTCCTCGTAGGCGTTGCCGTTCTGGACGATCAGGCCGCTGACGCGCTCCGGATGCTTCAGGGCCAGGCGGTAGCCGACCGGGGCACCGTAATCCATGACATACATGGCATAGCTCTTGGCGCCGAGCTTGCCGAGCAGGCCGTCGACGAGGTCGGCGAAGTGGCCGAAACCATAGCTGAAGCTCGCCCGGTCCGGCGCAGCACTCTGGCCGAAGCCCGGATAGTCCGGGGCGATGACCCGGTAGCGATCCGCCAGGAGTGGGATCAGGTTGCGGAACATGTGCGACGAGGTCGGGAAGCCGTGCAGGAGCAGCACGACCGGGCCATCGGCCGGACCGGCTTCGCGATAGAACAGGTCGACACCATCGACCTCGGTAGAACGATAGTGCACGGTGATGGGCGCGTGAATGGCCGTCACTCCAGTTCTGGACGATGCGGAAGGATCATTCCGGATGATCACCGTAATGAATCCGGCAAACGTCGATCTGTTGTTCATCACTCCGTCACCTGCGCCCGATTGTCGGTACGCATGATCATCCGGGGCGATGCCTGACCATATGTTTCCGCAGCCCGATCGGTTAATGACGCCCTGCCGAAAGGCACTCTTCCGTCAGGCGGAATAATCGCTGCGATTCTCTGTTACTGGATCAGGTCGTTCCTGCGCAGCCGCTCCACCGCCAGATCGACGAACGCCCGCACCTTGGCGGAGACCCGTCGGCCCTCGGCATGCATCACATGAATCGGCCAGGCAGTGTCCTCGTACTCGGCCAGCACCGTCCTGAGGCGGCCGTCCCGCAGGGCCGGGGCGATCTGGTAGGCGAGGACGCGGCTGAGACCCCAGCCCTGCTCGACGGCGGCGATGACCGCGTCGTTGGTATTGCAGAGGAGGCGCGGCCGGATCGTGACGCGCGTCCGGTCCTTCCCCCCGAACTGCCATTCGGGCGACATCCAGGCGGCGGTCGGGGCGATGATCCGGTGATGGGCGAGATCGGCCGGGACCTCCGGGATGCCGTGCCGCTCGAAATAGGCCGGCGCACCGCAGATCACCTGCCGGACCGAACCGACCCTGATGGCGCGCAGATCGGAGGCCGGCAGGTTCCCGATCCGGATGGCCACGTCGATCCCTTCGTCGATCATGTGCACGATGCGGTCGACGAACACGCTCTGCACCGTCACCTGCGGATACATGTCCAGATAGTCGAGCAATATCGGAAGCACGTGCATCTGGCCGAACATCACCGGGGCGGTGACGGTGAGCGTGCCCGAAGGGTCGGCATGGAAGCCGGCTGCCGACGCTTCGGCGTCCGCGATGTCGGCCAGGATCCGGCGGCAGTCCTCCAGGTAGCGCGCGCCCGCCTCGGTGGCCTTGACCGACCGCGTGGTCCGGGTGAGCAGGCGGGCGCCGATGGCTTCCTCCAGCGCCGAGATCACCCGGGTGACCGCAGGCGGGCTCAGGTGCAGCTGGCGGCCGGCCTTGGCGAAGCTGCCCAGCTCGGCGACCTTCACGAATACCCTCATGGCTTGCCAGCGATCCACGGTCGGCCCCCTGCTCCTGCCACGTCGCGTACCGCCGCATCCCTGACCATAGCCCCCGTCGCAAGCAAGATCCGAATTCACTGGGCCTGGATGGACGTCTCACGTGTTTTATTTGGAATATCCGGATCAATCGGACTTTCTCCAGATTGATTGTTGCAGTCCGATACAGGATTATTGAATCACCAGAAATCGTCGGGAACCACCGACCATGAATTCCCCCGTCGTGCCGGCCTCCCGCCGTCGTTTTCTCACGCTCGCCGGTGGCGTCCTGGCAGCACCCCTGGTCCTGCGCCGCACGACGGCCTTCGCCTCGGGTGAGCCGAGCGACGCGGCCTGGGCTGCCCTGGCGGAGATGATGGGCGAAGGCGGCCTCCTGCGCCGTGGCGAGCCCGGCTATCGCGAGCACACCCGCCCGCAGAACCTGCGCTGGGATCTGGATCAGCCGGCAGCGGTGGTGCTGCCGCGTGACCCGCAGGCGATCGGCCGGGCGATCCTGTGGGCGCGCGAGCAGGGCATGCCGGTGGCGGCGCGCAGCGGCGGGCACAGCTATGCCGGCAGCAGCGCTGGGCCGGGCCTGATCGTGAACCTCCGCCGCCTGGACGGCGTGCGCTTCCCTAATCCGGACGGCGAGGTCGTGGAACTCGCCGGTGGTGCCCTGAATGCCGGCCTCTACGCGGCGCTGGCCGACGCATCGCGGGACGAGGAGGCGCTCGCCATCGTCCATGGGCGCTGCTCCGGCGTGGGCGCCAGCGCGTTCCTCATGGGTGGCGGCATCGGCTTTGCCATGCGCCACCAGGGCTTCGGCTGCGATGCCGTGCTGGGTGCGGAGCTGGTCCTGGCCGATGGCAGCATCGTCCAGTGCTCGGCCGACGAGCGGCCCGACCTCTTCTGGGCGGTGCGTGGTGGCGGCGGCGGCAATCTCGGCATCGCCACGCGCTGGCGGATGCGAACCTGGCGGAGCCCGCCGGTCAGCGTGTTCAAGGCGGTGTGGCGCAGCCGCCAGCGCGAGACCCTGGCCGAGCTGTTCCGGGTGCTGGAGGCGGCCCCCGCCTCGGTCGGCTCCAAGATCAGCGTGATCGGCCATGCCGGCGGGATCGACCTGTCGCTCATGGGGCAGGCGATCGCGCCGGAGGGTGCCCTGGAAGACATGGTAGCGGCGCCCCTGGCGAGCGCGGACGAGCACCAGATGGCACGGCTGCCCTACTGGCAGGCCCAGGCGTTCCTGGGGGACATCGGCCACCCGGCCCACTATCACGAGACCTCGCTGTTCGTGCGGCCCCTGGCCGGGAACGATGCGGCGCTGGACCGCCTGATGACCCTGCTCGAACGCCACCCGGCCGCCGCCAAGGGCGAGGGCGCCATCCTGAAGTTCTTCCAGGTCGGCGGCCGGATCGGCGCGCTGGCACCCGACGCCACCGCGATGCCCTATCGCGGCGATGCCTGGCTCGCCGGCACCGAGCTCGAATGGACCGAACGGACCGAGCAGGACGGCCGGCTGGAGCAGGCCCTGGACTGGCAGCGGGCCGCCCATGCCGCCATGCAGGAAGCGCTGCCGGGTGCGCGCGGCAGCTATGTCAACTTCCCCGACGTGAACCTGCCCGACCCGGCCGCCGCCTATTACGGCCCGAACCTGGAACGGCTGCGCGCGGTGCGCCGGGCGGTCGACCCGGACCAGGTCTTCGCGCCGCCGCACCGCCAGGGCATCGGCTGACGGTGCCAGGGTGCGGTCTCCTGCAGGCCGCACGCTGGCGCCACCTCGGAGCTGCACCTCGATCACCGCGGCATCGACTTGCCGTACTCCGACCGCTGTAACCCGTCCGTGCACCACGCGGCCGGCACGCTGCGCATGGCTTGGCGGCCCGACCACGATGCCCCTTCTTCCATGCGATGATCGACGAGGAACTGCAGGCCGGATCCTGGCCGTCTGCTACCACGCCTGTCCCGGCAGCTCAGGTAGCCGCTCGATCCGGCAGTCAGGTCAGCAAGTTGCTATAGTAGCATTAATGACAACTATATAGCGTATTTCTTCAATTTCTGCATAGTCACTTCCACTCCTTGCTATCCCATTCCAAGGATGGACATGTGAATATCATCGCCAATGCCAGCATATCATTAGTCATTCAAGGCAGCATACTGAACGAAGAAATATCCGGAACAGCGGATGATGATGTCATTTATGCAGGCCCAGGTGACGATCTTGTACGGGCACAGGCCGGCAATGACATAATCATTGGCGGCCCCGGCATGGACCGCCTCAATGGCGGCGTCGGCAACGATGTCGTCGATGGCGGGAGCGGGCCGGATCGGCTTTGGGGGGAAGAGGGCGACGATGCCATCCGCGGCGGTGAGGGCGACGACTGGCTCTTCGGCGGACCCGGCGACGACCGTCTCGATGGCGGGGATGGCAATGACCTGCTCGATCCTGGAGCCGGGAACAATGTCGTCCGTGCCGGTGCCGGGGATGATACGATCGGCGTGGAGTACCACGAACTCTTCTTCGACGAATCCGGATCCACCATCTTGCTCGCCGGCGAAGGGAATGATCTCTCCTGGGGAGGAACGCTCGACGACAACATGCGCGGCGAGGCCGGCAACGATGTACTGTATGGCGGCCACGGCAACGACCGCCTCGACGGCGGCGAAGGCGATGATGACCTCTCCGGCAGTGACGGTTTCGACCGCCTCCTCGGCGCGGATGGCGACGACGTGCTTCGCGCCGGAGAAGGTGGCGGCATCCTGACCGGAGGCTCCGGGCGGACCGCTTTGACTTCTTTTTCGATTCTCCGGCCCTATTCTCGGACGATCCAGAGAACTCCTGGCTCGAAGCGAATGTCCTGATCACCGACTTCTCGGCTGGCGACACGTTGGATATCGCCTCGATGTATTACGACGAGCTGCTCGCGGACTTCCTGTTCCATCAGGCGCGGTTTTCTGATCTCGACAGCAACGGTGACGGGCGGGTGGACGGCAGTGACGACAACATCTCGATCGGCCCGGCCTCCTTCATGGGCGAGAGCCGGCCGAGCCTGGTGATCGAGGATGTGGCCGACATTCCGGGCATGGTAACCGGCTTTGGCCATATCACCCTGTTCGGCGTGACCAGCCTGCAGCCCCAGGATGTGACGGGCTGAGCCATCGGAAGAGTTCGCGGCAGCCGCACGACCATGAATGGCCCAGGTCATGCGGCGGCCGCCTCATCCGGCTTCTTCAGCCCGCGTTTACCGGCCTCCTCTCGAGGATCGATCGATTAGGTGTTTGATCCCGCAATGTGGTGGTACAATGGATCACCATGCGGCAAGGGATGCGCTATGGGCCAGGTTCTTCATGGAAGCGCCACCACGACGGAGGCGGTCCGTCGGGCGATCCAGCTACGTCAAGAGAGCGTAAGGGCGGCGGCCAAGCGCTATGGCGTCAGTCCGACCACCATCCAGAAGTGGCGTGGGCGGCCGACAACCAGCGACGCGCGGATGGGTCCGAAGGAGGCCCGCTCGACGGTCCTGACGCCCGAGGAGGAAGCGATCATCGTCGCCTTCCGCCGGCATACACTGCTGCCGCTGGACGACTGCCT
>NZ_JABGCL010000059.1 GCF_019800005.1 Geminicoccus harenae | reverse complement strand
TCCGTCGCCTGCTGCTGCGCCTGCTCCACCGTCTGGCGATACTGCTGCTCGTACTGCTGGACCTGGGTGCGAGCCTCTGGAGTTGCCCTCGTCAGACCGGACACATGGCAGGTTGAGGGATGGCTCTGCGGTATGCAGCGTGAACACGATACCTTCCAGCGCTCTATCGGGCTTTCTCAAGCAGGCATCATGTGCGTGCTGCTCTGGCTGCTGCGTGTCCTCATCACCGCAGGATCATCCTGGTCAGGATGCGTCATGCCGTCGTCGTTGAATTGAGCTAGCGCTGCCTCGACCCAAGGCAGCGTCGTCCAAGCGGACACGCCGAACCTACCGATCGAGGAGGATACCCGATGGACGACCAGACGGCTCGGGACGAGCAGACCATTCCCGAAATCCAAGGCGGCGACCATTCCTCTCGCTTTGTGGGAAGCGACGTTTCGATACGTGGGATCGTCACTGCGCTGGGCTCCAATGGCTTCTATCTGCAGGACCCGCGGGGCGACGGCAACGACGCCACCTCGGATGCCATCTTTGTGTTCACCCGAAGCACCCCGACGGTGGCGGTGGGCGACGAGTTGCAGGTCGCCGGCCGGGTCTCGGAGTACGTGCCGGGCGGGGAAGAGAGCGGCAACCTCTCGACCACCCAGATCACGGTCGCAACCAGCACGCTGCTCTCCAGCGGGAATGAGCTGCCTGCTGCCGTGGTAATCGGGGCTGATGGGCGCCGAGCACCAGGCGGCGTCATCGATGACGATGGCCTCGACAGCTTCGATCCGGAGACCGACGGGATCGACTTTTACGAGAGCATGGAGGGGATGCGGGTCGAGGTCCGCGACGCGGTGGCGGTGAGCCCGACCAATGCCTTCGGCGAGATCGCGGTCCTGCCGGACAATGGCGAGGGCGCGGGTGTACGCACAGAGGCCGGCGGCATCGCGCTGCAGGCGGAGGACGCCAACCCGGAGCGGGTGATCATCGACGACACGCTGGTGGCCAATCCGCCGACCGTCAATGTCGGAGATCGGTTCGCGGCACCGGTCACGGGTGTGCTCGACTACAGCTTCGGCAACTTCAAGCTGCTGAACACCGCCGAGCTGCCGGAGGTGACGGAGGGCGGTCTTGAGCGCGAGAGCACGGAGCTGGTGGGCAGGGCCGACCAGCTGACGGTCGCCACCTTCAACGTGCTGAACCTCGACCCCTCGGATGGCTCGACCAATCCTGGCAGCGACGACCAGCTCACCCGGCTGTCGCTCGACATCGTTCAGCGGCTGAACAGCCCCGACATCATTGCGCTGCAGGAGATCCAGGACGGGGACGGCCCGACCGACAGCGGCGAGACCTCGGCTGAGGCGACCCTGGCGAAGCTGGTGGAGGGCATCGCCCGGTCCGGCGGCCCGGCCTACGAGTTCGTCACGATCGCGCCTGAGAACAACGCCGACGGCGGCGAGCCCGGCGCCAACATTCAGGTGGCCTATCTCTACAACCCAGATCGGGTCAGCTTCGTCCCGCGGGGCGAGGCAGGTGCCACCGACGAGGTCGAGGTGGTGGCTGGCGAGGATGGGCCTGAGCTGTCGCTGAACCCTGGCCGGGTCGACCCGAACAGCCCAGCCTTTGCCGAGAACGAGCAGACTGGCTTCGAGGGGACCCGCAAGTCGCTGGCGGCGCAGTTCGAGTTCCAGGGCGAGGACGTGTTCCTCGTGAACAACCACTTCAAGTCGAAGTCCGGCGACGACGCCCTGTTCGGCAGCGAGCAGCCGCCCTTCCAGAGCACGCTCGGCCAGCGGGTGTTTCAGGCCGAGGAGATCAACGACTTCGTGGGCGACCTCTTGAAGGCCGATCCGGACGCGAACGTCGTCGTGCTCGGTGACATGAACGACTTCGACTTCTCCGAGACGCTGAAGACGCTAGCCGGTGACCAGCTCACCAACCTGGTGGACGGGGTGCCGCTGGAGGACCGCTACAGCTTCAATTTCGACGGCAACTCGCAGACGCTCGACCACATCCTGGTGTCGTCGAACCTGGCCCAGAAGGCCGAGGCCGACATGGTCCACCTCAACGCCGACTTCGCCCAGAACGTACGCTCCAGCGACCATGACCCGGTGGTCGCGCGCTTTGACTTCGGCCAGGGCGGTGAAGGCGAGGGAAGACTGGAATTTGTGTCGCGCATCACGCCGGACAGCGGGGAGCCGCTTGCCAGAGGCGCCGAGATTGTCGCGCATGACTCGGAGACGCAGCGCCTGTTCGTGACCAACGCGGCGAACGGCACCGTCGATGTCACCTCGATTACCGACCCGAAGGCGCCCGAGCAGCTGTTCACGATCGACATCAACCAGGTGATCGAGGGCGGCGAAGTCACCAGCGTCGCGGTGAAGAACGGCATGGTCGCGGTCGCGGTGAAGAACCCCGACCCGAACGCTGAGGGCTTCGTCGCCCTGTTCGACACGGACGGCAAGTACCTAGGCGGCACCGAGGTCGGCGTCGGCCCGGACCATGTCACCTTTACGCCGGATGGCACCAAGGTGCTGGCCGCCAACGAGGGTGAGCCGACCGACGAGGGTGATCCGCTCAGCTCGGTCTCGATCGTCGATGTCGCCACGCCCGGTCTCCTCAAGACCTCAACCGAGGTGGGCTTCGCCGGCTTCGACGCCAAGGTCCAGGAGCTGCGTGAGGCGGGCGTGCGCCTGTTTCCCGACAAGCTGCCCTCGGCGGACCTGGAGCCCGAGTATCTATCTGTAGCGCCCGACGGTAAGACCGCGATGGTGACGCTGCAGGAGAACAACGCGGTAGCACTGCTCGACATCGAGACCGGCCGGTTCACCGACGTGGTGCCGCTCGGCCTGAAGGACCACAGCCAGCCCGGCATGGGGCTGGACGCCAGCGACGAGGACGGCGGGATCAATATCGCCGAGTGGCCGGTCAAGGGCATGTACATGCCGGACAACATCGCGAGCTTCCAGGCGAACGGCGCCACCTACTACGTGATTGCCAACGAGGGGGATGACCGCGGCGAGGACGAGCGGATCAAGGATCTGGAGCTCGATCCCGAGGCCTTCCCGAACGCCGAGGAACTGCAGTCCGACGAGCAGCTTGGCCGTCTGGGCGTCTCGACCGTGGGCGGCGACACGGACGGCGACGGCGACTACGACGTGCTGCAGTCCTATGGCGGTCGTTCCTTCTCGGTGCTCGACAGCAGCGGCAAGATGATCTTCGACAGCGGTGACCAGTTCGAGCAGATCATCGCCAAGCACCTGTCCGAGTACTTCAATAGCGACAACGAGGAGAGCGACAGCTTCGACTCGCGCAGCGACAACAAGGGTCCGGAGCCGGAAGGCCTGGTGGTCGGCGAGGTCGATGGCACGCCGTATGTGTTCGTCGGCATGGAGCGGGTCGGCGGGGTCATGGTGTTCGAGCTGAGCGACCCCGAGGCGCCGCAGTTCGTCACCTACCTGAACAGCCGCGACTTCGAGGCGCCGCTCAACAGCCTGGAGGCCGGCGACATCGGACCGGAAGGGCTCACCTTCATCAGCGCCGAGAACAGCCCGAGCGGCAAGCCGATGGTCGCCGTGGCCCACGAGGTCAGCGGCACCACCGCCCTCTATGAGTTCACCCCGCCAGCCACCCAGCCTGGCGAGGGCAATTTCAGCCTGCAGCTGCTGCACGCCTCCGATCTGGAAGGTGGCGTGGAAGCGATTGGCAACGCGCCGAACTTCGCGGCGATTGTCGAAGGGCTGGAGCAGCAGAACGCGAATACCCTGGTCCTGTCCGCTGGCGACAACTACCTGCCGGGCCCGTTCCTGAACGCCGCGGCCGATCCGGTGTTCGGCGAGACCGGCATCTTCAACGCCGTCTACAACCAGCTGTTCGGGCTCGACGGCGAAGGCTATGCCGCACTGGCCGAGGGTCCTGGGCGGGTCGACATCTCGATCATGAACGCGATCGGCTTCGATGCCTCCGCGGTCGGCAATCACGAGTTCGATCTGGGCACTGCCACTTTCGCCTCGATCATCGCCGCCGACTACGGCGAAGCGCCGGGTGTGGCCGATGACGGTTGGGTCGGCGCGCAGTTCCCCTATCTGTCCGCCAACCTCGACTTCAGCGGCGACAGCAGCCTCGCCGGCCTGTTCACCGGCGAGATCCGGCCGAACACCGACTTCGCTTCTGGGCCGGAGCAGTCTGCGGCGAACGAGGACGTACCGAAGCTGGCGCCCGCCACGATCGTCGACATCAACGGCGAACAGATCGGCGTGGTGGGTGCCACCACCCAGATCGTCGAGACGATCTCCTCGACTGGCGGGGTCACGGTGGTGGATGAGCCCGCTGCTGCCGACAACATGCAGCAGCTGGCCGACGTGCTGAACCCGGTGATCGATCAGCTGCAGGATCAGGGCATCGACAAGATCGTGCTCGCCTCGCACCTCCAGCAGATCGCTCTGGAAGAGGAGCTGGTCGGCCTCCTGGAGGGTGTCGATATCGTGATCGCCGGCGGCTCGGACACGATCCTGGCCGACGAGGACGACGTGCTGCGGCCGGGCGATGAGGCGGCCGACAGCTACCCGATCCTGACCGAGAACGCCGACGGCGAGGCGGCGGTAATCGTCAGCACGGATGGCGAGTACAGCTATGTCGGCCGCCTGAACGTCGAGTTCGACGCGAACGGTGTGATCATCCCGGAAAGCATCGGTCCTGCCGAGAACGGGCCGATCGCGACCACCAACGAGAATGTCGCGGCAATCTGGGGCGAGGCCGATCCGTTCGCCGAGGGCAGCAAGGGCGATCTGGTGGCCGGCCTGGTCGATGCGGTGAGCGACATTGTCGAGGAGCAGGACGGCAACGTATTCGGCACGACCTCCGTGTTCCTGGAAGGCCGGCGCGAGCTGGTGCGGACCGAGGAGACCAATCTCGGCAACCTCTCGGCCGACGCCAACCTCGCCTATGCCCAGTCGATCGATCCCGAAGTCCAGGTCTCGATCAAGAACGGCGGCGGCATCCGCTCGTTCATCGGCGAGATCGGCCAGGACGGGAGCCTCTTGCCGCCGCAGGGCAACCCGGAGGCGGGCAAGGAAGCGGGTGACGTTTCCCAGCTCGACATCGTCAACTCGCTCCGCTTCAACAACGCGCTCTCGATCGTCACCACCACGGCCGAGGGCCTGAAGGTGCTGCTGGAGCATGGTGTCGCCGCGAGTGGCGAGGGCGCCACGCCTGGGCAGTTCCCGCAGGTCGGTGGGGTCGAGTTCAGCTTCGATCCAAGCCTGGAGCCTGGCGTCCGCATCCAGTCGCTGGCGATCGTCGACGAGTCGGGCCAGGTGCTCGACGAGGTGGTGCGCGACGGCGAGCTGGTGGGCGATGCCAGCCGGACGATCAAGGTCACGACCCTGTCGTTCCTGGCCGATGGTGGCGACGGCTATCCGTTCCCGGACCTGATCTCCGACCGGGTCGACCTGTTCGACGAGGCGGCGCCCAGCCTGACCGGCGAGGCGGTGTTCGCGGCGGACGGTACGGAGCAGGACGCTCTGGCGGAGTATCTGGCGGCGAGCTTTGCCGAGGCGCCGTTCGACATGGTGGAGACTTCCGCGGACCTGGATGAGCGCATCCAGAACCTGTCGGTACGCACCGACAGCGTTTTCACCCCTTCAGCTGGAGCCGTGGCAGACAGCCTCGTCATGGAAGCTGCCCTGGCCGCGTGACGCCATCACCTGCACGACGCTCATCAGGCCTTCGAAAAGCCTGACGAGCGTCGGCAGGCTTGGCTTCACTGAGACGAAAGTTGTCGAATGTCGTAGGTGGAGCTCAGTCCAGCGAGGCCTCTCGAGCTTCCGACAGCAGCAACAGGTCATTCTTGTTCTCGCTGCCAGTTGCTCTGCGCTCCCTGCTTCATCGCAGCGACACCCGTCTTTGCCAGACGAAGATATCCACCGATGCGATCCCATTCGCCGGAAGCATGCAGCCTTGCCAAGTGGCAGCTGTTGCTATGCCGAGTCCCCGACGACCAAGTCGGGCGGACACAGGAGGATCCTTTGATGACCGACAACAGCCGCAAGTCGATCATTGGGCCGCTGACCGAGGCGCTTCGTTCCGACCCGCACGAGAACGCCCGTCGGGCAGAAGAGACCCTGGATGCGCCTCGCCGTCGTGAGCAGGAAGAGGCGATGCGCAACAAGAGACGAGCCAATTCAGACAGGCAGGGAGAGGCGATGCGGGATCTTGGGACTACCCGCCCCGCCGACTGAACAAATTGGGCAGTCAGAGCGCATAAGCGCCTGGCCAGTAAGCCGAGCAAACCGCTCGGGACGACCCTGAGCGGCTGCTCAAATAGGAGTGAAGAGCCTTCCTCAGGGCGCTGCGGCCGCTCGCCGACTGCGCCTCAGCCTCTTCACCGGTAACGGCACCGGACACGATAGCACGATCTCACCGCCTGCGCTGGATCCAGGCGTAGATCGTCGCGAGCGAGCTAGGGATCATCCGACAGCTGCAGGATTTCATGTCCGCGCCGGCAGTCGTAGCCTGCGTACAGAGAAGCTCGGCCGCCACCCAGAGATGTTGGGCATGGTGTTGTAATGGCTGCAGGTCTCGTGGCAAAGAACAAGTATAAGCCTGTTATTCACTGTTATCAATTAGATTGATAATGGCACATCCAAAAAATTCCCTAAAATTTTATCTGTATGCCCTTCAAAGTCTTCTGGAGCTGTGCCATGCACCAGGTGCCGGGCGATACTTCCGGCAGGTCAACATGTTGACGTACGGACGTGACCGGTTGGTTTCCAAGCAGGGCTGCTGGAGGACGGCAGGTCGACGTGGTTACGGGCTGCATCGAGCGGTGGGAGAACCAGAAAGCAGAGCGTCGCTTATTGCTCGCGACGGTCTGGACATCCTCCCATGGTCTTGCGCGGCGAGACGATATTCCCTTTGCGCTGGTGATAGTGCTGCTGTGTTCATGGATCGTTGACCGGTGTCTTCGGGCACCGGCCAATTATTTTTGGCCTCCGCCGTTCCGCCCGCGCCCTACCCCATGCCCCCGCGCCGATCCGTCATAACATCAGAACGCATCAGCCAGAGGGCTGCCGCGACAGCTCCTTCTTCCTGAAGAAGACGGCCAGGGCAGACTATATCCATCGATAGATTGAGCCGTATCTGACCGGGCCCTAGCTGTTATTCCTTCAGAGCCTTGCAGCAACGTCAGCTCAGGCGAACAGAATATGACCCATTATCTACTGGAATTCCCGGTCATTCTTCGTGATGGAGTCGGGGTTTCCAAGGTCGTTGGCCCGGAGGGAATCCTGTTCACCACCCAGGTAGCGATCCGGCCCGACCAGCGCATTGGCGGGTCGTTCGGCCTGGAGCCGGAGGCGGATGGCGCGACCTTGCAGGTCGACTTCCAGGCGGTCGTCCAGGAGGTGCGCGCGCTGCCCGAGCCGGGCTTGGTCATGGTGCATGCCCGGTTCGAGCATCTGGCCCTGGTTGCCCAGCCACCTCCTTCTGCTTCCTTGGCGCACTAGTAGGACCGACGCGGGCATCACTGGGTCTCCGGGCGGACGCCGGCGGCCATGGCGTGGCTGCCGTTCTGTCCTGGCTTGGCGCCGCCGCCGCTTAGGTGGCGCTAGTGTGGCACCATCGAGGTGGGGGTGCGGCTGATGCAGTTGGTCCGGCTGGACCGGTTGATCCGGCATGCCGAGCAGCGGCTGCGCCGCCAGCGGGCCAAGGTAGCCCGGCTGCGCCGGCAGGGCGCGGAGCTGGCCCAGGCGGCCCGGATGTTGTTCTGCCTGGAACTGGTCCTGGAACGGCTGCTGGAGCGGCGTGCGCGGGTAACGGGCCGCACGATCACCCCATCCCCCCGCCCCAATCCGTCATAAAGATACTACGGTAGCGGCCGTCTGACTGGAGGCCAGTGCCATGGCGAAAGCGTACCTGCGCGGGCTGGTCCGGGCGGACCGCCGACCTAGATCCGTGGCATCCTCCTTTCCGGAAAAACATGCCCATGCCGCGCCCCCTACTGCGCCGGTCCATTCCGCTTGCCCCGGCCGATGCCGCCTTGCTGCGCCGCGTGGCGGCAGCGTTGGCCGTAGATGACGACCGCGCCGACCGGTTGCGCCAGTTCCTCCGCCAAGCCCGGCCGGAGGAACGGGTCGAGGCAGGCGAGGTCCAGCACTAGCTGACTACCCTATAGGGGCGGGCCAAACGGACATAACTTCCGCACCATCATCGACATCAACCTGAGCCTCAACCTGGGTGCTGCCATGGTGCATGGCCATTCCAGCGGCTGTTTGCGTCAGCTGCAGCAAGTTGCCCAAACATTCCGGGCCCTCGGTACCAAAACGAACAGACGATCTTCGCCCGGTGCTGCAGGTGAGACAGCTGAAGGCAGCGTCCGATGACGGCATAAGAAACCGCACCAGGCAACTCGACCTGCCGGACGAGCAGCCGCCCGTCGGTCTGCCTGCGGTGTGGGCTTGGCCCACTCCTGTCAGCCCGATGAGATGCGAAGGCTGGCAGCTGCGCTCGCCTTTCTCGAAGAAGCCACGCGGCGATGGCCGAACCGGCACGCCTACCCGCGAAAGCCAGCCCAACTCCGATACTGCGTCGCTTCTAGAAGAATTTATGTCGCTTTGACGCAACCGCGAGCGCGGGCTGCTGTTGACGGGTCCAGCCTCCACGCCGGCTGTCCCACCCCGAAGACAACGGAGTTCAAGATGGACGGGAAACCTCAAGCAGACATTCATGCTCTTGAGCAAGAACTCACCAACGCAGTCGGCCCATTCATGCCGGTCAACGTGGCCATGACCCGGCTATGCGAAGCTGCCGTCCGGGCCGCGCAGGACAAGGAAGAATGGCACGGGCTGATCACCTGCACCGCTGTGCGCAACGTGTGCGAACGGGGCCTGCGCGAGCGGGGCGCATCTGCCACCGACCTGCAGCGGATCGGTGACCGTGCCGTGGGCGTGGTCGCGGCACGGCTGATGGCTTGACCAGTACCCTCTACCTTGCGACGCAGGAGGGTCGCGAGATGCAGGCGATCGGCAAGATCACGCGCGGCGTTTGCTCATCGCCGGCAACTGGCTCGGCTGTTCCGGCCTTCGGGATTCCCGCACGATCCTAGAGCATGGCCATGGTTGGCGCGCTCACCGCATGGTCCTGAGCGATCGCCATGACGAACTGCTGGCGGGTACGGAAGTCTGGCTCGAGCCGACGCTCCTGACACCAGAAGCGGAAGTGGCGGGGATCGAGATAGACCTTGAGCGGCAGCCCACCCTGCGCCTGGACCTGCGCAAAGCCCTGCATGGCCGAATCCAGCCATTGATCATAGTCACGCGGCAGGCGGTCACCATCCACGAACAGCTTCCGCAGCTCCGGGTAAACCTCCCGTCGATACCACGGAATGCCGATGGGTGTCCGCATGAGAAGCTCCCTGCCTTCACGGTGGACATGAGACAGCTTTGAGGTAGGAGCTGACCGATCTCGATCGGGAAGGATGGCCACTGGCACGGTAAGCATTGCCATTGATCCTTCTGAGGACGGGTTGTTTTTGCCGGTCACGGGTCTGCTACGCCGTGATCAGGGCAGCTGCAGGTCGAACAGCGCTTTTCATGCAGAACATCAGCAGTCACCCGCTGACGGCTCAGGACTGCGCCTTGCCGTGCAGTTGGCATGGCGCATGATGGCGGATTCTTGAAGCACCCGCCTCAGCCGGTCTGTCCAATCTCGTACAACGAGGTCAGGTACTGCAGCTCCAGGTCCTGGAGCAGATCCTGCAGCCGCTGGCACCAGCATCGCCGGGACCGGCTGGCGCGCCTGGCCCAGGCGGCGGCAGAGGGCAGGATCACCCCATGTCCCCGCCCCGATCGGTCATAACTTCTCCTAGTGCAGCCCGAACAATGCTCGGAAGTGCTCGCGCAGCGGCCACACCGTCGCCGGCATCGACCGCCCCGACTGGACTTTGCCCATGCGGCGATCATCTACCCGAAGGTGGATTATCTGGCTTGCGAGTTTGGATGTACCGGGCAGAGTGGATCAACAGTCTTGGCGATGTGGTCGACCGGGCCGAGGCCTCGACCAAGTCCACCTTCAAGGCGGCCCTGTATGCCGCCCTGGCGCGCGGCTGGAGCCGCCAAGCCGTCCTGGTCGCCCTGGATTGTCCCAGCTGGGATCGCGTCGAGCTGGACCAGTTTCTCCAGGTGGAAGCCAAGCCGGCCAGGCTGGTGACGGCGAGCTAAGCACTGGCGGCCAGAAAAAAGCCGCCCGGTGGCACCCGGGCGGCGGTGGGCAATCGCAAAGGGTAAACGAACCAGAATATGATGTGGCTCGCATTTCCAATCTGCCGAGCGCCCGGCACAACGGCATGACCCTCGCGCGTCAACCGCGTGAAGGTTGCCCCAGCCATGCGCCAGCGGGCTTCCACCGACCGCGTCGCCAGTGCACCTATTCTCCCGCCCAAGTTCGGGAGGATGCATGTTCGATCAGCCTCAGCAGCCGCAGACGCTCGCCATTCGGGTCGCCGCCGCCATGGCGGAACAGACCGCCTGGATGACCACCGAGCGCGAAGCGCGCCGCCGGCAGCTGCGCAGCCAGCCAGATCGGGGCTGGCAGAAGGTGGCAGCAGTGGTCGCCAAGCAGCGAGAGCAAATGGCTTAGTACAGCCCCGATCGTCGCCCGCCAAAAAGAACCACCCGGATTGTTGTGCCCCGGGCGGCGGCATGAAGCGGGATGTGCTCGATATCGCTGCTACCATGCAGCCAGCCCGTTCCGCAACGGCAGGTACTGGCCAGCTCCTCCTTGAGAAGCCGCAGGGTTTGCGGCACCGCGCTCAAGCGGACCAGGCGGCCGATCACCGCCACCTACCGTGGCGCCGCGGTGACGAGTGACCTTTCTCTTCATCCGCCGGATTGGCGCGGCGCAAAAAAAACCGCCCGGTAAGGGACCGGGCGGCGATGAGGGGATCGCTCTGGCATCTTGAGCCGCTGGAGCGGGTCGTTAACCGGAGGTAGGGAGCGGATGTTCCGGCCGATCCCGCCAGATGACTCGACGCTCATCTCGCGATCACCGGAAGCCATCGGCTCATCCCGGCAGGATCGGCAAAGCCAAGACAATTACCATGCTGGTGAGGGCGACCAGGATCAGAAGTTGCGGAACGGTCACGGCTCGGGCTCGCAGGTAAACCTCCGACCCCAACATGCCGCTTCGGTGGCGGTTTCAACGGCATCCTGCTGCAGAACCGCCATAGAAGCCCGCCAGTGCCAATCGATCTCCTAGGCTCAACCCCCCCCGGCCAAGCCGAGATTGACGCCTGACGGGCTTCCCCCGGCTCAATCTCGGCGAGACGGCGCCGGATCGGCCCCAACCAGATCGGTCAGGCTTCAGCTCGAGGACCGGCTCATGCCGAGCAGGCGGCGGGCTTGGTTCAGCGACAGGAGTCGGTCGTCGGGTACGGGCGCCTCCATCAATGCAGCCTGCTCCCCTGCCGCTCGAATTCCTGCAGCACGCCATCGAGCTTGCGCAAGCCGTCGGCCGCCCATGCCAGAGCGATGTTGCCGTCGACCCCGTGCAGGCACTCGCCCTGCCGAGGGTTGAACCACTGGCCAGCCCCATCGCCCCGGAGTTTGAGCGTTTCGACGGGCAGCCAGGTCGGAGGGAGCTGGCTTTGGCCGCGGCCGTGCAGGACGAAGCCGCCGGCACCGGTTTCTGCGGCCCGGACGGCATGATCCAGGGCGGCGACTGCATCTTGATGCAGAGCACGGATCTCCCCGATCGGGAGAGTGTCCGGGTCCGTGTCGAGCGCCGCCTGGATCCGGTGGAGAACGCTGTCCATTTCCGCTTCCCAGCCAGGCCGGCCAGCCTGCTTCCCGAACGCCTCCATGGTGTCATACAGTTGCTGGAGGATATTGAGCGCCCAGCTCAACCCGGCGACCGATTCGGGGGAGTTCATGCAGGTGGCAGCCCGCAGGTGGCCGATGAACTCGGCCATCGACTGCAGCTGTTCGGTAATCTGCTTGATGTCGGTCCAGACTGGCTGGACGTCCTTGTGAGCACCACCGCCCGCGAGGTAATTGGCTGCCCCGGCGACCGCGGCACGGACGGTGCAGGTGAGGATGCGCACCGCATCGAGGTGCAGGATCCGCACGGTCTGCGGAGGCAGCTCGTCGAGCCCGAGGGCCAAGGAGGTCTCGATGTCGCGGATGAGGTCCAAGAGGCGCTCGCTCATGCCGCCGGCTCCCGCCCATGGTCGCGTGGTCGTCCGCGAAGGGGCCGGTGCCCGGCACGCACGCGCTGACGCCAAAGAAATAAAGCCGGGCAGGATGGTGGCTCGCCATCCTGCCCGCAATCCTCAGCTACCCGTTGACGCAGCTCGTATATGCCAAGCTCCGATCATATTGAAGTCATGTCGGCCGCGACATAATCGTTCGTTCTTTCATGTCTCTGATGTGGATCGGATGCCGACCTGAATGTGCTGCTGTCGACTGACATGAATATCTGGAAGAGGTAGAAGAAGTACCTGCCAGGGCTGGCGTTGGTTCGCGCCAGAGGGGAGGGGTATGCCGGCTCAGGCAGAGCACCTGCCTGAGCCGGGCGGTTCCTCACGCCTTGCAGGCGCTGGTATAGGCGACGGAGCCATACTCGCCGGCATAGTCCTTGGTGAAGGCCCACCACTCCTTCTTGGCGTCCCAGGCGTCCCAGCCGCCGCCCTTCTTGACCGAGCCCCAGATGGCGATG
>NZ_JABGCL010000058.1 GCF_019800005.1 Geminicoccus harenae | reverse complement strand
CGCATCCGCACCCAGGACTACCGCTGGGACACCACCTTCGCGCGCATGCAACGATGATCACGGACCCTACAAGCTCGCCATGGATCAGGTCGTTGCCACGCCCGCCAAAAGCGGTGTCATTGCCGGCCCGGCCGTAGATCCGGTCCGCTGCGGCGGTGCCGGTCAGGGTGTCGTTGCGCACCGTGCCGATGATGGTCGCCATGCTGCATCCTCCTCCTGGACACACTGGCTTAGCAAAACACCGCAGAGAGTCCGCCGACTATGATCGCTTGGCGCCGGGATGCGAGTCAATGGCGACGCGTCCGATAGAATCTTCTTCAGCCGTACTTGAGCGGGCCATGATGCCGGAGGTAATCTAGTCGGTTTGCGGATGAATTACCGGCCGCCCACGGCAGTTCGTCCGGCGGAACGCCGAATGTCTTATGACATATTACAGCAGAAGTGAGGGATGATCGTTTCGATCGGAGGTGCAGGCGCAGCCGAGGGCGGCCCCCAGTCGGTGGAATCAGGTTAGAACAAGGCACGCGGAGGATCAAAGTACAGCAGACGTGGACAATTGGCTCATCCTATTGTTTGTCTACACGCCATAGTGCGTATCAAGCTTGCGCCTACCTATGGTATGTTCCGCCCCCAAGTCTGGCATGACAAAAGAGGTAGTTGACACCCCCTTCATTTGGCTGGAGGGCATCGAGCATGACGAGTGTCACCCATCTTCATCTCGATGCCGGCCTGCTGGGCCGTGCGCTGGTTGGGATCAGCGCGCGTGGTCGCGCCATTGCGCAGGCAGTCAGTGCAGCGGCCCTGGTGATCCAGCACCGGTCGGTCGCCGCCGAGCTGCGGCAGCTCGACCGTCGGGTGCTGCGTGATCTCGGGCTCCAGCGCGAAGGCCAAGCGGTCTGGCAGCAGTCGGACTCCTGACACTCCTGGAGCGGGACCGGATGGCCTGGACCGGTGTGACCGCGGACCGGACAGGAACGGCCATGCGCATGTCTCGTCTTGCCGGACGGCTGCTCCTTCTGCTGGCGGCCCCGCCATGCGCGGCGCATGAGTGGTACCAGGACCTGATGTCGCCCATCGGCTTTGCCTGCTGCGACCGGCGGGACTGCCATGCGGTGCCGTACCGCGTGAACGCCGTGACTGGGGAAGAAGAGGTCAAGGTGATGGGCGGTGGTGGCCGATCCAGCCGCGCAAGGTGCTTCCCCTGCCCTCGCCGGACGACAAGGTCCACGTGTGCTGGGACCAGCGTTTCCTGCCCTCCCAGGAGCCGATCTTCCGCTGCATCATCCTGCCGGGCTCGAGCAGCCTGGATGTCCCCTTATTGGCTAGCTGGCGCGTTGGCTAGCTGGCACGGCCCTGACGTACGCAGCAGTCCGTGGAGTCAAAAAGAGCCTTCGGACGTTAAAACAAGGAGATGGCTTCCCCCAGGCGGATAGTCCGTCCAGGAACTTCTATTATAAGTTGAAAGTCGTGAAGATTTAAGCTACCAGTGCGATGGCGACGGCGATGTCGTCCCGGTGCGTGGCTCGCGGAGGCAAGATGCACATCCATGTCCTGCAGCAGCACCGTGGCCGTCCGACCGGGCTGGGCTGGCTTCTCGTGTGCATTCTGCCGTGCGCGGTCATCTGGTACGGGCTGGCCCTGATCATCGCCGACTTCGTCGCCACCACGTCGTCCTAGCGGGCCGGCACCCGGAGCAGTAGCCGTGTGGCGCGGTTCATGGGGTGGGGACCATTGCTGTCCCGATAGCTCCCCTGCTCTTCCCGACGACATGCAGCCCTGAAACCACGGCGCCCATGCCGGCATTCCTGCCACAGATGTTCTGCCGCACGTCAGCGCAGCGGCCCGGTCCATTGCTTTGCTGAACGTTCCGTGCGACCAGTTTGGCACGCTACATTCAATGTGCAGGACTGTGCCCGAAATGAATGCAGTCGGTAACCAGATCGGCGATCTTGCGGAAGCCGGCGAGCGCATGATCGAGCGGCTGAGGCGCAAGGCCTTCCTGCCGGAGAGCCGCAAGAGCCTGAACGTGCGGATCGGCATCGCCGAGGCGGCGCAACTCCTGGGCTGCTCCACCAACCGCATCCGGATGGCCGAGGAGGATGGGCGCCTGCCCCCTCCCCCGCCCTCCGAGAACGGCCGCCGCCCCGGCTACAGCATCGAGGAACTGCTGCACATGCGCGAGGTGCTGGGGGCCAGCCCCAGGCGCGCGGAGCCGGACCCGCCGGCGATCATCGCGGTGCAGAACTTCAAGGGCGGCGTCGGCAAGTCGACCGTCACCACGCACCTCGCCCACTACTTGGCCGTCCAGGGCTACCGGGTGCTGGTGGTGGATTGTGATTCGCAGGCGACCACCACCACGCTGTTCGGGTTCAACCCGCACTTCAACATCACCCGCGACGAGACGCTCTACCCCTATCTCTCGATCGAGCCGACCCAGGCGGACCTCACCTATGCGGTCAAATCCACACCCTGGCGCAATGTGGACCTGATCCCGTCCAACCTCGAGCTGTTCGACATCGAGTACGAGCTGGCCGCGTCCGGCGCAGATGGCCAGTCGGTGCTGGCCGCCCGGTTCCGCAAGCTGAAGCAGGGCCTGACTGATCTGGCGCAAAGCTACGACATCGTGCTGCTCGACCCGCCGCCGGCGCTCGGCACCATCTCGCTGGCGGTGATGCAGGCGGCCAACGCCCTGCTCATCCCGCTGGCCGCCACGACCCCGGACTTCTGCTCGACCGTGCAGTTCCTGTCGATGATGGACCAGGTGCTGCAGCAACTGGAGGCCGCCGGCATCAGCGTCGACTACAGCTTCGTGCGCCTGATCTGCTCCAAGCTGGACGGCAACGATCCCTCGCATGCGATGGTGCGCGCAATCATGGAGCAGACCTTCGGCCCAGCACTGCTCCCCGTCCCCATCCTGGAATCGGCGGAGATCAGCCATGCTGCCATGCGGATGATGACGGTCTACGAGCTGGACAAGCCGATCGGCACGCCCAAGACCCACAAGCGCTGCCGGGCCAATCTCGACGAGGCGCTGGGCCAGGTGGAGCAGCTGGTGCGCCAGGGCTGGGGCCGGATCACGCCGGCCGGTGCGGGAGAGGTGCTCTATGCGACCGCCTGAGCCGCTTCATCCGCCCACATCCCCGCAGGCGTCTTCCCGGAGTGCCGTTCATGGCGCGTAAGCAGTCCGACTATCTGGCGGCGCTTTTGGACAACGACCAGGGCGATACGGAGGGAGCCCCTTCCCCTGCCCCACAGCCACGCGCACGGCCGACCACCCTGCTCAGCCGCGAATCGGCGCTGGCGCGGATCCAGTCCGGCGAGGTGCGCCAGGTGACCCAGCTATGGCTGGATCCGGCGCGGGTGCGGGTCTGGCCGGGCAATGCCCGGTTCTATGCCCAACTCACCGAGGAGAACTGCCGCGAGCTGATCGAATCGATCATCGCCGAGGGCGGCCAGAAGGTGCCGGCGGTGGTGCGACGGATCAGTGGTGATCCGGACCATGACTACGAGGTCGTGGCAGGTACCCGGCGGCACTGGTCGATCAGCTGGCTGCGTGCCCATTCCTACCCGCACCTGCAGTTTTTGGCCCAGGTGGCGCAGCTCGACGACGAGGCCGCGTTCCGCCTGGCCGACCTCGAGAACCGCGTGCGCAAGGACGTGTCCGACCTGGAGCGCGCCCGTAACTATGCCGTGGCACTGCGCAGCTACTATGGCGGCCATGTCACCCGGATGGCCGACCGGCTGAACATCTCGAAAGGCTGGCTGTCCAAGACCCTCAAGGTCGCGACCATCCCGGACGCGGTGCTGGCGGCGTTCGGCTCGGCCCACGACCTCACCATGAAGCCGGCCTACACGCTGGCGCAGGCGCTCGGCGCGGAGCCCGCCGCCAAGGCGATCACCGCCGCGGCCAGGCAGATCGCCCGCGAACAGGCTGCCCGCCACGCGGCCGGCCAGCCCGCCCTGCCCGCCCCGGCGGTCCTGCGCCGGCTGCTGGCGGCGTCGGCGCCGGACGATGCCGACGCAGAGGCCGGCTCGTTCGTGGTGACCAGCCGGCTCGGCCGCACCGCGCTGTCGATCCAGTCCGCCAACCGCCAGGGCGTGACCATCCGCCTCCATGCCGGCTCAGGTGCCGACGAGGAGGAGCTGGTGGCGGGCTTCCGCCAGCTGCTGGCGAGGCTCGATCCGTCGGGGCGGAGGATGCTGCGCTAGTGTTTCCCGGGGGAAACGCTCCAGCGCGGCAGCCCCTGCCCCTTCCCGGCAGGCCATCTGGCTGCCGCATCACCACCATGTTTCCCCGGGGAAACAGCCGATGAAGGACCCGGTCAGGGCGCAGGCCTCCGAGCAGATCGACCTGTTCCTGCCCTATCTCGCCGACCTGCCGCTGCGCGACCAGCGGGAGATGATGGAGCGGCCGTTCTTCTCCCTGGCCAAGTCCAAGCGGGTCAAGCCGATCGACTATCGCTCACCCGACGGCAAGCTCTGGGTGCATGTCTCGGCCAACCCGGACTACGGCATGGCCACCATCTGGGACGCCGACATCCTGATCTACTGCGCCAGCCTGCTGGCCGACATGGCGCGCCGCGGGCGCAACGACATTCCGCGCAAGCTGAACCTCATGCCCTACGACCTGCTCCGCGCGATCGGCCGGCCCACCACCGGAAGGGCCTACGAGCTGCTGGGCCAGGCCCTGGACCGGCTGGTCGCGACCACGGTCAAGACCAACATCCGTGCGGAAAACCGGCGCGAGGCGACCTTTTCCTGGCTGGACGGCTGGACCCAGCTCGTCGACGAGCGGACCGAGCGCAGCCGCGGCATGACCATCGAGCTGTCCAACTGGTTCTACGAGGGCGTGCTGATGACCGGCGGCGTCCTGTCGATCGACCGGGCCTATTTCGACATCAGCGGCGGGCGGGAACGCTGGCTGTACAAGGTGGCGCGCAAGCATGCGGGCGGGGCAGGCGGGGAGGGCTTCGCCATCTCGCTGCCCACTTTGTTCGAGAAGAGCGGCGCCGAAGGCCTCTACAGGCGCTTCAAGTTCGAGATCGCGAAGATCGTCGAGCGCGACGAGTTGCCGGGCTACGCGCTGCAACTGGAGCACGGCTCCGGCCGCTCGGAGCCGTCGCTGCGCATGTGCCGGCGCCAGGAGGCCGGGCCACGCCTACCCGCCGGCCAGGGGAGGGCGGGTCGCCCGGGGGCAGCCCGCAAAGGGGGGGCGGCTCCGGCACCCCAGGACCGCGCCGTCACCGAGGCGACCCTGGCACAGCTTCGCGCCGAGTGTCCGGGCTGGGACTATGACGTCCTTCATGCCGAATTCCGCGCCTGGATCGAGGCCGATCCCGCGCGCATCCCGGCCAACTACCAGTCGGCCTTCATCGGCTTCGTCCGGCGCCACCACGCCCGGAACCGGCACATCGTCACCGGCTAGCCGAGGGTCGGAGCACCTTGCGATCACGCGGGCGCTGTTCCCGAAGTGTCGGGTCGACCGGAAGCGTGGCTCATGACGGCGGGACGGGCGGCCCCATCGGCCGGGCGTTTGAACGTCTCTTTGCTGCAGGCACCAGAAACTGATTCAATCCGCAGCGCTTGTTGGGCTGGGAACATGGGCTTTCGACACTCCGGGAACGCCAGCCGATCCATCGGGAACGCTTCCACGACACTTCGGGAACGGGCGGGTCGATCCATCAGGAACGATCAGGCGACCTATCAGGAACGGCATCCGGGGCAGAAGCCCAACGTTCTCCAGCACTTATACCGTGCCCGGGATGCCCTAACCGTCTAACCTATCTAGATAAACCATCTAACGCCCGAGCCCGGTCAGCGGCCACCGCAGCCTTGCTGTCACTGGCCAAGCGATCCTGCCAGGAAAGGCGAGGGCAGGGGATCGGAGCAGCGATGGAGGTCACCCCCATCCTCCGGCCACCAGAAACGCGGCTATCAGGCAGGCTGCCCGCCTGCCACCGGCAGGCCATCCAGGTCCAGCCGGGCCAGTTCCCACGCACGCCTGAGGTCGGTGATATGTTCGGCCATCCAGGCGGCAGCGCCAGCACGGTCGCGCCTGCCGATCGCTGCCACCACCTGCCGGTGTGCCTTGACCAGGCCCGTGCCCGTCTGTGGCAGTTGCGGGCGGATCGCCTGGCAGGCCGGGTAGAGCAGCAGCCCGATCGGCTCGCGCGCCAGGATCAGGGCGCGGTTCTGGGTGGCCGCTGCCACCAGGCTGTGGAACTCCATGTCCAGCGCCACCGGCGACCGCCCCGCCGCGATCGCCGCCTCGGTTGCGGCGAGATTGGCTTCCAGGCGCTGGAGCAGCTCATGGCGATGGCGCTCGGCGGCGAGCCCGGCCGCCAGGGGCTCCAGCGCCAGCGCCACCTCCCAGAGCTCGCGGAAGGTCACCTGTTCCAGCAGCATCGCCCGGCTGGCCCTGGGCGCCAGCTCGGCCTGGCCCGGCCGCGAGACCAGCAGGCGCTTCCTGCCGTCTCGGCGCAAAAGGCCCTGGGCTTCCAGTTGCCGGATACCTTCGCGTACCGTCGAGCGATTGACGCCGAACCGGCCGGCCAGCTCGGTCTCGCTGGGCAACGCCTCGCCCTGCTTGAGCTGGCCACTCACGATCAGCCGTTCCAGCGTGCGCGAGACCGCCTGATAGGCCGGCGCCGGGGTCAGCCGCTCGATCGGCACGTCCATCACCTGTCGTCGGGCTCCGGCGGCGTGAAGTAGGCGGACAGGTCCACGGCCTCCTGCTTCGCCTTGTTCAGCTCGTGGCGCGAGACCACACGCAGATGGACCTCGTCCGGCCCGTCGATGAAGCGCAGCGCGCGGCCCCAGGTCCACAAATAGGCCAGCGGCGTGTCGTTGGAGAGGCCCATGGCGCCGAAGATTTGGATCGCCCGGTCCAGCACGGTCGTCTGCAGCCGCGCCGCCACGATCTTGATGGCTGAGACGTCGACCCTGGCCGCCTGGTTGCCGTTCGTGTCCATCAGCCAGGCCGCGCGCAGGCAGAGCAGGCGCGCCTGGTCGATCTCCAGGCGGGACAGCGCGACCGCGTCCTGGTTGTTGGCGAAGTCCGACAGGTGCCGGCCGAACACCTTGCGCTCGCGGGCACGCTGGCACATGAGCTCCAGCGCCAGCTCGCATTGGCCAATCGTGCGCATGCAGTGATGGATCCGCCCGGGCCCGAGCCGCGCCTGGGCGATGGCGAACCCGCCATGTTCCTCGCCCAGGAGGTTCGTCACCGGCACCCGGACGTCCTGGAACAGGACCTCGCAGTGCCCTTCGGGCGAGTGATGGTTCATAATCGGCACGTTGCGCACGACGCGGAAGCCCGGCGTGTCCATCGGCACGATCACGAAGGAATGGCGCTGGTGGCGCGGTGCGTCCGGCTCGTGGTTGGAGACGCCCATCACCAGCACGAACCTCACGTTCGGATGCAGCGCCCCGGTGTTGAACCATTTGCGGCCGTTGATGACGTAGTGGTCACCGTCCCGACGGATCCGGGTTTCCAGATTGGTCGGGTCGGAGGAGGCGACGTCCGGTTCGGTGATCGAGACGACCGAGCGGATCTCGCCCCTCAGCAGCGGGTCGAGCCAGCGTTGCCGCTGCTCCGGCGTGGCGAAGAGGTGCAGGATCTCCATGTTGCCGGTGTCGGGGGCGTTGCAGTTGAAAACTTCCGACGCCCAGGGGATCCGCCCCATGATCTCGGCCAGCGGCGCATATTCGAGATTGGTCAGCCGCGTGCCGGGCTCATCGGGCTTCAGCCCCGGCAGGAACAGGTTCCACAGGCCGTCTGCCCGCGCCCGCTCCTTCAGTGGCTCGATCACCTCGAGCGGATAGGTGCCGGCTTCGGCCAGCCTGGTCCAGCGCCGATGCTCCGGCAGGACATGGTCGGCCATGAAGGCCTGAAGCCGCGTGCGCAGCTCCTCGACCTTGGGCGAGTAGGCGAAATCCATGAGTCTCCTGGCTCCGATCAACTGGCTCTGGCGAGGTCGAGGGCGCGGCCGGCGAAGTTCCCGGCCAGCCGCCCGATCTCGCCGGCATTGCTGCCCGCGGCATTGCCCTGGCGCGCCCGGTCCGCGATGCCGACGAAGATCACGGCAAAGCGGAACAGGGCGAACACGACGTGGAAGGGCTGGAGCTCGCCCGCAGGCTTCGCCTGCTGCTGGTAGCGCTGCACGAACTCGTCCACCGACGGGATGCCTAGCGCCGCATGGTCCAGACCGAGGATGCCCCCATACTCGTCCGGCGCGGTGTGCCAAGTCATGCAGCAAAAGCCGAGATCGGCCAGCGGGTGGCCCAGCGTCGACAGCTCCCAGTCGAGGATGCCGATCACCCGGGGCTCGCTGGGATGGAACAGGAGGTTGCCTAGGCGGAAGTCGCCATGGGCGATCGCGACCCGGCCATCGTCCGGGGGCAGGTGCCCTTCCAGCCAGGCGACCAGCTCGTCGAGTGCGGGAATGTCGTCGGTCGGCGATTCCCGCCACTGGCGCGACCAGCGGGCGAGCTGGCGGGAAAAATAGCTGCCGGGCCGGCCATAGTCGCCAAGACCCACCGCCTCGGGATCGACCGCGTGAAGCCGGGCGAGCGCATCGGCCATGCCCAGATAGATCCCACGCCGCTCGGGCGGCGTCAGGCCGGGCAGGGCGCACTGGTCGAACACCCGCCCGTCCAGCCGCTCCATCAGGTAGAAGGGCGTGCCCACCACGTCCGGTTCGGCATGGAACAGGAGCGGCCGCGGCACCGGCACGTCGGTCGTGGCCAGTGCGTTCAGGACACGATACTCGCGATCCACCGCATGGGCGGACGGCAGGGTCGGACCGGCCGGACGCTTGCGCAGGACCAGGCGCTGACCGGGCAAGCTCACGAAATAGGTGGGATTGGACTGGCCGCCGCCGATCCGCTCGACCGACATCGGCCCCTGCACCCCTTCCAGGGCGTCCGACAGGAACCGGCGCAGGCGCAGCGGGTCGAAGTCGAGCGTCCCGGTGATCGTGCCGATCTCGTCCGATCCGGCCATGTCGCCTCCGTCTGCCCCGGCCGGCCCTTGACCGGCTGTCGGGTTTGTCCGACAGTCCGACAGAAATGCCGGAGCGTGTCAAGGAACTCCAGGCGAGGGGAGGCGGCATGGTGGGTGACGGACTGGCACCGCGCGGGGCGAACTGGACGGCACTCAGTCCGCTCGACTTCCTCGACCGCTCGGCCGACGTCTATCCCGGCAAGGTCGCCGTGGTGCACGACGCCCGCAAGCTGACCTATGCCGAACTGCGCGAGCGCGCCCGGCGGCTGGCCGGGCTGCTCCAGGAGCTGCGTGTCGGCCGTGGCGAGGTCGTGTCGGTGCTGGCGCCGAACGTGCCGGAGATGCTGGAGGCCCATTTCGGCGTGCCGCTCGCCGGTGCCATCCTGAACGCGATCAATACCCGACTGGATCCGCCAGCGGTGGCCGGCATCCTGGCCCATGCGGAGGCGCGAGCCTTCATCGTCCATGCAAGCCTGCTGCCGGTGGCCGAAGCCGCGCTGAACCAGCTGGAAACCCGGCCGAAGCTCGTCGTGATCGGCGCGGATCAGCCAGCACGCGCGGGCGGCCTCGACTATGACGAGGCCCTGGCGGCGGCCACGCCGACACCCTGGCAGGGCCCGGCGGACGAGTGGGATTCCATCGCGCTCAACTACACGTCCGGCACCACCGGCAATCCAAAGGGCGCGCTCTACCACCATCGCGGCGCCTATCTGAACGCGCTCGGCAACGTGATCACGTTCGGCCTGCGCCCGGACTCGGTCTATCTCTGGACCCTGCCGATGTTCCACTGCAACGGCTGGACCTATCCCTGGGCGGTCACGGCCGTGGGTGCCCGGCACATCTGCCTGCCGCAGATCGGCCCGGCGCGGATTTTCCAGCTCATCCAGGAGCACCGGGTGACGCATCTGTGCGCAGCCCCGGTGGTGCTGACCATGCTGATCCATGCGCCCGAGGCGAAGTCGGTGCGGTTCGAGCACGGCCCGGTCGAGATCGCGACCGGCGGGGCGGCACCGCCCAGCGCGGTGATCGAGGCCATGGAGCGCATGGGCTTCCGGCTGACCCATCTCTACGGCATGACGGAGTGCTATGGCCCCTCCACCGGCTGCGCGCCGCAGGAAGCCTGGGCCGGGCTGAAGCTGGAGGAGCGCGGCCTGCTGATGGCGCGCCAGGGCGTGCGCAACCTGACCATGCAGGCGCAGACCGTGCTCGACACCACGACCGGGCAGCCGGTGCCGGCCGATGGCCAGACGCTGGGCGAGCTGGCCGTGCGCGGCAACACGGTGATGAAAGGCTACTTCAAGAACCCGGCCGAGACCGACCGGGCGCTCGCCGACGGCTGGCTGCATACCGGCGACCTCGCCGTGCTCCATCCGGATGGCTATGTCGAGGTCAAGGATCGCGCCAAGGACATCATCATCTCGGGCGGCGAGAACATCAGCTCGCTCGAGGTCGAGGAGGTGCTCTATCGCCACCCGGCGATCATGGAGGCGGCAGTGGTGGCCAAGCCCGACGAGAAATGGGGCGAAACGCCTTGTGCCTTCGTCACGCTCCGGCCCGATGCGGGCGAGGTCTCGGCCCAGGACGTGATCGCGTTCTGCCGCGCCAACCTCGCCCACTACAAATGCCCGCGCACCGTGGTCTTCGGCACCCTGCCCAAGACCTCCACCGGCAAGATCCAGAAGTTCGAGCTGCGTGAGCAGGCCCGGGCGCTGGGTTGAGCCTGCCGCCGCCGGCGGGCGGGGTCAGACCTGCCGGCGATAGGCCGTGGGGCTGGTGCCGGTGAAGCGGCGGAAGGCGGCCGTGAAGGCGGACGGCGTCTGGTAGCCCACCGCCAGTCCCACATCGATGATCCGCATCCGGGGATCGCGCAGCATCTCCTGGGCGCGCTCCAGCCGCAGCCGCGTCAGCCAGGCGTGCGGCGTGGTGCCGGTCGCCTGGCGGAACGCCGTGCAGAAATGGGAGCGGCTCAGCGAGATCAGCTCCGCCAGCTCGTCCAGCCCGACATCCTCGCCCAACCGCTCGGCCATGTAACCGGTCACGCGCCGCAACTGCCAGGAGGGCAGGCCACGTGCGGGTGAGCGTGCCGCCGGCTGGCCGAGCGACGAGTGGAGCCGCATCAGGTGGGTGCACAAGAGGTCGAGCGCCTGCTCGACCAGCAGCCGCTTCGCGCGATCCGGCCGGCCGGCAAGGCGTCCGAGTGCCCGCAGGATGTGCGCGCCGATCGCATCCGGCTCGCCGACGCGCGGCAACAGCTCCACCCGGCAGCCGCGCGAGAGCGGTGCCGCGAAAGCCTGAAGACGCGCGTCGCTGAGCATCACGTAGGAAAGCGACGATCCCTGGTCGATGTCCCAGTAGCCGCCCCAGTCCGCCGGCACCACAGCCACCGTGCCAGGGCGGCCCACGCCGGCCAGGCGCAGGTGGCCGCAGTGCCAGACCCGCGGCGACGGCGCCCCGTAATAGGCGCCGATCGTGTGAACCGGCAGGGCCGGGATCACCTCGTGCATCTCACGGTGCGGCCACCGGGCCGTGAGCAGGGTGCCATGCTCCGGAATCTCTGCGGCGGTCGGCAGCGGGCCGGCGATCACGCCCTGGCAGATCTCGAAGGCCTGGCGCTGCGGCGACGACTGCAGGCCGCCGCCTTCCGGCGCGGACAGACCCAATGGAGCGTGGCGGTGCGCCGCAGCCATTCCACTCATCGCCGCCCCCGATGGACGCGCCTGCCGGCAGGAAGTCCCAATGACGGATCGAAGCGGTTATGCGCCAAAATGGCGCCACCCGCCAGATCGAGGCCGAGGGCTGCGGTCAGTGCTGCGGCCCGGGCTCCACGCGGGCCCACAGATCATCGAAGGCGATGCTGTCGAAGAAGGCCCGCGCCCGGACGATCAGGCCGTCCCGCATGTCGAGGAACCAGGCGTAGCTGTTGGCATAGGTCCGCCCGTCCCGTGCGGTGCCCTCGGCGTCGAACAGGACGATCACCGTGTCGCCTTCCGCATAGAGGTCGTGGATCGCCGGCTTCAGGCCGACCTCCATCCGGGCGTTGAACGGCCGGATGACCTCGCGCAGGAAGGCCTCCTTGCCGGCATAGCTGCCGGCTGCCGCCGACCTGCCGGCGATGGTCCAGGTCGCGTCCTCGGCCAGCAGCTCGAAGGGGCTGCCGGTGCCGGCAGCCCAGGCACCGAAGCTCGCCCGCACGATCGCCTTGTTGAGCTCTGCCATGCCCTCGTCAGCCTGAACCATGCCGGAACTTCCCATCAGTGAGGCGACCACAAGAAGAGGGGTGAAGATGAGCCTGCGCACGGTGGGTTCTCCTGGCCCGATACCGGCCTCAGATCGGATTCTCCCAGGCGGCCAGCTGGTGCGCCTTCAGCATGTCCTCAGTTGCCTTCGGCACGACGTTGCGGAAACGGCCACTGTCCGCGGGCACGATCTCGATCATCCGCTCGATCATCTCCCGCGCATCCAGGTGGCCGTCCGGTGCCTGGAGGAACCGGTCGAACTCGGCGCGCAGATCGGCACGCTTGGTGACGTGCCTGGCATCGTCCAGCCAGCGGAACGGCGCGTCGGCCATCGTCTCGTTGTAGCCGGTATAGAAGGCGCCCGGATTGATGGTCTGGACCTTGATCCCGAACGGCCGCAGTTCCTGCTGCAAGGCCTCGGCGACCGCTTCCAGCGCATGCTTGGTCGAGACGTACACGCCCCAGTTGGCCGGCGTGAACAGGCCGCCCATGGAGGAGGTGAACACGATCTTGGCCGGCTTCTGCGCGTCGATCCACTTGCGCACGAAGCCCTGGGTGAGCTGCAGGGGCAGGAAGACGTTGACCTCGTAGTTCCTGCGCACGAGGTCGAGCGGGATCTCGAACACCGGGCCGGCTTCGCCCATGCCGGCATTGTTCCAGAGCACGTCGATGTCGAAGCCCTGCGCCTGCCTGATGTCGTAGGGATCGGTCAGGTCGAGGCGCTCGACCCGCAGGTTGCGCAGGTCGAGCGCCCTGGCCTCCTCCCGAAGCGGTGTCACCTGCGAGGCGACGTGCACCGTGGCGATGACGTCGTGGCCGTTCCTGGCCATGCCGATGGCGGCGGCCTTGCCGAAGCCCGAGCCGGCGCCGGTGACGAGGATGGTCTTGGACATGGGGCTGGTTCCTCTGGAGGAAGTGCCGGGGCGGCGATCACGCCGCGGCGGAAGGGTGCAGGAGGTCGGTCAGGGCCGGCAGGCGGCCGCACCGGCCCGGGCGATCTCCAGGTCCTGGGCGATGGCGGCACCGGAGACGCCGACGGCGCCGATCAACGTGCCGCCCGGAGCACGGAGCGGGATGCCGCCCGCATAGGGGGCCAAGCCGTCATTGCTGAGTTCCAGTGCGGGAGCGGCGGCACCCGGCCGGCAGTACTCCCAGACGGTCTCGCTTTCGCAGCCGAACAGGACGGCGGTGCGCGCCTTGCGCATCGCCACGTCGATGGAGCCGAGCACGGCGCCATCCATCCGGCAGAAGGCCTTCAGATGGCCACCCGAATCCAGCACCGCGATGTTCACGGTCACGCCCAGTTCCGTCGCCGTCGATCGGGCGGCGGTGATGACGTCATGGGCTTGGTCGGCGGTGATCATGGACCTGACATCCGCAGGCAGTCGCGATACCAGGGACTTTAAGGGCAGTTGCCGACACCGTGCTGTTCGCAGAGTACGGTGACTGTCGTGTTCTTCCGGTGACGTGCGGGGAATATGCTGGCCAGCAGGCCCGCCAGGACGCACTGCCAGCACCCGTGGCACCGAGGCTAGGCGGCAGCATCGTCCTGCAGGGGCCGGCCCAGGAACAACGTGCCCGTCACCGGGGTCTCGTAATAGGCAGGGATCGGCCGGAAGCCCATCTGCCGGTAGAGCGCGATGGCGGCTGTCATGTCGGGCAGCGTGTCCAGGCGGCATCTCCCGATAGCCAGCAGTTCTGGCAGCCGCGAGCGCGGCCTCGACCAGTGCCCGGCCGAGCCCCAGGCCCCGGCCTGCGGGTGCCACGTAGAGGCGCTTCATCTCGCACAACGATGGCGGGTCGAGCGGGCGGAGCGCTACGCAGCCGAGTGGCCGGCCGGCTTCGTCACGCGCCAGCAGGAGCGCGCCCGCCGGCGGTGCATAGCTGCCGGGCAGGCCTGCCAGCTCGGCTGCGAAGTCCTGTGACCTTGCCCCCTGAAATGCCCTCGGTCTGAAGCTAGGGTCCGTCGATCAGGAGACGGACGATGAAGAAGAGCCGGTTCAGCGAAGAGCAGATCATCGGGATCCTGAAGGAGGGTCAGGCCGGGCTGCCGGTTGCCGAGATCTGCCGGAAGCACGG
>NZ_JABGCL010000057.1 GCF_019800005.1 Geminicoccus harenae | reverse complement strand
CCCAGCACCAGCGCTCGCGCCCGCACCCCGGCAGCCGCACGGCGCAGCACCACCACCCCGCAGCCCTCGGCGCGGACATAGCCGTCGGCACCGGCGGAGAACGGCTTGCAGCGGCCGTCCGCGGCCAGCATGCGCGCCTTGGAGAAGTTGATGGTGAGCTCGGGCGAGAGGATCAGGTTCACGCCCGCGGCCAGCGCCACCTCGCACTCGCCGGTGCGCAGGGACTGGATCGCCAGATGGAGGGCCACCAGGGAGGACGAGCAGGCCGTGTCGACCACCAGGGTCGAGCCATGGGTGCCCAGGCTGTAGGCGAGCCGGCCGGCAGCAGCACTCTGCGCATTGCCGATGCTGGCATAGGCGTCGATCCACTCGGCACCCCGGCCGGCACCCAGCAGCGTGCCATAGTCGTTGGTGCTGAGGCCCACGAAGATGCCGAGCTGCTTGCCGAACAGGGAATCCGGCGCGATCCCGGCATCCTCCAGCGCGTGCCAGCTGGTTTCCAGCAGCAGCCGGTGCTGGGGATCGAGCGCCTCCGCCTCCCGGCGGGTGATGGCGAAATGGGCGGCGTCGAACCGGTCGACTCCCCGAAGGAACCCGCCCCAGCGGGACGACATCTTGCCGGGGCGGTCAGGGTCCGGGTCGTACCAGGTGTCGATGTCCCAGCGCTCCGGCGGGACCTCGGTGATGGCGTCGCGGCCTGCGGCGAGCTGCGCCCAGTAGCTGTCGGGGTCGTCCGCGCCGGGGTAGCGGCAGGCGAGGCCGGCCACGGCGATCGGGGTGCAAGCGGCGCCTTCGGCGGCGGCGAGCTTGGCCTGCAGGTCGCGGATCATCGCGAGGGCGCGGCGCGCGGCGGCCACGCCGGCCTGGTTCAGGTCGCGTTCAGTAGCCGGCACGGAGCAGCTCCTGTTCCAGTTCGTCGATGACCGAGGCGTCGTCGGCCGGCGGGTCTTGGGTCGGGCTGGCCGGTGGCGGCGACGGAGGCACGGGCGGCGGCTCGGTCCAGAGGGTCGCCAGATGGGCGGTCAGCAGCTCGACCGACGGATGGTCCAGCACCAGGGTCGGCGGGAGCGGGCGGGCCAGGGCACGGACCAGGGCGTTGCGCAGCTCCACCGCCATCAGGGAATCGAGGCCCAGCTCGGTGAGCGGCCGGGCCGGGTCGAGTGGCAGGTCGCCCAGCTCCAGCACCTGGCGCGCATGGTACCGAACCAGCTCGTCCAGGCGGAAGCGGCGCTCACTGGCGGGCAGCCCGTCCAGGTCGAGGACCGGTTCCGCGGTCGTGGTCACGGCGGCCACCGCGGCGGCGGGCAGCACCGCGGCTTCGAGCGTGGTGCCGCACAGCAGCTCGCCCAGCGCCTCCAGGGCCGCCGCCGGTGCGATCGCGGCCCCGGCACGGCCGGCGGCCATGCCCGAGCCGGACCAGGCGGCCCAATCGACCAGCAGTGCCGGCAGGCCGTCCGCCTGCCGGCGGCGGGCGAGTGCGGCCAGTGCGGCGTTGGCGGCGGCATAGTTGGCCTGGCCTGCGGCACCGGCGGGCCCGGCCAGCGAGCCGAACAGGACCAAATGGTCGAGCGCTGCGGTGCTGGTCAGGCGGTGGAGGACCAGGGCACCCTCCAGCTTGGGGCGCAGGGCCGTGACCAGCCGCTCCGGCGTCTGGGCGGACAGGACGCCGTCGTCCAGCGCGCCGGCCAGGTGGAAGACGCCCTTCAGCGGGTGGTCGAGCCCGGCCAGGACCGCCGCGACGGCGGGCTCGTCGGCGATGTCGACGCCAACTACCCGCACCCGGGCGTCCGGCAGGGTGACCGGCTGCGGGCGGCGGGCCAGCACCAGGAGGTGGCGGGCACCATTCTCGGCGAGCCAGCCCAGCAGTGCCCGGCCCAGCGCACCGGTGCCGCCGGTGACGAGATAGGTGGCGTCGGGGCGGAAACGCGGGCGGCGCAGCACCAGCTTGCCGACATGGCGCGCGGCTTCCAGCTCGCGCACCGCCTCCGGCAGGCGGGGGAGCGGCAGCGGGCGGACCGGGATCGGCGGCAGGCTGCGGTCGGCCAGCCCGGCCAGGACCTGGTCGAGCATGGCGCCGACCCGGGCCGGGTCGGCCGTGATCAGCCGGTCGAGCGCCAGGATCTCGTAGCTTATGTCGGGGCGCCGCGCGTTGGCCGCCGCCTCGCTCCAGATCCCCGCGCGGCCCAGCTCGACGAAGCGGCCGCCCGGCGCCACCAGGTCGAGGGAGGCCGGGATGGCGTCGCTGGTCAGGCAGTTGATCAGGCGGTCGACCGGCGGCCGGGTGGCGGTGAAGGTCAGGCTGCGCGAATCGTGGACCTCGATATCGCCGAAGCTGCGCAGATAGCTGCGCTTGGCCGCGCTGCCCGCGGTGGCGACGAGACGGGCACCGGCAGCACGGGCCAGGGCGAGGACGGCATGGCCGACACCGCCGGCTCCGGCATGGACCAGCACCCGCTCGCCTGGCCGGAGACCCTCCAGGGCAAGCATGGCGGTGAGGTAGGCGACGGGCTGGCCGGCGACGCTGCTCCAGTCGAGGCCTAGCGGGACCGGCCGGGCCAAGCGGGCATCGACCACCACCCGGTCGGCAAAGCAGCCGGCGGCGATCGCGACGACCACGTCGCCTTCCCGCAGCGTGGTGACGCCCGGGCCGAGCTCGGCGACCACGCCCGCGCATTCCACGCCCGGCGCCCCGGCATCGCCCGGATAGAGGCCCAGCAGGTTCATCACGTCGCGGAAGTTGATGCCGGCCGCGGCGATCTCGACCACGACCTCGCCCGGCCCGGCCCTGGGCGGCGTGCGGGCTTCCCAGGCGAGCGAGCGGCTGGTGGCGGCCTGGTCGCGCCGCAGGGCGAAGCTGCCGGCGGGGAGCGGCAGCTCGGCCGGCTCGCGCGGCTCGAGTTCCAGGCAGGCAAGCTGGCCGTTCCGGAGGCAGAGCAGGCGCAAGGCCGGGTCGGCCGGCAGCGGCGGCACCACCTCCGGCCTGCCGTCGAGCAGGCACGGGTCGAGCTCGGGCAGTTCGGCGGCGATCGTGCCGGCAAGGCCGATCGCGGCGGCCTGGGCGGGATCGGTGCCGGAGAAGGCGCCATCGGTCAGGAGCAGCAGGGGCCGCGACGCTGCGGCGGCGGCTTCCTCGGCGACGGCAGCCAGCACCTGCCCGAACAAGGCTAATGGATCGGACTGGCCGCGCAGGTCGAGGATGCGGCGCGGGCGGGGATCGGCCGGGGCGTCCGGCGGAACCGGCGAGAAGCGGAGATCGTGGATCGCGGCGGCACTGCCGGCCCGGGCGATCCGGGCCATGCCGATGCCATGGCAGGCCGCCACGACGCGCCCGCCCTCGTCCAGGAGCAGCGCGTCGAAGCGCTGCGGCCCCGCCTTGCGGACCAGAGCCCGGCGGGGCGTGCCGCCGAACCAGTCCAGCCGTTCCACGCCGGCCAGGAGCCAGGTGCCGTCCGTGTCCTCGGGCAGCAGCGCCGCCAGGGCCTGCCAGGCCGCGTCCAGCAACCGGGGATCGAGGCGGAAGGCGGAGTCCGGCCGATGCGCCAGCTCCGCCACGGCCGTATCGGCCTGGCGGTGGAGTGTGGCCAGCCCCTGGAAGGCCGGGCCGTAGGCCAAGCCGCTGCGGGCGAAGGCGACGTAGAGGGCCGATGGGTCGAGCTGCTGTCCTTCGGCCGGCAGCTCGACTGGTTCGGGAGCCGGTGCGGTGCCGAAGCGGGCCTCGGCCAGCTTCGCGAAGGGTGCCGCATCGTCATCCGGCACGTGGAAGATCGTGACGGTCCGGGCATCGGGGTCCAGCACGGTGTGCAGGACCGGCTCGGTGCCGAGGTCGAGCGGCGCATGAAAGGCGAGATCGGTCAGCCGGACCGGATCCGGCCCGTCCACGGCCGCCAGCATCATCTCGACCATCGCCGCGGCCGGCAGGATCACCCGGCCCTCGACCCGGTGGTCGGCCAGCCAGGGCGGGCTAGTCGGGTCCAACTGCTGCTCGAACTGCCGCTGCGCCACGGCGGAACGCAGGCGGCGGCCGAGCAGCGGGTGGCCGGCTGCCCTGGGCAGGCTGCGCTGGCGGCGTGGCTCGACCCAGTAGCGGCGGCGCTGGAAGGCGGGTGCCGGCAGCGGTGGCCGCGCCACCGTTCCGGCCGGCGGGGCGGCGAGCACGACATGGGCGTTGGTGCCGCTGAAGCCGAACGAGCTGACGCCGGCGTGGCGGAACGGGCCCTGCACCGGCTCGGCGGGGAAGCGCAGGTCGGCGTCGTGCAGTGCGATGTGCGGGTTCAGCCGGCGGAAATGGAGGTTGCCCGGCAGCACGCCGTGACGGAGCGCCATGCCCGCCTTGATCAGGCCGGCAATGCCAGCGGCCGCCTCGGCATGGCCGATATTGGTCTTGATCGCCCCCACCCAAAGCGGCCGGGAACGCGCGCCGAACAGGTCGCGCAGGGCATGGACCTCGATGGGATCGCCCAGTGCTGTGCCGGTGCCATGCGCCTCCACCAGGTCGATCGTGTCCGGCTCCAGACCGGCATTGGCCAGGGCGGCGCGGATCACCGCCTCCTGCGCGGCACCGCTGGGTGCGGTCAGGCCGGCGGAGCGGCCGTCCTGGTTCAGGGCGGAGCCCAGGATCACGGCATGGACCGGGTCGCCGTCGCGCTCGGCGTCGGAAAGGCGCTTGAGCAGGACCAAGCCGCAGCCCTCGCCGCGCACGAAGCCATCGGCCCGGTCGTCGAACGCCTTGCAGCGCCGGTCGGGCGCCATCATCTGGAGCTGCCCGAGGGCGGTGGTGGTGCCGCCGCCCATGATCAGGTTGACGCCGCCCGCGATCGCCATGCCGCATTCGCCGGCGCGCAGGCTGCCGACCGCCAGATGGACGGCCACCAGCGAGGAGGAGCAGGCGGTGTCGGTAACCAGGGCCGGGCCGTTCAGCCCTAGCGTGTAGGCGAGCCGGCCGGCCGCGATCGATGGCGCCGAGCCGGTGCCGGCATAGCCCTCCACCTGGTCGCCGGCGGCGGCGATCGCGGCATAGTCGTAGTTGCACATGCCGACGAACACGCCGGTACGGCTGCCGGCCACGTCCCTCGGGTCGAGGCCCGCATCGGCCAGCGCCTCGCTGGCGACCTCGAGCAATAGGCGGTGCTGCGGGTCGATATAGGGCGCCTCGCGCGGCGAGATGCCGAACCAGGTCGGGTCGAATGCGGCGATGTCGGGCAGGAAGCCGGCCTCGAGCCCCGCCCCCTCGTGGCCCGGGAGCTCGCGGCGCAGCTCGGGCAGCGGGCCGATCGCATCGCTGCCTTCCAGCAGCGACTGCCAGAACGAAGCGGGATCGGCACCGCCGCCGGGGAAGCGGCAGCCAATGCCGATGATCGCGATGGGCTCATTAGCGGACTGTTTCGGTGCCGCGGTGGGCGGAGCGGCCGGGCGGGCGGCTCCTTCCAGATGGGTGGCCAGCGCATCGAGGGTCGGGTGGTCGAACAGCAGGGTGGTGCTGGCGGCGGGCTCGCCGAACCGCTCGAACAGGCGATTGCGCAACTGCACCGCCATCAGCGAGTCCAGGCCCAGCTCGAACAGGCTGGTCCCGGTCGGCAGCCGGCGGGGATCGGCATGGCCGAGGATCCGGGCGGCCTCCGCTGCCACCGTCGCCGCCATGGACTGCACGGGTGCCGGGGACGGGTCAGGCAGCCTCGCCGGTTCGGCCGGCCTGGTTGTAGCCGGCTGCCAGTCGGCCAGCAGGTCGGGCAGGCGGTCCGTGCCGAAGCTCGCGAGAAAGGCCGGGCGATCGATCGGCAAGGCGAGGAAGGTCGGGGTGTCGCTGCCGCGGGCGGAATCCAGGATGGCGCGGCCGGCGATGGGCGGGATGGTGCCCAGGCCTTGGGCCTGGAGCCGGCCGTGCAGGTCGGTGCGGCCGGCTGCGGCGCCGATCCGGTCCCAGGCGCCCCAGGCGATGCTGACCGCCGCGGCACCCCGCTCCCGCCGGCGCCGCGCGATGGCGTCCAGGGCCAGGCTGGCGGCGACATGGGCGGCCTGCCCGGCGGAGCCGAACGTGCCCACGGCCGACGAGAACAGGATGAACGGGTCGGCGTCGGGCAGGCACCGGTCCAGGAGGTCGGCGGCATCCACCTTGGCCCGCAGGACCTGCTCGAGGCTGTGCAGGTCCAGGCGGTCGAACGTGGCGTCGGCCAGCTGGCCGGCGGCATGGACGACGCCGCGGATCGGCCCGGCCCGGGCCAGGAGTGCCCTCAGCGCCGCGGGATCGGCCAGATCGCAGGCTTCCAGCCGCAGCTCGACGCCGCGGGCGGACAGGGCGGCGAAGCGGTCATCACCGGCAGGCAGGGTGCGGCCGACCAGCAGGAGGCGGCGGGCACCGGCATCCACCAGATGTTCGGCGATCACCGGCCCCAGGCCGCCGAAGGCGCCGGTGACGAGGTAGCAGGCGTCCGGATCGAGCGACTTCTGCTCGCCCTGCAGCTGGACGGCGGCCAGGCGCGGGACCAGGCGCTGCCGGCCCGTTCGGACGATCTCGGCCTCGCCCGCGAAATCCTCCTCGGCCAGGGCCGCTTCGGGCGCACCGTCGGGGAGGTCCAGGCAGCGTATGTCCAGTTCCGGCCGCTCGCGGCGCAGCGTGCGCGCCATGCCCCAAAGCGCGGCGGCACCCAAATCGGTCGCGGTGTTCCTGGTCTGCAGCACGACACGGCGTGTGGTGGCAGGCAAGGCGCGGACCGCCTCGACCAGGGCCATGCAGCGCTGGGCGACGCTGCCCTGGCCCGGGTCCGCCACGACCCGGACCGGCTGGTGCCGCCTGGCCAGGAGGACGGTCTGGCCGGGCAGGACGCCATGCGGGCCCGGCAGGGGCAGGATGTCGAAGCCTTCCTCGGCCAGCAGGGACGTCCAGGCGGCTTCGGTGAGCAGCGGGTAGGCCTGGCGCAGGTCGCGGTCGGCAAAGCGCCACCAGCCCTCGGTCAGGCCGAACACCAGGTCGATCCAGCCGCCCTGCGTGGTGGTTTCCAGCAGCACCAGGGAGCCGCCGGGGCGCAGCGCCGACGCGGCATGGCGGAGGGCCTGGCGCAGGTCGGCAGTGGCGTGGAGGACATTGGCCGCCACGACCAGGTCGAACTGGCCCTCGGGGATGTCCTGGCCGGCCAGGGGCCGCTCGATGTCGAGCAGGCGGGCTTCCAGTCCGGGAAAGCGGCTGGCCGCCTGCTCCAGGAAGCTCCGGGAAACGTCGGTGAACCAGTAGTCGGTCCGCTCCGGCCCGAGGGCGTCCAGGACGGCGGCGGTGGTGCCGCCCGTGCCGGCACCGATCTCCAGCACGCGCAGACGGCCGGCCGGATGGGCGGCGAAGCGGGCGGCCAGCGCCACCAGCGCGTTGCCGGCCTGGTAGGCCGGGGCGTCCTGATAGATCGCTGCAGGCCCACCATCGGCGAACAGCACGGCCAGCGGATCGGTCTGACCCTGCAGGATCGCGGGCAGTGCTCGGCCGCAGCGGTGCAGGAGGTCGAGTTCCGGCCCGTCTTCCGGGGGCTCGGCCGCTTCGGCATGGGCCGCCAGGACCTGGAGCTGGCGGTAGAGGGGCAGATGGCGCAGGGCCACGGTCGGCTCAGCAACCGCCTTGACCGCGTCGCGGGCATAGCGGGCGGCCAGGGCATCCAGGCGGCGGCCATGCTCGGCGCTGCCGACAAGCGGTGCCGTGATCGCCGCGGCCTCGGCGAGATCCGGCCCCGGCTCCCAGCGCACCGCGTGGAGCCAGTCCCGCCAGATCTCGGCCGGTGCGGCGGCGGCACGCAGTTCCAGCCGCTCGACCCGGGCGACCGGCTGGCCGGCTTCGTCGAACAGGTCGAGCGTGGCCAGGGTCGTCCCGTCCCGCTCCGCCACCCGGGCGGACACCCAGCGCGCCGTTTCCAGCGGGGCGAACCGGTGGAAAGCGCCGATCCGGGCAGGGATCCGCACGGCACCGCCGGTACCCAGATGAAGCGTGCCTACTGCGCGGAGCGCCGCGTCGAGCGCGATCTCCGGGAGTGGCGATTCCAGCCGGGCCAGCACCTGGCCAGGGCCGCGACGGATCTGACGCAGGGTGTCATAGGTCGGGCCGAACCGCAGCCCGGTCGTTGTGAGCCAGGCATGGAACGCGGCCGGGTCCACCGGGTCGGGACAAGCGGCGTGGAGTTGGTCGAGATCGGCCGTTCCCGGCGCTGCTGCCGGCTCGGCCGGCCGGGCCTGGGCGCTGAGCTGCCAGGTCTCGTCCTCGACGAAGCAGCGGATGGTCTGGTCCGCCATTGTCCGCAGCCGCCTTGGATGGCGGACCTCGACGGGGGCCAGGAACTCGATGTCGGCGAGGCTGCCGTTCTGGCCCGCGGCGGTGGCGGCGGCAGCTAGGTTCAGCAGGATCGCCGCGGCCGGCAGGAGCGGCCGGCCGTTCACCACATGCTCGGCGACCAGCGGTGCGCCCGGCCAGAGCTGGGTTTCCAGCACCGTCGCGCCGTCCGGATCACGGGTGGCACGCGCGGTAGCGCCGGCAGTGTCCAGCCAGAAGCGCTGGCGCTGGAAGGGGTAGAGCGGCAGCGGCACGTGCGGGCCCGCCGGGGCGTCGACGGCCGGATGGGGTGCCTGGCTGGGAGCGGCGGTGGCCAGATCGGCGGCGGAGAAGGCATGGACCCACCAGCGCAGCCGGGCGCGCTGGTGGGCGGCGGCGCGGGCGAGCCGGGGGAACGAAGCGGGGTCGGCGTCGAGGATCCGCCGGTACCCGGCGACCAGTGCCTGCAGTGCCGCCTCGGTATGCGCCGAGATCAGGAGGCCCGGGTTCGTTTCGTCAGCGGCGACGGCGGGCGCGGCGGCCGGGGGCGGCGGGCCGACCAGCAGATGGGCGTTGGTGCCGCTGAAGCCGAAGCTGCTCACGCCGATGGCGCGCGGCGGTGTGGCCGCCAGCACGACGGGCACGCGGATGTCGACGCCGTCCAGCTCGACATGCGGGTTCAGCCGCTCGAAATGGATGGAGGGCAGAATCGCACCGCGCTCGGCCATCAGTGCCGCCTTGATCAGGCCGGCCACCCCGGCCGCCGCCTCGGCATGGCCGATATTGCTCTTCACCGAGCCGACGAAGAGCGGCCGGTCGCTCCCGGCGAACACCCGGGCCAGCGCGTGCATCTCGATCGGGTCGCCGAGGGCGGTGCCGGTGCCGTGCGCCTCGATCGCGTCGACCTCACCGGGCTCCATCCCGGCATTGGCCAATGCTGCGCGGATCACCGCCTCCTGGGCCGGGCGCGACGGTGCGGTGAGGCCGGCGGAGCGGCCGTCCTGGCCGACGGCGCTGCCGCGGATCACGGCACGGATCCGGTCGCCGTCGCGGGTCGCGTCGCCCAGGCGCTTGAGCACCAGGATGCCGCAGCCCTCGGCGCGCACGAACCCGTCCGCCCGGGCGTCGAACGCCTTGCAGCGGCCGTCCGGGGCCAGCATCTGCATCCGGCCCAGCGTCTCCGCACCGAACGGGGCAAGCGTCAGGTTGACGCCGCCGGCGATCGCCAGGTCGCATTCCCCGGCGCGCAGCGCCTGGATCGCCAGATGGGTGGCGACCAGGGAGGAGGAGCAGGCGGTGTCGACCACCAGGGCCGGGCCGGTCAGGCCCAGCGCGTAGGCGAGCCGGCCGGCGGCCACGCCTGGCGCACCGCCGGTGGCGGCATAGCCGTCCTCGCTGCGGGTCCCGGCATCGCCCAGCCGGCCATAGTCGGCGGTGCAGATGCCGAGGAACACGCCGGTGCGGCTGCCTTCCAGGAGGTCGGCGCGGATCCCGGCATCCTCCAGCGCATGCCAGGCGACCTCCAGGACCAGGCGCTGCTGCGGGTCCATCGACGCCGCCTCGCGCGGGCTGATGCCGAAGAAGTCGGCATCGAACCGGTCGACCTCGTCGAGAAAGCCGCCGAAGCGCGCGGGCGAGGCCGGGTCGGCGAGCTTCCAGCGCTCGGGCGGCGCCTCGCGCACGAGGTCCTGCCCTGCCGCCAGTGCCGCCCAGAACTCGTCGGGCGTATCGGCACCGGGAAAGCGCAGGCCGATGCCCAGGATCGCCGCCGGGGCGCGCAGGCGCGACTCGGCCGCGTCGACCCGGGCCTGCATCTTGCCGAGCAGCCGCAGGGTCTGCTGCTTGATGCTGCGCTCGTCGTCAGGGCTCACGCGTCGTCCTCTGCCAGCATGCGCTCAAACCGCGCCAGCTCCTCGTCCAGGGCGGCGTCGTCGAGATTGTCCGGGTCGGCGGCGGGCGGGGGCAGCGCAGCGGCGGCGGGCGGGGCTGCCGGCTCCTGCGGCACCGCTAGCCCCTGTTCCGCCGCCAGATGGGCGACCAGGGCCTCCACGCTCGGATGGTCGAAGAGAAGAGTGGCGGACAGGCGGGTGCCGACGAGCTGCCCCAGCCGGTTGCGCAGCTCCAGCGCACCCAGGCTGTCCATGCCCTGGTCGGTCAGGGCCCGGCGCGGGTCGAGCGGCTGGCCGGGCGGCAGCAGCCGAGCGCAGGTCTCCACCACCTGCCGGCGGAGCGCATCGAGCCCCAGCATCGCCGGCCGTTCCGGCGGGGCCGGCGCGTCCCCGGATGTGGCAGGGACCGACCTGGGCAGGAGCAGTTCCGCCAGCACGGGCGGGGCGGCCTCGGCATGGAACGTCTGCCAGTCGATCGGCAGCACGACCAGATGGGCAGCGTCGCGGTCCAGTGCCCGGTCCAGGGCACGGACCGCGGTCGCGCGGTCGATCGTCCCGACGCCGATCCGGGCGAGGCGGGCATCGGTGCCACGCGCCACCGCGGCGCCCTTGCCGGCCCAGGCGGCCCAGTCGATCGTGACGCCCCGGCCGGCCGTGAAGGCGTCCAGGGCGGCCGATGCGGCGGTATGGCTGGCCTGGCCGGGCGAGCCCAGCACAGCACCGGCAGACGAGAAGGCGAGGAACAGCTCAAGGTCCGGCCAGAAGCTGGCGATCGCGCGGGCACCGGCCAGCTTCGCCCGGAGCGGGGCGGCGATCTCGCCATGCGTGAGGCCCGTGATCGCACGGTCGGCCAGGACGCCGGCGGCATGGATGACGCCGCGAAGCGGCGGCAGGCGGTGCTCGGCGATGTGGTCGGCGACCCGTGCCAGACTGGCGGGATCGGCCACGTCGCCGGTGATGGCACCGGGCAGGTCGGAGGGGGTGCGGCTCAGCGTGAGGGCTGCACCAGCACCCCGCTCGCGCAGCCACTCGACCACGTCCGGACCGATCCCGCCGCGGCCGCCGGTGACGAGATAGGTGCCGTCCGCGCGGATCGGGACCGGCCAGTCCGGGAGGAGGACGAGCTTGCCCAGATGCTCCGCCTGGCGCAGTGCGGCCAGTGCCTGTCCGGCTTCTGTCAGTGGCAGGGTCGTGAGCGTCGGCAGGAGGGTCGCGTCGGCGGCGACGGCCGCGACCAGCTCGCGCAGGAGCCGGCCGAAGGCGGCGGCGTCCACCCGGTCCAGCTCCACCAGCTCGTAGGCGATGTCCGGCCGGAGGCGGTGCACCTCCTCAGCGGTCAGCAGGTCGACCCGGCCGAGCTCGACGAAGCGGCCGCCCGGGCGCAGCAGGTCCAGGCTGGCGTGGCGCACCTCGCCCGCGACAGCACCAATGACGCGATCCACCGGGGCCGCGGCGGCGAACGCGGTGTCGCGGGAGGAGTGGACCTCGGCGATGCCCTGGGCACGCAGCCAGGTGCGGCGCGCATCGGTGCCGGCCGTGGCGACCACCTCGGCACCGGCCGCCCTGGCGAGGCGCAGGGCGAACTGGCCGACACCACCGGTGGCGCTGTGGACGAGGACGCGCTGGCCGGGCTCCAGGCCGCGCGTGGCATGCCAGGCGGTGACGCCGGCGACCGGCAGGGCAGCACCCTGTGCGGCAGACAGTCCGGGCGGCAGCGGGACGACCAGGGCCTGGTCGGCCACCAGGTAATGGGCGAGGGCACCGGCGCCGACCGCGATCACCTTCTGGCCCACTGCCAAGCTCTGGACATCGCTGCCGAGGGCTACGATCTCGCCGGCGCATTCGCCGCCCAGGTGGTCGGCCGGCACCAGGCCGCCCGCGATCAGCACGTCCTTGAAGTTCAGCCCGGCCGCCAGCACCCGGACCACGACCTGGCCGGGACCGGGAGCCGGCCGGGGCAGCGGCTCGCGGCCGAGGTCGGAGCGCAGGCGCCATGTGGGTGCCGGCCTGGGCGGCAGTTTTTCCAGGCGGGCGCGCAGGCGGCGGCCGCCGCGCCAGGCCGTGCGGTCCTCGGCATCGGCCAGCGCCATCTCGGCGGCGAGTGCCGCGGGATCCAGGGCCTCCAGGTCGACCGAGCGCGGCCGCAGCTCCGGATGCTCCAGGGCGAGGGTGCGGACGAAGCCGGTGACGGCAGCGCCATCCGCTGAGGCGCGCTCATTGGCGGCGACACGCTCGGCGGACAGGGTCGGCACCAGCAGGCGTGGCGGCGCTGCCTGCAGCGCCAGCTCGCGGGTCAGGGCGGTGAGTTGGGCCAGTGCCTCCTGTGCTGGAAGCCCGGCCAGGGCCGGCAGGGCCACGACCCCCTCGACCGGCCCGTCCGGCAGTCGTGCTGCCCAGTCCAGGCCGAGCCCGGCCGCGATCCCGGCATGGCCGCCCAGCGCCAGCCAGGTTCCGGCCGGCGGGCGGACGGCGGTCAGGACCGCCTGGGTGCCGGAATGGAAGACGGTAGCGGGCGCTGCCAGGCCGGCTTCGCCGAACAGGCCCTGCCAGCGCTCCGCCGGCAGCAGCGGGTGGTCCGGGCGCAGCGGGTCGGCGAAGCTCCACCAGCCTTCAGTGGCGCCGAACACCAGGTCGAGGCGGGCGACGGAGGCCGTGCCTTCCACCAGGAGCAGGCGGCCGCCCGGGGCCAGCAGGCGGGTGATCTGCGCCAGGGCTAGGCGCAGGTCCGGCACGACATGGAGGACGTTGGCGGCGATGATCAGGTCGAAGCTGCCGGCCGCCATGCCCTGGGCGATTGGGTCGCCGGTGATGTCGAGCAGGCCGGTGCGAAAGCCCGGGTGGTGGGCGAAGCGCACGGCCGCCGCACCCTGGAAGGCGCTGCCGATGTCGGTGAACAGATAGTCGGCGTCCTTGGGCAGCACCGGCAGGATCGCCGCGGTGGTAGCACCGGTGCCGCCGCCGATCTCCAACACGCGCTTGGCAGAAGTGCCGGCGGCGACGGCGGCGACCGCCGCGTTGACCGCGTCGGTCAGGCCAGAGCCGGCATAGGCGCCGGTCGGCCCATCGCCATCGAACAGGATGTCCAGGACGTCACGCCGGCCGGCCAGGATCTCGGGCAGAGCGCGGCCGGTGCGGGCGACCAGCTCGATCTCGTGGCGATGGTCGGGATGCTCGTCGGCCAGGCGCGCCGCCTCCTCGGCCGGCGCCGGGAAGCGGCGGTCTTCCGCGGCATGACAGGCCAGGAGGGCGGCATAGCGCTGGTGACGAGGTGCCACCTCCGCGACGCTGCCGGCCTGCGCGGCAAAGCCGGCGGCGATCCGCTCCAGCCGCTCGTGGACGGCGGCGATCCGGTCCGGGACCTCCGCCCGCCAGGCCAGGCGGTAGAAGGGGTCGGCCGGGGCGGCGGCCTTGCGGCACACGACCCGCTGGGCCTGGCCCACGGTCCGGCCCTGCGCGTCGGTCCACCAGATGCCGGCGGTGACGCTGCCGTCGCCGGTCGTTTCGAGCCGGGCGGTGGCGGTCGTGGCGCTGGCGATGGCGGGGTCGAGGTCCAGGCGGCCGAAGGCGGTGGGCAGGTAGCCGCCGCCCTCACCCGCGAACGCCGCCGCGACCGCCTGCAGGCCGGCATCGATGATCGCGAGCGGCGGGCAGCCCGGACGCAGCCGGACCCTGGCCGCCTGCGCAGCGGTCGCGACCTCGGCCAGCGAGCGGAATGCCGGGCCGAAGCGGAGGCCGGCGGCGTCGAGCCGGGCATACCAGGCCTCGGCATCGAGCTGTCCAGTGATGGCGATGTCGGGCGGACCGGTCAGGCCGGGCGCGGCGGCGGGCAGGCCGGCTTCCGCGGCTGGCTGCCAGTGGTCGTTCACCTGGCAGAACCAGCGGGCGCGGCGACCGGGCTCCAGGACCAGGCGGAACGGGATGCCGTTTTCGGTAGGGATCTCCACCGGCGCATGGATGGCCAGGCCTTCCATAGCCGTGATGCCGCGCTCGAGCAGGCTCACGGGATAGGCGGCGCCGGGCAGGAGGACCCGCCCATTGACCTGGTGATCGGCGAGGAGCGGATCGGTCGCGAGCGACAGGTCGGCCTCGTGCAGGAAGCTGCCCTGCCCGCTGGCGGTGGCCGCGGAGAGCAGGTCGCCCGGCTGCCGGGGCGGCAGGTACCAGTAGCGCCGGCCGGGCGTGGGCGCCGGGCGGGGACGGCGGGGTGCCGGGGCGGGGGCGGCTTCCAGCACGAGATGGGCATTGCTGCCGCCGATGCCGAACGAGCTGACCCCGGCCCGGCGCGGCCCCTGCCAGGGCTCGGCCACCTGGAGGAGGCGGAACGGGGTGCGTTCCAGGCCGATGCGCGGGTTCGGCTGGGCCGCGTGCAGGGTCGGCGCCAGGCGGCCCGCCTCCAGCATCAGGACGGCCTTGATCAGGCCGGCGATGCCGGCGGCGGTCTCGGTATGGCCGATATTGGACTTCACCGAGCCGAGCGCCACGGACCCTTGCGGCCGGCCGCCGAAGATGCCGGCCAGGGCCGCCACCTCGATCGGGTCGCCCAGCGGCGTGCCGGTGCCGTGGCCCTCGATGCAGCCGATCCCGTCCGGGCCGATCCCGGCCACGGCCATGGCCTCGCTGACCACGGCGGCCTGGCGCTCCTGGCTGGGTGCGGAGAAGCCGACCTTGCGGGCACCGTCATTGTTGATGGCGCTGCCCAGGATCACCGCGCGGATCGGGTCGCCGCTGGCCAGCGCGTCGTCCAGGCGCTTGAGCACCACCACGCCGCAGCCGCTGCCGAAGATCGTGCCATCCGCCTCGGCGCCGTAGCTGCGGCAGCGGCCAGACGGGGAGAGCATGCCTTCGGACTGGTGGAGGTAGCCGACCCGGTGCGGGACGCGGATGCTGACCCCGCCGGCCAGGGCGGCGTCGCATTCGCCGTTGAGCAGGCTCTGGCAGGCCAGGTGCACGGCGACCAGCGAGGTGGAGCAGGCAGTCTGCACGCTCACGACCGGGCCCTGCAGGTCCAGCCGGTAGGCGAGCTGGGCCGCCACATAGTCCTTGTCGTTGCCGGTGATCGCGGTGAGCTGGGCGGCGGAGCTGGGGCCGGCCAGGACGTGCGGGGCCAGGCGGGTGAGCAGGTAGGTGCTGATCGCGGCACCGGCAAAGGCGCCGATCGCCAGGCCGCCCTGTCCGGGATCGAGGCCGGCATCGTCCAGGGCGTCGGCGGCCACCTGCAGGAGGGCGCGCTGCTGGGGGTCCATCAGCACCGCCTCGTGCGGCGGGATGGCGAAGCGGGCAGCGTCGAACCGGTCGATCCCGTCCAGCACGGCGGCGGCCGCCACGTAGTGCGGGTCCCGGATCAGCGCCTCCGGCACGCCCTCGGCGGCAAGTTCGTCGGGGCCGATCCGGCTGACCGCGTCGCGGCCCGCGAACAGGAGGTCGCGGAACGCATCGAGGTCGGGAGCGCCCGGATAGCGGGCGGCCATGCCGATGATCGCGATCGATCCGCTCATCGGGCCTGCCGGTCCTGCGGCAGGGCGCGGCGGCGCGCCTCCAGGCGGCGCTGGGCGCGGGCGTTGCCGTCGGCCACGGCAGCACTGGCCGGGGCTTCGGCGAGATGCCGGGCGATGTCGGCGACGGTCGGCAGGCGGAACAGGTCGACCACGGCCGGCGCCCGCCCGCCACGCTGCTCGGCCAGGCGGCACTGGAGCCGGACCAGATGCAGCGAGGTGGCGCCCAGGTCGAACAGGTTGGCGTGGTCGCCGATGGCATTGCTGCCCAGGATCTCGCCGACCAGGGCGCGGACCACTTCGGTCTCGGCGCTGGCCGCGGCTGGTAGGGGCTCGGCTGGCGGACGCAGGGCCTGTCGGTCGACCTTGCCATTGGCGCTGAGCGGCAGGCTGGGCAGGAGCGTGATCCGGCGCGGCACCATGTAGTCCGGCAGATGCCGGGCCAAGTGGCGCTGCAAGTCGGCCGCGAGGCTGCCGTGGCGGCTTGCGGCATCCGGGACGCCGCCGGCCAGGGCATGGACCAGCACCTGATCACCGTGCAGGGCCAAGGTTTCGGCCAGCCCTGCCACCTGCAGCCCACCGACCGGCAGGAGGCCCAGCGTGTCCGGGAGGTCGGTCATCAGCAACTGGCCGAGATAGCCGGCCTCCAGCAGGCAGAAGTCGCGCGCGGCGTCGCCATAGGTCGGCCGCAGCACGGCGAGGTCGGCCACCAGGAGCAGAAGGAAGGCGGCCTCGTCCAGCGACCGGGCGGTCGGCGGGTGGCCGGTGCCGAGCGGCGGGAGGTCGGGCGCCAGCCGGACCAGGGCATGGTCGACCGGGTCGTGGTAGTAGGCGCCGCCCTCGATGCCGTCCACCCGGCCGGGCTTCACCAGCAGATGGGCCTGGACCGGATAAAGGGAGCCGGCGGACGGGTAGCGGTGGCGCACCAGCCCGCCTTCCTCGCCCGCCAGGCGGCCGAGCAGGCCGTCGAGGGCGCCGCGCGGCACGGGCGTGTCGGCGAAGCTGCGCACGGAGCGGCGGCGGGCGAACTCGGCGGACGGGCTGCGGTCCCCGAGTGATACGCGCGGGCGGCCATCCAGTTGCCGGCGGCCCGGCCGCTCCAGGATCTGGATCGCCTTGTCCAACCCGCTACCGGCGGCCTCCTCCGGCACGACGAAGGCATGGAGGGTCTTGCTGTGCGGCTGGCCGGGGGCGGGCAAGGCGGCA
>NZ_JABGCL010000056.1 GCF_019800005.1 Geminicoccus harenae | reverse complement strand
TCGGCTGGATGGTTCGCTGGCGCCGCCTGGTGCGGGACTACGAGGCCAGGCTCGATGTGTCCGAAGCCTTCGTGCAGGTCGCCATGGGCAGCCTGCTGCTACGCCGCATCAGCCACTGAGTGCATTCTCAAACGGGCTCTCAGCGATATCAAAGCCTTTGTGACAAACTGGCTGAAATTGGTGGAGATGATCCATTAGAATTTGATAAAGTGATTGGCGAGATAGATTATGTAGAAAAACGCCTTGATCGTGTGAATACTGCAAGAAAGCTGATAGAAGAAATAGATGCTGATATTGACAAATGTAAAAGAAGTATTCTTGAGTTGCGACGTTCATTGACGAAAAGGCGGTCTGAGTTTGTTGGTCGAGTGTTGAGAGGTAACAAATATGTTCGAATCGATGTGGTGCCATATGGTGACATTGATGGTGTAGAGGGGGCTTTGCGGTCGCTACTAAATTGTCTTGGAGACAGGTTTTCCCGCGATTTCGAGAGTTTACTAGGCGGCCTGTCCCAAGCAAATTCGCCACTTGCGATGGAGCAAGAGGTTGAGGCTCTAAGAAATCGAATCGCCGCAGGGAAAGCAGGCTCGGCTGCGTATGGGGACTGTGCCGACAGACGCTTCCTAACGATGCTTCAGGGATTAGCAGGAGAGGTCATCGATAAGCTAGATATATGGTATCCAGAGGATACAGTCCAAGTACTGCATAGTCCGACTGGGAATGGTGATAACTTTAGGGCTATCAAGGAAGGGTCTCCTGGCCAGAAGACGGCAGCCTTGCTGGCGTTCTTGCTACCGTATGGAGATGATCCAATCATACTAGATCAACCTGAGGATGATCTAGACAATAATCTAGTGTACCGACTGATTGTAAAGCAAATTAAAGACATGAAAATTAGGCGGCAAGTGATTGTCGTAACTCACAATGCGAATATAGTTGTCAATGGCGATGCGGAGTATGTAGTCGCGTTGACGTCACGCGGTGGTCAAGCTCATATCGAGCGGCAAGGATGTCTGCAGGATGCAGAGGTGCGTAGGACAATATGCGAAGTAATGGAGGGAGGTCGTGAAGCGTTTGCGGAAAGATATAGGCGGATAGCTCTCAATGTAGATAAGCTAAAGGCAATTAGATAAGTGTTTAAAGATTTGAATGTTTACAACTGCGACTGCCCCGGCGGGTAGCTCATCACCGTTGAGACCACCCGCCGCTATAGTCCTGCCGTCGGTTCGTGCGGGTGCACCCACGGCCCATCCGGGCCGCGGTCCTGCCAGACGAGGCGGCCGTTCTCGGAGAGGACCGGGCGGTAGCTCTTCTGCGGGTCGGTCTCGTCGGGGAAGATGGCGCGGACCTCGGCCACCAGCTCTAGGTTCTCGAACACCACGCCCATCTCGCGGTTGAGCGAGACCCAGCGCGGGTCGAAGTCCATCTAGCCGATGAAGCCGCCCGCGTCGTCCATCGCGAAGGACCTCGTGTGCAGGCTGGCGCTGCCAGGGTGGAGAGCAGCCGGCCGTGACGCTCCATCCACCTATGACCGCCGCTAGTTGAGCAGAGGCGAGCCAGGGCGCCAGACGGCGCTGATGCGCTGAGCCACCAGCTTGGCACCCTGGAGGGTCAGGTGCCCGTAGTCGAACTGCACGGGCGTGCCGTCGTCGGTCATGCGGGTGCACTGGCCGCCGGGGCAGAGGATGTCGTGCATCGAGATGTAGCGGGCGGGGGTGGCGGCGACGACCCTGGCGAGGGCAGTGTCGAGGTCGCGCCGGCTGGTGTCCTGGGCGTGGGTGACGATGTCCGGGTCGCCGTGATGGACGCTCTGGGCGAGCAGGAGCGGGAATTCGCCCTCGTATTCCGGGGCCGGGCCCAGGACGACGATGTCGGGGGCGAAGCGCGCCAGGTGGGCGATGGTGGCCTCGATCCGGGGAAGGTCGGCGGAGCGCCAGCGTCCGGCGAGGATGATGCCGTCCAGCCTGGTCTTCGGCAGGAAGTCGTCGAAGACCTGGCGGATCAGCTCAGTGCAGCGGGCTTCGCCCGGGCCCCCGTGGAGGGGGCGGCAGCCGGTGGCGGTGGCTTGCAGGAAATGAATGTCGGGGAAGGTCAGGCTCAGGCCGCGCCAGAGATGGGCGGCATGGCTGTCGCCGACCACGAGATAGTCCGGCCGGGCCGGATCGGGCTCGAGGCATTGCTCGGGGCGGAACGGCAGGTCGGCGTCGAGCTGGGCACCGATCAGGCACTGGCCCGGGCGGAACTGGTAACGGTAGTCGGGAAGGGCGTGGTAGTCGGCATAGTGGGCGATGCGGACCACCTCGGCCGGGTATTGCCGCCAGCTGGCGCCGAAGCGGTCGACGCTGGCGCCGAGTGCCACCGAGGCGGCGATGACGGCAGCGCAACTCGCCAGGACCGGGCCGGAGCGGGTGCGGCGCAGGGCGGGGGTGCGGAACGGGGTCTCGACGAAGCGGTAGGAGAGGGTCGCCAGGAGGAGGGAGGCGGCGATCAGGCCGGCGGATTCGACGGGGGTGAGCTCCTGGCCGTGGAGGAGCCGGTAGAACACGATCAGCGGCCAGTGCCAGAGATAGAGCGAATAGGAGATGGCGCCGATGGCGACGAAGGGTCTGGTGCCCAGGAGTTGGCCGGTGCGGGTCGCTTCGGCGCAGGCGATGATCAGGGCAGCACCCAGGCAGGGCCAGAGCGCGTTCCAGCCGGGGAAGGGGTCGGCCGGAGACAGGCCGAACACCGCGTAGAGGAGCAGGAGCAGGCCGAGGACGGCACCGGTTTCGCGGGTCCGCTGGCCCAGCCGGGGCAGGGGGCAGATGGCGAGCAGGGCGCCGATGCCGAGCTCCCAGGCCCGGGTCGGCAGGAGATAGAAGGTCGTGGAGGGGGCAGCGGGCAGGCGGAGGACGCCCAGCAGGAAGGACAGGGCGACCAGGACAGCGACGGTGACAGCGAGGTGGCCGCGCAACCAGCGGTGCAGGACGAGCAGGAGGATCGGGAAGAACAGGTAGAACTGCTCCTCGATCGCCAGCGACCAGGTGTGCAGGAGGGGTTTCTGGTCGGCGGGGCCGTCGAAATAGCCGGATGTCTGCCAGAAGAAGACGTTGGACACGAACAGGGACGCCGCGACCACGCTGCGGCCGGTCTCGCGGAACTCGTTGGGGAGCATGACGATGCAGGCGACGGCGGCCGTCGCGAGCAGGACGACGGTCAGGGCCGGGACGATGCGCAGGATGCGGCGCTTGTAGAACTCGGCGATGGAGAAGCGGCCCTCCGCCAGCTCGGTCATGACGATGCTGGTGATCAGGTAGCCGGAGATGACGAAGAAGACGTCAACGCCGACGAAGCCGCCCTGAAACAGATCGACGCCGGCGTGGAATGCGAGAACGGGGACGATCGCCAGCGCGCGAAGCCCGTCGATATCTGACCGGTAACGCAAGAAATCTATCCGCCGAACAATTGGGTGCGCGTCGGTACATCGCAGGAACAGGCAGGTCAAACGGCGATCGGCGGGGGAACGGCGAAGTAGTGGTGTGTACTCCTTGCGGTAGGATGGAGTGCCGGCCAAGTCACCTTGGGCGGCAGTTTCACCGGCACCTCCTGCCCGTGCTCACGGTGCCCGCCGGGTGGTGGGGCCGGTGGCGGTGTTCGAACTGGCCTGCCGGTGATGGACGGTCAGAGCTGGGACTGGACGGGGAGGTAGCTGATCACGGTGGAGATCAGCCGGCGCGACAGGCCGGCGGCAGGCTCGTGGGGCTGGGTGCGGGGGCCGTCGGGGCCGCGGTCCTGCCAGCGCAGGCGGCCGTTTTCGGAAAGGGCCAGGCGGTAGCTTTTGTGCGGGTGGGTCTCATCCGCGAAGATGGCGCGGACCTCGGCCACCAGCTCTGGCTGCTCGAAGACCACGCCCATCTCGCAGTTGAGGGAGACGGAGCGCGGGTCGAAGTTCATCGAGCCGATGAAGCCGGCATGGTCGTCCACGGTGAAGGACTTGGTGTGCAGGCTGGCACTGCTGGAGCCGAACAGGGAGATGGCGCCGCGGTGCTTGTAGGGCTTCAGCTCGAACAGGGCGATGCCGGCGCGGAGCAAAGGATAGCGGCAGCGGATATAGGCGCCGTGGACGGCGGCGACGTCGGTGGCGGCCAGCGAGTTGGTCAGGATGGCGACGCTGATACCGCGCTCGGCCATGCCGGTGAGCTCGCGGGTGAAGGCGTCGCCGGGGATGAAATAGGGGGAGATGATCTCCAGGCGGTCCTTGGCGGAGAGGAGGAGGGGGCGCAGCGCCCAGATCAGCCAGTTCTTCTGGCCGTTGCCCTCGGCCTTTTCCGGCGGGTCCCAGACGATCCTGGTCCGCTGGCTCCAGTGGAGCCGGGCGCGGTCGTGGATCAGGGTCTCGACCGAGGCGCGCTCGGCGACGCGGGCGAGATAGGGGCGCACGCGCTCGTCGTTGTGCAGGCTTTCCAGGTGGCGGCGCAGGCGGGGCAGGTGGGAGGCGCGGCGCCGGGCCAGGCGCAGGAGCGGGATGGTGGCCGCACTGTTCCAGTAGGCGTCGAACACGCGCTCGGTCTGCGCCACGGCGCGGCCCAGGAGGAGCAGGTCGAGGTCGCGGAAATTGGCGGGGGAGCCGGCGCCGAAATAGGCGTCGCCGATGTTGCGGCCGCCCACGATGGCGATGCGGCCGTCCGCGATCCAGGCCTTGTTGTGCATGCGCCGGTTCACGCGGAACGCGCGCAGGAGCATTTCCAGGCCGCGGCGCAGCCGGTCGCCGCGGTTGCGCGCGGGGTTGAACAGGCGGACCTCGATGTTCGGGTGCGCGTTCAGGCCGAGCGAGGCGATGTCGTTGCCGCGCAGGTTGATGTCGTCGAGCAGGAGGCGGACGCGCACGCCGCGGTCGGCGGCTTTGAGCACCTCCTCGATCATGAGGCGGCCGGTCAGGCCGTCGTCCTCCCAGATGTAATATTGGAGATCCAGGCTGCGGCCGGCCTGGCGGGCGGACAAAGCGCGGGCGGCGAAGGCGTCGAGGTTGGAGGCCAGGAGGAGGAGGCCGCTCTGGTTTTCGTGCTCGGCCAGGAGCGGGGCCGCCAGGCGGTCGAGCGCGGTGGCGTCGGGGGAGACCGGCAGGGCGTGAGCGGGCTTGCCGCGGGCTTGGCGGGCGAAGCGGCCAAAGGAATAGACGGCGAGGACCGAGGCCAGCACGAAGCAGAGGATCAGCAGGGCAAGGACGAGCAGCGGACGCATGTCACCTCGGGCGGACCTGGCGCTCGGCTCCTAGCACGGGCCGGATGCGCGGTCAGGCCGCAAGCGCTGCCGCGGCGTCGGTGCGGACCGCATGGGCCAGGTCGATGCGCGCCTTGATCGGCAGGTGGTCCGAGGCGACCCGTGCCAGGCGGGAATCGTGGACCTCGATGCTGGTGATCATGGCCGAGGGATTGGCCAGGATCCGGTCCAGGGCGAACATCGGGAAGCGCGAGGGAAAGCTCGGCAGGGCCGGGGTGAGCGGGCCGAACGAGGGGTCGAGGCGCAGGAGCGAGGAGCGCTGGCCCAGGCGCCATTCGTTGAGGTCGCCCATGAGCAGGGTCGGGCGCTCGGTGCGCTGCTCCATGGCGGCCAGGATCGCCTCGGCCTGCTGGGCACGCGAGCGGCGCAGCAGGCCCAGATGGGCGGCGATGATCCGCAGCGGGCCGGCTTCCAGGTCGAGATCGACCACGAGCGCACCGCGCGGCTCCACGCCGGGCAGGCGGATCTGGTGGATGTCGGCGACCGCACCCGCCTTGAACAGGATGACGTTGCCGTGCCAGCCATGGCAGAGCCGGGTGTGCGCGCGCACCGGGACGGCGACCAGGCCGCACTGGCGCTCCAGCCATTGGAGGTCGAGCAGGCCGGCGCGGTCGCCGAAGCGCTGGTCGGCTTCCTGGAGCGCCATCACGTCCGGGCCGATCTCCGCGATCACCTCGGCGATGCGGGCAGGGTCGAAGCGCTTGTCGGTGCCGACGCACTTGTGGACGTTGTAGGAGGCGATCAGGGTTTGCGGCCCGCCGCCGTCGCGTGCTGCCCGATAGCTCCGGCGCTCGCCGTTCAGCACCGAACGGATCGGGGAGGGCAGGATCTGGGCCGGCAGGGTCTGCCGGCCAGGGGACCGCATTCTCTTCAGCACCGTGCTCGTCACCTCGGGGTGGGGGCAGGGCCGGCCGCAGGAGACCAGCCACAGCAACCCTAGATAGGCACGATCGCGGCGCTTGTCATCGGGGGCCGTTACCAGGCGTTCAAGGCGCGCAGCATCGCGGTCTTCTTGAACTGGTGGGCGTCCATGCGGCCGAGCAGGCGGTCGAGCAGGGCCACGGCCGCGGGCAGTTCCGGGCCCTTGTTCAGCATGACGCATTCGGCGCGCGCGGCCATGGCGGCGTCCGTCATCTCGCCACGCGACGGCGTGCCCTCCTTGACCATGCTTTCCAGCACCTGGGTCGCCCAGATCACCGGGACCGAGGCGGCCTCGCCCAGCCACAATATCTCCTCCTGCATCTCCGCCAGCCGCTCGAAGCCGATCTCGGCGGCGAGGTCGCCGCGCGCGATCATCACGCCGAACGGCCAGCGGCCGGCGGCGCGCGCGATCAGGGCCGGCAGGTTGCGCACCGCTTCGGGCCGCTCGATCTTGGCGATCAGCCCGAGCGGGCGGTCCGGGCGGCCATGGCGGGCCACCGCCTCCTCCAGCAGGTCGAGGTCGGAGGGGTCGGCCACGAACGAGTAGCCCAGCATGTCGGCCAGCTCGAGCACGGCCCCCAGGTCGGTCTGGTCCTTGCCGGTGAGCGGCGAGAGCCCGAGTGCCGTGTCGGGCAGGTTCAGGCCCTTTTCGGGCTTGAGCCGGCTGCCGGTGGGCTTGACCCTGGTGACGCGCAGGATGGCCTCGCCCGGTTCGGCCGTCTCGACCACGGCCTCGACCTTGCCGTCATTGTAGAGCACCCGGTCGCCCGGCCGGAGCCGGGTCACCAGCTCAGGCAGGGAGACCAGGGCGGTGAACGGCAGGTCCAGCGGCGGCATCGGCGTGCCGCTGGCGACCAGGCGGAAGCGGCTGCCCAGGAACAGCCGGGCCTTGCGGCTCTGGGCGGCCACCGCCTCCAGCCGGATCTTGGGCCCGGCAATGTCCATCAGCACCGCGACCGGGCGGCCATGGGCAGCACCGGCGGCGCGCACATGGGCGGCCATCCGCTCCCAGGCGGCGCGATCGTCATGGGCGCAGTTGATCCGCGCCACGTCCATGCCTCGGCGGACCAGCTCCAGGCTGAGCTCGGGATCGTCGGCGGCCTCGCTGGGCAGCGTCACCATGATCCGGCTGCGCCGGTGGCCGCAGGGCGGACCCAGCAGCCGGTCGGTGGCAGCGGCAAGGGCGGTCTCGCCGGCGAAGAAGGCGTCGGGCTCGGGCGAGGCCACCGGCCGCGGCCGGCCGGCCAGGGCCGCGAGTGCTACTGCAACCGCATCCAGGGTCGGCATGACCCGGCCCTCGAGGCGGCCCAGCGACGACAGGCCGTGCGGCATCAGCCGACGCTGCAGGCCGCGCATGTCGTGGCGGCGCAGCGCGATATAGTGGCCGAAATTGGCCAGGCCCGGCCAGGAGGCGGCCTTGTCGCCGGCCTCTTCCAGTATTTCCCGGCAGATCGCGGCACCATCCTCCGCGACCGCCGCACGCAGCGCGTTCACCTCCTCCAGCAGAGCGAAAAGCTCCTGGCCGGCCTGGGAGTGCAGCGGAACGACAGCGGCAGTAGCCATGATCCTGGTTTCTTCCTTTCTTCTAGAAAAACAGAGTGCAGCCGCGTGACGGCCGCACCGACCCATTATGCCAGAACCTGCCGCCTGGGTCCACCGGGTGCCGCTAGGAAGAACTTCAGCCTAGTTCAAGAGGCGGCGAAGTAAATTCTGCGGTAGCGCAAGACGCCGCTTGCGGATCTTGAAAGCCGGTTTGCCGGGGCCAACTAGTTTTTTCGTGAAGTCCGGGCCCCTCTGGTGGTCCCCGCCGGGATCATGATGTCGGACACCACCTGACCAGACTGCGTTCGCAGCGGCTGTTCATCCAGGAGGTATCCCATGCGGTCTGCTTCTTCTCCCCGTCGTCCGACCAAGCTCGATGCCCAGGAGGTCGCCGCGGTACGCCGCCGGCTGGAGATGCTGGCCCGGGTGATGGACAGCGCGGTGCGCGTGCCGGGCACCAATTTCCGCTTCGGCGCGGACGCCGCGCTGAACATCGTGCCGGGTGTGGGCACCGCGTTCGCCAAGGTGATGTCGGCCTACCTGATCTGGGAGGCGCGGCGCCTAGGCGTGCCGGCCCGCACGCTGGCCAAGATGGTCGGCCATGTCGGCGTCGACTTCGCCATCAGCATCGTGCCGCTGATCGGCTGGGTGGGCGACGCGTTCTACAAGTCCAACCTGAAGAACATGGCGCTGCTGCGGGCCCATCTGGACGAAATGGACGGGATCGTCGAGGTAACGCCCGATCGGGTCGGCCACCCGATCGTGATGGCGTAGCGACGCTCCTCCAAATGGGCAGCGGCTCGCGGGGGGCCGGCGTGGAGCGCTCGGCGATCGGTGATCGCCGAGCCTGTTGCCATGACCGAGCGACGTCGCCGGTACCCGGCTGACCGGTTGGACCGCGGGTGCGCGCTCCTTGCGCCATTGCTGGAGAAGCACGCCCGTCATGGGCGGCGGCTGAAGTGGCCGAGGCGGCGGGCCGCCGACTGAAGCGGGCGCTCTCGGTCTCGGCGCCAAAAGGGCCTGGAGGCCGACATCACCTATCTGCCAATGAGTGCGGGTGGCGCTACCTCGCCATCGTGCTCGACCTCGTGACCCGCAAGGTCGTCGGCGGCTGCGGCCTGCTCATCACAGCGACCGCGGCAGCCAGTATGCCGCCAAGCAGTCGATGAGCCGAACTGGCGGCTGCTATGACCATGCACCATCAGAAGCTTCTTCCACACCTTGAAGATGGAACTCGCCCATCAGCGTCGATGGGCAACCCGGGCAGGAGTCCGGCGTAACCTGTTTGCCGATATTGAAGCCTATTACTACCGACAGCGCATCCACTTGGCCCTGAGCTGGCTCAAGCCTGACCAGGCAACTGCAGGAGGCTGTTCGAGTTCTTTGCCTAGGCCCGGTCCTGACGGCAGGCCGCCAGTTCCATGCGGAAGCAGGCGAGCGCGGTTTCCAGGGCGGTGAAGGAATTCTCGGCGATCGCTACCCATTCGGGCGAGCCGTAGCCCTTGGCCTCGTGCAGGAGCCGGCGCTGCTGGGCCAGCCGCGCTTCGGCAGCGGCCACGCGGCGGCTGGCGGTGGCGAGTCGTCGATTCGTCATGCTTCCTCTGGCCTCGCTGGGAGCAGGAACCTAACGGCCGTAGGCGGCCGCCCGTTCCCCAGCAGAAAACGGCGCAAACCAGCATCCATATTCCGCCCGACCTGGTCCAGTAGGACGCGGCATGTTGACCGGGTCTGGCCGGGATGGTGCCTGCACCAGGCGGATGGCCGCACCGGCCGGCGCATGGACGGGTTGCGTCCCATCACCGCCGATGGAGGCGGCGCTGGCAGCCGGCACGCGCTCCGCCGCCTGGCGGGCTTTTTGGGGCGGTTCGGGCCCCGACGTCCGGGGCAGATGATGTCGGGACGGGTTCCCGCAGGGGCACTGCCGCTCTATATGACAGGTACTGCCCGCCTTGGTTCCCGGCGCGGGTGGCTGAGAGAGGTACGTGTGCTCCCGCCCAACCTGCGCGAGTACACGCCATGTCTTCCCCTATCTCCCACTCCGTTACCCCGGCGTTCCCGCTCGATCATGCGCTCCTGCATGCCCGGCTCGCGGCTGCAGAGGACCGCCTGGCCGCAGGCGATCTGCGACTGGCACGGATGCGGGCCTGCCTGGCCCGGCAGCGTGGGTTCCGGCTGAACCCGAAGGGCGGTGCGGCGACCCTGCGGGCCATGGAGTACGTGCAGGTACAGTGGCAGCACCAGCGCCGGACGCTGCTGGACCAGCTCTGGCTCGATGGTGGCTGAGCGGCTCCTGTGGCCCAGATGCCACGCCGCACTATTGCGCGCGACGCGGCGCGGCACCGACCGGTTTATCAACCGTTGGTAGCCGCGCAGGACGGCCAGTGGATCGCAGGGCAGATGGAACAAGAAGTGCGTCTGGAAGTGCTGGAGCGGCGGATCGAAGCCACTGCGGCGCGCCTCGAGGATCAGCGGGCACGGCTCGCCTGGCGGCAGCGGCAAGGCCATGGCACGGCCGAGGCGAGCGTCCTGCTGGGCCATCTCGAGGACACGCTGGCGCTGCTGTTGCGGCGGCGCAGCGCGATCACCCTGCCCGGTTGGCTAGGGCTGCGTCCCGTCCCGTGCGATGGGACCGAATTGCCGTGAGGCCGCTGCAGGTGAGGCGCGGGTCGGCATAGGCAGCACCAAGCGGGTTATTACGGGCTGGACGGAGGTCTCTCCCACCTGGGTCGGCTGCGCGGGCAATCGGGTCGTCGCCCGTTCTCGCATCTCGGCTGGCGCGATCGAGTGTGCGCCGGTACTGCCCGTCGTCCGGTCCCCGAAGGTGCAGACCCGTAGGTGGTCCTGGCTACCTGTGAGGTACACGAGATCATAGCCCTTTCGGCTTCGAGGCAGGCGGCCGGAAAGGGTTCTGCGAGGGGCGGCGGCAGCCCGGATCCTCGGCTACCAGGACGCCGCGTCCGGATGTGCCACCCCTTCGCTCCCGATCAGCTCGATGGACATGCCGCTATGGCCGTAGCCGCGTCCATGTCGCCGGCACGCCCATCATCACGAATCAGTGTTCCTGACTGGCCGTCATGCCGGGACTATACAGCTAGGCGGCGAGCTGGCGGGGCGAGCGCAGGCCGTCCATCGGTCGCGGCGTTCAGGCGTGCGGACCACCGTGATGGTCTCGGCCATCATCCAGTCGGCCGCGGCATGGCGGCCGTCCGGCCCTCCGGTTCCGCCGTTCAGGACGTGGCGCCGATGCCGGTTCGGGCGGCGCGCTGCCATGCGAACAAGCCTACTTCGCCGAGAGATTGGCGAACATCAGCACCTTGCGCTCGAGATCGAAGGTGGTGTGGCCGCTCGCGGCGAACAGCTTCAGCATGGGATCCAGGTCCTCGGCATCGACGTCCAGGATGTACTCCTCCACCCCGTTGTCGAGGATGAGCTGGACCGTGAACACGCCCGGCTCGCCGCGTGCTCGCTCCGTCCAGGACGCCTGGTATTCGGTCACCTGACGCACCTTGAAGCGCCGCTCCAGCGCCTGCTCGCTCTGCTCGTTCCGCTGGGGATCCGCCATGGCGGTTCCTTCCTGACTGGGTGACGGGACGACCTGCGTCCCGTCGCCTCAATCGCCGGACTGCGGCGGGGTTCCGATTCGGTCACTCCGGGTTCTGGGTATTCTGCCCCTGGCGCTGCTCAGCCCGGCCGATCCGGCGGGAATGGAACGGCTCATGTCCAGGTTGCAGCGTAATGCGCGGAAACCGGTATTGATCACGATTCTCGCAAGAGCTACAATAGGTCTTATGATTTACTGATGAAAAATTTGTGATGCGAGCCGTGATCTTAATTGTTTCTTTAATATTTTCCGCCGCAGCGAGCGCTGAGGGCTGGTTCTGGTATCCTGCCATGCCCGGCGATGGGAATGCGTGCGTGGCCGGCACGCCGAATACGAGCCCGGGCACGCTCCTCGCCGAAATCCATGGCGGCTCGAATGTGCAGGGGTTTGCGGAGCGCACGCCCGACGGCAAGGGCACCCTGCTGACCATCGCGGTCGACAATGGCCGCGAGGTCGAGCGCTACTACTACACCGACAGCGAGCCGACCTGCCGGGACATCCTGCCCCTCGTCGCCGAGAAATACGCCGAGCAGGACAAGGCTCGTGCGGAGGGCACCCTCCCGCCCGGATCGGACGAGACCTGGCATGTCCTGGCGTCCCGGAGCGAATGCGTGCCGATCCATGAAGTGTTCTCGGGCAGCCGTCATCCGGAGGAGGTCTATCAGGTGGTTGCCGGGAAGGTCGCGTCGTTCGCGCTGAGGCCGATGGGTGAACGCGGCTTCGTGCTGGAGGAGCAGAGCGGCCGGACGCTGCCGGCCTACTTCATGTACGGCAAGCGCCTCTGCGACAAGGTCCGCATGTCGGTGTATGGGGCCGCCTACTAGATGACCGCCGGCAGAATTGCAGCCCGGGTCGGGCGGTGCGCCTTGGCATGCGGGGAATTGCCCGACCGGCGCATGGGATGGTCACCCGGCGACCCTATGTCGAGCGCCGGTCGGATCCGGCTTCGTCGCCCCGGATCGGCCCGGTCGGCGGGCTGGACCGCGGTCGAGGGCAAGACGGCATGCCGTCCGCGTGGTCATGGCGACCGGGCGGAAGCTGCCGGCGCGGATGGCCTTCTCGCCTTCCAGCGACCGGATAGCCTCCCGCTGCATGAGGCGGCTCGAGCACGTCGCCCGCGGGGAGGGTCGGCGTGGCCTCGTCCGGTTCCATCATGGCCGCCCGGGGTTGGGCCCGGGGACGGCCATCCAGGCGTGGCGGAGGAAGCTGGATGGCCGGGACGAGTCTGGCGGGGTCGGAGAAGAGCGGAGGCAGGTCGAGCGACGTGTGCGCCCGCAGGACCGGCCTCAGTTCATGCACCAGCCGTGGCTGACCACGATCGACTGGCCGGTCAGCGCATTGGTCGGGAAGGCGGCCAGGAACAAAGCGGTCTCGGCGACGTCGGCCACGGTGGTGAACTCGCCGTCGACGGTTTCCTTCAGCATCACCTTCTTGACCACGTCCTCCTCGGAGATGCCGAGTTCCTTGGACTGCTCGGGGATCTGCCGCTCGACCAGAGGCGTGCGCACGAAGCCCGGGCAGATCACGTTGGCGCGCACGCCATGGGCGGCACCCTCCTTGGCGACGACCTTGGCGAGGCCCAGGAGGCCATGCTTGGCGGTGACGTAGGGGGCTTTGAGGACCGAGGCTTCCTTGGAATGGACCGAGCCCATGTAGATCACGCTGCCGCCCTTCTGCTGGTACATCTGGCGCAGGGCCGCGCGGGTGGTGAGGAAGGCGCCGTCCAGGTGGATGGCCAGCATCTTCTGCCACTGGGTGAGCTCCAGCTCGACCAGCGGGGCCACGATCTGGATGCCGGCATTGCTGACCAGCACGTCGAGCCGGCCGAAGCGGTCGATCACCGCCTGGATGCCGGCATCGACCTGCTGCTCGTTGGCGACGTCCATGGCGATGCCCATGGCGCGCTCGCCGCTGGGGTCCAGTTCCCTGGCGGTGGCTGTCGCCGCTTCCGCGTTCAGGTCGGCGATCGCGACCTTGGCACCCTCGCGGACATAGACGGTGGCGATCTCCTTGCCGATGCCGCTGGCGGCCCCGGTGACGACGGCGACCTTGTCTTGCAGGCGCATGATGCAGCTCCTTGGCGAAAGCGAGGGGGTTCAGCCGAGATAGTCGTGGACGACCTTGCCCAGGCCAAGGGTCAGGTCGGCGATGACGTGGCTGGCGGAGACGATCTCCAGCACGGGCAGGTCGGCCACGGGGGCGAGCGCGTGGTGGGCGAGTTCCAGGGAGGCCGGTCCGCTCCAGGCACCCTCGAGCTCGATGTCCTCCAGATAATACTCGACCAGCTCGCAGATCCGGGCGGTGCCGTCCACGTGCGGGATGATCTTGAGCAGCCAGGTGGGGGTGCGCATCGAGGCCAGCACCACATCGGCATCCGCAGGCCGGTGCTTGTAGCCCATGGTGCCGGTGGCGACCCGCACCGAACCGTAGTCGAGCGTGCCGACCATCGTGTCGACATCGGCGCGCAAAGTCGGCTTGCCCAGCTTCTTGGGAAAGCCCCACAGCTCGCGGCCGCCGGCGATCGGCGGGTGGTCGTCCAGGAACATGCACAGCGTGTAGCCGCCCTTGCGGCCCTCGAAGCTCACCGGGATGACTTGGCCGCTCTCGGTATAGTCGCCAAAGCCGGTCGAATCTGCCATGCGGATGAACTCGAACTTGACGTGGGGCTCCTCCACCTGGAGCGGCTCCGGCACCAGGGCGCGCAGCCGGTCCGGGTCGGTGCGGTAGGTGATGATCAGATATTCGCGGTGGTAGAAGCGGTAGGGGCCCAGCGGGAAGGCCGGACTGGTCAGCGGCATGGCATAGGCGCGTTCCCGCACCTCGTCCTCGGTCATCGGCGTCTCGCTCCCGTGACGGGCAGGAACTATTCCCGGCCCTGATAGGCAAGGTCGAAGGTGAAGACTCCGTCCGGGCTCCGCGGGCGCTCCAGCACCTCGGGATGGCGCAGCGTGCGGACGGCGTCGTGGTAGCCGGCCTGCCAGTGCTCCTCCATGGTCCGCCGCGAGAACTCGTAGTCCTTGGCCGAGCCCTCGTAGCGCTTGGAGCGGTAGATCAGCTGGATGATGTTGTGGACCTTGTGGTCCGCCTCGGCCGTCAGCAGCGCCACGTCCGGGTCGTCCCGGCGTTCCGGGGGCAGGGACTGGAGCAGCCGGGAGAGCGCGTGGCGGAGCTGCTGGACGTGCTTGAACTGGTCGGTCATCGCCCGGGTCCGGCTGGAGAAGCGGATCTCCTTCTGCCGCACCTCGGCTTCCATCAGGGTGCGGGGCAGTTCGCCCCGGGCACTCCACAGGTCGACCTGGAAGGCCAGCGTGTCCCGGCGCGGCCGGCCCTCCAGCACCCATTGCAGGGGCGTGTTGGAGACGATCCCGCCGTCCCAGTAGAACTCGCCCTCGATCTCGGTGGCCGGGAAGCCCGGCGGCAGGGCGCCGCTGGCCATGATGTGCTCCGGGCCGATCGCCTGGCGCTCCGTGTCGAAATACACGAAGTTGCCGGTGCGCACGTTGACGGCACCCACGCTGAACCGGGTCTCGCCGCTGTTGATCCGGTCGAAGTCGACCAGGCGCTCCAGCGTGGCTTTGAGCGGCTGCACGTCATAGTAGCTGAGCGCCTCCGGGGCGCCCGGCGGCCAGAACATGGGCGGGAGCGGGCGCGGGCTGAAGAAGCCCTGGGCGCCGCCTAAGAGCACGCCGAATGCGGCGAGCTGGTTGACGGCGCTGCGGGCGAGGTCGCCCCGGATCTGGAGCTGGTCCAGCGTCGGCAGGCCGAACGGTGCGGTGCTGATCTCCTCCCAGAAGGCGCGCAGCCGCTCGACCCGCTTTTCCGGCGGGTTGCCGGCGATGAGCGCGGAGTTGATCGCGCCGATCGAGATGCCGGCGACCCAGTCCGGGTGGAGGCGGGCCTCGGCCAGCGCCTGATAGACCCCGGCCTGATAGGAGCCGAGCGCGCCGCCGCCCTGGAGCAGCAATGCGATGCACTCGAACGGCGGCCGCTCGGTGCAGACATGGCTCTTCTTCTTGGGCTTCAGTCGGTCGGTCACGGCACTCCTACCCGGGCAGGACAGGGAGGCAGGCAGGGCATCAGGCGCCAATTCCACCCCCGACAGGGTAGAACTACTTGTTGCGCGGATGGGGCGACGAGTCGACGACTTCTGGCCGCGTCACCCTGACGTCCGGCCAGTGGCGATTCGGGGAGTGACCCTGCGCAGGGCATGATCCGGCTGTTCATGGAAACAGAAAACAGGTAGATCTACATTCGACAGATGTAATAAGCGATGCTGTTGCGAGTGCCGGGGCCGTGTTCCCGGCACGGGTGATCGATCATGGACTGGAGGATCGCGCAGGCCGTCCGCGTGATGGAGCAGCAGATGGACGAGCCTGTCTGCTTCGCGGCGCTGGCACGGCGGCTGGGCCTGTCCACGACGCGGCTCCACCATCTGTTCGCCCAGGAGACCGGGATGCCGCCCGGCGCCTATCTGCGCCGCATCCGGCTGGATGCGGCGGCGATCCGGCTCTGCTGGACGCGCGACACGGCGGGGCAAATCTGCGTGCGGCTGGGCTATGCCAGCCAAGCCTCGTTCACCCAGGCCTTCATCCGGCGCTTCGGCTGCACGCCGCTGCAGTTCCGCCGCAGGTTCCGGGCAGGGCTCACGACGGAGGAGGGGACAGCGGGCTACGGCCCGGTCGGCATCCGGGAGGTCGACGGCTTCACGCTGGTGACGAAGCGCTATACCGGCGACCTGTACGCGGTGCGCGGCTACTGGCGGGACTTCGAGGATAGCCTGCGCCGGTGCGGCGTACCCCGGCACGGCGCGCTGTTCATCGGGATGATGTATGACGATCCGCGCCATACCCCGGTCGACCAACTGCGCTACGATTGCGGCATGACCATTCCCGGCGGGACCGGCCTGGACGAGGGCCGGTTGGCGCGGCATGGGCTGCACCGGTTCCAGACCCGCCCGGGCCGCTATGCCTGCCTGCGCTTCAAGGGCCCGCGGACGGCGGTGTTCGCGGCCTACCAGAGCCTGTGCGACCACTGGGCACGCGAAAGCCGCTTCACGGTCACGGACGATCCCGCGCTCGAGGTGCATGGCATTCCCCGGCACCACATGGATCCGCACGACCTGTCGTTCACGCTGATGCTGGCGCTCGAATAGTGGGAGCCGAGCATGATGCCGTGACAGCGCCACGCGGTACCCGATGGCTACGGTCATGCACGTCGGTCATGAAGTCCCCGTAGTTGCAGCACAATTCGAGTCAGCCGGGTGGCGACGAGACCGCAAGGTGGATCCGTACGTGTCCCATCTTCAGGCCCGAGGCTTCATCGACTGCATTTGGTCTATGGCATTCCGTACCTGGATCACCAGTCTCAGCGCGACAGTGATGAGGTAGGGCGGCTCGTCGATATTCCTGCCTGCGCGGAATTTCTCATCCTTCCAGTTGAGCTCGTCTGCCATTCCTTGGACGCGAACTCGATAATTACCGAGCTCAGTCTCGAATGCCTCCGGTGACGCGAACCGGTCGCCCGGAATTTCGGTGTCCTCTCCAAATTCCTGGGAGCGGTGATAGAGATCGTGGATAATACGGTTGCAGCTATGATACCAACTCTCATCGCGCGAACCTGAGTGATCCTGTAACTGTTTCATTGCAAAATGGAACCCTCCGTGGACGACGTTGTGCGTATCTGCCAGATATGCCAGACTAAAAAGCGCCCACTCGGATTTATTCATTTTCTATGCTCGCAATTACTTGTGCTGGGGCCTCATGTCCGAGGCGTGAGTTCGGCAGGACAGACCCAATCCGGTCGATGCAAGGGTTTCAAGCCGAGACACTAGCGCCACCGGCACGTTCAGCAACAGGGTCAGGCCCTGCATTTGCGCAAGATCAACCCAGGGATTGCCCAGCACGGCGCCGGCCGTAGTGAAGGCCTGGTCGCCTTGGCTGAGTAGCGAGCGTAGCCCAGCCTAGGTGTACGGTCCCGGGATGTGGTGTGACGGGTCGAGCCTGAACCGATCGGGCTCTTTGGCCCAGGTC
>NZ_JABGCL010000055.1 GCF_019800005.1 Geminicoccus harenae | reverse complement strand
TCGGCTGGATGGTTCGCTGGCGCCGCCTGGTGCGGGACTACGAGGCCAGGCTCGATGTGTCCGAAGCCTTCGTGCAGGTCGCCATGGGCAGCCTGCTGCTACGCCGCATCAGCCACTGAGTGCATTCTCAAACGGGCTCTGAAGAGCAAGCTCGCCGGTATCATCGCGGTGATGCTGGGCGTGCTGTTTCTCGAGCAGGTCATCAACGTGCCGCCCGGCCTGCGCCTGCTGGCCTCCGGCATCGCCACCGCCGGGGTGATCTTCGCCTTGAGCCACTTCATCCAGGTGCAGCCGCCCAAGGACTGAGGCAGCCTGGCCGCCCGCCATCGCAGACGCCGGTCGCCGCGGACCGGGTCTCGCTTCGGGCCTGACTTCGCGGTGAATCGAGAGCCCGTATTGATGTACAGTGGGATAAAGTAGTGTATATTGCCTGAATGGAGCCTCCGGTCTCTTCAGAGGCCGGCGAGACCTGTCCCATCCGTATCTCGGCTGCTCTGGTGAGGCAGTCGGCCAGATCGTGCACGCGATTTTCTCCCCGGTTTCGTGCGAGTTCCGGTCCGACTGCATCCTGATCGAACGCCTCGACCTTGATCCACCCGTCAGAGCTGCGCCGCAGCCTCGTACAGCCCTTGGTGAACGCAGAACGAGTTTCAGCGCCAACCAGTTCGGAGCTGACCCATGTCCACGCTTCGCTCCCTCTACGACGCAGCCACCGGCCCGACCTATGTGTCGACCGGCCACCTGCCCCAGTCGGAGATGGTGCAGCAGCTCGTCGTCGAGGCCTATGAGCGCTACCGGCCGAACACCGATGGCCGGGTATCCAACGTCTACCCGGCACTCGCGAGAGTCGCGGGCGACCTGTTCGGCATCTGCGTGGTCGGCACCAGCGGCAATGTCTACGAGATCGGCGACGCGGCGCACGAGTTCTCGATCATGAGCGTGTCCAAGCCCTTCGTGTTCGCGCTCGTGTGCCAGGCGCTGGGGCCCGAGGAGTGCCGGGACAAGCTCGGCGCGAACAGTACCGGGCTGCCGTTCAATTCCCTGGCGGCGATCGAGTGGAGCGCCGACGGGCGGACCAACCCGATGGTGAATGCCGGCGCCATTGCGGCGACCAGCCTCGTGCCGGGTGCCACGGCCGACGACAAGTGGCAGAACATCTATGTGGGGTTGTGCGGCTTTGCCGGGCGGAAGCTGTCGCTGAACGAGGAGGTTTATGCCTCTGCCTCGGCGACCAACCTCCGCAACCGGAGCATCGCCCGGCTGCTCGAGAGCCTCGGCCGGATCTACTGCGACTGCGACCTGGCGGTCGACCTGTACACCCGGCAGTGCTCCTTGAACGTGAGCGCGCATGATCTGGCGGTGATGGGGTCGACCCTGGCCGATGGCGGCGTGAACCCGGTCACCCGGGAAAGGATCGTAGCTGCGGCCACCTGCCATTACGCGCTGGCAGTGATGGCGACGGCCGGCCTCTACGAGAGCTCGGGCGACTGGCTCTACGACATCGGCCTGCCGGGCAAAAGCGGCATCGGCGGCGGCATCGTCACCGTCTCGCCCGGCAAGGGCGGGCTCGGCACGTTCGCCCCGCCGCTCGACCGCATAGGCAACAGCGTCAAGGGCCAACTGGTCGCGAGGTTCCTGTCCCAGCGGCTGGGCATGGACCTGTTCGTCTCGAAGCCCGAGGTCTGAGCCAGTTCGCAGGCCCCGTCCGTGCGGCCTGCCATCTCGATCACACAAAGGAACGACCGTAGCGGGAAAGGGCCAAGGCGATGCGCAGCGCAGCAATACCGGCGGCCGGAGCGGAGGACGACGCGCAGTCGACCTGGCTGCCGATGATCGTCATCGCCCTGGGCCAGGTGCTGATGTCGTTCAACGTCGCTTCCCTGCCCGTCGCCATCGGCGGGATGGTCGACAGCTTCGGCGTGCCGCCGACCACGATCGCTACCGGGATCGTCATGTACTCGCTCTCCGTGGCCGGCTTGGTCATGCTGGGCGCCAAGCTTTGCCAGCGGTTCGGTGCGCAGCCCGTGTTCCGCGGGGTGGTGCTGATCTTCGGACTGGCCATGGTGCTGATGACGTTCAGCCCGAACGCGACGGTGATGATCGCCGCACAGGGCTTGGCCGGAATGGCCGGTGCAGCACTGGTCCCCTCCCTGGTGGCGCTGATCGCCAACAATTACCGGGGGCGGCAACAGGCCACTGCCCTGGGCGCCCTGGGCTCGGCCCGTGCCGGGGCTGGCGTGGCCGCCTTTCTCATCGGCGGCGTCCTGGGCACGTTCATCGGCTGGCGCCCGGCCTTCGGCATCCTGATTGCCCTCTCGGCGATCGTGTTCGTGCTGAGCTTCCGGCTCAGGCGGGACGAGGGCCGGCCCGACGTGCAGATCGACCTGGTGGGCGTCGTCCTGGCGGCCGCCGCCATCATCCTCATCAGCTTCGGCTTCAACAATTTGAACCGGTGGGGGCTGGGCTTGGCCCGCCCAGGCGCGCCGTTCGACCTTCTGGGGCTGTCGCCGGCACCGGTCATGATCGTGCTCGGCATCGTGCTGGGCCAGGCGTTCCTGATGTGGACCCACCGGCGGCAGGCGGCCGGGAAGACGCCGCTGCTGGCGTTGGAAGTGATCGATTCGCCCAAGGAGCGGGCCGCCGTCTATGCGATGTTCACCATCGTCGCTCTGGAGGCGGCGCTCAACTTCACGGTGCCGCTCTATATCCAGATCGTCCAGGGGCGCACGCCGCTGGACACGGCGATCGCCATGATGCCGTTCAACCTGTCCGTCTTCGTCGCGGCCCTGCTGATCGTGCGCCTGTATGACCGGCTCCCGCCCCGCCAGATCGGGCGGCTCGCCTTCGCACTGTCCGCCGTGGCCCTGGTCTGGCTGGCGGTGGTCGTCCGCAACGACTGGAGCACCTTCCCGGTGCTGGTCGGGCTCGTCCTGTTCGGCATCGGCCAGGGCTCGCTCGTGACCCTGTTGTTCAACGTCCTGGTCACCGCCTCGCCCAAGGAACTGGCCGGCGACGTGGGCTCGCTGCGCGGCACCACCAACAACCTGGCCGCGGCCGTCGGCACCGCGGTCGCGGGTGCGCTGGTGGTGGGCCTGCTGAGTGCCGGCGTGATGCGCAGCCTCGTGGACAACCCGGTCATCCCGGTGGAGCTGAAGGAGGAGGTCGATCTCGACAACGTCAACTTCGTGAGCAATGACCGGCTGCTGGAGGTCATGCGGCAGACCAGCGCCACGCCGGAACAGGTCGAGGAGGCCGTGCGCATCAATACCGAGGCCCGGCTGCGCGCGCTCAAGATCGGCCTGCTGATCATGGCCGGGTTCGCCTTGCTGGCCCTGATCCCGGCAGGACAGCTGCCTGACTACCGGCCGGGGGAGATCCCTCCCCAGCCGAAGCGGGAGGATAGCTGAACCCGATCGACCCCCCCGGCATTTGGCGGCCGAAGTCCGGCGTCTGCGGGAGGAAGGAAAGCTCCGCGCCTCGAGATCGCCGGACCGGCGTCTATCGGCTATTGGCGGATCTGTGTGTGCCGGCTGTCACTCAGGAGGCTGCGTCAGTCGCCCTCCTTGCCTTCATTGAGCTCGTCCAGCACCGCTTCGGGAGCAACATCCCTTTTGATCTCTTCAATCGCGGCAGCGTCGTTGACCCTGACATTCAGATGGGCAGCAATGGCCGTGACGACGTCCGAAAGCTTGGTCAACTCGTGCTCGGTCAGCAGATTGATATGAAGATCGAGATCGGCGCGTTTATCAGCCGCAGCGGCCGTACGGTTCTGGCTGATCAGCACGAAGGTGGACAAGAAGATCGCCTCGACCGACGCCACCATCGCCAGGATCACGAAGGACGGATCAAACCTCGGTACGCCCGGTACGACCCCCAGATTGACCACGATCCATGTGCCGTAGAGAGCCACATGGAGGTACACGAAGCGCATGCTGCCGGTGAACGAAGTGATCGCCTGGGCTAGCCGTTCCTCGCGTGTTGCCGAGGCTGCCTCCTGTCGGCGCCGCTCGGCGATGGCGTCGATATTGCGCTTGAGCGCGCTGTTCAGGTTCGGCGGTGGTGGCGGTGGGACAGTCGGTGTCGTGGCGGACATAGCGGCATAAGCTCGATCTTGGTTTCGCCGTTCAAAATCCTGCTGCACGCCCAGGGTTGCATCGACCAGCGCCGCGCCGGAGCAGGTCGAGGAGGCCGCGCCTAGCCGGAACAGAAGCGGGCAGGCTCATGGCTGATCCGTTCCGGCGGTGCATCGCAGCCAATGCATCCGTCAGCCGTTCAGTTTCGTACGGGACCTGGGCCACCGCTGCGAGCCGCAATGAAACCGACGCATCCGGGTGCGTTCATCCGCAACGAGATCCTGGCTGACCTGGAGCTGACCACCGAACGGGCAGCCGACATCCTGGGCGTCGACAGCGATAGCCTGGCGGACCTGCTCCACGAGCGGATCAGCCTGTCACCGGAGATGGCGCTGCGGGTGGAAATGGCCTTCGGCCTCAGCCTGGAGACCTTGCTGCGCCTGCAGGCACGCTTCGACGCTTGGGCGATCCGGCGACGCGCGGATGAGATCGAGGTGAGACGCTACAAGCCGCGGTGACGGGCCTGCGACGGTACGGCTTTGACAGGAGCGGTGACGGCCGGCTAGCCTTGTACAAAGTTAGGCAGCAAAGAACATAAGTTCAGGGAGTGTCACCGGCTGATGGACACGGTCATCGGCGTCGACAGCAGCACCACCGCGACCAAGGCGATCGCGTTCGACCAAGCCGGCACGCCTCTGGCGGAAGGCCGGGCGGCGATTCCGATGAGCCAGCCGGGCCCCGGCGCATTCGAGCAGGAGCCAAGTGCATGGTGGGCAGCACTGGTCGAGGCGCTCGCCGATCTGGGCGGCAAGATCGACCTCACCACGGCGCGGGCACTCACCATCGCCAACCAGCGCGAGACCGTGGGGTTTCTCGACGCGGCCGGCGAGTCGGTGCGGCCGGCGCTGGTCTGGCTGGACGAGCGCGGCCGGCCGGACATCGAGATCATGGCGGACGCGCTGGGTGCGGATCGGCTGCACCGGATCAGCGGCAAGGCGCCGGACCTCACGCCCGCGGTCTACAAGCTCAACTGGCTGCGCCGCACGGAGCCCGCCGCGTTCGCCAGGGTCGCGCACGTGGTCGACGTCCACGGCTATCTCGTCCGGCGCCTGACCGGCAGCGCGCGGACCAGCTGGGCCAGCGCCGATCCACACGGCCTCTACGACCTGGAGCACAAGCGGCTTTCGTCGGAGATCCTGGACTGGTTCGGCCTGACCGAGGGCCACTTCCTGCAGCCCGAGCGCCCCGGCACCGTGCTCGGCGCGGTCACCGCCGCGGCCGCGGCCGCAACCGGCCTGCCGGCGGGCATTCCGGTCGCGGCTGGTGGCGGCGATGGCCAGTGCGCCGGGCTCGGCTGCGCGATCCTCGAGCCGGGTGCCGCCTATCTCAACCTCGGCACCGCTACCGTGCTCGGCGTGTACAGCCAGGACTATGTGGTCGACCGCGCGTTCCGCACCGTGTCGAGCCTGACCGGTACCGGCTATCTGTGCGAGTACGTGCTGCGCACCGGCGCGTTCCTCACCGACTGGCTGATGACCAGCCTGCTGGACAAGGGCACCGACCCCGCATCGTTCGCGCGGATCGAGCAGGAGGCCGCTTCCGTGCCGGCGGGCTCCTGCGGGCTGCTGCTCCTGCCCTACTGGAGCGGCGTGATGCAGCCGCACTGGGACCCGGACGCACGCGGCGTGCTGGTGGGCCTCGGTGCCGAGCACCGGCAGGGGCATGTGTACCGGGCCCTGATCGAGGGCATTGCGTTGGACTTGGCTTCGGGATGCCAAGCGATCGAGGCGGTGAGCGGTACGGCGATCGACCGGTTCGTGGCGATCGGCGGCGGCGCGCGCAGCGAGCTGTGGCGCCAGATCGTGGCGGATGCCACCGGCAAGGAAGTGCAGGTGTCCGACACGGTGGAAGTCTCCTGCCTGGGGGCCGCGATGGTCGCCGCGACCGCGGCTGGCTGGTATCCGGACGCTGCGGCCGCATCCCGCGCCATGGCCGGCCGCCTGCGCGAGCGCCGGCTCCCCGACCCGGCGACCCATGCCCGGTACGGGAGGCTCCGCGAGCTCCATGCCGGCCTCTACCCGGCCCTGCAGCGGACCTATGCCGGTCTCGCCGCCTTTCGCGAGGAATCCAGAACGTGAGCGACGTCGTCCGGGACGTGGTCGAGGGCCGGTTCTTCGCGCCCGAGCTCGGCCAGAACCTGCCCTCCCCGATCCAGCTCCTGGAGATCGCTCCGTCCCTGGCCGGCCGGGAGCGGGCGCTGGTCGAGAGCGTGGGGCTCACCGGCCGGCTCGCCGTGGTCGCCGACCAGAACACCACGCCGGTGATGGGCCGGCGGGTCCATGACGCCCTGCCGAATGCCGCGCTCGTGGTCCTGGACCATCCGAAGGCGGACGAGGCGACCGCAGCACAGCTCCAGGAGCGCGTGGCCGACTGTGACCACCTGATCGCGGTGGGCTCGGGCACGCTCAACGACCTGTGCAAGTACGTCTCGCACCGCACCGGCCGGGCCTGCGCGGTGTTCGGCACCGCGGCGTCGATGGACGGCTATGTGACCACCACCGTGTCGATCACCCGTGGCGGCTATAAGCTGACCCTGCCGGCCCAGGCGCCAAGGGGTGTGTTCTTCGACCTGGAGGTGATGGCCGCAGCGCCCGAGTTCGCGACACTGGCAGGCTTCGGCGACACGATCTGCCGCAGCGTCTGCCAGGTCGACTGGCTGCTCTCCCATCTCCTGCTCGACACGGTCTATGCCGAGACGCCCTATGCGATGATGGCTGCCGACGAGCAGCCGCTCTACGAGCTGGCCGGAAGACTCAGGCAGGGCGACCAGGCGGCCGTGCTGCAGCTGGTCCGGCTTTCCGTCCTGTCCGGCTGCGGCGTGCTGGTGACCGGCACCAGTCATTGCGGCTCGATGGGCGAGCACCAGATCAGCCATTATATCGACATGCTGCTGCGCCCCCACCCCGGCACGCTGCATGGCCAGCAGGTCGGCATCGCCACCTGGACCATGGCGCGGCTCCAGGCGCACTACCTGGCGAGCGACATAGCACCCGTCCTGGCACCGCTCACCTTCACCGATGCCGAGCTGGCCCAGCGCTATGGCGAGCTGGCCGGCGGAGTGAAGGAGGCGATCGCGCGCAAGCCCTTCGATGCGGCGGCGACCGCACGGCTGAACCGGCGCCTCCAGGACCGCTGGCCGGAGATCCGGCAGCGCCTCCTGGCGGTCATGCTGCCGCTGGAACGGATGGAGGACGCGATCCGGGGCGCCGGCATGCCGAAGACCGCAGCCGAGATCGGGATCGATCCCACCTTCTACCGCCAAGCGGTCCGCCACGCGCTGGAGATCCGCGACCGCTACGGCTTTCTCGATCTCGCCGCCCAGGCCGGCGGGCTCGACGGGTTCGCCGCCGGCGAGACATGATCGACCAGGACGAGCAGCGGCGCACCCGGATCGCCTGGCTCTATTATGTGGAGGGCCGTACCCAGGCCGAGATCGCCGCGACACTCGGCATCAACCGGGTGAAGGTGCTGCGCGACTTGGCAGCCGCGCGCGATACCGGCCTCGTGCAGATCCGCATCCATGGCCGCCTGGCCGGCTGCGTGGCCCTGGAACGGGAGCTGTGCCAGCACTTTGGGCTGCGCGATGCGGTGGTCCTGCCCACACCGCAGGATCCGGCGAGCCTGCCCGTGGTGCTGGGCACCGCCGCCGGCCACTACCTGTCCGACCGCCTGGATCCCGGCATGACTCTGGGCATCGGCTGGGGCCGCACCCTGCGCTGGAGTGCCCGCTCGATCCAGCGCCGGAGCATGCAGGACCTCACCATTGTCTCGCTGATGGGCGGCCTCGGCCGGGCCTCGGAGTTCAATACCTACGAGACCGCGGCGCGTCTCGCCGAGGCCCTGGACGCGACCTGCCTGTATCTGGCGGCCCCCACCTATGCCTCCAGCCCGGCGCTGCGCGACCTCCTGCACGCACAGGACTCCCTGGCGGAGGTCCGCGCCCGTGCGATGCAGGCGCAGATGGTCCTGTTCAGCGTCGGCACGCTCGGCCCCGACGCCCCGACCCTGACCCGCGGCCTGCTGACCGACACAGAGCAGGCTTCGCTTAGCACCGCGGGAGCCGTCGGCGACCTGCTCGGCCATTTCCTCGGGCCCGACGGCCGACTGCTCGACCACCCGGTCAACCGCCGGGTGGTCGGCGTGGCGCCGGACGAGCTGGCGGCAGTGCCCGTCCGCATCCTGGCATCGGGCGGGCCGGAAAAGGGCCAAGTCATGCGCGCGGTGCTTACCGCCGGCTACGCCAACCTGCTGATCACCGACCAGCAGGCGGCGGAGGCGCTGTGTGCCCATGCGCGTTAGATGGCGTGCCTCTACCGTCTCGTGGTGCGTGCGGAGGGAGCAGATTGTCCAAGACCGATGGCCAAGTTCTCGTCCTCACCGGTCCGCCGGGCTCGGGGAAGACCACGATGGCCCGTGCGCTGGCCACACTTGCGGATAGGCCGGCCGTGCATCTGCATGCCGACGACTTCTGGCACTTCATCAAGTGCGGTGCGATCCCTCCTTATCTTCCCGATGCCGACGAGCAGAACCAGACCGTGATGCAGGCCCTAGCGCAGGCGACAGCGGCCTACGCCCGAGGCGGGTTCTTCGTCGTGGTGGATGGCATCGTAGGACCGTGGTTCCTCCAGCCATTCCGCGCCGTCCAAGCGCCGCTGCACTACGTGGTCCTGCGCGTGCCCCTGCCGATCACGCTGGAACGCTGCCGCCGCCGTGGTGGCGACACGCTCACTGCGTCCGGTCCGATCTCATCCCTGCACGAGCAGTTCGCCACGCTGGGTGCGTTGGAGCGCCACGCGATCGACCTGGACGGACACGGGCCCGAGCAAGCCCTGGCCGCGGTCCGGGAGGCCCTAACCAACGGCAGGTTCCGCCTGTCGCCTCAGCTCCCGTAGCGCCTGGCGCGGTCCATGATCGCCTTGGCGCGCTCCAGGATCGGATAGTCGATCAGCTTGTTGTCGACCGTAAACGCGCCATGGCCCTGCTCCTCGGCTTGGCGCATCCCGTCCAGCACCCGGCGCGCCCAGTCGACTTCCTGCGGCTCGGGCGCGAACACGTCCTGGATGATGCCGACCTGGTCCGGATGGATCGCCAGCTTGCCCTGGTAGCCCATGGCCTTGACCCGCCGGGCATTGGCCAGGAGGCCGTCGCTGTCGCGGATGTCGGCGAACACGCTGTCGATCGGACTGGGCAGCCCGCCGGCACGCGAGGCGATCACCACGGCGCCGCGCGCATGCTGGCACTCGGCCTCACCGCTGGTCCACTCGACGCCGAGATCACCCGTGAAGTCGCCGGCCCCGAACGCCAGGCAGAACGGCCGGGCGATCCGTGCCTGCACGATGTCGCCCAGGTTCAGGATGCCCTTGGCGGTCTCGACGATGCCGATCAACTCCAGCGTGCTGCACGGCAGGCCGCGCGCCCGTTCCCAGGCACGCAGCAGCGCATCCAGCTCGAGCACGTCGGCGGCCGCCTCGATCTTGGGCAGGACGATGCCGCGCAGGCCGGGATGCACCACGCCCGCCAGGTCCTCTTCCCCACAGGCGACAGTGAATGCGGTCGAGGCGCGCACCGGGTTGATCCGCACGAACGCCCGGCCCGGGTGCACGCCGACGCACTCGGCGGCCTTCTCCCTGGCCAGCGGCTTCTCGGCGGGCGGCACCGCGTCCTCCAGGTCGAGGATCAGGGCATCGACGGCAAAGCCGGTGGCCTTCTCGCGGAAGCGGTCGCGATGGGCGGGCACGAACAGGAGCGCGCGCGGCGGCACGTACATGGAATTACTCCGAGGGCGGAACCGGAGCACGCCTTCGCGGCGGCTCCGCGGATGGGACGTCGGCATGCTCCGCTGCCGGCACGATGGGGTCGTCCGTGCGCTGCGCATCGCGGATCGAGGTGCGCAGGGTCTCGCCGGCGCTCAGGATGTGCTCGCGCATCAGATGCTCGGCCCGCACCGCCTGGCGGTCGATGATGCACTCCAGGATCTTCTTGTGCTCCTGGTTGTACTGGGCGAGTTCCTCGGCCGTGTAGGAGGCGAAGATCGGCGGATAGACCGAGGGGATCTGCCGGACCATCTGCAGCATCGGCTGGAGGAAGCGGTTCTCGACCGATTCGATGATGCTTTGGTGGAACACTTGGTTGTGGTGGCGCCAGGAATCGCGGGCATGGTTGTCGAGCGGCCCGGTCTTGCGCAGCAGTTTCTCGACCTGGTCGATCGCCTGGCGGGCTACACGCTCGTCGTCCAGCTTCATGCCGCGCTCGGCGGTCACCCGGCAGGCCATCCCCTCCAGGAGGGCGCGCATCTCGTAGGCTTCGATGATGTCCCGGACATGGAAGGGCCGGACGATGAAGCCGCGGTTCGGGTTGTACTCGAGCAGGCCGTCCTTCTCGTTCGCGGCCAGGGCCGCGCGCACCGGCGTGCGGGAGACCGCGAACTGCTCGGCCAGGGCCGCCTCACGCAGGTGCTGGCCAGACGCGAACTCCCCGCGCAGGATCATGTCGCGGATGCGCGCGGTCAGCTCTTGGGACGTCAGTTTCATGCGGTCTCCGGATCGAGATGCGGGCGGCGCTCAGATAGCACCCTTGCCGCGCAACTCTTCTATGCGCGCCGCATCCAGGCCAAGCAGGTCGCGCAGCACCTCGTCGGTATGCGCACCCAGTGCCGGGCCCAGCCAGCGCACGGCGCCGGGCGTGCCGCTCATGCGCGGGATCACGTTCGGGATCGCGACCTCGCCTGCCCGCGGATCCGTCACGCGCAGGATGTTGCCGCGTGCGGCGTAGTGCGGATCGGTGAAGATCTCGTCGATCCCGTAGACCGGGCCGCACGGCACCTCGGCTCCCGAGCAGCGGGCCAGCACCTCATCGCGCGGCATCGAGCCGGTCCAGTCGGCGACCATGCCGTTGACCTCGCCGCGCCGCTCGATCCGGGCCTTGTTGGTGGCGTAGCGCGGGTCCTCTTTCAGTTCCGGGCGACCCATGACGTCGGCCAGCCGGCCGAAGATCTTGTCGTTGGTGCAGGCGATCGCCACCCAGCGGTCGTCCGAGGTCGGGTAGTGGCTGTGCGGGACCACGATCGGGGTCTCGGCACCCTCGCGGCGGCGGACGAAGCCGAACCGGTCATAGGCCGGCGCCACCTCGTCCAAGATCCGGAAGATCGCCTCGTAGAGCGCCATGTCGATGACCTGGCCCTTGCCGGTACGGGCGCGCGCGTGGAGCGCCATCTGCACGGCAAGCGCGCCGTAGAGCCCGGCCATGTAGTCGGCGAGCGTGGCCGAACCGGGCTGGGCCGGCGGGCGGTCCGGCTCGCCGGACAGGAAGGAGATGCCGCCGAACGCGTTGGCGATCCGGCCAAAGCACGGCCGGTTGGCATAAGGCCCGGTCTGGCCGTAGCCGGACACGCGCAAGAGGATCAGCTTCGGGTTGACCTCAGACAGGACATCCCAGCCCAGCCCCCAGCGCTCCAGCGTCCCGGCCTGGAAGTTCTCGCACACCACATCGCTGACCCGGACCAGGTCCTTGAACAGCTCGGCTCCTTCCGGCGTGCGCAGGTCCAGGCAGACCGACTTCTTGTTCCGCGCCTCGCTCAGCCAGACCAGCGTGTCGCCGCATTCGGTCTGGGTGCCCAGGCGCCTTGCATGGTCGCCGATCTTGGGCAGCTCGATCTTGAGCACCTCCGCACCGAACTCGGCCATGATCGTCGCGGCATAGGGAGCGGCGATGAAGGTGCCGATGTCGAGGACGCGCAGGCCGGCCAGCGCAGCTTCAGAGGCCGCTTCGACGGGATGGGTTGCTTCAGCAGAGGTCATGATAGCGGTTCCGGCAGGTCAGTAGCTGGCCAGGAGCGGGAAGGCCCAGACCAGCGCCAGCAAGAGGCACTGGAGGAAGGTGAAGGGCCAAAAGGCGTTGAAGATCGTCTCGAGCCTGATGTGCGGCGGGGTCACGCTCTTCATGTAGAAGGCGGCCGTGCCGAACGGCGGCGTCAGGTAGCCGATCTGGCAGGTGATCGCGAACAAGACGCCGAACCAGACCAGGTCGTAGCCAAGACTGGTCACGACCGGCCCGAAGATCGGCACGGTGAGCAGGCAGATCGCAGTACCTTCCATGAAGGCGCCGAGAAACACCCAGATCGCCAGCATCACGCCGATGATCGCCCACGGCGGCAGGCTGGAGCCCAGGAACAGGTCCTTCACGAAGCTGGTGCCGCCCAGGAGATTGTAGACACCGATCAGCGCCACCGCGCCGAACACCAGCCAGAGCACGATGCCGGAGGTGCGGATCGTCTGCATGGAAACGTCGGCCAGCATCGACCAGGTGAGCTCGCGGCGCAGGGCCGCCACCAGGATCATCGCGGCCGCACCCAATGCCGCGGCCTCGGTCACGGCGGCCACGCCCAGATAGATGCTGCCCAGCACCCCGGCACCGATCAGGAGCGGCATGACGATCCGGCGCAGCAGCGCCAGCTTCTCGCCGAGCGGCATGTTGCGGCGCTCGTCCGTGGGCGGCGGGCCCATGGCCGGATTCAGGCCGCAGCGGACCAGGATGTAGACGATGAAGCTGCCCGCCATCAAAAAGCCCGGCAGGAACGCCGCGGTGAACAGGTCGCCCACCGAGACGTTGGCGGTCAGGCCGTAGATGATCAGGTTGATGCTGGGCGGGACCATCGAGCCCAGGGCACCGCCCGCACCGATGGTGCCGAGCGCCAGCTTCTCGTCGTAGCCCATGCGCAGGAGCTGCGGCAGGGCGATCATGCCGAGCAGCATGATCTCGCCGCCCACCACGCCGGTCATGGCCGCCATGATGATCGCGACCACCGTGGTCATCGCTGCCAGCCCGCCCGGGCGCTTGGCGCCCCAGACGCTCATCGCGTCGAACAGGTCGCGGGCCACCCCGGTGCGCTCCATCATCCCCGCCATGAAGATGAAGAACGGCAGGGACACGAGCACGTAGGTGTTGATGAAGCTGTAGATCCGGCCGGTGATCAGGATCAGGCTGTTCAGCCGGTCGAAGTCCAGGATGAAGAAGGTGGCGATGATCCCGGTCACCACGCCGAGCGGGACGCCCAACACCATGAGCAGGATCATGCCGCCGAACATCAGGACGGTGATGAGCTCAATTTCCATGGGCGGCCTCCAGCCGGCGCGCCGCGCGCACGAAGTTCACGACCGCCTGCAGCAGCAGGAGCGCGCAGGCGAGGAACAGCACGCCGCGGACCAGTGCCGGCAGCGGCACGTCCCAGGCCGAGCCCAGCGTCTCCGGGCGCCATCGCCCGCCGCGGAAGCGGAAGATCGACGCTGCGGCCTGGAGCCAGGCGGCATAGGTCAGGACCAGCCCCCACAGGATCAGCAGGATCGCCGAGAACAGGTCGATCACGCGCCGGATCTTTGGGCCGAACCGGTCATAGACGAAGGTGACACGGATGAATTCCTGGCGCTGCAGGACATAGGGGCCCGCCAGCACGAAGGTCAGCGCGCACAGGCTGGTGGTCAGCGGGTGCACCCAGTTGGTCGGCTGGCTGAAGCCGTAGCGCGCGATCACCTCATAGGTGGAGATCGCGATCGCCGGGACGATCAGTACTGCCGCGAGGGCGCCGGACGCCTTCGACAGGCGGTCGATCCACATGTCGCGAAATCCCGGGAGAGAGGCGAGAACGCATTCGAAGCGAAGGCAAGGCGGAGGGCAGGGACGCGCGGCCCCTGCCCTCCTTCAGCTCACAGCAGGCCGATCTGCTGCATGAAGGCGATGTGCGCCTCGTAGGCCTGCTTCGCGAGCTCGCTGCCTTCGGCGTATTCCTTCACCGCCTCGGCGGCGATGCCGCGCAGCTTCTGGCGCTCCTCCGGGGACCAGTCGATCAGCTCCACCCCTTCCTCCGCGACCACGGCCTTGGCCGCCTTCTGGTCGTCGATCAGGGTCTGCGCGTTCATGTCGGCCGCGAACTGCCTGGTCGCAGTCTCGACGATCGCCTTCAGGTCGTCCGGCAGCTCGTTCCAGCGGTCCAGGTTCACCGAGATGTCGCAGGCCGGCATCGAGCTGATCCCGGGATAGAGCGAATACTTGGCGGTCTGGTAGAGGCCGACCTGGGCGTTCTGGCCGAGCGTGCTGTAGTCGGTGGCGTCGATCACGCCGGTGCTGAGTGCTTGGAAGATCTCGCTGCCGGGCAGCGAGACGACGCTTGCGCCGAGCGCCGAGAACACCTGCCCGACCACGCCGCCGGGTGCGCGGATCTTCACGCCCTCGAAGTCGGCGGTACTGCGGATCGGCTTGCGCGCCGGGATCGATTCGGCCTGCCAGAAGGACGGGCCCACGAAGTGGACGTTGTAGTCCTGGTAGAGCTCGCGAGCGATCTCGGTGCCGCCGCCATACTCATAGAACATCTGGAACTGCAGCGGCGTGTCGTAGCCGGCCATGAACGAGCCCAGCACGCCGAACGCCGGATCCTCGCCCGCGAAATAGCCGGGCGAGCCGAAATGGCCATCCAGGATGCCCTGGCCGATGGCCTCCAGGGTCTGGTCGGCGGCGACCACCGAATCGACCGGCATGACCTCGATCTTCAGCCGACCGCCCGACATGGCGTCGACGTTCTTGGCGAAGTCCTCGAACACCTTGTTGGCGGTCGAGCCCGCCGGCATCAGGGACTGCATCTTCCAGTTGATGGTCTCGGCCTGGGCCGCCGAGACGGACAGGGCCAGTGACAAAGCACTGCCGAGGACTGCTCGCTTCCACATGTTAGCCTCCGTTGCTCTTGCTTGCTCGATGTCGCCGGGAAGTCGCTGGTGCCCTCAGCCGGGGATGTTCAGCATCGCCTTGGCCTCGGCGGGCGTGGCGATCTCCCGCCCGCAGGCCTTCGCCAGATCGACGATCCGGCGCACGAGCTCGGCGTTGGTGGGCGCGCCCAGCTCCGCATAGGGATTGTCGCCGATCCCGATCGCCACGTGCCCGCCGGCCTGGATCGCCTGGGCGGCGATCGGGAACAGGTTTCCGGGCTTGGCATTCACGGTCCACTGGACCGGCCGGTGCTTGGGCAGGAAGTCCAGAAAGGCGCGCAGCCCGGCGGCCGTGGGCGGATGGCCGCCCAGGATGGAGCGGTCGGTATGGACCAGGAGCAGGTAGGCCGGATCGTCCAGCAGCCCCATCTCCTGGAACGCCTCGACATAGCGCAGGAACGGGATGGTCCAGCAGGCGAGCGCCGGCTTGACGCCGATCTCGCGAAAGGTCTTCGCGAAGAAGAGCAGCGTCTCGGTGCTGTTGACGTAGCTCTTGGACGTGGTGGTGAACCGCTTCGCCACCGGGTCGTAGATATCGATGTTGGTGCTGCCGATGTCCATCGACGCCAGTTCCGGGCGGAGCGCCGGATCCTGGACCAGGCGCCGGATGTGCGCGACGCGCGCCTCGTCCCCCTGCACCGTGATCTGGCCCAGCGTGGAATGGATCAGCAGGTCGCTGTTGTCCCGGATCGCCCGGATCGTATCGGCATAGGCGTCATAGCCATGCGCAGGCGACCCGTCCGGCTGACGGGCGTGGAAATGCAGGATCGAGGCGCCAGCCGCGCGGATGGCGGCCGCATCCCGGCCGATCTCCTCGGCCGTCCAGGGCACGTTCGGGTTGCCGTCGCGCATCGCGTACTCGTTGACGCGAACCTCGATGATCAACTTCTCCACGCCGCGCTCCGTCACCGCCTGCACACCTGATGGCGGAGCGGAGTACATTGTTTTGAGATTGCATGCAATCCTGCGATGTGGCATGGGAACGTGTACCGACACTGCCTGCGGCGCCGGCCAGGCAGCGGAAAAGATCGGTCATGCGCAATGACGAGGGCTCGGCCGCGCGCAGCACGGTCGGGCCCTGGCATGAGGATGAAGGGGTGGAGCGGCCCCCTTAGGCCCCGGTTACCCGCCAGATGGCGTCGCCCACGTCATCGGCGACCAGCAACGACCCGTCGGGGCCGATGGTGACGCCGACCGGGCGGCCGTAGGACGCCTTCTCGTCGGGGGCGAGGAAGCCCGTCAGGATGTCGCGCGGCGGGCCGGCTGGCCGGCCGTTCTCGAACGGCACGAACACCACCCGGTAGCCGCTGAGCTTGCTGCGGTTCCAGGAACCGTGCTGGCCGATCACCATGCCGTCGCCGAAGCCCGGCAGGGTGCCGGCCGGCAGCCAGCACAGGCCGAGCGAGGCGGTGTGCCCGCCCAGCGCATAGTCCGGCTGGATCGCGCGGGCCACCAGGGCCGGGTCCTGCGGCACCCGGTCATCGACGGTCCGGCCCCAGTAGCAATAGGGCCAGCCATAGAAGCCGCCGTCCTGGACGGAGGTCAGGTAGTCGGGCGGGGTCTCGTCGCCCAGGCCGTCGCGCTCGTTGACCACCGTCCAGAGCGTCTTGGTGGTGGGCTCCCATGCCAGGCCCACCGGATTGCGCAGGCCGGACGCGAAGATCCGGCACGCACCGCTCGCCACGTCGAACTCGTAGATCGCGGCGCGCCCTTCCTCGGCCGCCATGCCGTGCTCGCCGATATTGCTGAGCGAGCCGACCCCGATATAGAGCCTGGTGCCGTCCGGGCTCGGCAGGATGCTGCGGGTCCAGTGCCCGCCCGGCTTGAACTCGGCGAGCTTGCGGCCCGGCCCGCTGATCCGGTCGGCGCCTGACTGATAAGAGAAGGCAACCAGCCCGTCGGTGTTGCCGACATAGAAGGTGTCGTCCAGCAGAGCCATGCCGAACGGCTGGTTCAGCCCGTCCAGGAACACGTGGCGGGTCTCGGCCGTCCCGTCGCCGTCCTCGTCGCGCAGGAGGGTGATCCGGTTCGGGCTCTCGCCGACTGCGGCCGCCCGCTTCATCGTGCTGTACTGGGCAAAGTCGAACGGGCTCTTGACCGCCCCGGGCAGGGTCAGCGCCTCGGCCGCCAGCACGCCGCCGTCCGGCAGCACGTGGATCCAGCGCGGGTGCTTCAATCCGGTGGCGAACGCGTTGACCTTGAGGCCGGGGGCGGCCGTCGGCGTCTGCCCGGCACTCCAGCCCTGCGCCGTCGGCATCTTCAGGGTCGGCAGCGCTCCTTGCGAGCGGGCCGGCGGGATGGTCGGCGCCGTACCGGTGGCCTGGGCGCGGATCCCGTCGTTGCGGTGCCGCACCAGGATCGTCCCGGCACCGATCAGCGCGACCAGGCGGCCGTAGAGATCCGTCAAGTTCATCGCGTTCCCCTTCCTGCAGGCGCCGGGGAAGCTAGCCGTCCAGGCGCCCGCTGGAAATCCGCGATTGCGCCGGGCCGGATCGCACCGAGGCTCCGCCTCCCGTGGGGCCCATCGTCCCGCCGCAGGAAAAGAAGCAGGCGGGGCGGCTCTCGCCGCCCCGCCTCAGCTTCAGGACATCCGTTCCGGTAGGGACCCGCCGCCGCCGGGCCGGCTGCGCCTCAGGCCTTGCAGGCGCTGGTGTAGGCGACCGAGCCCCACTCGCCGGCATAGTTCTTGGTGAAGCCCCACCACTCCTTCTTGGCGTCCCAGGCGTCCCAGCCGCCGCCCTTCTTGACCGAGCCCCAGATGGCGATGCCGTCGCTCAAGCCATAGATGGTGTTGAGCTGCAGCTCCCAGAACTTGGTCGGCAGGTACTCGGTACCCTTGCCCAGCATGGTGTCGTGGTACTGCGGCCAGACGAACGGGATCACCGGCTTGCCGTACTTGCGGGCCTCGGCGATGTTGGCCTT
>NZ_JABGCL010000054.1 GCF_019800005.1 Geminicoccus harenae | reverse complement strand
CCGACTCCATCACCAAGAATGACCGGGAACTCCAGTAGATAATGGGTCATATTCTGCTGCCTGGGCTGGCGTTGCTGAAAGGCTCTGAAGGAATAACAGCTAGGGTCCAGCCCGATACGGCGCCATCTATCAATGGATACAGCCTGCCCCGGCCGTCTTCTTCAGGAAGGGTGCACCGCAAGGTGGTTGCGCAGCGCGGTGCAGCTGTGCCGGACGAGTGCCAAGATCCGCTCGGCGCCGCCCCAGGGCACGTGCTTGCGCTGGGAGTAGAGGATGGACAGCCAGTTCTCGAGGCAGCCGATCTTCTCCCAGATATAGGGGTCGGCGGCTTCCGGGCAGGAGCGCATCCTGCCGGTCAGGCCGCGTGCCGCCTCCAATGCCTGAAGATTGTTCCGGCCATAGCTGCTGTCGGTGACGAGCTGATCGAGCTCGTCCAGGAGGCTGAGAAAATGGTTCATCGTTATCTCCCGGGGGCACCAGATGCGGCTGGTGCCCAGGGCAGGACCAAACATCTGCCCCAGGCTCTTCTTCGGCAAGAGAAGAGACCAGACCTATAAAATCAATATATTCCGACAAGGGCTGCTTCTTGTCCTGGCAATCGGAGATGCTGCGCAAGAACACTGCTGAGTATGACATAAGCATCATGTTAAGAGGGAAGACGTCTGCAGCCGACTGCTGGATAATTTGTGCCGATCCCGCCACCGGCCCTTGCCGGCACTGGCGAAACGACTACCGATCTTCAGGATTGATCTGGTGCTGGCTTTGGGCAATCTGCAGGTGAACGACACCACCCTGATCACCGCCACGGTGCTGGACGTGCAGCCAATGCCCAAGGGCAGGCTGCTGGCCCTGGCATCGGTGGAGCTGGTGCTGGATGGGGTGCCGCTCGTGCTGCACGGGGTGCAGGTGATCCGGCTCAAGCACCCAGTCACCGGGGAGGAAGCCACCGGCGTTGACCTGCCCCGTTATCGGGCACCAGACGGCAGCTGGCGCCAAGCGGTCGAGCTGCCGCCGGAATTGCGCCGCCCCTTGGGCGACGCCGTGCTGGAGCAGTGCTGCGCGCTGGGCATCACCCAGCGGAACCGGCCTGCCGCCTGAGCGGCGGCTGTCCATGGGGGATGAGGCCGCCCAGGCTGGTTGTCACATCATGAAAGGATCACGAGATGAAATTCATGGTCGAGGTCCTCAATGTCGCCGGAAGACGAAGCGGCACAGCTGGAGCTCCTTCTTCTTGAAGCGGTAGATCGAGCCACGCAGGTAGCGCTCATAGAATACGAAGGTCTGGGTGCTGGTCATCGCCTCGATCTCCCGCTGCCGGGCGCGCAGCCGCTCCAGCCAGACCTGCAGGGTCTGGATGTAGTCGTTGCGGCGGTTCTCCAGGTAGATCGGTTCAAAGGTGCTGACCGAGGCCTCCAGCACGTCGGCGAGGTAGGGCGGATCGGTCTCCGGGAAGACGTCCTGTGCCAAGATGAGACTGCTCCTGTCGCGTGGGACGTTGCCCCAGGTGATGCTCTGCAAAGACAGGTGTGCGCCACGGTTCAGCCAACCATGGCACCGCTCGAAGAACCGCCGATAGATTGCGACCTTCTCAGCCGCTGACAGGCCGGGCCGCGTGAAGTGCTCGAACGCCCCCACCGAGACGATGCCCGAGAACTTGCTGGCCGGTCGATAGTCCTCATAATTCTCCAGCCGGACCTCGACGCCGGGCAGGTCGAGCGCACGCACGTAGTTGTACTGGTCGCTGCTCAGGGTCAGACCGGTTGCTTCGGCGACGCCATATTGCTCGACCGCCCGGCGCAGCATGGAGCCCCAGCCGCAGCCGATGTCGAGCAGGCTGTCGCCCGGCCCGATGCCGGCGGCCTTCAGGTGGAAGTCGAGCTTGGCTTCCTGCGCGAGTTCCAGGCTGACCGGACTGGCCGTAGCTTGGTGCGGATCGCCCCAGCGGGCGGCACTGTAGGTCAGGTTGCGGTCGAGCCACAGCCGATAGAACTCGGTTCCAACGTCGTAGTGGTAGGAGATGGCTTCGGCCGACGCGCCGGAAGGTTGGTTTTCAGGGGTTTGCTCGCTCATGAGATCAAACCTTGACGTGGTGCTGATGCCAATCCCCGGCCGTTGCCTGCCTCCGAGGTTCTTCCCGATATAGTCCAAGCAGCGCCTCGCGCGGCTCACACGGATGGGCGTTAAGATTTTTGCGGATCATGTTGACCACGCCCCCCATAGAAGGCTGCTTCGAGTTGATGGACAACACGAACGATACTGGTAGCCGATTTGATATGTCTTGAATAATGTCTGGTGTGTCTGAAGTCATTCAATTCAGGCGCCCACCTTGATAGCTACACAGCAACGATTCAAAGGCGCGATGAGTGCCTCTGCAAGCAGGTTCGCCGGGAAACACTAACCATCGACGAGATCCTCGCGTTCCGCAATCCGGCTGCTCTGTCAGCTTCGCCGACGATCGCCAGTCGCTCGTGACGGCCGAAGGCTTGAAGGTCACCCGGTCGGGCTGCCGCAGATCGGCCTGATCGACCAGCCCGGCCAGGACGGCACCGCCTGCTGGCTCACAGACAAGGACCCGCGTCCGAGCGGCCTGCCGTTCGCCAGATCCGGAGACCACTTCTCGTGTCACTGGGGCCCGGTGGCGGCGAAAATGAACGGGGTGGAGCCCCAGATGTGGCTGCTGACGTGCGCGCCTATCGCTTAGTGCTGGGACTAGGGCAACGAACTCGGCCAGTTCCTGCCCTGGACCTGGAATGCTGAGGCGATCAGATTTGCGGTCAAGTGCTTCGGAATGGGAGGCATCGATGGCCATGCTTGGCGGGAAGAAAGTTCCGGACTGGACCGCGACGCACCCGGCGCGGCTCGTGGCGGTCATCTCGTTGGCGCTGGCCCCTCTCCCAGTCGCGGCCGGCGAACTTCGCGTGACGATCGAAGGCATCCGCTCGTCGGATGGCACGGTTATGATCGGGCTCTACGACAGCCCAGCGAGCTTCGCCCGGGCCGTCGAGGCATCGGCCGGCGAGGGCTTCCTGGTTGATCCGCAGCGCTTCGCTGCCGTAGCGCTGCGCGCCAACGCCGCGATGCGGAGTGCTGTGGTCTTCAGCAATCTCGATCCGGGACGGTACGCCGTCATCGCCTTCCACGACGAGAACGGGAACACCAAGCTCGACAAGAACTTCATGGGCGTTCCGATCGAGCCATATGGGTTCAGCAACAACGTCCAGGGATTCCTCGGCCCCCCACCCTTTGACGACGCAGCCATGGCGCTCGAAGACAATAATCAGGCCATCCACATCGCGATGGTCTATCACAAGGAGGACAAGTAGGACGCGATCTGCAGACGATTGGGAACGCACGGTTGGCCAGAGTTTTCCTTGGGCTTGTTGTTGGTGAATAGTCTTATTGATTGCGGTGTCCCCGTCTAGCCAACTGCTCAGCTCTCAGGAGAAACAAAGTATGAATAGCCAAACAATGGCCGCACAAATCACCCGTGGTGATGGGTTCATCGCCGCGCTTGACCAGAGTGGTGGGTCGACCCCGGGTGCATTGCGTCTCTATGGCATCCCGGACACCGCCTACACCGATGAGGCCAAGATGTTCACGTTCATGCATGAAATGCGGGTGCGCATCATGACGTCGCCGGCCTTCACCGGGGCGCAGGTGCTGGCCGCAATCTTGTTCGAGAACACCATGGATGGCCAAGCGAACGGGATGCCCGTTCCAGCCTTCTTGTGGGAGCGCGGCGTTGTTCCCTTCCTCAAGGTCGACAAGGGGCTGGAGGCGGAGAAGGACGGAGTCAGCCTGATGAAGCCGATGCCGGAGCTGGATGTGCTGCTCGCGCGGGCAGTGACGCTTGGCATCTTCGGCACCAAGATGCGCTCAACGATCAACCTTCCTTCGCAAGAAGGTATTGCCGCCGTCGTGAAGCAGCAGTTCGAGGTCGCTGCACAGATTGCCGGCCATGGGCTGATGCCGATCATCGAACCGGAAGTGCTGATCAAGAGCCCCGATAAAGCCGGGGCCGAAGCGATCTTACGGGCAGAAATCCTCAAGCAGCTTGACGCCCTGCCGGACGGTAGGCAGGTCATGCTGAAGTTGACGATCCCGGCCACTGCCGACTTCTACCGGGAGCTGACACAGCATGAGAGGGTGGCCAGGGTGGTGGCGCTGTCGGGAGGCTATTCCCGAACGGAAGCTTGCCGTCGTCTGGCCGCCAATCACGGCATGATCGCAAGCTTCTCGCGGGCGCTGACTGAAGGCCTTCAGCATTCGATGAGCGACGCGGCATTCGATGCCGCCCTGGCGAGTTCGATCGCTGAGATCTATCAGGCTTCCACCAAGAAAAGTGACAAGGGCCGGTACGATCCCCCAGGGCAGCCGTTGTACTCGATCTAGCCTAACCAGCCTTCATAAAGGGCCTCTCATGGCTGATACCATCTCCGATCAAGCCATGAAGACCGTTCCGGCCGCGCGGGATCAGCCCCTACGCGACATGGCGAACTGCAGTCGGTTCCTGTCCATGGATGCCGTGCAGCAAGCCAAGAGCGGCCACCCTGGTGCCCCGATGGGTATGGCGGACATCGCGGCTGTCTTGTTCAGGGACTTCATGCAGTTCGATGCGGCGGCGCCGCACTGGATCGACCGTGATCGCTTCATCATGTCGAACGGCCACGGGTCGATGCTGCTGTATAGCCTGCTATACCTTACCGGCTACAAGGACATGCCGATCGAGGAGCTGAAGCGCTTCCGCCAGATCGGCAGCAAGACGCCGGGTCACCCGGAGTACCATCACGCGGACGGGATCGAGTTGACCACCGGCCCCCTGGGCCAGGGCGTGGCCGAGTCGGTCGGCATGGCGCTGGGTGAGCGGATCATGAACGCGCAGTTCGGCGACGAGCTGGTCAACCACTATACCTATGTTTTCATGGGGGACGGATGCCTGATGGAGGGCATCAGCCAGGAGGCGATCTCGCTGGCGGGCCACCTGAAGCTGGGCCGGCTGATTGCCTTCTGGGACAACAACTCGATCTCGATCGATGGGGCCACCAGCCTTGCCGTCTCGGACAATGAGGTCGAGCGGTTCCGGGCCTCTGGCTGGCACGTGCTGGAGATCGACGGCCACGACACGGACGCGATCCGCGAGGCGATCTTCACCGCCCGATCGGTCACGGATCGGCCCACAATGATCGCCTGCCGCACGATCATCGGTTTCGGCTTCCCGACCAAGGCCGGCACGCAGAAGGCGCACAGCGACGCACCTGGCGAGGAGGAGATTGCTGGTGCTCGCAAGATCCTGGGCTGGGATTCCTCCCCCTTCATCATCCCCGAGCACCTCCTCGCCGAGTGGCGGGCCATCGGCGCCAAGGGCGCCGCAGCACGTCTGGCCTGGGTCGGGCGGGTGAAGCAAGCGCCCGATGCACTGCGCTTGGAGTTCGAGCGGCGCAACGAAGGCAAGCTGCCGGCGGACTGGAAGTCTGCCATCGCCGCCTCCCGCGCAGAGTTCATCAAGAATGGCAAGGAGCTGGCGACACGACAGGCCAGCGGTGCCGTGTTGAACCACCTGTTCGATGCCATTCCGGAGATGTTGGGCGGCTCCGCCGATCTGACGCCGTCGAACAACACTCGCGCGAAGAACCAGGTCGAGATCAAGCCAGGCGAGTACAAAGGCTCCTACGTGCATTACGGCGTGCGCGAGCATGGCATGGCGGCGGCGATGAACGGCATTGCCCTGCATGGCGGTCTGATCCCGTACGGCGGTACGTTCCTCTGCTTTTCGGATTACTGCCGCCCCGCCATCCGCCTTGCGGCGATGATGGACATCCGTACCACCTTCGTGATGACGCATGATTCGATTGGGCTCGGCGAGGACGGCCCAACCCACCAGCCGGTTGAGCACCTGTCGGCTCTCCGCGCCATCCCTCATCTGGCGGTCTATCGGCCTGGCGACGCGGTGGAGACAGCGGAATGCTGGGAGGTCATCCTGGACAACCCGCGTCGCGCTGCCGTGCTGGCCTTATCCCGTCAGCCGATGCGGCTGCTGCGGCAGGAGCCGGGCACTGAGAACAAATCCGCCCGTGGCGCCTACGTGCTGTTGGAAGCGGAGGGCGGCACACGCAAGCTGACCTTGATGGCTACCGGCTCGGAACTGCACCTGGCTGTGGAGGCACGAGCGGTTCTGCAGCAGCAGGGTGTGCCAACCGCCGTGGTATCCATGCCCTGCGCGCTGATCTTCAACGAGCAGGATGCCGCCTACCAGCTTGCCGTGCTCGGCGAGACCCATGCACGGGTAGCGGTCGAGGCAGCGGTCCAGATGAGTTGGGACCGATATCTCGGGTTCCAGGGCCGCTTCGTTGGCACGCATGGCTTCGGCGAGTCCGGGAAGATGGCCGACGTCTACAAAAAGTTCGACATCACCGCCGAGGCGGTCGTGCGCGCTGCCTGGGATAGTCTGCACGCCGTATATGGCCAATAAGCCTGCAGCTCAGAATTCATCCGCCGCACCCGGTCATCCAAACATCACAGGAGGCCGTCATGGCCAACGCCTTGCAACAGCTTGCGGACACTGGTGTCGCCGTGTGGCTCGACGATCTTAGCCGCGCCCGGATCAAGTCAGGCGAACTGGCTGGAATGGTTAAGCACGGCGGTGTCGTCGGGATCACCACCAATCCGACAATCTTCGCCAAGGCGATCGGTTCGGGTTCCGGCTATGAGGATCAGGTGCACGACCTTGCGCTACGGGGCACAGCCGTCGGTGAGACGGTGCGGCTGCTCACTGCATGGGACGTCCGGGCTGCCTGCGATGTGCTGCGTCCTACCGCATCCCGCACGGGTGGACGTGATGGGCGGGTGTCGATCGAGGTCGATCCGCGCATTGCCCAGGATGCCGCGCGTACGGCGGCCGAAGCGCGCGGGCTGTGGTGGCTGGTCGACCGGCCCAACCTGTTCATCAAGATCCCAGCGACGCTGGAGGGGCTTCCTGCCATCACAGAGACGCTCGCCGCAGGCATCTCCGTCAATGTCACCCTCATCTTCTCGGTCGAGCGTTACCGCGCCGTCCTTGACGCCTTCCTCAACGGGCTTGAGCAAAGGCTGGCTAATGGTGGGTCACTCGAAGGACTGGAGAGCGTTGCCTCCTTCTTCGTGAGCCGCATCGACGTCGAGGTGGACCGGCGGCTGGATGCGATCACAGGTGAAGGTTCGGCCGAAGCTGCCCGCCTGCGAGGAAAGACAGCGATCGCGAATGCGCAGCTTGCCTACGAGGTCTATGAGGACGCCTTGGCGTCACCGCGGTGGCGGGAGTTGCAGGCAAAAGGGGGCCGAATGCAGCGCCTGCTTTGGGCCTCGACCGGGGTGAAGGATAAGGCGTACGACGACACTCGCTACGTGGTGGACCTGGCGGCCCCAGACACCGTGAACACGATGCCAGCTGCGACGCTGGACGCCGTGGCGGACCATGGGCGACCGCGTGGCAACGCGATCAAGGGCACCTATGAGGCAGCACGCAGTACCTTCCATGATCTGCAGCAGGTTGGCATCGACTTCGAGGATGTCGTGAATGGGCTGGAGGAACAAGGCTTGGCCTCATTTGCCAAAAGCTGGGACGAGCTTATTGCCTCGGTGACTAGTCAGCTGGAAAAGGCGGGCGCCGAGGTCATGCCTGCTGGATCGGTGAAACCGATCAGTGCGGATCATCAGACACATGAAGCAGCCCCAGCCTCGGCCGCCCCGCGTCAGACTACGGGTAGCCCCAGCAGCATGCGGTAAACCCCAAAGAGGATGGTCCCGTACAGCTTAACCATTCGACAGGGGCGGCCCCAATGCCCCGACCGATGCGCAGTACGAAGACCAAGCATCGAAGGTAGCAGCCCATGCACAGCTTGTGCCAGATGCCGATCTTCCAAGGCTGACGACCAGGATGCACGTCAACCGGGGCAGGGCCTTGGCTCCCTACAGGGATAATGGCGAAGTCATGTCCCAAACGAAGAAGGCTCTTGAGCAGGCGGTTCGGGAACACGCCTACTTCTTATGGCAGGAGGACGGGTGTTCCGATGGACGTGCCGACGAATATTGGCAGCGCGCTCATGACCAGCATCTGCGCGAACGTCCCTACGTTCTTTGGCAGCAGGAAGGCTGCCCAAACGGCCGAGCCGACGAGCACTGGCAGCTGACCCAGGAAGTTCAGGCGGACTGAAATTAATGCCGGCCTCTTCGTTGGCGGACGAAGGCCCGCGGTCGGTTTTGCGCCTCAGCAGGCTCCAGCAGCCACAGCTGCTGCCGTTCCTTGGGCCGTTCCAAGCTGAAGTGAGCAAGGGACCGCATGCGGCGCATAGTAGATGCTGCAGTGAAGCTGTGGCATTTTTGACATCGGCTAGTACCATGAACTTAATGTTGAACTTATGAAGTATCATTATCGAATGGTATATAATTTTGGCTATTCCATTGTGCGTTGCAGCATATCGCACTACATATAGCGTACAGAGAAATTCGACTGTCGTAGCTCTCACCGAGAGCCTCCTAAATCTTCAGAAAGACAGATTCTTATGGCGCAGATCTCCAAGCCGCAGAGCGACAAGACCACGAGAAACAACGTCGCCGACCAGAACAGGCACGCCGCCGAGCGAGTCGCCGACGCCACACACAGCGCCGCCGGCAAGGCTGAGGACATGGGCCGTAACGGCCTGGCCGAGATGCAGCGCAGCGCGACAGCGACGCTTGAGACGCAGCGGGCCGTTGCCGGCCAGGCGGCGCAGGACACGAAGGAATTCGGCCAGGCGCTCTCGCAGCTGTTCAACGAGCAGGCCCAGCACAATCTCGAGGTCCTCACCAAGCTGACCCGCACCTTCAGCCCGGCCGAGGCCGCGCAGATCCAGGCGGACTTCCTGCGCGCCAGCATGGACCGCTCGGTGCATTTCACCCGGCGCTACTTCGAGACGGCTCAGGCGACCATGTTCTCGGCGATGGCCAAGATGCCGACTGACCAGGCGTCCACCTCCCGCCGCTGATCGCGATGCGCCTGCCCATGGCAGGCGCCGGATCGCCCTCCTCCAGCGCAGCGATCTGCTGGAACCCCATGTCGGAAGGAAAGCCGGTGGCTCAGGTGGCCCACAAGCCCGACAGTGACCACGAAACCGTCGACGTGGTCGAAGAGCGGGCGATCGTTCTCAAGCGGAAGAAACTCACCGGCGGCGTGCGCGTGCGCACCGTTGTCCGCGAGCACGAGCAACTGGTCGACGAGCTTCTCCATTCCGAACAGGCCGAGGTGGAACGCATTCCGCTCGATCGCTGGGTGGAGGAGCCGGTCCCGGTCCGCCAGGAGGGCGACACCACGATCATCACCCTGCACGAGGAGGTGGTCGTGGTCGAAAAGCGCCTGCGCGCGATCGAGGAGATCCGGATGACCCGGCGGCACACCGTCCACGCCGATCAGCAGCGTATCATGCTGCGGCGCGAGGAAGCGGTCGTCGAGGACCTCGATACGTCCGGCAGCAGCGACGACCCGCGCTGATCTCTTACTTCCGCCGCTCCCGAAAAAGCGGCATCCGCAACCCATCGAGGATGAACACCAGATGTCCACGACCGTCATCGGTACGATCGAGACTTCTAAGATCGCACACGAGTTGATCGACGAGCTGGTCAAGGCCGGCTTCAAGAACAAGGACCTGCAGATCCTGCAAGGCGACCAGGACCAGCTCGTCGCCGAGATCGTCGAGCTCGGCTTCGACAAGAGCGACGCCCGCGGCTACGCCAAGGCCGCCGGCAACGGCAAGACCGTGGTCGCCGCGCGGGTTCCCCAGGACAAGGCCGAGAAGGCCGCGGCCATCTTCGACCGCTACGAGGCCGCCGGGGACAAGGAGGGCTCCGAACTCGAAGAGGAGACTAGCCTGTCCGAGGTCGAGGAAAGGCTCTCGGTTGGTAAGAGCAAGACAGCGACCGGCGGCGTGCGGGTGACCACCAGCGTGAGCGAGAAGCCGGTTGAGAAGACCGTCCACCTGCGGGAGGAGCATGTCGAGGTCGAGCGCGAGCAGGTGAATCGCAAGCTGAAGCCCGCAGAAGCCGAGACGGCCTTCCAGGAGAAGACCGTCGAGATGCTCGGCACCGCCGAGGAGGTCGAGGTCGCCAAGGAAGCCTATATCGTCGAGGAGGTGACGCTGGGCAAGCGGGTCGAGGAGCACGACGAGAAGGTGCGCGACAAGGTCCGCCACACCAACGTCGAGGTCGAGAAGATCAAGCCCGCTGCCGCGAAGAAGCACTGATCCAGGCTGATACCGGCTATCGCGCGTAGGTCGGCCTACGGCACGTTTCAGGAAGAGCCCAGCACTCGAGGGTGCTGGGCTCTTCCTGCCTGATCGTGAACTGACCCACCAAGGATGGGGCTCAGCTGGCACCGGCACCATTGGAGCCGTCTGGGGAAGCTTGACGGTCTGGCCGTGAGTTTCCCCATGCGAGAAGCGTCCCATGACGCAGATGAGATCGGTACCGCAGCCGCTGCTTAGGTACCGTGCTGGGGGCACAAGCGAAGCCGCCGCAAAGCCGACGAAGTGCCCTATGCAAGCAAGCGCAACAGCTTCGTCAGACGGGGGAACACAAAGCCTGTCACCCGAACAGGAACAGCGACGGCTGGCCGCGCTACGGCGCTACGTGATCCTGGACACTCCGCCTGACGGCGCCTTCGATCATATCACGGCGGTGGCTGCCAAGCTTTGCGAGGTCCCGATCTCGATTGTCAGCCTGGTCAATCACGATCGCATCTGGTTCAAGTCGCACCATGGCCTGCAGGTGGATCAGATCGGCCGCGATCCTGGCTTGTGCGCATCGGCGGTCCTCGACCATCGCCCTTGGGTGGTCAGCAATGCGTAGACCGACCGGGCGGGCACTCGCCAACCCGCTGGTGGCTGGCGAGTTCGGGTTGCCTTTTTATAACGTGGAGGCTCATGGATAGGCCAGTGCATCCCATTGCTAGGCCACCCACGGAACGGCCGGAGCGTGATCTTGTTGCAGAGGTCTTCTTCCTTATCGCATTGGAACCACTATGATCGCTGCTGTCATCTTCGACATGGACAGCACGCTGATCGCTAGCGTCGACCTGCACGCGGCATCCTGGCAGCGTACCTTCGCCCAATTCGACCATCGGATCGACTATGCCGCCATCCGCGCTCAGATCGGCAAAGGCGGCGACCAGCTGATGCCAGTCTTCTTGCCAGACGAGGAGGTCGAGCGGGTTGGTCCTAAGATGGAGCGGTTTCGCAACTCCAGCCCGACGGGCCGAAGGCTCACCTGGTTCACCTGATCTACCAGGCGCCGAGCCATGAGCTAGCAGCAAAGACCCTGGATTTCTCGCCGTCCTCGATCAGGGACCGTTGGGCAAGCGGGCGGCGTGACATGGCCAGCGGCTTGGCGCTGCTAGAGCCGACCGCCGACGCTACGAGACGGTTCAGCTATCTTCCCATCGATGCCCATGTGGCAACCATCGAAGCCGAGGCCGGCGCATTGAACACAGAGCGGAAGCTTGGTCGAGCCGCTTGACCCTGTCCTCGCAGACATCTCCACGACGCCATAGATAATCGGCACCGTCTGAAGGACGCTTGGCTTAGCCGCCTTGCTGGCAGAGCAGTCGCACCTGCTCTTCAAGTTCCTGATGGGTGAATGGCTTGGCCAAGCGAGGCTTGCCCTGCAAGGCTTCGGGCAGGGCCCAGTCCCCATAGCCGCTCGCCAACAAAAACGGGACGCCTCGGGCCAGGAGCTGTTCAGCCACCGGAAAAACGTGGCCGCCGCGGATGGTCACATCCAGGACCGCCGCATCGAGCGCTTCCTGGCTGGCCAGTTGTAGTGCCTTGTCCAGCCTGCCTACCGGGCCCACCACCACGCAGCCGAGGTCCTGCAGGGTCTCCTCAATCAACAAGGCGATGAGGGTCTCATCCTCCACCACCAAGATGCGCTGTCCTGCTAAGCTATCATTGGTCATCAGATTGGCCGCCGGCTTTATCGCCGATCCAGAGCTGGCCGACTTCCTCGATCACAGGAAGCGTCATCGAGCAGTGCAGCCCGTCGACCCTGAACTCCCGGCTCACCTCGGCGTCGAGTTCGTGGGTCAGTGTCCGCTCGATCAGCGTCGTCCCGAACCCGCGCCTGAAGGGAGGCGCCACCGGCGGTCCACCTGCCTCTATCCAGCTGAGGGTCAGCAAGCGCTCGCTCGATTTTGCCGCGACGTCCCAGCTGACCGCCAGCTGACCAGAGGTGGTGGAAAGTGCACCGTACTTGGCGGCGTTGCTGGCCAGTTCATGGACCGCCATGGCCAAGGCCAACCCTGCCTTGGGCGTCAACGCCACATCCGGGCCGGTGATCACCAGGTGGCCATTGCCCCGCTCATAGGGTGCAAGTTCCGTCGCGAAGATGGCATGTAGCGACATCTGGCCGTTGCCCGCCTGGGTCAACAGGCTGTGCGCCTTGGCGATCGCCTTGATGCGGCCTTCGACCTCGGCCGCAAACAGTTTGGGCTCCGGATTGCCTCTCAAGGTCTGCGAGACCACCGCTGACACGACCGCCAGGATGTTCTTCACCCGGTGATCGAGTTCGCCCAGCAAGAGGGCAGCTTTGCGTTCGGCTGCCTTCCGCGCACTGATGTCGCGCGCGACCATCGAGGCACCAACGATCCGGCCGTCTCCTTGTCTGACCGGTGAGACCGTGATCGACACCTCGAGCAGCTGACCATTCCTGCCGGTTCGGGCGCTGTCGACGTCGGCGATGCGCTCGCCTTTCTCCAGCCTTGCCAGCACCAACGGCCAGTCTTCCGGCAGCGCCTCCCCCAATAGTTCGCTCAGCGATTGACCGAGCGCCTCCTCGGCCGGGTAGCCATAGAGCTGCTCAGCACCTTCGTTCCAGCTGGTGATGATACCATTCAGGTCATGGCTGATGATCGCATCCTGCGAGGAATCGACGATCGCTGCGAGCAGAGCACGCGCCTGCTCATGTTTTTTGCGCTCGGCAAGATCGATGAAAGCGACGACCACACCGTCAATCGTGTCGTTCAGGGCACGATACGGGCGCACCTGCATCAGGTAGGTGGTGGCGTCCGCCCCTCTCACCTCACGCTCGATGGGTGCCAGCGTGCGCAGCACTTCCTGCACGTCCTGGCTCAGCCCCGCCTGGGTCAGATGGGTGACGATGTCGGTGATCGGTCGGCCTTCGTCGCCCTCGCGTAGCTTGAAGATCTCCAGGAGGCGTGGGGTGAAGCGGCGGATGCGCAGGTCCCGGTCCAGGAACAGGATGGCGATCGAGGTGCTGTCGAAGAGGTTGGCAAGGTCGCTGTTGGAGCGCACCAGACTGTCGTTGCGGTGGTTCAGCTCCGCGTTGATGGTCTGCAGCTCCTCGTTGAGAGACTGCAACTCCTCCTTCGATGTCACCAGCTCTTCGTTGACCGAGCGCAGCTCCTCGTTGGCCGACAGGTATTCCTCGTTGGCCGAGCGCAGCTCCTCGTTGGATGCCTGGAGCTCGTCGGCTAGGCGGCGGAGCCGCTCCCGCGCTTCCAGCAGCTCCAGGTTCAGGGCCTTGATGGTCGCTGCCTGTCCTTCAGCAGGTACGGCCGGTCCTGCGGCGTTCGCCAAGATCGGCGCCGCTTCGACCACCTGGAACACGAGGACATACAAGCCCTCCTCCCCCGCCGAAGACAAGGGTTCGACGATCAGCTTGACCCGCTCATACGCGTCGCCTGTCTCCATGCTGACAGGACCGGATAGCGCCCGTGTCCCGGTCGCAGCCGCCTTTTGGAGCAAAGCAGTCGCAGCGGTGCGCAGATCCGGATGCAGGAGGCTGAACAGGCGCAGGCTGGCAATCCCGGATGCAGGCTCAAGGTACTTCGCGGTCTGCCCGGAGAACCGCAGGATGTCATGCCGGCTGTTCACCACCAAATACGCCGGCGCATGGCGGGCCATGGCGCGCGCCGCTCGCCGGTCGATGTCGTCTTCGACCAGTCCGGAAGATCGGCTGGCTTGGGGTGGATGCGGTGGCAAGGGCGTGGTGGAGAACGAGGCATGCCCGAGAGGAAAGGCAGGCAGCCGCCCCACTCCGTCCTGCCTGACATAGATGCGATGCCGTTTGTCGAGCGGCGCGAACAAATGAGGCTGCGCAGTGATGGTTTCTGCCGGACCCAGGAACAAGTGCCGGCTAGGCCGCAGCGCATAGTGGAAGGTGGTGAGCACCCGATGCTGCAGCTGCGGTTGCAAGTAGATCAGGAGGTTGCGGCAAGAGACCAGATCGAGCTGCGAGAATGGCGGGTCCTGGACGAGATCGTGCGTCGTGAACAGGCACATCTCCCGCAGGTCCTTGGCAACCCGGTAGTTGCCGTCCTCCTTCACGAAATGCCGCTCCAGGCGCTCCGGCGAGAGGTCGGCAACGATCGCTGCCAGATACAACCCTGCTCGGGCAGCCTCGATCGCACGGTCATCGAGATCGGTCGCGAAGATCTTGACCGGGCGACGGCTCTCAGCCCGCCCCAGAGCCTCCTTGAGCAGGATCGCGATCGAATATGCCTCTTCGCCGGTGGCGCACCCGGCCACCCATACCCGGATCGGTTCGGTGTCAGCGCGCTCCATCAGCAAGATCGGGATGATGGTGGCTTCGAGGACCTCGAACGCCTCCGCGTCGCGGAAGAACCGCGTGACCCCGATCAGGAGTTCGCGGAAGAGCAGTTCCGCCTCATGCGGCAGACTCCTTAACTGTTCGATGTAGGAGGTAACCTTGTCGGTCTGCAGGACGTGCATCCGGCGCTGAATGCGGCGCATCAACGTCCCGGTCTTGTACTGGCTGAAGTCACGACCGAGCCGGCTGTGCAGCACCGCGCAGATGGTGGCCAGGTGGCTGGGAAGATCCTGGCGAATGCCGTCCGGCCCCTTCTCGGCATCGCCGATCTTGCGATGGTTGCGGTATTCCACCAGGGCAGCCGGCATGTCCTCGACGGCCAGTACATGATCCACGAAACCGCCGGAGGCAGCGCTTTGCGGCATGCCGCTCTTGGCGTGATGGTCGAACTCCGCCTGGCTCAGGGTCAGTCCGCCCTGTTCCTTGATGGCGGCGATGCCGAGTGCACCGTCGCTGCCAAAGCCGGACAGGATGATCCCGACCGCGTTCTCGCCCTGGTCTTCCGCCAACGAGGTAAGAAAAGTGTTGATCGAGGTGCGCCGGGCAGCGGGTGGTGCCGGACTGTCGAGGTGCAGGACGTTGCTCTTGATGGTCAGGATGGTGTTGGGCGGAATGACGTAGACGTGGTTCGGGCGGATCTGCTCGCCGCCCTCGGCCAGATGCACTGGCATTGTGGTGTAGCCGGCGATGATCGCGACCAGGGAGCTGTCATGGTTGGGGTCGAGGTGCTGGACCAGCACGAAGGCCATTCCAGTGTCGGCAGGCATCCTTGCGAAGAACGACTGGAATGCATCGATTCCACCGGCTGAGGCACCGATGCCGACGATCAGGCGGGTGCGGTCTATCGAAGTTGCGGGTGAAAAGGTAGGTTCGCTCCCATTGGAAGGTTTCATCTTGCCGTGCTTTCATGCGGACTGCCGCTGGGACCACGCGGCATGCCTGATCCGGTCGCAAGATGCACCGCCAAAGCCTCTTCCTGAGCCGCCCAGGCGTTCCTGCACCACCACTCAACAATCACCAGAACCGACGGTTTCCGAAGCTGCTCTCAGGTGCGGCGGCCTTGGCGGCCTGATCGGCTCCATGCTCGGCGGCGGGCGTTCGAGCGGTGCGCTTGCTGGTGCAGCGATGGGCGTGATCGCCATGAACGCCTTACGCAACTGGGGCTAGTCCTCTTCCGCTTCCTGGACCGGAGCATCCAGCGCGGCTCCTGCGGAGCCGTTGAAGCCGGCAGAGGTGCCGGCGCCGGACGAGCGGCCCCAGCAGGTCATGCTGATGGCCATGATCGCGGCCGCCAAGTCCGATGGGCATGTCGATGATCGCGAGATGAACACCATCGTTGGCAAGCTCGAGGAGGCGGGAGCCGACACCGAGCAAAGAGACTGGGTGCTGTGCGAGCTGGCCAAGCCGCTGGATGTGGATGCCGTGGTGGCCGCCGTTCCCAATATCGAGGGGGCGCACAGGTTTAGGCGGTGTCGGTCCTGACGATCACTCCGTATAGGTCCGAGGAGGCCTATCTCGACGAGTTGGCCACGAAGCTCAGCCTGCAACCCGAGGTACAGGCATTTATTCATCAGCCTCTCGGCGTGCCGGTAGGGTAGTGCACCTTTTCTTCCGGTAGATGAGCGGCCCCGTCTCCCGTCACTGATCCACTGGAGAAGGCCGCTACAGAAGCCCCCCATAAAGCTAGCTGACCCAGAACCTGCTGGTCAGGAGCCTGACAAGTCATTTCTACAAATAGTAGCGTAAAAATATCCCCGCAGGAAGCACTGTATAACTTCTGCATATTGTCTCATTCACATACGTAATGTGCATCGTATATTTGTCTGAACGGGAACTACGGCATTCCGCTGCAGTTGCTGCCCCATGACCAAGCCCCCCGCTCCTGACCAACCCGACCAGCGGGTTGAACTGCTGGAAGAGCAGCTTCAGCTCCGCAAGCACTTGGTCGAGCTTGGCCGTGTGCTGGTCGAGACCAAGGTCGAGACCACGCCGCATGTCGTGGAGGCGCTCCTCAAGGAAGAGGAGGTCAAGGTCGAGCGTGTCCCGGTCGGTCAGTTCGTGGAGGAGGTCCCGCCGATCCGCGAAGAGAACGGGGTGCTCATCATCCCGGTTCTCGAGGAGCGGCTCGTGGTGCAGACCCGGCTGATGCTCAAGGAGGAGCTGCGGGTTACCAAGACCGTCCGTGAGGAACTGGTCCGCCGGACAATACCGCTCCGCGCGGAGCATGCGACGGTGACGCGACTGGAAGAGCCGGACCTGCGGTTCCCCATCACCGTGGAAGGTGAAGACCAATGACGCAGACGATGACGGCGCTCTACGACACGCTCGGCGCCGCGGAAGCTGCTCGGGATGAATTGATCGCTCTCGGCATCGCCGACAGTGAAGTCTTCGTCCGCAGCGCCGATACCGAAGCCAACACCGGATTGGCTCCCGGCACGGAGGATAAGGGCTTCTGGGCGAGCCTGGGCGACCTCTTCATGCCCGATAAGGACCGCTACGCCTATTCCGAAGGGATCCGGCGTGGCGGCTATCTGCTGTCGGTCCGGGTGCCGGATGGGCTGGAGGACCGGGCGGTCGACGTGATGGAACGCTCCGGTCCCATCGATCTGGACGAGCGTACTGAGACTTGGCGAGGCGAGGGCTGGACCGGCGGCACTAGTGCCACCAGCACAACGGGCAGCAGCAGCTATGCTTCCAGTCCAGGTGCCAACGCGATCGGCACAGCCGGTTACGCCGACACTGCCCGTACCAGCGCCTATGCGGATACAACCGCCTTCACGGGTACTGCTGGCACCGAGGCGACCGTCCAACTCACCGAGGAAGAGCTGAAGGTCGGCAAGCGCCAAGCCGCTGGTGGTCTGGTGCGGGTGCGTACCTATGTGGTCGAGCGCCCGGTGGAAGAGCAGGTCGACCTGCACTCGGAGCGGGTGACGATCGAGCGCCGGCCGGTGGACCAGGAGGTTGTGTCCGGTGTGGCTGCCTTCCAGGAGCGCACCATCGAGGCGGTGGAGCGCGGCGAAGAGGTGGTGGTCAGCAAGACTGCCCGGGTGAAGGAAGAGATCGCCCTGCACAAGGACGTCGAGACCCAGACCGAGATGGTCCGCGACACCGTGCGCAGCATGGACGTCGAGATCGAGGATGATCGGACCGGCCATGGCCTTGGCAGCACCGACCCTACGCTCCCGCGCGACAAGACCTGACCGCGGAAGGCCGTCCCTTGGGCAGCCTTCTTTTTGCACCATGCCAGCCCCTTTCTGAACGGAGCCGCCGATGGCGACCAACCACCACCCCGACACGCCGCGCAACCGTGGTGACTACGACGCGCCACACATGAGCCCGGCGACCCCGGCCGACGATGCCCGCACCATCATGATCAACAAGATCTCCTGGGGGGCGGT
>NZ_JABGCL010000053.1 GCF_019800005.1 Geminicoccus harenae | reverse complement strand
GCCGGCTTGCCCATCGCCGCTCCCCTACGACCATCCAGGTGATCGTAGGAATTTCGCGATCAGGACACTAGTGGGCGATAGAAGCCATAGCTGCTGAAAAACACACCTCCGGTGCTTGATTATCTGCCGCACCCTCATTGCCGAACGATTTGGCCACCCAGATAATTACCAAAACTTTGGAATTGGGCAGCCTCAGCGTAATCCAGTTCAGGGAGGTTCGCAGTGGCAACCATCTTCGGTACGCGCGGCAACGACAGCATCCAGGGTACGGCTGGCCGGGACACGATCTTTGGCCGGCAGGGCAACGATCAGATCCGCGGCCTGGCCAGCAACGACCGCCTTTATGGCGAGGCAGGCGACGATCACCTGGACGGTGGCTCCGGGGACGACGTGCTGTTCGGCGGTGGCGGCCAGGACACGCTCTTGGGCGGCAAGGGCACCGACACCCTGCATGGTGGCGCCGGCAATGACTGGCTCACGGACGGCGATCCCGGCAGCCTGCTCCTCGGTGGCGACGGTGACGACCAGCTGGAAGGATCCGGCGTACTGCGTGGCGGCGCCGGCGACGATTTCCTCAGCAGTATCTGGCTGGATGGGGAAGGCGTGGACAGCGGCAGCTCCACGCTCTTTGGCGATGCCGGCGACGATCGGATCTTCGCCGGGAAGGAGGACGTGGCACGGGGCGGTGCTGGCAACGACACGATGTGGGCCAGCCAGTGGGGACCCAGCGAGCTCTATGGCGGAGTGGGCGACGACACGCTGATCAGCATGTCCACCTCCCAGGACCGGGCCATCCTCGTGGGTGGAGCTGGCATGGATACCTACGACTTCGTCTGGTACGCGGACGATGCGAACGCACTGGTCGTCGATGCCGTGGGCGGCTTCACGCTCTACGTCCAGAGCGGGCTCAACCAGCTGGACAGCAATGGCGACGGCCTGCTCACCGAGCTGGATGATCGGGTCTCGTTGGTCGAGGACACGTTCGGCGAGGTGACGCGACAGTCCCTGCAACTGGAGATCGCTCATGAATCCGGCGTCGGGATTCCGCCGACCATGAGCGACGTGACGCTGTTCGGCATCACCTCGATCTCGGCAGACGTGCTCAGCTCTGGCTGAGCGGTCGCTGTAGCGCCGGCTGCTGCCGAGGCGGCAGCCGGCGCCGAACAGTCATCTGCCCTTGTCCGCGTCTCTCTCGATTGTGTCATGGGCATCGAGCGCATTCGGCAGTCTGGGAAGCGCCTTCGATAGTTTGGTGTCCGGGATCTCAGGTGGGCTCGGCAAGGTCACGGGCTGGCTGGGCGATATTGGCAGTTCACTCGGCAGCATCGGCAAGGCCGCGACCAGTGTGCTCGGCACGATCGGCAAGATAGCGGGGGCGGCCGGGTCGGGAGCCGGCATCGGATCCCTGATCGGGTCCATCACGGGCGGGAACTCCACCGGCTCGACGATCGGCGGCCTGCTGGGCAGCGTGGCCGGTAGCCTGGGCGGCGCAGCGGCGGGCTCCGCCATTGGCGGCGTGGTTGCGGGCGGCGTGGGCAGTATCGTGGGTAGCGTGCTCGGGAACTCCATTCTCCCGATGGTCGGCGGCATCGCGGGCGGCCTGATCGGTGGCTTGTTCGGCAACGAGAAGCCATCCGACAAGATGATGAGCGCGACCCTGTCCTACCGGTCTGGCTCGATCACGTCGCTGGGCGGCAACCTGACCGGCGAGAAGTTCTCGAAGGAAAACCAGACGGCGGCGGTGAAGATCGCGAACACGATCGGACAGATGGCGCCGGCTCCAGAACACGACCGGCGGCCACCTGACCGATGGCGTGGCCGTCGAGGTCGGGTCGCGCGACGGCGTCAAGCTGCTGTTCGGCGCCGGCCAGAAGTCCGTGAAGTACAACAGCGTGGACTCACTCCTGAACGCCGCCTGGGCGCACATGCAGACCAAGCTGGTCGGCGGCGACAAGTCCAAGATCTCGACCATCAAGTGGGCCACCGGCGGCGATGGGATCTTCAGCCGGAGGACGTTGCTTGAGGTGGGTGAAGCCGGGCCCGAGCGGGTTCAAGTCAGCAAGCTCGGCGGCTCCTATGGTGGAGGTGGCGGCGGCATCACCACCAACATCAACATCCAAGGCCCGATGGTCGCGTCCGGCCTGACGATGAACCAGTTCAGCCGAGACTTGGTCGCCAACGTGGAGCGCGAGACTTTCCGGCGGCGGGGGCGGCGCGCTGGCTGAGGCGCCCTGGGCAATCGCATCGGCTGGACGCCAGCGATTCGACCGCAACCAATGCAACAAGAGGTGGCGTTGCGTCTGTTGCGGCTGATCTGGGCAATATCAGAAGTCCGTCCGAGGTATTATGTGCAACTACACGGAAGTTGTCAGTAAATCCCATAAATCGTGGAGTTATGGTCAGGCCTATTCTCCGGAAAATGGAATGAAAACTATTTTCTAGCTTGCACGGTCGTCGCAGATGTTCTTATCGTTTTCTCCATTCCGCACCGGAGACAAGTGACAGCTCGTCCCCGGTGCCTAACCTCACGCTGGAAAGGACATTCCATGCGCTCGGCTAAGCACGTCCATACCACCCCGCGCTCCGCGGCGCCCGCAGAGATGGCTGCCGATCCTTTGCCCCCTCTACCGCCGCAGGCTGCAGGGCATGCCGCTCAACCCGACTGGGTCGACTTCGACCTGCCGAAGCTTCGTCAGTTGTGGTGCGACCGAGAAGAAGCATCCGCGCGTGGTGATGAGGCGGCCGTGGACAGCATTCGAGGCCGGATCGCTGACCTTGAGGAACAGATCGCGAGCCGGCCATATGCGGGGCAGCGAGGGCTGTCGGCCTTAGCTGAGGTAGTGGGCAACTCGTTCGACAGCGCATCGATGGTGCCGTGTGATGATCCTCTGATCGTCGCGGTCATTCGCAATCTGCTGCACCACGCTCAGGAGAGCGGAGAGGGGAGCGAGGGCCTGTCCCAGGCCGTTGTTCCAGGCAGCATTCTTGAGCAGATGCTGAACAGCGAAGATCGAGCTGCCTGAACCCCGAGGCGCTGGCGAGTGGTCTCTCGCCAGCGCCTCGGGCGCCGATGCATGAGCCTGAAGGCCAAGTATCCAGGGGTGAAGTGCACTGCCCCAACGACCTGCGCGCCAAGATCGAGCTGATGCGCTTCTACGTGGGCCCGACCGGTCCTGGAGCGGACGACGACCTGGACACATCGGTCGCAGCGGGCTTCGATTACCTCTTCCCGCGCGGATAAGCGCGCCAGGAGGAGCGGCCTCGTGGGAGCCGCCCACCATCCCTTGAACAGCCGCCTCAGGGAGACTTGAGGCGGCTTTGCCTTCCAGCGAGATCCTCTGCTCTGCGGCATGTGCTGCTGAAGCTCGCCATTGCCCGCCCTCGTTCTTGATGTTCTCATTTTGTTCCCATAGCGTCGGCGCATGAACAACCTCCCGCCGAGCCACGATGGCGCCCGCGTCTGAGCTGCGCCTGCTGACCTTCCCTGCGGCTGCGCCGACACCGGTGCAGCCGAACGCCGGTCATCCGCCGGCTTCCGCACGGGCACAGACCGTGGCGAAGCTGCGCACGCGCATCCGGCAGATGGAGCGCGGCGAGCGGTCGTGCCAAGCAGTCTTGCCGTTCGGCGTGGCGGCGCTCGACCAGCGGCTGCCCGAGGGCGGCCTGCGCCTGGGTGCCCTGCACGAGGTGATCGGAGGCGGGAACGATGGCGCCTATGCTGCCGCGGCCGCGCTGTTCGCGGCCGGCATCCTGGCCAGGCTGGAAGGGCCGGTGCTGTGGTGCCTGACATATCCCGACCTGTTCGCGCCGGCACTCGCGGCGGCCGGCCTGCATCCCGACCGGGTGATCTATGCCGAGGCCGGGGATGAGACCGCGATCCTCCAGGTGATGGAGGAGGGCCTGCGCCATGGCGGGCTGGCCGGGGTGGTCGGCGAGACTGCCAAGCTGCCGATGACCGCGTCGCGCCGCCTGCAGCTCGCTGCCGAGACCAGTGGCGGCCTCGGCTTGGTGCTGCGCCGCTGGCGCCATGCCGAGACTGCCGCCCGGTTCGACCAGCCCAACGCCGCGGTCAGCCGCTGGCGGATCTCCACCTTGCCGTCCGCTCCCTTGCCGGTCGCCGGCGTGGGGCGGGCGCGCTGGCAGGTCGAACTGGTCCGCTGCCGGGGTGCTAAGCCCGGTTCCTGGGAATTGGAGGCCTGCGATGTGCAAGGTCGTCTCGCTGTTCCTGCCGAGCTGGCCGATCGACCGGCTGCGGCGGCAGATGGGCAGCACCGCGCCGCCGCCGGCTGAGCCCCTGGTCTTGAGCGGCCGTGATGGTGCCGCCCGGGCCATCCAGGCCGCCGACCTCCATGCCCGACGGCTCGGCCTGCATCCGGGCCTGCCGATCGCCCAGGCGCGCGCCAGGATACCCGGCCTCCACGTCCTAGACGCCGATCCCAAGGCCGACCATGCCGCCCTGGCGCAGCTCGCCGCCTGGTGCCTGAAGCGCTACAGCCCGGTCGTGGCCCTGGACCCGCCGGACGGCCTATGGATCGACGCCACCGGGGCGGGCCATCTGTTCGGCGGCGATCGGGCGATGCTGGACGACCTGGTCCGGCGCCTGGACCGCAGCGGGATCGCTGCCCGTGCCGCCATGGCCGATACACCGGGAGCCGCTCATGCGCTGGCCCGCCACGGCTACCAGCAGGTCACCATCGCCGACCGGCAGGTCAAGGAGGCCTTAGGCGTCCTGCCGATCGCCGCCTTGCGCCTACCGGTCGACTTGGTCCTGGCGCTGCGCAAGCTCGGCTTCACCCAGATCGGCGATCTCGCCCGCACCGCCCGAGCACCGCTTGCCTTGCGCTTCGGCCCCCTGATCGGCCGGCGCCTCGACCAGATGTTCGGTCATGAGCCGGAGCCGTTCGAGCCGGTGGCACCCACGGAGCTGGTCCGGGTCGAGCGTGTCTTCGCCGAGCCGATCGGCGCTCCCGAAACCCTGCAGCGCCAGATCGGCCTGCTCGCCGATGCTTTGTGCGCCACCCTGCGCCATCGCGCCCTGGGTGCGCGGCGCCTGGACCTCCTGTTCCACCGGGTCGACGCCGTCGTCTCAGGCATCCGCATCGGCACGGTGGCACCCAGCCAGGATCCGTGCCATCTCGCCCGCCTGCTGGCCGGCCGGCTGGAAACGATCGATCCGGGCTTCGGCGTGGAGCGGATGACGCTCACCGCGTCCCTGGCCGAGCCGGTGATCCTTCGCCAGGCCAGCAGCTTGGCGGCCGAGGCGCTACCCGAGATCACCTCCCTGATCGACACCCTCGCCAACCGCCTGGGTGCTGTCCGCCTCTACCGGGTCGCGCCGATCGAGAGCGACCTGCCCGAGCGGGCGGTGGCGAAGGTCGCGGCGCTGGCCCCGGCACAGACAGCAAGCTGGCCGGCTCTCCTGCTGCGCCCCATCCGTCTCCTGGCGGCACCTGAGCCGGTCGATGCCTTGGCTGCTCTGCCCGACCATCCACCGCGCTGGTTCGTCTGGCGCGGCATCCGCCGTGAGGTCGTGCGCGCCGACGGGCCGGAGCGGGTGTTCGGCGAGTGGTGGCAGGCGGATGCGGAGCGCCATTCGGTGCGCGACTATTTCCAGGTCGAGGACCAGATGGGCGCGCGCTTGTGGCTGTTCCGCTCCGGCGACGGCCAGGATCCCGCGACCGGCTCGATGCGCTGGTACCTGCACGGCCTGTTCGCATGACGGTTCATGCCGAGCTGCAGGTCACCAGCCATTTCTCCTTCCTGCGTGGCGCCAGCGCACTCGAGGATCTGTTCGCGGCCGCCTCCATGCTGGGGATCCCGGCGCTGGGCATCACGGACCGGAACAGCCTGGCCGGCATCGTCCGGGCCCATGAGGCGGCAAAGGCCACGGGTGTGCGCCTGGTGGTCGGTTGCCGGCTGGATCTGGCTGACGGCACAGTCGTGCTGGTCTATCCCACGGACCGCCCAGCCTATGCCCGGCTCTGCCGCCTGCTCACGCTGGGCAAGGGCCGGGCGGGCAAGGGCCGCTGCATACTCGACTGGGCGGATCTGGTCGCGCACGGCGAGGGACTGATCACCATCCTGGTGCCGGACGTGCCGGATCAGACATGCTGGAGGCAGATGGTCCGGCACCGCGATGCTTTCGACGATCGGGCCTATCTGGCGCTCACCCTGCGCCGCCGGCCGGGGGACGCAATGCGCCTGCATGGCCTCTCGGAGCTGGCTAATCGGGCCGGCCTGCCGACCGTCGCCACCGGTGACGTCCTATTCCACAGCCCGGACCGTCGGGCCCTCCAGGATGTCCTCACCTGCATCCGCCTGGGCTGCACGATCGACCAGCTCGGCTTTCGCCGGGAGCGGTATGCCGACCGGCACCTCAAGGGCCCGCTGGAGATGGCCAGGCTGTTCCAGGCCTATCCCGAGGCGGTGGTCCGCTCGCTGGAGATCGTCGAACGCTGCCGGTTCAGCCTGGACGAGCTGGCCTATCAATACCCCACCGAGGCTCTGATGCCTGGGCTGACTGCCCAGGAAGCGTTGGAAGTGCGGATACAGGAGGGCTTGGCCGAGCACTATCCGGATGGGCCGCCGAACCAGGTGACGACGAAGATCCGGCACGAGCTGCAGTTGATCGAGGAGCTGGGCTACGCGCCCTACTTCCTCACCGTGGATGCGATCGTCCGCTTCGCCCGCTCCAGGGATATCCTGTGCCAGGGTCGTGGCAGTGCGGCCAACTCGGTGGTGTGCTTCGTGCTGGGCATCACCTCGGTGAACCCGATCGAGCACGATCTCCTGTTCGAGCGCTTCATCTCCCAGGCCCGCAAGGAGCCGCCGGACATCGACGTCGACTTCGAGCATGACCGGCGGGAGGAGGTGATCCAGTGGATCTACCGAACCTATGGCCGCCACCGTGCCGCCTTGTGCGCTACGGTGATCCGCTACCGGGCACGGGGCGCCGTCCGCGACGTCGGCAAGGCCATGGGCTTGAGCGAGGACGTGGTGGCCGACCTGTCCAGCCAGATCTGGGGCTGGTCGGAGAACGGGGCCGAGGCCAGGCACGCGGAAGAGCTCAACCTGAACCTGACCGACCGCCGGCTGCGCCTGACCCTGGAGCTGGCAAAAGAGCTGATCGGCTTTCCCCGCCATCTTTCCCAGCATCCGGGCGGCTTCGTGCTCACCGAGGACCGGCTGGACGAGCTGGTGCCGATCGAGCCGGCGGCCATGGCCGACCGTTCGGTGATCGAATGGGACAAGGACGACATCGACACGCTGCGGTTCATGAAGGTCGACGTGCTGGGGCTCGGCATGCTCGGCTGCCTGCGGCGGGCCTTCGACCTTCTGGCCCAGCACAAGGGCGAGCAGGTCAGCCTGGCCACGATCCCGCGGGACGATCCGGCGACCTATGCCATGATCCGCAAGGCCAACACGCTGGGCGTGTTCCAGATCGAGAGCCGGGCACAGATGGCCATGCTGCCCAGGATGAAGCCGCGCTGCTTCTACGACCTGGTGATCGAGGTGGCGATTGTCCGGCCGGGCCCGATCCAGGGCGACATGGTCCATCCCTATCTGCGCCGCCGCGAGGGCAAGGAGCCGGTCGACTACCCCAAGCCCCAGCTGAAGAACGTCCTGGGTAAGACTCTGGGTGTGCCTCTGTTCCAGGAGCAGGCGATGCGGGTGGCGATCGAGTGCGCCGGCTTTTCCGCGAACGAGGCCGACCAGCTGCGCCGCTCCATGGCTACCTTCAAGTTCACCGGCGGGGTCAGCCATTTCCGCGACAAGTTGGTGAGCGGCATGGTCACCAACGGCTACAGCCAGGCATTCGCCGAGAAGACCTTCAGCCAGTTGGAAGGCTTTGGCTCCTACGGTTTCCCGGAGAGCCATGCCGCCAGCTTCGCCCTGCTCGCCTACGCCTCCTCCTGGATGAAGTGCCATCATCCGGAAGTCTTCTGCGCAGCGCTCCTGAACGCCCAGCCGATGGGCTTCTACGCGCCGGCCCAGATCGTGCGCGACGCGCTGGAGCACGAGGTCGAGGTGCGCCCGGTCGACGTCAACCACAGCGAGTGGGACTGCACCCTGGAGCCCTCCGAGCTGGGCCTGGCCGTCCGCCTGGGCCTGCGCATGGTCAAGGGGCTGGCCGAAGCGCAGGCACTCCGGATCGCCCAGCACCGGCCCTATGCCAGCATCGGCGATCTCTGGCGCCGGGCGGGCGTGCCGGTCGTGGCCCTGCAGCGGATCGCAGAGGCCGATGGCTTCTCAGGTTCGCTCGGCCTGGCGCGGCGCGAGGCCATCTGGGCGATCGGGGCGCTGCGCGACCAGGAGCTGCCGCTGTTCGCGACGGGCCCGGAACTGGTCGAGCCGGACGTCGCACTCGAGCCGATGACCAGCGGGGGTGAGGTCGTGGAGGACTATGCCACCACCGGGCTGACCCTGCGCCAGCACCCGCTGGCCTTCCTGCGGAACGACCTGGCCAGCACCGGCCATCGCCCCTGCCAGGAACTCGCGGCCGCACCCGACGGCAGCCGGTTGGCCGTGGCCGGCCTGGTCCTGGTCCGGCAGCGGCCGGGCTCGGCCAGCGGGGTCCTGTTCATCACGATCGAGGACGAAGGCGGCATCGCCAACCTGGTGGTCTGGCCCTCGGTGTTCGAGCGCTGCCGCCGGGTGGTGCTCGGCAGCCGAATGCTGGGCGTGTCGGGCCGGGTGCAGCGCCAGGGCGAGGTCATCCACCTGGTGGCCGAGCGGCTCGACGACCTGAGCGGGCTGCTGGCCAGCATCGGCTCGAGGAACCAGCCGGGGCATCCGTCACGGGACGCCGACATCCGCGACCTGCACCCTGGCTCGGGCATCCGGGTGCCGACGCGAGACTTTCGTTGAGGAGGAAAGTGATGCCGATGCTCGGGAGGAACGGCATCCGGCCGATGTTGCAAGGCAGGCATGCTGGCCATGGAACCGCTGGTGCGGGCCGTCGAGCAGATGGGTACGGCGCCGTGTCCGCAGTTGGTCCCACTGCTTGGCGGCGGCCGGCGCACATGACGGGCAGACTCGTGACCAGCGTGTTGGACGTCCCGCGACCCGCACTGTTGGCACTCACAGCGTAGCCTGCCATCCGGAGCTGATGCGGCTGCTGGCACCGGAGGGATCCACTACCTCAGTGTTGCCGTTGTCCTCGCGACCGACGGCAACCGTGACCATCGAATGTCGGTTCAAGCCAGCGCGTCGGGCATCAGGCACGTACCGGCCGAAGCGCTGGCGACCGCCTTACACGCGTGGCGCCATCTTGGCCCTGCTCCCGCCAAAGATCGTCGTCGTTCGCCCACATTCACGCTCCGAAGTGGGAACGAATGTGGGAACTCACATTCCAATTGGCTGTAAGCTCTTGAAAATACGCGAGGATTCCTGCTGCTTGGCGGAGGGAACGGGATTCGAACCCGTGAGGAGTTGCCCCCAACACGCTTTCCAGGCGTGCGCCTTAAACCGCTCGGCCATCCCTCCGGTTTCGGCTGGCGATGGCTTCTAGCGGCTGCCATCTTCCCCCGCAACCCGCAGCCGCCACCTGGAGCCGCGCTGTTGCCCTCTGGTCCGCCTTTGCCGCCGCCCGTTCCGCCCGCCGCCATGGAATCCGGCCAGGGCGCATGAGTGTCGGCGTCATCGGCCGGCTGGACCGGGGCTGCGGCATCCTGGTCACCATCCTGCCGCTCCTGTTCGTGCTGGGCCGGGCATTCGCCGACGGGGTGGTGATCCTGGTGGCGCTGGCGTTCCTGCTGCGCTCGGCCCTGCTGCGGGACTGGGGCTGGCTGCGCGAGCCCTGGGTGGTGGTGGCGCTGGCCTGGGTCGCCTGGCTGACCTTTGGCGGCCTGTTCTCCGCCGATCCCGCGCAAGCCAGCAAGAAGGGCCTGTTGCAGATCCGCTTCGTGCTGTTCGCGGCAGCGCTCGCCGCCGTGCATCTGCGCGACCCTGAGATCCGCCGGCGCTTCCTCCTGGCCCTGGCCGCTGCCGTCCTGCTGGTCGCGGCCGACTGCCTGGTGCAGGTCACCACCGGCTTCTCCCTGACCGGCCAGCCACTGCCCGAGGCCTACCGCCTGTCCGGCCCATTCTCCGCGCAGAAGGCCGGCACCTATCTCGGCAAGACCGGCTTCCTGGTTCTCCTGCCACTCCTGTTCCTGGCCGGCGAGCGGCGGCTGCCCGCGTGGGTGCCGCTCGCCTGCCTGCTGGCGCTGGGTCTCGTGATCCTCCTGACCGGGGAGCGCTCGGCGCTGCTCACCTTCGGCCTGGGCTGTTTCGTCTGCCTGGTCGGCCTGCCAGTGCTGCGCCGCTTTCTCCTGCCGGCCCTGCTGCTGGGGGTGGTGGGGCTGGGCGTGGTAGCGATGATCCACCCGATCCTGATCGAGCGCTTCGTCATCCATACCGTCGACGACCTCGACGGGTTCGCGGACAAGCGCTACGGCCAGATCCTGCGCAGCGGCCTGGCCCTCTTCGCGGAGCAGCCGGTCACCGGGATCGGTGTTTCCGAGTTCCCCAGGCGCTGCCCCGCACCGGAACTGGCCGCGATCGGGCCGGTCGAGATCCGCTGCGTGAGCCACCCGCACCATCCCTGGATGGAGATGCTGGTGGAGGGCGGGGTGGTGGCGCTGGCCTTGTGGCTGGGACTGCTCGCCGCCTGGTTATGGCGCTTCCGGCAAGCTGGCCGGCTGGTGCTGGTGGCGGGGGTGGCGGCCATGCTGCCGTTCGCCTGGCCGCTCATGACCAGCATGTCCCTGTTCACCACCTGGAACGCGGTGCTGTGGTGGCAGGCGGCGGCACTGTTCCTGGCACTTGCCCCGATGCGCGGGGCGGGCAGGCCGCTCAGGCCCGGCTGATGAGGCTCTCTACGATGGCGCGGCCCTCGGCCGCGAGGTCGCCCTGGGCGACCGGCCGGCCGGCACGCCGGTACCAGTAGCCGGCATTGCCGAGATCGCCCTCGACCCGGTGCAGCCAGGCATGCACCCAGTCGGCATCCGGCTGGCCCTCGTGCTCCTGGGCGATACCGTGCGCCTCGTCCCAGCGATCCGCCAGCCCGAACCAGACCGCGCGTAGGGCCGGCGCCAGGCCGTCCGGCGGTGCCGGGCCGTCCAGCGAGGCCAAGAAGGCGGCGGTATCGGGCGTGCTGGTCAATGGAGCTGGCCCCGCTCGCGCAGGTCGTTCAGTTGCGGCATGCGGGGCGCCGATTCGGCATGCTCCTGGGCCTTCTTGCGCTCCAGCTCCAGGATCGCCTTCTGCAGCTTCTCGAACGCGCGCACCTCGATCTGGCGCACCCGCTCGCGGCTCACCCCGTATTTCTCGGAGAGCTGCTCCAGCGTGGTCGGGTCCTCCTTCAGGCGCCGCTCGGTCAGGATGTGCTGCTCACGCTCGTTGAGCACCGACATGGCCTCGGCCAGGAGCGCCTCGCGATGGCCGCGCTCGTCCGCCTCGGCGACCGAGCGGTCCTGGGTTTCGCGCTCGTCCTCCAGCCAGTCCTGCCACTCGCTCTCGCCCTCGACCCGAAGGGGCGCGTTCAGCGAATGGTCCGGCCCTTCCAGGCGCCGGTTCATGTCGATCACGTCCTGCTCGGTGACCGCCAGCGTGTCGGCGATCGCGCGCACCGTGTCCGGGTGGAGGTCGCCCTCCTCCATCGCCTGCATCTGCGACTTCAGCCGGCGCAGGTTGAAGAACAGCTTCTTCTGCGCGGCCGTGGTGCCCATCTTCACCAGCGACCAGGAATGAAGGATGTATTCCTGGATGGCTGCCTTGATCCACCACATCGCATAGGTGGCGAGCCTGAAGCCGCGCTCGGGGTCGAAGCGCTTGACCGCCTGCATCAGGCCGACATTGCCCTCCGAGATGATCTCCGACATGGGCAGGCCATAGCCGCGATAGCCCATCGCGATCTTCGCCACGAGCCGCAGGTGGGAGGTCACCAGTTTGTGCGCCGCGTCGGAATCCTCGTCGTCGCGCCAGCGGCGCGCGAGCATGTACTCCTCCTCCGCCGACAGCATCGGAAACCGGCGGATCTCGTCGAGGTAACGGGACAGCCCGCTGCCTTCGAGGGCGACCGTCGGAAGACCGGCCATGGCACTCCTTCTCCTGCGCTTGCAAAGGGCCCGGCATTCCGGACCCATGGGGTCTAGATAGCGTACCCCGACCAACCTTGCCAGAAGAGCGGTGCCGTGGCGGCGGTTCCGCCGCAAGCCCGGACCTGCTCAGCCGGGCGGGCCATCCGCGACGAAGGTGCGCAGGACCTCGTCGAACAGGGGCGGCGGCGGCAGGTCGAATTCCAGGTGCTCGCCGGTCATCGGGTGGTCGAAGCCCAGCCGGCGCGCATGGAGCAGGATCCGGTCCAGCCGCTCGACCAGCGGCCGTGCCGCCTCCGGCAGGTCGCCGGTGCGCCTCGGGCCATAGAGCCGGTCGCCCAGGATCGGGTGGCCGAGGCTCGCCAGGTGGACGCGGATCTGGTGGGTCCGGCCGGTCTCCAGCCGGCACTCGACCCTGGCCGCGCGGGTACCGGCCGCCGCCAGCCGCCGCCAGTGGGTCACCGCGCGCTTGCCGCCGCTGCGCACGATCGCCATGCGCTTGCGGTCGAACGGGTCGCGGCCCAGCGGGCGGTCGACCGTGCCCTCGGCCTTGGCTGGCAGGCCGCGCACGATCGCCTCGTAGATCCGGTGGATCGAGTGGACGGTGAACTGGCCGGAAAGCAATGTGTGCGCCCGGTCGTGCTTGGCGACCACCATCACCCCCGATACGTCCTTGTCGAGCCGGTGGACGATGCCGGGCCGGGCCACGCCGCCGATGCCCGAGAGCGAGCCGCCGCAGCGCGCCAGGAGGGCGTTGACCAGCGTGCCGTCGTCATGGCCCGGCCCGGGATGGACCACCAGCCCGGCAGGCTTGGCGACCACGATCAGATGCTCGTCCTCGAACAGGACGCCTACCTCGATGTCCTGGGCGGCCGGGACCGCCGCCGTCGGGGGCGGCACGGCCAGCCGGTAACTCTCTCCGGCGCGGACCTTGCGCGAGGCCTGGCTCACCTTATGCCCATCGCGCAGGAGCTGGCCCTGGTCCAGGAGTGCCTGGATGCGCGAGCGGGACAGATCGGGTAGGACCGCGGCCAGCCAGGCGTCCAGCCGCCGCCCAGCATCGGCCGGCTCGACCACCAGCGCGAAGCTGGTGGGCGCGGCCCGGTCCACTGCGGCCTTGTCCGCCGCCGGCTTGTCTGCCACCGCCGCGTCCACGCGTGCATCCTGTTCGGAATCTTGATCCATGGGCGAGACCGCCACCCGCATTCTCCTGGGCTTCGTGATCGCCGGCGCGGTCGTGCTGGTGGCCGGAATCGTCCTTCTCATCTGGCTGCTCGCGACCGGCGCGCAAGGCCGGCGCGCTCCTGCCACCGACGCACCGCCCGTCGTCCAGCTCGCACCGGGCCAGCGCATCGTGGACCTGTCGCGCGGCCCCGACGACGTGGCCATCCTGCTGGAGGACGAAGCCGGCCGCCAGGTGCTGCGCCTGCTCGATCCGGACAGCGGGGCTGTCCTCCATGATCTGCCGGTGACCACCGCGCCATGAGCAAGGCCGCGAAGGGGGCCAGGGGCGAGGCGCTGGAGGTCCGGATCGAGGCCCTGGGCGGGCGGGGCGACGGCATCGCCCGGCTGGACGACGGCAGCCGCCTGTTCGTGGCCGGGGCCCTGCCGGGCGAGCGCGTCCTGGTCCGGCCGGAGCGGCACAAAGGCGAGCAGCGCGCCCGGCTCACGGCGGTGCTGGCGGCAGCACCCGAGCGGGTGGAGCCGCCATGCCCGCATTTCGGGCACTGCGGTGGCTGCCGGCTGCAGCATCTGGCATTGCCGGCCTATGCGGAATTTCTCGAACAGCGGATCCGGGCGGCGCTTGCGGCACGCGGCTTCCAGGACGTGCCGATCGAGCCGGTCGAGCTGTCCCCGCCCGCCAGCCGCCGCCGGCTGCGCCTGGCCTGGCGCCGCGTGGGCAAGAGCGTGGTGCTGGGCCTGCGCGAGGCCCGCTCCCCGCGGATCGTCGACCTGTCGACCTGCCTGATCGCCCGGCCAGCACTGGTGGCCCTGCTGTCCCCGTTGCGAACCCTGCTGGCCGCACTTGGCACGGCCGAGGGCGAGATCGCTCTGGAGGACAGCGAGACCAGGGTGGACGTGGTGGTGATCACCCAGAAGCCGCTCGCCACGCCTGACCGGATCCGGCTGGCCGCTGCCCTGCCGGAGCTGCCGGGCGTCTGCCGGATCTCCTGGCGGAGCGCTGCCGGCCGCGAGAGCGAGCCGGTCGCTACGGCGGCCGTCCCCTTCACGCAGCACGGCCCGATCCGCATCGAGCTGGCGCCCGGCGGCTTCCGCCAGGCCACCGATGCGGGGCTGGCGGCGATGCGCCGCTTCCTGAACCGCCATCTGGCCGGTGCCCGCCACGTGCTCGACCTCTACGGCGGCACGGGTGCTCTGGGCCTGGCCCTGGACCCGCTGCCGGCCCGGCTGGAGGTGGTGGAGGGCGACCAGGCGGCCACCGCCACGCTCGCCCGGGCACTGGGCCAGGGCATCAGGGGCAGCCGGGTGACGGTCCGGCACCGCGACCTGGAGCGGGACCCGCTCCAGCCGGCCGAACTGCGCGCCGTGGATGCCGTGATCCTGGACCCGCCCCGTGCCGGTGCGAGGCCGCAATGCCTGGCCCTCGCCGGGAGCCGGGTCGGCCGGATCGGCTATGTTTCCTGCGATTCCGGCAGCTTTGCCCGCGACGCGCGCATCCTGGTGGAAGGCGGCTACCAGCTGGCGGGCGTGCAGCCGATCGGCCAGTTCCTCTGGTCCGACGAGGTGGAACTCGCCGCGATCTTCCACCGCGAACCCGCTTGACCGCACCGCCCGGGCCCTGTAACCAGCGCCCCGACACCGCGACGTCCCCATCGTCTAGCGGTTAGGACGGCGCCCTCTCACGGCGCAAACAGGGGTTCGAGTCCCCTTGGGGACGCCAACCATTTCAATGGTTTAGGCGTCGGCTGCTGCTTCTGCGGCAGATGGTACGGCAGTCATACGGCAACCACATTCTGATGAGCTTCGCGGTACAGCGTTGCGTGTGGGCTGCGATATGCCTTACTTCGAACTTCTAGAAGCTTACTCGTTGAGCTCGGCACCGTTCATCTGCACCAATCTGCGGTGCCAGTCTCGATCCTCGATCTCCTGGCGGCAGATCCGCTCGGTGAGCGTAGCGGCTCTGCGGATCCGGTCCTCAGCGCAGAGGGCTGAGCAGGGAACGCGACCTGGCTCCACCTGGCGATGACACCAAGCGCACCTGACTGGTAGTTCGATCGGGGGCTTGGGAAGCTCCTCGTGCGGGAGGCGACAGGAGTTGCCGATACGCCCAATTTACATGCTGCACTGCGCGAGATGCCCGGGGCCGAAGATATAGGTGTAGACGGCAGGAACCTTCGGCAGCGCGCAGTGTCACAACTGTAGTCCCGACTTCAGAGGGGCAGTGACAGGACGCGGTTTCATGACATCCTTTCACGCAATCCTCTTGCGTGATCATCTTGCGCTCACTCGGCTGCTAATCACGCTGGTGAACGAGGCGAACCTCGCCGAATTCCGCTACGTTCAGAACATCCTGAAGACGGATGCGGCTGAGCTTGGCTGGGCACCCAGCGACGAACAGTGGCTGCTCCCAGGTCAGCCGCCACCGGGCGGCTGGTTGGTGTACGAGGCCGCCTACCGCTGGTGTCGCGATGGCTTCCAACGATCTTCAGACCTGTAGTCACCTCCTAGCTACCTTATGCATTGCCGCTGGCTGTGATGGTTCGGTCTGTAGCGGCAGCGCGCTCTACGGCCAGGAACACGTCTCGTGTGTCTTTCCCGTGACCGTACTGCTCAACTAATCCAACCAGCCTCTGAGCTCCCACCCGCTCCAGCAGCGCGTCGTACCGGGCCCGGCTTTGCGTTGCCAGCAGTGCTCCGGCGCTGAGCCGCGCCAGCTCGATCGACTCGGCCGGCGCCGCTGGCTCGATCACTGCGACATCCTGCCACCGCCGCTGCTCCAGCCAGTTGGCGGGGTGCGGAATGAATCGGTCCTGCGTGCCTTCGGTCCGCCAGGCAGCCGCAGCCGCCTTCACCGCTGTCAGCAGCACATCGGCTCCCGCCTCAGCCCGAGCTCGCCGGTAAGCCTCCAGCGTCGCCTTGCGGCCGATCTTCCGCGGATAGGCCTGCCACCAGACCTCGAACTCCTCGAGCACACGCTCGTCCCCCGGGAGGGGGACTGTAGGGGGTGAGTCTTTGGTTTTGGTATTTGGTTTTGGATAGCCGTTGATGTGCCCCTCGTTTGCTGCCTGATGTGCTGGGGCCGTCTCTCGCTCCGCCAACGGCTTAGCGTCCCGAGCATGGCGCGCCGCCTTCTGGCGTTTCTCCGAAATCGCTCCGAGCCTTTCGCGCACGGATTGCTGCTTCTTCTGCGTCCAGCTGCCGTCCTGGATCCGCCAGAACGGCGCCAGGACCGGGCGCAGGCGCTTCCTCCAGCGCTCGGGCGTGACCTTGGCCACGCGCGCCAGGAAGGCGTCGTCGTCACGCAGGGAGCAGCCGGGCGAGCGCCAGGCGGCGAACAGGAGCAGCAGGTAGGCACCGTGCTCCTCGGTGGTCAGGTGGGTTGTGTCGGCGAGATAGGCGTCCGTGTAGAACGGCATCGCCGGGAAGTCGGCCATGATGGGTTCCCATGCGCCATGGATCGCCAGCGGCATGGCCGCGGCGGGATCGACAGGGCGCGGATGAAGAGAAAAGGGGCCGCCCCTAAGATGCGCGGCGGGGCGGCCTGCTGAGCTCTGCATCGACCAGACCGCCTGCAGGTTAGGCGGCGGCCTTATTGGGTTCGCCGAAGCTCGACGCCCATGCAGTGCGCGATGAACGCGCCTGCATCAGCTTCGATAGACCGGTTTGCCCAAAAGGTCTGCAGAACTTTCGGTCTACAACCGCTTAGAAGGCGGTAGGTCGAGCATGCCCGTCGGTGGCAGGCTGGACGCGCTGCCAGGGGCCCTGCATCGGGTGGCACTCATGCTTCCGCCCCCTTTCGGGTGCGGGCACGCTTCTTGGTCGTCACCGGCAGCGGCCGGATCGGCACGACCTCGCAGCGCCCCTGGATCACCCCGGCGAGCCGCGCCTCGATCAGCTCGACGTCGCGATCCTCATGGTCGCTGCCGGATCTCTCGATCCAGTCGGCGAAGCGCTGCAACTGCCGGCGTGCCTCCGGGTCATCCAGCGGCACCGTGCAGGCCTTCTCGACCAAGCGGAACATCATGGCGCGTCGCTTGACGATCCGCTCCACCGCCTTCTCGTGGCGCTCGCTGCCCTCTGGAACATGCCGGAGGTTGTGCATGGACCAGTAGTTCTGGTCATGCGCGGCTAGCCAGTCCAGGCACAGGGTGCTGATCCGTCCGGCCGCACTCCGATCGAGCCTCGCCACATCCGTGCAATGGGCGGCCGCCACGGCAACCTTCATGGCTATGCGCTTGAAGCTGTCGTCGCTCATGCCACGCCTCCCACCACCAGGTGCTCTATGTCGTCCAGGAAGCCTTCCAGGAGCCGTCCCTGCTCACCTTCCCAGGGATCGTCCTGGCAGCACTCGCGGAGGAACTCGAGCTTTGCCTTGATGTCCGCTCGGCTCCGGCTCGGCGTCTTCACGATCTCCGCGTCCAGGTCGTTGTACAGATCTTCCAGTTCGTCATGGAGATCGGGATGCTCGAACTCGTCCAGGGCATACCACTGACGATGGATCCTCTGACGCTCGCGCCACAGGGCCGCCACCTCTCTAGGTGGGGTCATGGGGGCGCCGGCAGCTGTGGAAGCAGTGACGCCGATCACCGATGCTCCGCCAGCTTGGGCGAGCAGTGTGCGGCGGGACGTGGTATGGAAATGGTTAGCCGATCGCATGGACAGCAACTCCTGCGTGAGGTCAGGCCCGGCCGGAAGCTACCACACGTCCGGTCGGGCCACTTGTGATGTAACGCCAGTGACGCTACGGTCGGTCTACGATCCATGTCAAGACACTGTCGTTACATGACCCAGCGCTTGAAGACGGCCACGTTGAATCTTCGGATCAGCCCGCAGCTGAAGGCAGCCGCTGAGAAAGCTGCTGCGGATGACCACCGGTCCCTAACGTCGCTGATCGAGAAGCTGCTGTCGGAGTGGCTGAGGGGCCGCGGGTACATGCCCTCTGACTCCAAGGAGTAAGAATACCAACGCTGGTTCATCGCTGAGAACGGCGGTGGGCCCGGTGTGCGACTGAGGAAGCCAAGCACCCACCTGATCGAGGCAGGTCTAAAGGCAGAAAGCAAAGGCGAGCCTCCAACTGCTGAAGAGGCTCCTGCTAGGACGGCAACCTCGCCTTGAACACCAGCGGCTCCAGGAGCACGGGCGATGGCTGAAAACGCGGCGAAGAGCGTTATTCTGGCGGCATTGGCGGATGGGCACGAGCTATCAGGCCCAGCGCTGCGCGAGCGCGCGGAGTTGAGCGACGAAGATTTTTATGAGGTGATCCTGCAGTTGGAGACGGACCGGCGGGTGAAGAGCCGCTGGGCAGTTGGCTTGAGCCCCATGGTGCGTCTCTACCGGCTTGCAGGCGTCGAGATTGCTCCTGGCGCTTAGGACACAATAGCAAGATGGTTTGGCGATAATCGTGCTATAAAGCACGAATGACCCCAGACAGTGGCCTGCGTGTAGGCCAAGTTTTCTGCCCCGGCAAAAGTGCAGAAACCGGAACGTTTGATCGACGCATCGTCGTCATCAGCCCGCGCCACGTGCTGTACGATGTTCTGAACGACCAGAATCCACCTGACCTTGCCCCCTGAAATGCCTTCGGTCTGAAGCTAGGGTCCGTCGATCAGGAGACGGACGATGAAGAAGAGCCGGTTCAGCGAGGAGCAGATCATCGGGATCCTGAAGGAGGGTCAGGCCGGGCTGCCGGTTGCCGAGATCTGCCGGAAGCACGG
>NZ_JABGCL010000052.1 GCF_019800005.1 Geminicoccus harenae | reverse complement strand
GATACCAGCGCGACAATCTCCGTCGCCGCCGAGCACCCAGCCTCGCTGCGTGGGCCGGGTTCTAAGCCTGGCTGGCAGAACCGTCAACAGGAAATTTCGTTCCCTCTAACGGCTCGCCGTCCCTCGCTCCGGCTCAATTCATATGGAAACCACCATCCCCAGGAGAAGAGGGCCGCCACCAAAAATCGGCCCCCATGAGCTGCCGCCCGCCCAGCGGCCGCCAGCTTCCGCTGCAACCAATTGTGGTCCGCCACTTCCACAAAGACGGACCCGCTCATGCACGCCCACGGCCATGGCCCGATGACCGGAACGGCAGACCAGGCTTCCAAGCCGCCAGCGGTCACGCTAGGTGGCATCCGTCGGCCGATCCTGGAGCTGCCGTCTTGCCCGAACCTCGTTACGATGTCCTCGTGGATGCACGCGGCCTCGCCTGCCCGATGCCTTTGGTGAAGGCGCGCCAGGCGCTCATGGTCATGGAGCCGGGTGCCACGGTCTGCGTGCTGGCGACCGATCCGGCCGCACCTGCCGATTTCGACGAGTTCGTCGAGATCAGCGGCCATGAGCTGGAACGCAGCGAGCGCCAGGACAGCCTGTTCGTCATCGTGCTGCGCAAGAAGCGCTAGAGGCTGGCCGCCCAGGCGAAGGCCTGCTCCTGGCGCCGGGCGACCAGGGCAGCGCGCGCGTCCGGGTCCTGCGGATCGCCAGCAGCGAAGTAGCCGACACCCGGCTGGCCGTCGCTGGCCCGGACCACCAGGCAGGCCAGCTCCGGCAGCCCGCGTTCCGCCCGTGCCCGGTCTATCACGCCCAGCACTCGGCAAAGATGGCCGACCGTGCCGGAGCCCAGCCGCCAGCCGAACATGCCCAGCACCTGCCGGTAGCTGACTGGCCGCCCCTCGCGCGCGGCCTGCACCAGGATCCGCTCCAGACGTTCGGGATCGATGACCGTCCGTTCCGGTCGCGGCTCGGGCCAGTCTCCTCTCATGCTATTCCCGCGCTCCGTCCCGATCGTTCAGGCCATCAGGTCGATCAGGGTCGCCAGCCGGTCGGCCTCCGCGGCGGGCTTGTCCCAGCGGATCCGCGCGATCCGGGGAAAGCGCATCGCCACGCCCGACTTGTGCCGGCTGGAGGGGTGGATGCTGTCGAACGCCACCTCAAACACCAGGCGCGGCTCCACCGCCCGGACCGGGCCGAACCGCTCGATCGTATGGTCGCGGATCCACCTGTCCAGCAGCTTCAGTTCCTCGTCGGTGTAGCCGGCATAGGCTTTGCCGACCGGCACCAGTTCCTCCCCGTCCGGCCCGTCCTGCCAGGCGCCGAACGTGTAGTCGGAATAAAAGGAGCTGCGCTTGCCGTGGCCGCGCTGGGCGTACATCAGCACGCAGTCGACCAGATGGGCGTCGCGCTTCCACTTCCACCACAGGCCCTTGGGCCGGCCCGGCACGTAGAGGCTGTCCTTGCGCTTGAGCATCAGCCCCTCGACCGTGCCGCCCTCGCGCGCCGAGCGGCGCATCCGGTCGAGCTCGTCCAGGCCGCTGTCCGGGATGAGCGGCGAGAGGTCCATCCCCTCGGGCCGCTCGCGCGCCACGAATGCCTCCAGCCGTTCGCGGCGCTCGAGAAAGGGCAGGCCGCGCAGGTCCTCCTCGCCGTCGAACAGGATGTCGTAGAGCCGGACCAGGGCCGGGTAGTCCTGCAGCATGGCGGGCGTGACGGCCTTGCGGTTCAGGCGCTGCTGCAGGTCGTTGAACGAGGCGACCTCGCCCCCGCGCGCCACCAGCAGCTCACCGTCGAGCACGCCCTCGAAGCGCACGCGCTCGACCACCTCCGGAAAGGCCGGGCCCACATCGTCGCCGGTGCGGGAATAGAGGCGCACCTGGCCACGGACCGCCACGACCTGGACGCGGATCCCGTCCCACTTCCATTCGGCGCTGTACTCGGCGAGGTCAAGCCGCTGTGCCTGCTCGTCATCCAGCGGATAGGCCAGCATGAGCGGCCGGAACACCGGGGCATGGGCGATCTCCGGGCGCGGCATGCGGCCGTCCAGCCAGGCGAACAGGTCCAGATAGGGCGGGGCCGTGGCATGCCAGGCCTCCTCGACCAGGGCCGGCTCGACCTTGCCGTAGCGGGCCAGGGCCGCCCGGGCCAGGCCGGCCGAGGCACCCACGCGCAGGCTGCCGGTGGCGAGCTTGAGCAGCGCCCAGCGGCCGGTGGCATCCAGCGTGTCGAGCCAGGCGGCGATCTGCTTGGTGAGCTGGCCGCGCGGCAGCTCGTCCATGGCGACCACCACCTCGCTCAAGTGCGGCCAGTCGCGATCGGCCTGGTGCTCCGGCCACATCAGGGCGGCCGTCTCGGCCAGATCGCCCACGAAGTCGTAGGACCAGTGGAACAATTCGGGATCGGTGCGCTCGGCTACCAGCTCACGGATCACGCCGGACTTCGCCACCCGCAGGCTGAGCGTGCCGGCGATCGCGGCCAGGCCGAAGCCGCGGTCGGGATCGGGCACGGTGCGGAAATAATCCTCCAGCAGCGCCAGCTTGCTGGTGCGGGCCGGCGCGTAGAGGAGGCGGTCGAGAAGTTCGGAGAACGGCTTCACCTTGGCTGCGCACGCTCCTGCAGGCTGCCGTCCGGGCCAACCGGGCAGGCCCGGCGCAGGTTCCGGTTCGCTTCCGGCGGGTGCTGCTCAGCCAGGCGGGGTCGCACGGACGAAGGCCAGCTTGTTGCCGTCGGGATCACGGACATAGGCCGCATAGAAATCGGCGCTGTACTGGGGCCGCAGGCCGGGTGCCCCCTCGTCCAGCCCGCCGGCGGCCAGGGCCGCCTCGTAGATCGCCTGCACCGTCGCCTCGTCCGGCACCGACAGGCCGACCATCACCCCGTTGCCCCAGCTGGCCGGGCGGCCGTCGAACGGATGGAGGATCACCAGCTCCGTCGGACCGCCTGGCGGACCGTACCAGATCTCGTTGGGATAGGCCGGCAGCCGGACCCGGCCGAGCGGCGCCAGCGCCGCGTCATAGAAGCGGCCGGCGCGCTCCAGGTGGTTGGTTCCGAGCGTGAGATAGGAGATCATCCGAAGGCTCCGTTGCGCCGGCCTGCGTTCCGTGTCGCCGGCGAGCCTGCCATGGGTGCCGCAACCCGTCGAGGCAGGGGCGGACCGCTCAGCTCCCCTCCTCGTCATAGCCCACCAGCCGCAGGGCCTCGGCCCCAAAGCCGCGCTTGCGAGCGGCATATTGCAGGGCCTCCTCCCGGCCATGGGTGATCCAGACCCGGGGTGCGCCGACCTCGTCCAGCGTCTGCAGCAGCTCGTCCCAGTCGGCATGGTCGGAGATCACCAGCGGCAGCTCGATGCCGCCCTGCTTCGCGCGCTGCTTGACCCGCATCCAGCCCGACGCCTGACAGATCACCGGGTCCGGCAGGCGCCGCGCCCAGCGGTCGGCAATGGCCGAGGGCGGGGCGATCACGATGGCACCTTCCAGCTCGCGGCGCGGCTCGCCCTTCACGCCGGCCGTGGCCGGCCGGAGCTCGCCCAGCTCGATGCCGAAGCCCCGGTAGAGCTCGTTCATCGCGGCCAGCGCGCCGTGGACATAGATGGGCCGGTCCCAGCCGGCCCGGCGCAGCTCCACGATCAGGCGCTGTGCCTTGCCGAGCGTATAGGCGCCGACCACGTGGCAGCGCTCGGGGAACAGCTCGATCGAGTGGAGCAGCCGGCGCAGTTCCTCCTCGATCGGCGGGTGGCGGAACACCGGCAGGCCGAAGGTCGCCTCGGTGACGAACACGTCGCAAGGGACCGGCTCGAAGCCGGTGCAGGTCGGGTCTGCCCGGCGCTTGTAGTCCCCGGAGACCACGATCCGCCCGCCTTGATGCTCCATCAGCACCTGGGCGCTGCCCAGCACATGGCCCGCCGGATAAAGGGTGACGTCGACCTCCCCGATCCGGACCATCTCGCCATAGGCGGCGGCCTGGCGGGAAGGCGCCATGCCCTCGCCCAGCCGTGCCGCGGCGATCGCCAGGGTCGCCTCGGTCGCCAGCATGGCGCCGTGGCCGCCACGGCAATGGTCGCTGTGGCCATGGGTGACCACGGCGCGATCCACCGGCCGGACCGGGTCCACGTAGAAGTCGCCCGGCACCACGTAGAGGCCTTCCGGCCGGACCTGGACCCAGCGTTCCGGATGCATGCTCGAGCCCTCCCGGCAAGGGCGGCGCTTCCCCTGCCCCCTCGGGCTCATGTATGCCGCGCAGAGCCAACGTCAGCAGGAGAGAAGCAATGACGATCCGCCGCATCCAGCCCGGGCCGCGCATGAGCCAGGCCGTGACCCACGGCAACGTGGTCTATCTGGCCGGCCAGGTCGCCGCCGGCGCCCCCGGCAAGTCGGTCTCCGAGCAGACCAAGGACATCCTGTCCCGGATCGACGCCCTCCTCGCCGAGGCCGGCACCGACAAGAGCAAGCTGATCACCACCAATATCTGGCTGTCCGACATCTCGACCTTCAACGAGATGAACGCTGCCTGGGATGCGTGGGTCGCCCCGGGTGCCGCCCCGGCCCGCGCCACGGTCGAGAGCAAGCTCGCCTCGCCCGACTACACCGTCGAGATCATGGTCACCGCCGCGCTCGACTGAGCCGGCGGCCGCAAAGGGGCGGTCATGCGCGTTGCGGTGCTGGGTGCCGGCCTTGCCGGCGTGATGACGGCCTACGAGCTGTTCCGGGACGGTCACGAGCCGATCGTGATCGACCGGCGCAGCGAGCCGGCATCCGAAACCTCGTACGGCAATGCCGGCATGATCGCGCCCGGCCATGCCTATAGCTGGGCGTCGCCCACGGCGCTCAGGACCCTGATCCGCTCGATCCGCCACGACGACACGGCCCTGCGCTTCCGCCTCCAGGCCGACCCGCATTTCTGGGCCTGGGCGGCGCGCTTCGTGCGCAACTGCACCGAGGCCAGGGCCGACTACAACACGGTCCGCAAGGTCGGCCTGTGCGTCTACAGCCAGGGCGAGCTGCACCGGGTCGTGGCGGAAACCGGGGTCGATTACGGGGCCGCCAAGGGCGGGGCCCTCTACCTGCATCGCACGGAAGAGGCGCTCGCCCGGGCCGACCGCAATGCGGAGCTGATGCGCCGCCTGGGCGTGGAGGTGCGGCGGGTCACGCCGTTCGAGGCCGCCCAGATCGACCAGGTCTACCTGCCCGTCCTGGACCGGTTCGCCGGCGCGCTCTACGTGCCGGGCGACGAGTCCGGCGATGCAAGGCGGTTCACCCGCGGCATCGCGGCCTGGCTCATCGAGCGCGGCGTCGCGTTCCGGATGGACGAGACGATCGAGCGGATCGGCGTCGCCCGGGGCCGGATCGACCGGGTGGTCACGGACAAGGGCGGGGTCCAGGCCGATGCCTATGTGCTGGCACTCGGCTGCTATGCCGCACCGCTCGGGCGGACCATCGGGCTGCGCCTGCCGATCTACCCGGTCAAGGGCTACTCGCTTACCATCCCGATCGCCGGCCGCAACAACCCGCCGCGCCTCTCCGGCGTGGACGAGCACAATTTGTTCGCGTTCGCCAATTATGGCGAGCATGTCCGGCTCACTGCGATCGCCGAGTTCGCCGGCTATGACTGGTCGCACCGGCCGTCCGACTTCACCGGGCTGCTCAAGGCGGCCAGAGAGCTGTTCCCCGATGCGGGGGACTATGCCCAGCCGGAATACTGGGCGGGACTGCGGCCGATGACGCCGTCCGCCCTGCCGATCTTCGGCCGGGCGCGCTACGACAATCTCTATGTCAACGCCGGCCATGGCCACATGGGCTGGACCTGGGCCTGTGGCTCAGGCCGGATCACCGCCGACCTGATCGCCGGCCGCACGCCCGGCCACGACGTGTCCAGCATGCTCTACCGTGGATGAGCCGGCCATGACCCAAGCCTCCGGGCGGATCGTCCGCGAGCACCTGCCCTTCGAGCTGGACCGGGGCATCACGCCGCGCGCCCGGATCGGGCTGGTGGTGCTGAGCTGCGACCAGACCATCGAATATGAGTGGCGCGGCATCCTGACCGACCTGCCGGGCGTCGGCCTGTTCCACGCCCGCATCGCGGTCGACCCGATCATCACGCCGAACAGCCTCCGCGCGATGGAGCCGATGATCCGACCCACCACCGAACTCCTGCTGCCCGGCCACCCGTTCGACGCGGTGGCCTTCGGCTGCACCTCGGCCTCGATGGTGCTGGGGGAGGAGCGGGTCATGGCGCTCATGAACGAGGCCAAGCCGGAAGCGCGGGCGACCACCCCGATCACGGCTGCCAGGATCGCGATGGCCGCCCTGGACGCGCGGCGGATCGCGCTGCTCACGCCCTATCGCGAGGACGTCAATCTCGGGATCATCCGCTATCTGGAGGCGCGCGGCCTGGAAGTGCCGGTGTTCGGCTCGTTCAACGAGCCCGACGACGGCAAGGTCGGCCAGATGACCGCCCAGTCGATCCGCCATGCCGCCTGCGCGCTCGGGCGCGAGCCTGGGGTCGATGCGGTGTTCGTGTCCTGCACGTCGATCCGGCTGGCCGCCGAGGCCGCCCGGATCGAGGCCGAGCTCGGCAAGCCGGTCACCTCGTCCAACCACGCGATGGCCTGGCACGCGCTGCGACTGGCCGGGATCGCCGACCCGCAGCCGGCATTCGGCCGGCTGTTCACCTGCCCCCTGCCCGCCGCATGATCCTGATCCGCTCCGCCATCTTCAACGTCCTGCTCTGGACCTGGACGCTGCTCGCCCTGATCGTGCTGCTGCCGGTCGGGCCGTTCCTGGATGCCGCCGGTACGCGCGCCTATGCGCGGGGCTGGGAGCGGGGCATCGGCTTCCTGCTGCGCTGGGTCGTGGGCATCCGCCACGAGGTGCGCGGCCTGCACCACCTGCCGGACGAGCCGGTGGTGATCGCGGCCAAGCACCAGTCGGCCTGGGAAACGCTGACCTTCCACACCATCGTCCACGAGCTGTCGGTCGGGCTGAAATACGAGCTCACGAAGATCCCGGTGTTCGGCCATTACCTGCTGAAATCCGGCTGCATCCGTATCGACCGGGGAGCCGCGGCGAAGGCGCTGAAGTCGCTGGTGGACGGGGCCCAGCAGGCGATGGCGGGCGGGCTGCACGTGATGATCTTCCCGGAGGGTACCAGGCGGCCCGTGGACGCGCCGCCGGACTACAAGCCGGGCGTGGCAGCACTTTACAAGCAGCTCGGCCGGCCCTGCGTGCCGGTCGCCCTGAACTCCGGCATGTTCTGGGGCCGGCGCTCGTTCGCCAAGCGGCCGGGCACGATCGTGCTGGAGTTCCTGGAGCCGATCCCGCCGGGCCTGCCGCGGGCGGCCTTCATGCGGACGCTGGAGGAGCGGATCGAGACCGCGACCAACCGGCTGGTGGCCGAGGCCGGCGGCAGTGCCGCGGTCCCGGCGCCATCCGGCAAAATTCTCTCCCCCGAGCCTTGACCCGCGCAGTCGGCGCACTCAATATCCTGGGTGCGTGAGAGTTGTTCGACCACTCGTACTTCACCCTCCATCGCGTGAAACGAGTGAACAAAGTCGTCGTGCAACCGCGCTTGGGCTAACCGGGCAAGAGGGGTTATGAACGACATTACTCCACCGGGTTACCATTGAGCGGCTATCACCGCCGTACGGCGTAAAGGTCGCTCCTGGTCGATGATGAGGCGCCCTTCGTCGACCAATCATCAGACATTGCCGGTTGAATACTGCGAGGCCAGTTGGCCGCGCCTGAAGGGTCGGCTATGAAAGCGACCCACCTGGATCATTCCAATGAACATGGCCGGATGGCTTCCGGCACCATGAAGGACGGCGGGAGCGCCCTTTCGGGCTTCTCCCGCCGTTTCACGTCCTGCCCGTCGCGTGTCGCTCAAGGGATCTCCAGCGGATCGACGCCGATCGACTGCTTCATCGCCCGGAGTGCGAAGGTCGAGCGAGTATGGCGGATGCCCTCGATCCGGTAGAGCCGCTCGCGCAAGAAGCGCTCGTAGTCCCGCGTGCCGGCCACCGCCACCTTGACCAGGTAGTCGTACTCGCCGGTGACGAGATGGGCCTCGATCACCTCGGGGATGCGCGCCAGGCTGGCGCCGAACACCTCCAGCGCATGGTCGTCGTGCCGGTTCAGGGTGATCTCCACGAACACCGTGTCCGGCAGGCCCAGCGCCGCATGGTCGAGCAGGGCGACATAGCCGGCGATCAGCCCGGCCGCCTCCAGCCGCTTCACCCGGGTCCAGCAGGGCGAGGCCGACAGCCCCACCTTCTCGCCCAGCTCGTTCATGGTGAGCCGGCCATCGGCGCGCAGCGCCGACAGGATGCGCCGGTCGATCGGGTCGAGCCGGAGCGAACCGTGGCCGGTCGCCGGGGCATCCTGCGGCATATTCTTCTGCGTTCTGGCCATTGCGCGGGTCATCCTTCTGCCATGCGGCGGAGATAGCCCAGAGTTCGGCAAACATCACTGGCCGGACGCGGCTAGAAACTCTTTCGCCGGCCGATCCGTCGGACCCAGCAGAAAGGAGCCGAAGCCATGCCCAGCGCCGCCGCCGACCGCACGACCCTCGAGGTCCAGGCGATCCTCACCGACGCGTATGACGGCATGATCCGCGTCCTGAACGACGCGCAGCGCTTTGGTCTGGAGCTGGTGGCGACCGTCCTGGAGGAAGCCGGCAGCGAAGCCCGGCTTCGTCTGGTCCTGACCACCGCCGCGCCGGTCACGCCCGAGGTCCTGCGGGCGCGCCTGGCCCGTCATCCCTGCGTCCGCCAGGTCGAGGTCAGCCGGAAGGACCGCTCCCCGATGCCGCTGGCGGCCTGAGCGGGATCCGGATCAGTCCTGGCTGATCTTTGGGTCGGGCAGGAGCCGCCGGGCCAATGCCTCGAGGTGCGGCTCCTGGATGCCCATCTCGCTCAGATGGTCCAGCGTATTGACCAGATATTCCTGGCAGGTTCCGGAACTGCCGCAGCCCTTGCGGACCATTTCCAGGATGACCGCCTCGTCCACGCCGCCGCAATACTGGTCGTGGTCGAGCCTCGCCACATAGGCCCAGGCCTGCACCGTGCGCCGGGATTCCAGCAGTTCCAGCGGGACCAGGCGGCGCTCGTACACGTTGGTGACCAGCTCGCGGGCATCCAGATAGGCCATGATCTCGGCCTCGCGCTCGCGGCGAAAGCCGATCGCCCGGCCGATGCAGGCGCCGCCGGCCGTCAGCCCCATCACCACGCCCGGTTGCTCGGCCGTGCCGCGATAATGCTCGGAGCGGATGCACAGGCGGCGCTGGTAGCCCACCAGCCGTGCGGTCTCGAACGCGTCGGGCTCGAAGCCGGGGCGCCACATCAGGGAGCCGTAGCCAAACGTCCAGACGAGATCCGGTTCAGTCATCGACAAGTGCTATGCCAAGCTCCGCAGCGGGCCGGGAACGGGCAGGCACCGTCCGCACGACCGCATCACCTATAGCGAGGTGGTGCCGGGCTCGCCATCTGGCGATACTTCATCGTCCTTAAGCTGTGGCTTACGCTCATAGGCCTGGCCGGCCTGGATCACGCTGCGCCGGATCTCGCGGGTGCGGGTGAACAGGTCGAACAGGATGTCGCCCTGGCCCCAGCGGATCGCCCGCTGCAGCGCCACCAGATCCTCCATGAACCGGCCGATCATCTCCAGGACCGCTTCCTTGTTGTTCAGGAAGATGTCCCGCCACATGGTCGGGTCGGACGCGGCGATCCGGGTGAAGTCGGTGAAACCGCCGGCCGCGTACTTGAACACTTCCGACTGGAGATGCTCCTCCAGGTCCGCGACCGTGCCGACGATGGTGTAGGCGCACAAATGCGGCAGGTGCGAGGTAATCGCCAGCACCCGGTCGTGATGCTCCGGCGACATGGTGTCGACCTTGGCGCCGACCGCCTGCCAGAGCGCCACGAGGCGCGCCACCGCGTCCGGATCGGTGTCCTCGACCGGTGTCAGGATGCAGCGGCGGTTCTGGAACAGGGTGGCGAACGCGGCGTCCGGGCCGGAATGCTCGGTACCGGCCACCGGATGGCCGCCCACGAAGCGGCGCGGATTAGGCAGGCGGGCGCGCACCTCGTTGACCACCAGGGTCTTGATCGAACCGACATCGGTGACGATCGCATCGGGGGCCAGGCCCGGCGCCATGGCCCCGGCTACCTCGGCCAGCGCTGCGGGCGGCGTGCCCAGCACCACGAGGTCCGCACCGGCGACGGCTTCGGCCGGATCGGCGACCGCCCGGTCGCACAAGCCCAATTCCAGCGCCCGGGCACGGGTCCGCTCCTGGCGGGCGCAGGCCACGATCTCGCCGGCCATGCCCCGCTCGCGCATGGCGAGCGCCAGCGACCCGTTGATCAGCCCGATGCCGATCATCGCCACGCGCTTGAAGTGGGGCTCACTCATGACCCGGGCAGCCCGTCCATGAAGCGCGCCAGCACCGCTACCACCTGGCGGTTCTCCTCCTCGGTGCCCACCGTCAGGCGCAGGCAGAGCGGCAACTGATAGGACGCCATGGCGCGGGGGATGATGCCGTTCTTCTCCAGATAGTCCGCAGCGGCCACCGCATCGTGGCCCGGCACGTCGGGAAACTGGATCAGCAGGAAGTTGCCGACGCTGGGGTGCACCTGGATCCCGAGCGCGGTGAGTTCCTGCGCCAGCCAGGGCAGCCAGCGGTCGTTGTGCGCCTTGGCCTTGGCCTGGTGCTCGACATCGTCGATGGCCGCGGCCGCGGCGACCTGGGCCGGCACGCTCACGTTGAACGGCCCGCGCACCCGGTTGATCACGTCGATGATGCCCGCGGATGCGGTCATCCAGCCGACGCGCAGGGCCGCCAAGCCGTGGATCTTGCTGAAGGTCCGCGTCATCACGACGTTGTGGGCGCTCAGCGACAAAGCGAGGCCGCTGTCATAGTCGGCAGCGCCGACATACTCGGCATAGGCGGAATCCAACACCAGCACGACGTCCGCCGGCAGGCCCCGGTGCAGGCGCAGGATCTCGTCAGCCGGCAGGTAGCTGCCGGTGGGGTTGTTCGGGTTGGCCAGGAACACCATCCGCGTCCGGCTGGTGACGGCATCGAGCAGCGCGTCCACGTCGGCGCAGAGATGGCGCTCGGGCGCTTCCACCGGCGTGGCCCCGGCGGCCAGTGCCGAGAGCTTGTACATCAGGAAGCCGTGGCGGCTGTAGAGCACCTCGTCGCCAGGACCCGCATAGGCGCGGATCAGCAGCGCGATCAGCTCGTCCGAGCCGGCACCGATCACGATCCGGTCGGGGTCGACGTTCATCCGCCGGCCGATCGCCTGGCGCAGGACCGTGGAGCCGCCTTCCGGGTAGCGGTGCAGGTCGGCCGCGATCGCCCGGTAGGCCGCGACCGCCTTGGCGCTTGGTCCGAGCGGCGTCTCGTTGGCCGACAGCTTGGCGGCCTTGCCGCCCTCCGCCACCTCGGCCTTGCCGCCCACATAGGGCTTGATCTCGAGAATGCCCGGCCGTGGGCGCGGCTCCTGGATCATGGATCGTCTCGTCTGTTCGATGCGTCGCGGACCGTCGCCGGACCAGCCGGACGACGCGGCCCCGTGGATAGGCAGCAGGATGCCCCTTCTGCAACATTTCCCGAAGGATGCGATGCAAGACCCCGGGGGAATCATCCGCTAGGATGCGCGCTGGCCTGCACACGGCCGACGGCCGCCGCAGGCCGTCCTTTCTGTTCCCCGGATCGTCAAAAAGCCACCATCATGCTCAGCTACCGTCACGGCTTCCACGCCGGCAACCATGCCGACGTCCTCAAGCACGCGACCCTCCAGTTCATCCACAAGGCGGTGATCGCCGCCGATCCCCGGCCGATCCTGGTGGTCGACACCCATGCCGGTGCCGGGCTGTACGACCTCAAGAGCGAGATGGGCGAGAAGGTCGGCGAATGGCGCCAGGGGATCCTGCCGCTCCTGCCCAAGGCGGCCGAGGCGCCGGCCCTGCTGCGCGACTGGCTGGAGATGGTCCATCTGGACGGGCCACGCGCCTATGCCGGCTCACCCGAGATCTCCCGGCGGCTCCTGCGCGCCCATGACCGGCTGCTCTGCTTCGAGCTGCACTCGACCGACTTCGCCGCCCTGTCCGCCCTGCTCTGCACCGACCCGCGCATCGCCGTGGTCAAGGCGGACGGCCTGGCCGGCCTGCCGACCGTGTTCCCGCCGCCTGAGCGGCATGCGCTGGTGCTGATCGACCCGTCCTACGAGATCAAGACCGACTACGGCCAGGTCCAGGACACGCTGCTCAAGGCTTGGCGGCGCCTGAGCACCGGCACCTACCTGCTCTGGTACCCGGTGATCGACCGCGGCTTCACCGAGCGGATGCTGGGCGGGCTGCGGAACAGCGAGATCGGCCGGCAGTACCGGATCGAGTTCTGCATCGAGCCGGACGAGGCACGCCGCGGCATGACCGGCTCGGGCCTCCTGGTGATCAACCCGCCGGACAGCCTGCCCGACGCAATGGCCGAGGCCCTGCCCTGGCTGGCACGGGAATTGAATGCTTCCGGCCAGGTCCGGGCGGAGTGGGTGAAGCCCTGAAGCGGCGCCGGGGAAGCCCTCGGCTCTTCCCTGCCGGCCGCGATGCCGTTCTGATCGCCGGAGCATGGAGGGAGGATGCAATGCTGAAATCACTGGCGGGCCGCACCGTGATCGTCACGGGCGGCAGCAAGGGAATCGGGCGGGGGCTGGCCCTGCGCTTCGGCGAGGCCGGGCTGAACGTGCTGGTGGTCTCGCGCCACCTGGACGAGGCGGAGAAGGTCGCCAGGGAGATCGGCGGCCATGCCTCGGCCTTCGTCGCCGACGTTGCCGATCCGGCCGCCTGCGAGACGATGGCCGCCGAGGCGGTCGGCCGCTACGGCGGCATCGACGTGCTGTGCGCCAATGCCGGCATCTTTCCCGCCGCCAAGCTCGGCGAGATGACCGCTGCCGACTTCGACGAGGTGATCGGCGTCAACCTGAAGGGCAGCTTCCTTTCGGTCAGCGCCTGCCTGCCGCAGATGAAGCGCCAGAACCGCGGCCGGATCGTGCTCACCTCGTCGATCACCGGCCCGATCACCGGCTATCCGGGCTGGACCCATTACGGCGCCAGCAAGGCCGGCCAATTGGGCTTCATGCGCACCGCCGCGATCGAGCTGGCGCCCTGGAACATCACGGTGAACGCGGTGATGCCCGGCAACATCCTGACCGAGGGGCTGGACGGGATGGGCGACGACTATCTCGCGGCCATGGCGGCCTCGATCCCGATGAAGCGCCTGGGCAGCGTCGCCGACATCGCCAATGCCGCCCTGTTCTTCGCCTCGGAGGAAGCCGGCTACATCACCGGCCAGACCATCGTGGTCGATGGCGGCCAGGTCCTGCCGGAATCCTTAGGCGCACTGGAGGCGATGGGCTGACGCGGCAAGGGGAACGGCCCCCGCTCACCGCGGCGGGTCTTGTCCGATGAACTCCTCGATCACCTGAAGGGTATGCTCGCCCAGAGCCGGCACCGCACCCGGCTCCAGCGGGCAGCCGTCCAGCAAGGCGCCCGGGGCCAGTACCGGCACCGGGCCGGAGGGGGTCGTTACGGTGATGTGCCGGTTCTGCGGGTGGGCGGCCAGGTCATCCAGCGTGCTGATCCGGCCATAGGCGATGTTCGCCGTCTGGAGACGACGGACCGCCTCATCCCGCTCGATGCCGGCGAAGACCGCGCGGATGGCCTCGTCCAGGGCGGGGCGGCTGGCGACCCGCGCGTCGTTGGTGCAAAAGCACGGGTCGTCTGCCAGCTCCGGCCGACGGAGCACCTTCTGGCAGAACAGCTTCCATTCCCGCTCGTTCTGGACCGCGAACAGCACCTGGCCGCCATCCTGGCAGGCATAGGCCCCGTAGGGTGCGATGGTCGGATGGTTCAGGCCGCTGCGGGTCGGTACACGGCCGCCATGGACGTGCTGGAGATGGGGCACGTTCATCCAGTCGGACAGAGCGTGGAAGAGCGAGGTCGCGACGTGCTGGCCCTTCCCGCTGCGCTCGCGGACGAACAGGGCGGTCATGATGCCCTGGAGCGCTGCCGTCCCGGCGGCGATGTCGGCGATCGAGACCCCCGTCCTGGCCGGGCCATGCTCGTTGCCGGTGATCGCCGCCAGCCCGGTCTCCGCCTGCACCAGCAGGTCATAGGCCTTGAGGTCGCGGTACGGCCCCTCGTCGCCATAGCCGGTGATCGAGCAGGTGATCAGCCGCGGGTGGCGGGCACGCAGTTCCTCCAGCCCGAAGCCCAGCCGGTCGACGGCGCCGGGCGCCAGGTTCTGGATGAACACGTCGGCCCGCGCCAGCATGGCCGAGAGTGCTGCCCGGTCGCGGGCCTGCTTCAGGTCCAGGCAGACCGACTGCTTGCCCCGGTTCAGCCAGACGAAATAGGCGCTCTCGCCCTTGACCAGATGGTCGTAGCCGCGCGCGAAGTCACCCTCCGGCCGCTCGATCTTGATGACCCTGGCCCCGGCATCCGCGAGCCGGCAGGAGGCATAGGGGGCCGCCACCGCCTGTTCGAGCGAGACGACCAGGATTCCTTCGAGCGGCTTCATCGCGCCCCGCAAAAGCCAGTTGTCGCCGGGATTGTTAGCTGCGGCACCGCGGGATGCCACCGCCCGGGGGTGCTGCGGGCCAGCGATTTTCCATCTGTCGCGGCCATCGACCCTTCGCCATGCTTGGCCCTCGAAAGTCGGACCAGGAATGGCAGGGCGAGGTGACCGAGGAAGACTATGCCGAGATCCGCCAGGAGGTCAGGAAGCTCTGTGCGGGGTTTCCGGGCGAGTACTGGCGCCGGCTCGACCGGGAGAACGCCTATCCTTCCGAGTTCGTCCGAGCACTGACCGAGGCCGGCTACCTAGCCGCCCTGATCCCCGAGGAATATGGCGGCTCCGGCCTGCCGCTCTCGGCTGCCGCCGCGATCCTGGAGGAGGTGCAGCGGGCCGGTTGCAACGGTGCCGCCTGCCACGCCCAGATGTACGTGATGGGTGCGGTGCTGCGCCACGGCAGTCCTGAGCAGAAGCGCCGCTACCTGCCGGACATCGCCTCGGGCCGGCTGCGCCTGCAGGCGTTCGCCGTCACCGAGCCCACCAGCGGCACCGATACCGGCTCGATCCAGACCTTCGCCCGGCGGGACGGCGACCGCTATCTGGTCAACGGCCAGAAGATCTGGACGTCGCGCGCCGAGCACTCCGACCTGATGCTCCTCCTGGCCAGAACCACGCCCAAGGACGAGGTGGCCAAGCGCACGGACGGCCTGTCGGTCTTCATCCTCGACATGCGCGAGGCGCTGGGGCGCGGCCTGACCATCCGGCCGATCCGCACCATGATGAACCACTCCACCACCGAGGTGTTCTTCGACAATGTCGAGATCCCGGCGGACGGCCTGGTCGGCGAGGAAGGCAAGGGCTTCCGCTACATCCTTTCCGGCATGAATGCCGAGCGCATCCTGATCGGTGCCGAGTGCGTCGGCGATGCCAAGTGGTTCATCGAGAAGGCGGCTGCCTATGCCGGCGAGCGCAGCGTGTTCGGCCGCCCGATCGGTCAGAACCAGGGTGTCCAGTTCCCGATCGCCCGCGCCTATGCCCAGATGCGGGCGGCCGAGCTGATGGTGCACGACGCCGCCGCCCGGTTCGAGCGCGGTGAGAGCTGCGGGCCCGAGGCCAACATGGCGAAGATGCTGGCCGCCGAGGCATCCTGGGCCGCGGCCGAGGCCTGCGTGCAGACCCATGGCGGCTTCGCCTTTGCCGAGGAATACGACATCGAGCGCAAGTTCCGGGAAACCCGGCTCTACCAGGTGGCGCCGATCTCCACCAACCTGATCCTGAGCTATCTGGCCGAGCACGTGCTCGGCATGCCGCGCTCCTACTGAAGGCCCGGACCATGAATCTGGCGGAGCTGCAGGCCTGGATCGGCCGCACCGAGGAGGCCGAGGACTGGATCACCCCGCAGATGACCAGGGGCCTGCGGGCCGTGCTCGACCAGGACCCGGGCGAGCCGCAGCCGGGCGACCCGGCACCGCCCGGCATCCATTGGTGCCTGGCACCACCCACCGCACCCATGTCGGCGCTGGGTCCCGACGGCCATCCCGCCCGCGGCGGCTTCCTGCCACCGGTGCCGCTGCCCCGGCGGATGTGGGCCGGCGGCGAGCTGGAGTTCCTGGACCGGCTCCTGGTCGATGACCGGGTGCTGCGCCGCTCCCGGATCGAATCGGTCGAGCTGAAGCAGGGCCGCAGCGGTGCCTTGTGCTTCGTCGCGGTGCGCCACGAGCTGTCGACGGGGCGTGGTGCCGCCATCCGCGAGCGCCACGACATCGTCTATCGCGAGGCCGCCCCGCCCGCTGCGCCGGCCTCGCCCGCCCCGCCGGCAGCGCTGCCCGAAGCCGAGGCGAGCCGCACCATCCAGGCGAATCCGGTCCTCCTGTTCCGCTACTCGGCGCTGACCTTCAACGGCCACCGGATCCACTATGACCGGCGCTACTGCCAGGAAGAGGAGCACTACCCGGGCCTGGTGGTCCACGGCCCGCTCCAGGCGACGCTGCTGCTGGACCTCGCGCGGGACCTGGCCGACGGGCGGCCGCTGCGCTCGTTCCGCTTCCGCGGCGTCCAGCCACTGTTCGACGGCGCCCCGTTCAGCGTGAACGGCCGCCGCACCGGGACCCAGCGGCTGGAACTGTGGGTCACCGACGCAGCGGGCCGGCAGGCCATGACCGCCGAAGCGGCCCTCGCCTGACCGGCCCTTGCCGGGTACGCGAAAGGCCATGCGGCCGGAACGAGCGAGATTTTGCTGGCCATGCCGGAATACGGCACTATCTGTTATAGGGAACCCCTGGTCCGCCGCAGTCCGCCCGGACGACCCGCCCTTGCTGGCGGGTGCCTGTCGGGACGGCTGGCCGGGAACACAGCCAAAAGGATGTGCAGATGACCTGGGAAACCCCGATCCTGATCGAGCTGCGTGTCGGCATGGAAGTCACCAGCTACGAGTCGGCCGAGATCGACCTTCCGGACGAGATGATCGACTGAATCTCGGTCGAGGCCGAAACGGCATAGGAGCAAATCGGGCGAGGTAGGGTGCGGCTCCTGGTACTGGGTTCGGCAGCCGGTGGCGGTCTGCCGCAATGGAACTGCCGGTGCCCGGTCTGCAGCCTCGCCTGGGCCGGCGACCCGCGCGTCGCGCCGCGTACCCAGTCCGGGCTCGCGGTGAGCGCCGACGGCGAGCGTTGGCTGCTGGTCAACGCCTCGCCCGACCTCCGCCAGCAGATCCTGGCGAACCCGGCCTTGTGGCCGCGCGACGGCCGGCGGCACAGCCCGATCGAGGCGGTCATCCTGACCAATGCCGAGATCGACCATGTGCTGGGCCTGCTCACCCTGCGCGAGCGCCAGCCCTTCGCGCTCCATGCCACCCAGGCGACCCATGCCGCCCTGGCCGCCAACCCGATGTTCACCGCGCTGGACCCGGCGGTGGTCCGGCGTCGTGATCTCGTGCCCGAAACGGTGCTGAGCCTGGCCGGGCTGGAGTTTCTGCCCTTCCCCGTCCTGGGCAAGCTGCCCCTCTACCAGGAGGAGGCAGCGCCGGATGGAGAGCTGGAAGCGGAGATCCTGGGCCTGGAGATCCGCTCTGCCGGCCGACGTTGCATGCTCGTGCCGAACTGCGCCAGGATCACGCCGGACCTGTGCGCGCGGCTGGAGGGTGCCGACCTGCTCCTGTTCGACGGCACGACCTTTGAGGACGACGAAATGGTCCGGCTGGGCCTGTCCCACAAGACGGCCGCACGGATGGGCCACATCCCGATGGCCGGCCCGTCCGGCAGCCTCGCCGGTCTGGGGGAGGTAAGGGTCGGCCGACGCGTGTTCCTGCACCTGAACAACTCGAACCCGACCCTTATCACCGGCTCGCCGGAGCACGCAGCCGTCCTGGCTGCGGGCTGGGAGCTGGCCTTCGATGGCATGGAGCTGGTTCTGTGAGCGTACATCCGGCGGTGTCGGCCTATCTGCAGCCCGGCCAGGTGCTGGGTCCCGATGACCTGGCGGAGCGGCTGCGATCGATCGGGGCGGATCGCTACCATGACCGCCATCCGTTCCACCGGCGCCTGCATGGCGGTGAGTGCCGGCCGGCCGAGGTCCAGGCCTGGGCGCTGAACCGCTACTACTACCAGGCCTCGATCCCGCTCAAAGACGCCGCGGTGCTGGGGCGGATGACGGATCCGGCGCTGCGCCGGGCTTGGCGGCAGCGCCTGGTCGACCATGACGGCACGGTTGAAGGCGAGGGCGGCATCGCGCGCTGGCTGCGCCTGACCGACGCGCTGGGCCTGGACCGGGAGCTGGTGGCGTCGTGCAAGGCGGTGCTGCCCGGCACCCGCTTCGCCGTGGATGCCTATGTCCGGTTCTGCCGGGAGCGCTCCCTCCTGGAAGCGGTGGCCTCCTCGCTCACCGAGCTGTTCTCGCCCAAGATCATCGGCGAGCGGGTCACGGGCATGCTGGCGCACTACGACTTCGTCGACCAGACGGCCCTGAGCTACTTCACCGCCAGGCCGCCCCAGGCGGAGCGGGACAGCGCGTTCGCCCTGGACTACGTGCTGGCCCATGCCGAGACCCATGAGCGGCAGGCCCAGGCGCTGGGCGCGCTGCTGTTCAAGACCGACGTGCTGTGGAGCCAGCTCGACGCACTGTGGCTGGGCTATGTCGAAGGCCGGCTGCCGCCCGGGGCCTGGCAGCCGGAGCACGGAGCATCATGACCGAGAATGTGCCGGCGATTGCCATGGATGCGCGGCCGCGCCTGCCGCGCGGGGTGCGCCTCCATCACGACCGGCAGCGCGACGCCTGGGTGCTGCTGGCGCCCGAGACCCTGTTCGGGCTGAACACCAGCTCGCTGGAGGTACTACGCCGCTGCGACGGGAATCAGACTCTGGCCGAGATCCTGGATGGGCTCGCAACCCAGTTCGGCACCGAGCCGGACCGGCTCGCCCCCGACGTGCTGGCCCTGCTCGGCCGGCTGCGCGACCAGCGGCTGCTCGACCTGTGAGCGCCTTGGAGCCCTTGGCGCCGCCGGTGGGCCTCTTGGCCGAGCTGACCCATCGCTGCCCGCTGCGCTGTCCCTACTGCTCCAACCCGGTC
>NZ_JABGCL010000051.1 GCF_019800005.1 Geminicoccus harenae | reverse complement strand
GGTAGGCGATGCCGTGCTGGAGCAGTGCTGCGCGCTGGGCATCACCCAGCGGAGCCGGTCCATCACCTGAGCGGTGGCCGTCGCTGACGGCTGAGGCTGTGCAAAGCTGTGAGCGGTCATCTTGACGCAATGCCGATCCCGGCAGCGAGGAACCTTCTCCCCACTTCTTGGCCATGCCGATCATTCTACCGCCTTGGCAACCTCACCGTTGCCCGGCTTGCCACCGCCCCTGGTCGCCGGCCCGACTGTGGCCACGCGGCCAGAGCAGCTGCGCGTGGTAGCGCTGGCCGAGGCGGTCCAGCTCGAGGGACGGGCCGTACGACATGTCCTAGTGGCCGCTGGCCATGCCACCCGGCTGGTGCTGCGCCAACAGGGGATGAGCGAGCTGGAAGCTCGATTGCAGGTCGTAGAATGACTTTGCTATGGCAAGAATGTCCCGCGCGGGGAAGAGATCTACGGTGCCATACATGCTTTGCTCAGGCAGCCCAAATAAACTAGCTTGATGAATAAGCGATGATTGCTTACATGCGGTCCACATTTCAGCCACTGATAATGTTTATATCTGGTATCTATCTAGTTGATAAAGTTTGTTGCTTGTTCATCTTATTGTGATGCTGATTATATTACATGATGTCTGAGGGATAATGAGCGTGCCGAAGATCGCGATCTTCCTGGCTGCCATCCTGATGGTAGCGGTGTTCCAAGCTTGCTGTTGGGCCTTGTCCGTCCAGGGGCAATCCCGGCGAAGGTGAGCCGTCCTCGCATGCCGGCAGGCTGAAAGGTCCAATAAGAACCGGTCGGTCCGCATTGGGCAGGTGGGCTCCTCCTGCGGCATGGCCATGGCGTGGTCCGCAGCGGCAGAGGCTCATGCGGCAGCCGGACAAGCCGACATGGGTGCGCAAGAGCGATCCGCCCATGAGGCATAAGCCCTCAAACGCCATTGGCGAGGCTGCTGCATGGTCAACATCTGGCTTGGAGATGATGATGAAGGGGAAGATTGTCCCCATGCCTGCCCGCGGTCGAGAGCTGGATATCGATCGGCATGTCGGTGAGCGCATGCGCATCCGGCGCATCATGCTCGGGCTCACCCAGCAGCAGATGGCCGACATCATCGGGGTCAGTTATCAGCAGGCGCATAAGTACGAGAAGGGCGCCAACCGGATCGCCGCCGGCCGTCTTTATCAGGTTGCTCAGGCGCTAGGCGTGGAGGTCGGGTTCTTCTTCGAAGGCCTGACTGGCGTCGGGAATCTTTCTCCGTCGCCGCAGCAGCGGATGCTGCTGGAGCTGGCCCGCAACTTCATCGCGATACCGAACCGCCGTCATCAGGAAGCCATCTGCAATCTGGCGCGGGTATTGACCGACGAGGTCGAACCGCCAGGCCAGCGATAGGCGTAGAGGACGTTCGTACGTGCATGGGCTACTCGCTATTGCGAGAGCTTAACCATGCCCGCTTTCCGGCTCAGGGCCAGGTCGTCGACCGGGACATGGCCGGCTCGCAACCAATTTGGCTCATGACGTCAGGCGCTCGAGCTTCCTTGGCGCTTTCCCGCTGATCATCAGCAGTAAATTGATGATTCGTCTGCGGAGCAGGCCGATCGAGGTCCCAATTCCATGATCTGACCTTTGTGCAGATCACCGGCACCCCCAGACTGCCCAGCTGCCACAACACGCTCCGGCGCTTGTCCAGCCGCTATCCAGCGTTCCCTGTAATCTTCCCGGATAACAGGAAGCCATATCATATTATTTTCCTGATAACAAAAAATATATAATACAAAGTTTTAAACTCATATCCACATGTGATACCATAGGAACTCTTTCTTTAGATAAAGTTAACAATGTTTTATTCAGCATGTTCTAGGGAACCTATCTGTTCTCAAGCAAATCGCGAGCGATTATATGCTTGTTTCCGGAAGCGGGGGCATGCATTGCCCCTTGAAGAATCGGGGCATGTCACAATCAATCTGATGCTCACGTTGCAAGATGATCAGTCTTGCACGAGCTTTATGTTGCCCTGAATTCCGTACGTGCCAACACATACTGGGAAATTGTCATGAAGCGTGGGAAAGCCGCGGCGGTTGCTGCTGTCGTAGTCTGGGTCTTTTCGCTCTTTAACGTGACAGGATTGCCGGTGGCAGCGGCCGAAACTGAAGTGCCGCTGGAAACGCGTTTGGCTGACCGCGTCCTGCTGCATCGGAATGCGGTTCGGGGCATGGAATATGTGCCTACCTCGCAGCCGGGTGCGTCCGCGGCCGCCAAGTCCTCGCTGAAGGTCGACATCCTCAAGAAGATCAATCTCGACGGCAACGCGATCGACAACACCTATTCCAGCGTGCTGCCGATCGACTCCGACAATGACGGCCAGTACGGGTTCCTGCACTGGAACGGCCACCGCATCATGCGGCTCTATGATGGGAGCGGCAGGAAGGTGTGGCAGGTGACCAACGGCACCGGCCGCAAGCAAGGTTCCGAAGCCTACACTCACCGCGACACCGCCGTGGTCATGGACATGAACGGTGACGGCAAGGACGACGTCCTGCACTGCTGGCAGTCCGGCTCGACCAAGTTGCTGGTCGCGCGCCATGGCAGCACCGGCAAGGAGATCCGGAAGATCAGCCTGCCGGGGCAGAGCAACTCCCTCCCCAGCTATTGCCTGCTCTCCGTCTACCGCAAGCAGGCGGACAAGCAGCCGATCATCTTGATGTCGCAGCAGCAGCCCGGCGGCAGCGGCATGTGCGGCAAGAAGAACTACACGGACAACTGGGTCCGGGTGGTTGCCTACGACACCAGCCTGAAGAAGCTCTGGCATGCCGACACCTGCCATGCCGGTCATCAGACAGCCGGGGTGGATGCCGACAACGACGGCTACCAGGAGTATTTCTTCGTCGGCAAGTATGCCCTCGACTTCAACGGCAAGATCCGCTGCACCCTGAAGGGCTGGGCTGCCGGCGATCACGTCGACGCCATCCGGGTGGGCAAGCTCGACCCGAAGTCCCCCAGGGTTACCGCGATTGCAGTCGGCTTCAGCGGCGGTGGCGCGTTCGACGCCAGCAACTGCAAGTGGCTGTGGGGCTTCTCCAAGACGATCGATAACCCGCAGGAGTTGTCGATCGTCCAGATCGCTCCGGCGCCGAAGCCGCTGTCCGTCATGGTCACCCAGCGGGGCTCCGAGAAGAACACCAAGACCTATATCCTCGATGCCAACGGCAAGATCCTGCGGACGATCGCGGCACGAATCCTGCCCATGCAGAACGCGGAGCTGGACGGCGACGAGCGCACCGACGAGATCGTCGGGATGTTCGGCGACGTGTTCAATGGAGCGGGCAAGAAGATCCTGTCGCGGAACTGGTACTGGAACCTGAAGGGCACCAAGGTTGCAGAGAAGAGCAGCAGCAATGTCTACGACAAGTGGATCGCCTTCCCGCTCCTGTTCGACCTCGACAGCGACGGCCGCAACGAGTTCGTGACCTGGGGCCAGAGCCTGATCGCAGTTGGGCGCCCACACTGACTCGCTAACCTTCGACCAGGGCAGCGTCTCTGGTCGATCCGGCATGGTTGGTCGCCCCGCGGCATAGGTGAGGCCGAAGGCGCTCAACGACACCGCCGCCGGGCGACAGCAGAACCGCCGGCGGTCGCCAGGGAGCATGGCGGTGCAGCCGCCCTGCCCTTGGTCCTCGTGCCGCTTGAACGCGTGCCGGTCACCGAACAGGGCAAGCCCGATCGCGAGGTGATCCGAGAGTTGGGACGCGCCATACTCGATTGTGCCTCAGCCATACCTGAAACAGATCCTGCTCCGGCTGACGACATGACAGCGCTTGAGCGAGGTCAGCCTCTCCTGCCCGCTCACGACCATTGGGTTAGCTGGCGGCCTCTATTGGGTCTACCCCAGCAAGACGATTGAGCAAGACGCCCTCCCCTGCCCCATATGGGTTGTTCTTGATCTTTCGAGTTAGGAGGCTGAGCAAGTATAGATCCTGGCGAGACAGGGCCCCCACATGCCCATCTGGAGCTCCTGCTCGAGGACGTGCCCAACATGATCAGGAACCTGCAGCCCCCAGGCGAGGTGAAGCTGCTCATGATCCCTCAGCGGGCCTTGTCCAGCTCAGGGCTCAAGGCCCTCGGCATTCCCTCGCCTGTCCTGGCTGCCGCAAGCTCCATCATCATCCACCTGTGCCAGGTGAATATATCGGCAAAGTAGCCTGTCTTGCAGCGGTCCCAGCCGAGTAGCACCAGCCGGCCTATTCTGCTGGAAGGGTCGCTGAGTTCCGACGCGGGGAACGCCATCCCAGGATCGTCTGCCAGGACACGCGCTGCTTGCGCAGCAGCAGGATGCCGTCGATCGCGACTACCACGACCAGCACGGCCCCGATCACCGAGCTCTGCCACTCCGATGGCACCTCGAACAGGTTGAAAGCGTTGGTGATCAAGCTGATGAATGCCACGCCGAGCATGGCCCCGATGGCGGAGCCCTTGCCGCCGGCAATGCTGCCGCCGCCCACCAGGCAGGCGATGATGATGTTCATTTCCAGGCCGATGCCAAGATAGCGGTTCGCCATGCCGATGCGCGCGGTGACCAGCACGCCGGCGAGTGCTGCCATGAAGCCCGAGAACACGAGAGCGCCGATCTGCATGCGCTTGGTGTCGATGCCGATCAGGCGCGCCGCGTCATGGTTGCCGCCGGTGAAGTAGAGCCGTCGGCCGAGCACGGTGCGGCGCAAAACGAACTCGCCCACCACGACCAACGCGAGGGCAAACAGGAACATCCAGTAGACACCGACGATGCTGCCGTTGCCCAGCATGGTGAAGGCCAGCGGGAAGCTCGTGAAGCCGGCAAGCGGCGCGCCCAGCAGCAGCACCTCGATCACGCCCCGGGTCATGTACATGACGCCCAGCGTCGCGATCAGGTGATTGATGCCGAACACGGCCACGAGCAGCCCGTTGATCAGGCCTATGCCGATCCCCACGCCCAGGCCGCAGGCGATCGCGGCGCCCATGCCATAGCCCGCCGACAGCACCAGCGCAGTGATGATGCCGGACAGCCCCATCACCGCGCCGACCGACAGGTCGAACAAGCCCACGATGAACAGCACCATCATGCCGATGGCGATGATCATGTTGGGAGCCATGCTGGTTTGCAGCGAATCGAGGTTATTGCTGTCGAGAAAGGCCGGGCTGCCCCAGGCGAGCAGGATCACCAGGAGCAGGACGACGGCGAATGTGATCGCCTCCTGTTCCAGGCGCCAGCGTTTGAGAAGGGGCATGGAGCCGAGCTGCATGGCTTGGGATCCTCGTACTTTCCCCGTCATCCGCGGCGCTTGAGGATAGTGTCGGCGGCGACGGTCGTGATCAGCAGCGCCCCGATCACGAACTGCTGGAACACTGGCTCGATGTCGTACATCGCCATGCCGTTGATCAGCACCGCGATCAGGAACAGGCCCAGCATGGAGGCTGCGGCATTGCCCCGCCCGCCATACAGGCTGGCGCCACCCAGCACGGCTGCGGTGATCATGGTGAATTCCATGCCGAGGCCCATATTGGCATCGGCATGGGTGATCCGCGACGCCGTGTAGATGCCGGCGACGCCCGCCATGAAGCTGGATGCAACGAAAGCCATCACCTTGATGCGGTCGGCGCGCACGCCATAGATGACAGCCGAGCGCAGATTCTCGCCGATATAGCACATGTGGCGGAACAGGACGCTGCGCTGCTGGAACAAGATCGCCGCGATCGCGAGCACGACCATGGCTACGATGCTGACGTTCACGCCGAAGAGCTGCTCGCGGGACAGGGCGCGGAACGGGCGCGGGAAGGTGTTGCCGCGCAGGGTCGTGGTCATCACGCCGACAAGGCCGCGCACCAGGAGCATGGTGCCGATCGTGAGCATCAGTGAATTGACCCGCAGGCGGACGACGAGCAGGCCGTTGATCAGCCCGACCAGCGCCGCCGCAGCGAGAGCGATGGTAATCGCTCCCCACATCGGCACGCCTTCGAGAAGCAAATAGCCGCTCATCACGCCCGCCAGCGCATAGACGGCGCCAACCGATAGGTCGATCTCGCGCAACACCATGACATAGGTGAAGGCGAACACCGCCAGGCACTCGATCGAGACGCCGTAGACGAGCGAGTAGAGATTGCTCGCGGAGAAGAAATTCTCCCGCGTCAGACCCAGGAACAGGCAGAGCGCCGCGGTGACCACGAGGAGCGGCAGTGGCCCCAGGTGACGCCGCCCGCGCTCTGCAAGGGCCGATGTGGCGACGGCCATGGAAGTAGCTTCGGTCATGACAGCCTCACCTAGTACCGGCTGCCAGCGCCATGACCCGCTCCTCGGTCATGGCGGGCCTGGTGAGCCAGCCTGAAATCCTGCGGGCGCGCATCACCATGATGCGGTCGGCGAGCAGCAGCAGTTCCGGAAGTTCGGACGAGAAGGTGATCAGGCTCTTGCCGCTGTCGGCGAGTTCGGTCAGCGCGCGGTAGACTTCTGCCTTCGCCCCGACATCGACGCCGCGCGTCGGCTCGTTGACGATCAGGATGGAGGGGTCGGGTGCCAGGCAGGCGCTCAGCATGACCTTCTGCTGGTTGCCGCCGGACAGGTTCTGCGGCGGTACGTCCGTGCTGGCGACCCGGATTGCGAAGCGTTTCACTGCAGCTACGGCGCGCGCGGCCAGCTTCTTCTCGTCGATCATGCCGAAGCGCGCCTCCTGGCGCAGCACCGGCGCCGAAATATTGTCGGCAACCGGGCGGGACATGAACAGGCCGGCGTCCTTGCGATTGCTGTTCAGGTAGGAAACGCCGTGGCGGATCATGGACAGTGGCTCCAGATCATCGACCACCTCACCCGTGATACTGATTGTGCCGGCTTCCACGGGAATCAGGCCGAACAAGGCATGGGACAGTTCGGAGGTGCCTGAGCCTTCCAGGCCATAGACGCCGACGATCTCGCCGCGATGCAAGGCGAGCGAAACGTCCTCAAATGCCTCTCTCCGGCTAAGTCCCTCCACCTCGAGTACGACCGGCTGCCGGATGCGCTCCTCGGCGGCTGGCCGATGCTGCATGGCCGAGAGCACCCGTCCCACCATGCGTGCCACCAGATGGTCCTCAGTCAGCCCGTCGTTCACCAGGGTCTCGACGACCGCGCCGTCGCGCAGGACGGTGATGCGGTCGCTGATCTGCAGGACGTCGCCAAGCCGGTGGGAAACGAACACCACCGTCTGCCCCTGAGCGCGCAGGCGCTGGAGCAGGGCCAAGAGGATCTCGGATTCACGGGCGTTCAGGCCGGAGGTCGGCTCGTCCAGGATCAGCACCTTACGTTCGGCATTGATGGCGCGCAGGATCTCGATGATCTGGCGCTGGCCAGGCGTGAGGTGCAGCAGGCGCTCGCGCGGATCGATCTCCAGCCCGAACAGCTCCAGCAGTTCCGCGGTGCGCGCGTTCATGGCTCGGCTGTCGATCAGCCCTCCCCGGCAAGGCGGGCGATCGATGAACACGTTCTCCGCAACGGTCATGTTCTCGAAGACCGCCAGCTCCTGGTGGACCATCGAGATGCCGTACCGGTCGGCATTGGCCGGGTCGAACTCCGTGACCGGGCTGCCCTCGATCGTGAGGGTTCCGCTGTCGGGAGTCACCTCGCCTTTGATGATCTTGAGCGTCGTGCTCTTGCCGGCTCCATTCTCGCCCAAGAGGGTGTGGATCTCGCCACGGGCGATCGAGAACGTCACGCCGGTGAGCGCCTTCACCGCGCCATAGGACTTGGAGATCCCGTCGAGCGCCAGGACAGTATCCGTCATCACCGATTCCGAAGGAGGCCGGCGGCTGGAGAAAGCGGGCGGTCGCGGGTATCGCGTACCGCCCCATCATGCCAGTCAAGCTGACCTAGTTGAAGCTCGGCATGTTCTGCGAGACAAAATACTGGATGTTGTCCTTGTCGATGACTTCCGTGCCCATGTACATGTACTGCGGGAACGGCGTCACGCCGGCAGCTTTGTTGTCGCTGGAGATCGGGGCGTTCGCGAGGCCGATGTTCTGGTCGTTGTAGGCTTCCAGCATCTGGATCGCCATGAAGGACTGAAGCGCGGTCTTGTTGACCACGGTGGCATCGATGTCGCCAGCCTCGATGCATTCCAGCACAGGCGCCTCGCGGTCATTCACGACCACGGCCAGCTCGGTAATATCCTTTTCCAGCTCCTCGGCGGCCAGACAGATGCCGGTGCCCGAGCTGGAATCCAGGCCGACGATGCCGGTCATGTCCTGGTAGGTGTTGTACATGGTCTTGGCGGCATCGATCGCCGTCTCGGTGGTGGCCTTGTCATCCACGCGGCCGAGCAACTCCCACTTCGAGTTGGCCTTCAGATGGTCCATCAGGCCCTGGAACTTGGCGTCCGTGTTGGACGCACCCCAGTTGCCCGAAACCACCAGCTTGCCGGTGTCGCCACCGACGGCGATCAGCGCCTTGGCCGTGTCGACGCCGGCTTCATAGTTGTCGAGGCCGATGAAGGTCATCGCACCGTTGTCGGGCACGACCGCCTCGATCACGATGACAGGGATCCCCTGCTCCATCGCGCGCTTGATTGCAGGCACCGCGCCCGGCTCCCAGAGCGTCGTCACGATGCCGCTCGGTCGCTTGGCGATGGCCTGCTCCACCGCTTCCGCATGCCCCACCGGATCCCAGCCCTGCGGTCCGATGCTGACGATGTCCACGCCGAACTTGGACGCGGCATAGTCCATGCCGAGCAGCGAATCGAGGAGGTAAGGGTGTCCCTGCAGCTGCGACGCGTAGTAGTACGTCCGCTTTTCCTGGGCATCTGCCGGCGCTGCGAGGACGGTGAATGCGATGGCTGCGCCAAGCGCGCAGGAGTGAAGCTTCCCCATGATCTGCCTTCCCTGCTGAGTATCGTACGGCATCGTTCAGCGGCCGGACCCACGAGCTTGACCGTAAGTCGGGTCCTCAGGCGAGTCTAGACAGAGAATTTCCTTGCAGCTTTGCTCGAAAGAAAATTACTTACAGAATTGGTGGTGCCAGATCTGCTCCGCGTCGAGGAACTGGACGTGATGATAGGAGAAGCGGAAATCACTGATCGGATCCACGCGCTGCGGCAGGGGCTGAACCCTACGCTGCGCCGCGTCGCCGATCTCGTGCTGGAACAGACCGCAGCTGCCAAATCGATGAACATCAAGGAGCTGGCCGAGGCAGCAGAGGTCTCGCAGGCCACGGTGAGCCGCTTCGTCCGGGCTATGGGAGCCGAAAGCTACCAGGATTTTCGGATCATGCTGGCCGAGGGCCTTTCCCAGACGGCAGTGCGCCGCGCACATGAGGCTTCGGAGCATGCGGTCTATGAGGGCATTGCGCTCACTGATGACGCCGCATCCATCATCTCCAAGGTCGCACGTCGCCAGGCCGACGTGATCACCGCCGCCTCCGCCACGCTTGATCCGGCGGAGCTACAAAAGGCCGCGAGCTTCCTCTCCAACCGGCAGACCATTCTCTTCCTCGGCATGGGCTCCTCCCTGCTGGCTGCCGAGGATGGCGTCATGCGCTTCTTGAGGATCGGCAAGGCCTGCATCTTCGAGCGCGATCCGAACGTCCAGATGTTCGCGATCGCCGGCCTTGCCGACCGTGCCACCGCCGTGGCCGTCAGCGATTCCGGGCGCACCCGGACCATCGTTGCGGCACTGAAGGAAGCCAAGTCACTGGGCATGCCCACCGTCGCCATCACCTCGTCGGGCGCGTCGCCGCTGGCGCGCTATGCCGACGCCCTCCTGCTCACGCCCGCCACAATAGCCGAACCAAGTGGCGGGGAAGGCATCTACGAATCCATGGTGTCCAAGATGGCCCAGCTCATGGTCATGGACGCTCTCTACGCCCTCGTCGCCGTGCAGGAGCACGACCGTGCCTTGCCACGCCTGGACTATACCGACAGCATCATCGCAAGAAGCCGCATGAAATGACCAAGGCCAACAGCCGCAGCGTCTCGGTCATGGTGGCGAGCAGGGCGCGAGCGGCTGGCGTGACTCCCGTCCTGTTCCAGCGCCGCGCCCCGCGCCGACGAGCTCCTGGGCGAGGACGCGCTGCACATGACCGACCGCAGCTATGAATGCCTAGCGATCCGCCTGGCCGACTTGGTCCCGGCCCTGAGCGTGGCGGACGGCCCACGGCCCCGTCCGGATGAACAGCCGATGCTGCAGGGCCCGTCGATGCCTAGCGCGCCGCTGACGGCTAACCCTCGATCAAAAGCTAGCAGCGTGCCTGGTAACGGCTCGCTGCTAGATAGCAGCGAGATAGAAAAATCACGACGTCTTTCTACTTGCAGCAGGATGCGCCGATGCGGGCCCTACCGGACAATGTCATGGGGCTGGAGCGCCAGTGAGGACGTTTCTGTGAAGCCCTGCCCACACCCTGGCCCAGGGCAGCGATAACCTGCTCCTGGCGGAACGCCGACCGGTGTCCCCTCACCTGCCGTCGGTCAGAGTCGCCAGTGCGTCGTCATTTGGAGGCATGCACGCACGAGGATCACGGCTCATCGTGGCTGCTGGAAGGTGGTAGCATGCTGCCTGATGTCTACCATCTTGCTGCTATCCATCTGCATTCTATCGGTTGGCAAGCTGCTACCTGTTGGCTAGGTACAGGCATCCACCGAAAGATGCTGCATGGCTACCGTAGTCGCGTTCGTCAGCCAGAAAGGCGGCGTGGGCAAAAGCACCCTCGCCCGTGCATTGGCCAGGGAGGCCGCTGCCAGCGGCCTGTCGGTGAAGATTGCCGACCTCGATACCCAACAGGGGACCTCGGTCGACTGGCACCGGATCCGCCTCGCCGCCGCCATCGAGCCGGTGGTCGCCGCCGAAGCCTTCGGTTCGGCTGCCCAGGCCCTGAAGGCAGCCGATGCCTTCGACCTTCTGGTGATCGATGGCCCTGCCAGGACCAGTGCCGCCACGCTAGAGATCGCCCGCTCGGCCAGCTTGGTTGTGCAGCCGACCGGCGCCAGCCTGGATGACCTGCGGCCTGCCGTCCGCGAGTTCCACGCCCTAGTGAAGGCGGGGATTCCGGTCGAGCGCGTCACCTTCGCCTTGAACCGGATCGGCACGGACGCCGAGGAAGCCGCTGCAAGGCTGTATCTCGAAGAAGCCGGCTACAGCGTCCTGATGGGCTGTCTCGTCGAACGACCTGCCTACCGCACCGCCCAGAACAGCGGCCGGGCCGTCACTGAAACCCGCTTCGCTGGCCTGAACGCCCGAGCCGATTCGCTCATCCAGGATCTGATCGACAAGGTGACCGACCATGGCTGACGCCTCGAAGCTCAAGACCCGGAGCCGGCTGGGTACGCCGCCCACCCCGGAGGAAGCGAGTCGAAACCTCCAGGCGCCAGAGGCAGCGCCAGCACCTCCAGCACCCTATGTCCGTCGCGATGGCCGCTCCATGCGCCGCTCCCATCGCACGGTCGCATTCGCTACCCGGGTGTCGCCGGAGTTCGACGTCCGCATTCGCGACATCGCTGAGCGCGACGGCCTGCTGCTGGTCGAGGTTCTGGAGAAGGCTCTGGATGCTTACGAGCAGCAATCCAGTCGCTAGATAGCTGCAAGCTGGCGTCTAGATGGCTGCATGAGCCGCATCGGATTGACCGTTCGCCAGCCACCGCTTACCAGTATGACGCTCCTCGGGGGGCCTGCCCATCAGTCGTCCTGGTGCGCGGGTATGCAGACGCTGTTCGAGACCAGCAGGAGACGCCGGTGGTCAGACACGTCCTTCAGATGGCCGGGGGCAACCTGGCGCAAGGGAGTGCTGCTGCCATGCGGCGTTCCTTGGGTGTCCCGCATGCAACATCGCATCAGGGTCGCCAATAATGGATCCGCTTCATCTCGATGATTGGATGAATCGGCAGCCCCGGCCCGAGCCTGGAACCGCCAGATCCGAGGCAATTGGCAGGATCGAGACGGAGATCCAGCCACGTGAGCCGGTCGCGGGCTGACGGGATGGGTGATGCAAGCAAGCTGAGGGCTGCCCTGGAGAAGCTGGGCGAGTCGGTCGCGGAGAATGGCGGGCGCGCCAGCCGGAGAGCCTCGGTGCGCAAGCCGCCTAAGACCGAGTCGCAGCCCAGTTTCTTCGCGCCCGCCCTCTATGACGTCGGTACGAAGGACAGCCGCAGCATCATGGACGTGGCGGTATTCCGCCTGTCCAAGAAGGACAAGCGGCCGGGCGACATCATCCGCTACGACATGCCCGATGGCTTCGTGCAGGTGTCTGCCGGCCCGGCCGGCATGGCATCGGTCTGGGACTATGACATCGTCCTGATGGCCGTCTCGCACCTGACCGCCGCCACCAACCGCTGGCGGGCAGGCAAGGGCGACAAGCCGGGCCGGGCCTTCCGCCCGAACGTGGCCGAGATCCTCAAATTCTGCCGTCGCGGCGATGGCGGCAAGCAGCACGATGACTTGGTCGCCGCCCTTACGCGGCTGAGCACCACGCACGTCATCGTGGAGCGGACCAGGAAGAACCGGGCTGGCAGGGTCATCACCGTGACGGAAGGCGAGGGGCTCATCAACCGCTACCGTGTCGTGTCGGGCGCCGCCACGGGCAAGGTCGATGCCGTCGAGATCGAACTGCCGGACTGGATCTACCGCGAGGTGGTGGAGATGGAGCGGCCCGATGTCCTGACCGTCCATCCCGACTACTTCCTCATCGAGCCCGGCGTCGGCCGGTTCCTTTATCGCTTGGCGCGTCGGGCGGCCGGTCGAGGCGAAGCGATGTGGTCCTTTCGGACCATCTACGAGCACAGCGGCAGCGCCAGCTCCTTCAAGGAGTTCAGCCGCATGCTGCGCAAGCTGGTCGAGGCAGACGACCTTCCCGAATATGCCATCGCTGAGCAGGAAGGGCAGGGGGGGCCGATGCTGGTGATGCGGCATCGATCGGGCCTGGGTGTGCAATGTACGGATGGCAGCGGCCAGCCGGGCGGCTGACCCGCCTCCTTGTGGATAGTTCCGTACATTACCCACCAGACCCCGTACATCACCCACCCGGATCCGTACATTACCCACTAGATCCCGTACATTGCCCACCGGGCTCGTCGGCAAGCTGCTGATTCTTCAAGCCGATTCGGTAGTTTTGGCCCCTAAAACTCTAAAACATAATTTAAAACTCCAAAACGGACAGCGGGCTCGCGAGGAAGGCGGCAAGTGCAGCCGCATGAAATCTCGTAGGTTATGGCAAGATTGCAGCAAGATTGCAGCTTGCAGGCTGTGTAAGCTGCTTGGCTGTCAGGGCGTGCTGGGGATGATCGTTTCCCGAGGGGAACACCGAGCGCTCGGTGTCGCGCTAGGCAACGTCCATGATAGCCGGGGCAGGCGAAGATGCGCTGCCAGATGAGCCGGGTGACGTCTACGCCAACAGCGCCTACTGTGGTCAGCGGTTCGCAACGACGGTCCGGGCCAAAGGCGGCTCGCTGGGCTCTAGATAGCTGCATGGCCCGCAAAGGCAGCTCGCTGCCTGCTACCGGTTGGCCGTTGTCAGCACCCGATAGACGCTGGCCCGGCCGATCTTGAGCCTGCGGGCGATGGCGGAGGCACCGAGCTTCTCTTCCTCCTTCAGACGCCGGACCTCCGCCACATCGATGCTGGGCTTCCTGCCCTTGTAGACGCCCTTGGCCTTGGCTGCCCGGATCCCCTCCAGCTGCCGTTCCCGGCGCAGGTTGGTCTCGAACTCGGCAAACACCCCGAGCATGTCCAAGAATGCCTTGCCCGCCGCCGTGCCGGTGTCGATCGGCTGCTCGGTCGCCTTGAGGCTCACCCCTTTCTGTTTCAACTCGTGCACGATGTCCTGCAGGTCCTTCATCGAGCGGGCCAGCCGGTCGATCCGGGTGACCACCAGCGTGTCGCCCGGCTGAAGGAAGTCGAGCAGTACCTGCAGTTCGGTGCGGCCATCGCGCCGGGTGCCGCTGGCCTTCTCCGCACGGACTACGCTGCAGCCGGCGGCCCTCAGCGCGTCCTGCTGGAGGGTAAGATCCTGGTCGAACGTGCTGACCCGGGCATAGCCGTAGACAGGCATGAGGGGAGGGGCCTCCTGTCTCGCTGGTGTCTAGACCCGTTCTGCCTAGCGTCTCGGAAAATTAAGAACAACCCATGTGAGACAGGAGAGGGCGTCTCGGCCGATCGTCTTGCTAGGGTAGACCCAAAGAGGATGGTGCCGTACAGCTTGACCATCCGACAGGGGTCGTCGTGCACAAACCTTGGTAGAAGAAGAGACTAGTACTGAGGTGGCGAAACGGGGCCAGGAATTATCTGTTTTCCGTCAGCCTTGTCACCCGCCGAGCCTGAGCTTTCTTCTCTTCCGCTGGTCCTGCGCGACAACCTCTGCCGGATTGTCTACCCGCGGCGGCCACGTCTACCCGGTGGCGGAACAGATGCTGGCTCGCGGCATCCCGTTCCTGCTGGCGAGCGGCTATGGAGGCTGGGCCCTGCCTGAACATCTTCAGGACCGGCCGCGCCTGACCAAACCGTTCACAGACCACGATCTCGAGGAGCAAGTGCGGCTGCTCTGCCGCCGACAGCATTGAGCGGTGGCAGAGACTCCTTGGAGATAGCTTCAGGTTTGGTCCTGGCGGGCCATGCGGTTGTTCCATTTTGGGTCAGAACCGCTCAGGCGGCCCGATCGAGTTTGGGCCGGTCGCCCGACAGCACGTCAGTCTTAGTCCTCATAGCTGCCTCACCGGCATCGACCGGAAGATAGCTGAACCGCCCACAGCTGCCGTCGATCTGCTCCAGCAGCGCCAGACCGCTTGCCATGTCGCGTCCGCCGCTGGCCCAGCGATCCCTGATCGAGGACGGCGAGAAGTTGAGCGTCTTTACGGCAAGCGCGTGGCTTGGCGCCTGGTAGGCCAGATGAACCGGCTGAGCTTTCGGCCCGTTAGGCTCCAGCTGATCGCGCAGCTGGTACTCCCGCTGCAGACCCTTGATGCGCCAATGGCGGGAGACGATAGCCGGGGGCAAGCGGGATCCATCGGTCCTATGGTAGCCGCGGCATGCGCGCCAGTTCGGCCTTGAGCGCTGTGGCAAGGGTTTTGATCTGGTAGGGCTTCGCCAGCACGCGAAAGCCATCGGTAGCGGGCAACTGCTCGCTGTAGCCGGTCGTCAGCATCACAGGCAGGTTTGGGTGCAGTCGGCGCGCTAGCCGGGCGAGGTCCACGCCCGTCATCGCGCCCGGCATGACCACGTCAGTGAAGAGCAGGTCGATGGGCGTGTTACCCGCCAGAATCCCGAGCGCCTCTTCGGCCGAGGCAGCCCGCACCACCGTGTAGCCCAGATCCTCCAGACTGCCGCCCACCATCGGTCCTACTATCGGATCGTCTTCCACCAGCAGGATGCGCCCGCTACCCGCATCGATGCTCTCTGATGCAGGAGGGATGATGCTCGCCACATCGTCAGCCGAGCGCGGCAGCAGCAGGAGAACCTTGGTACCCCGTCCAGGCGCGCTCTCGAGGCGAAGGGTGCCGCCGGACTGCCGGGCGAAGCCGTAGACCTGGCTCAATCCCAGTCCCGACCCCTTGCCGACACCCTTGGTCGTGAAGAACGGCTCCAAGGCGTGCGCCAGGACTTCCGGCGTCATCCCCGTTCCCGTATCCATTACCGTGAGGTCGACGAATTCACCGACAAGCCCTTCCGGATCGTGACCAGGTACCAAGAGCGCGTTGCGCCCCTCGATCCGTAGGCTTCCGCCTCCAGGCATGGCATCGCGCGCGTTGACCGCGAGGTTCAGCACAGCAAGCTCGAATTGGGTGGGGTCCACCTCAATCGGCCATAGATCCGACTGCAGATCCACCGCCACGTGGATGTCGGCCCGCAGCGCCCGGGTCAGCAGTTCGGACGCACCAAGCAACCGGTCACGGATGTCGACGGGCTCCGGGCGCAGCGCCTGGCGGCGGGCGAACGCCAGCAGCTGCTGGGTGAGCTTGGAGCCGCGTTCGATAGCCTGATGGCCAGCCGCCAGCAGTGAGTGAACCCGTGGATCGGAAACGCGACGCTCCACCATCTGCAGGCAACCCAAGAGCGCCTGGAGCAGATTGTTGAAGTCATGGGCGATGCCGCCGGTCAGCTGTCCGATGGCTTCCATCTTCTGGGCCTGGAACAAATCCTCCCGGGCCTGCTCGAGCGCCTGTTGCGCCTGCCGCCGCTCGGTGATGTCACGGGTGATCTTGGCGAACCCGACCAGCGTGTCCTCGTCCCAAAGAGGATCGATGACGACGCTCGCCCAGAACCGGGTGCCGCCCTTGCGGACACGCCAGCCCTCCTTCTCGTACTTCCCGTGGTGGATGGCGGTCTCGAGGGCGCGCTGCGGCTCGCCGTTCGCGCGGTCCTCCTCGGTGTAGAAGCGCGAGAAGTGCTGGCCGACGATCTCCTGGGCGGTGTAGCCCTTGATGCGCTCGGCACCGCTGTTCCAATTCGTGATCTGCCCCTGCGGATCCAGCATGAAGATGGCGTAGTCGGTCACCCCCTCGACCAGCAGGCGGAAGCGCCGCTCGCTCGCGCGCAATGCCTCCTCGGCTGCCTTACGCTCGGTGATGTCGCGGCTGATCTTGGCAAAGCCGATCAGCGAGCCATCCTCGTCGCGGATGGGGTCGAGCACAGCCAGGGCCCAAAAGCGGCTGCCGTCCTTGCGGATGCGCCAGCCCTCATCCTCAAAGCGTCCATTGGTCGCCGCCAGCTTGAGCGCGCGACGCGGCTTTCCCTGAGCCCGGTCCTCGGGCGTAAAGAACAGCTCGAAGGGCTGCCCGATGATCTCCTCGGGAGAATAGCCTTTGGTCCGTTCGGCGCCCGGGTTCCAGCTGATCACATAGCCGTCTGGATCGAGCAGGTAGATGACATAGTCGGTGAGCGCCTCGACGAGCAGCTGAAAGCGTCGGTCACCAGCAGCGAGCAGAGATGATTTCTGGTTCATTGGAGACGTTCAGCAGAGCACGCGTCCACAGCCACGCTGTCGCGTGGGATGATTTCCACTATGACGCAGCGGGTCACGTCTGGGCCTTTCTGGTAACAGCCGCGGCATGTCCACGCAGACATAGACGCAGCTCCCGGTCAACAGGCGGTAGGGCAGATCGTCGTTCTTCGACATGATCGCGTGGTCTCACTGGTGCACCGGACTCAATCGATTAGGCCTCCGGAACGTTCCTCTGCTGCTGCGCAGGGAGGCGGCGCAGGCGTTCTTGTCCAGGACCGTCTGCAGCATGATTGTCTCACGCAGCAGATGATGGCTGGCGACCGTGAGCTTCCAGGCCTTAGCCGACATGATGACGATCGACAGCAAGGTGCAATTGGACCTGCGGGTCCCCGCCTGACCGGTGTTCGACGTCGCCGCTGCGGCCATCGTCCATCCGTGGCGCGCCCATCCTGATCTGGCCTGAGGCCTGCTCCGCAAGCCCTACATTCCTGAGAACGTGCCGCGGATCGTGACGTTCATCGACGCCCTCGCGCACAAGCGCGACGCTGCCCCGCCTGCCACCACAACGGGAGATGTTCCGGCCGCTGCCTGACTGACCGGCGGCTGCCACCCTAAGCAGCCTGCAGCTGCGGCCGATCCGGCCCTGCCTTCGGAACCGGGAGAGCATCGGCGGGTTGGGCTGCTACCAAGTATTCAGTGCACCGAAAGCAGCAAGACATGGCCGAAAAAGACCTGAAGGCTCTATTCCTTCACCAGCTCAAGGACACCTACTACGCTGAGAATGCGATCGTGAAGGCGCTGCCCAAACTTGCAGCGGCGGCGCAGGCGGAAGAACTCAGAGGTGCCTTCGCGGTGCATCTCGAAGAGACCAAGAACCACGTAAAGCGGCTGGATCAGATCTTCCAGCATCTGGGCGAGCAGCCCCAGGGCGTGGAGTGCAAGGCGATCCTTGGGATCATCGCTGAGGGTGACGAAGTCGCTGAAGAGTTTCAGGACGGAGAGGCGCTGGACGCTGGGCTGATCGCCGCAGCGCAGGCCGTCGAGCACTACGAGATCACCCGCTATGGCACCATGCTCGCCTGGGCCAAGCAGTTGGGCCTACCCGAAGTCGAAGGCCTTCTCGCGGAAACGCTCGCCGAGGAGGAGAGCACTGACGAACTCCTCTCCGAGCTTGCCGAGGACGCCATCAATCCCCAGGCAGCCTGACCTTATCGAGGCGGGGGCAGGGCGCCCCCGTCTCTACCAGCCTGAGATCCTGTAATGCGCCCGCACTCGGAGTAGTACCCCGGGCGCCGGCTGACGAAGACAGACCTGCGGAAAGCTGTGCGGAACCCTGGCTGGCAGGCGACGTTGGCCATCCAGGCATGCTGCAGTGCACAAAAGCGTAGCGCTGCGGCACTTCATGCGGACAGGAACCGAAGACTTGTTGACCAAGACCCAACCGCGTGCCGCGCACGTCGGCCTGATCGGGCGTACCTCGGGACGGTCCCGGACGGAGAAGATCCTTACGGCCTCGGCGGCCACACTGGCCGTGGCTGCTCTCTACAACATCTACCGGTCCCGCCAGGTCGAGCGGCAGCACCCACCCGCCGGGCGCTTCATCGACGTCGACGGTGTCCGGCTCCACTATCTCGAGCGAGGCGAGGGCACCCCGGTCGTCCTGCTGCACGGCAACGTCGTCACGGCCGAGGACTGGATCTTGAGCGGCGTGTTCGAGCGCTTGGCCGAGCGGCACCGTGTCATTGCCTTCGACCGCCCCGGCTATGGCTACAGCGCCCGCCCGCAGGGCTCGCCCTGGACGGCAGCAACGCAGGCGAACCTGCTGCGCCGCGCTTTGACGTGCCTCGGCATCGAGCACCCGATAGTGGTGGGCCATTCCTGGGGTACCAACGTCGCTCTGGCGCTGGCCCTGGCCGAGCCGACGGCGGTGCGCGGCCTGGTGCTGCTGGCCGGCTATTATCACCCGACCTTGCGGGCAGATGCGCTGCTGGTGGCGCCGGTGGCTGTCCCGGTGCTGGGCGACCTGCTGCGCTACACGGTCTCGCCGCTGCTTGGTGCCGCGCTCCTGCCGCTGCTGATCAAGGGCATGTTCGCGCCGCTCTCCGTGCCGGGGCGCTTCGCCAAGGGCTTCCCGCATGGCATGGCGGTGCGGCCGTCACAGATCCGGGCCGAGGCACAGGATGGCGCCACCATGGCCTACGGAGCGGCGTCGATGCGCAAGGGCTATTCCAGCCTGTGCATGCCGGTGGTGATCATGGCGGGCAGCCAGGACCGGGTGGTGGATGTCGGCCGCCATGCCATCCGGCTCCATGAGCAGATCCCGCACAGCGATCTGCAGCTGGTTCCAGGGGCAGGGCACATGGTCCACCACGCGGTGCCAGAGCAGATAGTCACGGCAATTGCGACCGTTGCGGATCGAAGTGCTGGACCTGCTCAACCCGTCACATCCCTCGTTGCGTCCCCTGCACC
>NZ_JABGCL010000004.1 GCF_019800005.1 Geminicoccus harenae | reverse complement strand
ACGGATCATCGATGCTTGGCGGGACGACTACAACGGCCACCGGCCCCACACGAGCCTCGGCGGCCTCACCCCGAACGAGGTCGCAACCCGGTCCAGACAGGACCACGACCAGAACGGACTCTGGTTATGAACGGGGGCAATCAGGGGGCAAGGTCACCGCCATTCCTCACGATGCCGCTCTTTGTCGGCATCGCAACCGCATCGAGCGCTGCTTCAACCGCCTCAAGCACTTCCGACGCTTCACCACCCGCTACGAGCGACGAACCATCCACTTCCTCGGCTTCACTCTCCTCGCCGCCGCCATGATCTGAATGACCTGAATGTCGATCCGGCTCTGGGCTGCCATTAGCTAATATAGTAATTGAGCTGGGTGAGCGGTCGGGCCGGGATGAGCTGCATGGATGCCAGCCAGTCGGCCAAGCTGTGCCGCGCACCGCGCGTTTCCGCGGCATCGCCATGAACGGTCACCGAGAAGGGCCGCGCGGCCAGATGTCGGGGGTAGCCCCAGCCGTCGAGCTCGATCTGCTTGGCGCGCTGCGCGTCCTTGCCACCCGCGCAGTTCAGGTCCGGGTTGCCGCCATCGGCGCAGACCAGCCGGTCCATCATCAGCTTGAGCGACGAGGACACCTGGTACCAGCTCATCGGCGTCACGATCATGACGCCGTGCGCCTCGACCCGCAGCGGATGGATCTCGTTCATCCAGGACCTGGGCTTGGCCCAGCGAATAGTTCGGGCAGCAGGACCAGGGCCAGTGGCAGAGCCGTGCCGCGGTGGAGAAGCAGGCCTCGCAGGGATGGATGTGCCGCCCGTACTCGGAGGCTGGGCGGCTGAGCTTGAGATGGGTAATCAGCACATCCGGTTCGGCATCGATGACCCCGGGCGCGATCTCGGCCAGCCGGAAGGACTTGGACATCTCGCTGGGACAGGTGTGCTCGCTGCGGGACGAGGCGCTGACCAGCAGGATGCGGCTGGGTCCCTCCTTTGCCTCGTGCCGTCGCTGTGCCGCGTGGATCGCTTCCCGGGCGTTCAGCCAGTCCACCGCCAGTTCGTAATCGGGATCGGCGAAGCCCGGGCCGGCCTTGTGCGTGTGCGGGCTCTTGCGCTGGTTCGCATAGGCGTCCCACGCGGCAGCAGCGACCCTGGCAAGCTCGGCGCGCAGCGGATCGTAGGCCGGATTCGGGAACTGGCTGAGAAAGCGCGCGATGAAGGTGGCTTCGTCGAGCCTCGGGCTGGGTGTGCCCTCGCGGGGCTCCTGAGCCTTCGTCGTCGTCGACCACTCCGCCTGAATCGCGCCTGCCGGCCAGGACCGCGCGACAGCGCCGCCGTCCCGGCTTCCTCATCCGGCCTTGGAAAGGAAGCTCACGCGTCCCGGCCGTGTACCTGGGCGGGAGGGGCCGTCGCCTCGACGGCCGTGAAGCTCTCCAGGATCCGGTAGGTGTGGCGGGCACCCCTGGGAACCAGCCAGGAGTCGCCTGTTTCCAGCCGGATCGTCTGGCCTTCCAGCTCCAGCTCGGCCCGGCCGCCGATCACGTAGCCCACCACCTCGTAGTCGCGGACGCTCAGGGGCTTGGCCTCCGACGGAGGCTCGTCCCGCCACAGGCGCATCGCCACCGACTTGCCCGATGCCAGGTAGACCTGGCCCTAGTCGCCCTTGGGCGAGCTGGCCGGGTTCGCCTTCTTGATCGTGGCATCGCCCATCTGTCTGCCTCCTTGTTCCGGTGGCGGTCGTGCCCGGCCCGCCGGCTCAGCTTCCGACGTTGAAGCTCGTACCGGAGGTCCGCCCGGCCGTGGGGCCGCTGGCGGGACCCTGCTCGGTACCCACCCTGAGGTTGTTCTGCACGTGGCTCACGCCTGAAACCGAGTCGGCCAGGTCCTCCGCCTGGCGCTTGTCCTCGCGGCGGCGCACGGTGCCGGTCAGGGTCACCTCGCCGTCGCTGACGTTCACCTCGATGTCCGAGGCGTCGAGGGAGGGATCCTCGGTGAGACGGTCGCTGACGTCCTCGCGGATCCGCTCGTCGGAGCGCCGGTAGCCGCGTGGTCCGCGCCCGCGATGCGGGCCCTCCTGCTCCTGCCGGGACGCGGCGGAGCCACGGGTCCCGGCATAGGGCTGGTAGTCCCGGTCATAGGCGAACGTGCCGTACTCGCGGCCATAGCCAATCCCGGCCGGCCGGGCCGGGCCGCGGTGCTCGTCGCCGGACGGGTAGCCCCGGCCCCGGTCGTCGCCGCCGCCGTAGCCGCTCTCCTGGCCGAAGTCACGGCCGCCCCGGTCCTCGCCGTAATAGCCATAGCCGCCGCGCTGCCCGCCGCCATAGCCCTGAGGATCTCGGCCGGCATCGCCGCCGCCCATGCCATGGCCGGACCTCGTCCGGTCGGGCCGGTCGTCCCGTTCGCGATCCCGGCCGGGCCCATGGCCATGCCCCTCGCGCCCGCCATAGGCGTTGCCGCCCTCGTCACGAGCCGGTTCCTCCCAGTCGCGGCGGGTGTTCTCGCGGCCGAACCCGTAGTCGCTGTAGCCAGCGCCCAAGGAGCGGCCGGGGCCCGCGAATGGGCCCGGGTCGGGGCGAACCGCGTCGTCGTCGCGCCGGTATCGTCCGTTGGCCATGGTCGATCTCCCCTTGCCGGGCCCGTCGTCGCCGGGTGGCTGTTCCGGCTGGCGACGGGCAGGCGAGCTGCACCTTGCCCGTCACAACCCCGGAACCGTGCTGCCGTTCCGGCCCCCGCGCCCGACCGGCTCCACGGCCGGGTGCGGGATCCGGCGTGGCGCTCAGGCCTGATAGGTGCCGACCAGTTCCGCCTCGCTCAGGATATGGGCGCGGGCCGCTTCCCACAGGTCGCCGGCATAGGGCTGGTCCGGAACGTCCAGCTTCGGCACGTCGAGGGCGGCCAGGCGGAAGCGGTAGTGATGGGGCGGGTCGCCGGCCGGCGGCTGCGGCCCGTCATAGCGGAGATTGCCGAAGTCGTTGAAGGCGTGCGGCAGGCTCTCGGTATTGGCGCCCGAGCTTCGGCCGGGCGCCAGATGGCGGCGGTCGCGCGGGATGTCGTAGACGGCCCAGTGCCGGAACGTCGGCGCCGAGGGAGCGTCCGGATCCTCCATGATCAGCACGAAGCTCTGGGTGCCTTCGGGCGGATCGCTCCAGTCGAGCTGGGGCGACAGGTTCTCCCCGTCCCGCGCGTGCTGGTCCGGGATCGGCGCGTTGTTCTGGAAGGCGGGGCTGGTCAGGGTGAAGGTCATGATCGTCTCCCAAGGCTGGCGCCGCCGCCCGGACCCGCCGCGGCGAAGGCGACGCGCGGCGGGACTGCGAGTCCAGGCGACCAGGAGGGCCCGGTGCGGCGCGACGGCGGAACGCCCCGTTCCCGGCTTCGGCACTGACCCTCGAGGGGGTGTGGAGCCGTGGGCAGCCGTCAGGCAGCAGTGCCGGCCGGCCGAAGGCGTTTCGTCCGAGGCTGGACGATCAATGCGGCCAGGTGCCCAGAGTTCCCGTCGGCCCCCGCGGGAGGTGCTGGCGATGGGGCCGGACCGGCGTGCGGCAGATGCGGCCGGCCCGGCAGCCGGCCGGTCCGTCAGCGGACGAACTGCTCCACGTAGCCCGAGCCCAGGCCCTGGGCCTCGAAGTGGCGCTGGGCCGCTTCCAGCTTGGTGAACACGTCCTCGTAGCCCAGCGCCTCGCCCTGCGGGTCGACATAGGAATAGCCGCCGGTGACGTGGAACAGGGTGATCATGCCCTCGGCATCCTCGGGCACCACCAGCGTGTGGGTCTCGCCCGGGGGCTCGAACACGTAGTCGCCTTCGCGGGCCACCCAGTCATGCTCCAGATAGTGCCAGGAGCCCTTCAGGGTGAAGGCGTGGACCGGGCCGAAATGGCGGTGGCGGGACAGGACCCCCGCTTTGCGGACCTTCAGGATGTTGACGTAGAAGCCCTGGGTGACGTTCAGGACCAAAGGCTTGAACCAGACGTCCTTGGCCTGGGGCACCCAGTGCGGGTCGTCCTCGGCAAGCGACAGGCCGCCGCCGAAGAAGATGTCGGGGACCATGCCGGCCGGCTGCGGACGCTGGTACGCGATCCGGCTCGGATCCATGCGGCGGACGGTAGGACCGCCGGACTTGGGCTGCGCCGGGCTGGCGGCATTCGACATGGGGCAGGGCTCCAGGGAAACGGAGGGGCCGGGCAAGCGTCGGTGCGCCCGGCCCCTTGGCTTTAGGGGTTGTTGAAGCGCGGTTCGGCGAACGCGGCGTTCTTGGGATAGATCGTCACGAGCTGGCCGTCCTGCCACTGCATCCCGTAATAGAAGGCGCGGGTGTTCTGGCCGTTCTCGTCGAACTTGACGCCGTAGCCGGTGGCGGTCTGCCCGATCGGCACGTCCATGGCGGCCACGGTCTCACGGATCGTGTCGGGCTCGAAGCCTTCGGCCTTGTCCAGCGCCTCCAGGATCGCGAGCGAGCCCGCATAGTTGACCAGCGAATGGCCGGAGCGCGGCGCCTGGTTGTACTTCTTCTGGTAGGCCGCGACGAACTCCTCGATGCCGGGGGCGGCCTCGGGGTTGATCTTGTATTGCGGGAAGTCGACGTCGAACACGCCGTCGATCAGGTCGTGGCCCACCGAATCCGCGGCCTGCTGCATCGAGTAGCCGCCGCCGGCACCCACGAATGCCTTGGGCTGGAAGCCGGCCTCGTGCGCCTGGCGCAGGAACAGGACGGTGTCGTTCAGGTAGGAGGTCTGGATGACCACGTCGACCTCGGCCTGCTGCAGGCCCAGGATGATCGAGGACATGTCGACCGTGCTGGCCGGGTAGGCGTGCTCCTGGACGACGTTCAGCCCGTGCTTCTGGGCGGCCTCCAGCTTGTACTTGCCGACCGAGGCGCCGAAGCTGCTGTCCTCGTAGAGGAGTGCGATCTTCAGCTCCTTCGGATCGACGCCCAGCTGCGGGGCCACCACCTCGCGGACCAGGTCGATGGTAGTCTCGCCGGTCTGGACCGCGGTGGGGTTGGTGCGGAACAGGTACTTGAAGCCGCGATTGGTGAGATCCGCGGTGACGGCACCCAGCTCGAAATAGGGAATGCCGGCCAGCTCGGCGACCTGGCTCGCCGCCATCGAGCGGCCGGAGGAGTAGGTGCCGAAGATCGCCGCCACCGATTCCACCGAGGTCAGCCGGCGCGCCTCGCCGATCGCCTGGTTGTTGTCGACCGCGTCGCCGCGGGCGAGCACGACCTGCTCGCCCTGGACGCCGCCGTTCGCGTTGATCTGCTCCACGGCCAGCTCCAGGCCGCGGAAGCTCTCCTCGCCGAGCAGCGCCAGCTCGCCGCTGAACGGGTAGAGTGCCCCGAACTTGACGTCCGCCCAGGCTGGCTGGGCTGCCAGGAGGGCAGCCCCGAGTGCGGCGAGGGCGGTGCCGTTCTTCCAGTTGATCATTGTTCGCCTCCCTGATCCAAATATCTGTCAGTAATCCAGGCGCTCGTTGGCCTCGAACATGGTGATCGGCGGATAGGCCTTCTGGTCGGTCACCACGTCGATCACGGTGGTCCGGTCCGCGGCCAGCGCCTCCTTCAGGGCCGGCAGGAACTGGTCCGGGCGCTCGACCCGCACGCCGTGGCAGCCGCAGGCCTTGGCGATCATGGCGTGGTCGACCGCCTGGAAGTCGCAGACGTCGCTGTAGCCATCGAACAGCACCTTCTCGGCATGCTTCTGGTAGCCGAGGATCTGGTTGTTCAGGACGATCAGCACGACCGGCAGGTTCATGCGCCGCGAGGTTTCCAGCTCCGACCAGACATGGGCGAAGCCGCCATCGCCGGCCAGGCAGATGACGGGAGCGTCCGGCCGGGCGGTCTTGGCACCCAGTGCGAAGGGCAGGCCCCAGCCCAGGCCCGCGATGCCGCGGGGCGTGATGAAGCGCGCACCGGCCTTCCGCGCGGTCAGGAAGTTGGCGACCCAGATCGAGGCGTAGCTGGCATCGGCCACCACGATCGATTCCGGGGTGAGCACCTGGTCCAGGTCGAGCATCAGCCGCTCGGGCCGGACCGGGGCGGCGTCCAGGTCGAGCGTGCGGGCGATGTCGGCCTGCCAGGCCTCGCGCCCGGCGGCGATCTTACGCTCCAGGGCGGGGCGGCCTTCCTGGCGAAGCGACAGGTCCTGGCTCTGCAGGGCGTGAGTGAGGGCGCGCAGGGTCAGCTTGGCATCGCCCACCAAGCGCATGGCCTCGTAGTTGCGGCCGACTTCCTGGCTGTCCACGTCCAGATGGATGTAGCGGGCGTTCGGATAGAGCTGCCAGCTGTCCGTGCCGTTCTGGTTGGTGCGGTTGCCGACCAGCAACACGACATCGGCCTCCTCCACCAGCGGGCGGAGATGCCGGGCGCGGCCGCGCAGGCCCATGAAATAGCCGACCGGGCCCACCGAGAGCGGGTGGGTCTCGGCGACCGTGCCCTTGCCCATGGCGGTGGTGGCGACCGGAAAGCCCAGTTCCTGCAGGGCGGTGAGCTCGGCCGTGGCATCCGAGGAATGGACGCCGCCACCGGCGATCACGAGCGGCGCCCTGGCCGCGGCCAGGACGGCGGCAGCCTCGGCGACCGCGGCCGGGTCGGCCACGGTACGGTCGAGCGGGTAGGTGCCGAGCGAGGCGATCCGCCGGCCTGTGCCGATCTTGGGCGTGTCGGTGAACAGGTCGACCGGGGCGATCAGCACGGCCGGGCCGGGGCGGCCCGATGCGGCGGCGGTGAACGCCATGTCGACATAGTCGTCGATCCGGTCGGCCTCGGAGACCCGGCGGATCCACTTGGCCACGCCCTTGAACAGGTCCAGATGGTCCAGTTCCTGGAAGGCGTTCTTGTCGGTCTGCTGGCGATGGACGTCCTGGACGATCGCGACCACCGGGATCGAGGCCTTGTAGGCCTCGGCGAGACCCGGGACGAGCAGGGTGGCGGCCGGGCCGTTCTGCCCGGTCACCACCGGCACCTTGTGCGAGACCCGGGCGAACGCGTCGGCCATGGCGGCACCCGCATTCTCGGTGCGGTAGCCGATCTGGCGGATGCCGAACTCCGGTGCGACCAGGAACAAAGCGGACGGGATGCTCTGGCCGAAGATCACCTCGACGCCGTGGCGCTTGAGTGCTGCGGCGAAGGTGTGGGCGCCGGACATGTTGGCGATGGAATGGCCCTGGCTGGGGGCGGCCTCGGTGGGCATGGCGCGTTCCTGCTGGTTCAGGTCAACATGAGTCCGCCGGCCACGTCGACGACCTGGCCGGTGATGAAGCTGGCCTCGTCGGAGGTCAGGTAGAGGGCGAGATCGGCGACCTCGTCGGGCCGGCCGAGGCGGCGCAGGGCGGTCATCTCGATCTGCACCCGGTTGATCTCGTCCGGCACGGTGCGAATGAGCGGCGTGTCGATCCGGCCGGGTGCGAGCGCATTGACGCGGATGCCGTAGGGCCCGAGCTCCGCGGCGGTGTGCTTGGTGAAGCCGATCAGCGCAGCCTTGGTCGCGGCGTAGTGGGCGCCGACCACGTTGGAGTAGGTCTTGCCGGCGATCGAGGACTGGTGGATCAGGACGCCGAAGCCCTTGTCCTTCATGGCCGGGGTGAGCAGCCGGGTCGTGTTGAAGCAGCCGGTCAGGTTGACGTCGACCACCCGGCGCCATTCGTCCGGCGGCATCTCGTAGACCTGGTGGGCCTTGCCGTTGTGCTTGGGCGAGATGCCGGCATTGTTGATGACGGTGTCGAACGTGCCGCCCAGCTCCGCCTGGAGCCGCTCCACGGCCTCGGCCAGGGCATCGTAGTCGGCGACGTCGAAGGCGGCCGACGCGGCTCGGCCGCCGGCTGCGCGGATCCGCTCGGCCACCGTTTCGGCACGGGCCGGGTCGACATCGGTGACGGCGACCTTGGCGGCGCGCCGGCCGAAGCCCTCGGCGATCGCGGCGCCGATGCCCTGGCCGGCCCCGGTGACCAGCACGATCCGGTCCCGGTGGCTCGGGCGGTTTTGCAAGTCTTCGCTCATCATGGCTCCTCAGATGCCGAGATAGGCCCGGCGGACATGATCGTTCTTCAGGAGGGCAGCGCCGGTGTCGGTCATGGTGATCTCGCCGTTCTCCAGCACGTAACCGCGGTCCGCGATGGAGAGGGTGTGGAACACGTTCTGCTCGACGATCAGCACGGTGACACCGGTGGCGACGATCTTGTCGATGGTCTCGAACACCTGCTTGACGATGATCGGCGCCAGACCCAGCGACGGCTCGTCGAACAGGAGCAGCTTGGGCTTCGCCATCAGGCCGCGGGCGATCGCGACCATCTGCTGCTCGCCGCCCGACAGGGAGCCGGCATGCTGGTCGAGCTTCTCCTTCACCCGCGGGAACAGCGAGAAGGCGAAGTCCAGCGTCTGGTCGACCTCGCCGCGCGCGCGCGGCGTGTAGGCGCCCATCAGCAGGTTCTCGCGCACCGTCATGTGCGGGAAGAGCTGACGGCCCTCGGGAATGAGGGTGATGCCGAGGTCGACCACCTCATGCGCGGGCAGGCGGCCGATGTCCTTGCCGTCGAAGGTGATGCTGCCCTCGGTCGGGCGGACCAGGCCCGCGATGGTGCGCAGCGTGGTGGTCTTGCCGGCACCGTTGGCGCCCACGATGGTCACGACCTCGCCCTGGTTCACCTCGATCGAGATGTTGTGGAGGATGGTGACGCGGCCATAGCCCGCGGAGACGCGCTCAAGCCGCAGCATGGACGAACTCCTCTCCCAGATAGGCCTCGATCACGGCCGGATCGCGCACCACGTCCTCCGGTTTGCCGTTGGCGAGCAGCCTCGCGGAGTTGAGCACGACCACCCGGTCGGAGAGCGCCATGATCGCCTGCATGACGTGCTCGATCGCGATCACGGTGACGCCGGCGTCGCGGATCTTCTCGATCAGCGTGATGGCCTGGCGGACATCCGTCTGGTTCAGGCCGGCCATGACCTCGTCGAGCAGCAGGATGCGCGGCTCGGTGGCCATCACCCGGGCGACCTCCAGGCGCTTCTGGCCGCCGATCGTGAGGTTGCGCGCCTCCATGTCGCGCTGCGCCCACAGGCCCATCCGCTCGGCGACCTCCAGCGCCTTCTCGCGCGCCTCCTTGCGGCTGGCATGGTGGTGGAAGGCGCCCACCATGATGTTCTCCAGCACGGTCATCGCCGCGAAGGGCTGGACGATCTGGAAGGTACGGCCGACGCCGATCCGGGCGTATTCGTGGGGTGAGGTCGGCGTGACCCACTGGCCGCTCCGGTCGCGCACCCGGACCACGCCCGAATCCGGCGGCAGGAAGCCGGAGAGCATGTTGAACAGGGTGGTCTTGCCGGCACCGTTCGGGCCGATGATGCCCAGCACCTCGCCCTGCTGGACGGAAAGGTCGAGGTCCTGGGCGACGCGCAGGCCGCCGAACGCCTTGTTGAGCTTCTCGGCGACCAGGATCGGCTCGCCGATGGCGCGGGTCTCCACGGGCTCGGCCGGGTCATGGACCAGGGCACCGGCCGAGGCCTGCAGGGCGCCGGGCTGGGCGGCGGCCTCGTCCGGGCGCGGGTGGGTCTTGCGGGTGAAGAAGCCCACCAGGCCGTCCGGCATGAACAGGACGATCAGCACCAGCACCGTGCCGTAGATGAAGCCGTGCAGGCCGATCGCCGAGGCACCCAGCCAGCCGCGGGCCAGCTCGGTCAGCGGGACCACCAGCAGCGTGCCGAGCAGCGGGCCCAGCACGGTGCCGATGCCGCCGATCAGGGCGAACATGGCGATCTGGATCGAGAGCGTCAGCGAGAACATCGCCTCCGGCTCGATGAAGGTCAGGTACATGCCGTGGAAGGTGCCGACCATCGAGGTCAAGGCGGCGGAGATCGCGACCGCCCAGAGGCGCACCTTCAGGCTGTCGATGCCGGCGGCCTGGGCGGCCGGCTCGCGCTCCCGGGTGGCGATCAGGTAGTAGCCGAACCGGCTGTGGCGGATCCAGCCGGCGACCAGCAGGGTGAGCAGCAGGAGGCCGAACGCGATCAGGAGCGAGGGCTCGCGCTCGCGGAAGATCATCCATTCCCAGCCGATCTGCAGCGGGACCATCAGGCCGACCGCACCACCGGTGATGCCCTTGAAGTGCAGGGCCAGCTGGAAGACGACCTCCAGGAAGGCGATGGTCGCCAACGCGAAGAACGGGCCGCGCAGGCGGAAGCACGGCACGCTGATCAGCACGGCCACGACCGCCGAGAGGGCGGCGCCGGCGAACATGCCGAACCAGGGCGAGATGCCGTAGGGCACCAGCAGCCCGGCCGTGTAGGCGCCCAGCCCATAGAAGATCGCATGGCCCAGCGAGAGCTGGCCGGCGAAGCCGCCCACGATGTTCCAGGCGGTCGAGAGGGCGCCGTAGAGGCAGATCGTGATGAAGATGTGGAACACGAAGTCGGACCGGACGCCCAGCGGGATCGCCAGGATGGCGGCCAGCAGGAGGGCCACCAGGATGGCGCTGCGCTTGTCCAGGCCGAAGGCGGCGAGCTTGCCGTCGTTCATGGTGGCACTCCTATTCCGAGCCGCGGCCGAGACCGAACAGGCCGGTCGGGCGGACCAGGAGGATCAGGATGAAGATCGCGAAGATCACCACTTCCTTCAGGTCGGGGGCGATGTAGTAGCCGCTGAGACTGTCCACGAGGCCGATGATGAGCGCGCCGATGAAGGCGCCGTGCAGGCTGCCCATGCCGCCCAGCACGACCACCACGAAGGCGGTCAGCACGAAATAGGTCCCGACCGTGGGGGAGACGGGGTACATCGGCGCCACCAGCGTCGCGGCCAGGCCCACGCAGGCCGCCCCGATGCCGAAGGTGATGATGTAGATCCGGTTGATGTCGATGCCCATGAGCTGGGCGGCGTGGCGGTGCTGGGCGGTCGCCCGGATCGCGCGGCCCAGATAGGTGCGCTGCAGGAAGACGTGCAGGCCCGCCACCACCAGGATGCCGGCCACGAACATCACGACATGGCCGGTCAGGATGCGGAACGGGCCGAGCGTCAGGGACGTGCGCGCGCCGTAGGCGGGGGTGGAGTGGATGTCGGCGCCGAACAGGAGCAGCGCCAGGTTGATCAGTGCGGTGGACAGGCCGACCGTGGCGAAGATCTGCACATGGTGGTCGCGCGCCTCCAGGAGCGGCTGGAGGATGAAGCGCTGGATCAGCACGCCCACCACGAACAGGAGCAGGACCACCGGCGGTGCCAGGGCATAGGGATGCACGCCCAGCTGGGTGGTGAGCAGGAAGGTCGCGTACATCCCGACCATCAGCAGCTCGCCATGGGCGAAGTTGACCAGTCGGATGATGCCGAAGATCAGGGTGAGGCCGACGCTGATGATGGCGAAGAGGCCACCCAGCATCAGGCCGTTGAGGACGAGCTGCCAGAAGACGGTCATGCCGGTTGCCTTGTTCCTGCGCCGGTCTTCACTCGGGCTTGGTCAGCCGGATTTCGGCCACGGCCGCTTCGGGCGGCCAGACGGTCACGAGCTTGCCGTCCTGCCACTGCATGCCCATCATGGTGGCCCGCTCGTTCTGGCCGTCCTCGCCGAACTTCACGCCCCAGCCTTCGGCCGTGCCGCCTTCCGGAATGTCGATGGCCTTCACCGCCGCGACGATCGCGTCCGGCTCCAGGGATTCCGCCTTGGCCAGCGCGTCGAGGATGACCTGGGCGCCCACATAGTTGACCAGCGAATGGCCGGAGCGGGGCGCCGAGCCGTACTTCGCCTGGTAGGCAGCCACGAACTCCTCGATGCCGGGTGCCGCCTCCGGGTTGATCGCGTACTGGGTCACGTCGGCATTGAAGGCGCCCTCGATGACGTCGGCGCCGACCGCCTGCGCCGTATCGACCAGGGAGTAGCCGCCACCCCCGCCGATCACGGCCTTGGGCTTGAAGCCCGCCTCGTGGGACTGGCGGAAGAACAGGACGCTGTCGTTCTGGTAGGAGGTCTGCAGGACGACATCGATCTCGTTCTGCTGCAGGCGCAGGATGGTGGAGGACAGGTCGACCGTGCTGGCGGGATAGGCCATGGTCTCGACGATGTTCAGGTTCGCCTCGGCGCCGAACTCGTTCTGGAAGCCCGCGACCGTGGTGCCGTAGAGGCTGTCCTCGTGGATGATCGCGATCTTCAGGGCGGACGGCTCGACGTCCAGGCGCGGCGCGATCACCTCGGTGATGAGCTCCACTGTCCGCGCTGCCATCGCCTTGGCGGTCGGATTGGTGCGGAACAGGTACTTGAAACCGCGGCCGGTAATGTCGTCGGACACCGCACCCAGCTCGAAATAGGGGATGCCGGCCAGTTCGGCGACCTGGCTCGCCACCTGGGAGCGGGACGAGGAATAGGTGCCGAAGATCGCCTTGACCTCCTCCACCGAGATCAGCCGGCGCGCTTCCGCGATCGCCTGGTTGTTGTCGACCGCGTCGCCGCGCAGGAACTGGACCTTCTCGCCGTTGATGCCGCCCTTGGCGTTGAACTCCTCGGCGGCGAGCTCGACGCCGCGCCAGCTCTCGTCGCCCAGCAGGGCCAGCTCGCCGCTGAACGGGAACAGGGCGCCGAGCTTGACGTCGGCCTGCGCGGTGCCGGCCAGGAGCCCCAGGGCGACCCCGGCGACGATGCCCAGTGCGGGGCGGATTCGTAGCGCCATTTCCTTGCTTCCCCAGATCGTTGGTCGATGCGACGGCAGTTCTTGCGGTTGGACGGTTACGGTTCCAGGATCACCTTGATCGCCTGCTTGCGCCGGGCGAGCTCGAAGCCTTCCAGTGCCGCCGAGAGTGGCAGGCGGTGCGAGATCATCTGGCCGAGCTGGTCGCCGTGGCGGGCCAGATGGTCCAGCACGTGCGGCCAGGCGGCGGCATGGCTGTCGTGGGCGGTGCGGAGCTGCTTCTTGTCCCGGACCAGCCGGGTCAGGTCGATCTGCAGCGGCTCGGAGTGGATGCCGGCCACCACCAGGATGCCGCTGGAGCGCAGCACGGCCAGGCCGTCATGGATCGAGCGGATCGCCCCGGTCGCCTCGATCACCCGGTCCACCGGGCGGCCGGCGATGCGCATGACCGCGTCCGCCAGCGTCTCCTCCTTCAGGTCGACCAGATGCTGCAGACCCATCCGACGGCCGCAGTCCAGCCGTAGCTGGTCCCCATAGCCGGCCAGGATCACCTTGTCGGCGCCCTGCTGCTGGGCCAGCCAGGCGATGCCCAGGCCGATCGGCCCTGGGCCCAGCACCAGCACGGCGTCGCCGGGTTCGATCGCGGCGACGTCGACGGCGTTCTGGCCGACAGCGAGCGGCTCGGCCATGGCCGCCAGTCGCAGGTCCAGGCCGTCGGGCAGGCGGATGCAGCTACCGGCCGGCACGATCACCTCGCGGGCGTAGCCGCCGTCCCGGTGCAGGCCGATGATCCGGCGCTCCTGGCAGTCCTGGCGCCGGCCGGATTGGCAGGCGTGACAGGTGCCGCAGCCGACGGTCGGCCAGACGGTGACCGGATCGCCTTCGGCCAGGCCGGTGACGCCCGGGCCCAACCTGGCAATCCGCCCGGCGAACTCGTGGCCCAGCGTGAGCGGCAGGTGCGGTACCATGAACTCGTAGCCGGGCGTCCACTCATAGGCGTGGATGTCCGAGCCGCACACACCCACCGCCGCCACCTCGACGATCACCTCGCCTGGGCCGGGCCCGGCCGGTGGCGGTACGTCCTGGAGGTGCAGCCCGAAGGCGGCTTCGGTCTTCTTCAGTGCAAGCATCATCAGTCCCGGAAGGTCATCGATCGGGCCGGGCGCGCGCCATCGGGCGGCCAGGCGCCGCGGTCGGCGGTCAGGCGGGGCTGGTGGCTGTTCTTGTCATGGCTCATTGCCTCCCTTAGGCTGTTATCTGTGATTTGTTATAACAAGTAACTGCATGGGAGGCGGTTGGATGTCAAGCCGGCCGCAGGCGGCGGAGGAAGCGGGGGAGCCCGGTGGCGCCGGATTCTCCCGCATCACCAAGGAAAGCCTGAGCGATCGTGCCTATCTGGAGATCCGCACCGCGCTGATGCGCAGCCGGCTGCGGCCGGGCCAGAAGCTACAGCTCCGGCCGCTCTCGGCGGAGCTGGGGCTGAGCGCCACTCCGGTCCGCGAGGCGCTGCTCCGGCTGGTCTCGGAGCAGGCCCTGGAATTGGACGAGCGCGGCACCGCCGTGGTGCCGCGGCTGGACCGCGCCCGGCTCCAGGAGGTGCGCGAGCTGCGTGCCGAGCTGGAGGGCAAGTCGGCCGCCCGCGCCGCGGAGGTCGCCGATCCCGTGGAGATCGCCCGGCTGGAAGAGGTCCATGCAGGCATTGCGACGGCCCTGGCTGGGGAGCGCTTCCAGCGCGCGGTGGAGCTGAACGAGCGGTTCCACCTGGAACTGTGCGCCATGGGCCGGTTGCCGATCCTCTACCAGTTCGTGACCTCGCTCTGGCTGCGCTGCGGGCCGATCCTCTCGCATCTCTACGATGACGGGGTGATGGAGTGGGACCCCCATCCGCATGTGCGGATCATCGAGGCGCTGCACCGGCGCGATTCCGAGGCGGCGCGGGCGGCGATGCGCCAGGACATCATCGAGGGCGGCAGCGGGCTCCTGCGCTATGTGGACGAAGCAGCGCCGCCTTGACGGAGGCTGCGGATTGCCGCCAAGGGCGTTGGTGAAACGATACAACAAGACGACAAGGGGAGGCGGCAGGCATGGAAGCGCTGCTGTTCAGGCAGATCGGCGAGGCGCAGGTCACGGAGGTCCCCGATCCGCAGCCCGGGCCGGGCAGCGTGCTCGTCCAGGTGGCCAATACCGGTGTGTGCCATACCGACATCGACATCCTGCACGGCCGCTACCTGTGCGCCTTCCCGGTGATCCCCGGCCACGAGATCGCCGGCACGGTGGTGGCGGTGGGCGAGGGGGTGCCGGGGACCCTGGCGGGTACCCGGGTCGCGGTCGATCCGCTCCTGCCCTGCGGCACCTGCCGTTCCTGTCGGGCCGGGCGGCCCAGCCTGTGCGCCGACCTGCAGGGCTATGGCGCCACGCGCGATGGCGGCTTCGCGCCGCTGATGGCGGTGGGGGCCAAGAACGTCCACCCGATCGGTGACCTGCCCTTCCATGTCGCGGCGCTGGCCGAGCCGTTCGCCTGCGTGATGCACGGGATCGACCGGGCCAATGTCGTGCCCGGCATGCGCGCCCTGGTATTCGGTGCGGGGCCGATCGGGCTGATGATGATGCTGGGCCTGCAGGCGCGCGGTGTCGCCGATGTCACGATGGTCGACCTGGAGCCGACCCGGCTGCGCCAGGCCGAGGCACTGGGTGCGGCGGCCACGGCGGACGGGGCCAATGTCCAGCCGGCCGGGCTCGCCGACGGCTTCGACCTGGTGGTCGACTGCACCGGCGTGGCCGAGGTCTGCGCCCGGATGCCGGCATTCGCCCGGGACGGCGCCACCATCCTGTTCTTCGGCGTCTGCCCGCCGGCGGCAACGGCGGCGTTCAGCCCCTACGAGATCTTCCGCCGCGAGCTGACCCTGATCGGCAGCCACTCGCTCTGCTTCAACCTGCCGGACGCGGTGGCGGTGCTGCAGGGGTTGGGCAGCAAGGCGGAGGCGCTGGTCTCCCATCGCCTGCCCCTGGCCGAGATCGCCCGGCAGCTCGCCCATCCGCTGAAGACCGGTACGATGAAGGTCCAGTACGACGCGGCGGCCTGAGGCCCTCGCGGTGCCTGGCCGGGCCGGGTCACCAGCCGGTCAGCTCGGCCCAGAACCGGCGGAAGGCCGCACGTGAGGAGTCGCGGGGGATGGCGAACACCTCGACCGGACCCTGCACCTCCTGACCCGGGCCGACCCTGGCACGGATCCCCCAGAAGCCGATGTCGGCATTGCCCTGCAGGCCGTAGCGCAGGTCGGTGGCCTCGACGAGCCTGCCGCCATTGCCGTCCGACTCCTCCCGCCAGAGCAGCTTGTCCATGGCGAACCAGCGGAACAGGGCGGCCTGCTCGGTGGCGGCCACGGCGGTGGTGGCGGCGGAGCGCTCCTGCGGGAAGCTCTGCCACGCGATCGGCTTGGGGTTGAGCACCGAATAGTAGCCGACATGGGCGGCGTCGGGGGTCAGCGCCACCACCCGGCGGTAGTAGGGCTGGAACAGGAGCGGATAGGCGTCGATCTCGGCGGGGCCGTCGAACTGTTCTGCGGCGATCTGCTGGATCCGGTCGTTGATCGCCCAGCCCATGCAGGAATAGATGCCGATGAACAGCAATGCCGCCCCGGCCACGTCCTGGGCCCGTGCCGACCGGGCGCGCAGGGAGCCGAACAGGAGGGCCACCACCAGGACCAGCGAATAGAGCGGGTCGATGATCGGCATCGCGTTGATCGCGAATCGGTGGTCGGTGAACGGCCAGAGCAGCTGGGTGCCGTAGCTGGTGAACAGGTCGATGAGCGGGTGGGTGAGCAGGGCCAGGATCGCCAGCCAGATCCAGGCGCGCAGCGTGTCGCGGTTCGCCACGTCCGGCCGTTCCTGGACCATCGCCCGGTGCAGGCGCCAGAACAGCCAGCCGAACAGCGGTCCCAGCAGCGGGCCGAACAGGAGCGAGTGGGTCAGGCTGCGGTGATACTGCCAGTTGGCGAACGGGCCGGCGACCCAGCCCACCACCACGTCCAGGTCCGGGACCATGCCGAGCAGGGCGCCGGCCACCATGGCCTTGCGGCCGAGTCGGCGGCGGAAGCCGGCCTGCGCCACCGTGGCGCCGAACAGCATCTGCGTGACCGTGTCCATCCAGGCTCCCTCTGCTTGGCCGGCATGGTGATAGCGAGGCTGGCGGGGCTGCGCCTAGTGGGCAGTCCTGCGGCTCGCTCCTCTCGCGGTTGATCGTGCCGGCAGGGCCGCCAAGTTTGTTGCCGTGGCCTGCCCTTCAAGAGGACCTGGATGCTCCTGACACCCCGCCGGACCCTGCTGGCGATGCTGCCGCCGGCCCTGGCCTTCGCCCGTCCGGCCCGTGCACTGCCGTCGCTGGAACCCGTCCGCGAGGCGATCCGCCAGCGGGCCGACGCGATCCCGCGCCTGCATGCGCTGATCGTGGCGCGGGCAGGGGAGATCGTGCTGGCGGAGCGGCTGCGTGGCCCGGCACTGGACCGGCCGGTCAACGTCAAGTCGGTGTCAAAAACGGTGCTGACCGCGCTGGCCGGGATCGCGATCGGCAAGGGCGTGCTCCAGGGTACCGATCAGAAGCTGGTGGACGTGCTGGGCGAGCTGGTCCCGGCCGAGGCCGACCCGCGGGTAGGGGAGATCACGATCAGCCACCTGCTCTCGATGCAGGCCGGGCTCGCCTCGACCTCGGGTGCGAATTACGGCGCCTGGGTGAACAGCCGGAACTGGGTCCGGCACGTCCTGACCCGGCCGTTCGCGACCGAGCCCGGCGGCTGGATGGTCTATTCCACCGGCACCTCGCATCTCCTGTCCGCGGCCCTCACCGTGGCCAGCGGCGAGAGCACGCTGAGCCTGGCGCGCTCCTGGCTGGGTCGGCCGCTCAGCATCACCATCCCGGCCTGGGACCGCGACCCGCAGGGCATCTATCTGGGCGGCAACAACATGGCGCTCTCGCCGCGCGCCCTGCTGGCGTTCGGCGAGCTCTACCGCAACGACGGCATGGCCGGCGGCGCGCGGGTCCTGCCGGAGGGCTGGGTGGCGCAGTCCTGGCAGGAGCGCACGATCTCCAACTGGACCGGCGACGGCTATGGCTATGGCTGGTTCAGCCGCGAGGTGAACGGCCACCCCGTCCGGTTCGCCTGGGGCTATGGCGGGCAGATGCTGTTCGTGGTGCCGGACCTGGCGCTGACCGTGGTGATGACCTCCGACCCGAGCCCCCGGCCGCGCGGCGACGGCCATGTGGATGCGCTGCACGATCTGCTGGACGAACTGATCCTGCCGGCGGCGACAGAGGTCGGGGAATGAGGCGAGGGCGGCTTGCCTCGCTGCCTGGCCGGCCTTATCCGCTGATCCAGGGAGGAAGCGGATCAGGTGAAGGCGGTGTTCACCCACAAGCCCGGCTCGATCTACGACGATCTTCCCGAGGAACGGTACCATTTCCCAGCGACCTACCGGCGGCAGGTCGAGGAAGCGGTCGGCGACTTCATCGTCTACTATGAACCGCGGCGGGGCGGATCGGGCAATGACGGCTATCGCGGCCGGCAGGCCTATGTGGCGACCGCGCGTGTGGTACGTCCGCCCGGATCCGCGCAGGCCGGATCATTTCTACGCCGCGATCCAGGACTACATCCCCTTCCCGAGCCCGGTCCCGTTCCGCGAGGGCGGGCAGTACCGCGAGCGCTTCCTGGTCCGCGCAGATGGGGCCACGAGCAAGGGTGCCTTCGGCCGGGCGGTGCGGGCCTTGCCCGACGCAGAGTACGAGGCGATCGTCGCGGCGGGCTTCGGCGACGACCTGCTGATCGCGGGGACGCCGGCAGAGCCGGGATACCAGGGGCTGGCGGAACCGCCCGCTTTGTTCCAGCGGCCGGTGGTGGAGCAGCTCACCAGCCGTCTGTTCCGCGACCGGGTCTTCGCCCGGAGCGTGCAGACGGCCTATGCGGGGACCTGCGCCTTCACCGATCTTCGGGTCGTCAATGGCGGCGGGCGCACCGAGGCGGAAGCGGCGCATATCCGCCCGGTTGCCGCGCATGGCCCGGATTCGGTGCGCAATGGGATCGCGCTGAGTGGCACCGTGCACTGGATGTTCGACCGCGGCCTCGTCTCGATCGCGCCGGACCATTCCATCCTGGTCGCGGGCAGCGGCGTGCCCGAGGCGGCGCTGCGCTGGTTCCGGCCGGACCGGCGGATCCGCCTGCCCAGTGATCCCCGGCAATGGCCGCATCCGGCCTTTCTCGACTGGCATCGACAGCAGGTCTTCAAGGGCTGACCATCCGCCGGTCCTGCTGCTGTGGAACCGGAATGCGGCAGGGCCGCTTCGGATTGTGCCAGGTTGGGGGGAAAGCAGGATGATCAAGGGACGGCACGCGGCTTCGCTGCTCGTGGGGCTGGCGCTGCTGGGATGTGCGCCGCTGCAGCGTGAGGAGGCGGCGCAGATCGCGGTGCCGGAGCCGGCGCGCGAGGTGGAGATCGAGCGCTACATGGGGCGCTGGTACGAGGTGGCGCGTTACGAGAATGAGTTCGAGACCGACTGCGAGGGTGTCACGGCCGACTACAGCCTCCGGCCGGACGGCAAGGTCCAGGTGGTCAACACCTGCCGCAAGGGTGCGGTAGACGGCGAGGTCGAGACCGCCGAGGGGACGGCCGAGGTGGTGCCCGGCTCCCGGGGTGCGAAGCTCGAGGTGAGCTTCTTCTGGCCGTTCGCCGGCGACTACTGGGTGCTGGACCGGGCGACCGACTATAGCTGGGCGATCGTCGGCGAGCCGGAGCGAGAGTATTTCTGGATCCTGAGCCGAGCGCCGGTGCCGGACCAGACCCTCATGGACGAGCTTCTGGCCCGGGCGGAGGAGCTGGGCTACGACCCGGACCGGATCCGGCTGGTGGCCCAGCCCCCGGCCGAGATCACGCCAGCCGAGCTCACGCCGCCCGGCTGACCGGCGGCTGGTCGGGGCCGAGCTCCGGCAGGGGGGCAGTCCAGCGCTCGATCTCGACCAGGCAGCTCTGCGCGCTCGGCGCCTGGCTCAGGCTGGACGCACCCTTGTCCAGGCTCAAGACGTTGGCGTTGCCGCGCAGGTCCAGGCCGAACGGGGTCTGCGGGTCGTACCAGGCGCCGGTCGCGAGCTGGACCACGCCCGGGATCAGGTCGGGTGTCACGATCACCCCGGCCAGGACCTGGCCACGCTCGTTCCAGATCCGCACGATGTCGCCGTCCGTCAGGCCGCGGGCCTGGGCGTCGGCCGGGGCCATGCGGACGGGCTCGCGGCCCTGGATCTTGCTCCTGCGACTGGCACCGGCGCCATCGAGCTGGGAATGGAGCCGGCCGGCCGGCTGGGGCGAGAGCAGGTGGAGCGGGAAGCGCTCGGCCCTGGGGCTGCCCAGCCATTCGACCGGCGCCAGCCAAGCCGGGTGGCCCGGGCAGTCCGGATAGCCGAAGCCGGCGATCTTCTCGGAGAACAGCTCGATCCGCCCGGAGGGGGTCTTGAGCGGCCGGCCTTCCGGGTCGGCGCGGAAGTCGGCGAACAGGACGTGGGGGTGGTCCGGTACCGGCAGGCGCACATGGCCGGCCTGCCAGAACATGTCGAAGTCGGGCAGGCTGTTGCTGCGGTCGCGGGCCCGGCCGCGCTCGTAGAGCAGGCGCAGCCAGTCCATCTCGTCTCGGCCTTCGGTGAAGGCCTGGGCGACCCCGGCGCGCTCGGCGAGACCGGTGAAGATCTGGAAATCGGAGCGCGCCTCGCCCACCGGCTCGATCGCCTGCTGCATCGCGATCAGGAAGTCGTCCTGGCGCGAGCCGCCGATGTCGTTGCGCTCCAGCGTGGTGGTGGCCGGCAGCACGATGTCGGCATGGCGCGCGGTGGCGGTCCAGTAACTCTCGTTGACCACCACGGTCTCGGGGCAGCGGAAGGCGCGGACCAGCCGGTTCAGGTCCTGGTGGTGGTGGAACGGATTGCCGCCGCACCAGTAGACCAGGCGGGTGTCGGGGTAGGTGCGGGTCTCGCCGTCATACTGGTAGGTGCCGCCCGGGTTCAGCAGCAGGTCGGAGATCCGCGCCAGCGGGATCCAGCTGTCGATCGGGTTGAGTCCTTGGGAATGGGTCGGCGGGCCGCTCGAGGGGCGCTTTTGGCCATTGCCGCCCATGGCGCTGTAGCCGAAGGCGAAGCCGCCGCCGGGCAGGCCGATCTGGCCCAGCATCGCCGCCAGCGCCACGGCCGCCCAGTAGGGCTGCTCGCCATGGTCGGCGCGCTGGAGGCCCCAGGCGAGGTTGATCATGGTCCGGGTGCCGGCCATGCGGCGGGCGAGGTCCCGGATCGTGGCGGCCGACAGGCCGGTGATCGCTTCTGCCCATTCCGGGGTCTTGGCGATGCCGTCGCTCTGGCCGGAGAGATAGGGCAGGAAGCGGTCGACGCCGGCGCAGTAGCGGTCGAGGAAGGCCCGGTCATGGCGGCCTTCGGCGACGAGCGTCTGGCACAGCGCCAGGATCAGGGCGGTGTCGGTGTTGGGCCGGAGCGGCAGCCAGTCGGCCTCCGTCCAGTCCGGCAGGTCGGCGCGGTGCGGGCCGATATTGACGAACTCGACGCCGGCCTGGCGCATCCGGCGCACCCAACTCTCGGTGGTGTGGTGGCCGATCCCACCGGGCTCGACCTGGGCGTTCTTGAGCGGCAGGCCGCCGAAGCAGACGAACAGCCTGGTGTTGGTGGCGAGGTCGTCCCAGCTCGACAAGGGCCCGCCCACCGGGGCCAGGCTGCCGACCACATGGGGCAGGATGGTGATGGCCGCAGCGTAGCTGTAGTTCTGGATGCTGACCGTGGAGCCGCCGGTCAGGTTCATGAAGCGCTGGAGCTGGCTCTTGGCGTGGTGGAACCGTCCGGCCGACGACCAGCCATAGGAGCCGGAATAGACCGAGGCGGGGCCGTGCTCGGCGCGTACCCTGGCCAGCTCCTCGGCCACTAGGTCCAGCGCCTGGTCCCAGCCGACCGGCACGAACCGCCCGGTGCCGCGGGTCTCCCGCGAGGCGCCGCGCCGCTTCAGCCAGTCCTCGCGCACCATGGGCTGGCGCACCCGGGCCGGGCCCTGCACCGCTTCGGGCAGGTTGGACAGGATCGGCGAGGGCGTGGGGTCGCCCTCGAACGGCAGGGCGTCGACCAGCCGGCCGTCCTCGACCACGGCATAGAAGGCACCCCAATGGGCGCAATGGGTGAAGCGGCCGCTACGACGCAAGGCAGGGGCTCCGGGCTGGCTGACGGGAAACGGGTGCCATCATCGCGGGGATCGGCCCGGTCGTCACGCGGTTCGTGGGGGAGCCCGGGCGGGAAGCGCAATATCCTGACGCAAGCAAGCCTTTGAATTTAAAAGGTCATTCCGCCCCTCGGGTTCGTTTGTGCAGATTCGCGTGTACGCATGAGATCCATCAGGCAGCGGGCACAGGTCGATCACGCAGTATAGCATTGAACGGGTAGCAGGGCAGCCATGCCGTGCGGCCGGGGATGAGCAGCCTCCATGGGACAGGCTCTCTCCCCGGCACGCTGCGGCAGTGCTCCCGAAGCTACGCAGGCAGTTCCGTGACCCCGATCAGGGTAAGGGTGTTCACGCCGGGATCGGCATGCCAGTGCCGTGGGTCGATCCGCTCGACCACGATCGGCGAGAAGTCCAGGGTCAGGCTGCTCCGGCCTTCCACGGTGGACAGGCTGACATTCCGGTCGCCGGGATCGATCCACCCGTTCCCGTTTGAATCGAGGACAGCACGAAGCTCGTGATCGTCGAGAGCAAAGCCTGGGATGACTTCCCCAGCGTCCGACTCATGGTCGTTGGTGACGATCATGTTCAGGACCAGCCGATCTTCTGCCGCCTTGAAGTCCGTGATGATCGCGCGGCCGCCATTCGTATGTTCAATATCGAGAAGGACCTCGTACTCGAAGGTATCGCGCCCGGCACCGCCCGTCAGGCGGTCCGCATCCGCAGCGCCGCGACCACTATGGCCGCCATGGAGGTTGTCGTCGCCATTGCCACCCTTGATGCGATCTGCGCCGTAGTCGCCATAGATCCAGTCGTTGCCGTCATTGCCTTCCAGCTCATCGGCACCGAAGTCGCCGCCGATGCGGTCGTCGCCGCCGAGGCCGAAGATGGCAAGCGGCCCGGCGGCATGCACCTGCTCCGGATGGGGCGGGGCGTGGATGATGTCGTCGAAGTTCGACCCGCGCACGCGCTCAACGTCGATCAGTTCCTCCGCGGGGCCGGTAGGCTCGCCGTTCGAGCCCAGGCGGCTGGCGGAGGCGCTGTACTCGTAGAGCTCGATATAGAGCCCGCTGGTCTCTTCCACGAACGAGACCGTGTCGCTTCCGGGGCCACCGATGAAGGTGTCGACCCCTACGCCGCCATAGAGAAGATCGTTGCCGAGCCCGCCGTCCAGCGTGTCGTCGCCGGCCTCGCCGCGCAGCACATCGTCACCGCCCTGGCCAAAGAGCCGGTCATTGCCCAGGCCGCCATTCAGATGGTCGTTGCCGGCACCGCCACTGAGCGTGTCGTTGCCGCCCAGCCCATCGATGATGTCGGCGCCGTTCGTGCCGGTGATGGTGTCGGCGCCCGGACCCGGCTTGGCCAATGGCGGCTGTGACGGCGGCGTAGGAGGAGGTGGCGGCGCCGGAGGCAGCGGAGGCGACGGAGGAGGAGGCGACGGGGGCGGGGGTGGTGGCGGCGGGGGCGGCGACACGGGCGGCTGGCTGCCGGCTGCCACGAACGCGCTGCCGTTCCAGCTATAGCTGTTCGGGTCGCCGGCGAAGCGGAGCTGCTCGATGCCGTGCCAGGACGCCTGGTTGACGAGCTGCACCGCGAGCTTCGACGCGTGGGTGATGACCAGGTCGCTGCCCAGGGTGCGGAAGGTCAGCGCGCCGAAGGTGATCCCTGCCTCGAACTGGATCGTGTCGAGCTCGCCGCCGCGATCCACGATGGTCTCGATGCCCTGGCCTTGGCCGAGCTGGTAGGTATCGCTACCCGCTCCGCCGATGAGCCGGTCGGCGCCGGTGCTGCCGAACAGGAGATCGCTGCCGTCATCGCCATGGAGGATGTCGTCGCCCTCGTGGCCGCGCAGGATGTCGTTGCCAGTATTGCCGCGCAGGACGTCGTTGCCCTGGCCGCCCAGCAGATGATCGTCGCCGGCGCCACCGATGAGCTGGTCCGGCGATTCGTTGCCGAACAGCGTATCGTCGCCCAGGCCGCCGAACAGCGTGTCGGCGCCGATCCCGCCCTCGATGCGGTCGGCGCCGTCCTGGCCATAGAGGAAGTCGTGGCCGTGCTCGCCATGAAGCTGGTCGTTGCCGCCCATGCCCAGGACGAGATCGTCGTCGCGCCCGGACCTGATGATATCGTTGCCGGCAGTGCCGGCGATGCGGTCCTTGCCGGTGGTGCCGGAAATCATTGCCATAAAATGCCCCTGTCGTTCTTTATTCGGTGCTGAGGGCTCCGCGGCGGGGCAAGCTAGATACGCAACATGTTTCCGGAAAGTAGGGGAATCCAAGAATCCGGCGTCGTCGGGCAGATCACGAGCCGGGGATCATGGCCGTCGCCCGCGGCATGGCGGCCGTCGGACGGTCGAGTTCGTCGGCCGGACCCTGACGCAGCGAGTGCCGCAGGACCTCAGACTTGGCCCGTCAACTGTGCGGTTCCCGGCCAGTCCTGGATGGCCGGCTCAAGGCCGGCCATGACGAAGAGGAACGACAGGCCGGCAGGTCATGTCGGGTCTTGGGAGCGCTCGGGGGGTTGGTCGTTCATAGTCATCCCAGAGGCGCGCTTCCGGCGACAAGGAGCCCATCTGCCTGCCGGAACATTTTCCGGATGCCACGTACTACCTGCCGTAGTGGAACCGGCACTGGGCGATCTCCAGGGCCTGGGTCGGGCCCTTTCCGGTCATCCGGTAGACCAGCCGGTGCTCGCCGTCGATGCGCTTGGACCAGAAGCCCTGCCATTCGTTCTTGAGCGGCTCAGGGTCGCCGATGCCGCCGAACGGGTTGCGCATCGTGTCCTCGATCAGCCGGTTCAGGCGCTTGAGGATCTTCCGGTCGGTCGACTGCCAGTAGAGATAGTCTTCCCAGGCATGGGCGGCCCAGACCAGCTTCAAGGCTCGACCAGGTCGTGCTCGCTGCCCTTGCCGGCGTTCAGCTCGTCGACGGCCGCTCGGAGGCGCCGGGCATTCTCGGGCGTGCTCAGCAGGTGCAGCGTTTCCTTCATGCTCTCCCACTCGGACAGGGAGAGGATCACCACCGGGTCGTGGTTCTTGCGCGTCACGATCAGCTCACGCCGGTCGTCCTCGACCTTGTCCAGGTAGCTGGCGAGGTTGTTGCGCAGGTCGGTGAAGGTCACGTAGGCCATGGCTCACTCCGATGTACACGTACATGTACATCCGGTGGGGCGATGTGCAAGCGTGAAGCGGGCGGAACGGCTATTCGAGCAGGTCCGCCTTCCCGAGGCTGGTGACGCCGAACAGGGTGACGGTGCCTTGGGCAGGCCAGCCGAACTCGCCGGCGTCGATCACCATGGACTGGCGGGTGACGCCGTTCAGGGTGAAGTCGGTGACGGAGACGGCCTTGTCCGCGGCAGTAATGGTGCCGCTCTTGTCGGAATCGAGCTGGGCGAAGGTGAGCTTCGCGGCGAACTCGCTGCCTTCGATGCCGTAATAGACCGAGACGCTGAACTGGAGCCGGTCCTCGCCGCTGGTGAAGTCGGTCACGACGTCCTCCAGGACCAGGTCGTGCATCCCGGGGAGGTCGTACAGGCCGTCGATGTCGGTCAGGTCGAAGGCGAACAGGTCCACCCCGGCATCGCCGGTCAGCGTGTCGGCGCCGGCCCCGCCATGGAGCGTGTCGTCGCCGGCACCGCCCTGGAGGCGGTCGTCATCGTCGTCGCCCCAGAGCTGGTCGTGGCCGGAGCCGCCCTGGAGCTGGTCCTTGCCGAAGCCGCCGATCAGGCGGTCGTCGCCGGCCTCGCCGTCCATCCGGTCGCCGTCGATGCCGCCGACGCCCACGTCGTTGCCCGAGCCTGCGCCCAGGATCATCCGGCCGTGGATGTCCGGGTAGAGCTCGTCCGGCATCTCGATGCGGTCGTCGCCGGAGCCGCCCACCACCCGCTCGACCCCGCCGCCGGGCAGGATCAGGTCGTTGCCGCTGCCGCCGTCCAGCCGGTCGTCGCCCAGGCCGCCATAGAGATCGTCGTTGCCGGCCTCGCCGGACAGGGTGTCGTTGCCGAGGTCGCCCCAGATCCGGTCGCGGTCGTTGCCGCCGGTGGCGGTGTCGTGGCCGTCGCCGCCGCTGATCAGGTCGGTGCCGGTATCGCCGAAGACCTGGTCGTTGCCGGCCTCGCCGCGCAGGAGGTCGTTGCCGGAGCCGCCGAAAAGCTCGTCATTGCCGGTGCCGCCCAGGATCGTGTCGTTGCCGGGGTCGCCCCAGAGCCGGTCGCGGTCATTGCCGCCCTCGATCCGGTCGTCGCCGGAACCGCCGCTGACCAGGTCGGTGCCGCTCTGGCCGAAGATCCGGTCCTTGCCGGCACGGCCATAGAGCAAGTCGTTGCCGGCCCCGCCGAAGATGGTGTCGTTGCCACCCAGGGCGTCGATCGTGTCGCGGCCCGCCGTTCCGACCAGCCGGTCATTGCCGCTGGTGCCGGTCAACTTCGCCATCCGCCCAGCCTCCGCCGGAAAGATCTGCCGTCATTACCGGATCGACTTGATGCCGACCGATCATGGCATGCTGATCTTCTGCGGAAGACAGGTCAAGGGCGGCGGGTGACGCCGGCCTCGGTGACGACCAGGTGCATCGGGATGTCGTGGGGCTGCGGGCGGATGGTGGGGATGGCCTGCAGCGCGTAGCCGATGCCGATGGCCTGGTAGTTCTGGAGGGTCGCCAGCGTGCGGTCGAAATAGCCGCCGCCATGGCCCAGACGATAGCAGTCGGGGTCGAAGCCGACCACGGGCGCCAGCACCAGGTCGGGCGTCACGATCTCGCCATCGGCCGGGACGGGTATGTTCCAGATGCCGCGCTCCATCCGGTCGCCCGGTCGCCAGGTACGGAACTGTAGTGGCGTGTTCTTCTGCACGACCACCGGCAGGGCCACGATAGCGCCCCGCTCGATGGCCCTGGCCAGCCAGGGACGCAGGTCCGGCTCGCCGCGGAACGGCCACCAGGCGCTGACCACCTTGCCCTGGAGGTCGCCTGCCACCTCGTCCAGATGCGCGGTGATGGCGTCGGTGAGGACGGCGCGCTCGGCGGCCGGGACCGCCAGGCGTGCCGCGATCAGGCGCTCGCGCTCCGCCTTGCGCCAGGGCAGGAGGTCGGCTGGTGGAAGGCCGAGCCAGGCGGGATCCAGCTCGTGCATGAAGCAGGGCGGCGAGGAGAACTCGCGCGGTTCGTCGTTGGGATCGTCGCCCATTTCCTGCCTCCTGCTGGCGGGTCAGGCCAGGGTGGCGACGGTCTTGCCGGCAAGCTCGCCCTGGCGGAGGCGGTGAAGATAGCCGGGAATCTCGTCCAGGCCGACCCGGTGCTCGATCATCGGGTCCAGCCCGCCCGAGGATACCCGCCCCAGCAGGTCGGCCAGCATCACCGCGAAGTCCCGCTGGGTGGGTACGTGGCCGGCGCCATAGGCGCCGCCCAGGGCGACCTCGTGGATCGAGGCGGCATAGGTGTAGGCCGGCACGTTCGCGAGGTTGGGCAGGGGGTCGATGCAGACCAGGTGGCCGTTATAGTGGATCAGCTCCAGCGAGCTGCGCGCATCCGCGGGCCTAGCGACCTCCAGCATCACGTCAGCGCCATAGCCGCCGGTGAGGGAGCGGACCCGCTCCTTCAGGTCGGGGGCGCGGTAGTCCAGCACCTCGTCGGCGCCCAGATGGCGGACGCGCTCGGCCTTGGCCGGGGAGGAGAGGGCGATCACCTTGGCGCCGGCGCGCCTGGCGAGCTGGACGGCGAAGCCGCCGACGCCGCCGGACGCACCCTGGACCAGCACGGTCTGGCCGGCTTGGAGGCGGGCCTTGCGGAACAGGCCCTGATACGCGGTCATGCCGGCGCAGGGCAGGGCGGCGGCCGCCTCATAGCTGAGGTCGTCCGGCACGGTGGCCAGCACATGGTCGTCGGCCAGCGCGAACTCGGCGAACACGCCCGGGCGGGACAGGTCGCCATGCCAGGCGACGCGCTGGCCGGGCTGCCAGCCGGTCACGTCCGTGCCCACCGCATCGATCACGCCGGCGGCGTCCAGGCCCAGCACGTGGGGGAGCTGCCAGCGCGGATGGGCGCTCTCGGTGAGCTTCCAGTCGACCGGGTTGATCGAGACGGCGTGGACCCGGACGCGGACCTGGCGGGGGCCGGGCTCGGGCACGGGCAGGTCCTGGACCACCAGGTCGCGCGGATCGGCGGATGGCTGGACGACGGTGACGGCGCGCACGGGCTTGCTCCTCAGACGACGAGATAGCCGCCATCCACCGGCAGCACGATGCCGGTGACATAGGCGGCGGCAGGGGAGGCCAGGAACAGGACGGCACCGGCGAGGTCGTCCGGGCGGCCCCAGCGCTTCAGGGCAGTGCGGTCGCGGATCGCGGCGTAGCGGGCCGGATCCTCCTGGATGCCGCCGGTGAGCGGCGTCTCGATCCAGCCAGGGGCGATGGCGTTCACGCGGATGCCGTCTCCTGCATAGGCGATGGAGAGCGACTTGGTGAGCTGAGCGACGCCGCCCTTGGACGCGGCGTAGCCTGGCACCAGGCCGCCGCCGAAGAAGCTGAGCATCGAGGCGGTGGTGACGATCGCCCCCTTTGTCGCGGCGAGCAGCGGGCGGGCGGCGGCGCAGGCGCGCATCGTGCCGGTCAGGTTGATGTCGACCACGTCGGCGAAGACGTCGGGCTCCAGTTCGGCATGGCGGCGGATCACGCCGGCGCAGGTGACCAGCACGTCCAGGCGGGGCAGGTGGCCGATCAGCTCGGCCACGGCCGCGCCGTCGCGCACGTCGAGCAGGCGGCGCTCGGCGCCGGGCAGGTCGGCAGCCGCGGCCTCGACCTCGGCGGCGACCGCACCGGTGGCGGTGACGCTCGCCCCATGCGCCAGGAACGCCTTGGCCACGGCCTTGCCGATGCCCGACGTGCCGCCGGTGACGAGGACGTGGCGGCCCTGGAAGAGGTCCGGACGGAAGCTGTCGGTCATCGAGTCATGGTCTCGCAAGGTTGAGAGCGGTCAGGCCGGCGCCGCATCCTTAGCGCGCGCCTCCAGGAGATGGGCGTAGTAGCGGTCGGTGTTGTCGACATGCTGGCGCAACCTAGCTTGCAGCTCGGGCAGGTCGCCGCGCAGCACGGCGTCGCGGATCAATAGATGCTCGCGGAACGAGTTCTCGGCATGCTCGCGCTGGCGGGCCAGGCGGGTGCGCAGGGCCGAGAAGCGCCAGTTCACGACCGAACGGTAGGCTTCGAGCAGCATCGGGCTCTGGGCCGCCTCCAGGATCGCCAGGTGGTATTCGGAATCCAGGCGCTGGTAGCCGAGATCGGCGGTGGTGGTGGGGTCGACCGCATAGGGGCGCATCCGCTCGATCACGTCGCCCAGCGCATCGGCCAGCGCCAGCTTGGCGCGCACCAGGGCGAGCGAGGCCGCCTCCAGCTCCAGGGCCACGCGCAGCTCGCACAAGGCGCGGACCTCGGCGGGGCTCGGGTCGAACACGAAGATGCCGCGCTGGGCCACCACCGTGACCAGGCCCTCGCTCTGCAGGCGGATGCAGGCCGAGCGCACCGGCGCCTTGGTGACCCGGTAGCGGGTGGCGAGCTGCTGCTCGGACAGGCGCTCGCCCAGCTCGAAGCCGCCCTCGACGATGTCGCGGCGCAGCCGGCCGAGCACCAGGTCGGTCAACTGCTCGGGACGGTCGATCGGTTCGACTTCGGCTCGGCGGGCGCTCATCCTTTCTGGCTCAGGCGGCGAGCGGGCGGTTGGGCAGGTCGATGGGGGCTGGCAGCTCCTCCTTCATCATCATGGCAACGCCCTTGTCGGCCACGGCGAGCACGATCGTGTTGGTGTTGCCGCTCATGATGTTGGGCATCATCGAGGCGTCGAAGATGCGCAGGCCTTCCAGGCCGATCACGCGCAGCTCCGGGTCGACCACCGCCATCGGGTCCTTCTCGGTGCCCATCTTCGCCGTGCCGGCCGGGTGATAGACGGTCTTCACGAAGCGCTTGCAGTGGCCGATCAGTTCCTCGTCGGTCTTCAGCTCGTCCGAGGGGAAGACGACCTTCTTCACCATGTCCTTCAAGGGCTCGGTCTCGAAGATCTCGCGCACGAACTTCACCGAGGCGAGCGTGATGCGCAGGTCGTCGGGATGGTCGAAATAGTTGGGCTCGATCACCGGGCGGGCGCCGGGATCGGCCGAGCGCAGGCTGATCCGGCCGCGGCTCTTGGGCCGGAGCAGGCAGGAATTGACCGTGATGCCGTGGTCCGGCTGGATGTCGGTGATGTCCTTGTCCAGGAACACCGCCGGCACGCAGAAGAGCTGGATGGTCGGGTCGGCGTCGGTGTCCTCCGGGTTGTAGAAGCCGCCGGCCTCCACGCCGTGGGACGCGACCGGGCCGGACTTGAATAGGAGATATTGCAGGCCGTTCTTGTACTTGGCGAAGCCCACGTCCTGCTTGTGGTAGCCATAGGCGCCGTTGGTCATGGCGATGACCGGGACCTCGTGATGGTCCTGGAAATTGGCGCCGACCCCGTCCAGCCGGTGCTGGAGCGCGATGCCGTGGCGCTTCAGCTCCGCTTCCGGGCCGATGCCGGAGAGCATCAGGAGCTTGGGCGTGGCGATCGCACCGGCGCACAGGATCACCTCCTGCTTTGCCCGCGCCTGCACGGTCTGGCCGTTGCGGACATATTCGACACCGACCGCGCGCTTGCCCTCCAGCACGATCCGGCTGACCAGCACGCCGGTCTCGAGCGTCAGCTTCGGGTTGGTGCGGACCCCATCGAGGAAGGCATTGGCGGCCGAGCAGCGGCGGCCCTGATAGGTGGTGGTCTGGTAGAAGCCGATGCCGGTCTGCCGCTGGCCGTTGAAGTCGTGGCTGAAGGGGATGCCGGCGCCCTGGGCGGCGCGGACGAAGGCACGGCTGGCCTCGCAGGTATGGACCGGGTCGGAGACCTTGAGCGAGCCGGACACGCCGTGCAGCGCGTTGTGCAGGCGCTGGTTGCCTTCCATCCGGCGCATGTGCGCCACGATGTTGCGGTACGCCCAGCCGGCACCGCCCGACGCCTCCTCCCAGGGATCGTAGTCCGCTGGGTTGCCGCGGATATAGATCATGGCGTTGACCGAGCTGCCGCCGCCCACGATCCGGCCCTGCGGGATGATCGGGGCGCGGCCGCCCAGGCGCTCCTGCTTCTCGGTCTCGTAGAACCACATGAACTTGTCGACGCCCAGCAGCTTGATGAAGCCGGCGGGCATGCTGACCAGGGGGTTGCGGTCGCTGGGCCCGGCTTCCAGTACCAGCACCCTGGCGCCATGGTCCTTCACGAGGCGCCCTGCCGTCACGCAGCCCGAGCTGCCGCCGCCCACCACGATATAGTCGTATTCGCCGGCCACCTGATCGCGCCTTTCCAAGCTCACGAGTCGTCGTCGTCCGCAGCCGCCTGGCTGCCGTCCGGTGGGTAGAGGAGGATACGGTCCGGATCGAGCCTGAGATACAGCTTCTCGCCGTCCCGCGGCAGGACCGCCGGGTCGGTCAGCAGGGTGACCCGGGTCCGGCCGACATCGACCACCAGGATGTTGTGGTCCTGCAGGCGCTCGGTGACGAAATGGGTGGCGCGCAGGTGGTGGTCCCTTTCGCTGCCCAGGCTCAGCCAGGCGGGGCGCACGGCCAGGCGCATCCGCCCGGGCGTCGCCTTGACCTTGGGTGGCAGGAGGAAGGACTGGCCGGCGGTCGTGAAGTGGAATTCGCCGTCCGTCACGACGACCTCGCCGTCGATGAAGTTGATCGGCGGCTCGCCCACGAAGCCGGCGACGAAGGCGTTGACCGGCCGCTCGTAGATCTCCTCGGGCGTGCCGATCTGCTGGATGTCGCCATGGCTCATGACGATGATCCGGTCCGCCAGCGCCATGGCCTCTTCCTGGTCATGGGTCACGTAGATCATCGTCGTTTTGAAGTCGCGATGGATCGACTTGATGAACTGGCGCATCCGGTAGCGCTGGCGGGTGTCCAGGTGCGAGATCGGCTCGTCCAGGAGGAACACGGTCGGGCGGCGGATGAGCGCGCGGGCCAGGCCCACCCGCTGCGCCTGGCCGGACGACAGCTCCTTGGTGCGGCGCTGGAGCAGCGGGGCCAGCTCCATGGTCTCGGCGATCTGCCGGACCTGGCGGTCGATCGCCGCATTCGCCTCGCCCCGGCAGCGCAGCGGGAAGGCGATGTTCTCGTACACGCTGATGGTAGGGTAGAGCGCGTAGGATTCGAACGACATGGCGACGTTGCGCTCGCGCGCGCGCACCTCGTTCACCGGCCTGCCGTCGAAGCGGATGGTGCCCTCGGTGATCGTCTCCAGGCCCGCGATCATCCGCATGGTCGAGCTCTTGCCGCAGCCCGACGGGCCCAGGATCGCGACGAACTCGCCGTCCGCGATCTCGAAGTCGATGCCGCTCACCGCCGGCGGGGCACCCGGGTTGTAGCGCTTCACCAGCCTTTCGGCCTGGATCGATGCCATGGAGTTCAGGCCTCGCTCAATGGACGGTGGGCATGGCGGGGTGGCTGACCGCCCGGCCATCCTGGAAGACGTGCAGGCGGGCAGGGTCGATCGCCAGCCAGAGCGGCTGGCCGGGCACCAGATGGCGCTCGGGCGGGACCACCACCGCGATCAGTTCCTGGCCCAGGCCCAGGCGCACGACCCGGACATGGCCCAAAAGCTCGACCTGATCGACCGTGACGGGCACGGCATGGCGATCGTCGGCCTGATCCGCGATCGACAGTTCGGCAGCGCGCACCCCTAAGCGGCAGGCGGAACCACGCAGCGGAGCGGCCCAGCCGGGGCCGACCGGCAGGCGGTGGCCGGAGCGCAGGCGCAAAGCCGGCTGGCCGCCTTCCTGCTCCACCGTCGCGTCGAGGAAGCTCATCGGTGGCTCACCGACGAAGGAGGCCACGAACTCGTTGACCGGGCGGTGGTAGATTTCCTCGGGGGTGCCGAGCTGCTGGAGCACGCCCTGGTCGAGCACCGCGATCCGGTCGCCCAATGCCAGCGCCTCGCGCGAGGAGGTGGTGGTCAGCACGATGGTGGAGGCGAGGTCGCGGGCCATGGCCTTCAGCTCGGCGCGCATCCGGTGGCGCAGCTTGGCATCCAGGTGGCCGATCGGCTCGTCCAGGAGATAGGTGCTGGCCGGGCGGATGATGGCACGGCCGAGCGCCACGCGCTGGCGCTGCCCGCCGGACAGAAAGCCCGGGCGGCGCTCCAGGAGATGGGGGATGCCCAACGTCTCGGCGATCCTGGTGACCTTGGCCTGGATCTCGCTGTCGGCCACACCCTTGGCGCGCAGCGGGAAGGCCAGGTTCTCGAACACGGAGAGGTGCGAGTAGAGGGCGTAGTTCTCGAAGCACATCGCCATGTCGCGGCGCTCGGGCGGCACGCCCAGGAGCGATTGGCCGTCCCGCAGGATGTCGCCGGAGGTCGGGCGGACGATGCCGGCGATCATCTTGAGCGTGGTGCTCTTGCCGGCGCCAGCCGGCCCGTAGAGGACCAGGAACTCGCGGTCCTGCACGGTCAGGTCCAGGCCCTTGATCGCCAGGGTCGTGAGGCCGAAGCGCCGGGTGACGTTCCTCAGCTCGATCATCGCACGCTCTCCAGGAGCTTTCTGGCCCGGCGCTTGCGGTGGGCGACGAAGGCGCCGCCCAGGCCCAGGGCCACCAGCGTCATCAGCACGGTCGAGAGGAGGCCCCGGCCGATCACCGGCTCGACCAGGCCCAGCCAGGCGAATACGGTGCCGAGGAAGATCAGGACGGCCATGAAGCCGGCGTCCCAGGCTTGGCTGAAGGTCATGGTCTCAGCCCCTCACCGCGCCGAAGGTGAGCCCGCGGACCATCCAGCGCTGCATGGCCAGGACGAACAGGAGCATGGGCAGGACGGCGAGCGTGGCAGCGGCGGCGACGGGGCCCCAGAGGATGCCCTGGAGGGTGAAGAAGCTCTCCACGCCGACGGTGACCGTGCTCCAGGTCTTGCGGGTCAGGATGTAGGCGAACAGGAACTCGTTCCAGCAGAAGATCAGGGTGAAGATCGCGGTGACCGCGATGCCGGGGGCGGCCAGCGGCAGCACGACCTTGCGCAGCACCTTGAGGCGGGACAGGCCGTCCAGCCGGGCGGAGTCCTCGAGCTCCCGGGGGATGTCCTGGAAGAAGGAGACCAGCAGCCAGATGGCGAAGGGCAGGTTGAACATGGTGTAGCTGATGATGAGCGCACCCGGCTTGTCCAGGCCGATCTGGAGGAACTGGCCAATGCCGGTGCGGCCGATGTCGCGGAAGATCAAAAAGTAGGGCAGCACCACCGCGATGGCCGGGAACATCTTGGTGGACAGGATGAAGAACAGGATGTGGCCGTCGCCGGTATTGTAGCGGGCGAACGAATAGGCGGCGAGCGAGCCCAGCACGACCACGAACACGGTGGAGATCACCGACACGATCAGCGTGTTGGTGACGTAGCGCAAAAAGTCCTTGTCCACGATCGCGTGGACATAGTTGTCGAGGGTCGGTGAGAAGAACAGGCGCGGCGGGGAGACCATGATGTCGCCCGGCGGCTTGAACGAGGTCAGGATCATCCAGAAGATCGGGAAGGCCGCGAACAGGACGACCAGCAGGATCAGCGCGTAGCGCAGGGTCGAGAAGGCGGGATGGACGGGGCGCTGGAGCATCGGCCGGTCCTCTCAGTTCTGCGCCTGGGCGCGTTCGGTGAACTGTTTGAGCAGCGGGCGGAGCGCGAAGACGCTGGCGACCAGCAGCGCGTAGAGGAAGAAGATCGCCATGGTCGACGCGTAGTCCATGCGGAACAGCTTCAGCCCGGTGCGGAACAGGTAGAAGGTCATGGTCTCGGTGACCGTGCCGGGGCCGCCGCGGGTCAGCACCGCCACGGCGTCGTAGAGGCGCAGGCTGTCGATGGTGCGCAGGATCAGCACCAGGAACAGGACGGGTGCGAGCATCGGGAAGGTCAGGACGCGCAGGACCCGCCAGGTGGAGGCACCGTCCAGCTCGGCGGCCTCGAACGGCTCCCTGGGCAGGCTGGACAGGCCGGCAAGGGCGATCAGCGCCACGAACGGGGTCCACTGCCAGACGTCGAACAGGACGACCGACCAAAGGGCGATGTCGATGTCGCCCAGCCAGTTGGGCTCGGGCAGGCCGAGCGAGCCCAGGAGCCAGTTGATGACGCCGAACTGGGGGTCGTAGAGGTTGCGCCAGAACAGGCCGGTGACGGCGGGGGCGGTGGCCAGCGGCAGGATCAGGATCGAGCGGACGATCGTCTTGCCGTGGGTGGCGCCGTGCAGGAGGAAGGCGATGGCGATGCCCAGGATCATCTCCAGGCCGACCGCCGCCACCGTGAACTTCAGCGTGACCGCGATCGATTCCCAGAAGGACTGGTCGAACAGCACGGTGCGGTAGTTGTCGAGGCCAACGAACTCGCGCAGGCCGCCGCGGGTCAGGTCGGCCATGCGGAACGACACCATCACCGCGTAGCCCAGCGGGACCAGGGCGAACACCAGGATGATCGCCATGGCGGGGGCGATCAGCGCCCAGGCGAAGGCGCGGTCGGACATGCCGCCGCCGCGGGCGGCATGGGCGGGTCGGCCGGCTCCTGCCGTGGCATAGGTCGCCGCCATGGGCGTCGTCCTCCGGTGGAAAAAAGAGGTAGGGAAGGCGCCCGCCGGATATGCCCGGCGGGCAGGGGCTCACTCGCCCTTGGCGATCGGGCAGGGGCCGCCGCAGATCTTGGCGACCTCGTCGGTCAGCCGGGTCGCCGCCTCGGCGGCGGTGGTCTGGCCGGCCGCGGCCGACTGGAGCGGGATCTGCATGGTGTTGTAGATCTTGGCCCCATAGGGGGTGTTGAACAGGTTGGACTGGAACCCGTCCATCGACTGGAAGATCTGGCGCAGCGTGCCGAAATGGCCGGTCTTCGCCCGGTTCTCCGGTGCGGTCAGCTCGGGATCGTTCAGCACGCTGGTCAGCGTGGTGGTGCCGCCGGCCGCGGCGAACTTCTTCTGCGCCTCGGGCCCGCCGATATAGGCCACGAAGTCCATCGCTTCCTCGGGATGGGCCGAGCTCTCGGCCACGGCCAGGAGGAAGCCGCCGATATAGGCCTTCTTCCCCGGCGCCTCGGCGACACCCATCCTCGCACCCGGCACGGACTGCTCGGTGGTCGCCGCGTTCGGCCACTGGTCCAGGAAGAACCCGTGGGTCATGGCGATCTGGCCGTCCTTCATCTGGTTCATCACCCCGTCATAGGTGACGGTGAGGGCGGCGGGCGGGGCGAACTTCAGCAGCTCGATATAGTCGGTGAGCGCCTTCTCGACGGCCGCGGTCTGGACATTGCCCTCGTCGTCCAGCCAGTCCGCGCCCGCACCCCAGATCGGCCCGGACAGCTCGTCCTGGATCTCGGGGAAGGGGCCGGCCATCAGGCCCACGCCGTAGAAGTCCTTGGCGAGGGGCTCGCCCTTCAGCGTCTCGCCCGCCTTGCGGGTGAAGAACTCGGCGATGTCGCGGTGCTGCTGCCAGTCGGTCGGCACGGCCAGGTCGTAGCCGTACTTGGCCTTGAAGGCTTCCTTCTCGCCCGCGTCCTCGAACAGGTCGGCGCGATAGATGAAGCCCGCGGTGTAGGTGTAGTAGGGCAGGCCCCAGATGTCGCCGTTGTAGCGGGTGGTCATGGTCGCCAGCACCGGCGCCACGTCGTTCAACAGCTCCTGCTTGTCCGCGAGATAGTCGGTCATCGGCAGGATGAAGCCGTTCTCGGCGAAGTCGGCCTTCTCCGAGGTCTCGAGCGTGACGATGTCATAGGCGCCGGTGGCGCCGACCATCTCGATGACCTGCTTGTTGTAGAGCTGCGAGTTGTCGATGTTGACGATGTTGACCTTGGCGCAGTGCGTGGCCTCGAAGCCGGCCACCAGATCGGCCATGGCGTCGGTGTAGAAGCCGGCGATCGTGGACCAGGTCAGCGGGACCCGGTCGGCGTCCTCGCAGGCGAGGGCGGGCGTGACGAGACATGCGGCAGCGACGCCGCCCAGAAGGGCACTGCGGATCATTGGCAACTTCCCCGATCATCGACCTGTAGCCGGTCTCGGCCTGAGGTCTAACATGTCAGATGTCGGGGTCAACCGGCCTCATGCGTGTGGCGGGCGGGCCTCCCGGTGCGGCAATGTGGCCTCCGGCCGGCTCGCCAAGCCCGGGCGCAGGGTGGCCAGCAGCCGGCGCAGGACCAGCCGGTAGATCCCGGCATCGTCGTAATATTGCGGGCCGGTCGCCTGCCGCTCGGCGCGCTGGCGGCGCTTGTACTCCAGCCACAGCCGCAGCTCCCGGGCGGCCTGGGCCGGCACCTGGCGCCGGTCGGCGGCCGACATCGGCAGCGGCTGGTAGCCGTAATGGCGCATCTCGGGTGCGAGCAGCCACTGGATCAGCGCCAGGCGCGGGCCTGGCAGCTCCTTCTGCCAGCGCGCCACCGCACCCTCGTTGATCGCGCGCGTCACCCCGATCTTCCAGGGCAAGGCGCTCACCTTGATGCCGGAATGCTCCTGGTGCGCCAGCATGCGCGGGTCATAAGCCACGTCCACGAACGCGCAGATCCGCCGGATCATCGTCTCCGGCTCGCGCACCAGCTCCTCGTAGCGCACCTCCATGAGGTTGCCAGGATAGCGCGGCCCGGCCTTCTGGAAGTCCAGGAAGGTACGCACTGCGAGCTTCCACTTCAGTGCCAGCGAGATCACGTCACGGGACGCCCAGGGCACGTTCAGGTGCGAGGCCACCACCGCGCGCGGATCGCGGACGAGATGCAGGATCTTCGCGCGCGGGAACATTTCCTGGATCTCGCGCAAATAGCGGATATTGGCCGAGGTCTTCTCGCCGAACCGGGTGGCGCCGCGATGCTTCGCATAAGTCTCCATCGCTAGCCGGAAATATTTGGCGGCACTGGGGGCGGGATCCTCGGCCAGCCGCGCGCGCACCTCGGCGAGCTCGGGCTCCAGATCGGCGATGTGCACATGGTGCCGGGCCGTCTGGAGCAGGGCGAAGAACCGGTCGAGCGCACCCGGCTCGCGCAGGTCGGGGACCACCTTATGGAAGTTGGCCACCTCGACCCAGTAGTGGAAGCCGTCGGCAATGGCGATGTCGGGGTGGGCGCTCAGGATCGAGCGGGTCAGCGTGGTGCCGGACCTGGTCGACCCGAGGATAAAGATCGGGGCGCAGTCGTCGAAGACTGGGATGACGTCTTGCATCTTTGCCCACCTCGCAGGTTGCGTTTCCGGACATTATTTCCGGAAGCTGTGCAGTGGCCTCGGAATCCACGACACATTACTGCACCAGCCGGACGCGCGCGTCGAGGGAGGGATGCGGCGAGCGGGACAATGGCGCGCGGTGCACGCACAACCGCTAGGCGTCCCGCGCCGCCTTCTGCATAACGCCGCGACGCCATCGCATCGGGAGTGAAGGCTTGCGGATTCTGATTCTGGCAGGGGATGCCGACGGCAATATTGGCGACCAGGCGATCCGGACCGCCACCTGCATGCTGCTGCGCCAGCGGCTGCCCGACGCGCGCATCACGGTGGTGACGGACCGGCCGGACGAGGTCGCCCGCGAGCTCGGGGTGGCGGCGGTGCCCAAGGCGGCACCCGCAGCCCAGCTCCACGCGATGCGGGAGGCCGATCTGGTCCTGATCGGCGGGGGCGGCCTGTTCCAGGACGACGACAGCCTCCTGAAGATGCCCTACTGGGCGGCTCGCGCCCTGGCGGCGCGTGCGGCGGGTGCAGAGGTCGCGGGCTTCGCGCTGGGCGTGGGCCCGCTCGACCATCCGACCAGCAAGCTCGCGGCCCGGGCGACCTTCAAGGCGATGCGCTTCGTCAGCGTGCGCGACCCGGTGGCGCAGAAGGTGGCCCAGGCCCTCTCGGACAAGCAGGTGCAACTGGTCCCGGACCCGGCGATCTGCCTGGAGCCGGCCAGCCGCGACCAGGCCAAGGCGGCCCTGGCCGCGGCCGGGCTGGCCCTGGACCACCGGCCGATCCTGGGTGTGGCGGTGCGCCGCTGGTTCCCGCCCAAGGCCCGGCTGATCCCGCGCAAGTTCGCCAAGCATCTGGGGATCGCCGACCCGCAGGCCGGGCCGGAGGGGCAGATCCTGATCGAGCGGATCGCCGAGCGGCTCGACCGGCAGGTGGAGCGGCTGAACGTCCGGGTCCTGTTCCTGCCGACCTATTGCGCGCCGTCCGAGGCCGACGACGTGCTGGCGGGCAAGATCGCGGCGCAGATGCGCCATGGCGACGCCGCCACCGTGCTGCCGATCGGCGACGCCCGGCTGCTCAAGGCCTGCACCGGCCTGTGCCAGGCCTTCCTGGGCGGGCGGATGCACCCCTTGATCCTGGCGGCCGGCATGGGCGTGCCGCTGGTGGGGCTGGGCTACAACCCGAAGTTCAACGGCTTTGCCGAGCTGCTGGGCATCGGCGAGCGGGTGGTCGACGTCCGCCAGCTGGTGCATGGCGACGCGGCGGCCCGCCTGGATGCGCTCCTGGATGCGGCCCTGGACGGGGCAGCCCCGCAAGAGGGGGCGGTGGCGCGCTGCATCGCTGCCGTCGAGGCCGGGGTGGACGGCCTGCTCCAGGCGGTGGGGCGGCCGGCTAGCGCCGTGCCAGCCGGGTGAGCAGGCGCAGGCTGCTCCGGGCGAAGATCATGAGGGCAGCGGCATAGGCGGCCACGCCGGCCAGGACCTCGGCAGCGACCCGGAGCGGTAGGCTCGTGCCTTCCGGGATGAAGCTGCGGACCACGTAGGCCGCCAGGGCTGACACCCCCGCGGCCAGGAGGATCGGCAGGAGGTCGCGCAGGAGCGGCAGGACCGGCAGCCGACAGACCCGGACGGTGCGTCCCATCCGGACCAGGATGATCAGCAGGCCGCGGATCATCAGCGCTGCCGCCACGCTCACCAGCGTCACCGGCTGGAGCAGGACGACCAGGCCCGCCAACAGGACGCAGGACAGGAGCGCCAGCCAGGCCTGCGGCGCGCTCACCCCGCGTGCATAGTCGACGCTGGTGGTGATCTGGATGACCGGGACGATCATGACCAGCACCGCCATGAACTGAAGGGCATGTGCCGCCTCCGCCCAGCTCTGGCCGAACAGGAGGGGCAGCAGGTCGGGTGCGGTGACCAGGATGCCGAGCGCGGCCGGTGCGGTGACCAGCAGGGCCAGGCGCAGCGTGGTCCCCACGGCCTGGCCCATGGCCTGCGGGTCCTGGCTCAGATGGGCGACCGCGGGCAGGAGGATGCGCTGGATCGGCCGCTGCACCACCAGCGAGAGCAGCTCCACCACCTTGGCGGCCAGCACGTAATAGCCGAGCTCGATCGGGCCCAGGAACTTGCCGAGGATCACCCGCGGCATCAGCGCGTCCACCATGTAGAGGACCCGCTCACTGGTGGCACCCCGGACGAAACCGGTGACGCTGGCCAGCCGGCGCCGGTCGAAGCGCCAGCCCGGGCGGTAGCCGGTGGTCGGCCAGAGCAGCACCGCACCCACCAGCGACTGGAGGACCTGGAAGACGATCAGCGCCCAGACGCCCGCACCCTGCCAGGCCAGCAGCACGCCCGCGACCCCGGCGACGGCGAGGGAGACCAGGGTGCGCATGGCCAGCGGGCCCATCTGCAGCCGGCGGCGCAGCAGGGCCATCGGCACCACGACCAGGGCCGTGCCGGGCAGGGCCAGCGACATGGCGGGCAGGGCCAGGAACAGTTCGGGGATCTCGAAGAACCAGGCGGCGGGGCCGGCCAGGAGGATCGCCGCCACGACCAGCAGCAGGGCCAGGCCCATCACCGCCCAGAACACCGAATCGAGCAGCTCGGGCTCGGGATCCTGCAGGCGCGTCACGGCGTCGCCCCAGCCGCCGTTGGTGATCAGAACCTCACCCACCACATTGACGATCAAAGCCAAGCCTAGGATACCATAGCCTTCAGGCCCGACGATTCGAGACAGGAGCACGAAAAACAGGAGCTGCAGGCCCTGTTGGCCCCAGGTCTCCAGCATGGTCCATGCCACGCCGCGCGCAGCCCGGCGGGCAAGGCCGGGATCGGCCGTGAGCTGAGAGGGGTCGGTCACCGGCAAGCTTCACTTTCTGCGGTGTTGCAGGGAACGTAGCGCAGTCGGGGCATTTAATGGGGCCGAGCGGCCGTGAGATCTTGCATAAGATAGTGAGGAAAGCGAATAATCACGTCGAGGGAAGTGTCCGCAGGCCAGGGTCGCAAAGTTGAGGCGGGGATGCAGCATCACAGAATATTAATTGTCTGTCATGAGTACCCGCCAATCGGCGGTGGCGGTGCCACCGCGGTACGCATTCTGGCCGAAGAACAGGCCCGGATGGGTCGCGAAGTTACTGTGCTTACTTCCGGAATGCGCGATCTACCTGCGCGCGAGCGGCAGGCCGGTGTCGAGATCGTCCGCACCCCCTGCCGTCGCTCGGCCCGCCATTACTCCACGGCGGCAGAACTCGCCACCTGGATTCCGGGCGCTCTTCTAGAAGGCCGCCGGTTGTTGCGGGCGCGCCGCTTCGACGCCATTCACGCGCATTTCATCGTTCCCGGCGCCATGGTCGCCGTACCTTTGGCACGCCGGTTCGGCATTCCCCTCACGCTGACCGCGCATGGTTCGGACGTGCCAGGCTATAATCCTGACCGTTTCGACATGATCCACCGCCTGATCCGCCCGCTCTGGCGCTACTTGGTCAACAGCGCCGACAAGGTCACCCTGCCGTCCGCCCATTTGAGCGGCCTCCTGCGCCAGGCAGGCGGCCCCTCCGCCGTCCTGGTCCCCAACCCGTTCGCTCCCCATCCGGGCATCCCCGCCCGCGCCAAGAAGCCCAACCGCATCCTGGTGGCCACCCGCCTGGTCCCGCGCAAGGGCGTGCAGGACCTGATCGCGGCCGTGGCCGGCATGACCGAGCCGGTCGAGCTGATCGTGGCTGGCGACGGCCCCCATGCCCCGCAGCTCCGCCAGCAGGCCGAGGAGCTGAACTGCCCGGTCGACTTCCGCGGCTTCCTGCCCCGCGAGACCCTGGCCGAGCTGTATGCCAGCTCGGCGATCTTCGTGCTGCCGTCCTCGCACGAGAACTTCCCGATGGTGCTGCTGGAGGCGATGGGGGCTGGCTGCGCCGTGGTCACCACCACGGCACCCGGCTGCCGCGAGGTGGTGGGCGAAGCCGGCATCTGCGTGCCGGCGGGCGATGTCGAGGCGCTGCGCGCGCAACTGGCCAAGTTGGTGCGCGACCCGGCGCTGGCCCGCGAGTATGGCGAGCGCGGCGAGCGGCGGGTGGAGCAGTTCGCGCCCGATCTGGTCGCCCAGGCATTTGACCGCGTGTACGGTTCCAGTGCCGAGAACGGCAGCAACCGCACGCCCTGGTTCGGCTCCAGCCCCCGGCACACCGGCGTCCACTGACCGCGTCTTCCCGCTGCCGCCGGTGCGGGCAGCGGCGGGCGGCCGGGTCTGCGGCCTGCGTGCACCGTTCCCGCGGTATCAACGCGCGGCACTTGTTCTTCCGTTGAACTGACACCAGCCGATCCGCTACCGGGGCGTGAGCTACACCCCCTGGAAACGGCGGAACATGGACGGGCACGCGGCGGGCATTCCGGCCCGCCGGCAAGGCATCATGCTGGCGCTGGCGAGCTTTGCCATGTTCACCGCGATGGACACGGTGGTGAAGCTCTTGAGCGGTCGCTTCCACGTGCTGGAGGTGATGCTGTTCACCTCCGGCGGGGCGCTGGTCGTCACCTTCCTGGTCGCCCAGGCGCGCGGCGGCCTCCATCGGCTGAAGACCCGGATGCTGCGGCGCCACCTGGCCCGCTGGGCGCTGTCCTTCACCTCCACCGTCCTGATCTTCTCCAGCTTCACCCAGCTCTCGCTGGCGGATGTCTATGCGATCCTGTTCACCTCGCCGCTGATCGCGACCGGCCTGTCCGTGCCGCTCCTCAAGGAGCAGGTCGGCTGGCGGCGCTGGAGTGCGGTGGGCGTGGGCTTTGCCGGCGTGCTGCTGATGCTGGGCCCCTCGGGCGGCACCGAGCCCGTCCGCCTGCTGGCCCTGTGCGGCGCCTTCCTCCATGCCTGCGCCACCATCTTCCTGCGCTGGATGCGCTCGGGCGAGCCGGTCGAGACCTTCGCCCTGTACGGCAACGTGATGACGGTGGTCCTGGCGCTCGGCGCCATGCCGTTCGTGGGCGTGCTGCCCACCCCGCTGGAAGCGACGATCGGCCTTGCCGCCGGGGCGATCGCCGGCTGCGCCTTCATGCTGCTAGTCCAGGCCTATCACCTGGCCGAGGCGGGGGTAATTGCGCCCTTTCAGTACAGCCAGATGCTCTACGGTCTCCTGGTGGGCTTTCTCCTGTTCGGTGACATCCCGGAAGTCACCACCGTCCTGGGTGCGGCGGTGGTGGCCGCCTCGGGCGTCTACGTCTTCCACCGCGAAGCCATCCGCAGCAGGACCAGCCCGGCATGAGCGCGCCCTCGACCCTGTCCGCGATCCTGATCGCGCTCTCCTCCTTCTTCGTCTTCACCCTCCAGGACACGGTGGTGAAGCTCCTGGGCAGCCAATGGCATGTCGTGCAGGTGGCGGCCTTCAACGCCGCCGGCTGCCTGGTCGTGCCGGTGGCCTGGGCGGCATGGTCGGGCGGGCTGCGCGTCCTGCGCCCGGCCAACCCGCGCCTGCACCTGGCCCGCGCTGTCCTCGCACCACTCGCCTGCGTGCTGGTGTTCTATGCCTACTCGGTCATGCCGCTGACGGATGCCTATGCCATCGCCTTCAGCCAGCCCTTGATCATCACCGCCCTGTCCGTGCCGATCCTGGGCGAGAAGGTCGGCTGGCGGCGCTGGAGTGCGGTTGTGGTGGGCTTCATCGGCGTGCTGATCATGCTGCGCCCGGGCAGCGGCCTGCTGGGCCCGGCCGCCTTGTGCATGCTGGCCGCCTCGGGCCTGTGGGGCTTCATCCATGCCGTGGTGCGCCTGGCCCGCGACGACCACCCGGCCACCTTCGCGGTCTGGGTCTGTGCCGGCATCTTCCTGGGCATGCTGCCGGTCCTGCCGTTCGTCTGGACCACCCCGACCCTGCCGCAGCTCGCCGTCTCCTTACTGGGCGGCCTGCTGGGCGGGTGCGGGTTCACCTTGATGTCGCTGGCCTATGCAAGGGCGGAGGCCGGGGTGGTGGCGCCGTTTCAGTATATACAGATGCTCTATGCGGCGGTGATCGGCCTGGTGGTGTTCGGCGACCCGCTGCCGGATGGCTGGACCTGGCTCGGTACAGCGATCGTGATCGCGTCCGGCATCTACATCATCCATCGCGAGACGGTGCGCCGGCGCGAGGCGGTGACCCTGCAGCGGCTGGCGGTGGTCGGCCAGCCGGGCTGACGCTTCAGCGCCGGGGGCGTGCCTGGCCCTGGCTGCGCAGCTTCGGCGGTGCCGTGCGGTAGCCGGGCTTGGGCGGCGAGGGCGCCACCTGGACCACGACCTTGCCGGTGCTGCGCCGTTCCTTCAGCAGCGCCAGGGCGTCCTGGCCCTGCGCCAGGGGCAGGACCTGGGCGACGTGCGGCCGGATCCGGCCCTCGTCCAGCCAGGCGAACAACTGCTCGAAGCTTTCGCGCAGGCGGCCCGGGTCGTGCTTGCGATAGCTGCTCCAGAAGAAGCCCAGCGCCGCGATGTTCTTCACCAGCAGGAGGTTGGCCGGGATCTGCGGGATCTCGCCGGACGCGAAGCCCACCACCACGATCCGGCCCTCCCAGGCCGTGACCCGCAGCGACAGGTCGAACAGGGCGCCGCCGACGGGATCGAACACCACGTCCACGCCGCGCCCGTCGGTGAGCTCCTTGATCCGGGTACGCAGCTCCGGGTCCTCGCTGTCCAGCGCATGGTCCGCACCATGCTCGGCCGCCAGTGCGGCGCGCGCCTCACCGCGCGCGGTGGCGATCACCCTGGCCCCCATGGCCTTGCCGACCTCGACGGCGGCCAGGCCCACCCCGCCGGCGGCACCATGCACCAGCAGCACCTCGCCCGGCAGGAGCTGGGCCCGCCAGGACAGGGCACCCAGCGCCGTGCCGTAGGTGATGGCGAGCCCGGCCGCGGTGACGTCGTCCACCTCGTCCGGAATCGGGATCACGTCCTCGGCCCGGGCCAGGGTCTTCTCGGCAAAGCCGCCATGGTCGAGAAAGGCCAGCACCCGCTGGCCGGGCTCGACGCCGCCCATCACCGCGCCGGCACCTACCTTGTCGATTGTGCCAGCCACTTCCAGCCCCGGCACGAACGGCACGGGCGGGCGTTCCTGGTAGCGGCCCTCCAGCATCAGCAGGTCGGCGAAATTGACCCCGGCCGCGGCCACCTCGATCCGGACATGGCAGGCCCCGGGCTCCGGATCGGGCAGTTCCTTCAGGGCGAGGCCTTCCAGGCCCCGCGTCTGCTCACAGACCAACGCGCGCATTGAAGGTTTCCATACGATCCGGGGAAGCAACCACTGGTGGACGATCCTAGGCGCAGCTTGCGGCTGCGAAAAGGTCGCCAACCGCTCGTTCCGGCATGGCTGGTTCCCGCCGAGCCTTTTCCAGCAGGCCTGGACTGCCTAAATGGGCGGCATGTCCGAGCAACCACTTCGCGGCTGGTTCGCGATCGGGGCGGAGGCCATCTCCAAGGAGGTGAACTTCGGCAACCTGATGCGCACCGCCCACGCCTTCGGCGCCGCCTATCTGTTCCTGGTCGACCCGGCCACCACCCTGCGCCAGGCCGGGCGGACCGACACGTCGCGCGCCCATCTGAGCCTGCCGGTGTTCCGGCACCGCAGCCCGGAGGAGCTGGCCCTGCCGCACGGGGCCAAGCTGGTGGGCGTGGAACTGACCGACGACGCGGTGCCGCTGCCCTCGTTCCGCCACCCTTCCGCCGCCGCCTATGTGTTCGGCCCGGAGCGCGCCTCGCTGAGCCCCGCCATGCTGGCGCGCTGCGACCATGTGGTGCGGATCCCTACGCGGTTTTGCGTCAACCTCGCGATCGCCGCGGCGATCGTCATGTATGACCGCCAGCTCACGCTCGGCCGGTTCGGCGAGCGCCCGGTGATGCCGGGCGGCCCGGTGCAGGCGCCCGCCCCGCACGTCCATGGGGGGGTGGTGCTGCGCCGCGCCCGAACGGCCGGAGCGTCCGGTGGCTGACACCGGTGCCGCGTCGGCAACGCCCTCTTCTGGTCCGGGCCCGGCAGCGCTATGCTGGACGGACACTCGTCATTTCTGTCGCCCACCATCCAAGTTGTCGGAGCCGAGTTGCATGAAGGCGCTCGCCGCTGTCGTTTTGTCGCTCGCGACCTTCGTTCCCGCCCTGGCCCTGGCCCTGGCTGCGCCCAAGCTCGTGTCGAACCACCAGGACTGGAACCTGTACATGGTCGAGGGCGGTGAGAAGCTCTGCTACATCGCGTCCGAGCCGAAGAAGCAGGAGGGCAACTACAAGTCCCGCGGCAATCCCTTCATCATCGTCGCCCGCATCCCCGCCAATCCGCCGATCGACGAGGTGAGCGTGCGGGTCGGCTACACCTACAAGAAGGGCAGCGAGGTCGCGGTGCAGATCGACGGCACGGCGCTCAGCTTCTTCACCAGCGACGAGCAGGCCTGGGCCAAGAGCTCCGAGGACGACAAGAAGGCGATCAACGCGATGCGGCGCGGCCGCGAGGCGGTGGTACGCGCCACCTCCACCCGCGGCACCAACTCGATCGACACCTATTCCCTCTCCGGCTTCACCGACGCCTACAACGCCCTGTCCGCCACCTGCGGCGGCACGGCGAGCTTGGCGACGCCGCCGGTATACCGAGGCTGAGACAGAACGTGCCCGAACTGAGAAAGCCCCTGGCCGCCGACGGGCTGCCCAGCCTGATCGGGACGGATCGTGCCGGCCTGGAGGCCGCCCTCGCCGAGATCGGCGAGCCGGAAGCCAAGCGGCCGATGCGCGCCCGCCAGTTGTTCCACTGGATCTACTGCCGGGGTGCCGCCTCGTTCGAGCAGATGACCACCCTGTCCAAGGAGACGCGCGCCCGGCTGGCCGAACGCTTCTCGGTGGCCAGGCCCGAGATCGTGGTCGAGCAGCAGTCGACCGACGGCACGCGCAAGTGGCTGCTGCGCTTCTTCGACGGCCAGGAAGTCGAGTGCGTGTTCATCCCGCAGGACGACCGGGGCGCCTTGTGCGTCTCGACCCAGGTCGGCTGCACGCTCACCTGCAAGTTCTGCCACACCGGCACCATGCCGCTGGTGCGCAACCTGACGCCGGGCGAGATCCTGTCCCAGCTCCTGGTGGCGCGCGACGCACTGGGCGAGTGGCCGAGCCCGCGCGACGACCGGCTGTTCACCAACATCGTCGTGATGGGGATGGGTGAGCCGCTGTTCAATTATGACGGCATTGCGGCCGCGATGAAGCTCGCCAGCGACGGCGACGGGATCGGCCTGTCCAAGCACAAGATCACGCTCTCGACCTCGGGCGTGGTGCCGCGGATCGTGCAGTGGGGCGAGGAGCTGGGCACCGGCCTCGCCATCTCGCTCCATGCGGTGCGCGACGAGCTGCGCGACGAGCTGGTGCCGGTCAATCGCAAGTGGAAGATCGCGCAGCTCCTCGATGCCTGCCGCGCCTACCCGCACCGCAACAAGCCGATCACCTTCGAATACGTGATGCTGGCCGGCGTGAACGACAGCGATGCCGATGCGCGTGAGCTGGTCCGGCTGCTGGAAGGCATCCCCGCCAAGGTCAACCTGATCCCGTTCAATGCCTGGCCGGGTGCGGAGTTCACCTGCTCGTCCAACAACCGCATCCACGCGTTTGCGCGGATCGTGGAGGCGGCCGGCTACCAGAGCCCCGTGCGGGTGCCGCGCGGCCGCGACATCCTGGCGGCCTGCGGCCAGCTCAAGACCGCGAGCGAGCGGATCCGGGCGCGGCGCGAGGCCGCTGCTGCCCCGCCGGCGGCGGCTCCGACGCCCGCCCCCGCTGCCGCCCTGCACTGAGCCATGGACAACGGGCGCGATCGACCCCGGCGGCGGTCGTGGCTGCGGCGGTTCCTGACCGGCTTCCTGGCCACGGTCGGCTTTTTCAGCCTCCTTCTGGTGCTGGGCGTGGCGGGCGGCATCTGGTGGCTCTCCCGCCAGGAGGAGCCGCTGCCCGACCAGATGTTCCTGAGCCTCGACCTGCGCCGGCCGATCCTGGAAGGCCAGCCCAGCTGGATGGCGGGCTGGCTGAGTGACCAGGAGGAGTACCGGCTGCTCGACCTGGTGGAGGCGCTGGACCGGGCCGCGGGCGACCCGCGGGTCAAGGCGGTCTATGCCCGGATCGACGAGACCCCTCGCGGCTTTGCCACCACCCAGGAACTGCGCAGCGCCATCCTGGAGCTGCGCGCCGCCGGCAAGCGCACGGTCGCCTATGCCGACAGTCTCGGCGAGCTGAGCCCGGCCAACGAAGGCTACTATCTCGCCAGCGCGTTCGATCAGATCGTGCTCCAGCCGGTGGGCTCGCTGGGCCTGGCCGGCCTGTCCATGCAGGAGCCGTTCGCCCAGGGCCTGCTGGAGAAGCTGGGCATCCGCTTCGAGGTCACGAGGCGCAGCGAGTACAAGACCGCGTTCGACGTCGCCGCTGCGTCCGAGCCGTCGCCCGAGCACCGGGAGATGAGCCAGGCCCTGCTGGACTCGCTGGACCGGCAGTTCCGCACCGGCATCGAATCCGGGCGCCCGTCGCTGGCCGGCCGGATCGGCGAGCTGATCGATGCCGGCCCCTATACCGGCGAGGCGGCGCTGGCCGCGGGCCTGATCGACCGGATCGCGCATGAGGACGAGGTGCTGAACGGGCTCTATGGGGGCTCCGCCTCCGGCAGCGTGGTCGGCCCGGCGCGCTGGCGGCGGGTGGCGGTCGAGGATTATTGGGTGCGCAGCCATCCCGAGGGCGAGTTCCCGCAGGTCGCGGTGATCCATGCGGTGGGGCCGATCCTGCGCGGGGGCGGCGGGCTGCAGGGCCAGACCGCATCCGCCGACGACGTAGCTGGTGCCCTTGCCGCGGCACGCCAGGACGACGACGTCCAGGCGGTCCTGTTCCGGATCGCGTCCCCCGGCGGCTCCGCGGTGGCCTCGGCCACGATCGGGCGCGAGATCGACCGGCTGAAAGAGGCGGGCAAGCCGGTGGTGGTCAGCATGGGCGACGTGGCCGGCTCGGGCGGCTACTGGATCGCCGCGGATGCCGACCTGATCCTGGCCGGCCCCGCGACGCTCACCGGCTCGATCGGCGTGCTCGCCGGCAAGCCGGTCCTCCAGGACCTGTGGGAGTGGCTGGAGGTCAACTGGCTCACCACCAGCCGCGGCGAGAACGCCGAGCTCTGGACGTTGAACCGCCCCTACACGCCGGCGGAGCAGGCCAAGGTCGACGGGATGGTCGACACGATCTACCGGGCGTTCAAGGAGCGGGTCGCGGCCGGGCGCGGCCTGTCCGCCGAGGCGGTCGAGGAGGTTGCACGCGGCCGGGTCTGGACGGGCGAGCAGGCCCTGCCGATCGGCCTGGTCGACCGGCTGGGCGGCCTCGCCGACGCGATCGCGGCGGTCAAGGAACGCCTGGGCCTCCAGCCGGACCAGGAGGTGAGCCTGGTGACCCTGCCCGATCCGGGCAGCGACCTGTTCCGCCTGCTGGGCAGGCTGCGCCGCGGCCTGACCGCGGTCGACACGCTACTGGGCGGCAGTCTCGGCGTGCTGGCCAACGGGCCGGCCGTCATGACGCTGCCGCCGCCCGCGGTGGAGTGACGCGGCGCTCGGTTCCGGAAACTGCGGGCGCTCTTGCCTGTGCAGGGTTGATCGGCGCTGCCGAACGGGGCAAACGGCCTCGTGTGAGCATGAACGAGCCCAGCGATCCCGCCATCGTGGCACCGCCCCCGCCGGCCGACCCGGTGCCGGAGCAGGCGAGAGCCGCGCCATCCGGGCCGGCCCTGGACGGCGGCCCCGAGCGGCGCCGCCGCCTGATCGCGCGCGCCTCGACGCTGAGCGTCCTGGTCGCGGTGGCGCTGGCGGTGCTCAAGCTCCTGGCGGTGATCGCCACCGGCTCCACCGCCCTGATGAGCTCCGCGGTCGACAGTTTCGCCGACCTGGCCGCCTCCGGCATGATCTGGCTGAGCTTTCGCGCCGCGCGCGCGCCTGCCGAGCCGCGCCGCCATATGGGGCCGGGCCGCACCGAGGCGGTGTCGGCCCTGACCCAGGCGGCGTTCGTGGCGGGTGCCGGCCTGTTCGCGCTCAGTATCTCGATCCGGCAGTTCGTCTATCCCGTCCCGATCCAGCACGGCTGGTGGGGTCTCGCGGTGATGCTGGTGTCGATCGTGGTCACGCTGGTGCTGGTCGGCTACCAGCGTCGCGTGGTGCGGCTCACCGCCTCGGCCGCGATCGCGGCGGACCGCGCCCATTACGAGGGCGACCTGCTCACCCAGATCGCCGTGGTGCTCTCGCTGCTGGGTGCCGGCCTGTACGGGCTGGAGCGGCTGGACCCGTTGGTCGGCGCCGGCGTGGCGATCTACCTCCTGGTGATGGCGGTGCGGATCGGGCGGGATGCGGTGGCCACGCTCCTGGAGCGGGCGCTGCCGCGGGACCTGCGTCGGCAGGTCGAGACGCTGGCGGCCGCCCAGCCGGGCGTGCTGGCAGTGGGCCAGTTCCATGGCTACGAGACCGGCGACCGCTGCTGCATCGAGCTGGAGGTCGAGGTCGCGGCCGAGATGCCGGTGGCCAGTGCCCGGCGGATCGCCGATGCTATCGAGGCGGAGCTCGAGGAGCGGCTGGCCGGCGCGGAAGTCACCGTGCATCCGGTGCCGGCGGGCGAGCCGCACATCGACTGACGGGCGGGTGCGCCCGGTACGGAGGGCAGATGCGCATCACCCGCCTGAAGGTCACCCCGGTCAACATCCCCCTGGAAGCGCCTTTGCTGTGGAGCGGCGGGCTCTATCCCGGCACCTCCAAGCTGATCATCGAGATCTTCACCGACCAGGGCCTGGTGGGCCTGGGCGAGGCGCCCCGGTCGACGTGCTGGCGACCGTCCGGCGGATGGGCGAGTTGCTGGAAGGCATGGACCCGCTCGACATCGCCGAGTGCGAGCGGCGCTGCCTGCCGCCCTGGCAGATCGTCCAGAACACGGATGATGCCTCGGTCGCCAAGGCGTTCGGCGCCATCGAGATCGGGCTCTGGGACCTGCGCGGCAAGGCCTGGGGCCAGCCCCTCCACCTTCTGCTCGGCGGCAAGGTCCGCGACGCCGTGCCGTTCACCGAGTATTTCGCGTTCCGGGAGGGCCGCGAGACCGGGCCGGAGGCGGTGGCGGAGCATTGCCTGGCGATGCGCGAGGCGCATGGCAGCACGCTGTTCGAGGGCAAGCTGATCCAGGGCGACCCGTTGCTGGAGATCCGGACCGTAAAGCTGCTGCGCCGGGCACTGGGGCCGGAGCCCACCATCCGGCTCGATTCCAACATGCAGTGGTCGCTGCCGACCGCGATCCGGATCTTGCGCGAGATCGAGCCCTATGACGTCCGCAACTACGAGGATCCGGTCGCGACCTTCGAGGAGATGGCTGCCCTGCGCCGTCATTCCTCGATCCGCTTCTCCAGCCACGTGCCAGACCTGCGCCGGGCGGTGGCCCTTGGCACGCCGGATGCCATCGTGGTCAACTTCGCCGTGCTGGGCGGGATCGGCCGGGCAGTGCGCTTCATCGGCGCCTGCGAGGCGATGGGCGTCGATTTCTGGTGCTATTCGGGCGACGCCGGCGTGTGCACAGCCGCCTATCTGCACGTCTCCGCGGCGATGCCCTGGATCCGCGAGCCGTCCCAGTCGCTGTTCCGCTGGCAGTTGGGCGACGTGATCGAGGGCGGGCCGTTCCGGCAGAAGAACGATGTGGTCCAGGTGCCGGACGGGCCGGGCCTGGGGGTCTGCCTGGACCACGAGGCCCTGGCCTGCTGGCACCGCCATTTCGTGGACCACGGGCCGCTGGACCATTTCCACGATCCAGCGGCACCTGGCCGAATGCGGCGCCTGCCGCTCGGCTGAACGGCAGGCGGGATGGAAGGCCTCAGGAGGCGGCGTGCTCCGTCGGCGCCGGATGGTGCGCCCGGATCGGCGTCGCCGGCAGCACTGCACGGAGCAGGACGAGGCCACCGAATGCCGCCACGACGGAGGCGCACAGGACACCAAGCTTGATCTCGTCCAGCATGGCCGGGTCGGGGAAGGCCAGGCCGGCGATGAACAGTGACATGGTGAAGCCGATACCGCCCAGCAGGCCCATGCCCAGCAGCGTCCGGATGTCCATCTCCGGCGGCAGGCGGTAGAGCCTGAGCGCCGCGCCCAGCAGCACGGCACCCACGATCCCGATCGGCTTGCCGAGCAGGAGCGCCACGAACACCGCGAAGGCTCCGAGGCCGATCTCCAGGGCGCCACTGGTCACGTTCACGCCCGCATTGAACAGGGCGAAGATCGGCATGATCAGGAAGGCGACGTAGGGCTGGAGCTTATGCTCAAAATTGTGCAGCGGGCTGCGCCGCTCTTCGATCAGCGCCTCCAGCGAGTGCAGTTCGACCTCCATGCGCTCCGGGCTCCCGGAAAGCCTGGGCGTCAGCGCCTCGCCCAGCGTCACCGGATCCGGGACCTGGCGCAGGGGCACGGTGAACGCCATCAGTACACCGGCAATGGTGGCGTGGACGCCGGACTTCAGCATCGCGTACCAGGCGATCCCGCCCAGCACGACATAGATGATCGGGCGCCCACCGCCTTGCTGGCCATAGACGGCGGCAAGCGCGCAGGTGCCCAGCGAGATCAGCAGTGGCACTACCGCAAGGTCCGGCGTGTAGAACAGTGCGATCACGATGACAGCGCCGAGGTCGTCGACGATCGCGAACGCGAGCAGGAACACCTTCAGGCTGTACGGTACCCGATCACCAATCAGGGCCAATACGCCCACCGCGAAGGCGATATCGGTCGCCATGGGTACACCCCAGCCGGGTGCATAGGCAGTGGAGCCGGCAATCAGGAAGTAGATCAGCGCCGGACCGATCATGCCGCCCATCGCACCCATCACCGGCAGCGCCGCACGGGCCCAGCCGCGCAGTTCGCCGGCCACCAGCTCGCGCTTGATCTCCAGGCCCACCACGAAGAAGAACAGGGCCATCAGGAAATCGTTGACCCAGTGTGCCAGCGACTTGTCTACGCCCACACCGCCAATGGTAGCCGTCGTCTGCGCATGCTTCATCGCCTCATAAGCCGGGGCAAATGGCGAATTGGCCCAAATGAAGGCGAAGCCGGCTGCGGCGATGAGCACCACGCCGCTGGCACTCGCTGTCTCGAAGAAGCGCCTGAATGGCAGCACGATCCGCCGCTCGATAGCTCCTACTGACTTGGCTGCTGCCATACTTCACCTCTGTTCCCGGCACGAATCGCGAGCAGAGATGGACAAGACGATCCATGTGGGCAAGCGAAACCGGTTGCCCCCAGATCGATTTCGAGGTTTGGCCCGAGGCGGTCAGGCTCGATGATATGGGTGGCCGGACAGGATGGTGGTGGCCCGGTAGATCTGCTCGGCCAGCATCACCCGCACCAGCATGTGCGGCCAGGTCATGCTGCCGAAGGCCAGCTTCAGGTCGGCGCGTGCCAGGACTGCCTGGCCGTGGCCGGCCGCCCCGCCGATCAGGAAGGCCAGGTCGCGCACGCCCTGATCACGCCAGCTCCCCAGCCGCCCGGCGAATGCGACGCTGTCGAACTGGCGGCCATGCTCGTCCAGCGCCACCACCGTGGCACCCTGGGGGACCTTGGCCAGCAGCAGACGTGCCTCGTCGTCCTGCCGGGCAGGGTCCTCGGCAGGGCGACGGCTCTCGACCTCGACCAGGGGGGCGAGGATGGGGCAGCGCTGGCGATAGGCTTCGACCAGGCTTTCGATCGCCGAGTCGCGGTTGCGCCCGACCGCCAGGATGACGGCACGCACCGGCCGGTCAGCCGGGCGCTACCGCCAGGCGCTTGGGGGCCTCCACCGACCAGAGCTTCTCGATATCGTAGAAGCTGCGCGTCTCGGGCTTGAACAGATGCACGATCACGTCGCCGGCATCGATCAGCACCCAGTCCGAGGCGCCCACGCCCTCGCCGGACACGTTCTTGTAGCCCTGGTCCTTCAGGCTCTGCAGCAGCTTCTCCGCCATGGAGGAGATGTGCCGCTGCGAGGTCCCCGACGCGACCACCATCCAGTCGGCGATCGAGGTCTTGCCCGCCAGATCGACGACGACCGGGTCAACCGCCTTGTCGTCGTCGAGCGACTTCGTGATGAAGTCGAGGAGGTCGGTCGATGCCATGCCTCCATTGCCTGCGGTGGCTATGTGAAATTCTCCTGGCTCGCCGCCTTCCGCTCGCCACGGATCGCCGTGGACGAGGCCGGATGCAGCCGATGATGCAACAAGACCCATGCCGGAGCCGGCAGGTCGACCAAGCGATGCGCCTGCCGCTCGTCGATCCGAGCGGCGGCGAAGCGCCGGGCCACCAGTCCTGTTCCAGCACGCTCAAGATATGGTGCGCGTGCCAGCACCGCAACCGGGCAGGCGTGCAGCAGGCGCAGCCAATGCTTCCAGCGTGGCAGTTGCAGCAGATTGTCCGCACCGATGAGCCAGACATGACGCCGGTCGCCCCGCCGGTTCAGCCGGGCCACCGTGTCGGCCGAGTATTGCAGCCCGTGCCGCTCCTCGTAGTCGCTGACCTCGATGCGCGGGTCCGCCTGCGCCACCTTGCGGGCCGAGGCGAAGCGCTCCGCGAACGGCGCCATGCCGCGGCGCTCCTTCAACGGGTTCTGCGGCGAGACGAGCCAGACGACCCGGTCCAGCCCCAGGCGGCGCAACGCCTCCTGGCTGGCATGGAGATGCCCTTCATGGGCCGGGTTGAACGAGCCGCCGAACAGGCCCACCCGGGCCTGGGCGGGCAGGGCCGGGCTCGGGACAGGGGGTACTGCCTGCTTCAGGTCGATCCGGGCGACCGGGCGGCGAGGAAAGGTCTGATCCAGGGGCATGGTGCGCCGAAGAGGGCCGGGGCCGGCAACGGAGCCGATCCAAGGCGCGGGCGCAAGGCCTTCAGCCTTCCTTGTCCCGGTCGGTCACCAGCCGCGCCTCCTCGGCCTTGTAGAAATACTGCGAGCATACCAGCCAGCCCTTGAAGGGGCGGAGCAGCGCCATGCAGGCCAGCACCGCGAACGGGAAGGTCACCACCAGGTGGACCCAGTAGGGTGCGTCGAAGGCGAGATCCAGCCAGACCGCCAGCACCAGGGCCGGGATGCCCACGATCGACATGGCGAAGAAGGCCGGGCCGTCGGCGGGGTCGGCGAAGGAGTAGTCCAGCCCGCAGACCTCGCAGCGCTCACGCAGGCTCAGGATGCCCCGGAACAGGTGGCCCTGCTGGCAGCGCGGGCAGCGGCCGCGAATGCCGGTGCGCATCGGGCTGCTGGTCTCGTGCCAAGGGCCGCCGCTGCCAGGGGTGCCGGGGGCGGTCGCCTGCATGGGATGGATCCTTTCCTTCCGCGCCGGGCAATGTATGCATGCCACGGGTGCAAGCCATACAAGATGCCTACAATAGGCTAGACATAGCCGTACACGCCGCTGCCGCCAATCGCGCCTAGTCCGGGATGCGGCCGGGCGCGACCATCTGTCGTGGACGTTCCTCGATGTACGAGAACAGTGCTGGCGGCGGCGACGTTCCCTGGCGGCCGGAACTGCCGCCGGGCGAGGGCGGCAAGGCGGCCGGGATCGTGGCGGCCCTGGTCGCGGCCCTGCGCTCGGGCCGGCTGCGGCCGGGCGACCGTCTGCCGCCGCAGCGCCGGCTGGCCCAGGAGCTGGGCGTCGACCTCACCACGGTGATGCGCGGCTTCCGTTTGGCCCGGGCGCGCGGGCTGGTGGCGGGGCGGGCGGGGCAGGGCAGCTTCGTCGCCGAGGGGGCGTTGGCCGCCCTGGACCCGGCTGTTCCGACGCCGGCGGCTCCGGTCGACCTCAGCATGAACTCGCCGCCGCAGCCGGCCGCCGCCCGGCTGGCGGCGCGGATCGGGCAGGGCATCGCCGCCATGCTGGCGGACGAGCCGGGCCTGGCGCGGCTGCATTATGGCGAGAGCGGCGGCAGCCCTGGCGACCGGGCGCTGGCAGCACGGCTCCTGGAACAACGGCTGGGGCCGCTCTCTCCGGAACGGGTGGTGCTGACCAGCGGCAGCCAGAGCGCGCTCCATGCTTTGTGCGCCCTGCTGCTCCGGCCGGGCGACGGGTTCCTGTGCGGCGAGTTCACCTATCCCGGCCTGATCGCGGTGGCCGCCCGCCACGGCGTTCGCCTGGTGCCTCTGGCCATGGACGGGGCGGGGATCCTGCCCGAGGCCGTCGCACAGCGGTGCCGGGCACTCCGGCCCAAGGCGCTCTACCTGATCCCATCGGCCGACAACCCGACCGCGGCGACGCTGCCCTTGGAGCGGCGCGCAAAGCTGGCCGAGATCGCGGCGGAGCATGGCATCGCGATCATCGAGGACGATGCCTATGGCCTGCTCCAGGAGGCGGACCTGCCGCCGCTGGCGTGCCTCCTGCCGGAACGGAGCTGGCACGTGACCACCTTGTCCAAATGCGCCACGCCGGCGCTGCGCACGGCGCTGGTCGCGGCACCCTCGGCGGCCGAGGCGGACCGGCTGGTGCAGATGCTGCGCGCCACCTGCCTCATGCCGCCGCCGCTGATGACCGGCCTGGCGATGCGCTGGGCAGGGGACGGCAGCCTCCTTGCGATCCGCGACGCGATCCGGGCGGAGAACCGGGCGCGCCAGCATCTGGCGGCCGGCATCCTGGCCGGTTTCGGCCCGGCCGCCGATCCGTCCTGCCCGCATCTCTGGCTGAAGCTGCCGGAGGGCTGGCGTGCTGCCGGCTTCACCGGCGAGGCGGGGAGGCTCGGCCTGTCGGTCACGCCCGGCGACGCATTCGCGGTGGGGCCGCCGGCGATGGAGGCGGTGCGGGTTTCGCTGGGGGTGCCGGACGATCGGGCAGCATTGGCGGAGGCGCTCGCCTGCCTGCGCCGGCTCCTGGAACGGCAGCCGGCAGCGGCCGGCCGCCCGGTGATCTGAGGCGCCGGCCGTGCTTCAGGGCAGATAGGGGACGATCCGGCCCTGCTGGACCACCGGGCCGGTCGGCCGGCCGGTGGGCGAGCCGCCTTCCGGCTCCAGGCTGACCGCCAGCATGGCACCGCCGCCGATGCCGGCCATGCGCTCTTCCGGCAGCGCCATGGCCATGCGGGCATCCGGATCGAGCACGCCCAGGGAGACCGGGACCGGGCTGCCCGCGGGGATCAGCCAGAGTTCGGGGACGAGTTCGCCATCGTTCATCCGGCCGACCGGGTCGATCAACACCGCCCCGGCGGCAGGGTCGGCACTCACCAGCCACATCGGGTTGCCGCTGGTATCGTCCAGGATCGCGACATAGGCGGCGCCCGGCCCTCGGGTCAGCGGGTTCACCAGCAGGAGGCCGACGGATGCCGCCGCCAGCAGGCCGAAGCCGAAGGCCAGGCCACGCCACAGCGACAGGCTGTTCCAGATCCGGCGGTGCAGCGGCACGAACACCTTGCCGCGCGCCGGGCGGCCCTGGCGCTGGATGGAGCGCTCGATGCGCTCCAGCAGGGCGGGCGGCGGCTCGACCGGCTCGATCAGGCCGATCAGCGGCGCCAGGCGGCGCTGCCACCACGCCATCCTGGCCTGGGCCAGCCGGTCGTTGCGCAGCCGCATCTCGAAGCGCATCCGCTCGACCGGCGGCAGCGTGCCCAGGACGAACTCGGCAGCGTCCAGGTCCAGCTCGTCGGGGGGATCGTCGTCGGGCGTCATGCGTCGAGGCAGGTGCGCAGGCGGGCCAGGCTGCGCCGGATCCAGCTCTTGATCGTGCCCAGCGGCTGGCCCAGCCGCTCGGCCAGCTCCTCATGGGTCCAGCCATCGGCGAACGCCATGACCAGGCAGCGCCGGTGCAGCGGCTCCAGCTCGCCCAGGCAGTGGACCAGCGACAGCCGGTCGGCGGCGCTGACCCCTGGCACCGCATCCATCCGCTCCAGCAGGTCGCCGTCCTCGTCGGCGTCGGGGCTGGCGACGACCCGCTCACGGCCGGCCTTGCGCAGATGGTTGATGGCGCTGTTGCGCAGGATGGTGATCATCCAGCCGATCGCCGTGCCCCTGGCGGGGTCATAATGGTCGGCATGCCACCAGACCCGGAGGAAGGCATCGTGCAGCGCATCCTCGGCCACCTCGCGGCGGCGCACGATCCGCAGGGCCGCGCCCAGCAGCCTGGGTGCGGTCGCGGCATAGAGCTTGCGAAACGCTTCGGCATCCCGCCGGCCGACCTGTACCAGCAGGTCATTCAGCAGTTCCGGGCTATCGTCGGCGTCCTTCGACACCGTGAGGTCCGCCGTGCGCATCTGCTCAACAGATAAGTCGGCGCCACCCGGCAGCCAAGCGGCGAGCTGAACTCATCTCAGGGATGTGTCGCCCGCCGGGGCAGCGGTTCAGCCCGGTCGGCACTGGCCGCTGCCGCGGACCTGGTACTTGTAGGTGACGAGCTGCTCCAGCCCGACCGGGCCGCGGGCATGGAGGCGGCCGGTCGCGATGCCGATCTCTGCACCGAAGCCGAACTCGCCGCCATCGGCATACTGGGTCGAGGCGTTGTGGGTGACGATGGCGCTGTCGACCTCGGCCAGGAACCGCTCGGCCGCATCCGCGTCGCGCGCGACGATGCAGTCGGTGTGGTGGCTGCCGAAGCCGTTCACATGGCCGATCGCCTCGTCCAGCCCGGCCACGACCTTCACCGCCAGCACCGCATCCAGGAACTCGGTGCTCCAGTCCGCCTCATCGGCCGGCTGGCCGTTCGGCCAGATCGCCAGGGTCTCGGCACAGCCATGGATCTCGCAGCCCTTGGCGGCCAGCGCATCCAGGATCGGCGGGAGCAGCCGGGCGGCCGCCGCGCGGTCGACCAGCAGGGTCTCGGTGGCGCCGCACACGCCGGTGCGCCGGAGCTTGGCGTTCAGCACGAGATCCAGCGCCATGTTCGGGCCGGCGCTGGCATGGAGGTAGGTGTGGTTGTTGCCGTCCAGATGGGCGAACACCGGCACCCGGCTCTCCGCCTGGACGCGGGCCACCAGCGACTTGCCGCCGCGCGGGACGATCACGTCGACATGCTGGCTGGCCGCCAGCAAAGCACCCACCGCGGCGCGGTCGGTGGTCGGGATCATCTGGGCGGCATCGGCGGGCAGGCCTGCCTTGGCGACCGCATCCGCGATGATCGCGTGGATGGCGCGCGAGGAATGGAAGCTGTCCGAGCCGCCGCGCAGGATCACGGCATTGCCGGCCTTCAGGCATAAACCCGCGGCATCGGCGGTGACGTTCGGCCGGCTCTCATAGATCACGCCGACCACGCCCAGCGGCACGGCCACGCGCGCGATGTCCAGACCGTTCGGGCGGCGCCAGCGGGCGAGCTCCCGGCCGACCGGATCCTCCAGGGCGGCCACCACCTCCAGGCCCACGGCCATCCCTTCGATCCGCTCCGGGGTGAGCAGGAGCCGGTCGAGCAGGGCGCGGCTGAGGCCCGCCGTGCGGCCGGCCTCCATGTCCTTCGCATTGGCTTCCAGCAGGGCCGCCTGGCCGGCACGCAGGCCGGCGGCGGCGTCGAGCAGGGCCTGGTCCTTGGCGGCGCACGGGGCCAGGGCCAGGCCGGCGGCGGCATCCTTGGCCCGGCGGCCGATCCGCCCGATCAGGTCGACCATCTCGCTCTCGGCCATTGCCAGAAGCTCCCTTACAGCAGCACCAGGTCGTCGCGGTGGATGAGGACGTCGCGGCCACGATAGCCCAAGGTGCGCTCGATGTCCTCGCTGCGCAGGCCGGCGATGCGCTGGGCATCGCCCGCATCATAGGCGATCAGGCCCTTGGCCAGGTCGCGGCCGTCCAGGGAGCGCACCAGCACGGCATCGCCGCGCTCGAACCTGCCTTCCACCCCGCGCACGCCGGCCGGCAGCAGCGAGCGACCCTGGAGGAGAGCCCGGAGCGCCCCCTCGTCCACGGTGATGACGCCGGTGACCCCCAGCGATGCCGCGATCCAGTGCTTGCGGGCACCGTGCGGGCTGGCTTTCGCGACGAAGCGGGTGCAGCGCCCGCCTTCCTCGATCGCGCGCAGCGGGTGCAGGCCCTCGCCCTTGGCGAGCACCACCGAGCAGCCGGCATGGTTGGCGATCTTCGCCGCCACCAGCTTGCTGACCATGCCGCCCGTGCCGACCGCGGAGCCCACGCCGCCCGCCATCGCCTCGATCTCGGGCGTGATGTCCTGGACGGTGGGGACATGGCGCGCGTCGGGATCGCGGCGCGGGTCGGCAGTATAGAGCCCGTCCACATCGGACAGGAGCACCAGCGTCTCGGCCGAAGCCATCACCGCGACCCGGGCGGACAGCCGGTCGTTGTCGCCGAAGCGGATCTCGGTGGTGCCGACCGTGTCGTTCTCGTTGACCACCGGCACGGCACCCTGGGCCAGGAGGGCGGCCACGGTGGAGCGGGCGTTCAGGTAGCGCCGGCGCGATTCGGTATCGTCCAGGGTCAGGAGGATCTGCGCCGCGGTCAGGTCCTGCTTGCCCAGGCTCTCCGCCCAGGCAGCCGCCCAGCGGATCTGCCCCACCGCGGCTGCCGCCTGCTTCTGCTCGAGCGGCAACGGCCCGGCCGGCAGGCCCAGGACGGGGCGGCCGAGCGCGATGGCGCCGGAACTCACCACGATCACCTCGGTGCCGGCCGAGCGCAGCCGGGCGAGGTCGGCGGTGAGCGAATCCAGCCATGCCTGGCGGGGCCGGCCGTCCGCGCCCACCAGGAGCGAGCTGCCGACCTTGACCACCAGGCGGCGGGCGGAAAGCGGGGAGGTCACGAGACCTCCAGCACGTTCTTTCTGGCTTCGGCCTCGGCGGCGCGCTTGGCCTTGACCAGCTCGAAGGCGCGCAGCAGCACGGGCCGCACGTTCTCGCCGGTGGCGGCGGAGATCAGCATGGGCTCCTGGCCACAGGCTTCGGCCAGGCTCTTCGCCTTGCGGCGCAGCTGCTCCCTGGTCAGCGCGTCGACCTTGTTCAGGCAGACGATCTCGGGCTTGTCGACCAGACCATGGCCGTAGAGCTCCAGCTCCTTGCGGATGGTCTTGTATGCCTGGACGATCCGGCTCTCGGTGCCGTCCACCAGATGGATGAGCACGCCGCAGCGCTCCACGTGGCCCAGGAAGCGATCCCCTAAGCCCGCACCCTCCGAGGCGCCCTCGATCAGGCCCGGGATGTCGGCCAGGACGAAGGCCTCGTGGTCGATTACGATCGTGCCGAGCTTCGGCTCCATCGTGGTGAAGGGATAGTCGGCGATCTTGGGCCGGGCGCGCGAGGAGGCTGCCAGGAAGCTGGACTTGCCGGCATTGGGCAGCCCTACCAGGCCGGCATCGGCGAGCAGCTTCAGCTCCAGCCAGACCCAGCGCTCCTCGCCGGGCCAGCCGGGCTCGAACCGCCGGGGTGCGCGGTTGGTCGAGGTCTTGAAATGGGTGTTGCCGCGCCCGCCATCGCCGCCCTTGCACAAGGTCACCGTCTGGCCGTCCTCGACCAGGTCGGCGATCACGGTCTCCTTGTCCTCGGCGAGAATGCGCGTGCCGACCGGGACCTTGAGGATCCGGTCCTTGCCGGCCTTGCCGTGGCGGTCCGCACCCATGCCGTGGCCGCCGCGCTCGGCGCGGAAGTGCTGGCTGTAGCGGTAGTCGATCAGCGTGTTCAGGTCGGCGGTGGCGACCACGATCACCGAGCCGCCCCGGCCGCCGTCGCCGCCGTTCGGCCCGCCTTCGGGAATGAACTTCTCGCGGCGGAACGATGCGCTGCCCGCCCCGCCATGGCCGGACTGGACGTAGATCTTGGCGCTGTCGAGAAAGCGCATCGTCGTGCTTCCAAAAGCGAAAACGGCCGGGGGGACTCCCCGGCCGTCACGTCATCTCATCGATGGGAAGAGCCGGAGTTACTCGGCAGCTTCCTGGGTCGGGACCACCGAGATGTACTTGCGGCCCTTCGGTCCATCGTGGAACTTCACCTGCCCGTCCTGGGTGGCGAAGATCGTGTAGTCGCGGCCGAGGCCCACGCCCGTGCCGATGTGCCACTTGGTGCCGCGCTGACGGACGATGATGTTGCCGGCGACGACGTTCTCGCTGCCGAACTTCTTCACGCCGAGGCGCTGACCGGCCGAATCGCGACCGTTCCGCGAAGAGCCACCGGCCTTTTTATGCGCCATGGGATGTCTCCACTGCTGAAATCGTCGCCGAACAAGCCGGAAACGACACTCGTTGTCCAAATGGGCAGGTGCCCGCGGATTCTCAAGAAGGCCGGGCCGTTCAGGCCGCGACGATCTCCTGGATGCGCAGGACGGTCTTCATCTGGCGATGGCCGGTCCGGCGGCGGTAATGCTTCCGGCGGCGCTTCTTGAAGACGATGATCTTATCGTCCTTGTCCTGCTCGAGGACGGTAGCCGTCACCTTGGCGCCCGCGACCAGCGGGGAACCGACGACGGGAGAGTCACCACCGACCATCAGGACTTCAGTGAGCTCAACGGTTGCACCGGCTTCTGCGGGCAGCAGTTCGACGCGGATCACCTCGTTGGGGGTCACGCGGTACTGCTTGCCGCCGGTCTTGACGACTGCGTACATGGGACGAAGATCCTGAGGTCGGAATGTACCGAACAACACGGCACGCCGGGTAGGGGTACCCGGACGGTCCGCGGACAATACTTGCGGTCGCCGAAATGTCAACGTGTCGCTGCGGCCTGCGGCGTGGCCGGCAGCGAGGCATAATAGGCGGCGACCGCCTCGATGTCTTCCGGCGTGAGGCCCGGCACGACCTTGGCCATCAGCCGGGCATAGGGGCCGCCGCCGCGCGCGCCCGCCTTGAACAGATGGAGCTGCTCCTCGAGATACCAGGCCGCCTGGCCGTCCAGCTCCGGAAAGGCCGGGTTGCGTCCGGGCCGGTCGGCATGGCAGCGCCCGCAGGCCGGAACCCTTTCCTCCGGAATGCCCTCCGTCGCGATCTTCTCGCCATGCGCCAGGAGGCCCGCCGTCAGTTCTTCGCCCGGGGGAGCGGCCGGCGGGCGCTGGCTGGCATAATGGGCCGAGACCCGCGCGATGGCGTCCGGGGTCAGGCCGGCTGCGGCAAAGCGCATGATGCCGCTCTGCCTGGTGCCGTTGGCGAACGCCTGGAGCGTGTCGCGCAGATAGGCCTCGGGCAGGCCGCCGATCATCGGGAAGGCGCCGCCGTCGGTGCCGCCATCGAACCCGTGGCAGCGCGCACAATTGGCCAGCACCGGATCGGCATCGGCTTCCGACGGCGGGCCGGTCCCGAAGGCCAGGTCCCGATAGGTGGCGGCATCCATCCCGGGCAGGACGCGCAGGAAGGACACCATCGCCCAGACCTCGTCGGCACGTTCCGGTGCGATCCAGGCGGGCATGCCGGTGAACTTCACGCCCTGCTGGACGATCACGAACAGCTCGGCCGCGCTCCAGATCTCGGCCGATTGGGTGAGCGGCGGCGGGGGCGGGGTCATCCGGTCGGACAGAGGCGGGCGGCCGCGCAGGGGCGAGCCGTGGCAGAACGCGCAGCTCGCCTCGAAATGGCCGGCCGCCCGGCGGATCTGGCGGGGCTCGTCCAGCTCGGGCGGCTCCTCCACCGACAGGGCTGCCGTCTCGACCGACTGCTCCATCGCCCAGTGCAGGACGAGGTCGGTGATCTTCCAGTGGCCGGAGCCGGCGCCGATGCCGATCAGGCCGGACCAGGCCAGGAGCAGCCCGGCCAGCGCCAGCAGGACCAGGCCCAGCAGCCCCTGTCGCCAGGTGATCATGAGGCACTCCCGCGCCAGCCTGCCTCGGTGCGGAACAGCCGGGCCACCAGGAACAGGCCGCCGGAGAGATAGGAGGCGCCGCCCACCAGCAGCATGACGATGCCGCCGAGCTGCTGGTCCGCCAGGTCATGCTCGCCGCCATGGCCGAACAGGGGGCGATGGGCGAAGGCGAGCAGGGCGCCCAGCAGGGTCATGTGGATGGAGGTGAACAGGAGGCCCAGCGTACCCAGCAGGCTGCGCCCGGTCCGCTCCTTCGCGGCAAAGCCCAGGCAGGCGATCCAGACCAGCAGGCCGGACAGGAAGAAGCAGGCCTGCTCCAGGACGAACCAGGGCGTGGAGTAGCGCGCCGCCTCGTGGAGGGCCGGCGCGTGCCAGGCCCAGACAGCAACCAGCTCGACCAGGGAGGCGGGTAGGGGCCCGAACAGGATCGCCCGGCCAGGGGAAGGGTCGAAGCGGGTGCCGGCGATGGCGGCCGCGAGCAGTGGTGCCGCCACGGCCACCACCGCCATGTGGATCGTCATGTGCGCGGCGAACGAATGGGCGGCCATGGCGGGCAGGGGGCCCAGCCAGGCAAGGGCGAGGACCAGGAGGCCCGGCAGGAGGAACCGCCAGCGCATCAGCGGCAGTCCGCGATGAACAGGGCCGGCAGGGCCACGAACACCACGCCCACCAGGCTCAGGCAGCTCAAGAGGAAGGTGGAGATACCCAGGAACTGCTCGCGGTCGTCATCGGACGGGTCGTCATAGGGCGGCAGTTCGGAACTGGGCCGCCAGTGGCGGTAGGCCTTCCAGCCGGCCGCCACGATCAGGAGGGCGGCCACCACGGTCGCCGCACCGATCGCGATCTGGATCGGGCGGAGATCGGCAGACAGGCCGGACTTGGCGCAGATCACCGCAGCGGTGACGTAGCAGAACAGGAAATGCAGCGCCCAGATCGTCGGCGGGGCGATCAGGAACCAGAGATTGGCCTTGTCCCCGAAGCGCAGCATCATCCGCCTCCCACGGCCAGGGGGAACAGGCCGGTCACGAGCGCGGTCGTCAGCGCGGTGATGGTGGCGAAGTGCCAGTAGAGCGTGACGTTCTGCAGGTCGATGTCGTGGCGGGCCGAGAGCTTGCCGGCGAGGCCCCGGGCGACGCAGTAGCCCTGCATCAGTACGCCCACGCCCAGATGCACCGCCGTCCAGATCGCCAGCACCCAGACGGTGGCATCATAGGAATCGCGGGTGGGCTCGAGCCCGGTGACATAGGGCGCCCAGAGGATGGCCGCACCGGAGCCGAGTGCCGCGAAGGCCGAGCCCATCACCATGAACAGGGCCTTGAGCTCATGGCCGGCCCGGTTGCGGGTGCGTGCCAGCAGCATCAGCCCCCAGGCGAGCAGGGCCAGGATCGCGGCCAGCGTCGGGTAGAACTGGCCAGGTCCGGTGGCGTCGGGCGGCGGGAAGTCCGGGCGGATCGTCCAGTAGAAGAAATAGGAGAACACCAGGCTGCCGAACGCCGTGCCGTCGCCCACCATGGTGATGAACATGGCCCACCAGCCGACCGAGCTCGGGCCTGAGGCATAGAGCGGCAGGACCGTGCCGAGGCCGGCGTTCTTCTCCCGCTTCTCCGGGATCATCGAGGTGCCGGTCCACAGCCAGACCATGATCACGCCGATGCCGATCACGCCCGACAGGATGGTGGTGACCCACCAGTGGAAGGTGGCGGCGATGAACGAGCCGCCAACGAACACGGCGGCCAGCATCGGCAGGAAGGAATTGCCCGGCAGGCGCAGGACCTGGAGCGGCTCGGCGTCGAGCACGGTGGTGACCATGGTCTCGCGCTTGCCCTCCTCGGCATCGGGGAGGAAGAAGCGGCCCTCATGGATCTTCCGTGCGAGGTCCGGCTGGTCCCACAGGGGATAGCGGCTCTCGATGATCGGCACGCTGCGGATCCCCCAGGGGCTTTCCGGGTCGCCCTCGGCCCATTCCAGCGTGCCGGCGTTCCAGGGGTTCTTCGGGGCTTTCGGCTTCCAATTCAGCGGGCGCACCAGGTCCCAGGTCAGCACCAGCACGCCCGCCGCCATCACGAAGGCGCCGAGCGTGGAGACCAGGTTGAGCAGGTCGAAGCCCAGCCCCTCGGGATAGGTGAAGACCCGCCGCGGCATGCCGCGCAGGCCGGTGAAGTGCATGGGCAGGAAGGCGATGTTGAAGCCGGTAAACATCAGCCAGAACGCCCATTTGCCCAGGCGGTCGGACAGCATCCGGCCCATCACGAAGGGATAGAAGTAATAGACCCCGGCGATCAGCGGGAAGAACATCCCGCCGATCAGGGTGTAGTGGAGGTGGGCGACCACGAAGTAGCTGTCGTGCGCCTGCCAGTCGAAGGGAGCGAGTGCCACCATCACCCCGGTGAGCCCGCCGAACACGAAGATCGCCAGCGCGCCGGTCGCGTAGAGCATGGGGATGGCGAACACGACCCGGCCGGCCAGCATGGTCGCGACGAACACGAAGATCTGCACGCCGGTGGGAATCGCCACCGCCTCGGAGGCGGCGGAGAAGAAGCCCTGCGAGACGATCGGCAGGCCGGTCGTGAACATGTGGTGGGCCCAGAGGCCGAAACTCAGGAAACCGGTGCCGACCGCGGCCAGCACGATCCAGCCATAGCCCACGATCGGCCGCTGGGCGAAGGTCGGCACGATCATGGCGAGGAGTGCTATCGACGGCAGGAAGATGATGTAGACCTCGGGATGGCCGAAGATCCAGAACAGGTGCTGCCACAGGATCGGGTCGCCGCCGCGGGAGGGGTCGAAGAACGGCCAGTTGAACAGCCGCTCCATCTCGAACAGGATGTCGCCGGCGATCAGCGGCGGGAAGGCGAACAGGATCATGCCGGCCACGATCAGCACGTACCAGCAATAGAGCGGGATCAGGTTGATCCGCATGCCGGGCGGTCGGCATTTGAGGACGCCCACGATCAGCTCGACCGCCGCGGCAATCGAGGCGACCTCGATGAAGGACAGGCCCAGGAGCCAGATGTCGGCGCCGATGCCCGAGAATTCGGGGTCGGTGGTGAGCGGCGGGTACATGAACCAGCCGCCGTCCGGGGCGGCGTTGAAGAAGATCGAGCCCGCGACGAACACCCCGCCGATCAAAAAGCACCAGTAGCCGAAGGCCGAAAGCCGCGGGAAGGGCAGGTCGCGGGCGGCCAGCATCTGCGGCAGGATCAGGATCGCCACCGCCTCGAAGATCGGCACGGCGAACAGGAACATCATCATCGTGCCGTGCAGGGTGAAGAGCTGGTTGTAGAGGCCGGGCGACACCAGGTCGTTGTCCGGCACCGCCAGCTGGCCGCGCATGATCAGCGCCAGCACGCCTGCGAACAGGAAGAAGAAGAACGAGGTGGCGGTGTACCAGACGCCGACCTCGGTATTGTTGACCGCCGACCAGTAGCGCCAGCCCCCGGGCGTTTCCCAGACCCGGCGCAGGCGGTCCTCCTGGGCGGCGAGCAGGGCCTGGTCGGGCGCCTCGCTCATCGCAGGCTCGCCAGCCAGTCGGCCAGCAGCCGGAGCTCGGTTTCCGGCAGCATGGCGTAGGACGGCATCCGGATCTCCGGCTTGAGCGTGTCGGCATGGGCGACGAAGCGGGCGATGGCGGCCGGGCTGTTCGCCAGGATGCCCGCACCCACGGTGTGCCGGCTGCCCAGATGGGTGAGGTCCGGGCCGACCAGCGCATTCGCCTCCGTGCCGCGCACGGTGTGGCAGGCGGCGCAGCCATGGCGCAGGAAGGCATCCGGCCCAGGCCCGGCGGTGACGGCGGCGGGGCCGGCCTCGGCTTGGAGCCAGCGGGCGAAGTCGTCGGGCGTCATCACCTCGGCGGTGAGCGCCATCAGGGCGTGGGAGGCGCCGCAGAACTCGGCACACGCGCCGCGATAGACGCCGGGCTTGGTCGGGCGGAGGACCTGGCGCGTGGTGCGGCCGGGGATCAGGTCGGTCTTGCCGCCGAGCGGCGGGATCCAGAAGGAATGGATCACGTCGGGGCTGGACAGGATGAACTCGACCGTGGCGCCGGCCGGCAGGCGGATCTCGTTGGCGCTGGTGACCGGCGGGGCGCCGTCCCGGTGATAGATGACCCGCCACCAGAACCGCTCGCCCACCACCTCGATGCGCAGGTCGCTCTCGGTGGCCCGCAGGCCCGGCATCAGGCGCAGGCCGTGGATCAGCAGGCCGGCCAGCACCACGGTCGGGAAGACGGCGCCGGCCCAGAGGATCACCTTCAGCGCGGTCGCCACCTGCCACAGGCTGCGGCCCCGCCAGCTCGCCAGCACCGAGCCGCCCAGCACCAGGCACCAGATCACGGCGGCCCCGGCCAGCATCTGCCAGAACAGGCCGGCGATTTCGGCGGCGTCCTCGCCGGCGGGATCGAGCGCCGATTGCGGGCCGGTGCAGGCGGAAAGGGCCAGGATGCCGAGGGTGGCGGCCGCTGGGAACGGCCGGGCCCGGCTCATGCCGACCACGCTGTCGCGACGTCGACCGTCTGCATCCGTTCCTCGCGCGCACGCTCCCCGTCAGGCGAACGGGCGAAACTTGCGCTTGTTCCGAGGAAGGACGTCAGGCGCCGACTTTTCCACCGGACCGGTGCAGCGCGGCATCAGCTTCAGGCGGCGCGGACCCAGACGGCGGTGTCGTGGAAGGCGCCGCCACCGTTGGGGAAGCCCGGCTCCGCTGAGATCAGGGTGTTGACGCACTCACCGTCGGCGAACCCGTCCTTGGGCCAGATCCCCTCGATCACCACCGTGCCCGGATGCTGGGCGGGGCGGGCCTTGGCGTGGACGGTGACGGTGCCGCGGCGGTTGCCGACCCGGACCGGGTCGCCGTCGGCCAGAGCGAGGGCCGCCATGGTGTCGGGGTGGAGCAGGGCGGTCGGGCGGACCTCGCGGGCGCGGCCGCTCGCCATCTCGGTGAAGCTCGAGTTCAGGAACTGCCGGGCGGGTGCCGCCACCAGGCGGAACGGGTGCTCCGCGTCCGTTTCCTCGATTGCCTGCTGGTGGTCGGGGAGCGGCGGCATGGTCTGGTGGCGCTCGCCCAGCTCGTGCCAGGGCGGGGCGAAGCGGAAGCGGCCGTCCGGGGTGGGGAAGCCGTTGCGGAAATGGCCGTCATAGCGCTCGGCCAGGACGTCGTAGCCGCCCCGGTCGAGGATCTCCTGGGCATTCGGATAGCCGGAGCGCAGGAGCATGTCGTCGATCAGTTCCCACTCGGTCATGCCGAAGCCGCGATGCTCCGCGCCTACTCGCCGGGCGATCTCCGCCAGCACACGATGGTTGCTGCGGCACTCCCGGAAGGGCTCGAACAGCTTGCGGGTGACCTGGATGTTGGCATGCGCGCTGGCCGTGTAGAGGTCGTCGTGCTCGACGAACATGGTGGCCGGCAGGACGATGTCGGCGAGCTTCGCCGTATCGGTCATGAACTGCTCATGGACCACGGTGAACAGGTCGTCGCGCAGGAAGCCCTGGCGGACCAGGGCGCTTTCCGGGGCCACGATCGCCGGGTTGGTGTTCTGGATGAACAGGGCGGTGACGGGCGGGCCGTCGCCGAGGTCGCGGCGGTCGCCGTTCAGGACCGGGCCGATGCGGCACTGGTCCAGGACCCGGATCGCCGGGTCCATGACGTCCAGGCCCTCGATCAGCGTCTTGTCGAGGCCGTAGATGTCGCCCATTGAGTAGAGGGCGCCGCCGCCCAGATGCTGCCAGGCGCCGGTGATCACCGGCAGGCAGGACACGGCATGCATGGCGGCCGAGCCGTTCTTCTGCCGGGTGAAGCCGTAGCCGACCCGCAGATAGGACGCGCGCGCCTGGCCGTAGAGGCGGGCCACCTCTCGGATCCGGTCGGCCGGGATGCCGCAGATGGCTTCGGCCCATTCCGGCGTGCGGCTGGCGAAATGGTCGGCCAGGCGCTCGTAGGGCAGGTCGGCGAAGCGGGCGATGAAGGCCTGATCGGCATAGCCCTCGGCGAACAGGACATGGGCGATGCCGCAGGCCAGCGCCCCGTCCGTGCCGGGCCTTGGCGCCAGGTGGATGTCGGCGATCTCGGCGGTGCCGGTCTTGTACACGTCGACCACGATCACCTTGGCGCCGCGCTTTCGGGCCTTGGAGATGTGGGTCATCATGTTGACGTGGGTGTTGACGGGGTTGGTGCCCCAGATCAGCCAGAGATCGGCATGTTCGCCGGCTTCCACCGGCGAGACGCCCCAGCGCTTGCCATAGCCGGCCCGCCAGCCCGTGTCGGAGAGGGTGACGCAGAACGTGCTCTTCTGCCGGCTGTACTTCTTGACGTGGCGCAGCCGCTCGATCCCGTCGCGCTGCACATAGCCCATGGTGCCGGCATAGAAATACGGCCAGACCGCTTCCGGTCCGTGGCGGCGCTCGGCGGCCAGCAGCCCCTCGGCGACACGGTCCAGCGCCTCGTCCCAGCCGATCCGGGTGAACTGGCCGCTGCCCTTGGGGCCGGTGCGCAGGAGCGGGAAGCCCAGCCGGTCGGGGTGGTGGAAGCGCTCGGCATAGCGGCTGACCTTCACGCAGAGCGTGCCGGCCGTGTAACCGATCCGGTTGGAGCCGCGCACCTTGCCCATGGTGCCGTCGTCGCGGCGCTCGATGTCCAGCGCGCAGACGGAGGGGCAGTCGTGGGGGCAGGTGGAAGGCAGGATCTGGCTCATGCGGCCAGGATGGGCCGGCGGCTGGAACGGTTCAAGATCCGGCTGGTGGGGTCGTGCTTGTAGGAAAAGTTCAAGTGGTTGATGCGCCTGGGGTTCTCGGGTTCGTTTGTGCAAAAAGCTGTTGTGGTGTGTGGTCCGGGGGCGTGGCCGGGAGCGACTGTTCAGGTTCTCATGCGGTTGATCCCCCGGTCAAGCCGGGGGATGACATGAAGGAGGTGGCTGCGGCCGTTCCTCCTTCCCCTCCTTGATACCCCTCCTTGCCGCCCCCGCATCCTCTCCGTCATCCTCCGCGAAGGCGGGGGATCCACTGGCCGGAGGAGAAGAACGGCCCGGTCACACCACCCGGTGCAGCAGCGGCTCGCCGCTCTCGACCCGGCGCACGTTCTCCACGATCACCGCGAGCGAGCGGTCCCAGGTCTCGCGGGTGAGCCAGGCGCTGTGCGGGGCCAGGACGATGTCGTCGCGGGCGAGGAGCGGGTTGGCGGGCTCGAAGGGTTCGGTGGCGAGCACGTCCAGGCCGGCGCCGGCGAGGCGACCGTCGTCCAGGGCGGCGATCAGTGCCGGCTCGTCGACCAGGCCGCCGCGGGCGGTGTTGACCAGGATCGTGCCGGGGCGGACGTGGCTCAGCGTGTCGGCGTTCACGATCTTCGCCGTGTCGGGCAGGAGCGGGAGGTGGAGGGAGATGATGTCGGCTTTTGCGAACAGGTCTTCCAGGACCTCGATGCGCTGGCCGGGCTGGCCCTCGGCGTCCGAGCGGTGCCAGCGCAGCACCTTGCCGCCCAAGGCCTCGATGATCGGGGCCAGGCGGCGGGGTACGGCGCCGAAGCCCACGAAGCCCACGCTGCGGCCGGCCAGTTCGCCATAGGCGCCAGCCGCCTGGATCGCGTCCGACCAGCCCTGGCCCTGGCGGGACGCGCGGTCCTGGACGGTGACCCGGCGCAGCACGGAAAGCATCAGGAGCAGAGCCTGCTCGGCCACCGCGACCGTGTTGGTGCCGGGCATGTTGCAGACGGCAATGCCCCTGGCCTTGGCGGTCTCCAGGTCGATCGTGTTCACGCCCACGCCGATCTTCTGGATCAGCTTGAGCTTCGGCCCGGCCTCGATATGCGCTTTGGTCACCGGGTCCAGCGCATGGAGCAGCACGTCGGCCTCCGCCATGGCGGCCATGACGCCCGGCTTGTCGGCCGGGGTGACCGCCTCGACCGGAAAGGGTAGCTGCTCCAGCCGGCTATCGAGCCAGCGGTCGGACTGGTAAACGAGCAGCGCGTGCATCGAGCTCACCTCGGGTCGGACAACAGATCAGGCATGGCCCCTTCCAACAAACCTCCCGCCGCCGACGGCACGATCCTGGCTGTCCTGCGGCGGGCCGGCCTGCTGGAGTTCGGCCCGGACCCGAGCATGGCGCCGCTGACCGGCGGTGTCAGTTCCGATATCTGGCGGGTCGAGCTGCCGGGCGGGCCGGTGGCGGTGAAGCGGGCGCTGCCGAAGCTGAAGGTGGCGCAGGACTGGCAGGCTCCGGTCGAGCGCAACGCCTATGAGGCCGCCTGGATGCAGGAGGCGCGGCGCTTTGCCCCGCGCGCCGTGCCGAGGCTGCTGCACCAGGACGCGATCCTGGGGGCGCTGGTGATGGCTTACCTGGAGCCGCGCGACCATCCCTTGTGGAAGCGGCTGCTGATGGACGGCCAGATCCTGGCCTATCATGCCGGTGCGGTGGGGGCGACGCTGGCGGCGATCCATGCCGGCACCGCGCGAAGGCCCGAGGTGGCGCAGCGCTTCGCCACCGACAAGATCTTCCACGAGATCCGCCTGGCGCCCTATCTCCTGGCCACCGCCGAGGTCCATCCCGATCTCGGGCGGCAGCTCCGCGCCCTGGTGCGGACCACGGCGGCCAACCGCATCGCGCTGGTCCATGGCGATGTCAGCCCGAAGAACATCCTGATCGGGCCGCGCGGGCCGGTGTTCCTGGACGCGGAATGCGCCTGGTATGGCGACCCCGCCTTCGACCTGGCCTTCTGCCTGAACCATCTCCTGCTCAAATGCCTGTGGCGCCGCCGCGATGCCGCCGCCTATCTGGTCGCCTTCGACGCGCTGGCCGAGGCCTATCTGGCGGCTGCGGTCTGGGAGCGGCGCGACCGGCTGGAGGAGCGGGCGGCAGCATTGCTGCCCGGCCTGCTGTTGGCCCGGGTCGACGGCAAGTCGCCGGTCGAGTATCTGCGCGGCCAGGACGACCGGGAAAAGGTGCGCAAGGTCGGCCGCCATTTCCTCCAGCACGTGCCGGACCGGCTGTCCGCCATCCGCGCCGTCTGGGCCGAGGAGACCGCCGTTTGAGCCAGAAGATCAGGGAGATCCGCGCCCGGCGGGTCTGGGACAGCCGCGGGCGGCCGACCGTGGAAGCGGACGTGATCACCGAAGGCGGTGCCTTCGGCCGGGCGATTGCACCGGCGGGGGCTTCGACGGGCTCCGGCGAGGCGCTGGACCGTCGCGATGGCGGGGAAGCGTTCGGCGGCATGGACGTGCGCCTGGCGGTGGACGCGGTGAACGGGCCGATCCGCACGGCATTGCTGGGCGTCGATGTGCGGGACCAGTCGGCGGTCGACGGGGTCCTGATCGAACTGGACGGCACGCCGGAGAAGCGGAAGCTCGGCGGCAACGCCACGATCGCGGTGTCGATGGCGGCGGCCCATGCGGCTGCGGCCGGCGAGGGCGTGCCGCTCTGGCGGTGGCTGGGCGGGGAGGCGGCGCGCCGGCTGCCGCTGCCCGAGATCCAGATCTTCGGCGGCGGCGCCCATGCGGCCGGGCGGCTGGACATCCAGGACTTCATGGTGGTCTGCCCGGGGGCGGCGAGCTTCGCGCAGGCGCTGGAATGGACCGCGGAGGTCTATCGCGCCGCGGGCGGCCTGATGAAGGATGCCGGCAAGCTGGCCGGCGTGGCCGACGAGGGCGGCTTCTGGCCGCTGTTCGACGGCAACGAGGATGCGCTGGGCATGCTCACCAAGGCGATCGAGCGGGCGGGCTACCGGCCTTTTGAGCAGGTCGCGATCTCCTTGGACGTGGCGGCCAGCCAGTTCGGCAGGAACGGGCGCTACCGGCTGGCGCGGGATGGGCGGGAGCTGGATGCCGCCGGAATGATCGAGGTGCTGACGGGCTGGATCGGCCGCTATCCGATCGTGTCGGTGGAGGACCCGCTGGCCGAGGACGACCCCGAGGGCTTCCGGGCCTTCACCGCGAAGCTGGGCGACCGGGTCCAGGTGGTGGGCGACGACTTCCTGGTGACTGACGCCGAGCGGGTGCGCGACGCCGCGGCCGGGCAGCTGTGCGACACCGTGCTGGTGAAGCCCAACCAGCGCGGCACGCTCACCGAGACCAAGGCCGCCTGGGAGGCCGCGAGGGCTGCCAGGATGGGGGCGATCGTGTCGGCACGCTCAGGCGAGAGCGAGGACGTCACGATCGTGCATCTTGCGGTCGGGTGGGGCGTTCCTCAATTGAAGGTCGGCAGCTTCACCCGCTCCGAGCGGATGGCCAAGTGGAACGAGGGCATCCGGATCGAGGAGGCATTGGGCGAGGCGGCGGATTTTGCCGGCGCCCTGCCTTACATGGGCAAGGCCGCCTATTCGGCGTGACGGCAGCGAACCAGCGGAAAAGAGCCATTCCATGAGCGATCAGACCCCCGTCACCGTGCTCACCGGCTATCTCGGTGCCGGCAAGACGACGCTCCTCAACCGGATCCTCACCGAGGACCACGGCAAGAAATACGCCGTGATCGTCAACGAGTTCGGGGAGATCGGCATCGACAACGACCTGCTCGTCGAAAGCGACGAGGAGGTGTTCGAGATGAACAATGGCTGCATCTGCTGCACGGTGCGCGGCGACCTGATCCGGGTGATCGAAGGGCTGATGAAGCGGCGCGACCGCTTCGACGGCATCGTGATCGAGACGACCGGTCTCGCCGACCCCGCACCCGTGGCCCAGACCTTCTTCGTCGACGAGGACGTCGCCAAGAAGTCGCGGCTGGACGCGGTGGTGACCGTGGTGGACGCCAAGCATGTCCGCCAGCGGATCGAGGACAGCCAGGAGGCGGTGGACCAGATCGCGTTCGCGGACGTGATCCTGCTGAACAAGACCGACCTGGTGACCCCTGAGGAGCTGGCCGAGGTGCGCCGGGCGATCCGCGGGATCAACCGCTTCGCCAAGATCCACGAGACCCGCAACTCCGACGTGGCGCTGGGCGAGATCCTGGACCGGGGTGCGTTCGACCTGTCGCGCATCCTGAAGCTCGACCCGGACTTTTTGGAGCACGGGCACGACCATCACCACCATCATCACGGCCACGATCACGTCTGCGGCCCGGACTGCGGCCACAACCATCATCACCACGGCCATGATCATCACGATCATGATCACGGGCATGATCACGACCACGGGCACCACTACCATCACGACGACGAGCACATCGCCCATTCCGGGATCAGCTCGGTCTCGCTGAAGGCGGACAAGCCGATCAACCCGGACCTATTCGAGCGCTGGTTCGGCCAGATCCTGGCCGAGCAGGGCCCGAACATCCTGCGCTACAAGGGCATCCTGGACGTAAAGGGCAAGGACGAGCGCTTCGTGATCCAGGGCGTCCACATGATCCGCGACGGCGGCTTCCAGCGGGAATGGAAGGCCGGCGAGCCGCGCTGGAGCCGGCTGGTGCTGATCGGTCGGCACCTGGACAAGGCGGCGCTCGAGACGGCGTTTGCCGCCTGCGTGACGCAGTGATGGCGGCTGCTCCGCGCCTGCCGGCCTCGATCGTCGGGGCCGGCGCTCCGGTCGTAGCGATCCAGCCCGTGGGCGAGCTGGTGGCGGCAGGCCTGGGCGATGGCCGGGTCTGGTGGGGGGATCGGTCCGACATCGCCACTAAGCCAGTCGAGCCCACGGCCGCCCATGGCGGCGTGCTGCTCTCGGCGGCACTGGCTCATGACGGCAAGGGGCTGGTCTCGGGCGGCGATGACGGCCGCCTCGTGCGCTCGGTGCCGGGCGAGGCGCCGGTCGAGATCGCCAAGGTGCCGAGGCGCTGGATCGCCGCGGTGGTGACCGATCCGGCCGGTGGCAACACCGTATTCGCGGCCGGCAAGGAGGCCCGGGTGCTGGGCCGGGACGGGCGGGAGAAGGCGGTGTTCGCCGACCATCCGTCCACCATTGCCAGCCTGGCGCTGGACCCCAAGGGCAAGCGGCTGGCGGCGACCCACTATAACGGCGTCAGCATCTGGTGGACGGAGCTCGCCAAGCAGGAGCCCAAGCGGCTGACCTGGAAGGGCAGCCATCTCAAGGCGGCGTTCGACCCGACCGGGCGCTATCTCGTCACCACCATGCAGGAAAACGAGCTGCATGGCTGGCGGCTGGCCGACGGGCAGGACATGCGCATGTCGGGCTACCCGGCCAAGCCCCGCACGCTGGCCTTCTCGCCGGACGGCAAGAAGCTCGGCACGGGCGGCTCCGACACGCTGGTGGTCTGGGACTTCACCGGCAAGGGGCCGATGGGCAAGGCGCCGGAGGAGCTGGGCGAATACACCGACGTGCCGATCACCGCGGTGGCGTTCCACCCCTCGGTGGCGATCGTGGCGGTGGGCCATGCCGACGGCTCGGCCAAGCTGCTCTCGTTCGGCTCGGACCGCAGCATCCCGCTGGACAGCCCGGGTGCCGACATGGTGACCGCCCTGGTCTTCTCCAAGGACGGCAAGCGGCTCTATGCTGGCACGGAGGATGGCGGGCTCGCCTCCTACCTGATCGCCGAATGATCTAAGCAAACTGTCCGGGCGGGCGACCCGGCTGTCCGGGTGGCTTTCCCATGCGTGCCGACATCCGCGAGACCCTGCGTCTCGCCCTTCCCGTCATGGTGGCACGCGCCGGCATCCTGGTGATGGCCGCCGTCGACACGATCATGACCGGGCGGTTCGGGGCCAGCGAGCTGGCCTTCTACGCGGTCGGCAACGCCCCCTTCATCCTGTTCATGCTGCTGGGCATCGGGCTTGCCACCGGCACGGTGGTGCTGGTGTCCCAGGCGATGGGGGCGGGGCAGGCCAGCGAAACCGGGCGAATCTGGCGGATCGCCTGCATCGACACGGGCCTGCTGGGCGTTGTCACCGGCCTGTTGCTCCTGCCGGGCGAGACGATCCTCGGCTGGCTGGGGCAGAGCCCGGAAGTGGTGGCGGGCGGTGCGGAAGTCATGCGCGCCTTCGCCCTGGCGATGCCGGCCGTGCTGCTGTTCTCGGCCACCAGCTATTTTCTGGAGGCGATCGGCCGGCCCCATGCCGGGATGGTGGTGATGTGGGCCGGCGTGCTGCTCGATGCGCTCCTGAACTGGCTCCTGATGTTCGGCCCGTTCGGCCTGCCGATGCTGGGGGCGCAGGGGGCGGCGCTGTCCACCTCGATCACCCGCTGGGTAGGTGCCTTGGCCCTGATCGCCTATGCGCTCAGCTTCAAGGGCCATGGCGCCTATGGCGTGCGCGGCCGGCTGGCGCCGGTCTGGCCGGTGCGCCGCCAGCTTCTGCGCCTGGGCCTGCCGTTCGCGGCCTCGCAGGGGCTGGAAAGCAGCGCCTTCCAGTTCATCCTGGTGATGGCCGGCTGGCTCGGCACGGTGCAGCTCGCAGCGCACCAGGCGGTGATGAACCTGAACGCGCTGTTCTACATGCTGACCCTGGGCGTGGCGACCGCCACCTCGGTGCGGGTCGGCCATGCGGTGGGTTCGGGTGCCAGTGAGCGGGTCGCCCGCGCCGGCTGGGTCGGGGTCGCCATCGGCCTCGTCATCATGCTGGGCTTCCTGCCGTTCATCCTGGGGCTGCGCCTGCCGATCGGCTGGCTCTATGCTGCCGACCCGCTGGTGGTGGCGGCGATTGCCACGGCCCTGCTGGTGGTCGGTCCCACCATGCTGGTGGACAGCGGCCAGGGCATCGTCACGGCGGCCCTGCGCGGTACCGGCGACACCTGGGTCCCCACCGCGATCCATGTGAGCTGCTTCTGGCCGGCCATGGTCGGCTCGGCCTGGCTCCTGGCCTTCCCGGCCGGATTCGGCCTGATCGGGCTGTGGCTGGGATTGCTGATCGGCCTGGCCCTCGCATTTCTCTGTCTGAGCCTGCGCTTTGCCGGGCGCACCCGTCGCATCGACCTATTGGCACGAGCAACATGACCGAGCTTCCCCGCCTCTTCGACCGGCGGGCCGTGCACCGCAACCGCATCCGCGCGCTGGCCGACCGGGAATATCAGCCCTTCCTCCTGGACGAGGTGGCCGACCGGCTGGTCGAGCGCCTGGGCGAGATCCGCCGGCCGTTTCCCCGGGTCCTGGAATTGGGGAGCTGGCGCGGCCGGCTCGCCGACCTCCTGCGGCTGGCCGGGCCGGGGAAGGAACTCATCGTGGCGGTCGATCCGGTGGCCGATGCTCTGGATGTCGGGCCCGGGCTGAAGGTCCAGGCCGAGCCGGAAGCGCTGCCGTTTGCCGACGAGAGCTTCGACCTCGTGGTGAGTGCTTTGGCGCTGCACCATGTCGACGACCTGCCGGGCGTGCTTCTCCAGCTGCGCCGGATCCTGGCACCCGACGGGCTGATGCTGCTGGCGCTCCTGGGCGGCGAGAGCCTGTTCGAGCTGCGCACCGCGCTGATGCAGGCCGAGCTGGACATCAAGGGCGGGGCGGCCATGCGGGTGGCGCCGTTCGTCGACATCCGTGATGCCGCCGCGCTCCTGCAGCGGGCGGGGCTGGCCCTGCCGGTGGCGGATGTGGACCGCATCACCGTGTCCTATCCCGACGCGCTGGCGCTGCTGCACGAGCTCCAGTCGATGGGCGAGGGCGGGGCGCTGCTGGAACGGCCGAAGGGCCTGTTCCGCCGCGACCTGCTCCTGCGCGCCGCCCAGATCTATGGGGAACAGTTCGCCCGGGCCGATGGCAGGGTGATCGCCAGCTTCGACATCCTGCATCTGTCGGGCTGGAAGCCGCACGGGAGCCAGCAGCAGCCGGCCAGGCGCGGCAGCGGCCAGGTCCGGCTCGCCGCCGCGATGGGGGTGCCGGTCGAGGTCCTGGAGGGGAGGGCTCCGCCCCAGGGCCGCGACCCGGACGATCAGGCCGGCTGAGGCAGGCGGGCCGGTGCCGGCGCGTCCAGGCGGTGGCCGATCCAGCCCACCGCATAGCCCAGCACCGCCCAGAAGATCGCCTGGCTGACCATGGAGGCGCTGACGAACTCCGCGGCGATCTCGGGCGGGACCGCACCGCCATGGATGCCGGCGGCCGGCGAGCCGATGACGTGCGGCATGGCGAGCAGCACGATGCCCAAGGCCGCCAGGAGGCTGCGCCCGGAGAGCAGGATCAGCGCCAGGCCGGCGGCGGTGAGGCCGGCGGTCATCAGCCACCAGGCCTGGCGTGCCGCCAGCTCCGCGGTGACGGCACCCGGCACTTCCGGCGCCAGGCCCAGCGAGGGGGCCAGGGTGAAGGTGGCAAAGCCGGCCATGCCCCAGAGCAGGCCGCGCTGCGGGGTGAAGCCGTGGCCGGCCAGCGTCATGGCGCCGGCCAGCAGCAGGCCGAACCCGGCACCGGTGACCAGGTTCGCGAGGAGCGTGGAGATCCGCCGCTCGAACGAGACCGGCTCCGGCTCGCCCGGCAGGGCCATGGGCTCGCCGACCGTGGAGTGGGCGAGAACCAGCAGGCTGCCGTCGAGGCGGGCGTCATGCTCATGTTCGTGATCGTGGCCGGTCTCGTAGACCTCAGCCGCGACGATCAGCGGGATCGTGGTGAAGGCCTGGACGAAGGTGACGAGCAGGCCGGCGAGGAGGCCGGCGCCGATGCCGGTCAGCACCACGCGGCGGAACATGCTGAGCATGGCAGGGGATCCGTCGGGCCGGTCAGTGGCAGGGGAAGGCGAAGCTGTGGCGGCCGTCATGCGCCGCGTCGTGGATGGCCTGGGAGTTGGCGAAACCGGCTCCCCAGACCAGGAAGAGGCCCAGCAGCAGGGCCAGCATCCCCGCCGTGGCGCGCTCGACGCCCGATACACTCTGAGCGACCTGTGTCCGCTGCTGCATGATCCGCTCCATGACCGGCTTTCGGACCACGTGGCCCGCCGCACGCTGTCGCCTTAGCGACATATTCCACACTGGACAATCCATGCCCGCCTGCCGCTTGTGCGGAGCCGGCCCCAGCGAAGTTAGCGCCAAGGCCGGCTGGAGGCCATTTCCTTGACGCTGCTGGTCGTCGCCACCTTTCTCGCCGTCTATGCGGGCATGGCGCTGGGTCGCTGGCCGGGCCTGCGGATCGACCGCACCGGTATCGCGCTGCTGGGCGCCATCGTGCTGTTCGCGACCGAGGTGGTGTCGCCCGAACGGGTGCTGGCGGCGATCGACTTCCCGACGCTGGTGATCCTGTTCGGCCTGATGGTGCTCTCGGCGCAGTTCGCGGCCGCGGGCTTCTATGACCGGGTCGCCTGGACGGTCGCCGCGACCAAAGCGAGCCCGGCCGCCATCCTGGCCGTCGTGGTGGTGGTGCCGGGTATCCTGTCCGCGGTGCTGGCCAACGACGTGGTGGTCTGGGCGATCACGCCGCTCCTCTGCCAGGGGCTCCTGGCCCGCGGGCTGGACCCCAGGCCCTATCTGATCGCACTCACCGGGGCGGCCAATGCCGGCTCGGCCGCGACGCTGATCGGCAACCCGCAGAACATCCTGATCGGCTCGGTGGGCGGGCTGGAATTCTGGGACTTCGCCGCCGCCTGCACTCCGCCGGCCCTGGCCGGGCTCGTGGCGGTGTGGCTGGTGGTGCGCTGGCAGTGGCGCGCGGCGCTGGTCGAGCGGCCGGCCGAGGCAGGGATGGTGGCGCGCGAGCCGGTGGCGCGGCCGCCGGTGGCGCGCGGGGCGATGGTCAAGGCGCTGTTCTGGACGGCGGTGCTGCTCGCGGGCTTCACCACCCCGATCCCGCACATCTCCACCGTGCTGGTGGTGGCGGGAGCGCTCCTGGTCAGCCGGCGGATGGCGACCCGGCAGCTGCTGGGCCTGGTGGACTGGCACCTGCTGGTCCTGTTCGGCGGGCTGTTCGTGGTGACCGCGGCCCTGGCCGATACCGGGCTGCCGGCGATCGCCATCGCCCGGCTGGAGGAGATGGGCCTGCTGCCCGACCGGCTGGCGGTACTCGCTCCTTTGGCGCTGCTCGGCAGCAACACGATCGGCAACGTGCCGATCGTCATGCTGATCCTGGGCATCCTGCCGGACCTGCCGGACGGCGCGCTCTACGCCCTGGCCTCGCTCTCGACGCTGGCCGGCAACTTCCTGATCATCGGCAGCCTCGCCAACATCATCACGGTCGAGCGCGCCGCCGAGGCCGGGGTGCGCTTGGGCTTCCTGGACCATGCCAGAGCCGGGATCCCGATGACCCTGCTGTCCCTGGCGGCCGCAGCCTCCTGGCTCTGGCTTGCAGGCTACGTCATGATGTGATCGTTCCGGTCCTGGTCCCGCCGAACCCGGCAGGGGCCGGCCCCATCAGTGCAGAGGCTAAGGATGCTCACCAAGGATCTCGCCACCGCTCCGAACGATCTCGAGAGCTTCTGGATGCCGTTCACGGCCAACCGCGACTTCAAGAAGAACCCGCGGATGCTCGTGAAGGCCGAGGGCCTGCACTACACCACCCAGGACGGCCGCAAGCTGCTCGACGCCACGGCGGGCCTGTGGTGCGTCAATGCCGGCCATGCCCATCCCAAGATCGTGGCGGCGATCCAGAACCAGGCGGCCGATCTCGACTTCGCGCCGCCCTTCCAGTGGGCGCATCCCAAGTCGTTCGAGCTGGCCTCGCGCCTGGCGCACCTGTTCCCAGGGGACCTGGACCACGCCTTCTTCACCAATTCCGGCTCGGAATCGGTCGACACGGCGCTCAAGATCGCGCTGGCCTACCACCGCGCCAAAGGGCAGGGCACCCGCACCCGGCTGATCGGCCGCGAGCGCGGCTATCACGGCGTGGGCTTCGGCGGCATCTCCGTCGGCGGCATGGTCAAGAACCGGATGTATTTCGGCGCCATGCTGGCGGGCGTCGACCACCTGCCGCACACCTACAGCCTGGAGCACCAGGCCTACAGCAAGGGCCAGCCCGAGTGGGGCGCGCACCTGGCCGACGACCTGGAGCGGCTGGTGGCGCTGCACGACGCGTCGAACATCGCGGCGGTGATCGTGGAGCCGGTGGCGGGCTCGACCGGCGTGCTGGCCCCGCCGGTGGGCTACCTGCAGAAGCTGCGCGAGATCACGAAGAAGCACGGCATCCTGCTGATCTTCGACGAGGTGATCACCGGCTATGGCCGGCTCGGCAAGTCGTCGGGTGCCGAATATTTCGGCGTGCAGCCGGACATGATCACCACGGCCAAGGGCCTGACCTCGGCCACCATCCCCATGGGTGCGGTGATGGTGTCCAAGGAGATCTACGACACCTTCATGAACAACGGCGGGCCGGAGCGGGCGATCGAGCTGTTCCACGGCTACACCTACTCGGCGCACCCGGTCGCCTGTGCTGCGGCACTCGCCACGCTGGATGTCTACAAGGAGGAGGGCGTGTTCGAGAACGCCGCCGCCCTGGAGAGCTACTGGGGCGATGCGGTCCATTCGCTGAAGGGCAAGCGCAACGTCATCGACATCCGCACCATCGGCATCATGGCCGCGGTCGAGCTGGCGCCGCGCCCGGGTGCGCCGGCCGAGCGGGCCTATGACGCGATGGTGGAAGGCTACGAGAAGGGCATCATGCTGCGCGTCACCGCCGACACGATCGCCATGTCGCCGCCGCTGGTGCTGACCAAGGCCCATATCGACGAGATCGTCGACAAGCTGGTTGCGGTGCTCGACGCGGTGGAATGACCGGCTGCCGGCCGGCGCCGATGAGGTGCTGGCCGGCTTGAGCGACATGCGAGCGGGCGTCTTCCACATGCCTAATGTGGGCTTGTGGAGGCGCACGGCCGCGAGATTTCGGCTATCTGTTGGAATGATTAACTTTACGTAACGTGTAGAAACTGCCAAGCGTCCGCCACCAACCCTCAGGCTCTGCCGGGAGTGAAGCATGGCGACGATCTCTGGTACGCAGGGCCCGGACACGTTGGTGGGCACTGCGCTCGCCGACATCATCGACGGTCGCGAAGGAGACGATCGGCTGTACGGCGCTGCCGGCAATGACCGCCTCTATGGCAGTGTTGGGAATGACTTCATCAAGGCCGGTGCCGGGGACGATTTTGTCCTTGGTGGTGATGGGAACGACCGTATCTACGGCAATGAGGGTGACGATCTGATCCACGGTGGTCTCGGCAATGACTATGTCGAAGGTGGGTTGGGCAATGACACCATCTTCGGCAATGCCGGCGACGATACAGTCTTCGATCCAGGTGGCCGCAACTATCTTTATGGCGGCGACGGCAATGATACGCTCTCCGGCAGCGGTGAACTGCGCGGCGGACAGGGCGACGACAACATCAACGGCGGTGTCGGATCAGGCATCCTGTTTGGTGATGCCGGTGACGACTATCTGAAGGGCGGCGACGGCAACGACGAGTTGCGGGGCGGTATCGGCAACGACACGCTGCAGGGTGGCGTCGGCGACGACATCATGTTCGGCGGTGCTGGACGGGATTTCCTCATCGGCACCGACGAGGGCAGCCTTGGCGATGACATCCTGGTGGGTGGTCCAGAGATGGACGTGTATAGCTGGTACATCGGTGATGCCAGCCACAGCGTCGGCAATGACCTGATCGTCGACAGCGTCGGCGGCTTCAGGCTGCTTCTGCCCGATGACATCGATCCGCTCGACAGCAATGGCGACGGCATCGTCAATGGCGATGACGCTCTCGCCAGCATCATTGATGCGACCTACGGCGGTACCACGGCTGAATCGCTTCAGTTTGCCGTGCAGAACAGCACTGGCGGCGGCACCGTCACCCTGTTCAACATCACTTCCTTCTCGACCAGCCTGATCTTCACGACGGTGGAGGATGCGCTGACATGAGGAAGCGAGCGGGCATCTGACCCGCTCGCCGCACTTTCCCGGCCCCTTCAGGCGCCCCGATGCATGTCAGGAGAGACGGGCGCGCCGGCCTGGGTTGCCGGCGCTCGCTCAGACCTCCACCTCGCTCCCGTCCTGCGACCAGCGGGTGTGGAAGCTGCCGTCCTTGTCGAAGCGGCGGTAGGTGTGCGCGCCGAAATAGTCGCGCAGGCCCTGGAGCAGGTTGGCGGGGCCGCGGGAGCGGCGCAGGCCGTCGTAATAGGCCAGGGACGAGGCGAAGGCCGGGACGGCGACGCCGTTCTGGATCGCCAGGACCACCACGTCGCGCCAAGCCTTCTCCGCCTTCAGCACGCCGTCGCGGAAATAGGGCTGGAGCAGGAGGCTGGGGGCGCCGCCGTGCTCGGCATAGCCTTCCTTGATCCGGTCGAGGAAGGCGGCGCGGATGATGCAGCCGCCGCGCCAGATCGTGGCGATCGTGCCGAGGTCGAGGTTCCAGTCATAGGTCCTGGATGCGACCTCGAGCTGCTCGAAGCCCTGGGCGTAGGCGACGATCTTCGACGCATAGAGCGCGTCGCGGATCATCCCGATCTCGGTCGGGCCGGCCTTCTTCCCGGCGGGCTTGATCTCGCCGAGCGCCTTGGCGGCAGCGGCGCGCTGGACGGGGCGGCCGGAAAGGGCGCGGGCGTAGACGGCCTCGGTGATCGCGGTGATCGGCACGCCCAGGTCGAGGGCGGACTGGGCGGTCCAGCGGCCGGTCCCCTTCTGCTCGGCCTCGTCGCGGATCAGGTCGACCAGGGCCTGGCCAGTGGCGGCGTCCTGCTTGGCGAGGACGATCGCGGTGATCTCGATCAGGTAGGAATCGAGGTCGCCGGTGTTCCAGGAGGCGAACACCTCGCCGATCTCGGCAGCACCCATGCCATAGACCGTGCGCATCAGGTCGTAGGCCTCGGCGATGAGCTGCATGTCGGCATATTCGATGCCGTTATGCACCATCTTCACGTAATGGCCGGCACCGTCCGGGCCCATATAGGCGCAGCAGGGCGTGCCATCGACCGAGACCGCCATCTTGGTGACCATGGGCGCGATGCGGTCCCAGGCGGAGCGAGCACCACCCGGCATCATGGAGGGGCCTTCCAGGGCACCTTCCTCGCCGCCCGAGATGCCCATGCCGACGAACAGGATGCCCCGCTCGGCGAGATCGCGCTCGCGGCGGCGGGTGTCGCTGAACAGGGCGTTGCCGCCGTCCACGATGATGTCGCCCTTCTCCATGAGCGGGATGAGCTCGTTGATCACCGCGTCGGTCGGCTGGCCGGCCTTGACCATGATGATCACCACCCGGGGCTTGGCCAGCGAGCCGACGAATTCCTGCATCGAGCTGCTGCCGACGAAGTTCCCCTCGTGGCCGTGCTCGGCGAGCAACCGCTCGGTCTTCTCGTTGCTGCGGTTGTGCACGGCGACCTTCAGGCCCTTGCGCGCCGCGTTGCGGGCGAGGTTGGCACCCATGACCGCAAGGCCGGTGACGCCGAGATCCGCTAGCTCCGACATGTGACTCCTCCCAATCCAACCCAATCAGACGACCATCCGGCCCGGCTCCAGCGCCAGGGCAGCGGTGCGGCGCGCATCCAGGCGGGCGCGCCGGTCCTGCTGCATCCGCGCCACCTTGCGGCGCAGCGGCCAGTAAACCCCGAAATAGCCCAGCACGGCGAGGGGCGTGCTGCCGGCCGTGAGCGGCAGCAGCAGCGCCTCGCCCTCGTGCAGCAGATAGTTCCAGGTCAGCGAGTCGAGCGGCGGCAGGCCCACCGCGCTGTCGCCCAGGATCAGCCGGCCGAGCTGGTAGTCGGCGATCAGCACGAGCGGCAGGGTCCAGGGATTGTTCAGCAGCGTGAAGGCCAGGGCCAGAGGCGCACTGACCCTGAGAACCCGCGCCAGCACCACCGCGATCATGAAATGGAGGCCGAACCAGGGGGTGAGTGCCAGTGCCACGCCCAGGGCCACGCCGCCTGCCAGATAGTGCGGCGAGCCGCCCATCCGGCCGATCCGCTGGATCCGGTAGCGCATGGCGCGGCGCAGGCCGGTGCGCGGCAGCACGGCCATGCGGGTGCGCTCCCAGAAGCCCGGGCGCCGGCTGCGCGCGAACAGCAAGCGCTCAGGCCTTGGGCTGGCCCGGTCGCGAGCCCGGCTTGACCGGCGGGATCGCCTGGAGCTCCGGCGGGAGCTGGTCGGCCTGGTAGGTTGGCAGGTCCAGCGCCATCAAGGCGAGGTGCGGCACGCCGAGGTCGGCGCGGCCGCCCGAGCGGTCGACCAGGCAGGCCGCGGCCACGACCTGGCCGCCCTCGGCGCGGATCACCTCCATGCATTCCTTGGTCGACATGCCGGTGGTGACCACGTCCTCGGCGACCACGACCCTGGCACCTGGCGGGATCGCAAAGCCGCGGCGCAGGGTGAAGCTTCCATCGACGCGCTCGGTGAAGATCGAGGGCACGCCCAGTGCTCTCGCCAGCTCATGGCCCACCAGGATGCCGCCCATGGCGGGCGCCACCACCAGGTCGACCTCGATGCCGGCCAGCTTCGCGGCCAGCGCCTTGGCCAGGCGCTCGGCGCGCGCCGGGTCCATCAGCACGCGGGCGCACTGCAGGTAGACGGGGCTGCGCAGGCCGGAGGTCAGGATGAAATGGCCGCGCAGCAGCGCGCCTGCCGCCTCGAATTCCGCCATGACCGCTGCTTGATCCATCGGACCCGTTTCCCGTTGCTCTGCCCGCCGCGCTTGGACCACGAAATCACGCCATCGCGCCAGAGGGCTCGTCCATTGTGGCCATCGCTTCCTCGTCCCCGGCCACCATCTCGGCCGGCCCGAGCACGCCCTTGAAGCTCGGCCGGTGGTGCGGGGTGGGGCCAAGCTCCAGCAGGGCCTTGCGGTGGAATTCGGTGGGGTAGCCGGCATGGCGCTCGAAGCCGTAGCCCGGCCAGCGCAGGGCCAGGCGCGCCATCGCGCGGTCGCGCACCACCTTGGCGACGATCGAGGCGGCGGCGATGCAGTCGACCAGCGCGTCGCCCTTCACGATCGCCTCGGCCGGCAGGTCGAGCGCGTCCGGCACCCGGTTGCCGTCGACCAGGAGCCGGGCCGGGCGGACCGGCAGCCGCGCCACCGCCCGGCGCATCGCCAGCATCGAGGCGTGGAAGATGTTGAGCCGGGTGATCTCGCGCACCGAGGCGGCACCCAGCGCCACGATCGCCTGCTCGCGCAGGATGGCGGCGAGGCGCTGGCGCTCGGCGGCGCGCAGGGCCTTGCTGTCGGCCAGGCCTTCCACCGGCGCTGGCAGGATCACCGCGCAGGCGACCACCGGGCCGCACAAGGGCCCGCGGCCGACCTCGTCCACGCCGGCGATCATGACCGGCCCGCCGCCCGTGATCCTCAACGGATGGCCTCCGCGAAGGCCGGGGCGAGCATGATCCGGCCGACCTCCAGCCCGGCCACGTTGCGGATCGGCTTTTCGCCGAAGGCTGCAAGGGCGCCAGGCTCGGCGCCGTCCAGCCAGCCGAGCCGGCCGAGTGCCCCCAGCAGCATCGCCTCGGCGGCACGGGTGGCACCGTCCACCGCCTTCAAGGCCAGGCCCTGGCCGGTGCGGCGGTTGCCGGCGAGGAAGATGCCCTCGGCCCCGGTCTTGGCGACGATCCAGGGGGCGGCCTGCATCAGCGCGGTGCAGAGCCGGCCGGTGCCGGCTACTAGGTCGGGATGGGCGGTCATCGCATTGGCGATCCGGCGCAGGGCCGCGGCACGGGCCGGGAACAGGCGGTCGGGACAGGCGAGGCGGGCGGCGGCGCCGGCCAGCGCATCGAGCGGGATCGGCCAGGACGGCACGCCGCAGCCGTCGATCCCGGGTGCGGGCAGGGGATCGATCCCGGTCAGCTCGCGCAGCACCTGGTCGACCCGGCGCTGCACCGGATGGTCGCGCTGGAGATACGTCGTGAGCGGTGCCTGGAGCTGGCGGGCTGTCATCAGCATCCCGGCATGCTTGCCCGAGCAGTTGTTGCACAAGGGCGAGGGCGGCTGCCCGGCCAGGAGGCGCTGCCTCTGGGCGTCCGGGAAGAGCGGCGGGTGGCTGCCGCAGCGCAAGTCGGTCTCGGCAAGGCCGGCCCGTGCCAGCCACGCCCTGACCCGCGCGACGTGGCGGGTCTCGCCGTTGTGCGAGGCGCAGGCGAGCGCCAGGTCGGCGGCATCGCCGCCCGATGCGTCCAGGGCCCCGGTCTCCACCAGGGGCACGGCCTGGAACGACTTGATCGCCGAGCGGGGGAAGACCGGCTCCGCGACATCGCCCAGCGCCAGCGCGAGCCGCCCGGTGCGGTCGGTGACCGCCAAGCGGCCGCGATGGCGGCTCTCGATATGGCCGCCGCGGGTCACCAGCACCGCGACCGGATCGTCCACCCTGTTCCTCCGATGCCGAAGCCAACATGCACGCGGCTGTGCGCGTGGCATGGGCCGGGCGGCGGCGCAAGCCTCGGGCGGCGGCGCGCGGGGGACCTGCGCCGGGAGCAGGGCAGACCCGCTCCTACGGGATTGTCACTGGTCCGAAGGTAACTTGTGCCCCAGTTTCCGGATGAAGCAGGTGTGACACTCCAATCTCCGGAAATAAGTATGACAAGCATGGAACGGCGGCATTTTCTCGGGGGCCTGCTTGGCCTTTCCACCGCGGCTGCATTGCCGTCCCTGAGCCAGCCTGCGGCTGCTGCCTCGAAGTTCCCCGTCTGGCAGTGCATGCGCTGGGACAAGCTGCCCGGCAGCTTCAGCGCCTGCGGCATGCGCAACATGACGATCTTCTACGAATCGGCGCTGGTGACCAACAAGGCGGTGGACCTGAAGAAGCTGGACAAGGTCGCGGCCCAGATCCGCTCGGCCAGGCCCGCCATCGTCACGCTCGACATCGAGTGCTGGGACCCGGCCACGGCGTCGGGGCGGGACAAGCTGATCCGCTCGATCGAGCGGATCCGCTCCAAGATCCCGAGCTCGGTGAAGCTCGGCTACTGGGGGATCATGCCGGGCTATGCCTATCCGGACTATGTGGCCGGTGGCAGCCGGCTCGCCCGGCAGCGCAGCGCCAACAACGCGATGCGCCCGCTGGCCGCCAAGTGCGACTGGATCATGCCCTCGCTCTACACCTATGACGGCAACCGGACGCGCTGGGCGAAGTTCGCGGACATCATCCTCGCGGAGGCCAATGCCTACGGCAAGCCGGTGATGCCCTGGGTCTGGCCGCAGTTCCACGACCAGTCGCCGGACAAGAGCCTGCGCTACAAGCTGATCCCGGGCGGCTTCTTCCGCAGCGAGCTGGAGAAGGCCCGGGCCAAGGCGGATGCGGTCTGCCTGTGGGGCACGCGGGTGGCGCAGAGCGGCGGCCCGATCCAGCGCCTGACCTGGCAGCCCAATGCAAGCTGGTGGCGGGAGACGCAGGTCTTCCTCAAGGCAACCGGAAATGCATCGAAGAGTTGCAAACTCTAATGGCATAGATTGTATTGCGGCCGCTCCATGCGGGGCGGCCGGTCACCCGCCCGGTTGATGTGCCGGCTATCTGCGGGCAAGACCTGACCAATTACCGGAAATCGATGTCGTCGTGGCGGCCCTGCGGGGACGATCGACCGGTTCTCTATTCTGGAAAGCGGCAATGCAGCGACGAGATTTCCTGGCCGGGATGGTCGCCACCCCCACGGCGCCGGCGCTCACCAGCCTCCTGTCCGACCTGCGCGGCGGCCGGCCGGCGCCCAGCCCGACGCCGACGCCGACGCCGACGCCCCCGCCCAACCCGACGCCGGCTCCCACACCTACGCCCACGCCCGACAAGAAGAACTTCATCGTCTGGGAGTGCATGCGCTGGAACAACGGCCCGGCCAGCCTGGCCGGCTGCGGCATGCCGCGCATGCCGATCTACTACCAGAACGCGCTGATCACCGGCGAGGAGCCGGACTACGGGAAGCTCGACAAGGTCATCGCCGACATCAAGGCGAAGAACCACAAGATGGTGACGCTGGACGTGGAGCGCTGGAACGCCGCATCCGATCGCGAGCGGCCCAAATACATGCGGCTGATGGACTATGTCCGCGAGCGCGTCCCGGCCGACACCAAGCTCTCGCTCTACGGGATCATGCCCAAGCCCCGCTATGCCGACTATGTGAAGGGCGGCGAGCGGCTGGCCTACCAGCGCAGCGAGAACGAGAAGATGCGCCCGCTGGCCGCCAAGTGCGACTGGATCATGCCGATGTTCCACGCCTATGAGGCCAACCGGGCGAACTGGGCGAAGTTCGCCCGGACGATCATCAACGAGGCCCGGATCTACAACAAGCCGGTGATGCCGTGGCTCTGGCCGCAGTATCACGACCTGGCCAAGCCGGAATCGCTGCGCGGCCAGCTCCTGCCCGGCGCGTTCTTCCGCGAGCAGCTCGATATCGCCTACGAGCTGGCCGACAGCATGTGCCTGTGGGGCACGCTGATCGTGAAGCCGGACGGCACGCGGCTGCGCGCCGACTGGAACAGCCAGTCGCCCTGGTGGCTGCACACGAAGGCCTTCCTCCAGGAAAAGGGTCGGAAGGCCTGCGCGATCTGAGCGGACGGCCGGGCAGGGGTGCCCGGCCGTTGCCTTTTCAGGAGGCGGTCAGGCCGCCTGCAGCTTGTCCATCGCGTCGTCCAGGCCCGACCAGAGCCGGTCGAACAGCTGGTCGATCTCGGCCTCGTTGATGATCAGCGGCGGGCAGATGCCGATCGCATCGAACGGCAGGCCGCGCAGGATCAGGCCGTGCGGCAGGCAGGCATTGACCGCGGTGACCGAGGCCTTGGCCGCGGCCGGGAACTGCTCGCGGGTCGCCTTGTCCTTGACCAGCTCGACCGCACCGATCAGGCCCACGCCGCGCGCCTCGCCGACCAGCGGGTGCTGCTCCATGGCCTTGAGGCGCTTCATGAAGTGCGGGGCGACCGACTGGACGTGGCCCAGCGTGTCCTCCTCCTCGTAGATCTTCAGCGTTTCCAGGGCGACCGCCGCCGCGACCGGATGGCCGCCATAGGTGTAGCCCATGCCGATATTGCCGAGCTCGGCCGAGCGGTCGGCCAGCACCTGGTAGAACTCGTCGCTCATCAGCAGGCCCGCGATCGGCAGGTAGGCCGAGGAGAGCTGCTTGGCGACGGTCATCAGGTCCGGCTGGATGCCGTAGGTCTGCGAGCCGAACATCTGCCCGGTCCGGCAGAAGCCGCAGATCACCTCGTCGGCCACGAACAGGATGTCGTGCTTCTTCAGGATCGGGAGGATCTTGGGGAAGTAGCTGTCCGGCGGGACGATCACGCCGCCAGCACCCTGCACCGGCTCGGCGACGAACGCGGCGATCGTGTCGGCGCCATGCTCCTGGATCAGGTCCTCCAGCTCCTGGGCGAGCCGGTCGGTGAACTGCTCCTCGGTCTCGCCCTGCTGGCCCTCACGGTACAGGGTCGGCGGGGTGACGTTCAGGAACCGGTCGGCCATCGGCAGGTCGAAGCCCTTGCGGGCATATTCCAGTGCTGTCAGGTGGCCCGCTGCCAGCGTGATGCCATGGTAGGCGCGCCGGCGGCTGATGATCTTCTTCTTCTCGGGCCGGTCCTTGGCGTTGTTGTAGTACCAGATCAGCTTGATCGCGGTGTCGATCGCCTCGGATCCGGAATTGACGAACCAGACCTTGGTCAGGCTGTCCGGGGCCATCGCCAGCAGCTTCTCGCCCAGCTCGATCACCGGCGTGGTCGAGCGGTGCGCGAACTGGTGCGAATAGGGCATGACCTCCATCTGGCGGCGCGCCGCCTCGACCAGCCGCTTGTTGTCGAAGCCCAGCGCCGCGCACCACAGGCCGGCCAGGCCTTCGATGTACTGCTTGCCGTCATCGTCCTCGACCCAGACACCCTTGCCCTTGGTGATCACCAGCGGGCCCTGCTTCTCGTGAACGCGCAGGTTCGTGTAGGGATGGATCAGATAGGCGATGTCGCGGGCCGCGAGCGAATTCGGCGCGTGGGTCGATGCTTGGGTCATGATGGCGGCGTTCCATGAAGCCAACGGGATTGGCCTTCATGGTAGGGCCCGCGGCGGGCCAGGGCCACCCCCGCCGGCGGCGGCCTTGTCCCGCACTTGCACATGGCCGGTTGGGCATTATCTGGCAGGTGCCAGTCCGGAGGGGGATCGATGATCGGGCAGATCGAGCGGCCAGGCAGCCGCGTTGCGCCACCAGCCGCCGCCACCGGCCCGCTGCCACCGGGCCATCCGCCCGTCCTCCGCGAGAAGATCGGGGTGATCCTGTCCAATCTCGGCACGCCGGACGGGACCAGCTACTGGCCGATGCGCCGCTATCTGTCGGAGTTCCTGTCCGACCGCCGCGTGATCGAGAAGCCGTTCCTGCTCTGGCAGGCTCTGCTCCAGGGCGTGATCCTGACCAAGCGGCCCGGCCGCAAGGGCAAGGACTACGAGACCATCTGGAACAAGGAGCTGGACGAGGGGCCGCTCAAGACGGTGACCCGCTCCCAGGCCGAGAAGGTCCAGGCGGTCCTGGCCGAGCGCTACCCGAACGTGGTCGTCGATTTCGGGATGCGCTACGCCAACCCGGCCCTGCCGGCGGTGGTGGAGCGGCTGTTCCGCCAGGGCTGCACCCGGCTGGTCCTCCTGCCGCTCTACCCGCAATACAGCGCCGCCACGACCGCCACCGGCTGCGACGTGGTGTTCAAGAAGCTCATGAACATGCGCTGGCAGCCGGCCCTGCGCACGGCACCGCCCTATCACGACCATCCGGGCTATGTCCGGGCGATCGCCGACAGCATCCGCGACCATCTGGCCGGGCTGGACTGGCAGCCGGACAAGCTGGTGATGAGCTTCCACGGGATGCCCAAGGAGTACCTCCTGCGCGGCGACCCCTATCATTGCCAGTGCCACAAGACCGCGCGGCTGGTGTTCACCGAGCTGGGGCTGGAGCCGGAGCGGACCCAGGTTTGCTTCCAGTCGCGCTTCGGGCCGGACGAGTGGCTGCAGCCCTATCTGGACGAGACCATGGCCGCCCTGCCCAAGCAGGGCGTGAAGAAGGTCGCGGTGATCTCGCCGGGCTTCTCGGTCGACTGCCTGGAGACGCTGGAGGAGATCGAGGGCGAGAACCGCGAGATCTTCACCCATGCAGGCGGCGAGCAGTTCACCTACATCCCCTGCCTGAACGACGGTGACGCGGGCATCCGGCTGATCGTCGAACTGGTCGAGCGCGAGCTGGCTGGCTGGGTGTAAGCCGGGCCGACTGGCCGGCTCCCGGAGCGGCGTTCCGGCCAGCGCGCGGCTGCCATTCCCGGAAGGCAGCCGCGCTTGGCCGCCAGCGTCACCACTAGCTGAATCTGACAAGTAGCCACAGGAGCCGAGTCGAGATCGCGAGCTGACCTCCGAGTAGGTTGCGCCACATCGAATGATGACGTACTCTTAACGTTATTTTCATCATGTCGATGGATGAGGCCACCACCGCAGGACAGTTCCATGGCCAGCATCAATGGTACCAGCGGCGCAGAGTCGCTGCGCGGGACGACCGGCGCGGACGTCATCTGGGCGCGCGGCGGCAACGACACCGTAAGAGGCCTTGCCGGCAATGACCGCCTGTATGGCGAGGCCGGCAACGACTCGCTCTACGGTGGTGACGGCAACGACCGCATGGGTGGTGGCCTGGGCGACGACCGGCTGTTCGGCGACGGCGGCAATGACACGCTGTTTGGCGATGCCGGCCGCGACTATCTCTGGGGTGGCGCCGGGAACGACGACCTGGCCGGCGGGGCCGGCAACGATGTCCTACGGGGTAATTCCGGCGACGACATCCTGCGCGGGGATGGCGGCAACGACCTGCTGGAAGGTGGCGCCGGCAACGACCTGTTCTACGGCGGGACCGGGTCCGACCGGTTCCTCGGTGGCGACGGGATCGACACGGTCTCGTTCGTCCACGAGTCGTATGGCGTCTTCGTGCACATGGTCGGCAACTATGCGGCCAATGGCGATCCCGAGATGGTCGACCCCACGATCGTGGAGCGGCTCGAAGGCGTGGAGCGGGTGCGCGGCAGCAACCACGACGACCTGATGTTCGCCCAGATCGAGGACGGCTTCCCCATTACCTGGGACAATCCGCTGGCGTTCTTCGGCCTGGGCGGCAACGACCGCATCGTCGGCGGCAGTGCCGGCGACGAGCTGGAAGGCAATGACGGCAACGACTTCATCAGCGGCGACGCAGGCAACGACGTCCTGCGGGGCGGCAATGGCGACGACGTGCTGGAAGGCGGTGCCGGCAACGACCTGTTTTATGGCGAGGCAGGCGCCGACACGTTCATCGGCGGGGATGGGATCGACACGGTCTCCTATGCCGGCGAAGCGCGCGGAGTCTTCGTTCATCTGGCCTCGGCCTATGCGCCTGGCTCCTGGCCGGAACTCGAAGAGACACTGACCTACGAGTCGCTGACGGGCGTGGAACGGGTGCGGGGTACGGCGCATGACGATGCCCTGCGCGGCGTCATCTCGAGCGAGGAGGAACTGAACACGCCCATCGCCCTGTTCGGCCTGGGCGGCAACGATTCCATCACCGGCGGGTTCTCCGGTGACGAACTGGAAGGCAACGACGGCAACGACTTCATCGACGGCAAGATCGGCAACGACCAGGTCAACGGCGGCGCAGGGGCCGACCTGCTGGAGGGGGGCTTCGGCAAAGGCGACGACCGCCTGACGGGCGGCAGCGGGAGCGATACCTTCCGCTACCTGGTCAACCGTCATGGGGATGAGCCGGACGATCCTCCGAACTTCAATCCGGACAATACCGGCGCCGACACCATCACCGACTTCCGTCCGGGCGAGGACAAGCTCGTCTGGAGCGCCCGCGCCGAGGGCAGCGGCAGCGTAGTGTCCTATGCCCAGGGCGCGTTGTTCGACGTGCTGGACACCAACGGCGACGGCGAGATCAGCGGGCTGGACCAGTTTGCCGACAGCAAGCTGGTCGAAGGTGTGCGCAGCCTGGTGATTGACTTTTCAGCGCTCCTCAACGCCACGCTGCCGCCGGGCGACGACCTGAAGGGCACGTTGAGCGGCGACCGTCTCACCCTGCTTGGCGTGAACAGCCTGGATGCTCAGGACATCGCGATCGGGTAGCGACGGTGCTGGGCCCTCAGTGCCGCTGCTCGCCGGTCATGGCCACCACCCTGCCGTCCTGGAGGGTGAAGGTCCTGGTACTGAAGCCGGAGCAGAAGCCGGCCGCCTTGCTGGACCGCTTGCCGTCGCGCCAGTAGTAGCGGGTTTGGACCACCAGCCGGTCGGACGTGTCCTCGAGCACGTCGGCCTGGGTCACCTGCATCGAAGGGCTGATGCAGCGGGCACCTTCCTCCCAGGCATGCGCCCGGTAATAGGCTTCGATGGCGGCGACGGCGTCCGGATGGTCGGGCAGCGGCGGCTGCAGGATGCTGCAGCCGACCAGCGCCGCCAGCGCCGCTGCCGCCAGCCAGGGTCGCATGTTCATCCGGGTCGTACCTCGTAGCTGAACGCGTTCCTGTGGGCAGGTTTGCCCTGATCCGGGCTGGCTGGGAAGGCATCTGGCCCCGGCGCCTGATCGATACGGAATGATCGGATCCGGCTGCCTCGCCCAGAACGGCGTGGGCTGCCGGCCTAGCCGATGGCGTCGGCCGGTTGCGGATCGTGCTGCGCTTCGTTCCCGCCGGGCCAAGCGCGCATTGCCGCGTCGACGGTGGCCAGCAGCTCGTCCCGGCTGGCCCCGTCGCGCGCCTGGATCGTCATGCCCTGCGCCACGGTCTGGTAGAAGGTGGCGAGGGCTGAAATGTCGGTGCCATCAGGCAGCTCGCCTTCCGCCAGCGCCTGGTTCAGCCGGTCGCACAGCCGCTGCAGCGACGCCTTGCGCCGCCGGGTGAGCTCCTCGGCCAGATGGCTGAACTCCTCGCCGCAATTCATCGCCGAGGTTACCGCCATGCAGCCGCGCGGCAGGTCCGGGCGGGTCAGCCGGTCGGCCGTGGCGCGCAGTACCGCCAGGACCGCAGCACGGGCGCTCGGCGCCTGGGCCATGATCTGGGCAGCGGAGCTCAGCACGTCGCCCTGGTAGCGATCGAGCGCCTCCAGGAACAGCCGCTCCTTGTCGCCGAACGCGGCGTACAGGCTGGGCGGGCTGATGCCCATGGCCAAGGTCAGGTCGGCGATCGAGGTTCCGGCATAGCCCTGGCGCCAGAACAGCAGCATGGCCTGCTCGAGTGCCGCGGCACGGTCGAACGAACGGGGCCGCCCGCGTCGCTTCAGGCAGGAATCGTCGGGATGGGTCATGATGGACGATAGATTGGCGCCGCATGGACCGTGAGCAAGGTCCGGCACCCGGGCGGGGGCGCAACGGCGGGAAGTGATATTTGTCACCATCCCCAGGGTTTGACGTGCATTTATCGCTGCCCATTTCGTAGCAACTGATACAGAACCTGGGAAATCATCATGCCCGAGGCTATCGTTGCCAGCCCTGACCTGGGCCGGCCTCGGAGGCTGCATGCCGCAGGTGGGGGACAGTCATGACGACCCGTCGGATCTGGCGCATCGGCGCCGCCTTTGCTGCCCTGACAGCACTTGCCGCGTGCGGGGAGGACGACCAGCAACAGGCCGAGGCGGCGCCCCCGCCGCCCGCCGTCACCGTGGCGAAGCCGCTCGTCCAGGAGATCGTCGACCGGGACGAGTTCACCGGCCGGTTCAACCCCTATGCCATCGTCGACGTGCGCGCCCGGGTGTCCGGCTATCTCGACCAGATCGCGTTCACCGACGGCCAGATGGTCAAGAAGGGCGACCTCCTGTTCGTCATCGACCAGCGGCCGTTCCGCAATGCGCTGCAGGAGGCCGAGGCGAACCTGGTCAGTGCCCGCGCCCGGCAGCAACTGGCCGCCACCGACCTGGAGCGGTCCCGGGCCCTGGTGTCGAGTTCCGCAGTCGCCAAGGCGACCTTCGACCAGCGCCTCCAGGACAAGCAGGTGGCCGATGCCGGCGTGCAGTCGGCGGAAGCGGAACTGGCCAAGGCGAAGCTCGACCTGGAGTTCACCGAGGTGCGCGCGCCGCTGGATGGCCGGATCTCGCGCCGGCTGGTCGATGTCGGCAACCTGGTGGCGGGCGAGCCGTCCGCCACCATCCTGACCACGATCGTGGCGCTCGACCCGATCTATTTCGACTTCGACATGAGCGAGAGCGAGTTCCTGGCCTATAGCCGGGCCGCGGCCGAGGGCCGGATGGCGTCCCAGCGCGACGGCAAGGTGGAGGTCTCGCTGCGCCTGCCCGACGAGCAGAACTGGTCGCTCAAGGGCACGCTCGACTTCCTGGACAACCGGATCGACCCGGCCAGCGGCACGCTGCGCGCCCGCGCGATCGTCGCGAACCCCGACCTGTTCCTGACACCCGGCCAGTTCGGCCGCCTGGGCATGCCGGGCTCCGAGCCCTACCAGGCGATCCTGGTGCCGGACCGGGCCGTGCTGAGCGACCAGGCGCGCAAGCTGATCATGACGGTCGATGCCGAGGGGGTGGTACAGCCCAAGGTCGTGCGGATCGGACCGCTCCATGACGGCCTGCGCGTCGTGCGCCAAGGCATCACCGGCCAGGACGACGTGATCGTGGACGGGCTCGTGCGGGCGCGGCCAGGGGCCAAGGTGACGCCCGAGGCCGGCAAGGTCGAGGTCGAAGTCGCGGCGACGGAAAACTGAGGAGCGGTCGATGCGCTTCACCCATGTGTTCGTCGACCGCCCGATCCTGGCGGCGGTCGTCTCGATCATCATCACCATCGTCGGCGGCATCGCCTATCTGGGCCTGCCGGTGGCGCAATATCCCGAGGTGGCCCCGCCCACCGTCACGGTGCGGGCGACCTATCCCGGCGCCTCGGCGGAGACCGTGGCCGACACGGTGGCAGCCCCGCTCGAGCAGGAGATCAACGGCGTGGAGGACATGCTCTACATGTCCTCCCAGTCCACCGCGGATGGTGCGCTGACCATCACCATCGCCTTCGACCTCGGCACCGACCTGGATAAGGCGCAGGTGCTGGTCCAGAACCGCGTGGCGATCGCGGAGGCGAGCCTGCCCGAGGAGGTCCGGCGGCTGGGCATCACCACCCAGAAAAGCTCGCCCGACATGCTGATGGTCATCCATCTCCTGTCGACCGATCCGGCGGTAGACCTGCTCTACCTCTCCAACTACGCGGTGCTGCAGGTCCGCGACGTGCTGTCCCGGGTCGACGGGGTGGGCGATGTCCAGCTGTTCGGTGCGCGCGAATATTCGATGCGGGTCTGGATCGACCCGGAGCGCGCCGCCGCCCTGGACCTCACACCCGGCGAAATTGTGGCAGCCCTGCGCGCGCAGAACGTCCAGGTGGCCTCCGGCGTGCTGAACCAGCCGCCCAACCCGTCGCCGGGCGACTTCCAGCTCAATCTGGAAACCAAGGGCCGGCTGGTCGAGCCCAAGGAATTCGCCAACATCGTGGTCAAGACCGACGGCAGCGGGCGGGTGACCAGGATCCGGGACGTGGCCCGGGTCGAGGTCGGTGCCGTCGACTACTCGACCATCGGCTATCTCGACGAGGACCCGGCTTTGCCGCTGCTGGTGTTCCAGCGGCCCGGCTCCAACGCGCTGGCGACCTCCCAGGCGCTGCACGCCACCATGGAGGAGCTGTCGCACAACTTCCCCGAGGGCCTGGAATACCGGATCATCTACGATCCGACCGAGTTCATCGCGGAATCGGTGCACGAGGTCTACAAGACCATCTTCGAGGCGGTGGCACTCGTCGTGGTCGTGGTGATCCTGTTCCTCAAGACCTGGCGGGCCTCGATCATCCCGATCCTGGCGATCCCGGTCTCGCTCATCGGCACCTTCGCGGTGATGGCCGCGATGGGCTTCTCGCTCAACAACCTGTCGCTGTTCGGCCTGGTGCTGGCGATCGGCATCGTGGTCGATGACGCGATCGTCGTGGTGGAGAATGTCGAGCGCAACCTGGCGGCCGGCATGACGCCGAAGGAGGCGGCGCACCGGACCATGGACGAGGTCGGCACCGCACTGGTGGCGATCGCCCTCGTGCTGATCGCGGTGTTCGTACCGACCGCCTTCATCACCGGCATCTCCGGCCAGTTCTACCGGCAGTTCGCGCTCACCATCGCCGCTGCCACCGGCATCTCCCTGATAGTGTCGCTGACGCTGAGCCCGGCCCTGGCCGCACTGCTGCTCAAGCCCCACGACCCGCACCACAAGCCCGGCCTGCTGGCCCGGCCGGTGCATGCCTTCTTCCGCGGCTTCGACCATGTGTTCGACCGGATCTCGGGCGGCTATGCCGGATTGACCCGGCGGCTGGTGCGCCTGCCGGTGCTGATCCTGCTCGTCTATGCCGGCCTTTTGGGCTTCACCTGGCTCCAGGTGGAGCGCACGCCCGGCGGCTTCATTCCCGAGCAGGACCAGGGCTACCTGATCACCGTGATTCAGCTCCCGCCGGGCTCGTCCCTGGACCGTACCGACCAGGTGGTGCGCGAGGTGGCGGGGCTGATCCGCGAAACCCCCGGCGTCGCCCACAGCGTGGCCTTCTCCGGCTTCGACGGCGCCACCTTCACCAACACGCCGAGCGGCGGCGTGATCTTCTCCGCCCTGGAGCCGTTCCCCGAGCGGGTGGCAGGGGGCCATGATGCCAACGCGATCCTGGCCGACTTCCGCCAGCGCCTGAGCGGGGTCCAGGAGGCGATGGTGTTCAGCCTGATGCCGCCGCCGGTCCGGGGCCTCGGCACGGGCGGTGGCTTCAAGATGATGATCCAGGACCGCAACGGCCGCGGCCTGCCGGCCCTGGAGGAGGCGACCCAGGCCGTGGCCGGGGCCGCCAATGCCGAGCCGGGCCTCACCTCGGTGTTCTCCCTGTTCAGCACCAAGACGCCCAAGGTCTATGCCGACATCGACCGGGTGCAGGCGGAGATGCTGGAGGTTCCGGCGTCCCGGGTGTTCGAGGCGCTGGAGGTCTATCTCGGCTCCGCCTACGTCAACGACTACAACCTGTCCGGCCGCACCTTCCGGGTGACCGCGCAGGCGGACTGGCCCTATCGCCAGACCCCGCGCGACGTGGCCAGGCTCAAGACCCGCAGCGACAACGGCGCGATGGTGCCGCTGGGCTCGGTCGCGACCTTCCGCGACATCACCGGGCCCTACCGGGTGGCGCGCTACAACCTCTACCCGGCGGCCGAGCTGCAGGGCTCGACCCTGCCGGGTACGTCCAGCGCCCAGGCGCTGACGGCGATGGAGCGGCTGGCGGGCGAGCTGCTGCCGAGCGGCTTCGCCTATGAGTGGACCGAGCTGTCGCTCCAGGAAAAGCTCGCCGGCAACACCGCGGTGTTCGCCTTCATCGCGGCGGTCGTGTTCGTGTTCCTGGTGCTGGCAGGGCTCTACGAGAGCTGGCTCCTGCCGCTGGCGGTGATCCTGATCGTGCCGATGTGCGTGCTGGCGGCGATCAGCGGCGTGCTGGCCGCGGGCTTTGCCAACGACATCCTGGTCCAGATCGGCCTGGTCGTGCTGATCGGCCTGGCGGCGAAGAACGCGATCCTGATCGTGGAGTTCGCCAAGCAGGCCGAGGAGCGCGGCATGGACCGGCTGGATGCGGCGGTGGAGGCGGCGCGCACCCGGCTGCGCCCGATCGTCATGACCTCCCTGGCCTTCATCCTGGGCGTGGTGCCGCTGGTGCTCAGCACCGGGGCGGGGGCGGAGATGCGCCGCACGCTGGGCACCACCGTGTTCGCCGGCATGCTGGGAGTGACCCTGTTCGGCCTCCTGTTCACGCCGGTGTTCTACGTGGTCTGCCGCTGGCTGGCTGGCCGGCGGCGTGGCCGGGCCCAGGCGGCGGTGCCCGCCGCGTGACCAGCCAGGCGGCGGGGAGGGTGCGACACCATCCCCGCCGCTCCGTCCCAACGGCGCCGACGGGCTTGACCGGCCTGGCGGCGCCGTTTCTTTTGCATGGTCGGGACAGCACGCGGGGGTCCGCGCGGCCCGATGGGGGACATGGCTGGGCATGGGCGGCGAGCGGCTGGTCTTGTGGGGCAACCTGGCCGGGATCGCCGGCAACCTCATCTGGGCGACCACCATCCCGGTGACGGAGATCCTGCTGGCGACCTGGCCGCCTCTGGCCCTGGCCGCCGCCCGGCTGACCGTCGCGGCACTGGGCGTCCTCCTGCTGTTCCCGCTGCTGCGCCGCCCGCTGCGGCTCGGCGGCATCCCCTGGCCGGTCGTGCTGCGCCTGTCCTGCCTCTACATGGTGCCGTCCGTGGTGCTGATGATCTGGGGCCAGGACCTGTCCGACCCGATGGCGGCCGCGATCGTGTTCACCACCATGCCGCTGGTGTCCGCCATCATCGGCGCGGTGCAGGGTACGGAGCGCGTGCGGACCAGCCTGCTGCTGGGCGTGGGCCTGGCGATCGCCGGCGGCGTGCTGGCCAGCGGCAGCTTCGACGAGGGTGCGCCCGGCTTTCGCGGCGGCGAGCTCGTGCTGCTGGTCTCGATCACGCTCTGGACGCTGTTCTCCCGTGCCACCGTGCGCGACCTGGACGGCCACGATACGCTGGCACAGTCGCTGGTGACGCTGGCAGCCGGCGGGGCCACGCTCACCCTCTTGTCTGCCGGGCTGACCGGTGCCGGCTGGCTGCCGCCGGCAGCACCGGACGGGCGGGAGATCCTGCTGCTGCTCTGGATGGGCTGCATCGGCATCGGCCTGTCGACGCCGCTCTGGTTTTTGTCCGTGCGCCTGCTGGGTGTCACCGTCGCGTCGATGCACCAGAACCTGCTGCCATTCTATGTCGTGGTGCTGGCGGTGCTGCTGGGCCAAGGCGGGATCGGCGGCCGCACCCTCGCCGGCGCCGCCCTGGTGAGCCTGGGCGCACTGGTGGCCCAGCTCCCCTGGGCCAGGATGTGGCGCGGCCGGGTCACCTCTGTCTGAGCCCTTGCCCCGCAGGACGGTCGCTGCAAGTTCAGAAGACGGGCCATCGTCCGGGAGGGCAGCATGCCGCGTGTCGCCGTGATCGTCGGAAGCCTCCGGCGGGATTCCATCAACCGCAAGCTCGCGCAGGCGCTGGCCAAGCTCGCCGGGAGCCAGTGCCAGTTCGACCTGCTCGAGCTGGCGGACATCCCGCTCTACAACGAGGACCTGTTCGATCCGGAGCCGCCGGCAGCGGTCCGGCGGATGAAGGAAGCGGTGACGGCGGCCGACGCGGTGCTGTTCGTGACGCCGGAATACAACCGCTCGTTCACGCCGGTCGTGAAGAACGTGCTGGACTGGGGCAGCCGCCCGGTCGGCACGAGCTGCTGGCAGGGCAAGCCCGCCGCGATCGTGGGCGCCTCGCCGGGGGCGATCGGCACCGCCGTGGCCCAGTCCCAGCTCCGCCATGTCGTGGTGGGCCTCGGCATGGTGCTGATGGGCCAGCCGGAGATGTATCTGAGCTTCAAGGCCAGCATGCTCGATCCCGAGCACAACGTGGTGGAGGACCGCACCCGCCAGTTCCTGGGCAACCACCTGACGGCCTTCCTCGCCTGGATCGAGCGTCACCAGCCCGGCTGATCCTCCGGATCGGCGTCCATCAGCCGGTCCAGCAGGAACGCCGCGCGTGCCGCCACGGGCAGGCGCGGCACCTCGATCAGCGTGTAGCCGAGCTCGCCATAGGTCCTGACCATCTCGGCATGGGTGCGCGTGGCGATCTCGAGGGATTGCCGCCGCTCCCGGTCCTGGGCGTAGATCTCGGGCCAGGGCGGGCAGACGAATACCTGGTGATGGTAGCGGTGCGCGCGGGCGGCTTCCGTCACTTCGGGCGGCACCGGCAGCCCCTCCAGGCGCAGATAGCCCAGCACGTCCGGGATGCCGCGATCGAACCAGAGCCGGGAACTGCCGGTGACGTGGTGGAAGTTCGCCGTCTCGCGCGCCAGCATGGCCAGGGCGAAGCCGCTCCGGTCGCTCCAGGGAAGGGCACTGCCGCCGCTTCTCATCTGCTCCTGGATGATGGCGCGGCCGGTCTCGGCCACGCAGCGCTCACCCATTCTTTGCAGCTCAGCGAGCAGCGTGCTCTTGCCGGAGCCGGGGCCGCCGGTGAGCACGATACGGCAAGGCTCCATCAAGGGTCGTTCCTCCGATCGTGGGTGGGGTGTGGCGATGGGCGCCGGATGGGCCGATTCTTGCCCTGGGCTTGCCAATCTACCGGGAGTCGGCCTAGTCGCCGGCACCATGACCATTTCCAGCAAAGGCAGGATCTTGACCGGACCTCTCGCGCTCTATCGGGAGAAACTCGCTGACGGCGGGCTGAAGCCTGATCCCGACCAGGAGCGGGCGGTCCAGCGTCTGCAGCGCCTGCACGACGAACTGGCGGCCCGTCCGTCCCAGGACGGCAATGGCAGCGGGTTCTGGAGCGGCCTGTTCGGCCGCAAGGCGTCGCCCGCCCCGCCGGTCAAGGGCCTCTATCTCTGGGGCTCGGTCGGCCGCGGCAAGTCGATGCTGATGGACCGGTTCGTCGCGGCCACGCCGGAGCCGAAGACCCGGCGGGTCCACTTCCATGCCTTCATGCTGGAAGTGCAGCGCCGGCTGCACGAGCTACGCCAAGCCGGCGCCGAGGGCGATCCGGTCGGGCGGGTGGCCGATGCGATCGCCGCGGAGACGCGGCTATTGTGCTTCGACGAGTTCCACGTGGTCAACATCGCGGACGCGATGATCCTGGGCCGGCTGTTCACCGGCCTGTTCGACGCCGGCGTCACCGTGGTCGCCACCTCGAACTGGCCGCCGGACCGGCTGTACTGGGACGGGCTCAACCGCGAGCGCTTCCTGCCGTTCATCGCCCTGCTGAAGCAGAAGGTCGACGTGCTGAGCCTGAACGGCCCGGTCGACTACCGGGTCGAGCGGCTGCGCGACCTCGCCACCTGGTTCTCGCCGCTGGACGAGGCTGCGGCCGAGGCGGCGGAGCGGCTGTTCCTGGCGCTGACCGACGGGCAGCCGGGTTCGCCGGTCGAGCTGTCGGTGGGCACGCGCAGCCTAAGGGTCGCCCGGGCCGAGGGGCCGGTCGCCTTCTTCGACTTTCCCGAGCTGTGCGACCGGCCGCTGGGGGCCGCCGACTATCTGGCGATCGCCGAGCGCTTCCGGGTCGTGTTCCTGACGGGCGTCCCGGTCCTCGCTCCGGCCCGGCGCAACGAGGCCCGGCGCTTCATGACCCTGGTCGACGTGCTCTACGAGAACCGCCGGCTGCTGGTCGTCACCGCCGCCGGGCGGCCGGACGAGCTCTACCCGGTCGGGGAAGGCGCCTTCGAGTTCCAGCGAACGGTCAGCCGGCTCCTGGAAATGCAGAGCAGTGCCTGGCTGGAAGCCGCGGACGCGGCGGGCGGCGAGCTCCTGCGCCGGGACTTCGCCCCGTTCGCGCTGACCTCGGACCTGAACTGAGCAGCGCCAGGCATCCGCGGAGGTGGCAGCGGCGATGAGGGCCAGTGCCGCGGGCAGGGCCGTGAACGGCATCGCCAGCACGGTCATGGCCGGGCGTGCCGCATGGACCTGGCCCAGGCCGTCCCAGAGCAGCCAGGCCGCGAGGAGGAGGAAGCCCGCGACCGCCGCCCAGGGCAGGGCGGCACCGAGCCCGCCGCTCACGGCCGGCAGGACCCGGCGCCAGCACCAGGCGACGGTCAGCATGCCGGCTACCGGGGCAGTGGCCAGCAGGGCCAGGAGCAGGGGCGACACCTGCTCAGGTGCCGCCATGCCGCTCGCCGCCCCAGCCCAGGCCAGCGCCCACTGGTTGAACGTGCCATGGCTGAGCCAAGCAGCCACGAACGCCCCGACGGCAGCGCCCAGGTCGGCGTTCGGCCGGGCCAGCAGCACCACGGCGGCAGCGATCCCGGCGGTGAAATGGGCCGGCAGCGAGACCAGGCTGCGGACCAGCAGCAGCGTGCCGTCCTCGCCCGTGCCGGCCAGGTAGAGCAGGTTCTCGTAGCTGCCGAAGCCCAGCGAGATCAGGATCGCGGCCTCGGCCCGGGTCAGCGCCGCCTCCACCGGCAGGCGCGGCGCCAGCACCAGCCAGAGCGCCAGGGTCTTGGCCAGTTCCTCCAGCAGGCCGGATTCCAGCCAGCCGCTGGCCAGGGTGGCGCCCGCAGGCGGCATGACGGAGGCGAACGGTGCCACGATTGCGAACGGGGCCAGCAGCGGGGCCAGCAGCATGCCCAGGCCGAACGCGTCGACGCGCTGGCGGGGCGTGGCGGCATGGCCGGTGCGGGCAAAGGTCAGGAGCAGGAGCAGGCCGGGCATCGCCACCACACCCGGCAGCCAGAGCAGGCTGCTCATGGCAGGTCGCCACCCGGAGGGGCGACCAGCAGGCCCAGCAGGCCGGACAGCGCCAGCGCCGCGGCCAGCACGAGCGGCGGCAGCAGCAGGGGGCGCAGGCGGCAGGGCCGGCCGATCCGGCCCTGGCCGGCCAGCACCGCCAGCACCGCATGCGCCAGCACGAGGACCAGGGCGGCTGCCATCGGGCGGCCGTGCCAGAGCAGCAAGAAGGGGCTGGCCAGTGCCGCCGCGGCCGCGGCCGGCAGCCCGGCCGACAGCGCCCACCACCCGCCGAACAGGAGGGCCGGCCACGCGGCCGGCCTGATCCCGCCGCCGCTCTGCGCCTGGTCGTCCATGGAGCGCCTTCCGCTGATCGCCTGCCGCATCGCTAGCCGGTTTCACGGCGGGCGTGCGGGGGCATCATGGTTAACGCACATTAAGGTACCGTAGCCGGGCGGGTGCTCCCGTGGCCGGCCGTGCCGCCCGTCCTCAGCCCACCTGGCAGAGCCGCCAGGGGCCGATGTCGACATGGAGATGGTCGTGATGGAAGCGGTCAGCCGGCGGGCCCAGCACCACCTGGAAGTGCCGGCACGCCGCCTTGCCGACCGCCCGCAGGAACCGGCCGGCAGCGTCGCGCCGATACCAGTCCCGTGCGACGTCGATGCGCCTGCCATCCGCCAGCCGGAAACCGCGCAGGTCGAGCGCACGCCCCGTGGCATGGAGGCTCGGCCGGCTGCTGTTGCCGGTCATGGAGCGGCAGGACCAGCTTCCGGCGGTGAGCACCTCCGCCACCGGCGCACCGGCCTCCGCCCATGCCAGCCGGTCCAGTTCCGGCACGAAGCCCGCCCAGGCGGCTGCCATGGCGCAGGACGTCTTGGGCGGCGGCACCAGCGCCGGCCCGGCCCGCTCGAGGATCAGGGGCTGGTCCACTCCGCAGGCACCGCCCGGTGCCGCCGGCCAGGGGCTGAAGCGTGCGCCGGTGGCGGCGAGAGCCGCCATGCAGCCGGGATCGGTCGGGGGTGTGGCAGGCTGCCGGGTAGCGCAGCCGGCGAGCACTGCCAGCAGGGCCAGGGCTGCGACGCGGAAAGGGACGTGAAAATGGGCTTTCAGCATTAACGCGATGTTCACCGGCAGGGAGCGAAGATGGGTGCAGGCGGTGGCGGCCCGCATTGGATTGCGGAGCGGCCCGCCATCGCCATGCCCTGACCGATCGGAGCAGCCTTGCCCTTCCTGCGCCAGTCGTTTCGCCGACTATGCCGCTTCCCGCTGCTCCCCTGGGCGCTGGTCGGGCTGCTCCTGGCTGCCCTGGCTTGGGCGGGCGGTGCGGCGGTCCTGGCCGCGCCTGTGGGGGATGCCCCGGCAGCGGTCGAAGTCGCGATCCTGCGCATGCCGGCCACGGCCGCTATACTGCCCATGGGACCGCCTGACGCCGCGCCTGCCGCCGCCCGGCCGGCGGAACCCAATGGTGCACGGGTAGCGGTGATCCTGGCCGGTGCCGGGCTCGATCCGGCCCTGGCGCGTGCGGCACTCGACCTGCCGGCACCGGTGGCGCTGGCCTGGTCCGCCTATGCCGACCAGCCACCGCCGTTCCAGGCGGAACTGCGCCGGCGCGGCCACGAGATCTGGCTGGACCTGCCGGTGTCGCAAGGCGATCCCGCCCGGTTCGACGCAGGCCCGCTGGCGATCTCGCCGACCCGAAGCGATGCGGACAATCTCGACCGGCTGGCGGGTGCCCGTCACCAGGTCCCGGCACCTGCCGGCGTGCTGCTGGAGCCCGGTGCCTTCGGTGCTAGGCCACAGCGGCTGCTGCCGGTCCTGGCAGCACTCGAGGAGCACCGGCTGCCGGTGGTGCTCCACGGCGAGTTCGCCACGCTGCTGGCCCGGGAGGCCTCAGCAGAAGTCGGGCTGGCCCAGGGCTCCCTGCGGGTCACCAGCCTGCCGGCCAGGGTCGACGAGTTCCTCCACATGCTGGGGGCTGCGGCCTCGGCCGATGGCCGGGCGCTGGGCGTGCTGCCGAGCCATCCCCTGGCGATCGAGCGCCTGGCGCGCTGGCTGCGCGGCCTGCCCGCTGAAGGCTTGACGCTGGTGGCACCTTCGTCGCTCCTGCGCGCCCAGGCCGGTGTCGTGCCGGCCGACGAAGGCGGGGCCGCTCTGGCGGCGGGCCGGCAGCATGAGGGATGAGATGGACGAGGAAGGTAGCTGCATCGTCACCGTCGAGCCGCTGGCAGGCTATCGCCCCTGTGTCGGGATCCTCCTGCATCGGCCGGGCCGGGGCCTGTTCCTCGGGCGGCGGATCGACACGATGGTCGAGGCCTGGCAGCTGCCCCAGGGCGGGATCGACGGCGGCGAAACACCGCTGACCTCGGCGGTGCGCGAGCTGCGCGAGGAAGCGGGCACCGATGCCGCCAGCCTCGTGCGCGAGAGCGGGTGCTGGCGCGCCTACGACCTGCCGCCCGACCTCGCGGCGAAATCCTGGCAGGGGCGCTACAAGGGGCAGACCCAGCGCTGGTTCCTGTTCCGCTTCGACGGCGACGATGCCGACATCGATCTGGTCGGCCATGGCGAGGAAGCCGAGTTCGCCGAGTGGCGGTGGGCCATGCCCGACGAGGTCATGCGGCTGATCGTGCCGTTCAAGCGCGCGATCTACCGGCACGTGTTCCAGGAGTTCGCGCCGGAGCTGGTCTAGGCGGTGCGGCCGGCCGTGGTGCCGGGGCGGCGGAGAGGCCGACGGGGAGCACCCGCCGCAGCCCGGGGGAGCGGTCCGCGGCTACTGGTGCTGCTGCTGGGCGCCCTGCTGGCCGCCTGCGGGCGCACTGCAAGCCCGCCGCCACAGCCGCCACCATTGCCGCCGGCAGCCGCAATCCCGGCGCCCGCGGTGCGGGCGGATGACCAGGAACGGCTCTGCCGCGGGCTGCGGCAGGTGGTGGCGGCCTGGCCGGACGCGTTCATCAGCCTGCGCGGCCAGCCCATCGGACCCTCCCGCTGGCAGGCCCCGCCGCTGGACGACGCGTTCGCCCGCTGCCGGATCGAGGGCAGCGGACGGCTCACCGCCAGCCATGCCTGCCTGGCCCGCCCGGGCGGCGTCGTCGACCACGCGGTGGCGGCCGCGGGCTTCCAGGCGACCGCCGCCCGGCTCGACCGCTGCCTGGCCGACCCCGACCCGGCCGCGATACGCCGCTGGGTCAAGGCGGGAACCGTCGAGCTCGCAGGCGGCGAACGGCAGGTCCTGTGGCACGACGAGGCAGCCTGGCCCCGCCCCGCCGTGCAGCTCAAGCTGGAGGAGGATTACGACCAGCCGGGCGCCTGGCGCCTGCGCCTTGCGACCTACACCATGCGCTGACGAGGCCGAGGGCTGCGCCGGCCGGCGGGAGTGGCGGCCTGGGCATGATCAGCACGCGCGCGGTGCTCGACCAGACCTGGCCAACGAGCGTGCCCGGCCGGAAGCTGCCTCGCCGCCCATCGCCGTGGCGCAGCCTCGCGAATATGGTCCCGCCCCGTAACGCTGATGAGCGGCGGAATCGGCGAAACCATGAGCTAGAGTCAGGCGCGGCGCTGCTGGAACCGGCTGGGCGAATGGCCAGAAGGCGGATGTTGCCCCACCTCCCGTCCCAGCGGTGCGTTCCGTGAACCCATCTGCACCGACGGCGGACGGAAGAACCGAGAAAGCCAGGGAGCTGCCGTCATCCCATGGGCGAATTCATGCCTGAGGCGGCGGGGCGGTGCTGGCGCGCAGCACGAGGGGCGCGTCGAGAACCAGGTGCTCCACCGGCTGCTCGACCCGCTCGCCACGGCCGGCCAGGCGGGTGAGCAGCCGGTCGGCGGCGACGTGGCCCATCTCGTAGGCAGGATTGAGCACGGCGCTGAGCGGCGGGTGGCAGAGCGCGTACCAGTCCTGGTCGTCGAACCCGACGAGCGAGATCTCGTCCGGGATGCGCAGGCCGGCCCGGCGCAGGCCGACCAGCACGCCCTGGGTCATCATGTTGTTGGTGGCGAACAGCGCGGTCGGGCGAGGGTCCAGCTCCAGGAGGCGATCCACGGCGCGCTCGCCGCCCTCGGCCAGGAGGTCGGCGCGCAGGACCAGCGCCTCGTCATAGGCGATGCCGTGGCGAGCGAGGGCGCGCCGGTAGCCTTCCAGCCGGTGCCGGTCGAAGGTGGCATCCATGGGGCCGGTGACGATCGCGATCCGCCGGTGGCCCTGCTCCAGCAGATGGCCGACCACTGCCTCGGCCGTGGCCCGGTTGTCGATCGTGACCGTGTCGGCCTCCAGGCCCGGCACGTCGGAATCGACCAGGACCACCTGCACGCCGCGCTCCTGGGCCTCGTGGAAATGCTCGGCGCTCGCCGCCGAGGTCGCCGCGATCAGCCCGTCGATCTGCTTTTCCACGAGCACGCGGACCAGCGCGCGCTCGCGCTCCAGCGAGTTGCCGGTATTGCCCAGGATCACGCTGTAGCCGGTCTGGGACAGGCGTGATTCCACGCCGCTGGCGATCCCGCCGAAGAACGGGTTGGCGACATCGGCCAGCAGGAGGCCGATCGTGAAGCTCTGGCGGCTGCGCAGGCTGGCGGCGATCGAGTTCACCACATAGCCCAGCCGCAGCGCGGTCTGGCGGACCCGCTCCGCTGTGGCCGGGGTGGAGCCGCTCTCGATCCCGGCCAGCACCCGCGACACCGTCGCCTTGGACACACCGGCCGCCTTGGCCACGTCCTCCATGGTCGGCCGCCTGCGCCACTCCATCGCACGCATTCCTTTATCCATCCGCCGCGCCCGGTTCGGCTGCCAGCATATCGCCGCTGATGGCACGGATCATCCGGAATGAAATCGGTTTAGTAAATCGGTTCCAAACATGTGCCCGTTCATGTCGGCTTTTGGGCGAGCTGCATGGGGCGCGATCTGGCAGGTATGGGGAGCCCGGGCGGATGATGCCGTAGGTGATCGCCTGGGCGAAGTGCCGATCTGCTGGGTCAAGCTCATGCCTGGTCAAACAGGCTGGCCGCGCCGAGGCCACCCATCCTTGTCACACGGCAATGAATCACGTTCGTCGACGCGTGCTGAAGCTGCCCTGATGCTCGTCGGCATGCTGCAGCGCTCAATCTCGATGCGGCGTGGTGCCGGCAGAGCCGAAGCTGAAAGACGCCTGTTTCCAAGTACGACTGCGGCCGACCGGGGCCGCTCGCAGTGGAGGGGGCGGCAAGCCGCATACCGGATACGACCGCAGCAATGTCGGGTGACGCGCGGGCGGATGTGGGCGTGCCGGTTGCACCTCAAGATAGTCCAGGCCCTGCAAGGGATGCGTCGCGCGCCGCTTGAAGGTAGTGGTCCATCTTGCTGCAGTGTTCCGAGCCAAACGTGGCTCTCCAGCCGGCCGATCACCTTCTTTCGCCGAGCGCGGATCGCCGACGCCGCCGGCCGCGACGCTGAGCAGCGGGCCTGCCGGGCTCCACCGAGTTTCCCGAGAACCGGCCACCGGTGGGCACCTCCGCGAACGCTGCGCACCCTCCTGATCCAGTTGTCTGCGGCGGGTAGCCTGGTTGGCGTCTCGGCGACGCTGTTGACGGGAACGTGCCCGAGCCCCTGGATCTCCGCGCGCGGCCTGAACCGCCATCCTGCTGCGGTGCTGGCCCTGGACGATGCCGAACTGAACGTCCATGCCGACCTGGTCGGCAGCCGGCGTCTGGCCGACTTCCTGGCCCACCTGATCCGGCACTGACCGGCAGGTCGCGCTGACGGGACAGGACAGCGCGCCTAGACTGGCGGCATCTTCCCTTCCTGGAGACCGGGCTCTTGGCTGATTCCGCTTCCCTCGGCGACGCGACCCTGAGCCTGCATGGCGGCGCGGAGGACCGTCGGGTGGGTGCGCCTGCGGCACCGCCGCCGGTGCTGGCCACCAGCTTCTTCACCCATCCGGACGCGGTCGGGTTCGCGGCCGCCGAGATCGACGCGGCGACGCCGCATTTCTATACCCGTTGGAGCAACCCGACCCTACAGCTGCTGGAGACCCGGCTGGCCGCGCTGGAAGGCGGCGAGGCGGCGGTGAGCTTTGCGAGTGGCATGGCGGCGGTGACTGCGCTGTTCCTCGACCGGCTGCGGGCGGGTGACCACCTGATCCTGTCCGAGGTCTGCTATGCCGGGGTGGCGGAGCTGGCCCATGCCCAATTGGCCGGGCTCGGGATCGCCACGAGCTTCGTCGACACGTCGGATCTGGCCGCGGTGGCGGCGGCGTTCCGGCCGAACACCAGGCTGGTTCATGTCGAGACGCCGGCCAACCCCACGCTGCGCATCACCGATATTGCCGCCGTGGCGGAACTGGCCCGTGCGCGGGGCGTGCCGCTGTCGGTCGACAGCACGATCGCGACCCCGCTCGGCACCCGGCCGCTTTCGCTGGGTGCGGACTATGTCATCCACTCGCTGACCAAATATCTGTGCGGCCATGGCGATGCACTGGGCGGGGCCGTGATCACCAGTGCCCAGCGGGCCATGTCCCTGCGCAAGGAGAGCCTGATCCATCTGGGCGGCTCGCTCTCGCCGTTCGCGGCCTGGCTGATCATGCGGGGCATGGAGACGCTGGCGCCGCGGATGGCCCTGCACGAGAGCAACGCCCGCAGGCTCGAGGCCTGGCTGGCGGAGCATCCCAAGGTCCTGCGCGTGCTCTGGCCGGGCTCGCCGCGGCATCCGCAGCACGAGCTCGCCCGGCGGCAGATGCGCAACTTCTCCAGCCTCCTGTCCTTCACCCTGAAGGAAGACAATGCCCGGATGGCACGCCGGGTGGCGGAGCGGCTGCGGGTGATCTCGCCGGCCGTGTCGCTCGGCAAGACCAAGAGCCTGCTGTTCTACATTCCCACCGATGACATCATCGGCGCGTCCTGGCGGATGGGCGAGGCGGCGGCGGGGCGCTACCGGACGCTGGCGGGGGAAGGGGTATTCCGCTTCTCAGTGGGGCTGGAGGACGCGGACGACCTGATCGCCGACCTGGACCAGGCCCTGGCCTGAGCCGCCAGCGTGGCCGCGGTCGCGAATGGCATCCATGCGCACGGCACGCGCGCAGCCGAGTTGCGGCGTGCCGTGGCCTGTCGGCACAGCTGGAGCGGGTGGCCAATCTCCAGGCCATCTGCCCGCACCGGGACATCGGCTGCCTGCTTCTTCGTGGCGCTGTCCATCTGTGCCGCCATCCTGAACAGCACCACGCCCTCGACACTTTATGCCGTCTACCAAGCGCGCTGGCAGCTCGGCGCCACGACGCTGGCCGCGATCTTCGCGATCTACTCGGTAGCCACGCTCGCCGCCCTGCTGGTCCTGGGCCGCCTGTCCGACCGGCGGCTGGTGATCGTCCCGGCCCTGCTGGTCTGCGCCGCGGGGTGCGTGCCGCCGTCATGGCCTCGGTCGCGTTCACGGCGGGCGCGTCGCTTGGGCCCATCATCAGCGCTGCCGCCCTGCAGCTCGGCTGGTGGCCCACCCGGCTGCCCTTCGCCCTGCTGGCTGGCCTGTCGCTCGTCACCGCGCTGACCCTGGTGGCACTGCCCTGGCCGGCTGCGGCACGCGAGCCCGCCACCAGTGTCGCCAACTGGCCGGAGCGCCCCGACGGCGTGCTGCCGACCCTGCATGCGATCCGCGTGCCGTTCGTCGCCGCGGCCACCGCACTGATCCTGGCTTGGTCGATCGGCTCGACCTTCATGGCGCTGGGGCCGACCTTCACCGCCCGGCTGTTCGACCTGAACGATCCGGCCGTCGGCGCCTTCACCGTGGTGGGCTTCCAGCTGGTTGCTGGCATCGTCCAGTTCATCTGCCGGCAGCGTGACCCGGCAACCTGCATGATCCGGGGTGCCGTGCTGGTGGTGGCGGCCCTGCTGGCCTGCACTTTTGGTGCCTGGGTCGGCCTGCCGCTCCTGTTCGTCGGCAGCGTGCTCGCGGCCGGGATCGGCTATGGCGCCGCGTTCGTGGGGGCGGCCGGCACGGGAACCTGGTGACCCCACCCGACCAGCGCGCGACCTTCGTGTCCCTGTTCTACGTGGCCGGCTATTTCGGCAACACCATCCCGCTGGTGGCGCTGGGCGTGGTCGCCGATGCGGTGGGGCTGCTGGGCGGACTGGTCTTCCTCGCGACGGCGGCGGTCGCCCTGATCCTGCCGCTCCTGGGCTTGGCACGCCGGCTGCCGGCCGGACGCGACTGACGGTAAATGGACAGATCATTGCCGGTCTGACATGAAGCGCGCGGACGCCGATCAGCAAGGGGGCATGCAAGTGGCGGTCGTGACAGGCTCGATGCAGGACGACGTACTGGAAGGCACGGAGGAGCGTGACCTGATCTTTGCCGAGGACGGCGACGACCAGGCGTGGGGCCGGGGCGGCGACGATGTCATCGAGCTGGGGCAGGGCGACGATTTCGGCCGCGGCGGCGATGGCAACGACCTGATCAGCGGGTTCGAGGGCGGCGACCTGCTCGTGGGCGATGCCGGCGATGACATCCTGCGCGGCGGCCTGGGCAACGACCGGCTACAGGGCGGCGACGGCGCCGACACGCTCCAGGGTGGGAACGGCGACGATGTCCTGCTGGGCCAGGCGGGCCATGACCTGCTGCAGGGCGGGGAGGGTGACGACACGCTCAATGGCGAGGCCGGCGACGACCGGATGCAGGGCGGGGCGGGCAACGACCTGCTCCAGGGCGGCCTCGGCAGCGACACGATCTTCGGCCAGGACGGGGACGACCGCATCATCGCCCAGGCCGAGGAGTACGAGGTTCCGGCCGAGGGGGAGCACTTTCTGTTCGGCGGTGCCGGCGACGATTTCATCATGGCCCCCTACACGCAGAGCACCATCCATGGCGGCAAGGGCGACGACGAGATCCTGCTCGGCCTGGACGACATCTACCTGCCGTCCTTTCCCGGGACGGTCGTGGATGGCGGCGATGGCGACGACCGGGTGGAGGGCGGCTATGGCAATGACCTGGTCCGCGGCGGCACCGGCGACGACTATATCGACATCAGGGACGGCGACGACCGGGTCTCGGGCGGGCTCGGCGACGACATCGTCTGGGGCCAGAGCGGTGACGACGTGCTCGACGGCAACATGGGCGACGACACGCTGGTGGGCGGCAACGGCCACGATCTGCTCAGCGGCGGCAGCGGCAACGACCTGTTCGCCGTCCACTTCATGGACTTCTTCCTTACGGACCGGGAAACGCGGGTCCACCAGGCGGACGACCTGATCCTGGACTTCGTTCGCGGGCAGGACCGGCTGCAGATCACCTTTGCCGCCGAGGGCCACCCTGCCACCGGCGAAGGCGGCGGCCGGGCGGTGGTCCGCTTCCAGGATCTCGACACGGATGGCAGCGGCGTGCTGGACGGCGGCGACGCGGCCGTGTCCGTCCAGCCGGTCAGCCATGACGGCGAGACCAGGGCGTCGCTCGTGATCGATGCCGCGAAGCTGCCGTATCAGTCCCTGGTCGCCACGCACGGCACGATCACCCTGTTCGGCGTCACGGCACTGGGTGCGGCGGACATCGATGCGGCGACGTCGATGAGCGCCTTTCATCCGCCGGCATGAGACCGGCAGCCCGGCGGCCGCGTCGCCGCCGGGCTCGTGCCGAAGCTCCCGGCCTCAGCCCTTGATGAACGCCAGCAGGGCCCGGTTGATCACCTCGGCATGGGTCGTGCACATGCCGTGCGGGAAGCCGTCATAGGACTTGAGCGTGCCGTTCTTCAGCAGCTTCACCGATAGGGGTGCGGAATCCTCGTAGGGCACGATCTGGTCGTCCGTCCCGTGCATGACCAGGACCGGTACCTCGATCTGCTTCAGGTCCTCGGTGAAGTCGGTCTCGGAGAAGGCCTTGATGCAGTCGTAATGGGCTTTGGCACCGCCCATCATGCCCTGGCGCCACCAGTTGTCGATCACACCCTGCGAGACGGTCGCACCTTCCCGGTTGAAGCCGTAGAAGGGGCCGGCCGGGACATCGTGGTAGAACTGGGCGCGGTTGGCGGCCAGGGCCGCGCGGAAGCCGTCGAACACCTCGATCGGCAGGCCGCCCGGGTTCTTCTCGGACTTGACCATGACCGGCGGCACCGCGCCGATCAGCACGGCCTTGGCCACCCGGCCGGGCTCCGCGCGGGCGACATAGTGCGCGACCTCGCCGCCGCCGGTGGAATGGCCGACATGGACCACGTTCCTCAGGTCCAGTGCCGCCACCAGCTCGGCAACGTCGGCGGCATAGGTGTCCATCTCGTTGCCGGTATCGGTCTGGCTGGAGCGCCCGTGGCCACGCCGGTCGTGCGCGATCACCCGGTAGCCCTCCCCCAGGAAGAACAGCATCTGGCTGTCCCAGTCGTCCGCGCTGAGCGGCCAGCCGTGGTGGAACATGATCGGCTGGGCGTCCTCGGCCCCCCAGTCCTTGTAGAAGATCTCGGTGCCGTCCTTGGTGGTGATGGTGCTCATCGGTCGAACCTTTCCTGAAGCGCCTAGTGCCGTTCACGCGAACGAAAGCACAGTGCAGCCTTGCAAGAATCGGGCTGGAGCGGAACCGACAGAATCCGATGGGTTGGGGGATTACGTTCGGCGGGCGGCGTGGTCGGGACTCACGGCGCGTCTGCCGGCGCTTGCGCGGGCTCGGGCGCGGCCGGGTGGGCGTCGCCCGCTGCCGCTAGCCAGACGAGTTCGGTGCCGGCCAAACGCGCCTGCAGGGCAGCCGGCGGCGGGACATCGCACACGATCGTGTCGACCTGCTCGAACCGGCACACCCGCACCCTGGCCCTGGCGCCGAGCTTGCTGCCGTCCGCCGCCACGACCGTACGGGCGGCGGCATCGATCATCGCCCGCGCGACCCGGGCCTCGTCGAGGTCGAAATCCATCAGCCCGTCCGTGGCATCGATCGCGCCGATCGACAGGATCGCAACGTCCGCACGGAACTGCTCGATCAGCGCCAGCGCTTCGGGGCCCACCGCGGCACCGATGTCGGCCCTAAACGCGCCGCCGGCGAGATAGACCCGGTGCTCGCGCCGCCCGAGCAGGGTCCGGGCGATCTCCAGCGCGTTGGTGACGACGGTGAGCCCGCGCCGTTCCAGCAGGGCCTCGGCCACGAAGGTGGTCGTCGAGCCGCCGTCCAGCATCACCGTCTGGCCGTCCTGGATCTGGCCCGCCACCGCCCGGCCGATCCGGCGCTCGATCTCGGTGCGCTCGCTCAAACGCCGGGAAAAGGGCGGCTCGGCCTGGGCCAGCGGCAGGGCCACGGCACCATGGGCGCGCACCAGCCGGCCTTCCTCCACCAGCGCCCGGGTGTGACGGCGCACGGTCTCGTCCGACACGTTCAGGTGCTGGGCCAGTTCGCTGATCGTGCAGCGGCCACGCTCGCGCAGCGTGGTCATGATCGCGGTCTGCCATTTGGTGGGGAACATGCACCGGCCTCGTTGCGTCCGGCGCGGAAGCTGGGGCGCTGTCCTCGCGAAATCAACAAAGTTGTGGTTTTCCTGTTGACCTCGCCACCGTTGCAGGCGGACAGTTCCGGTAAAGGACCGAATGACGGACGGGTGCCAGGCCCGCCACGTCCAGCGGCCCGATAAAGGGGAGGGAGAAGCTATGGTGAGGCGTCTCTTGCTGTCCGCTGCCGTGGCGCTGCCGATGGCGTTCCATGGTGGCGATGCCGGTGCGGTCGAATCGAACGACCCGATCAAGCTCACCCTGCACGACTGGACGGGCCAGCACATCACCACCCGGATCATGGGCTCGGTGCTGGAGAAGGCCGGCTACAATGTCGAATATGTCCAGGCCGACTATCTGGCCCAGTTCGCCGGACTGAAGACCGGCGACCTCCATGTCGCCATGGAGATCTGGGAGACCACCGGCCGCGAGGCGATGGACGAGGCCACCGAGACGGGTCAGGTCGTGAACCTGGGCGAGACCGGGATGCAGGCGATCGAGGAGTGGTGGTACCCGGCCTATCTGAAGGAGCAGTGCCCGGGCCTGCCGGACTGGGAGGCGCTGGCCGACTGCGCCGAACTGTTCTCGACCGCCGAGACCGCGCCGGACGGGCGCTATCTGGGCGGGCCGGTGACCTGGGGCGGGTTCGACGAGGAGCGGGTCGAGGCCCTGGAGCTGCCCTTCGTCGTGGTCCATGCCGGGACCGACGCGGCCCTGTTCGCCGAGCTGGAGAGCGCGTATCAGCGCAAGGCGCCGATCCTGCTCTGGATCTATGCGCCGCACTGGGCGCCCATCAAGTACGAGGGCGAATGGGTGGCGTTCCCGCCCTATGAGCCCGCCTGCTACGAGGACCCGGCCTGGGGCATCAATCCCGACCTCACCCATGACTGCGCCAAGCCGCGCGGGCCGATCTGGAAGGTCGCCTGGCAGGGCGTGGCCGAGAAGTGGCCGGGCGCGCACAAGGCGATCCAGGCCTTCCAGGTCGAGAACGACGAGATGGGCCGGATGATCGGGGCAGTCGACCTGGACGGCCGGCCGATCGAGGCGGTGGTCGAGGAGTGGGTTGCGGCCAACGAGAGCCGCTGGAAGCCCTGGATCGGCCAGTAGGGCCGGCCATGGCGGCCGCCCGCCCGGTCAAGCTCGCGGCAAACGGCATCTGGAAGCTGTTCGCTGCCGATGGTGCCGCCCTGGACCGGCTGGGGCCGGATCCCGACGATGCCGCGCTGGAGCGGGCCGGGCTGGTGGCCGGGGTGGCCGATGCCAGCCTCGCCATCGGCGAGGGCGAGATCTTCGTCATCATGGGCCTGTCCGGGTCGGGCAAGTCCACGCTGGTGCGCTGCCTGTCCCGGCTGATCGAGCCGACCAGGGGCCAGGTGCTGCTGGACGGCCAGGACCTGACCCGCGCGTCGCCGGCCGAGCTGATCCGGCTGCGCCGCCACAAGATGGGCATGGTGTTCCAGAACTTCGCGCTCCTGCCGCATCTGACGGTGCTGGGCAACGTCGCCTTTCCCCTGGAGGTGCAGGGGGTGGCCAGGGCCGAGCGCACCAGGCGGGCGCGGGAGATGATCGCCTTGGTGGGCCTGTCCGGCCGCGAGCACGACCTGCCGCACCAGCTCTCGGGCGGCCAGCAGCAGCGGGTCGGCATCGCCCGCTCGCTGGCGGTGGGGCCGGACCTCTGGTTCCTGGACGAGCCGTTCTCGGCCCTGGACCCGCTGATCCGCCGCGAGATGCAGAACGAGTTCCTGCGCCTGCAGGCCGGCCTGAAGAAGACGATCGTCTTCATCACCCATGATTTCGACGAGGCGATCCGGCTGGCCGACCGGATCGCGATCATGCGCGGCGGGCGGATCATCCAGACCGGCACGCCCGAGGAACTGGTGCTGCATCCGGCGGACAGCTACGTCGCGGAGTTCACCCGCGAGGCGCCGCGCGCGCGGATCCTGACCGCCCGCGCCATCATGCGCCCGCTGGACGAGCGGATCGAGGTGGCGGGTGCGGTGGATGCCGGCGCCAAGGTCCAGGCGATCGCCGCGAAGGTCGAGGCAGCGCCGATCCCCCACCTCGTCACCGAGGGCGACCGGCCGGTGGGGCTGATCGATCGCTCGGCCGTACTGGCCGTGCTGCTGGGCCGGGAGATGGTGCGGTGAGCCTGGCGCTGGTCCGGCCGGCCACGAGCGCGCGGCCCATGCGCCCGGGCCTGCTGCTCTGGACCCTGATCCTGGCAGTGACCCTGGCGCTGGCCCTGCTGCCGCTGCCCTACCCGAAATGGCTCTCCGAGGTGCCGCGGGCCTGGCGGCTCGGCTGGGACAAGGACGTGTCCGCCTTCCTGGCTTGGCTGGTCGAGGATGCAAGCCTCGGCCTGTTCAGCTTCCAGGAGCTCACCCGGGCGATCTCCTGGCTGCTCGGCTGGCCGCTCGAATGGGCGACCGCCCTGTTCGCGACCGGTGTCATGCGCGGCCAGGGCTCGGCAGCAGTGCAGGTCCTCCCGCCCATGCCCTGGTTCGCCGTGGTGGCGGCTGCCGCCATGCTCGGCTGGCATTGGGGCGGGCGGGGCCTGGCGGCGCTGGCCGGGCTGGCCTTCCTCTACCTCGCCGTGTTCGGCCAGTGGGCCAGTGCCATGGTGACGCTGGCTTCGATCGCGATCGCGGTGCCGCTCGGCGTGGCGGGCGGCCTGCTGATCGGGATCGCCGGCTTTCGCAGCCGGAAGGTGGCGGGCCTGATCACCCCGCTGCTCGACCTGATGCAGACCGTGCCGATCTTCGCCTATCTCGTGCCGATCCTGTTCCTGTTCGGCTTCGGCCCGGTCGCGGCGACGCTCGCCACGGTGATCTACGCCATGCCGCCCATGGTCCGCATCACCATGCAGGCGCTGCACGCCGTGCCGCAGGAGGTGAAGGAATATGGCGTGATGGCCGGCTGCACCCGGCACCAGCTCACCTGGAAGGTGCTGGTGCCGGCGGCACGGCCGAGCCTGCTGGTGGGCGTCAACCAGGTCATCATGCTCTCGCTCAACATGGTGATCATCGCCTCGATGATCGGGGCGGGCGGGCTCGGCTACGACGTGCTGACCTCGCTGCGCCGGCTCGACATCGGCGGCGGCCTGGAGGCAGGACTCGCCATTGTGCTGCTGGCGGTAGCCCTCGACCGGCTGAGCCGCGCCACGCAGGAGCGGGCCCCGGGGCAGGGGCAGCGCTTCTGGATCCTGTTCGTCGCGGTCCTGCTGGGCCTCTATCTGCTGGGCCTGCTTCTGCCCGGCATCGCCCGCTACCCCGACGCCTGGACGCTTTCCACCGGGCCGTTCTTCGCGGACCTGGTCGGCTGGATCAACGTCCACTTCTTCGACACGCTGGAGGCGATCAAGACCGCGATCGTCCTGAACCTGCTGGTGCCGGTCCGGCGCTTCCTGACCGAGCTGCCCTGGCCGTGGGTGGTGCTGGTGACGGTGCTGGCCGGCTGGCGCCTCCAGGGTCCGCCGCTCGCCCTGCTGCTGCTGGGGTTCGGTCTGTTCATCGTGTTCAACGGCCAGTGGCAGAACGCCATGCTGACCGTCTATCTGTGCGGCGTGTCGGTCCTGGTGGCCGCCCTGATCGGGATTCCGCTGGGTATCCTGGGCGGGCTCAGCAGGCGGGCATGGCGGGTCCTGGAAGCGGTGATCGACACGCTGCAGACCCTGCCGAGCTTCGTCTACCTGATCCCGGTGGTGATGCTGTTCCGGGTGGGCGACTTCACCGCGATGATCGCGGTGGTGCTCTACGCGCTGGCGCCCGCGGTCCGCTACACCGCGCACGGCATCCAGCAGATCCGGCCGGTGCTGATCGAGGCCGGCACGGCGGCCGGCTGCACCAACCGGCAACTGCTAACCCGGATCCGCCTGCCGCTGGCGCTGCCGGAGATCATGCTGGGCCTCAACCAGACGATCATGCTGGCCCTGTCCATGCTGGTGATCACCGCCCTGGTCGGCACCCGCGATCTCGGCCAGGAGGTCTATGTGGCGCTCACCAAGGCCGATACCGGCAGGGGCGTCATCGCGGGCCTCTGCGTCGCGTTCATCGCGATCACCGCGGACCGGCTGATCCAGGCGGGCGTGGCGCGGCTCAAGGCGAGGGGGGCGGTCGCGTGACACCGGACGAAGCCGCAGCATTGGTGGCGGCACTGCCGATCTGGCGGGGAGCGGTGACGCCCGAGCCCCTGGGCGGCGGCATCACCAACCTGAACTTCGTGGTGGCCGATGCCGGCAAGCACTTCGTGGTCCGGGTCGGCCACGACATCCCGCAGCATGGCATCGTGCGCGCGAACGAGCTGGCGGCCAGCCGTGCCGCCGCGGCGGCGGGCCTGGCACCCGCCGTGGTCCATGCGGAGCCGGGCATCCTGGTGCTGGACCATGTCGAGGCCCGGCCGTTTTCGGCAGAGGACGTGCGGGCACCTGCCAATCGCGACCAGCTGGTGGCACTTCTGCGGGACTGCCATCGCCTGGTGCCGCTCCATCTGCGCGGTGCCGGCTTCATGTTCTGGGTGTTCCACGTCCTGCGCGACTACGGGCACACGCTCCGCGAGGGGAACAGCCGGCACCGTGAGCGCCTGCCTGAATTCGCAACGCTGGCCGACCGGCTGGAGCGCCTGGTGCAGCCGGTCGAGATCGTGTTCGGGCACAACGACCTGCTGCCGGCCAACATCCTGGACGACGGCAGGCGGCTCTGGCTGGTCGACTGGGAATATGCCGGGTTCAACTCGCCGCTGTTCGACCTGGGCGGGCTCGCCTCGAACGCGGAGCTGGAGCCTGGCGAGGCGCTGGCCCTGGCCGAGGCCTATCACGGCCGGCGCCTGACCGACCGCGACCGCGTCCAGGCTCAGGCGATGGCGGCAGCCTCGCTCTTGCGCGAGACCATGTGGAGCATGGTCTCCGAGATCCACTCGACCCTGGACTTCGACTATCCGGCCTACACGGCCGCCAATCTCGCGCGTCTGGAGGCGGCGGTGGCCGCGCTCGACGCCATGGAGCGGGCATGAGCGAGCTTCCTTCCAGTGCCGCGATCGTCGTGGTCGGCGGCGGGATCGTGGGCGCCTCGGTGGCCTATCATCTGGGCCAGATGGGGGCGGGCGAGGTGCTGCTCCTGGAGCAGGGCCGCCTCACCTCCGGCTCCACCTGGCATGCCGCGGGACTGGTCGGGCAGCTGCGCAGCAGCGCCAACATCACCCAGCTCCTGGGCTACTCGGTGGCACTCTACGACCGGCTGGAGGCCGAGACCGGGCACGCCACCGGCTGGAAGCGCAATGGCGGGCTCCGGCTCGCCTGCAATGAAGAGCGCTGGACGGAGGTGCGCCGCCAGGCCACCACCGCCCATTCGTTCGGCCTGGAGATGCACCTGCTCTCGCCCAAGGAGGCGCAGGAGCTGTGGCCGCTCATGGCCGTCGACGACGTGGTGGGTGCCGCCTTCCTGCCGACCGACGGCCAGGCCAGCCCCAGCGACATCGTCCAGGCGCTGGCCAGCGGGGCGCGCAAGGCCGGCGTGGTGATCCGCGAGGGCGTAGCGGTCCAGGAGATCCTGGCGGAAGGCGGCAAGGTCATCGGTGTCAGGACGTCCGGTGGCACGGTCCGCTGCGGCAGGCTGGTGCTCTGCTGCGGCCAGTGGACCCGGCAGCTCGCCCGCACCGCGGGCGTCAACGTCCCGCTCGTCCCGGTGCAGCACCAGTACCTGATCACCGAGGCGATCCCGGGTGTCACGCCGGACCTGCCGACCCTGCGCGATCCCGACCGGCTGACCTACTACAAGGAGGAGGTCGGCGGCCTGGTGATGGGCGGCTACGAGCCGAACCCGCTGCCCTGGATGCTGGAGGTGCCGGACCAGTTCGAGTTCCAGCTGCTCCAGCCCGACTGGGACCATTTCGAGCCGATCATGGAACTGGCGCTGGGCCGGGTACCGGCTTTGGAGACCGCTGGGGTCAAGCAGCTGGTCAACGGCCCGGAAAGCTTCACCCCGGACGGCAACTTCATCCTAGGGGAGGCCCCGGAACTCTCCGGCCTGTTCGTCGGCGCCGGGTTCAACGCATTCGGGATCGCGTCCGGCGGCGGTGCCGGGATGGCGCTGGCGGAATGGGTCAGGAACGGCGAACCGCCCTTCGATCTCTGGCCGGTCGACATCCGCCGGTTCGGCCGCGCCCATGCCGACCCGGACTGGGTGCGCACCCGGACGCTCGAAGCCTACGGCAAGCACTACACCATGGCCTGGCCCTTCGAGGAGCACGAGAGCGGCCGGCCGCTGCGCCGCTCCCCGGTCTATGACCGGCTGAAGACACAAGGTGCCTGCTTTGGCGAGAAGCTCGGCTGGGAGCGGCCCAACTGGTTCGCGGCCGAGGGCGAGGATGCGCGGGACGTCTATACCTATGGCCGGCCGAACTGGTTTGCGGCGGTGGCGCGCGAGCACCGGGCCTGCCGCGAGCGGGTCGTGGTGATCGACCAGACCAGCTTCGCCAAGTTCCTGGTGGTGGGCCGGGATGCGGAGACTGCCCTGTCCTGGCTGTGCGCCAACGACGTGGCCCGCCCGCCCGGCACGCTCACCTACACCCAGATGCTGAACGCACACGGCGGGATCGAGTGCGACCTGACCGTGGCGCGGCTGGCCGACGACGAGTTCTACCTCACCACCGGCACAGGGTTCGCCACCCACGACCTGGACTGGATCCGGCGCAACCTGCCGGATGGCCTGGACGCGCGGGTGGTCGACGTCACTTCGGCCCATGCGGTGTTCTCCCTGATGGGGCCGCGCTCGCGCGACGTGCTCCAGGCGCTGACGGCGGATGATGTCGGTAACGACGCGTTCCGGTTCGGCCGCTGCCGCAGGCTGGCCCTGGCCGGTGCGCCGGTGCTGGCGCTGCGCATTACCTATGTGGGCGAGCTGGGCTACGAGCTGCATGTCCCCGTCGAGTTCGCGGCCACGCTCTATGACCGGCTGATGGCGGCCGGCCAGCCGCATGGCATCGCCAATGCCGGCTATCGTGCCATCGAATCGCTCAGGCTGGAGAAGGGCTACCGCGCCTGGGGCTCCGACATCGGCCCGGATCACTCGCCGCTGATGGCGGGCCTGGGCTTTGCCGTGAAGCTCAAGAAGAACCTGCCCTTCCTCGGGCGCGAGGCGCTGGCGGGCCAGGCGGCGGCAAAGCTGCCCCGCCTGCTCGCGGGCTTCACCGTGGCCGACCCGGAGGTGGTCCTGCTCGGCCGGGAGACGATCTATCGTGATGGGCAGCGGGTCGGCTGGCTCACCAGCGGCGGGTTCGGCCACACGATTGGCCGGCCGATCGGCTACGGCTATGTCCGCCGCCCGGACGAGGGGGTGGACGAGGCGTTCGTGCTGTCCGGGCGCTACGAGCTGGAGGTCGCGAGCGAACGGGTGCCGGCCGAGGTCTTCCTCCAACCGCCCTACGACCCGGCCTCCGCACGCGTGAAGGCCTGACGCCATGACCGATACCCAGGCCCGGATCGTGATCATCGGCGGCGGGGCGATCGGCTGCGCGATCGCCTACCATCTGGCCCGTGCCGGCCAGCGCGACGTGCTGCTGCTGGAAAAGGCCCAGCTCACCCATGGCTCGACCTGGCATGCGGCCGGGCTGGTAGGCCAGCTCCGCTCCAAGCGCAACCTGACCCGGCTGATGCAGGATTCGGTCGCGGTGTTCGACCGGCTGGAGGCGGAATCCGGCCAGGCGATCGAGTGGCGCAAGTGCGGCTCGCTGCGGATCGCGTCCTCCGATGAGCGGATGGCCGAGATCCGCCGCTCGCTGACCCAGGCCAAGGGGTTCGGCTTCGAGGCCCACGAGATCTCGGCGGCCGAGGCGAAGGCACGCTTCCCGTTCATGACGACGGACGGTGTGGTCGGTGCCGCCTGGATCCCGTCGGACGGCTATATCGACCCCTATGGCCTGACCCAGGCCTTCGCCGCGGTGGCACGGCGGGACGGGGTGCGGATCCGGGAGGGCGTGCTGGTCACCGGGTTCGAGAAGCAGGGCCGGCGCATCACCGCGGTCCTGACCGACCATGGCCGGATCAGGTGCGAGATCGTGGTCAACTGCGCCGGCATCTGGGCCAAGCGGGTGGGCGAGCTGGCCGGGGTGGCGATCGCCGCCGGTGCGGTCGAGCACCAGTACATGGTGACCGAGAAGAAGCTCGACCTGCCCAAGGACCTGCCGACCTTCCGCGACCCGGACCGGATCTTCTACCTGAAGCCGGACGTGCGCGCGTTCGCCATCGGCGGCTGGGAGAAGGGGGCGCCGGCCTGCTGGCGAGGCGGCGTGCCGTTCGACTTCGGCCGCGAGCTGTTCCCCTCCGACTTCGAGCGGTTCGAGCCGATAGCGCTCGGCGCCGCCGAGCGACTGCCGGTCCTGAACGACGTGGGCATCCAGACCCTGATCAACGGGCCGATCCCGGTTTCCGCCGATGGCGAGCCGGTGATGGGCCTGGCCCCGGAGCTCGACAATTTCTTCGTCGCCTGCGGCTTCACCGCCGGGATCGCGGCCTCGGGCGGGGCCGGCCTCGCCATGGCCAACTGGATCCTTGAGGGCGACCCCGGCATGGACCTGTGGCCGTTCGACATTCGCCGCTTCGCCCGCCAGCAGGCCAACCGCCGCTATCTCGCCGAGCGCAGCAGCGAGTCCTACGGCAATTATTACAGCATCCACTGGCCGGTGGAGGAACTGACCAGCGCCCGTGGCGCCAGGCGCAGCCCGCTCTACGACACGCTGAAGGCACGAGGTGCCGTGTACGGATCCAAGGCCGGATGGGAGCGGCCCAACTGGTTCCGCCTGCCCGGAAGCCCGGCCGAGGAGCGGCCGAGCTTCCTCCAGCGGCCCGGCTGGTTCGAGGCGGTGGCCGCCGAGCACCGGGCGGTGCGCGAACGGGTGGCGCTGATCGACCTGACCTCGTTCAGCAAGTTCGAGCTGGCCGGCAGCGGCGCCTTTGCCGCCCTGCAGCGCATCGTCGCCAACGACCTCGACCGGCCGGTCGGCAGCTGTGTCTATACCCAGTGCTGCAACGAGCAGGGCGGCATCGAGGCCGACCTCACCGTGATGCGGCTGGCCGAGGAGCGCTTCTACATCGTCACCGGCAGCCAGTTCGGCACGCGTGATGCCGGCTGGCTGCGCCGCCATCTGCCGGACGGGCTGGAGCTGCGCGAGGTGACCGGGGCGCTAGCGGTGATCGACCTGGTGGGCCCGAAGGCGCGCGAGATCCTGGCGGCGGTGAGCGACGACGACGTATCGGATGCAGCGCTGCCCTATCTGACGGGCAGGGAGATCGAGATCGGCCTGGGCCGGGCCCTCGCCGCCCGGATCGGCTATGTCGGCGAGCTCGGCTACGAGCTGCACGTCCCGATCGAGCATGCGGCCCATGTCTACGAAGAGCTGCGCCAGGCAGGCGAACCGCATGGCATCGCCGATTCCGGCTACCGGGCGCTCGACACGCTCCGGCTGGAGAAGGGCTATGTCTACTGGTCCAGCGAGGTGAGCCCGGAGATCGATCCGTTCTCCGCGGGCCTGGGCTTCGCCGTGGCGCTGGAAAAGGGGCCGTTCATCGGCCGCGACGCGCTGCTGCGGATCAAGGAGCAGGGGCCGGCGCGCCGGCTGGTGACGCTCGGCATCGACGGCTTCGCACCGCTGGTCGGCGGGGAGGTGGTGCTGCTGGACGGCCGGCCGGTCGGCAGCACCACCAGCGCCGGCTTCGGCCACACGGTCGGGCACACGGTCGCTTTCGCTTTCCTGCCGACGGAACTGGCGAAGGAGGAGCGGTTCGAGATCGAGGCCTACCGCCAGCGCTGGCCGGCCTGGCGCGGGCGGCGTGCGATCTACGACCCGAAGGGCGAGCGGCTGCGGGGGTGATCCAAGGGGGAGAAGTGCCATGGGTGACGAGGTGGCGCAGGCGCAGGCAGCACTGGCCCGGCTGGGGCTGCCGGGCAGCGATGGCCCGCTGGAGCTGCGCCGCCTGGGCGGGCTCACCAATCTGGTGTTCGCCGTGACCGGCGGGCCGGAGCCATGGTGCCTGCGCCTGCCGGGCCGGGGTACGGAGGACTATATCGACCGCAAGGTCGAGGCGGTGAACGCCCGGGCGGCCGCCGCGGCCGGGGTGTCGCCGGAACTGGTTCATTTCGGCGCGGACGGGGTGATGGTCACCCGGTTCCTGCCCGGGGTGGTGACCATGAGCCCGGAGCGGTTCCGCAGCCGGCCGGGGGCCGTCGAGCGGGCGGCACTCGCGCTGCGGCGACTACACACGGAGGCCAGCGGCTTCACCTTCCGCTTCGAGCTGTTCGGCATGATCGACCAGTACCTGCAGGTGCTGGGCCAGAAAGGGGCGGCGGTGCCGGAACGCTACCACGACGTGGTCCGCGAGGCCGGATCGGTGCGCGCGGCGCTGGCGGCGCACGAGCTGCCGCTCACTGCCTGCCACTGCGACCCCTTGTGCGAGAACTTCCTGGACGATGGCGAACGCATCTGGCTGGTCGACTGGGAATATTCCGGCATCAACGACCCGATGTGGGACTTAGGCGACCTGTCGGTCGAGGCCGAGTTCGACCGGGACATGGACCGGCGCCTCCTCCACGCCTATTTCGGCGGGCCGCCGCACCCGTTCGACGCCGGGCGGATGGTGATCTACCAAGCCATGTGCGACCTGCTCTGGACGCTCTGGGGCCTGATCCAGCATGCCGACGGCAACCCGGCCGAGGACTTCTGGGCCTATGCGGTCGGCCGGTTCGAGCGCTGCCGCCGGCTGATGGCGACCGACCGGTTCGCCCGCAGCCTGCGCGACGTGCAGGCGGGGCCCGGCTGAGCCTCAGGACGCGCGGCGTGCCGCGCCGTCCGTGGCCCTGACCCGCTGGGTCACCTGGTCCAGCCGCGCCAGCACCCGGTCGACGAGGGCAGTCATCACCTGGTCATCGGGCTGGCCGCTGCCCGTCAGCACCGGCCGCTCGCCATGGCGGCGCAACTGCTCCTTGGCGACCATCTCCACGATCGAGTGCAGCGCGGTGGCGCCGCCTTGCGGCTGCTCCGGCGAGGGGCCCGGGGTAGTGGGTAGCGACAGGTCGAGGCGAAGCGGCGGCGCTGCCGGGGCGGGCGGTGTCGCGCGTTCCGCCTGGCTAGGCACCAAGTCGCGGATTTCCTCCAGGAGGCGCTGCTGCTCGGCGGGCACTCTTTCGGCGGGCGGCGGCTCCTGGACACAGCGCCGCGCCAGGAGGCCGATCTCGTCGCCGCGCTCGGCCAGGCGCGCCAGTTCCGGTACGTCACCGGTGGCGAGCCCACCCGCCAGCCGGCGCAGCGGGAGGAGCAGCCCCAGGCGCAGCCAGCCGGCCAGCAGGAGCGCGCTTGCCGCCAGCAGGCAGGCCGAACCGGCCAGCAACAGCATCAGGCGGTCGGGCAGGCCGGCATGGCTCGAAGCAGCCTGATCACGCAGCGTCTCGATGGCGTGGTCCAGCACGAGCAGAGGCTCGATCACCGGCAGGTCGAGCAGCCGGCCGCTCGGTTCGCTCAGGCCCGCGCGCAGCAGGATCTCCGCTCGCCGTCCGGCAGCCTCCAGCTCGTCGAGCGCGCCTTGAACTTGACCGGTCGCGTCGTCCAGCCGGCCACGCAGCAGCCCGATTGCGGCGCGTGCCCGACGCAGGCCAGCCTCGGCCGCAGCGCGGATCGTCGGATCGCCACCCCCGCGCAGCCGCTCCAGATCGTGGGCGATGCCGTCATAGCCGAAGCTCCGGCGCAGATCGGCGATGGCGGCGGCCACGGCCGGGTCCGGCGCCGGCGACCCGGCCGCGTCCAGCCGGGCACCCCAGGTAACGGCCGCCACCAGCACCAGGGCGGCTGCCGCCACCAGAGCGGTCAGGAGGTCGCTGGTGCGCAGCCTGGCACCGATACGGCGGAGCAGCGGATCCGGCAGGTCAGGGGGCGGCGTCATGGTTGGGATCCGGGGGTGCGGGGTTGCGGATGGGCGCTCCGGCTCCAGGGCCGGTCGCCGCGGGCGGCGCTGAGGGCGGCGAACCGGAGGCTGCCGGACTCGAGCCTGGCTTCCAGGCCGCGGGCGGCCCGGAGGGCACTGCGCCCGATGGTGCGGGTCGGCGGCGGGCAGGCTCGTTCGGCCACCAGATCGAGCACCAAGTCGGCATGGCGGCAGTCGTCGCCGGGATCGCCCTGGCCGGTCAGCACGGCGACCCGGTGCCCGGCCAACTCCAGGGTGCAGCCGAACGGGTCGCAGCCGGGCCGGCCGGGTGCCGCCTCGGGCCAGCGGGCGAGACGCCCGGAGGCGCCGGTGCGGGTGCGCCAGGCCTCGGCCACCCGCCCGTCCAGTTCGCCCGGCGTGCGCACGAGCCGGCCGTCCTCGGCCAGCACGGCCACCACTTTGGCATCGGGCGCCACGAACAGGCGCGGTGGCTGGCCCAGTACCGCCATACCCAGGCCCAGCAGCACGGGCGGCAGGCCCAGCAGCCGCCAGGGGCGCTGCCAGATGGCCAGCCACATCCCGCCCAGCACGATCAGGGTGATGCAGCCGCCGGTCATGCCCGGGATGGCGAAGCTGGCATGCGGCCAGGCGGCGATCTCCGCCGCGAGCCACAGCACCAGGGCCACGCCGGCACCCATGACCATGAAGGCCGGCTGGTCCAGGCCCAGCGGCAGCAGGGCCGTACCCAGCACCGCGGCCGGCATCACCACGAACGAGGTGAGGGGTACGGCCAGCATGTTGGCCACCACGCCCCAGGTCGCGACCACGCCGAAATGCCAGGCGCCGAACGGTGCGGTGGCGATCGTCGCGATCACCGTGGTCAGCATGATCCCGCCGAGATAGGCCAGGACGCGTCGGGTCGGGCCGCTCGAGGTGGCGGGCTTGCGGGCGCGCCGTGCCGAGAGCGCCTCGAAGAGCGCGATCAGGCCGACCATCGCCGCGAAGGTGAGCTGGAAGGACGGGCCCAGCAGGCTGTGCGGGGCCGCCAGCAGCACGGCCGTGGCCGCCACGGCCAGCAGGCGCAAGGAGATCGGGTCGCGGTCCACCAGCACGGCGGTGAACACGATCGTGGCGGTAACGAAGGAGCGCTGGGCCGGCACGGAGGCGCCCGAGATCACCAGGTAGAAGGCGCAGGCCAGGATTGCGGCGACCGCGGCACCCTTCTGGGCCGGCAGGCGCAGGCAGAAGCGCGGCCACAGCGACAGGCCCCAGCGCGCCAGGAAGAACACCACGCCGGCCACCAGGGTGAAGTGCAGCCCCGAGATCGAGATCAGGTGGGCCAGGCCGGAGCGCTGCATGTCCTCCCAGACCCGGTTGTCGACGGCACCCCGCTGCCCGGTCACCAGAGCCGCGGCCACCGCCCCGGCAGCACCCTCGGTGGCGCCGGCGATCCGGTTGCTCAGCGCGGTGCGGATCCGCTCGACGAACAGAGCGGGGCCGCTCTCACCGGCACCGGCCACCAACAGGGTGGGCGCGCCCAGCGACCAGCCCACCGCACCCAGGCCCTGGAACCAGGCGTCGCGCGCCCAGTCATAGCTGCCGGGCAGGGCCGGCGGCTGCGGAGCCTCCAGACGGGCGCGGATCCGGATCCGGTCGCCGGCGGCCAGCAGTTCGGCACCCTTGGCCACACCGATGCGGATGCGCTGCGGCACCGCGGCTAGCTCGCGGTCCAGCACCGCCACCTGGTCCAGGGTCAGGCGGTGGCCACGCGCCCGCCCCTCGACCGCGACGATGCGGCCCTCGACCTCCAGCGTGAGCGGGCGGGCCAGCGAGATCGTGTCGACTTGCCCGGTGCGCCAGACGGCGACGAGATATCCCGCGGGCAGGGCGGCCAGCAGGCAGGCCAGGGTCGCCAGCGCGGTCTGGCGCGCGTAGAGGGCGCGCAGGGCGGCGAGTGCTGCCGCGGACAGGACGAGGAGGGCCATGCCCGTCCAGCCGTTCGGCGGATCGTCCGGCGGTACCATATAAAGGAGGACACCCAGGCCCATGAGCACGGGCGCCCACAGCGCCCAGCGATGCCGTTCCGCCAGGAGCAGGCGGTGCAGGGCGAGGAGAGCTGCGAACGAGCGGAGGGCGCCCCTCCCGGCACCCTGCCGGACTGCCGCCGACCAGGTCGTCCGACCTTGCTGCACCTGCGAGCGGTCCCGTGCTAAAGCGCGACGCGCGGGCTAGCGTCGCATCAACTTAAGGTTAATTCGGGTCGGACAGGATATCAACTAATGAGTGTAATCGTCCGGTTCGCACCCTCGCCGACGGGCTATCTGCATATCGGCGGGGCGCGTACGGCCCTGTTCAACTGGCTGTTCGCCCGGTCCAAGGGCGGCAAGTTCCTCCTGCGCATCGAGGACACCGACCGCGCGCGCAGCACCGAGGACGCGATCCAGAAGATCTTCCAGGGCCTCGAATGGCTGGGCCTGGACTGGGACGAGGAGCCGGTATTCCAGTTCGCCCGGGCCAGCCGCCATGCCGAGATCGCCCACCGGCTCCTGGCCGAGGGCAAGGCCTATCGCTGCTGGTCCACGCCGGAGGAGCTGGAGGCGATGCGCGCCAAGGCGCGCGCAGAGGGCCGCCAGCCCCGCTATGACGGGACCTGGCGCGACCGGGATCCGGCCCTGGCGCCGGCCGGCGTCGATCCGGTGATCCGGCTGAAGATGCCGCAGACCGGCGAGACCACCGTCCAGGACATGGTCCAGGGCGACGTCACCGTGGCGAACGTCCAGCTCGACGACATGGTCCTGCTGCGCGGCGACGGCACGCCCACCTACATGCTGTCCGTGGTGGTGGACGATGCCGATATGGGCATCACCCACGTGATCCGCGGCGACGACCATCTGACCAACACCTTCCGCCAGGTGCAGCTCTATCGCGCCATGGGCGTGGAGCCGCCCACCTTCGGCCATATCCCGCTGATCCACGGGCCGGACGGGGCCAAGCTCAGCAAGCGCCATGGCGCGCTCGGCATCGAGGCCTATCGCGACATGGGCATGCTGCCGGAAGCGATGCGCAACTACCTGATGCGCCTCGGCTGGTCGCATGGTGATGCCGACGTGATCTCCACCGAGGAAGCGATCCGCTGGTTCGACATGGCGCAGGTCGGCCGCTCGCCGTCCCGCTTCGACATGCAGAAGCTGACCTCGCTGAATGCCCACTGGCTGCGCACGCACGCCGACGCGGACCTGATCGGGCTGATCCGCCCGATCCTGGCCGAGGTCGGCTTCACCCTGGACGAGACCGGTGCTGCGCGGCTCCAGGCGGGGATGGGCGGGCTCAAGGCGCGCTGCCGCACGCTGGTCGAGCTGGCCGAGGCAGCGGCCTTCTACGTGGAGCCGCGCCCGATCCGGATCGCCAGCGACGCCGCCAAGCTGCTCGACCCGGCGGCGCGCGAGCGGCTGGGCGCGGTGGCGGCCCGGCTGGCGGCGGTGGAGCCGTTCGACGAGGCGACGCTGGAAGCCGAGTGCCGGGCCTATGCCACGGAGATCGGGCTGGGATTTGGCAAGCTGGCGCAGCCGCTGCGTGTGGCACTGACTGGTTCTACGGTGTCGCCCGGGTTATTCGAGGTCATGGTGGTGCTGGGCAGGGACGAGGTGAGGGCCCGGCTGGAGGACGCCGCGGCCGGCCGCAATCCGGAGAAGAACCCCCGTCGGTGACGCGCAACCGGCGCGTCGATGCTGCGTTTCCTGCACGCATCGATGAGCCGCAGCCAGATGTCGACCAAGGACAATCCGTGCCAATCTCCGGCTGACCGGGTGAAGACTGGCGTTTCGACAATGCAAGGAACAACGAGGAGAGCTCGATGACAGCTTCAACCGGCAAGTCGGCGACCTTGACCATGCCTGATGGCAAGACCGCCGAGCTCCCCGTGCTGGGCGGCGTGCTTGGGCCCAACGTCATCGACATCCGCAAGCTGTACGCCCAGACCGGGATGTTCACCTACGATCCCGGCTACACGTCGACCGCCAGCACCACCTCCAGGATCACCTATATCGACGGTGACGAGGGCGTGCTGCTCCATCGTGGCTACTCGATCGAGGAGCTGGCGACCAGGAGCGACTATCTGGAGGTCTGCTACCTTCTCCTGAACGGCGAGCTGCCGACCGCCTCGGAGAAGGCGAAGTTCGTGCATGACATCACCTACCACACGATGCTGCACGAGCAGATCCACTTCCTGTTCCGCGGCTTCCGTCGCGACAGCCACCCGATGGCGGTGATGATCGGCGTGGTGGGGGCGCTCTCGGCCTTCTACTACGAGGACCTGAACTCCGACGATCCGCACCACCGGATGGTCGCGACCCACCGGCTGATCGCCAAGCTGCCGACCATCGCGGCGATGGCCTACAAGTACACGATCGGCCAGCCCTTCGTGTACCCGCGCAACGACCTGTCCTATGCCGAGAACTTCCTGCACATGATGTTCTCGGTGCCGTGCGAGCGCTACGAGGTCGATCCGATCCACGCCAAGGCGCTGGACCGGATCTTCATCCTCCATGCCGACCACGAGCAGAACGCCTCGACCTCGACCGTCCGCCTGGTGGGCTCGACCGGTGCCAGCCCCTATGCGGCGATCGCGGCGGGCATCGCCGCCCTGTGGGGGCCCGCCCATGGCGGTGCCAACGAGGCCGTGCTCACCATGCTGCGCGAGATCGGCGATCCTGCGCGCATCCCGGAGTTCATCGAGAAGGCCAAGGACAAGGACAGCGGCTTCCGCCTGATGGGCTTCGGCCACCGGGTCTACAAGAACTACGACCCGCGCGCCCAGGTGCTGAAGGAAAGTGCCGATCAGGTCCTGGCGCAGCTCGGCAAGGCCGACAACCCGCTGCTGGCGATCGCGCGCGAGCTGGAGCGGATCGCGCTCTCCGACGATTATTTCGTCAAGCGCAAGCTGTTCCCGAACGTCGACTTCTATTCGGGCATCATCCTGGAGGCGCTGGGCATCCCGTCCAAGATGTTCACCGCGATCTTCGCCCTGGCCCGCACGGTCGGCTGGGTCGCGCAGTGGGACGAGATGATCCAGGACCCCGAGCAGAAGATCGGCCGGCCGCGCCAGCTCTATGCCGGCTACGACCGCCGCTCGTTCACCCCGCTCGACCAGCGCGGCTGAACCGCCCGATCGTCCTGCCGCTGCATGAATCCCGCGGGACCGTGCGGCGGCAGGGGTGGGAAGTACGGGATTTGCCTGCTAGATGCAGGCCGCAAACCGTCTCGATCATGCTCGGGTAGCTTCCATGGCTCTCATCTCCGCGGCGCTGGGCCGGATCAAGCCCTCGCCGACCATCGCGATCACCAACCTCGCCCGCGAGCTCCAAGCCAAGGGCCGGGACGTGATCGGGCTGGCGGCCGGCGAGCCGGACTTCGACACGCCGGACCACATCAAGGCCGCGGCGATCGAGGCGATCAACCAGGGCCAGACCAAGTACACCGCCGTGGACGGGACGCCGCGCCTGAAGAAGGCAATCGTCGCCAAGTTCAGCCGCGAGAACGGCCTGGACTATGCGCCGGAGCAGATCACGGTCGGCACCGGCGGCAAGCAGGTGCTCTACAACGCCTTCATGGCGACGCTGAACCCGGGCGACGAGGTGGTCATCCCGGCACCCTACTGGGTGAGCTATCCCGACATGGTGCTGCTGGCCGGCGGCACCCCGGTATTCGTGCCCTGCCTGGAGCAGCATGGCTTCAAGCTCCAGGCCGAGGATCTGGACCGGGCGATCACGCCCAAGACCAAGTGGCTGGTGCTGAACTCGCCGAGCAACCCCACCGGCAGCGCCTATACCGCCGCCGAGCTCGAGGCGCTGACCGAGGTGCTGCTGAAGCACCCCCAGGTCTACGTCATGACCGACGACATGTACGAGCACCTGGTCTATGACGGCTTCACCTTCGCGACCCCTGCCCAGGTCGAACCGCGCCTGATGGAGCGCACGCTCACCTGCAACGGCGTGTCCAAGGCCTTCGCCATGACGGGCTGGCGGATCGGCTATGCCGGCGGGCCCAGGGACCTGATCAAGGCCATGGGCACGATCCAGTCGCAGAGCACCTCCAACCCCAGCTCGATCAGCCAGGCGGCAGCCGTGGCGGCTCTGGAGGGCGACCTGTCCTTCCTGCCGGAGCGCAACGAGGTCTACCGGCAGCGGCGCGACATGGTGGTGGCGCGGCTGAACGAGGCCCCCGGCCTGTCCTGCCACAAGCCCGAGGGCGCCTTCTATGTCTATCCGTCCTGCCAGGGCGTGATCGGCAAGAAGACCCCGGAGGGCCAAGTGATCGGGTCGAGCGAGGATTTCGCCCGCTACCTCCTGGAAGGGGTTGGCGTGGCCGTGGTTCATGGCAGCGCGTTCGGCCTGGACCCCTACTTCCGGATCTCCTACGCGACCGCGACCCATGTCCTGGAGGATGCCTGCGCGCGGATCCAGAAGGCCTGCGCGGCGCTTTCCTGAACGGTCCCGACCCGGGGTGGACGCAGCGGGCGGTGTGGCGCCGGATACCGGACTACACCCGTAACGCGTTCCCCCTGGACGTCGCCCGGCGTCGGTTCTACGCAGGTCCCTTCCGGAAAACGCCTCCGGACTGTCATATTCGAGTGAGGGGGGACCTCCATATGAACCCGTTCATGTCCGACATGGAGCTGCTGGGGCTGGCCGCCAGGCGCCTGGGCATGGAACCCGAGATGCTGATGCAGCGTTATTACGGCTCGATCCTGGATGCCGAGCACGAGTTCGAGGAGTTCTGCCGCAGCGGCCGCTTGCAGGACAGCTTCAGGGCGATGCTGCGGGCGCGGCTGAACGCCATGCCGGGCGAGGCGCAGGAAAGCGGTGACGCGGGCATGGTGACGGTCCCGGCCTGAACCCGGATCCCGCGCCGGCCAGGCCAGTGAAAGGCTACCTGGATGACCGGCGCCTCGACCATCGCACCTCGCCCCATGGCCCTGGTGTTCGACCTCGACGGCACGCTCGTCGACAGCGTGTATCAGCACGTCCTGGCCTGGCACCATGCGCTGCTGGAGAGCGGCATCGAGCTGTCGATCTGGCGCATCCACCGCAAGATCGGCATGAGCGGCGGGCTGTTCACCCGCGCCCTGCTGCGCGAGACCGGCCGGGACCTGGATGAGGACGTGCTCCGCCAGCTCCAGGAGCGCCATGCCGTGGCCTACCGGCAGCTCGCGGGCGACGTCCGGCCGCTGCCCGGGACGCTGGAGCTCCTGGCGCACCTGACGGAGCTGGGCTGCCCCTGGGCGATCGCGACCAGCGGGCGGATGGAAACGGCCGGCCCGGTCCTGGAACGCCTGAAAGTGCCCCGGCACGTCCCGATCATCACCCGCGACCTGGTACGGCACGCCAAGCCCGACCCGGACCTGTTCCTGGCGGCCGTCGAGAAGCTCGCTCTGCCGGCGGCCGATGCCTATGTGGTCGGCGACAGCGTGTGGGACATGCTGGCGGCCAGGCGGGCCGGCATGCTGGGCGTGGGGCTGCTCTCGGGCGGCTATGGCACGGATGAGCTGGAGCGCGCCGGAGCGTATCGTGTCTATGACGACCCGGCGATGATGATGCGCCATCTGGACGAGCTGGGGATCCGTCGCCTTTAGCGGGCGGGCCGCGGCGGCGGGCGTCAGGCCGGCTCCAGCGCCCTGATCTTGAGGGCGCGCCTTGCCCGCTGCAGGCGCGATGCCCGCAGCTCCAGGAGCCTGCTCTCCAGAACGGCGCCGAGTTCGCGCAGCCGGTCTTCGCCCAGGCGCTGCGCCTCCACGAACATCGAGGTCTCCTCGGAGCGCGCATGGTGGTCCACCGCCTGGTACAGGGCCCGCAGATGCTCGTCGAACGCTGCGGACGACGTGTCCAGCCCGACCACCACCGCCAGCATGTCCGCGAGCTGATGGTGCTCGGCATGGGCGATCGGGACCTCCTCGCTCACCGGCTGCACGGCCGGATAGAAGATCTCGTCCTCGATCTGCTCGTGCATCTCCAGCTCGTCGGCCAGAATCCGCATCAGGAGCCGCCGCTCCGGATCCTCCCGGGGCGTGGCCAGGATCTGGGTGAAGGTGAAGCGCAGCAGCTCGTGATGCCGGAACAGGAACTGGTCGGCCTTCTCGCCGCGGCGGCCAGTCTCGGCTTCTTGCCGGACCGGGACCGTCACCGTGTCGTCGCCGGGCTGCGGCAGGCGGCGGATCTCGACCATGCCGGCACGCACGCGCACCTCGTAGCGCGGCTGGGGCGCCGTCGATGGCCCATCCAGCTGATGGCCCGAGGAGAGGCAGAAGCGCGAGCCGTGCCAAGGGCAGACCAGTCCGCCCTCCAGAACCCAGCCCTCGTCCAAGGGCCCGCCCATGTGCGAGCAGCGGCTGCCCAGCGCATGGACCTGGCCCCGGTGCAGGACCAGGGCGACGCCGACCGCGGCACGGGCATGCTCGTCCCAGACTTCCACCCGGCGCGGCCGATCCTCCTCCAGATCGGCCAACGGAAAGACCGGCAGGAAGTGACGCGGCTCGGAGCCACGGTCGGCATGGTCGACCCCGATCCGGCCCCGATAGACGAGATGGCCGCCGAGATAGCCGCCGGCCAGCGTGAAGAGCCAGGCAAGCGCGCTGACCAGCCGGCCCTCCTGCCGCCGCCCCTGCCGGCGCCATCGCACCGAGGCGGCGTACAGCCCGAGCGACGCCGTGTTGACCAGCGCGTGGACCAGCCCGACCCGGCGGTCCCGTCCATGGGTGTATTGCCAGTCGATCATCCCGGCCAGGGCAGCGCCGACGGCGGTCAGGCAGCCGGCCTGCAGGTTGAGGTCGGCAGCTTGGTCGAACCGCGTGCCGTTCCCGGGCCGGAGTGCCCCCAGCAGATCCAGCGCCAGGGACACGGTCCAGGCGCCGATCGGGACGGTGACCAGGAGGGGATGGAGCGGGTGACCCAACCAGCTCCCGTGCAGCGCATTGCGGATCGGCTGGGCGTGACATCCGGTCAGGCGCTGGGGCAGGGCGACGGCGTTGCCGATCCGGTAGCCGGCATGATCGAGTGCGGCGGCTCCCTCGACCTGGGCGATCGTCCGGTCTGCCGCCGCCGCCAGCCGGTGCTCCCGCATCGCCGATCCTTTTCGCTACCCTTGCCGCCTCTTCCGTCAATCCTTTCCGGACGCCCGGGTTCCGGTCAGCCAGCCAGCCAGCGGGCCGCACTCATTTCGGCAGAGGCTCGCCCAGCCGGTCGCCTACCCGGATACCGCGCTCCCTGGCCGTGCCGCCCAGGATCTCCAGCACGTACCGGACCGGCTGGCCCGACGGCAGCAGCTTCTGGGAAAAGGGTTCGGCCTGTTCGGTGATACGGACGATCTCGCCGTCCGCCTTGATGAAGATCAGGTCGAGCGGCAAAGGCGTGTTCTTCATCCAGAAGGACACCGACTGCTCCTCGCCGAAGTCGAACAGCATGCCGTGGTCCTTCGGCAGCTCCTCGCGGAACATCAGGCCCCGGCTGCGTTCGGACGGGGTGCGGGCCAGCTCGACGAAATAGGTGAGCGGGCCTTGCCTCGTGTGGATGGTGAGCTCGGTCAGGTCCTGCGCCAGGGCCACCGGCGCCAGGGAGATCGCCAGGGCGAAGGCCAGGAGCAGGCCGGCGCCTCCGGCTTTACCCTGCCGCACCACTCTGGCAACCATGCGCGCCGAACGAGCCAAGAGTTCCGCGCCCATGGACATCTCCGCCCACATCCGCACCGTCCCTGATTTTCCCAAGCCCGGCATCCTTTTCTATGACATCTCGACCCTGCTCGCGAACCACCAGGCCTACCGGGCGGCGATCGAGCGGATGGCCGGGATCGCAGCGAGGTACCGGCCGGACGTCCTGGTGGGGATCGAGAGCCGGGGGTTCATCTTCGCCGCACCCTTGGCGCTCCACATGGATCGCGGCTTCGTCATGGTCCGTAAAGTGGGCAAGCTGCCCGGTGCGGTCGTCAGCCACGACTATGACCTGGAATATGGCAGCGACACCGTCCAGATCGTCGAGGACCTGATCCCGAAGGGGGCCAGGGCCGTGCTGATCGACGACCTGATCGCGACCGGCGGCACGGCCGAGGCCTCGATCCAGCTCCTGCGCAAGATCGGTGCCGAGCCGGTGGCCGCGGTCTTCCTGATCGAGCTGGACGGCCTGGGCGGGCGTGGGCGGCTGAGCGTGCCGGTGGAAACGGTCCTGACCTACTCGGCCTGAGGCATCGCCGCCCCGGCAATGGCGACCGGATGTTGCTTTCAGAAAATTGATCAGCAGGTTCCGCCATGCTGCGGACAGCCGGCCGGCACAATGGCCGGAGGCGGGTCAACGAGCTGGCGCAAGCTGGCGGCAGTGGCGACCGACGGGTTCTTCCCGGGCTACGGTGAAGACGGCTGCGCGCTGTCCATTACGGGCTGGACCTGGACGTCAGGCCAGCCGCCCATCGGCTAGATGGTCCGTCGCGCCTGCTGATCCGGGCCCGGCAGAACCTGCCGAGCCTGGACCTGGTGACGCTGAAGGTGCGCAAGGCCGGATCATCGGCAGCCCGGCGAGGTTCGGCCAGCTCCGCGGCAAGCTGACCATCACGCCCGAGCGGCCCATCCGTAAGGGGTGGCCGTTCATGCTCACGACCGGCCATGGCGGCAGGCCATTCCTACGGCGCGTTGCCGCAGCACGGATTGCCTCAGATCTGCTTTCCAGATACATAAGAAAATTGCCAAGCCGCGCGGCAGTGGCCCGATGAATAGCTGCGCATCTGCTGGGAAATGGCGAGGCTGAGTCAGGCTCCCTCTCAAGACAGGGTCGAGCTTTCATCAGAAGGATCCGTTCCCCTTACTGCCACTCCATAAGATTGCATCATGCCATCAATGATCCGCGGGGCTCTGGAAAAGCTGCGGCCCAGCATGCCCGCGCCTGGCGTCGCGCTGGCGGTCCCTCTTGCGTATTTCGGCGCTGGCCTCCTTTCGCTCATGCTGACGGAGACGCTGGACGACATTGCGGCGGTGTGGTTCGCAACGGCCATCCTGTATGCGGCACTGCTGCGCCATCAGCCGCGCACCTGGATCTGCCTCACCATCCTGGCTTGCATGGCGGACTTCGCCAGCGGCTATGTCAACGGAACGGACTGGCGAACTGGACTAGCGAACACAGCCATCGCGGCCAGCGAGGCGCTGCTGGGTGCCTGGCTGATCCGAAGGTTCGGCGGTCCCGGCTGGAGCATCAACACGGCGCGTGGTGCCGTGATCTTCGCGCTCGTCGCCATTCTTCTTCCGGTGGCCTCCGCGACCGCGGCGGCAGCTCAGCTCTTCTTCCGGGGCCTTGCGCCCTTCGGTATCGTCTGGTCGACCTGGTACACGTCGGAGGTCCTAGGCCTGCTGCTCGTGGTGCCTTTCGTGCTGAGCTGGACCGAGCCGGGCCTGTGGCGGGAGAAGATGAGACGATCGATCATCGAAGCCGTGCTCCTGAGCTGTCTCATGGCCGTTCTCGCCGCCTTGGTCTTCGCCGAGAGTCTCCTTCCCACGTACTTCACCTTTCCGCTGCTGCTGCTCGCCATCTTTCGCACGGGGCTCCGGGGAAGCTCGCTGATGGTGATCGTGCTGGCCGTCCTCGCCATCCAGTTCACGATGGCCGGCCACGGCCCGCTCCTGCGGGTCTTTCCCGATGCCGACACCATCGAGCTGATGTTCGCGCTCCAGCTCTATCTGGCGGTGGCGCTGCTTTCGACCCTGCCGATGGCGGTGGTTCTGTCGCAGCGCGAGGTGATGATCAGCGAGTTGGTCTCTGCGAAGGCGGCGGCGGAGGCGGCCGGCCGCGCCAAGTCGCAGTTTCTGGCCGCCATGAGCCACGAGATCCGCACTCCGATGACGGGGGTGCTGGGCATGGCCGACCTTCTCGCCGCCGAACCGTTGGAGCCTCGGCAGCAGGCGTACCTCCGTGCCATCCACACGTCCGGCCAGCATCTCCTTCACGTGATCAACGACGTCCTGGACTTTTCGCGGCTTGAGTCTGGCGGTGTCGTCCTGGAACAGGTCGACTTCTCGGTGCCGGAACTGCTGGAGCAGGTGCAGATGATCATGTCGTCGCAGGCTGCCGAGCGTGGGCTGCGGCTGAGCTTCGATCTCGACGAGCATTCGCCGCCCGTCGTGCGGGGCGACCCTACGCGGCTGCGGCAGGTCCTGGTCAATCTGATCGGCAATGCGCTGAAGTTCACCTCCGAGGGCGGTGTCCAAGTCAGGATCGGGCACACGCCGCTTCCGGACGGCAGGATCCAGTTCCGGTTCGACGTCCAGGATACGGGCATCGGGATCGCCGAGGAGCGACTGGAGCAGCTATTTCGACCCTTCACCCAGGCGGATCAGTCGATCTCACGCCGATTCGGCGGCAGCGGGCTGGGCCTCACCATCTGCCGGCAGCTGGTGACGGCCATGGGGGGCGAGATCGGCGCGACCAGCGTGGCGGGCCGGGGCAGCCGCTTCTTCTTCACCATTCCCTTCGCACCCGGCGACGCGGTCGTGGCCGCCCGGAAGATGACGGCACCCCCTCCCAGACCGACGCAGCCGCTACGGGTTCTGGTCGCCGACGATGTGGAGATCAACCGGGATCTCTTGCATGCGGGCCTGACCAGGGAGGGCCATCACGTGTCGATGGCCGCGAACGGGGAGCAGGCGGTGGCGAAGGTTGCCGGGGAGGACTTCGACGTCGTGCTCATGGATGTGCAGATGCCCATCATGGATGGGATCGAGGCGACACGACGGATCCGCAGCCTGCCTCCGCCGCGCAACGCGGTTTCGATCATCGCCGTGACAGCCAACGTGATGGAGGCGGAGCGGCAGCGCTGCCTGGCGGCCGGCATGAGCCAGGTTCTGATGAAGCCGGTGATCTGGGACGAGCTGTTCCGCGCGCTGCCGGCGGGGCAGCAGGAGGTCCAGGCTGCGCAAGTTCCAGAAGGCCGGCCGCCGGAGCTTGGCGAGCCGCTGCTCGACCGGGCGCGGATCGAGGGGCTGGAGGCGATGGCTGGACCGGAAAAGCTCACGCAGTTCCTGAGCGGCGCACTGAGCTCCGCCGAGCAGCTGGCGGCCGAGGTCGAGAGGCTGCAGGAAGACCTGCAGGCCGTGGCAGGTCCGGCGCATCGGCTGGCGGGCACGGCGCCGAGCTTCGGCCTCTTGCGCATCGGCGTGCTGGCCCGTTCGATCGAGCAGCGGGCCAAGGCCGGCCGCGAGACCGGCGATCTGGTCGTCCAGCTGCGGCAGGCGGTCGAGACGACCAGGGAGGAGATGAGGCGCCTGCAGCTGTTGCCGTCACCCCATTGAAGCCTCGGCCCCAGCAAGGGCACTGCGACCGCAGCAGGGTCGTCGGGAACGAGAGGGTTCCAGGTTGCGGTAGATGCTCAGGGACCGGCGCTCGAGCAAAAATTGACGCTTTGCCCCCGGGAGCCGCTCAATCCGGTTCAGGTGACCGCGGCCTTGGCAGTCGGATGGCCGGCGAGCAGCACGGCCAGGATGAACGCCGCCGCCAGCACCACGGTGGCCAGGGTGATCGCCCACATCACCCAGTCATAGCTGCCCGTTGCCGCCCAGAGCAGCGCGGCACCCACCGGTGCCGCGGCGCGCACGATCGTGGCCGGCACCGACAACAGCCCGTTCACCGCGCCATAGTTCTCCCGGGTGACCATCTCCGGCACGGCGATGCCGCGCGCGATGGTCATGATGCCGTTGGCGGTCCCGTACACCGCCGTGATCAGCACGATGGCGGCGAGGCTGGGCGGCGCCAGGGTCAGGGCCAGGAAGGACAGGGGGAAAGCCAGCGCGGTGACGATCCCCAGCCGTCCGACGGGGATCCTGGGTGCAAAGCGCCAGAGCAGCATGCGCGCCGCCACCTGGGTGGGCCCGATCACCGTCATGGCCAGCACCACGTCTCCGGCGGCAAAGCCTCGCTCCAGCAGGAGCGGATAGAGGTGGAACAGGAAGGCCGAGAGCGCCGCCGACTGGGCGGTGAACGCCAGGGCCAGCGCCCAGAACACCGGCAGGCGCAGGATGGCGCGGGTGGTCAGCGCCGCCGGCCGCGGCCCATCGGCCGGCCCCAGCCGCTCGACCCGGTCGAGCTTCCGGTCGATCACCAGGAAGTTGAGGCTGGCGGTGAGCAGGAGGTTGACCGCGGCCAGCACGACGAGCGTGGTGCGCCAGCCCTGATGGTCCAGCAGGAACTGGATGATCGGCAGGAACACGGTGCTGGAGAAGCCGCCCCACATGGTCAGCGCGACGATCCCGCGCCTGGCCTCGGCCGGCCCGAACCGCCGTGCCGCCACGGCGAAGACCGGGTCGTAGAACACGGCGGCCTGGACCAGGCCCAGCGCCCCCAGGATCAGGTAGTAGGGCAGCAGCGAGTCCACCTGCGACCAGAGCAGCAGCAGGAAACTGCCGAGCACGGCACCCCCGCCCATCACCGCCCGGCCATGGCCGCGGTCGATCAGGACGCCGACCGGCCAAGCCGCCAGGGCAGCCACGATCAGGCCCAGGGCAGCCGCGCCATAGATCACCGGCTTGCCCTGGCCCAGATCCCGCGCCATCGCCTCGCCGATCAGCGGGAAGCCGTAATAGAGCGAGCCATAGGAGCAGATCTGGCCGATGCCGAGGCCGGTGAGGAACCAGCGCTCGCTCTTCAGCCCCGGCCGGCCGGTGGCCACCGCTCAGCCGCGCGCAGCGGCGCGCTGGCGCATCCGGGACGTCTCCAGGTTCGGCAGGAACCAGGTCAGGATGCCGATCAGCGGCAGGAAGGAGCAGACCTGGTAGACGAAGGCGATGGAGGTGTGGTCGGCCAGCCAGCCGAGCAGGGCCGCACCCAGGCCGCCCATGCCGAAGGCGAAGCCGAAGAACAGGCCGGCCACCATGCCGACCTTGCCCGGCAGCAATTCCTGGGCATAGACCACGATCGCCGGGAAGGCCGAGGCCATGATCAGCCCGGTCAGGATGGCGAAGACGTCGGTCCAGAACAGGTTGGCATAGGGCAGGGCCAGGGTGAACGGCACCACGCCCAGGATCGAGATCCAGATCACCAGCTTGCGCCCGATCGCATCGCCGATCGGCCCGCCCAGGATCGTGCCGGCGGCAGCCGCACCCAGGAACAGGAACAGGTGGACCTGTGCCGACTGGATCGACAGGTCGAACCGGTCCATCAGGTAGAAGGTGTAGTAGCTGGAAAAGCTCGCCATGTAGAAGTTCTTGGAGAACGTCAGCAGGATCAGGATGGCGAGCGAGATCTGCACCATCCGTTTGGACACGGGCGAGACCAGCGCCTTGGCGACACTCTTGGTGCGCCGGGCGATCAGGTGCCGGTTGTACCAGTTGCCCATGTAGGACAGGATCGCGATGCCGATCACGGCCGCCAGGATGAAGAACAGGACGTTCTGCCGCCCATAGGGCACCACGATGAAGGCGGCGAGCAGCGGCCCGATCGCGGTACCGAAATTGCCGCCCACCTGGAACAGCGACTGGGCCAGGCCATGGCGGCCGCCGGACGCCAGGCGTGATACCCGCGATGCTTCCGGATGGAACACGGACGATCCCACGCCGATCATGGCCGCGGCGATCAGCACGCTGGTAAAGCCGCCCGCGAAGGCCAGCAGGACCAGCCCCACCAGGGTGAAGCCCATGCCGACCGGGAGCGAGAACGGCATCGGATGCTTGTCGGTCCACATGCCGACGAAGGGCTGGAGCAGCGAGGCGGTGAGCTGGAAGGCCAGCGTGATGATGCCGATCTGGACGAAGTCGAGCTGGAAGTCGTCCTTGATGAGCGGATAGATCGACGCCAGCATCGACTGCATCATGTCGTTCAGCAGATGACAGACGCTGGCGGAGATCAGGATCGCGATCGCGATGTCACTGCCCGACCGGTCGGGGGCGGTGACCGGAGCGCTCAGGGGCTCGGCGGTGAGCGTGCCGGAGGCCGTGGGGCCGGAAGCCATGGAATACGTCACCCAGTAGGTCGGTGCCCGTCAGGCCGGGCGAGAGCGTGTCCCGGAAGACCGGCCGGGTGATCGTTCACCGGCCGGAATCCTGGGTCGCGCAGGACAGGCAAACTGATCCCGTCCTGCCCGGATGTCCACCACTCTTGTCCGGTCGAGCGTGCCGCCGGCGCCGCATCCGACAGTAAGAGCACAGTCACGCGCAAATTGTGCCGAGACAATGGCAACTTTTCAGCGACCGCCCTTCAGCAGCGAGCCCAGCACGCCGCGGACCAGCGCGCTGCCCACGCGGGAGCCCAGGGAGCGGGCCACGGACGAGGCCATGTTCCTGACCGCGGTGGTGGCGATCTGCTCGGCCATGGAGGCCGGCGGTGCGCGCCGGCTGCCACTCTGCCGCCGGGCAGCCGGCTCCGGCTCGGGCGGTGGGTAGCGGGTACCGCCGCGAGGCCGCGCGCTGGTTCGGCCCAGCGCCGCGTCGAGCCTGGCCGCCAGTTCAGGGTCGACCGTGCCGGCCGCGGCCGCGGGAGGGGCAACGGCGACACCGGCCCGCGCCGCCAGCAGCTCTGCCGCGGACTCCCGGTTGACCGCCTGGTCGTAGCGGCCGGCCATCGGGCTCGCCGCCAGCTCGGCCTTGCGCTCCTCGGCCGTGAGCGGGCCGACGCGGCTGCACGGCGGTGCGATCAGGGTCCGTTGCACTTCGCCCGGCACACCCTTGGCATCGAGGGTCGAGACCAGCGCCTCGCCGATGCCGAGCTCGGTGATCGCCGCGGCCGTGTCGAAGGCGGGATTGGCCCGGAAGGTCTCGGCTGCGGTCCGCACCGCCTTCTGGTCGCGTGGGGTGAAGGCGCGCAGCGCGTGCTGCACCCGGTTGCCGAGCTGGCCCAGCACCTGGTCGGGCACGTCCGCCGGGTTCTGCGTGACGAAATAGACGCCGACTCCCTTGGAGCGGATCAGCCGGACCACCTGCTCGATCTTGTCGAGCAGCACCTTGGGCGCGCCGTCGAACAGGAGATGCGCCTCGTCGAAGAAGAACACGAGCTTGGGCTTGTCCAGGTCGCCGGCCTCGGGCAGCTCCTCGAACAGCTCGGACATCAGCCAGAGCAGGAGCGTCGTGTAGAGCCTGGGGCTGTGCAGCAGCCGGTCGGCGGCCAGCAGGCTCACCTGGCCGATCCCGTCCGGCGTGGTGCGCATCAGGTCGGCGAGCGCCAGGGCCGGCTCGCCGAAGAACCGGTCGCCGCCCTGCTGCTCCAGCACCAGCAATGCCCGCTGCACGGCACCCACCGAGGCCTTGCTGACATTGCCATAAGTGGCGCGCAGCTCGTCCGCCCGCTCGGCCACCTCGTTCAGCATGGCGCGCAGGTCGGCGAGGTCGAGCAGCAGCAGCTTCTCCTCGTCGGCGATGCGGAAGACGATGTTGAGGACGCCCTCCTGCACCTCGTTCAGCTCGAGCAGCCGGGCGAGCAGCAAGGGCCCCATCTCGGCCACGGTGGTGCGCACCGGATGGCCCTGCTCGCCGAACACGTCCCAGAACAGGGTAGGGACGCCGGCCGGTACCCAGTCCGGAATGGCGAGCTCGCGGGCGCGCTCCGCGAGTCTGGAGTCGGCAGCACCGGGCTTGGCGATGCCGGAGAGATCACCCTTCACGTCGGCCGCGAACACCGGCACCCCCGCCCTGGCGAAGCTTTCCGCGAGCCGTTGCAGCGTCACGGTCTTGCCGGTGCCGGTGGCACCCGCGACCAGGCCGTGCCGGTTGGCCTGGCGGAGCAGGAGATGCTGGTCCAGCGTCCCGGCCTTGCCGATCAGGATCTCGGACCCGCTCATCATGCTCCCCCGCTACGTGACGCCGGCGAGCCTAGCGGACGGGGTGCCGCCGGTCCAAGAGGCTCCGGCGGCGGGACAGGGTCAGCGCCGCACCACCAGCGTGTCGCAGCACACCGTCGCCAGGATCTCCTTGGCGGTGTTGCCGAGCACGATCTCCCGGAGCGGGCTCTGGCCGCGCGCACCCACCACCACGAGGTCGGCCGGATGGGTCTCGACATACTCGGCCAGGAGCTGCCCGGGGAAGCCGTCCTCCAGCACCATCTCCAGGCCGTTGCGCAGGCGCTCGGGCAGGTCCAGCTTCGCCACGAACGCCTCGCAGTCCTTGCGGACCACGCCGTCGCCATACTGGCGCCGGTAGCTGGCCGGATCCCCGGTGATCCCGGCGAGCGGCGTCGAATAGCCGTGGAACAGGACGATGCGCTCGGGCTGGAACAGGGTGAGGGCGGTGTCGAGCGCCAGCCTGGACGTGTCCGAGAAGTCGGTGGCGAACACGAGCGTGCCGTAGTCGCCGCGCACGCGGTTCTTCACTACCAGGACCGGCGAGGTCGACCGGCGCAGGATGTCGTCGACCGTGTCGCCCAGGAACATCCGGCCGATCGTTTCCTCGCGCGCCACGCCGGTGACGATCAGCCCGCAATCCTGCTCCCTGGCATAGCGGGTCACCACCTCGGCCGGCTTGCCGTCCGCCACCACCAGGATGGCCTGGTCGCCGAGCGCCGCGAACTCGGCGGCGAGCCGGCGCCTGGCCGTCACCTCGGGATTGGGCGAGCCTTTGCCGAGCGGCAGGACCTTGCTCTCCGGGGGCAGGGCATGGACCGCCACGAGCCGCGTCCCCCAGGCCTGCGCCAGGGCGATGGCGCGGTCGGTCGCCCGGTCCGACCGGGGCGTCAGGTCGGAGGCGAGCAGGATGGTCGGCTTTGGCTGGGCAGTGGTCATGTCGGTCCTCCCGAAGGTGATGATATTCAGTTCTGCAGGGTCTGGAAGATGCCGAAGCGGACGAGGAGAGCCTTCTCCGCTTCCAGCACGACGAGGAGCACGATGCCGATGACCACCGTCAGGATGCCGTCGGTGAGCGCCAGCGGGCGGCTGTCGAAGGTCGCGTTCATGAAGGGCAGATAGGTGAAGGCGAACTGCGCCACCACCACGGCGGCTACCGCCGCCAGCACGGCCGGCGTGCCCATGGCACCCTTCCAGGTGATCGAGGTCATGTGCAGGTAGCGCACGTTGAACAGGTAGAAGATCTCCAGGACGACCAGCGTGTTCACCACCATGGTCCGGGCGGTCGCCACGTCGTCGCCCCGGCCCTGCACGTAGAAGAACACGGTCAGCACGGCGAGCGTGAACAGGACCGAGACGAACACCACTCGCCAGAGCAGGAAGGGTGAGAGCAGCGGGGCTTCGGGCCGGCGCGGCGGGCGCGCCATCACCCCTTCCTCGGACGGCTCGAACGCCAGCACCAGGCCCAGCGTCACGGTCAGCACCAGGTTGATCCACAGGATCTGGGTCGCCGTCATCGGCATGACGAAGCCGAACAGGATCGCCGCGATCACCGCGATCACCTCGCCGCCATTGGTCGGCAGGGTCCAGGAGATCACCTTGCGGATATTGTCGTAGACGGTGCGCCCCTCGTGGACCGCGGCCACGATCGAGGCGAAATTGTCGTCGAGCAGCACCATCTCGGCCGCCTCCTTGGCGGCCTCCGTGCCCTTGTTGCCCATGGCGACGCCGACGTCGGCCTGCTTGAGCGACGGCACATCGTTGACCCCGTCGCCGGTCATCGCCACCACCGCACCCTGCTGCTGCAGGGCGCGCACGATCCGGAGCTTGTGCTCGGGGCTGGTGCGGGCGAACACGGTGGCACGCCTGGCTGCCTGGCCCAGCGCCGCCTCGTCCATCCGGTCCAGCTCCGCACCGGTGACGACCTCGGGATTCTCGCTCATGCCGAGCTGGCGGGCGATGGCCCCTGCGGTGGCGGCATGGTCGCCGGTGATCATCTTGACCCTGATGCCCGCCGAGCGGCACTCGGCGATGGCGTTCATCGCCTCGGCGCGCGGCGGATCGATGAAGCCGACGATGCCGAGGAAGCTGATCTCCGCCCGGTCCAGCTCGGCGAAGCCCAGCTTGTCCTGGCCATCCGGCAGCTCGGCCATGGCGAAGCCCAGGATCCGCTCGCCGTCCCGCGCCGTCGCGGCGATGGCGTCGGTCCAGAACGCCTGGTCGATCGGCCGGGACCGGCCGTCCGGACCCTGCTCGGTCCGGCTCATCTCCAGGACCCGCTCGGGTGCGCCCTTGACGAACAGGGTGGTCCCGCCGCCCGGGCGACGGTGCAGGCTGGCCATGAAGCGGTGCTGGGCGTCGAACGGGATCTCGTCGAGCCTGGGCCACTCGGCGCGGACATGATCGGGATCGAGGCCGGCCTTCATGGCGAGCGCCACCAGCGCGCCCTCCATCGGGTCGCCGTTCACGCTCCAGCCCTGGTCGCCCCGGCGGAGCTCCGCGTCGTTGCAGAGCAGGCCGCACTCGATCAGCGGTGCGGCCGCGGCCAGTGCCGCCGCATCGTCATCGATCCCGACCGCCTCCAGCGCACCCTCGGGCTGGTAGCCGGAGCCCTCCACCTGGATCCGGTGGCCGCCGGTGACGATCCGGCGCGCGGTCATCTCGTTGCGGGTCAGCGTGCCGGTCTTGTCCGAGCAGATCACCGAGGTGGCGCCCAGCGTCTCCACCGCCGGCAGGCGCCGGACCACCGCCCTGCGCGCCGCCATGCGCCGCACGCCCACCGCCAGGGTGATGGTGATCACGGCCGGCAGGCCCTCCGGCACCACGCCGACCGCGACCGCGACCACCGCCACCAGCGATTCGCTCCAGTCATAGCCCTGGACCAGGATCGCATAGGCGAACAGCAGCAGCGCGCAGACGAAGACGAACAGGGTGAAGCGTTCGGCGAAGCGGTTGATCTGGCGCAGGAGCGGCGTGGTCAGCTCCTGCACCGAGCTGATCAGGTGGCTGATCCGGCCGATCTCGGTGCCGCTGTCGGTCGCGACCACCACGCCCGCTGGCCCGCCCTGCCACCACCAGCGTGCCGGAGAACGCCATGCCGTGGCGATCGCCCAGGGCGGCGTCGGCCGCGGCCGGCCGGCCGTCCTTCTCGGCCGCCACCGATTCCCCGGTGAGCGCCGCCTCCTCGACCAGCAGCCCGTGAACCTTCAGCAGGCGCAGGTCGGCCGGAACCCGGTCACCCGCCTCCAGCAGCACGACGTCACCCGGGACCAGCTCCGCCACCGGCACCGCCACTCGCTGGCCGTCGCGCAGCACGTTGGCCTGCGGCGAGATCATCTGGCGGATCGCCGCCAGCGCCTGCTCGGCCTTGCCTTCCTGCACGAAGCCGACGATCGCGTTGATGGTGACGACCAGCAGGATCACGACCGCGTCGACATGATGGCCGAGCAGCCAGGCCCCGAGTGCGGCCGCCAGGAGGAAATAGATCAGCGCACTGTGGAACTGGGCGAGGAAGCGCAGGACCGGGTTGCGCCCGCGGGCTTCCGGCAGGCTGTTCGGACCATACCGTTCCAGGCGCCGCCGCGCCTCGTCGCCCGGCAGGCCGTGCCGGTCGGCATGGAGCCGTTCCAGGACGTCCTCGACGGCCAGCGCATGCCAGGGTGCCTCGGCCGGCTCGGGTGCCGGTCGCCGCTTGCCTGCATCGAGGGCCGTCGCCATCGCGTCCTCTGTTCCTTGTTCGCGCTCGTTCGCCCCCGGGAAGTGCCTGAGCCGTTCGGGCCGGGCATTGATCGGAATCAACTGTCCCGGTCAGCGCTTCCCGTCCAGCCTCGCGACGGTGGAACCCGGGCGGTGCTGCCCGGTCAGCCTCGCTTCTCCAGGTCGGCCAGGGCGTCCGCCAGGGCCTGGAACGGCAGGGTGACACAGTCCCAGCGGCTCTTGGCGTTGCGCACCGGGGTGAGGATGGCGAACCGCTCGTCGTCCTGCCCCTTGACGAACGCATCGATCGCGGCGCGCAGCTCACGGGCCGCCGCGACATCGCCGCCCTTGGCGTAGCGCGCCAGCAGGGAGGCGGAGGCCTGGGTGAGCAGGCAGCCGCGGGTCTTGTGCGCGAGGTCGCTGATAGCCCCGTCCTGCACCGCCAGGTCCACCGTGATCCGGTCGCCGCACAAGGGGTTGTCGCATTCGGCGGTGACCGTGGGGGCGTCCAGCCGGCCGGCGCCGGTCTTGGACCGGGCCTCGGCGATGATCGCCTGGTCGTAGAGAGCGTCGTTCATGCCAGCTTCCGGCGCACGGCTTCGAGGCCATTCAGCAGCGCGTCGACATCCGCGCCATCATTGTAGGGGGCGAGCGAGGCGCGCACGGTGGCGACCGTGTCGAACCGCTCCATCAGCGGCTGGGCGCAATGGTGGCCGCCGCGCAGCATCACGCCGTGGTCGCTGTCGAGCAGCTGGCAGACGTCATGGGCATGCACGTCCTCCAGCTCGAACGAGACCACGCCGATGCGCTGCTGGGTGCCGGTGTCGCCATAGATGCGGCAGCCCGGAAGCGAGGCCAAGCCGTCCAGCATCCTGCCCGCCAGCTCCCGTTCCTGCGCGCCCAGCCGGTCCCAGTCCTGCGCCATCGACCATGCGAGTGCCGCACCCAGCGCAATGGCCCCGCCGATCGGTGGGGTGCCGGCCTCGTAGCGGTGCGGCGGCGGCGCGAAGGTCGAGCGCTCGATGCTGACCCGGCGAATCATCTCGCCCCCGCCCAGGAAGGGCGGCGCGGAGTCCAGCAGGTCGTAGCGGCCCCAGAGCACGCCGATCCCGGTCGGGCCGAAGCATTTGTGGCCGGAAAAGGCATAGAGGTCGCAGCCCAGCGCCTGCACGTCGAGCGGCCCGTGGGCGGCCCGCTGGGCGCCGTCCAGCACCAGCAGCGCGCCGGTCGCGTCGCAGAACGCGCGCAGCCGGGCGACATCGGTGATCGCCCCGGTCACGTTGGAGGCATGGGTCACCGCCACGATCTTCACCCGGTCGGCCAGCTCGTCCAGCCGCTCCAGGTCGAGCCTGCCGCCATCGGTCACCGGGATGGCGCGCAGGCTGGCGCCACGCCGTTCGGCGGCGAGCTGCCAGGGTACCAGGTTGCTGTGGTGCTCCAGCAGGCTCACCAGGATCACGTCGCCGGGCTTGAGCCGGTCCTGGAGGATGTGCGCTGCGGTGTTCAGCCCGAGCGTGGCGCCCGAGGTGAACACGATCTCCTCAGGGGAGGGTGCGTTCAGGAACTCCATCGCCGCCTTGCGCGCATCGTCGAACGCCACCGAGGCGCGCTCGGCACGGGCATAGACGCCGCGCTTGACGTTGGACCGGTCGTCGGTCTCGAACCGCACCAGCGCTTCCAGGGCCGGCCGGCAGATCTGGCTGGTCGCGGCATTGTCCAAAAAGTGCAGCGGCCGATCCAGTCGGTCGAAGGCCGGGAAGTCCTGGCGGATCGGGTTCACGTGCGGTTCTCCAGATAGGCGGCGAGCGCCTCGGGCGTGTCCAGGTCGACCAGCGGCCCGCGATGCTCGACGGCGATCTCCGCCACCTGGTCCTCGTGCCGGTCGATGAGCGCCCTGGCACCGGCGTCGCCCGCTAACTCGCGCATCTCGGCGAAGAACGCGCTCGACCAGAGCACCGGGTTGCCGCGCCGGCCGTCCGCCACCGGCACCACGATCGAGCGGCGGTCGGCCGGGCTGAACGCCGCGATCATCCGGTCGATCAGCCGGCGGTCGATGTCCGGCATGTCGCCCAGCAGGACCAGCACCCCGTCCGCATCGGCCGGCACCGCCGCCAGCCCGGCTTTCAGCGAGGAGGCGAGACCATCGGCGAAGTCCGGGTTGTGGGTCAGGGTGAGGGGCCGGCCGGCCAGGACCTCGGTCAGCTCGGCCTGCATGTGGCCGGTGACCACCACCACCCGGTCGCAGGACGACGCAAGTGCCGCGTCGACCACATGGCCGACCAGCGGCTTGCCGTCGATCGGGGTCAGGAGCTTGTTCGGCCCACGCATCCGCGACGAACGGCCCGCGGCCAGGACCAGCGCGGTGATCCGCGGCAGGCGCATCGTGGCACCGGCCTGCTCGCCGGGCTTGGCGCCGCCGCGCGGCTGCGGCCGGGTGGGGATCTCAGAAAGCAGGCCGCCGACCCCCATCGCCATGATGTCCTGCGGCGTCACCCGGAGCCCCGCCGCCAGCCGCTCCAGCACCCAGTCGAACCCGTTCAGCTTGATCGAGCGGGCGCAGCCGGGCAGGCCGATGACCGGGATGTCGCCGTGGCGGCCGAACACCAGGAGATTGCCGGGATCGACCGGCATGCCGACATGGTCGACCGTGCCGCCTGCGGCCTCGATGCCGCTCGGCAGCACATCGCGCCGGTCGGTCACCGCCGAGGCCCCGGCGATCAGGACCATGTCGCCGCCCTCGGCGAGGCTGGCCGCGACTGCCGCCGCGATGCCGTCCGTCGTGTGCGGGCAGCGGCGCTCGCCCAGGAGCGTGGCGCCCACCGCCTCCAGGCGCTGCCGGGTCACCTCCACCGTCTTGTCCAGGAGCTTGTCCGAGGTCGCCGAGGTGGCCGACTGGACCAGACGCACCCGCAGGCCGACAAAGGGTGCCAGGCGCAGCAGCGGCCCGCCTTCGGTCACCGCCAGGCCGCGCGCCAGCACGTCCTCCTGCGTGGCGAACGGGATGATCTTGACGGTCGCCACCATGTCCTTGGCGGCGACCCGGGCGAACGGGGGCAGGGTGGCGATGGTGAGGTCGGGGTCGACCCGGTTGAGCGCCTGGAGGCGCTCCAGGTCGAGCACCAGGATGCCGTCCCCCTCGGCAAACAGGTTGCTGCGGCCGGTGAACGGCTCGGCCACCCGCAGGCCCGGGCCGGCCACTGCCTTGGCGAGGCTGTGCGCGGCGGCGTCCTCCTCGACATCGCCCGGCTCGAAGCGGACGGCGCTCACCTGCTCGATGCCCGCCTCCGCCAGGAGCGCCAGGTCGGCCGCGTCCAGGGTGCGGCCCTTCTTGAAGCCGCTCCGGCCGAATTTCACGCCATGAGCCAAGGTGGCGCCCAGGGCGTCCCTCACCGCCATGCTGCCGAAGAACATCGCTACCATCCGTCGTTTCCCGTCAGATATAGCGATCCGGCCCGGGAATCACGAGGGCGGGACCGTCGCCGATCCCGCCCTTCGTCAAGATGCGCTCGCCGGGGTTGCCGGGCGAGGGGCGATCAGGCGGCCTTCGCCACCTTGGCACCCTGGATGTACTGCCAGACCTTTTCCGGCGTGGCCGGCATGTCGACGCGGTCGACGCCCAGCGGCGCCAGCGCGTCCAGGAGCGCGTTCATCACCGCGCCGCAGGCACCCACGGAGCCGGCCTCGCCGCAGCCCTTCACCCCCATCTCGTTGTTCTTGCACAGAACCTCGTAGGTATCGGTGTCGAAGTTCGGCAGGTTGTCGGCGCGCGGCATGGTGTAGTCCATGAACGAGCCGGAGATCAGCTGCGCGGTGTCGTCATAGACGACCTGCTCGTAGAGCGCCTGGCCGATGCCCTGGGCCACGCCGCCATGGACCTGACCCGCCACCAGCATCGGGTTCAGCACCTTGCCGAAGTCGTCGACCACCGTGTAGCGGTCGACCTTGGTGACGCCGGTGTCCGGGTCGACCTCGACCTCGGCGATGTGGCAGCCGTTCGGGAAGGTCCAGGCGTCCAGCTTGATCTTCACGTCGGCGTTCAGGCCGTCGATGCTGCCGGGCTGCGCCTTCACGGTCCGGGCCAGGGTGAAGAGGTCGACCTGCTTGTCGGTACCCTTCACCTTGAAGACGCCGTCCTCGTACGCGATGTCCGCCGCGGCCGTCTCGAACTGCTGGGCCGCGGCCTCGACGCCCTTGCGGATGACCTCGCGGGCACCGGCGCGGATGGCCACACCCTGGGCGGTCAGCGAGCGCGAGCCGCCGGTGCCGCCACCGAACTTCACCACGTCGGTGTCGCCCTGCTTGACCCGGATCCGCTCCATGTCGATGCCGAGCGCGTCGGCGAAGACCTGGGCGTAGGCGGTCTCGTGGCCCTGGCCGTTGGTTTGGGTGCCGACCCAGACCTCGACCGTGCCGTCGTCGACGAACTTGATCGCCGCCGCTTCCTCGGGATTACCCATCGTGGATTCGATGTAGTAGGCCAGCCCGATGCCGCGCAGCAGGCCCTTGGCCTCGCTCTGCGCCTTGCGGCTGGCGAAGCTCTCATAGCCGTGCTTGGCCAGCGCCAGGTCGGTGACCTTGGCGAACTCGCCGGTGTCGTAGGTCTCGCCGGCCGGCGTGGTGTAAGGCATCTGCTCCGGCTTGATGTAGTTCTGCTTGCGCAGCTCGATCGGGTCGACCCCGAGCTGGCGTGCAGCGGCATCCATCAGGCGCTCGATGCAGTAGATCGATTCTGGACGGCCGGCGCCGCGATAGGCGTCGACCGGGGTGGTGTGGGTGAAGATGCCCTTCACCCGGTAGGTCAGCGTCTTGATGTCGTAGACGCCGGGCAGGACCTTGAGCGCCGCACCGGTCGGGATGTAGGGCGCGAACATCGACAGATACGCGCCCATGCCGGCATGGACCATGACGCGCAGCGCCAGGATCTTGTTGTTGGCGTCGAAGGCGAGCTCGGCCGTGGTGATGTGGTCGCGGCCCATCACGTCGGACAGGAAGCCCTCGGTCCGCTCGGCGGTCCATGCCACCGGGCGCCCGATCTTGCGCGCCGCCCAGGCCGCCATGGCGTACTCGGGATAGAAGAACGCCTTCATGCCGAAGCCGCCGCCGACGTCCGGCGTGACCACCCGGACCTTGTCCTTGGGCAGCTTGAGGATCAGCTCGGCCAGCATGTCCTGGAACATCCAGCCGCCCTGGGTGCCGGCATGCATGGTGAGCTTGCCCTCGGCGGCATCCCACTCGGCGACGCAGGCCCGCGGCTCCATGGAGTTCGCGACGACCTTGTTGTTGATCAGGTCGAGCTTCACGGTCTTGGCCGCGGCGGCGAACGCCTGGTCGGTGGCGCCGGCATCGCCGTACACCCAGTCGAAGCACAGGTTCGAGCTGGTGCTGTCGTGCACCAGGGGCGCCCCCGGCTCGATCGCCTTCAGCATGTCGGCCACGGCCGGATGGGTATCGTAGTCGACGGTGATCAGGTCGGCCGCATCCTTGGCCTGCTCCATGGTCTCCGCGACGACGAACGCCACGTGATCGCCGACATGGCGGACCTTGTCGACCGCCAGGATCTGCCGGCCCGGGTCGGCACGGTCGGTGCCGTCATGGTTCTTGAGCGGGATGAGGCAGGGCAGGTTGTTGGCGTCCGCGGCGGCCAGTTCCTTGCCCGTCACCACGCAGAGCACGCCCGGAGCCGCCTCGGCGGCGGACGTGTCGATGGCGGTGATGGTGGCGTGCGCCACCGGCGAGCGCAGGACGTAGCCCACCGCCTGACCCGGGACGCTGACGTCGACGGTGTAGCGCCCCTCACCCTTGACCAGGCGCGCATCCTCCACGCGCTTGACCGACTGCCCGAAGCCGAATTTAGCCATGCCTTGTTCCCCTGCCTGCGGCGGCGCTGCGCCCGACATACCCAGGCTTTGCGCTGGATTCTAGTGTGGCAATAAAGTGAAGCGAGCCGCAGAAAGCCGCTCAACCCGGCAGGAAGCCGTCGTCCTCGGCCTGGGGACGCGAAAAGGGTGGGCTTTCGGGGAAGGCCGCAAGGGCGAGACCGGTCTCGGCGGCGGCGAGCTTGCACGCATCAGCATAGGCGCTGAGGAAGAGTTCGTCCTGACGCGGGCGCAGGCCCGGGTTCGAGCTCATCACCTTGCGCACGCGCCGCCGCTGCTCGGTGATCGTGAGCTTCCAGGAGCGGCTGCGGCGCCTCGGCTGGAACTGCCACTTCAGCAGGTGGTGGAGAAGGACGACATAGGCGCTGTCGAGGCGATGGAGCTGTTCCTTGCCCAAGCTCTCGATCTCTTCGGCCACATTCTCCCAGTCGATCGGCTCCGACGTGTTCACCCGCTCGGCGGCCGCCCTGCGGATGGCCTTGGCCTGCTGCTCAGCCCAGGTGACGAAGTCCTGATCGTAGAGGTCAGGGGTCACGGCGTTGGCGGCTCCGGCCAGATATCGAAGGATTCCAGCTCAAGTCCGTCTCGTACAGACCAGCGCTCATGCGGTGCTCCCGGCAGACCCTTGCGGGCCTGCGGAAGACTAGCTCAAGCGCCCTGGCGAAGCACGCGCGTGCATTCGGCCAGCACCGAGATCGCAATCTCGGCCGGGCTCACCGCACCGATGGGCAGGCCGGCGGGGCCGCGGATTCGTGCGGTCGTCGCCGGGTCATGGCCCAGCGCCTGCAGGCGCTCCTGCCGGGCGGCGGCATTCTTCTTCGAGCCCAGGGCTGCGATGTAGAAGGCATCGCTCTTCAGCGCCACGTCCAGGGCCGGATCATCCAGCTTCGGGTCGTGGACCAGGGCGATCACCGCGGTGCGCCGGTCGGGCGCCAGCTGCTCCAGCGCCTCGTCGGGCCATTCCTGGGTGACGCGCGTGTTCGGGAAGCGCTGGTCGGTGGCGAACGCGCGGCGCGGGTCGACCACCGTCACCTCGTAGCCGGCCAGCTCCGCCATCGGCGCCAGCGACTGGGTGATGTGGACGGCGCCCACGATAATCATGCGCAAGGGCGGGTTGAACACCTGGAGGAAGGCCTTGCCGGCACTGGTGTCCCCGGTCTTCGAGCGATCCTCGCGCAGTGCGGCGCGCGCTGCCTCCAGCACGTCCTCGGGCAAGGGCGCACCCTCGGTCTGCTGGCCGTCGACCACCAGCGCCTCGGTGCCGCCCTGGTCCAGAAGGCGGACCAGGCAGACTTGGCGCTTGGCCTTGCGCGCGGCTTCCAGCGCGTCCAGCAGGGCCAGCTTCATTCCACCGCCTCGACCCAGACCTGGACCTTGCCGCCGCAGGCCAGGCCGACTTCCCAGGCCTGCTCGTTGGTCACGCCGAACTCGAGCAGCTTCGGCGCCGCACCGTCCATGACTTCGCGGGCCTCGCGCACCACCGCTCCCTCGATGCAGCCGCCCGAGACCGAGCCCATCATCGCCCCGGTTTCGTCCACGACCAGCTGGCTGCCGGCCGGGCGGGGCGAGCTGCCCCAGGTGCTGACCACGGTGGCCAGCGCCACCTTCTTGCCGGCCTGCTTCCAGTCGCGGGCCAGCTCCAACAGATTCTCGTCGGCGATCATGCCGCCTCCTTCCGGGCGCGTCTCACCCAGCTGTCGACGCTCTCCGGCCGGCGCTGCCCTTCCTGGGACAGGACCTGGGTGAGCTGCTTCAGGCTGGACAGGCTGTGCACCGAACGCAGCTCGTCCACGTGCCGGATCATCGCCTGGGCACCCTTCGAGATGGGTTCGTAGCCGTCATAGCGCAACAACGGGTTCAGCCAGATCAGGCGGCGGCAGGACTTGTGCAGCCGCTCCATCTCTTCCTCCAGCCCGTCGCCGGCATCGCGGTCCAGGCCGTCGGTGATCAGCAGCACCATGGCACCCTGGCCCAGGACGCGGCGCGACCAGCTCCGGTTGAAGTCCTCCAGCGCATGACCGATCCGGGTGCCACCTTCCCAGTCGTCGACCAGCTTGCCGATCTTGTCGAGCGCCACGTCCACGTCGCGCGCGCGCAGCGCCCGGGTGACATTGGTGAGCCGCGTGCCGAACAGGAAGCTATGGACCCGGTCGCGGTCGTTGGTGATCGCGTGCATGAACAGGAGCAGCATGCGCGAATAGCGCGCCATGCTGCCGGAGATGTCGCACAGGACCACCAGCGGCGGATGGCGGCGGACCCGCTCCTTGCGGGCGAGGTCGATGGCGGCACCGCCGCCGCGCAGCGAGTTGCGCAGGGTCTTGCGCATGTCGACCCGGGCACCCAGCGCGTCGGCCCGGAAGCGGCGGGTCGGCACGTCCACGATCGGCAGGCGGAGCCGCGCGATCTCGCGCTTGGCCTCCTCCAGCTCGTCCGCGGACATCTGCTCGAAGTCCTTCTTCTGGAGGAGCTCCTTGTCCGACCAGGTCAGCGACATGTCGAGCTCGATCTCTTCCTCGGCGAGCTCGCCCTCGTCCTCGCCCTGACCGGGCAGGCGCTGCGGGGCCAGCGCCTCGGCCAGGCGCCGGTTCGGCTGGTCGGTCTGCTTGAAGTTCTCGTCGGGGCGGATCTGCGGCAGCAGCATCTGCATCAGCCGCTCGAGCAGGCGCGGGTCCTTCCAGAAGATGTGGAAGGCCTGGTCGAACAGTTCCTTGTGCTCGCGGCGCGCCACGAACACGGAGAACAGCGCCCAGTAGAAGTCGTCGCGCCGGCCGACGCCCACGGTGCCCACCGCCTCCATCGCGCGCAGCACATGGCCGGGCCCGACCGGCATGCCGGCGGCGCGCAGGGTGCGGGCGAAATGCATGATGTTGAGGGCCAGGCGGCCGGGCGTGCCGGTCGTCTCGAACACCTCGACCGGGGCGCGGGTGCGCGCCGGCGCTTCGGACTTCTCCATGCCGTGCTCGTCCGGGCTCAGCGCACGGCCGGCCGGGTGGCCAGGTTGACCTCGCTGAGCAGCCGTGCCGCCTCGCTGCCCTGGATGCGCTGGATGTCGTCCTGGTACTTCAGCAGCGTGCCGAGCGTGTCGTTGATCACCTCGTTGGTGAGCTCCATGCAGTCCAGCGTATTGAGCGCCCGGGTCCAGTCCAGGGTCTCTGCGACACCCGGCAGCTTGAACAGGTCCTGCTGGCGCAGCTTCTGGACGAAGGCCACGATCTGCTCGCTCAAGGCACGCTCCACCTCCGGCATCCGGGTGCGGACGATCTCGACCTCGCGCTCGGCACTCGGATAGTCGACCCAATGGTAGAAGCAGCGGCGCTTGAGCGCGTCGTGGATCTCGCGGGTGCGGTTGGAGGTGATGATCACGATCGGCGGCTGGTCCGCCCGGATCGTGCCGAGCTCCGGGATGCTGATCTGGAAGTCGGACAGCACTTCCAGGAGATAAGCCTCGAACGGCTCGTCGGTGCGGTCCAGCTCGTCGATCAGCAGCACCGGCGCCCCGCCGACATCGGGCTCGAGCGCCTGGAGCAGGGGCCGGCGGATCAGGAACTCCTCGGAGAAGATGTCCTTGGCGAGCGTGGTGCGGTCGGTGTCGCCCGACGCCTCGGCCAGCCGGATCTCCAGCATCTGCCGGGCATAGTTCCACTCATAGACCGCCGAGGCGACGTCCAGCCCCTCGTAGCACTGCAGGCGCACCAGCTTGCGGCCGAGCGTCTCGGACAGGACCTTGGCGATCTCGGTCTTGCCGACGCCCGCCTCGCCTTCCAGGAACAGCGGCCGGCCCAGCTTCAGGGCGAGGAACAGCGAGGTCGCCAGCGAACGGTCGGCCACATAGGAGCCATGGCGGAGCAGGTCGACGGTGGTGTCGACGGACGAGGGCATCGGCAGGGGCATCAGATTCTCGTGGACGGTAAAGCACAGGTGGCTGCCCTGGCAGGATAATGGAATCATGGCCTGCTGCCAGCCGCTATTCAGTTGGCCACCGGAGCCGGCCGGGACAAGCCTGCCTGGCTGCCCCGAGAAAACGATGCCGGCGCAGCGTTCCGGGCCGGGGCGATGAAGTCGCGGGTCCTTTGACGGGCAGGACGCAAGGGCGCAGTGTCGCCGGCTGGCAGATCCATGCCATGGTTGGGTGAGGGAGCGACCCGATGAGCCGCAACCTGTTGCTGGGCCTCGTAGCGCTGGCAGCCCTGCATCCAAGCCCTGGATCGGCGGCGGGCGACGGCCAGGTGGTCGCACCCGGCGTCGCCGAGGCCCAGGCCTTCATCGACGAGGCGGAGGCACAGCTCGCCCAGGCGCGCGAGCTGTGGAACCGGACGCTCTGGGTGAAGCAGAACTTCATCACCTTCGACACCGACCTCCTCGCGGCCAATGCCACCGAGAACTACAACAATCTGATCGTGGGCCTGCTCGGGCGCGCCAAGGCCTATGACGGAATGGACCTGCCGGGCGAGCTCGCGCGCAAGCTCGAGCTGCTGAAGCGCCAGATCGACGTGCCGCCGCCCGACGACCCGGCCAAGTCGGCGGAGCTGGCCAGGCTCACCACCGAGCTGGACAGCATGTATGGCCAGGGCGAGTACTGCCAGGACGGCAAGTGCCGGGACCTGGAGGAGCTGTCCGAGCTGATGCGCAGCTCGCGCAATGAGGCGGCGCTGCTCGACGCCTGGACCGGCTGGCATAGCATCGCACCGCCCATGAAAGACAAGTACGTCCGCATGGTGACGATCGCCAACGAAGGGGCCCGCGACCTGGGCTTCGCCGACGTCGGCAGCTTCTGGCAGTCCCGCTACGACATGCCGCCCGCCGACTTCGTGGCGGAGACCGACCGGCTCTGGAACGAGGTCAAGCCGCTCTACCAGGCGCTGCACTGCCATGTGCGGGCGAAGCTCGGCGAGGCCTACGGTACGGACGTGGTACCACCGGCCGGGCCGATTCCCGCCCACCTGCTCGGCAATATGTGGGCGCAGGAATGGGGCAACATCTACGACCTGGTGGCGCCCGAGGACGCCGACCAGGGCTATGACCTGACCGAGATCCTGGAGGCCCGGAAGTTCGACGCCGAGGGCATCGTCCGGACGGCGGAGGGGTTCTTCACCAGCCTGGGCTTTTCGCCCCTGCCGGAGACGTTCTGGCAAAGGTCGCTCTTGACCAAGCCCGAGGACCGCGAGGTGGTCTGCCACGCCAGTGCCTGGGACCTGGACGACCAGGAGGACCTGCGCATCAAGATGTGCGTCAGGATCAACGAGGAGGACTTCCGCACGGCCCACCACGAGCTCGGGCACAATTTCTACTTCCGCGCCTACAAGGACCAGCCGCTCCTGTTCCGCGACGGGGCCAATGATGGCTTCCACGAGGCGATCGGCGACACGATCGCCCTGTCGATCACCCCTGAATATCTCGTGCGGATCGGCCTGCTCGATCAGGCGCCGGATGCGTCGCGCGACACGGGCTTGCTACTGAGGCAGGCGCTGGACGGGGTGGCCTTCCTGCCGTTCGGGCTGCTGGTCGACCGCTGGCGTTGGCAGGTCTTCAGCGGCGAGGCGGGACCTACCGAGTACAACGCGACCTGGTGGCAGCTCCGGGAGGACTATCAGGGGATCAAGGCGCCGGTCGCACGCCCACCGGACGCGTTCGATCCGGGGGCGAAGTACCACATCCCCGGCAACGTGCCCTATATGCGCTACTTCCTGGCCCGCATCCTCCAGTACCAGTTCCACCAAGCCGCCTGCGCGCAGGCCGGCTTTGAGGGGCCGCTGCACCGCTGCTCGATCTACGACGACAAGGAAGTGGGCCAGGGCCTCCAGGCGATGCTGGCGATGGGCGCCAGCAGGCCATGGCCGGAGGTCCTTCAGGCGTTCACGGGTACCGACCGCCTGGATGCCACGGCGCTGCTGGCCTATTTCGCCCCGCTGAAAACCTGGCTCGACGAGCAGAACCGCGATCGCCAGTGCGGCTGGTAGCCTTTCGCGCCGGGCCGCTATCCGGCCAGTGACGCGTCCAGGCTGATCTTCGCGTTCAGCACTTTCGAGACCGGGCAGCCTGCCTTGGCCTTGTCGGTGAGTTCCTGGAACTGCGCCTGGTCGATGCGGGGGATCTTCGCCTTCAGGGTCAGATGGACGGCCGTGATCGCGAAGCCGTCGCCCTGCTTGTCCAGCGTCACGTCCGCCCTTGTGGACATCTCGTCGGCGGTGAAGCCGGCCTCGCCCAGGATCAGCGACAGGGCCATGGTGAAGCAGCCGGCATGGGCCGCGCCGATCAGCTCCTCGGGATTGGTGCCGGGCCTGCCCTCGAAGCGGCTGGCAAAGCCATACGGGTAGTTCTCGAGCGCGCCGCTCTTCGTCGAAATGGCGCCCTTGCCGTCCTTCAGGCCGCCCTGCCAGATCGCCGACCCGCTGGTGGTGCTCATCCGTTTCATTCCCCCGAGTTTGGTGGTGCTTTCACCTAGTTGCCCGGCCGGGGCCGGGTTCCCCGGTCAGGACGGGCGGGGCTCGAACAGGTAGTTGTTGGGGCCGCGCAGGTTCTCGTCGACCACGATGCGGTGGTTGAGCGGCGGGAAGGCGCGCTGGTCGCAGTCCAGTCGCTCGCACAGGCGGCAGTGCAGCCCGATCGGCACGGCGGTGTCGTCGGAACGGAAGTTGATCCCGTCCGCATAGACGATGCCCGCGGCATGGGCGACGTCGCAGGCCAGGGCCAGGGCGAAGCTCTTGCCGGGCGTGCGGTAGCCGACACCCGGCTTGTTGATCAGCCGGGCTACGCTGAACCAGCGCATGCCGTCCGGCATCTCCGAGACCTGGACCAGGATGCGCCCGGGTGCGCGGAAGGCGTCGTACAGGTTCCAGCGCGGGCAGGCGCCGCCCTGGCGGGCGAACGCAGTATGGGCGCCGCCCAGCCGCTTGGACACGTTGCCGGCCTTGTCGCCGCGGATCAGGATGAACGGGATGCCCTTCGCACCCGGGCGGTGCAGGGTGGTGAGCCGGATCGCCACCTGCTCGAAGCTGGCGCCGAAGCGGCTCTGCAGGAGCTCGATGTCGTAGCGCAGTGCTGTGGCCGAGCGCCAGAAGCGCTCGTAGGGCATCATCACCGCACCGGCCAGATAGTTGGCGAAGACGATCCGGCCGAGCCGCGCCGTGTCCGGGCCGGAGAGGCCGGTGCGGGCCACCATCTCGTCGAGCAGCGGGCGATAGCGCAGGAGCGCCACCTGGACCGCCAGCTGGAAGGTCCGGCTCGGGATCGGCAGCATCTCGGACAGGAGGATCCGGCGGCTGTGCCGGTCGTGGCGCCGCCGCACCGTGCCCATCACGTCGACCGGCATCACCCGCACCTTGAGGGCCAGCTCCTGCTCGAGATAGCGGACCAGCCCGCCCAGCGTGTCGCCGTCCTCGATCTCGCCCACCTGCCAGATCTCCTCGGCGGCGGCCTCCAGCTCCGGGAAATGATGCTCGCGGCCCTGCATCCAGTCGTTGATCTGGTCGAACGGCGAGCTGGTCCGGAGCGGCGCATCGGGCACGGCCTCCTGCTCGCCCAGGAGGCGCAGTGTTTCCCGCGCCTCGGCGAACGAGCGGTAGAGGGTGATCACCGCTTCCGCGGCGGCCGGCGCCTGGCTAGCCAGATCGAGCAGGTCCTGGCGCGCCAGCGGGCCGCCCGGCCGGCCGGACTGGCTGAACAAGGGGTCGCCGAACACTTCGGTCAGGCCGCTCACCAGGCGCTCGGCCTCGTCCTCGGCAAAGCTCGCGAGGTCGACGTCGAATACCGCGCCGACCTTGAGCAAGATCTCGACGGTGACCGCGCGCTGGTTGCTCTCGATCAGGTTCAGATAGCTGGTGGAGATGGCGAGCTGCTGGGCGAGCTGGGCCTGGGTCAGGCCGCGCTCGCGGCGCAGCCGGCGGATCTTGTGGCCGAGCATGCGCTTGCGGCTCATCGGTCCTCGCATTGTAAAGACAGCTACAAACTTACAGAAGTTGACTAATACGATTTACAACTTCGCCTGATCACCTTGCCCTGGCCTGTCCTGGCCCATTGCGAAGCGCCCCCCATTGATGATCATGCAAGACACCCATCGCCCACCGGGCATCAGGTGTAAAGGATTTACAAAATATGGGCAGGGACGCATTGCCGGTGCTCGAGCGCCGGCCGACCGTCGGCGGCAGGTTCGACGGCATCCGCCGCGACTACCGCGAGGAGGACGTGGCGCGGCTGCGCGGCTCGCTGCACATCGAGCACACGTTGGCCAGGCTCGGCGCCGAGCAGCTCTGGCAGATGCTGCACAGCCGCGAGTTCGTGAACACGTTCGGCGCCACCAACGGTAACCAGGCCATGCAGATGGTCCGCGCCGGGCTGGAGGCGATCTACCTGTCCGGCTGGCAGGTCGCGGCTGACGCCAACACCGCCGGTGCGATGTATCCCGACCAGAGCCTGTATCCGGCCAACTCGGTCCCGGAAGTGGTGCGCCGGCTCAACCGCACCCTGCAGCGCGCCGACCAGATCGAGCATGCCGAGGGCGGGGCGCAGCGCCGCTGGTTCGTCCCGATCGTGGCCGACGCCGAGGCCGGCTTCGGCGGGCCGCTCAACGCCTTCGAGCTGATGAAGGCGATGATCGAGGCGGGTGCCGCCGGGGTGCATTTCGAGGACCAGCTCGCCTCGGAGAAAAAGTGCGGCCATCTGGGCGGCAAGGTGCTGGTGCCGATGCGCAGCTTCGTGCGCACGCTCAACGCGGCGCGGCTGGCCGCCGACGTGATGGACGTGCCGACCGTGCTGATCGCGCGCACCGATGCCGAGAGCGCCAAGCTGATCACCTCGGACATCGACGAGCGCGACCATCCCTTCATCGACCGGACCAGCCGCACCGACGAGGGCTTCCACCCGATCCTGCCCGGCCAGCGCATGGAATACTGCATCGCCCGTGGCCTGGCGTTCGCGCCCTATGCCGACCTGCTCTGGATGGAGACCTCGACCCCCGACCTCGACCAGGCGCGACGCTTTGCCGAGGCCATCCACCGCGAGTTCCCGGGCAAGCTCCTGGCCTATAACTGCTCGCCCAGCTTCAACTGGAAGGCCCGGCTGGACGACGCCACCATCGCCAAGTTCCAGCGCGAGCTGGGCGCCATGGGCTACCGGTTCCAGTTCATCACGCTCGCCGGCTTCCACAGCCTGAACTACGCGACCTTCGAGCTGGCCCGCGGCTACGCCCAGCGCCAGATGGCGGCCTATGTCGAGCTGCAGCAGGCGGAGTTCGCCGCCGAGGCCCAAGGCTACACCGCCACCCGCCACCAGCGCGAGGTCGGCACCGGCTATTTCGACCTGGTGAGCCTGGCCATCTCCGGCGGCCGGGCCGCGACCACCGCCCTGAGCGAATCCACCGAGGCCAGCCAGTTTCATTGACCAGACGGGCAAGGAGAGCGTCATGACCCCGATCGCGAGCAAGTTCTGGATCATCGGTGCCGAGTACGACGACGTCAGCTTCGAGCGGCTGGTCGACGGCACCCAGAGCCTGACCGGCCCGTTTGCGACCTATGAGCGGGCATTGGGCGAGTGGCGACGGCTGGCCGAGGGGACCCGCTGCAACGCGCATCACCGCTATGTCATCGCCCACGAGCCGCCGCCGCGGCGCCATGGCCAGCCGGCGGCAGTTCTACAAGCCTGAAGGCGGGCAAGCACAGGATCGGACCAGCCAGGGCACGTCTGGAAGATCGACGGCCCCGCGCATGGAGAAGCGATTTCCGATCGCGATATTGCCATCGACATGCCGGTAGTGTTCTCTGAGATCAATGTTGCCGTCCTGCCAGCGGACCATGATCGCGAAGCATGGTCGCCGCTGGACGGGCTCGTCACTTTGGTCAGGGAACCGTCGATGGCGATCAACTTGGCCGTGAAGTTCGCGATCACGGCAGCGGCACTTGGCTGCGCCACGCGCAAGGATCTGGCCCGCGCCTTCGCCAGGGCCAACCCCGCGACCAGCTTCGACCTGGACCGCTCCTACAAATGGCTGCAGGGCCGGGCCCAGCCGCGCGATCCCAGGCTGTATGGCGAATGGCTGGGCCTGCTCGGGCTGGCCCGGTCGCGCGACTGGATCCTGGAAAGCAGCTCGGACGAGTTCCTCGATGCGGTCGCCGAGAGCCTGGGGCAGGCGAGGGCGGAACTCTGGCAGCAGGCCAAAGCCTTCCTGGGCGAGGAGACCGCCGAAGGCTCGCCGATGGCATTCCGGCGGCAGATGGAAGGGGTGTTCGCCGCCTATTCCTGGGCCTGGTCGCCCTATCAGACCGGCCGGCTCATCCGCGGCACGCTGGCGATCCAGGGGTCGCGGCGGCCGGGCCGGCTGGATGTCGTGTACAGCGAGATGCTGGGGGCAGGCCTGACCCGGATGTACGGCAGCAGCCTCGACAATCCCAGCTCTGTGGTGCTGAGCCTGACCCATGCCGAGGGCGAGCAGCCGCTGTTCTTCTCGCTGCTGCGCCCGAACGCGCCCAGCAGCGTGCTGATCGGCCATCTGACCGGTGCCGCCCTGATCGGCCCGCAGCCGCCCTTGTGCACCTCCCGGATCGTGGTGGTGCGGGTGCCGGCCGCCCAGGAGGAGGTCGAGGCGGGCAACCGCTACCTGCCTGCGGATCAGCCCATCACCGCCGACCTGGCGCAGCTCGGCCTGCCGCTGGCGCCGGCGGAGCCGGTGGAGCAGGCCATCCGCCAATTCCTGAACGGGGCGGTGGAGCAGGGGGTGGACCGGGTCACCACGGACCTCCTGTCGGTGATCGCCCGGCTCCTGGACCCGCTCTGGCTGAACGACGGCACGGCCTGAACCCCAGGGGTGTCGAATAAGCAAAGGGCCCCGAAAAGGGGCCCTTTGCCGTCAGCGATCCGCCTGTTGAGGCCTGATCACCCGATCTTCGCCAGCGCCCGCTTGGCGACCACCTTGATCAGATGGGCGCGATACTCGGCCGAGGCATGGATGTCCGCGTTCAGGCCGCTTGCATCGACGTTCAGGTGCTGGATGGCATCCGCGGCGAAGTTCGTGGACAGCGCCTGCTCGAACTCGGGCAGGCGGAACACGCAGGGGCCGGCCCCGGTCACCGCGACCCGCACGCCGCCGGCCGTCTTCGCGACGAACACGCCGACCATGGCATAGCGCGAGGCGGGGTTGCGGAACTTCTCGTAGGCGGCGGCCACGGGCTTGGGGAAGCTCACCGCCGTGACGATCTCGCCTTCCTCCAGCGCGGTCTCGAACAGGCCGGTGAAGAAGTCCTCGCCAGCGATCTGGCGCCGGTCGGTGATCACCGTGGCACCGAGGCCGACCACGGCACCCGGATAGTCCGCGGCCGGGTCGTTGTTGCTGATCGAGCCGCCGAGCGTGCCGCGATTGCGGACCTGGGTGTCGCCGATCACGCCCGCCATGTCGGCCAGCGCCGGGATCATCGACTTCACCGTGGCATCGCGCATGACCTCGCCATGCTTCACCATGGCGCCGATCACGACATTGTCGCCCTCGGCACGGATGCCGCGCAGCTCGGCGATGCCGCCCAGGTCGATCACGTCGGAAGGCTGGGCCAGCCGCTGCTTGAGCGTCGGGATGAAGGTCTGACCGCCGGCCAGCAGCTTGGCGTCCGGATGATCGGCCAGCAGCTTCACCGCATCCGCGACCGACCCGGGCCGATGATATCCGAATGCATACATCGCTTCAGCTCTCTCTCAGGTTCACTCGGCCGCCTGGGCCAGTTGGGTCTTCTGCAGGGCGCGCCACACCTTCTCCGGGGTGGCCGGCATGGAGATGCGGGTGCCGATCGCATCGGCGACGGCGTTCATCACCGCGGGCGGCGAGCCGATCGCACCCGCCTCGCCGCAGCCCTTCACGCCCAGCGAGTTGTGGGTGCAGGCCGTGCCGGCCGTGGTGTGCACCACGAAGGAGGGCAGGTCGTCCGCGCGCGGCATGGTGTAGTCCATGTAGGACGCGGAGATGAGCTGGCCGCTCTCGTCATAGACCGCGTTCTCGAGCAGCGCCTGGCCGATGCCCTGGGCGAGCCCGCCATGCACCTGGCCCTCGACGATCATCGGGTTGATGACGTTGCCGAAATCGTCGACCGCGGTGAACTTCTGGATCTCGACGACGCCGCTGTCCGGGTCGACCTCAAGCTCGCAGATATAGACGCCGGACGGGTAGGTGAAGTTCGCCGGGTCGTAGTAGGCGGTCTCTTCCATGCCGGGCTCAAGGCCGGGCGGGTAGTTGTGCGGCACCAGGGCTGCGAACACGATCTCGCCGATCGACTTGGACCGGTCGGTGCCCGCCACCGAGAAGTTGCCGTCCTGGAAGACGATGTCCTGCTCGGAGGCTTCCAGCAGGTGCGCTGCGATCTTCTTGCCCTTGGCGATGACCTTGTCGCAGGCCTTGACCAGCGCCTCGCCGCCGACCGCCAGCGAGCGCGAGCCATAGGTGCCCATGCCGACCGTGGTCTTGGACGTGTCGCCGTGGATTACGTCGACATCCTCGTAGGCCACGCCGAGCTTGGAGGCGACGAGCTGCGCGAACGTGGTCTCGTGGCCCTGGCCGTGGCTGTGCGTCCCGGTCAGCACCTGCACCTTGCCGGTATGGCTGAAGCGGACCTTCGCACTCTCCCACAGGCCCACGCCGGCACCGAGCGACCCGATCACCGCCGAAGGGGCGATGCCGCAGGCCTCGATATAGGCGGAAAAGCCGATGCCGCGCAGCTTGCCCTTCGCCTCGGACTGCCGGCGCCGCTCCGGGAACCCGGCATAGTCGGCCAGCTCCAGCGCCTTGTCCAGGCAGGGCTCGTAGTCGCCGGTGTCGTACTGGAGCGCCACCGGGGTCTGGTAGGGGAAGGCGTCCTTGGGAATGAAGTTGCGCCGGCGGATCTCCGCCGGGTCCAGCTTCATGTCCTTGGCGCACTCCTCGACCAGCGTCTCCACGAGGTAGGTCGCCTCTGGCCGGCCAGCACCGCGATAGGCGTCCACCGGGGCGGTGTTGGTGTAGTAGGCCTGGACGTCGCAATAGATGGCCGGGGTCTTGTACTGACCGGCCAAGAGCGTCGCGTAGAGATAGGTCGGGATGCAGGACGAGAAGGTGCTCAAGTAGGCACCCATGTTCGCCTTGGTGTTCACCCGCAGCGCCAGGAACTGGCCGTTCTCGTCCATCGCCATCTCGGCGACCGAGACATGGTCACGGCCATGCGCGTCGGAAAGGAACGCCTCGGTACGGTCCGCGGTCCACTTGACCGGCCGGCGCACCTTCTTGGACGCCCAGAGGCAGACGCATTCCTCGGCATAGATGAAGATCTTCGAGCCGAACCCGCCGCCCACGTCGGGTGCGATCACGGTGAGCTTGTGCTCAGGAGCGATGCCGACGAAGGCCGAAATCACCAGCCGGGCCACGTGCGGGTTCTGGCTGGTGGTGTAGAGCGTGTAGGCGTCCATGCCCGTGTCGTAGTGACCGAGCGCGGCCCTGGGCTCCATCGCGTTGGGCACCAGGCGGTTGTTGATCAGCTCGACGCGGGTGACGTGCTTGGCCTGGGCGAAGGCTGCGTCGGTCGCCACCTTGTCGCCGATCTCCCAGTCATAGACCAGGTTGTTCGGGATGTCGTCGTGGATGTCGACGCCGCTGTCATGCGTCTTGGCGACATCCACCGCGGCCGGCAGCACGCCGTACTCGACCTCGACCGCCTCGGCCGCGTCGCGGGCCTGCTGCAGGGTCTCGGCCACCACCACGGCGACATGGTCGCCGACATAGCGGACCTTGCGGTGCGCCAGGATCGGATGCGGCCCGGCCTTCATCGGCGAGCCGTCCTTGGACTTGACCATCCAGCCGCAGATCAGGCCGCCCAGCCCGTCGGCCGCCACCTCCTCGCCGGTGAACACGCCGAGCACGCCCGGCATCGCCTCGGCTGCGGAGCGGTCGATCGAGTTGATCGTCGCGTGGGCATGCGGGCTGCGCACGAAGCAGGCATAGGCCTGGTGCGGAAGCTGGATGTCGTCGGTGTAGCGTCCGCTCCCGGTGATGAAGCGCAGGTCTTCCTTGCGCTTCACCGAGCTACCGATGCCGTTGGTCGCCATGTGGTGGTCCGCCCCTGATCACGAGGTCAGCTATCTTCGTTGTTCTTGTCGGATGCCGGCAGGCCGCCGGCTCACATGGCCTGGGCGCCGGCGATCACCGCCTTGACGATGTTGTGGTAGCCGGTGCAGCGGCAGATGTTGCCTTCCAGACCCTCGCGCACATAGTGCTCGTCGATCGTGATGCCCTGCTCCTTGGCCTTCTTCACCAGGTCGACCGAGGACATGATCATGCCGGTCGTGCAGAAGCCGCACTGCAGGCCGTGGTTCTCGCGGAACGCCTCCTGCATCGGGTGCAGGGTGCCGTTCTGGCCCAGGCCCTCGATCGTGGTCACCGAGGCGCCGTCGAACTGCACCGCCAGCGCGGTGCACGACTTCACCGAATCGCCGTCCACATGCACCACGCAGCAGCCGCACTGCGAGGTGTCGCAGCCGACATGGGTGCCGGTCAGTCCCAGCTCCTCGCGCAGGAAGGTGGAGAGCAGCATGCGCGGCTCGATATCCTTCGTAACCGCCTTACCGTTGACGGTCATCGTGACGCTGGTCATCAACCTCTCCCCCACCCGCCTTCCGGCGCGGGCCTGCCTGCACCTGTCCTGCGCCGCCTGGTCCGGAACGGACGCGGCCCGCTGGAGGCGGGCCGCTGGAACCACGCGGTCTTTGCGCGGAAGCTATTGAAATGCCAACGCAGCGTCAACGCGGCGTTGGTGCTTTCTAAAGTCAGCCCAGAAGGAACAGGAGGATCAGCACGACCACGATCGCGACGATGATCCAGGTCCAGGGCAGGCCGCCCTTGGCCGGTGCCGAGGGCGTGGTCGGGCGCGGCTCGGCCTTGGGCATCGGCGGCGCCGCGGGTGCGACCGGCGGCGGCGGGGTCACCGCGGCAGGCTCCGGGGCGGCCTGGATGTGGGCCGAGGTCCGGGCGGGATCGTCCACCGAGACCGGCTCCAGCGGCTCGGAGGCGGTGGCGACCGGGCCGGGCGGGGCGGTGGTCGGCTGCGTGGTGACCCGGCCGGGCTCGTAGCCCCCGCCATGCGGGTCGGTCCCGGCCACCGGCTGGGGCTCCGGCATCCCGCCGACATAGGGCCGCTCCACCGCACCCTCGCCGGTCGCCGCACCCGGGTCCGTGACGGCGTCCGCTGCAGGCGACGGGAAATCGCGCGGCGGGACCGTACCGAGGTCCGGCGGCGTGGCCGGCTCGGGGGCTGCCGTCCCGGCGAGCGGCTCGGCCGGTCGCGGCGACACCTGGTCGGCCGACGGGTAGGTGCGGGCGATCGGTTCGTGCTCGGTCGGCGTCTCCACGACCGGGGCGGCCACGGCGGCTGCGGCCGGCGGGGCGGTGGTCGAGGCGATCGGGGCCGCCGGTGCCGGCGCGCCGCTGGCCGCCGCCCGCTGGCTCACGAGCTGGGAGAAGCGGCCGAAGAAGTCGTCGGCCATCTTCTTCGCGGTGCCGGCCACCAGGCGCGAGCCGATCTGGGCGAGCTTGCCGCCCACATCCGCCTTCGCCTCGTAGCGCAGGATCGTCTCCGCACCCTCGTCGATCAGGTCCACCTTGGCGCCGCCCTTGGCGAAGCCCGCGGCCCCGCCCGAGCCCTCGCCGACGATCCGGTAGCCGTTCGGCGGGTCCAGATCCTCGAGCGTCACCTTGCCGCCGAACTTGGCCTTCACCGGCCCGACCTTGGCGGTGACCTTGGCCTCGAAGCTGTTCGGGCCGGTGCGGTTCAGCTCCTCGCAGCCGACGATCGCCGCTTTCAGCGTTTCGGGGTCGTTCAACGCGTCCCAGACGATCTGGCGCGGAGCCGGGATCCGGTACTCGCCGGTCATGTCCATGTACAGCGTTCCTCTTGTCTAAATCTCGGCCCCGGGCAGCGGTGCCCCAGGACCCGAAAACACGCAAGCTTATCGAGCGGTTCCAGAATTCACGATAACGCTCCTGGACAACCTCGCCACCATGGCGCGTGCCGCCGCGTCCACGATCGCCAGCGGATCCAGCCCGTGCACCGCATAAAGGTCCGGGATGTCCGCCGACTGGCCGAACCGGTCCACGCCCAGGCTCTCGACGAGCTGGCCGCGCACCGAGCCCAGCCAGGCGAGGGTGGCGGGATGCCCGTCCAGCACGGTCACCAGCGCCGCGTCCGGCGCAAGCGGCGCGAGCAGCCCGGCCACGTGCGCGTTCCTGCCGGCCGAGCGCCAGTCATGGATCAGCCGGTCGGCGGAGCTCACCACCAGGAGGCCGATGCCCGGCACGTCCTCGGCCAGCTCGGCATGGGCCGCCATCGCCTCGGGCAGCACCGCCCCCTGGGCGACGATCGCCAGCTCCGCACCTTCGGCCGGCGGGACCAGCCAGTAGCCGCCGGCCAGCAGATCCGCCTCGTCAAGCTTGCGCTGCGGCTGGGCGATCTGCCGGGTGGACAGGCGCAGATAGACCGAGCCGCCGCCGTCGGCCTGCATGTGCGCGAAGGCGAAGCGCATGAGCGGCGCCAGCTCGTCCGCGAATGCCGGCTCGAAATAGGTCAGGCCGGGCTGGCCCATGCCGATCAGCGGCGTGGAGATCGACTGGTGGGCACCGCCCTCCGGCGAGAGCGTCACCCCGGAAGGGGTAGCCACCAGCAGGAAGCGGGCGTCCTGGTAGCAGGCATAGTTCAGCGCATCGAGGCCGCGGCAGATGAACGGGTCATACAGCGTGCCGATCGGCAGGAGGCGCGCGCCGAAGGTCTCGTGCGCCAGGCCCAGTGCCGCCAGCAGCAGGAACAGATTGTTCTCGGCGATGCCCAGCTCCATGTGCTGGCCCGTGGGCGAGGTCCGCCAGCGGGTCGGCGAGGCGACGTTGTGCTGGCGGAACACGTCCTCGCGCGCCGTGCCGTGGAAGACCGCGCGCCGGCTGACCCAGGCACCCAGCGAGGTCGACACGGTCACGTCCGGCGAGGTGGTGACCAGCCGCCCGGCGAGTTCGGAATCGCTCCGCCCCAGCTCCGCCATCAGCTTGCCGAACACTTCCTGGGTCGACGCGGTCTGGCCGATCGTCACCTCGCCCAGGCCGTCCGGCACCGCCACCGGCGGCGCCTGGTGGCGGAAGATGCGCTGGCGGAACGGCACCTGGTCGATGAACGCGGTGAGATCGTCCGCGAGCTCGGTCATGCCCGCGAACGGCTGCCATTCCTCACCCTGCGCGATGCCCATCTGCGTGCGCAGATGGTCGATCTGGTCGGGGGTCATCAGCCCGGCATGGTTGTCCTTGTGCCCGGCCAGCGGCAGGCCCCAGCCCTTGACGGTGTAGGCGATGAAGCAGCGCGGCAGGTCGTCCTCGACCGCGTCGAACGCCTCCAGCATCGCCTCGACGTCATGGCCGCCGAGATTGGTCATGAGCTGGGCCAGCTCGTCGTCGCCCAGCCGCTCCAGCAGGCCTGCGATGAACGGGTCGCTGCCCGCGGTCGCCTGCAGCTCGGCCCGCCAGGCAGCTCCGCCCTTGAAGGTCAGCGCGGCATAGAGGTCGTTCGGGCAGTCGTCGATCCAGCGCCGCAGCACCTCGCCGCCCGGCTCGGCGAACACGGCCTGGAGCTTCTTGCCGTACTTGACCGTGACGACCTCCCAGCCGACCTCGTCGAAGAAGCCCTCGATCTTGCTGAACAGCTTTTCCGGCACCACCCGGTCGAGCGACTGGCGGTTGTAGTCGATCACCCACCAGACGTTGCGGACCTCGTACTTCCAGCCCTCCAGCAGGGCCTCGAACACGTTGCCCTCGTCCAGCTCGGCATCGCCCACCACCGCGATCATCCGGCCGGGCGGCGACGTGTCGTCGATCAGCCCGCGCTGGCGCAGGAGGTCCTGGGTCAAGGAGGCGAACAAGGTGACGGCCGCACCCAGGCCGACCGAGCCCGTGGAGAAGTCGACCACCGGCACGTCCTTGGTCCGCGACGGATAGGCCTGGGCGCCGCCCAGTGCCCGGAACCGCTCCAGCCGTTCCCGCGGCTCCAAGCCCATCAGATAGAGGGCGGCGTGCATGATCGGCGAGGCGTGCGGCTTTACCGCGATCCGGTCGGCCCCGCGCATCGTGTGGAAGAACAGGGCGGTCAGGATGGTGGCGCAGGACGCGCAGGAGGCTTGGTGGCCGCCGACCTTGAGCTTGTCGCGCGCCGGGCGCAGGTGGTTGGCGTGGTGGATGGTCCAGGACGCGAGCCAGAGCAGCTTCTTCTCGATCGCCTCCAGCCTCTGGATGGTGCGCGGCTCGATCATGAGGGCTCCTCTCTGCTCTTGTTGTCGCCGTGGCTGTCTCAAAGCCTAGCGGAGTGCTAGACGCACGGCCATGCACTGACAGGCGGGGCGATGCGCCGACATGCAGGCAGCACCGACTTTCAAGGGGGTGGTTCAGGGTGGCGGGCGAAGCTGACAATCAGGTCGATACCGTATCGGGCGTGGCCGTGCCGCCCTCGGCGGCCGCGACCTGCGAGGAACTGGTGGCACTCCTGCGCGAGCAATGCCGCGACCTGCCGGTGGAGTGCGAGCCCGGCGACTTCCTGGTCGCCCTGGAGCGCAACGCCACGCCGGAGCCGAAGTCATGACCACTGCCATCCTGGCCCTGTCGCTGGCCGAGCTGGCGGACAGCATCCGCACCGGCAAGCTCAGCTCGGTCGAGGCTACCGAGGCGGTGCTGACCGCATTGGAAGGGCGCGGCCGGGCGCTGAACGCTACCGCACGGCTGTGGGGCGACTATGCCTTGAGCGAGGCTGCACGCTGCGACGAGGAGCGCGCCCGCGGCCGGCTGCGCGGGCCGCTGCACGGCGTGCCCATGGCGCACAAGGACATGTTCTACCGCCAGGGCCAGATCGCGGGGCAGGGCTCGCGCATCCGCGCCGACTTCCAGGCCGCGCGCACCTCCACCGTGCTCACCCGCCTGGACCAGGCCGGTGCCATCGATGTCGGCCGGCTCAACATGGTCGAGTTCGCGCTGGGCGTGACCGGCCACAACAACCATACCGGCACGCCGCGCAACGCCCACGACCCGGAGCGGATCACCGGCGGCTCGACCTCGGGCGGTGCCACCGCCGTGGCGGCGGGCCTGGTCCCGGCCACGCTCGGCTCCGACACGGGCGGCTCGATCCGCATCCCGGCCTCGTTCTGCGGCCTGGTCGGCATCAAGCCGACCTATGGCCGGGTCAGCCGGGCCGGCGCGATGACGCTCAGCTTCTCGCTGGACCATGTCGGCCCGCTCGCCCGCACCAGCCGGGATGCGGCGCTGGTGCTCCAGGCGATTGCCGGCCACGACCCGGACGACACCACCACCAGCCGCCTGCCGGTCCCCGTCTATACGGCCGGGCTGGAGCGCGGGGTGGGCGGGCTGCGCCTGTTCCACGCGACCTCCGGGCTCGGCTGCAAGGTCGACCCGGTGGTCGACGCCGCGGTGCGCGACGCGATCCGGGCGCTCGCCGAGGACGGCGCCAGCGTCACCGAGGGCGGCATGGAGAACATCGCGGGGATCACCGCGATCCGCCGCCTGGTGCTGATGGCCGAGTGCAGTGCGGTGCATCGCGCCCATGTCCAGGAGCGTTACAACGACTTCGTCCCGCAGACCCTGGCGCGCATGCAGCCGGGCTTCGCGCTGGGCGCCGTCGACTATCTCTCCGCCATGCGCAGCCGGGGCAGGGCGCTCGACCATTTCTGCGCCACCGTCTTCAGCCAGGCCGACCTCGTGGTGCTGCCGACCTGCCCGGTGCAGGTTCCACGGATCGTCGACACCGACACGGGCGGCGACGCGCGGTTCGTCGAGACCGCCAACGCGATCGGCCAGCTGATCGGCCTGTCCAACTGGCTGGGCCTGCCGGCCGTGTCGGTGCCGGTGGGCCTGGACGGCAACCGCATGCCGATCGGGCTGCAGATCATCGGCCGGCCGTTCGCCGAGGCGCTGGTCCTCCAGGCGGCCGCGGCGGTGGAGCGGGTGTTCGGCCCGTTCCGGCCGTCCGGCTTCGCCCTCGCCGGGACGTGACGCTCGACACCAAGACCAAGGGCATCCTGATCTGCCTGTGCGGCATGGCGTGCTTTGGCTGGATGGACGCGGCGAGCAAGACCCTGTCCACCCAGCTGCCGCCCGTGCAGATCCTGTGGGTGCGCTATGCGCTCTCCATCCCCCTCGCACTGGCCCTGGCCATGCCGGGCGGGCTGCGCACCACGCTGCGCAGCGCCCGGCCGAAGCTGCAGATCGCCCGCGCGATCTTCATCGCCGCCGAGATGACCTTCGTGGTGGTGGGCTACCAGACCGTGCCGCTGGCGGACGCCCATGCGATCTTCGCGCTCACCCCGCTGCTGGTGACCGCGCTCTCCGTGCCGCTCCTGGGCGAGCAGGTCGGGCTGCGCCGCTGGATCGCGGTGGGCGTGGGCCTGGTGGGCGTGCTGATCATCGTCCGGCCGGGCTTTGCCGAGATCAGCCCGGGCATGCTGATCATGCTGGGCTGTGCCGTCATGTATGCCTTCTACCAGGTGATGACCCGGATCGCCGGTCGCCACGACGCTGCCGCCACCTCGATGGTCTGGCAGACCGTGGGCGGCACCATTGCCCTGTCGCTGGTGGGCCCCTTCTTCTGGATCGATCCCACGGCCGAGCAGTGGCTGCTCCTGGCGGTGGTGGCGGCACTCGGCGTGTTCGGCCATTTCGGCCTGGTGCTGGCGCTGCAATACGCGCCGGCCGTGGTGGTGCAGCCGTTCACCTACACCATGCTGATCTGGGCCGCCCTGTCGGGCTGGATCGTGTTTGGCGACGTTCCGGGCCCATATGTGGTGCTGGGTGCTTTGGTGATCGTCGCCAGCGGTCTCTATGCCGCCTGGCGCGAGCGCCTGCGCGTCCAGCCCGGTTGACTTCGGCGCGAGCGCCCGTGTAGCCGGACCCGTCCACCGCCCGACCTGTTGTGACCCTGCCGAATGAACCGCCCGACCAAGCCCGCCAAGAGCATCTACAAGAAGCCCGAGGAAATGTTCGACTTCGCGTCCATGGCCGGGATCGAGGCCGCGGCGGAGACGTTCGCCAACAGCTTCATCGAGCGCGGCCTGGAGAACCGGCCGATCCCGATCCATGACGAGGCCGGCTTCGAGGGCATGCGCAAGGCCGGGCGCCTGGCCGCCGACACGCTCGACTTCATCACGCCCCATATTCGCCCGGGCATCAGCACGGCCGAGCTCGACCGGCTGATCGAGGGCTACATGCTCGACCATGGCGGCATCCCGGCCACCAAGAACTACAAGGGCTACCCGGCCTCGTCCTGCATCTCGATCGGCCGGGTGGTGAACCACGGCATCCCCAGCGAGAAGAAGCTCCTCCAGCCGGACGACACGCTCAACATCGACGTCACCGTGATCCTGGACGGCTGGTACGGCGACACCTCGCGCATGTTCGCCCTGCCCAAGGCGAAGGTGAAGGACCTGCTCCTGATCGAGCGGACCTACGAGGCGATGTGGGCCGGGATCAATGTGGTGAAGCCCGGCGCCACGCTCGACGATGTCGGCGAGGCGATCCAGAAGGTGGTGGAAGAGCGCCGCCACGGCGTCTCGTTCTCGGTGGTCGAGGAGTTCGTGGGCCACGGCGTCGGCCGCAACTTCCACGACGCGCCCGAGGTCAAGCACTACAAGACCCCGCGCAAGCTGCAGTTCGAACCCCGCCCGCCCGTGGTGCTCCAGCCCGGCATGTTCTTCACCATCGAGCCCATGGTGAATGTGGGCCGGCCGGACGTGCTGGTGCTGGCGGATGGCTGGACCTGCGTGACCCGCGACAAGACCTCCTCGGCCCAGTTCGAGCACACGGTCGGTGTCACCGAGACCGGCGTCGAGATCTTCACCCGCTCGGCTCTGGGCTACGAGAAGCCGCCCTACAAGCTGGTCCAGCAGGTCGGCTGACCCGCCCGGCATGGCCATCGCCCGCCATGGTCCCGACGCGTTCGCCGCCATGCGCCGAGCCGGCCGGCTCGCTGCCGAGGCGCTGGCCGCGGCCGGCGCTGCGGTCCGCCCCGGCGTCACCACGGCGGAACTGGACGCGATCGTCGAGGAAACGATCCGTGCCGGGGGCGGCGAGCCCGCCACCAAGGGCATGCGCGGCTTTCCCGCCGCCGCCTGCATCTCCGTCAACCATGTCGCCTGCCACGGCATCCCGAGCCCCGCCAAGCGGCTGGTCGAGGGCGACCTCGTGAAGATCGCCTTCAAGGCGAAGCTCGACGGCTGGCACGCCGGCATCTGCCGGACCTTCCATGCCGGCCGGCCCACGCCGCGCGGCCGCCTGCTGGCCGAACGCGCCGAGCAGGCACTGGCCGCCGGCCTCGCCGTACTCCGCCCCGGTGCCACGCTGGGTGATCTCGGCCACGCCATCCAGCAGGCCGCCGAAACCCGGGTCGCCGGCGTCGCCTTCGCCGTCCTCCGCGACCTCGGCGGCCACGGCATCGGCCGCGAATTCTTCACCGAGCCCCACGTCCACCACTGGGGCCGCCCAGGCGAGGGCGACGTGCTGGAAGAGGGCATGTTCCTCTCGGTCCAGCCGATCCTGGTCGCCGGTAAGGCGGACACCAAGACCCTGCCCGATGGCTGGTCGATCGTCACCCGCAACCGGGGCTGGGCGGCGCAGGCGGAGCATACGGTGGGGATCACGGCGGATGGGGCCGAGGTGTTCACCGCTGCCCCGGAAACTCCCTGTTAGCTTAGCCGGCCGATTGCCAGTGCCGGTCACGTTACATTATGGTCACATAACGCTCATCTATGCGAGGCGCTCATTCAGCGGCTCTTACACCGGTAAGTGCAAAGAAGCATTCCTGCCGTCCTGGAGATATTCTTCAAGGACTAGAGGATGGCCAGGAAGCCATTTTTGTTGCCGGCCCTAATGATTCTCGTTCCACTTGCTGCGTCGTGTACTTCGCCTCAGCAGTTGTCGCAGAATGTTTCCGACACGTCGGGTGACCGCATCTCGGTCGGAACGGTCCAGCGCGAGATCAAAGTAGGCATGTCCAGCGCGGACGTCGTCGCCGCCCTCGGATCGCCGAACATGGTGACCACTGACGCGCAGCGCCGTGAAACCTGGGTCTACGATAAGATCGCCACGAGCAAGGTTCAGTCTTCCTCCAGCGGTTTTGTATTCCTTCTTCTCGGCGGCGCGGACGGTTCAAGCTCGGCACAGAGCAGTTCGCAGCGGACGCTGACCATTATCGTGAATTTCGACGAGAACAATCTCGTCCGAGATTATTCATATCGCCAATCCTCGTTTTGAGGTGTGATGATGAACCGTTGGTTCATGCTTGTTGTCATAGCTGTGACATTATCCGCTTGTCAGGCAGGCATTCCGCCCGAGGCATTGCAGCTCGATAGCGAGAGTCTGCAGCGACGGCAGTTGCAGACGCGGACCTTCGATACCGAGGACGAGGCATTGCTCCTGCAGGCTGGTGCCGGCGTAATGCAGGATCTCGGCTTCTCGCTGGATGAAAGCGAAACGGACGTCGGCGTCATCGTCGGCTCCAAGGTCAGGGACGCCACGGAAGGAGGGCAGGTAGCCGGCGCCATCGTCATGGCGGCATTGTTCGGTGTTTATGTGCCTACCGATGATGAGCAGAAGATCCGCCTGGCCTTCGTGACGAGCCCGCTGGAAGCCAACCGCACCATGACCCGTGTCACCTTCCAGCGGATCGTCTGGAATGACCAGGGTAACGTCTCGAAGCAGGAGTTCCTGGGCGAGCCGGAACTGTATCAGCAATTCTACGACAAGCTTTCGCAGTCCGTCTTCCTGACGGCGAATTCGATATGAGGTCGCCGATGCGTGGGCATTTCCTGGTGGCAGCTATCTGTGCAGTCACGGTTCTGTCGGGCTGCCAGATGAACAGCCGCGATCAAGTCCTCCAAACGAGCGCCAGCGCGGTCCAGTTGCGGAGCTTCCAGACCAGGACGTTCGACACTGCCGACCGGACGCAGACGCTCCGTACGGTGATCGCGACGCTTCAGGATCTCGGTTTCGTCGTGGACAAGGCTGATGCGACCCTCGGGTCGGTCAGCGCGACGAAGCTGGAAGGCTATGCGCTTCGCATGACGGTCACGGTCCGTCCGCTGGGGCCGGAGCGGACGATGGTTCGCGCGAACGCCGAGTACAACGCCGAAGCCGTGGAAGACCCGGCGCCTTACCAGCGCTTCTTCGACGCGCTGGAAAAGGCGATGTTCCTCACCGCTCATGAAGTAGAAGGCTGACAGGGAGGTCACCCGTTCCGGCTCGGAGCGGGTGACCTGCCGTCTTTGTCGTCTGCGTCAGCCGGCATGATAGCCGCGGCTGATCCTGCTCCTGTCCATGCCCGTTGCTCGTGTCCATGAGCCATACCCATGGAGCATCCGGCCGCACCGTCGTGGGTGGGAGATGTTCACGGACGTGAACCCGGCGTGCTAGCTATCGCGCCGTGGAGGTGGGGCGATGGTGGAACCGAGGCCGGACCAGCCCGAGCCGATGAGCCGGGAGGAGTACTATCGCTGGCGTGAGTCGCGCGACGAGCCCTGGGAGTATGTCGACGGGCGGCCGATGCCGAAATTCCCGGCCGAGGATAATCCCCTCGTCGCGATGGCGAGCGGCACCCGCAACCATCACCTGATCCAGGGCAACTGCTACACGGCCATCCGCAGCCGCCGGCCGAGAGGGTGCAGCGTCACGGCCGACGCCTCGATCGAGGTCGAGAACGGCACGCGCATTCCCGATGTCGCCATGACCTGTGCACCTCCGGGTGATGGGCTGGTGGTGCCGTCTCCCGCGCTGCTCGTCGAAGTCACCTCGCCGTCCAGCCGATCCGTCGACTTCCTGCTCAAGCCCGGCGAGTACAGTGAACTGGAGTCGGTGCGCGAGATCTGGGTGGTGGAGGGGCATCGCCGCCGGGTCCGGACCTGGACCCGCACGGAACGCGGCTGGGAGATCGTGGACACGATCGGCTCGGGCACGTTCCGCTCCGAACTGCTGGGGGCCGACATCACGCTGGACGAGGTCTACGAGGACACGACGGTCTGAGAAGCGGCGCTCAGGCCGGCACCAGGTCCAGCACCACCAGGTAGTGGCAGCCGGCGGCGAGCAGGACGAGCAGGTGCCAGATCACCGTGTGGAAGCGCAGCCGCTCCCACAAATAGAAGCCGACGCCGATGCTGTAGACGATGCCGCCCGCGGCCAGGAACGCCAGGCCCCGGCCATGCAGTGCCGCCATGATCTCGCCCGGTGCCGCCAGCACCGCCCAGCCGAGCGCCAGGTAGAGCGTCACCGACAGCCATTCCGGCACGCGCAGCGCCAGCAGCTTGATCGCCATGCCGGCCAGCGCCACCAGCCAGACGAAGGCCAGGAGCCACATGGCGCGCGGGCTGCCCACGCCGATCACGAGCAGCGGCGTGTAGGTGCCGGCGATCATCAGGAAGATCGCGGCATGGTCGAGGCGGCGAAAGCGGTGCTTGCGCGCCGGGTCGCGGGTCAGGTGGTAGAGGGCGGAGCAGCCGAGCATGGCGACGAGGCCCAGGCCGTAGAGCGCCAGCGCTGCGGCTTCCCCCGGCCCGGTGCGGCCACGGGCAACGAAGGCCAGCAGGCCGCAGCCGAGGACGGCCAGGGACAGGCCGATGAGGTGGACGGCCGCATCGGCCAGCCGTTCCTCACGCGTATAGGTCTTGAGCTCGCCCGGCAGGCGTCGCGCTGGGTGGGCTCCTGCCGGGGCGGGGGCGTGCGGGCCGCTCAGGGCTCGATCTTGGTGATCTTCTGGCCGGCGACCGAGACGTCGGCCATCAGGCCGGAAGTGTTGTAGACGATCGCCTGGACCGGGGAGTTGGCGGTGCGGGTGTCGACCACGCCGCCGGCACCGATCTTGAGCAGCGCCACCGAGGCATCCGCACCCGCCGTCCAGCCATTGCTTTCCCGGAACTGCCGCAGCGATTCCTCGGTGTTGAACAGGATGACCTGCGCGGTCTCCTGTACGCCGGCGGTGAGCCCGAGCGACCCGGCGGTCAGGCTGTAGAAGCCCTCCGTCCGGCCGTTCACCCGCAGCGCGCCCTGGCCATACTCGGCGCCGGCGATGAAACCAGCCTTGGTGATGGACGGGAACACCAGCACGCCGTTGGCCCGCTCGACCAGGGCCTGAGCACCGGGGGCGGCACGGTACAGGTCGAGCAGCGAGGCATCGACCGCGGCGTTGATCGTCTCCGCCTTGGACGGGGTGGGCGTCGCCTCGGCGGCCGGCGTGCCGGGCCGCTCCGTTCCGGCCGGCGTGCACGCCGCCATCAGGCCGGCGGCGAGAAGCGCTGCACCGACTGCCTGCGCACGATTCTTCATGACGGCTCTCCGAGGGACGCAAACCGGCCCCGCGCCCGGGGGTGCGGCGAACATATGCCCCGTCGGTGACATGCGACCAGTGTGGAAATCACCGCCGGTCTCACGTCACCGTGCGCCGCCTCCACGTCCTTGGCCGTCACATCGTGCCGTACACGGGCCCGCCGCCGCCCTGCGGGGTCACCCAGTTGATGTTCTGGGTCGGGTCCTTGATGTCGCAGGTCTTGCAGTGCACGCAGTTCTGCGCGTTGATCTGCAGCCTGGGCTCGCCGTCCTGGCCCTGCACGATCTCGTAGACCGCGGCCGGGCAGTAGCGCTGTTCGGGCGCGTCATAAGTCGGCAGGTTGATCCGGGTGGGTACGGTCGGGTCCTTGAGCTGCAGGTGGCAGGGCTGGTCCTCCTCGTGGTTGGTGCCGGACAGGAAGACGGAGCTCAGCCGGTCGAAGGTCAGCTTGCCGTCGGGCTTGGGGTAGTCGATCGGCTTGTGCTTGGCCTTGGGCTCGGTGGCGCTGTGGTCGGCATGGTGATGGAGGGTCCAGGGCGCCTTGCCCTTGAACACGTAGGTGTCCAGCGCCGAGTAGGCGAGCCCGGCCATCAGGCCGCGCCGGAAGGAAGGCCGGATGTTGCGTACCCCGTGCAGCTCCTCGTAGAGCCAGGACTTGCGGAACGCCTCTGGATAGGCATCCAGCAGGATCGGCGAGTCGCCGCCGGCCTTGAGCGCCGCCGCCGCCGCCTCGGCGCACAGCATGGCGGACTTCATCGCGGTATGGGTGCCCTTGATCTTGGGCACGTTCAAGAAGCCCGCCGTGTCGCCGATCAGGGCACCGCCCGGGAAGACCAGCTTCGGCAGGGACTGCAGCCCGCCCTCGGTGATCGCCCGCGAGCCGTAGCTGATCCGCCGCCCACCCTCGAAGACTGGGCGCATCGCCGGGTGCAGCTTCAGGCGCTGCAGCTCGCCGAACGGCGAGAGATAGGGATTGGCGTAGTCCAGCCCGACCACGAAGCCGAACGCGATCTGGTTGTCCTTCCAGTGGTAGAGGAACGAGCCGCCATAGGTCTTCTGGTCGAGCGGCCAGCCGATCGAGTGGACGGCGCGGCCCAAATGGAACTGCGCGGGATCGACCTCCCAGAGTTCCTTGATGCCGATCCCGTAGGTCTGCGGGTCGACGCCGTCGCGCAGGTTGAAGCGCTGGAACAGGGTCTTGGTAAGCGAGCCGCGACAGCCCTCGGCGAACAGCGTGAGCCGGCCGACCAGCTCCATGCCGGGCTGGTAGGCGTCGGTCGGCTGGCCGTCCCGGCCGACTCCCATGTCGCCGGTGGCCACGCCACGCACGGCACCCGCCTCGTCATAGAGCACCTCGGCCGCGGCGAAGCCCGGGTAGATCTCCACCCCCAGCCCCTCGGCCTGCTCGGCGAGCCAGCGACACAGGAGACCCAGGGAGATGATGTAGTTGCCCTGGTTGTGCATCTGCGGCGGGGTGGGCAACTTGCGGCTGCCGGTCTCGGTGAGGAGCAGGAACTGGTCCTCGGTCACCGCCGTCTCGACCGGTGCCCCCTGCGCCTGCCAGTCAGGCAGGAGCTCGTTCAGCGAACGCGGCTCCAGCACGGCACCCGACAGGATGTGGGCGCCGACCTCGGCCCCCTTCTCGATCACGCAGACCGACAGTTCCTCGTCGATCTGCTTGAGGCGGATCGCGGCGGCGAGGCCGGCAGGCCCGGCACCCACGATCACCACGTCGTAGGCCATCTGCTCGCGTTCCATCCCGATCCTTCCTTGCTGCGCACCGGCGGCGTCGTTGCGGCAGGTGCGGGGGTAGCACGCCGCCTTGCTGCTTTGAAGCGCGCTAAGGCAGCGGAAAACCCACGTTCGGCTCGTAGGTTAGCGTAGCCGGAAGAGTAACCAGGCAGTTACCGACACGATCAGCCAGACCGAGCTGCCCAGCAGGAGCCCGGTGAGCGGCCCGCCCCCGCCGAGCCCCGCCGCCACGCCGACACCGCCGCGCTTGAGGCCGAAGGCGAGGATGCAGCCGCCCAAGAGGCACGCCGCCAGGAGGAAGGCGCGCAGCTTCCAGGCCTCCAGCGTCGCGGCGGCACCCGCCGTGCCCAGCAGGTTGGCGGCCGCGACATCGCCCTGGCCGGCCAGGGCCAGCACCGCCCCCTTGCCGTCGACCGGTGCCCGCAGCGTCCCGGCTTGGGCCTGACCGATCATCGTCGCAAGGCCGAACGGCACGGACCGGTAGCGCAGCCGGATGTCACCCGGGGCCGGCCGGTCCGGATCGCCCGACCACCACCATTGGCCGCCGCGCGCCACCGTGCCGATCCCCGCCACCTCCAGCCGTTCGGGCAGGGCGACCGGATCGGTGGCCGGCAGGGCCAGCCAGAGCGGCGGCTCCGCCTGCCAAGCACCCAGCATCGGCGACGGCGCGACCAGGCTGGCGCTGGACAGGCGCAGCGGCGGGTTGGGATGGGCGCCGCCGGCATCGCGGAACCGGGTCGAATCGATCCGGACCGCCGACCATACCAGCTCATAGACAAGGTCGCGCCCGCCCTGGGTGTTGATCTGGCGTTCCTGCCACTGCGCGGTCTCGACCTCGCGGTCCAGCCGCAGGAGCTGGAACGTCCGGCCCAGTGCCGGCTCCTGCACCGGGCCCGCCGCCCTGGTCTCGCCCACGACCCGGACGAACCGCCCGTCCGGCACGCCAGTGGCGTCATCCGCCGCAGCATCGACGACCTCGGCCCCGACGACCGCGCGCAGGTCGGCCGCCGACGCGGTCCGCCATTCATGCCAGACGGAAACCGCGACTGCCGCCAGCAGGATGAGGCTGCCGATTGCGACCGGCACGACCGACTTGCTCAATGGAACTCTCCTGGGCAGCTTGCGGCGTCAGGTCCGAGGACGGCAGCATGATGGGCTTCACGCCGCTCGACGAGGCCCGGATCCGCCTGGGCATGGACGAACTGGCCGGGCGTGACCCGCAGGTCGCGGCGCTGCGCACCCGGATCGGTGACCCGCCGCCCAGGATCCGCCCGCCGGGCTTCGCCACCCTCCTGCAGATCATGACCGCCCAGCAGATCTCGGTCCGGGCCGCAGCCGCGATCTGGCGCCGTCTGGAAGTGGCGGCCGGGGCCACGCCCGACCATGCCTGGCTGGCGGCGCAGACGGTGGCGACGCTGCGGGCCTGCGGCATGGGCCACCGCAAGATCGCCCATGCCCAGGCACTGGCCCGGGCCGTGCAGGCGGGCACGCTCCGGATCGACCGCCATCACGCGGCTAGCGAGGCGGAGGTCCTGGCCGAGATCACCGCATTGCCGGGCTTTGGCCGCTGGAGTGCCGAGATCTATCTCCTGTTCGCGCTGGGCAGGGCCGACGTGCTGCCGGCGGGCGACCTCGCCGTGCAGGTCGGCTACCAGCGCCTGCGCCGCCTGCAAAGCCGGCCGGGCGAGCAGGAGCTGCGCCGGGCGACGGAGGGCTGGGCGCCCTGGCGTGGTGTCGGCGCCCTGTTCCTGTGGCACTATTACGGGGCGACCACCTTGGAGGACGCGCGGTGAGGGAAGTGCCTGGAGACGATGCGATCGTGGCGGCCGTGCGCAAGGCCCTGCCGGACGTGGTCGGCATCTGGTTCTACGGCAGCGCCGCGCAGGGCCGCGCCGGACCGGAGAGCGACCTGGACATCGGCGTGCTGGGCGGAGCGCGCTACGACTTCGACCAGCTCTGGAAGGCGACCGATGAGCTGATGAAGGATCTCGGCTGGGAGCGGATCGACCTGGTCGACCTCAGCCAGGCCGGCGAGACCCTGCGCTTCATGGTGACGACCGAAGGCCGGCGGCTGTTCGCCGGGGACGAGCTCGCCTGCGACCTGTTCGAGACTCATGCGATGTCGATGTTCACCAGGCTCTATGCCTCGAACCGGCCGATCGTCGATGCCATGCTGGCGGAGCGTTGATCGTGGCCGATGCGGTGATCGAGACGAAGGCCGGCATCATCGAGCGCTGCATCGCCCAGGTCTATCTCTACTATCGCGGACATGAGGACGAGTTCCGGGACGACCAGATGCGCCAGGACGCGGTGGTCATCAACATCACGCGTGCCTGCGAGGCGGCGATCGACATCGCCCAGCGCGTGGCGCTGCTGCGCAGGCTGGGACCGGCGATGAGTTCCGCCGACCGGTTCCGGGACCTCGCCCGCGCCCGGCTGATCGACCGCACCATGAGCGAGAAGCTCGTCGCCATGACCGGCTTTCGCAACGTCGCGACCCATGAATACCAGAAGCTGAAGATCGAGGTCGTCGAGGCGATCGCGCAGGGCGGCATCGAGGACCTGCGCAGCTTCGCCAGGCTCATGCTCGAGGCTCATCCCCGGATCCTGCCGGCCAACCCTGGCACCTGAGGCCACCGCCTGCTAGAAGGCTGGCGCGCGCGGGCGGCGAGGCCCGCCGGCGCCGCATGCCGTCCGTTCACCGCGTCAGAGACCACCGACCTTGGCCACCGAGCAGTCGCGCCCCTTCGACATCGTCCCGATCGAAGAGGAGATGAGGAAGAGCTACCTCGATTACGCGATGAGCGTGATCGTGGCGCGTGCTCTGCCCGATGTCCGCGACGGCCTCAAGCCCGTGCAGCGCCGGATCCTGTTCTCGATGAAGGAGAACGGCTTCGATCCGGGCAAGCCGCACCGCAAGTCGGCGCGCATCGTCGGCGACGTGATGGGCAAGTACCATCCGCACGGCGACAGCGCGATCTACGACGCCATGGTCCGCATGGCGCAGCCCTTCTCGCTGCGCCTGCCGCTGATCGACGGCCAGGGCAATTTCGGCTCGCAGGACGACGATCCGCCGGCGGCGATGCGCTACACCGAGGCCAGGCTGTCGCGTGCGGCGCTCTCGGTAATCGGCGAGATCGACGAGGACACGGTCGATTTCAGGCCGAACTACGACGAGAGCGCGGAGGAGCCCTCCGTCCTGGCCGCGGGCTTCCCGAACCTATTGGTGAACGGTGCCGGCGGCATCGCGGTCGGCATGGCGACCAACATCCCGCCGCACAATCTGGGCGAGGTCATCGACGGCTGCGTGGCGCTGATCGAGAACCCCTCGATCGAGCTGCCCGATCTGATGGAGATCATCCCGGGGCCCGACTTCCCGACCGCCGGCATCATCCTCGGCCGCGGCGGGATCATGTCCGCCTACCAGAACGGCCGCGGCAGCATCGTCATCCGCTCCAAGAGCCATGTGGAGGAGATCCGCAAGGACCGTCCGGCGATCATCATCACCGAGGTGCCCTACCAGGTGAACAAGGCCCGGATGGTCGAGCGGATCGCCGAGGTCGTGCGCGACAAGAAGGTCGAGGGCATCGCCGACCTGCGCGACGAGAGCGACCGCCAGGGCATCCGGGTGGTGATCGAGTTGAAGCGCGACGCCGACCCGGACGTCGTGCTGAACCAGCTCTGGCGCTACACGCCGGTCCAGACCTCGTTCGGCATCAACATCGTGGCCCTGGTCGGCGGCCGGCCGACCACGCTCGGCCTGATCGACATCCTCAAGGCGTTCCTGGAGTTCCGCGAGGACGTCATCCTGCGCCGCTCGGCCTACCGGCTGGGCCAGGCGCGCAGCCGGATCCATGGCCTGATCGGCCTCGTGATCGCGGTGCTCAACATCGACGAGGTGATCGCCCTCATCCGCTCGTCGAAGGATTCGGCCGAGGCACGCGGCCGGCTGATGGCGCGCGACTGGCCGTCCGCCGACATCCTGCCGCTGCTGGAGCGGGCCGAGGCCGGCCTGGTCGACGCGCCGCCGCCATCCGAGACCTATCGCCTCACCGAGGCGCAGGCCCGTGCGATCCTGGCCCTGCAGCTCCAGCGCCTGACCGCCCTTGCCCGCGAGGAACTGGTCGAGGAGGTCGAGAAGCTGGCCGAGGAGATCAAGGAGCTCCTCCACATCCTGAACGACCGCGACCGCCTGCTCGAGGTGATGCGCGAGGAGCTGCTGGAGATCCGCCAGAAGTTCGCCGACGACCGCCGCAGCGTGATCGACCTGGACAGCGACCTCGACCAGGACATCGAGGACCTGATCCAGAAGGAGGACATGGTCGTCACCGTCACCCATGCCGGCTACGTCAAGCGCGTGCCGCTGGTGACCTATCGGGCGCAGCGCCGCGGCGGCAAGGGCCGGGCGGGGATGCGCACCCATGAGGACGACGTGGTCACCCGGCTGTTCGTGGCCAACACCCACACGCCGGTCCTGTTCTTCACCACGGCCGGCCGGGTCTACAAGCTCAAGGTCTACAAGCTGCCGCTGGGCAACCCGCAGGCGCGCGGCCGGGCGATGATCAACCTGTTCCCGGCCATGGAGAGCGGCGAGGCGATCTCGACGGTGCTGCCGCTCCCTGAGGACGAATCGACCTATGGCGACCTTTCGATCGTGTTCGCGACCGCGAAGGGCAGGGTCCGGCGCAACGACCTCACCGACTTCATCCGGGTGCCGTCCAACGGCAAGATCGCGATGGGCCTGGACGAGGGCGACCGGCTGATCGGCGTGGATGTCTGCGACGACGGCCACGACATGCTGCTGGCGGCGCGCGGCGGCCGGGCGGTGCGCTTCCCGGTGGAGAGCCTGCGCGTGTTCAAGTCGCGGGCCTCGGAAGGTGTCCGCGGCATGGACCTCGCCAAGGACGACGAGGTCGTGTCCATGTCGGTCCTCCATCATGTCGAGCTGCCGATCGAGCAGCGCGACGCCTACCTGAAATACGCCAATGCGCGCCGCCGCGCCGAGGGCGAGGAGGGCGAGGGCGGCAATGGCGAGGCCACGGTCGACCTCAGCGAGGAGGAGATCCAGAAGCTGCAGGCGGACGAGCAGTTCCTGCTCACCGTCACCCGCAACGGCTTCGGCAAGCGCACCTCGGCCTACGAGTACCGGATCACCAACCGGGGCGGGCAGGGTGTGATCAACATCGAGACCTCGGCCCGCAACGGCGAGGTCAGCGCCACCTTCCCGGTGACCGACGCCGACCAGCTCATGCTGATGACCGACCAGGGCAAGCTGATCCGCATGCCGGTGGACGGAATCCGCATCACCGGCCGCAACACCCAGGGCGTACGCCTGTTCAACGTGGACGAGGACGAGCACGTGGTGGGTGCGGTCCGTCTCCTGGACGCCGCGGAAGAGGAAGAGAACGGGCTGGCGGACGAGCCGGTGGAGGAATGATCCTGGCCCCGGCCGGCTGGAGAAGCGAGGGATGAGCAAGGCACGCACCGGGGTCTATCCCGGCACCTTCGACCCGCTGCACAACGGCCACATGGACGTGATCCGCCGGGCGACCGCGCTGGTGGACCGGCTGGTCATCGCCTGCGCGATCAATGTCGGCAAGGAGCCGCTGTTCCCGCTGGAGGAGCGGGTCGCGATGATCCAGGCCGAGGTCGCGGCCCTGCCGGAGAACGGCACGCGCATCGAGGTGATCCCGTTCGAGACGCTGCTGGTCCATTTCGCGAAAGAGCAGGGGGCGCAGATCGTGGTGCGCGGCCTGCGCGCCGTGTCCGACTTCGAGTTCGAGTTCCAGATGGCCGCGAACAACAAGCGCCTGGCGCCCAAGCTGGAGACGGTCTTCCTGATGGCGTCCGAGCACTGCCAGTGGATCTCGTCGCGCTTCATCAAGGAGATCCACGGGCTGGGCGGCGATGTGTCCAGCTTCGTCAGCCCGCAGGTGCTCGGGCGGCTCGACCAGCGGCGGGGGCGCGGCTGAAGCCTTGCGCATCACCGAGTTCGACTTCGAGCTGCCCGAAGGGGCGATCGCCCAGGCGCCGGCCGAGCCGCGCGAATCGGCACGGCTGCTCCATGTCGCCGACCGGCTGGCCGACCTCCATGTGTCCGACCTGCCGGGCCTGCTGGAGCCCCGCGACCTCCTGGTCCTGAACGACACCGCCGTCCTGCCGACCCGCTTCTTCGGCAGCCGCGGCGAGGTCCAGGTCGAAGTCACCCTGGTCCGCCCGGAAGGGGAGGATGGCTGGTGGGGCCTGGCGCGGCCGGGCAAGCGGCTGCGGCCGGGCGACCAGGTGCAGCTCGCCAGCGAGCTTCGGGCCGAGGTGGTCCGGAAGGACCCGGACGGGCTGGTGCTGTTCCGGTTTGCCTGTGGCGGCCAGGAGCTGATCCGCCGGATCAAGGCGGAAGGGCGGATGCCGCTGCCGCCCTATATCCGCCGGCCGCGCGGCGGCGACCCGCTGGACGACCAGGCCTACCAGTCCGTGTTCGCCAGGCGCGACGGCTCGGTTGCCGCCCCCACCGCGTCGCTGCACCTGACGCAAGCGCTGCTCGAAACGATCCGCGCCAAGGGCGTGCCCATCGAGTTCGTCACCCTCCATGTCGGCATGGGCACCTTCCTGCCGGTCAAGGTCGAGGACACCGACGACCATGTGATGCACGCCGAGTGGATCGAGCTGCAGGAGGACGCGGCGGCGCGGATCGAGCGGCATCGCCGGGAAGGCGGGCGGGTGGTCGCGGTCGGCACCACCGCGCTGCGCACCCTGGAAAGCATGGTCCGCCCCGACGGCACGCTCGGCCACGGCACGAAGGACACGAGCCTGTTCGTCACGCCCGGCTACCGCTTCGGCGTGGTCGACCGGCTGCTCACCAACTTCCACCTGCCGCGCAGCACGCTGTTCATGCTGGTCTGCGCCTTTGCCGGCATGGCGCGGATGAAGGACGCCTACGCCCACGCCGCCGCCACCGGCTACCGCTTCTTCAGCTACGGCGACGCCTCCCTCCTCGAACGCAACGACCCGAGCCCGTCTTGACCGAATTCCGCCACGAGACCGTCGCCACGGACGGCGCCGCCCGCGCCGGCATCCTGCACACCGCCCACGGGTCCGTCCCGACCCCCACCTTCATGCCGGTCGGCACCGCTGCCACCGTCAAGGCGATGACGCCGGAGATGGTAACCTCCACCGGTGCCGGCATCGTGCTGGGCAACACCTACCACCTGATGCTCCGCCCGGGTGCCGAGCGGGTCGGCCGCCTGGGTGGCCTGCACCGCTTCATGAACTGGCCAGGGCCGATCCTGACCGATTCCGGCGGCTTCCAGGTCATGTCGCTGGCCAAGATCCGCAAGCTCACCGAGCGCGGCGTCACCTTCGCCTCGCATATCGACGGCAGCCGCCACGAGCTGACCCCGGAGCGCTCGATCGAGATCCAGCACCTGCTGGACGCCACCATCACCATGCAGCTCGACGAATGCCTGCGCCTGCCGGCCGAGCGGCATGAGGTCGAGCGGGCCATGGAGCTGTCCTTGCGCTGGGCGGCCCGCTCCAGGGACGCCTTCCAGAAGCGCCCCGGCTATGCGCTCTACGGCATCGTCCAGGGCGGTACCGAGCCTGAGCTGCGCCGCCGCTCTGCCGAGGGGCTGCGGGAGATCGGCTTCGACGGCTATGCGGTGGGTGGCCTCGCCGTGGGCGAGCCGCAGGCCGAGATGTTCCAGACCCTGGACGCGACCGTGCCGTTCCTGCCTGGCGACCGGCCGCGCTACCTGATGGGCGTGGGCAAGCCTTCCGACCTGGTGGGCTCGGTCATGCGCGGCATCGACATGTTCGACTGCGTGATGCCGACGCGCTCCGGCCGCACCGCCCAGGCCTTCACCCGGCGCGGCACCGTCAACCTGCGCAACGCCCGCCATGCCGACGATCCGCGCCCCCTGGACGAGACCTCGGACTGCCCGGCCGCGCGCGACTATTCCCGCGCCTACCTCCATCACCTGGTCCGCAGCGACGAGATCCTGGGTGCCATCCTGCTGACCTGGAACAATCTCTGGTACTACCAGTCCCTGATGCGCGGGATGCGCCAAGCGATCGTCGAAGGCTGCCTCGCCGACTGGGCCGCCCGCTTCGCCGAGGAGCAGGCGCTGGGCGACCTGCCGCCCTGGACCGGCTGAGCCGCCAGCCTGACCTTTAGGTCAGCTTCACCCCTCATGCAGAATTGCTGCGGTTGTCTGTCGCACCGCAGCCATTAAGCCCGTCCTGCGTTGTGCGGCAAAGAACAAGGGGGGGAGTAGCCATGGCGCAGGACCGTCGCGGTTTTCTGGCGTCGCTGTCGGCAGCGGCACTGATCGGCAGCGGGATGGCGCCGGCGGCCCGGGCGGCCGATCCCGATACGCTCACCCTGGACTGGGCCTACTACAACCCGCTGAGCCTGATCCTGCGCGACCGGGGCATCCTGGAGGAGCGGCTCGAGCCGCGTGGCATCGCCGTGCAGTGGGTGCAGTCGCTGGGCTCCAACAAAGCGGTGGAGTTCCTGAACGCCGGCAGCATCGCGTTCGGCTCGACCGCGGGTGCGGCGGCCCTGCTCGGCCGCGTCGCCGGCGCGCCCTTCCGCACCGTCTATGTCTATTCCCAGCCGGAATGGACCGCGCTCTTGACCCGGCCCGATACCGGGATCGGCAAGGTCGCCGACCTGAAGGGCCGCAGCGTCGCGGTCACCAAGGGCACCGACCCCTATGTCTTCCTGCTGCGCTCGCTTCAGGGTGCCGGCCTCACCCAGAACGACGTGCAACTCGTCCTGCTCCAGCACGACCAGGGGCGGCTCGCGCTGGAGCGCGGCGACGTCGACGCCTGGGCCGGGCTGGACCCGATGATGGCGCAGTCCGAGCTGGAGGCCGGCTCGCTCCTGTTCCACCGCGACCCGGGCCTCAACAGCTATGGCGTCCTGAACGTCCAGGAGGAGTTCCTGGCCAGCTCCCCCGACCTGGTGCGCGAGGTGCTCTCTGCCTACGAGCAGGCGCGCGAGATCGCCAAGGCCGAGCCCGACGCGCTGGCGGCGCTCCTGGTGAGCGCGGCGAAGCTCTCGCCCGAGGTCGCCGCCCGGCAGCTCGAGCGCACCGGCCTGGACGAGTCCTGGCCCGAGCAGCGCCATGTCGAGACGATCCAGGGTGCCGGCCTGGCCCTGCAGGAAGCCGGCATCATCGCGGCCGATGTCGACGTGGCGGCCACCACCGCGGAGCTCGTCGACCTGCAGGCGGTCGCATCGCTGCGCGGCCAGGGCTGAGCCCGTGGCGACCATCCTGGCCCGCACCGCCGCGCCCGGCAGCCGGGCAAGATGGCACCCCTTCAGGCTGGGCCTGCCGTTCGCCGGCATCGCCCTGCCGGTGCTGCTGGCCCTGCTGCTGGAGCTGGGTGCCGCCACCGGCTGGCTGCAGAGCCGCTTTTTGCCGCCGCCCAGCCGGATCTTCGCGACGCTCGCCGGCCTCTGGACCACCGGCGACCTCGCCGGCCACATCCTGATCACGCTCTGGCGGGTGGCGCTGGGCTTCCTGTTCGGCGCGCTGGCTGCGACCGTCTTGGGCATGGTGGCCGGGGCCTCACCGCTCTGGCGCCGCTGGGTCGACCCGACCCTCCAGGGCCTGCGCAGCATCCCGTCCATCGCCTGGGTGCCGCTGTTCATCCTCTGGTTCGGCATCTTCGAGACGCCCAAGATCGTGCTGATCGCACTCGGCGCCTTCTTCCCGGTCTATCTGTCGCTCTCCACTGCGCTCCGCGAGGTCGACCGCAAGCTGGTCGAGGTCGGCCAGGTCAACGGCTTCGACCGCCTGACCATCCTGCGCCGGATCATGCTGCCGGCAGCCCTGCCGGGCTGGGTGGTCGGCCTGCGCGGCGGGCTGGCGCTGGGCTGGATGTTCGTGATCGCGGCCGAGCTGATGGGGGCCAGTGCCGGCGTCGGCTACCTGCTGCTGGACGGGCAGATGACCGGCAATGCCGCGCAGATCGTGGGCTGCCTCTGCCTGTTCGCGCTGCTGGGGCGCCTGTCCGACCTGGTCCTGGTGATGCTCGCCCGGCCCTTCATGACCTGGCAGGACAGCGTGGCCGAGCGGGAGCAGATCGCATGAGCCAGTTCCGCCTGGAAGTCGTGCAGCGCGCGTTCGGCGAGCGCGTGGTGCTGAACCGGCTTTCCCTGTCGATCGCCGAGGGCGAGGCGGTGGCGGTGGTCGGGCGCAGCGGCTGCGGCAAGAGCACGCTGCTCCGCCTGCTGGCCGGCCTGGACCGGCCGGACGCGGGCCGGGTCACGATCGACGGCACGCCGGTGACGGGGCCGCGGCCGGACGTGGCGGTGGTGTTCCAGGAGCCGCGCCTGCTGCCCTGGCTGGACGTGCTGGGCAACGTGATGGTCGGCCTGGGCGGGCGCGGTAACCGCGAAGAGGCCCGGGAGCAGGCATTGCGGGCGCTCCGGCGGGTGGGCCTGGCGGAGGCTGCGGCGAAGCTGCCGAAGACCCTGTCCGGCGGCATGGCGCAGCGGGTCGGCATCGCCCGCGCACTGGTGCGCCGGCCGCGCCTCCTGCTCCTGGACGAGCCGTTCTCCGCGCTGGACGCGCTGACCAAGATCGAGCTGCAAGGGGAGCTGGACCGGATCCGGGCGGAGGACGGGCCGGCGCTCCTGCTGGTGACCCACGACCTGGAGGAGGCCGCGGCGCTGGCCGACCGGGTGGTGGTGCTGGAAACGGCACCCGCCGGGATCGTGCTGGACCTCACGATCGATCTGCCCCATCCCCGCAACCGCCGCTCCGCCGCCTTCCAGGCGATCGAGGCGCGGCTGGCCCGGGCGCTGGGTGGCGCGGACGCGGCAGAGGACGATGCAGGGATGGAGCGAGCAGCATGAACGGTGACGAGTTGCGGGCGATGCAGGCGCCGCTGAAGGACCGCTACCGGTCGGAGCCGGAAGCCGCCCTGGTAACGCTCAGGGCATCCGGCAGCCTGGACGGCGAGGGCATTGCCTGCCGGGTCGAGACCGGCCGTGCCCTGGTCGAGGCCGGCCTGCATCCCGCCACGGGCGGCAGCGGCCTCCAGGCCTGCTCCGGCGACATGCTGCTGGAGGCGCTGGCCGCCTGCGCCGGCGTCACCCTGCGCGCGGTGGCGACGGCGCTGGGCATCACCCTGCGCGGCGGCGAGGTCCAGGCCGAGGGTGACCTGGACTTCCGCGGCACGCTCGGCGTGGACCGGACCGCCCCGGTGGGCTTCCAGGCGATCCGGCTGCGTTTCCGGCTCGACACCGACGCGGACGAGGCGACGCTCGCCAAGCTCCTGCAGCTGACCGAGCGCTACTGCGTGGTGCTCCAGACGATCGCGACCCCGACGAAGGTGGACGCGACGGTCGCCACCGCCTGAACATCGGCAGCACCCGCCCGGAACTCCTGGGCGGGTGCGCCTGCGTCATGGCTACATTGCACACATACTCTACGTTATATGTGTAAAAACTACGCGGCGGGAACCGATGTTTCTGGTTGACGGAACGGCCTGGCTTGTCGATCCATCCGCCAGAAAATTTCCTGCGAGCCCCCATGCCGCGTCCTATCCATCGCCTGCCGCCGCTCAACGCCCTCCGCTGCTTCGTGGTGGCGGCCAAGCATCTGAGCATCAGCCGTGCCGCCGAGGAGCTGTTCGTCACGCCCGCGGCGGTGAGCCAGCAGATCAAGCAGCTGGAAGACCATCTGGGCTGCCTCCTGTTCCGCCGCACCGCCCGATCCCTCCTGCTCACCGACGAGGGCCAGGCCTGCCTGCCCGGCTTGGCCGAAGGCTTCCAGAAGCTCTCCGAGGCGCTGGACGAGATCGAGCTCCTGCAAAAGGGCGGGGTGCTCACCGTGTCGGTGGCCCCCTCCTTTGCCGCCAAGTGGCTGATGGGCCGGCTGGAGGACTTCCAGGAGCAGCATCCCGACATCGACGTCCGGATCTCCGCCTCCAACCAGATGGTCGACTTCGCCAGCGAGGATGTCGACTGCGCGATCCGCTACGGGGCTGGCAACTACTCGGGCCTGGAGACCGACCACCTCCTGTCCGAATCGATCGTGCCGGTGGCGGCACCGGCACTGATCGAGCAGGCGGGCATCCGCGAGCCGCAGGATCTGGCGGGCGTGCCGCTCCTGCACGACGACGGCCCGGAGCGGGATGCGAGCTGCCCGGACTGGCCGATGTGGCTGAAGGCGGCGGGCGTGCGCGATGCGGACGGCAAGCGCGGCCCGCGCTTCGACCAGTCGGCCCTGGTGCTGGAAGCGGCGATGGCCGGGCGCGGCGTGGCCTTGGCCAAGGTCCGGCTGGCCGAGCACGATCTGGAGGCCGGGCGGCTGGTGCGGCTGTTCGATCTGGAGCAGCCGTTGCGCTTCGCCTATTTCCTCGTCTGCCCGGCGCGCAAGGCCAAGCTCGCCAAGGTCGCCGCGTTCCGCACCTGGCTGCTCAGCCATACCCGCGAAACGGAAGGCGGCCCGCATCCGGCCCGGGTGGCCGCTTCGGCCTGAAGCGGCCTGGCCGTTCATTCCGAAGCGCAAGGCAGGGCTGATGGTCCATCCGCTGCAGAAGTTGATCAATGGATTCGAGCGGTTCCGGTCCGAAGGGATCGATGACCCGCATCTGTTCTCCCGGCTCCTGGAGGATGGCCAGAAGCCGGAAGTGATGGTGATCGGCTGCGCCGACAGCCGGGTCGACCCGGGCGTGGTCACTTCCTGCAAGCCGGGCGAACTGTTCATCCTGCGCAACGTCGCGGCGATCGTGCCGCCCTACGGGCCGGACGAGCGGCCGCACGCCGCCTCCGCCGCGATCGAGTTCGGCGTCCGCCGCCTGTGCGTGAAGCATATCCTGGTGCTGGGCCACCAGGCCTGCGGCGGCATCCGGGCGCTGGCCGAGGGCACGGTCGGGCTGGAGTTCATGGCGCCCTGGGTGGGCGTGATGGACGATGCCCGCCGGATCGTCGCCGGCAGCGGCCTGGAGCCCAAGGCCCAGCTCCTGCTCCTGGAGCAGGCCGCCGTGCTCGGCAGCCTGCGCAACCTGCTGACCTTCCCCTGGATCGAGCAGCGCGTGGTCCGGGGCGAGCTCACCCTGCACGGCTGGTGGTTCAACCTGGCGGAAGGCCGGCCCATGGCCTTCGACCCGCTGCACCAGCGCTTCGTGCCGCTCACCGACACGATCCGGCCGATCGACCACCGGGTCGACGTGACCGCGACCGGCCGTGCCGCCCCGCTCTCGCTGGAGGGCTTCGTGGCCCGCGCCGTGGCAGATGCCGGCATGGCGCCGTTTCCTGGGGCCTGAGCGGCCGGCGCATTTGAGCGGATGGCTTTTGCCTGTGGCTCGTGTAAGCGCCTTGGCGCATGGCTGACGACGAGTTCGAGATCGACTGGGTGAGGGAGGAGCGCACCGGCGTGGCCGAGGCGGTCCTGTGTGCGCCCAAGTCCGACGAGCAGATCCGCGCGATCCTGCGCCAGGCGCAGGAGGCACGGCACCGCCTGTTCCTGACCCGGCTGGGGCCGGAGCGGTTCGGCCGGCTGCCCGCCGACCTGCGCGCCGAGCTCGACTACGACCCGGTCTCGCGCACCGCCATGCTGGGCGGCTCCGCTCCGGCCGGCCCGGCCCGGGTGGCCCTGGTGGCCGCCGGCAGCTCCGATCTGCCGGTCCTGCGCGAGGCCGAGCGGACCCTGGCCTTCCATGGCCGTGCTGCGCACCACGTGGTCGATGTCGGCGTGGCCGGGCTGCACCGGCTGCTCCGGCGGATCGACGAGCTGCGCGGCTTCGACGTGATCCTGGCCTTCGCCGGCATGGAGGGCGCCCTGTTCACCGTGCTGGGCGGGCTGGTCGACGTGCCGGTGATCGCGGTGCCGACCTCGGTGGGGCTGGGCGTGGGGCAGGGCGGCCGCGTGGCGCTCCAGTCAGCCCTGTCGAGCTGCGCCCCCGGCATCACCGTCGTGAACATCGACAACGGCTTCGGTGCCGCCTGTGCCGCGGTGAAGCTGCTCAACCTCGCCGACCGCGCCCATCCGCTCCGCGGCGTCCGGGCCACCGCGCACTGAGCCGATCGCGGCGCCTTTGCACTTGCGCCTGCCGGTCCAAGCGGTTCTTTCCCAGTTCGGACCGTGCTCGGGAGATCGGAATGAGCCAGCTGCGTGACGACGCCTTGGACTACCATGCGCGGCCCGTGGCCGGGAAACTAGAGGTTCGTGCGACCAAGCCGCTCTCCACCCAGCGCGACCTGTCCCTGGCCTACAGCCCGGGCGTGGCTGCCGCCTGCGAGGCGATCGCGGCGGACCCGCAGGAGGCGGCCAGGCTCACCTCGCGCGGCAATCTCGTGGCGGTGGTCACCAACGGCACCGCGGTGCTGGGCCTGGGCTCGATCGGGGCGCTGGCGTCCAAGCCGGTGATGGAGGGCAAGGCGGTCCTGTTCAAGAAGTTCGCCGGCATCGACGCCTTCGACATCGAGCTGGACGAGCACGACCCGGAAAAGCTCTGCGACATTGTCGCGGCCCTGGAGCCCACCTTCGGCGCCATCAACCTGGAGGACATCAAGGCGCCGGAGTGCTTTCTGATCGAGCGCAACCTGCGCGAGCGCATGCGCATCCCGGTATTCCATGACGACCAGCACGGCACCGCGATCATCGTGGCAGCCGCGATCGCCAATGGCCTGGTCCTGGTCGGCAAGCGCATCGAGGAGGTCCGGCTGGTCTGCAGCGGGGCAGGGGCGGCGGCCCTGGCCTGCCTGGATCTCCTGGTGGCGATGGGCGTGCGGCCCGAGAACATCACGGTCACCGACATCGCGGGCGTGGTCCATGAGGGCCGCAACGAGCTGATGGACCCGTGGAAGGCCAAGTGGGCGCGGCCGACCGCGGCCCGCACGCTGGGCGACATCATCGTCGGCGCCGACATCTTCCTAGGGGTGAGCGCCGCCAACGTGCTCAAGCCCGAGATGCTGGCGGCCATGGCGGACCGGCCGATCGTCCTGGCCCTGGCCAATCCCAACCCCGAGATCCCCTACGAGCTGGCCAAGGCGACCCGGCCGGACGCGATCGTGGCGACGGGGCGGAGCGACCATCCCAACCAGGTCAACAACGTCCTCTGCTTCCCCTACATCTTCCGTGGCGCCCTCGACGTGGGTGCCACCACCATCAACACCGAGATGGCGCTCGCCTGCGTGCGGGCCCTGGCCGACCTGGTGCGCACCACCACCCCGGAGATGGTGCACCTGGCCTACCAGACCGAGTACCTGTCGTTCGGCCCGGAGTACCTGATCCCCAAGCCCTTCGACCCGCGCCTGGTGGTGGAGCTGCCGGTGGCGGTCGCCAAGGCGGCGATGGAGACCGGGGTGGCGAGCCGGCCGATCGAGGACCTGGCCGTCTACCGGGCGAGCCTCGACCAGAAGGTCTACAAGTCCGGCCTGATCATGCGCCCGCAGATCAACCGGGCGAAGGCCAGCCTGCAGCGCCTGGCCTTCACCCATGGCGAGGAGGAGCGGATCCTGCGCGCGGTGCAGGTGGTGGTCGAGGACAAGATGGCCCGGCCGATCCTGATCGGTCGGCCGGACGTGGTGCAGGCCCGGATCGAGCGCTACGGCCTGCGGCTCGTCCAGGACCGCGACTTCGACCTGGTCAACCCGTACTCCGACCCGCGCTACAACGACTATGTCGCCTTCTACCGCGACCAGATGGGCCGGCGCGGCGTCACCCCGGAACTCGCCCGCGAGGTGGTGCGCACCGAACCCACCGTGATCGCCGCGATCATGGTGGCGCGCGGCGAGGCGGACGCGATGATCGCCGGCCCGGTCGGCCGGTTCATCGACCATCTGCGCGACATCCAGGACGTGATCGGGATGCGCCCGGACATCCGCGAGGCATCCACCGTCCACGGCCTGGTCCTGGACCGGGGCGTGCTGTTCCTGGCCGACACCTATGTGAGCGACGCGCCGACGGTCGAGAAGATCGTCGAGACCACGCTGGCGGCCAGCCAGGCGGTCAAGCGCTTCGGCATCGAGCCCAAGGTGGCGCTGATCAGCCACAGCAATTTCGGCAGCCGGGAATCGCCTCAGGTCAGGATCATGCACGACGCGCTGACGGCGATCCGGGCCCGCGCGCCGGGCCTGGAGATCGACGGCGAGATGCATGCGGACAGCGCCCTGATCCCGAGCCTGCGCGACAAGATCCTGCCGGATTCGACCCTTACCGGCGAGGCCAACCTCCTGATCATGCCGGGCCTGGATGCCGCGCACATCGCCTACAACCTGGTGAAGGCGGTCACCGGCTGCGTCTCGATCGGGCCGATCGTGCTGGGGCCGCGCCTGCCGGCCCATGTGGTCACCCCGTCGGTGACTGCCCGGGGCATCACCAACATGGCGGCGATCGCCTGCGCCGAGGCCATCGCGCTCCGCCAGGGCGAGGCCGGATGAGCGGTGCCGAGGAGGCCCGCGCCTCCCAGAGCGAGGGCATCGACGAGGCGGCGGTGGCCGGGCTGGCCAATGCGGTCGGCCGGGCCGACCGGGAGGCCGTGCTGGAATGGCTGGCGCCGCTGCACCCGGCCGACCAGGCGGCCCTGCTCCATGCGCTGAGCTACGACGAGCGCCGCCAGGCGGTGGCGCTCGGTGCCGAGGTGCTGGAGCCCGAGACCCTCAACTGGCTGGACGGCGACGTCCGCGACGAGGTGGTGGACGCGCTGGGGCCGAAAGCCGCGGCCGCGGCCCTGTCCGAGTTGGAATCCGACGACGCCGTCGAGATCATCGAGGATCTGGCCGAGGAGGACCGCACCGCGATCCTCCTGGAGATGGGCCCGGCCGAACGCGCCCAGGTCGAGCAGGCTTTGTCCTATCCCGAGTACACCGCGGCGCGCCTGGTCAAGCGCGACAATGTCGTGGTCCCGGACTTCTGGACGGTCGGTCAGACCATCGACTACTGCCGCGACCATGGCGAGAGCCTGCCCGAGGAATTCTGGGACATCCTCATCGTCGACCCGAAGATGCGGCCGGTGGGGCAGGTCCATGTCGCCGAGGTGCTGCGCTCGCGGCGCGACGTCACCATGCGCTCCTTGCGCCTGAAGGAGCAGGTGCTGATCGAGGCGATCACCGACCAGGAGGAGGTCGCCCGGATCTTCCGCCGCCACGGGCTGAACTCGGCACCGGTGGTGGACGCGGCCGGCCGGCTCATGGGCGTGGTCACGCTCGACGACATCCTGGAGGTGGTCGAGGAGGAGGCCGAGGACGACCTGCTCCGACTGGGCGGCGTGATCGACAGCGACCGCTATGCCGGTGCCTGGCGCACCACGCTGAACCGGCTGCCCTGGCTCGCCATCAACATCGTGACCGCGCTGATCGCCTCCATGGTGATCGGCCGCTTCGAGGAGTCGATCGACAAGCTCACGGCGCTGGCCGTGCTCATGCCGATGGTGGCGAGCATGGGCGGCAATGCCGCGACCCAGGCGCTGACCGTGACGGTGCGGGCGCTGGCAGTCGGCGGCCTTGGCCGGCGCGAGGCCTGGCGGCTGCTCGCGAAGGAGGGTCTGGTCGGGCTGTTGAACGGCAGCGCCTTCTTCGTCATCGCCGTGGCGACCGCCTTTTTGTGGTTCTGGCAGGGCGAGCTCGCCCTGGTGTTCGGCATCGCCATGTTCCTGAACCTGGTGGTGGCGGGCGTGGTCGGTGCCGCCATCCCGATCGGCCTGAACCGGCTGAAGCTGGACCCGGCCATCGCCTCCACCGCCTTCGTCACCACCACCACCGACGTGGTAGGCTTCCTGACCTTTCTCGGCCTTGCCACCATCCTGCTCCTCTGAAGGAGTTCACCCGGAGGTCGCCGATGCTCGATCATGCCCTGCCCGAGGAGATCCAGGCGCTGCGCGACCTGGTCCGGCGCTTCGCGAAGGAACGGATCGAGCCGCTGGCAGCATCCATCGACCGCGACGACCGCTTCCCGCGGGAACTCTGGCCGGAGCTGGGCAGGCTGGGCCTGCTCGGGATGACCGTGCCGGAAACCGAAGGCGGTACCGGTCTCGGCTATCTCGCCCATGTCGTCGCCATGGAGGAGATTTCCCATGCCAGCGCGTCGCTGGGCCTGTCCTACGGCGCCCATGCCAATCTCTGCGTGAACCAGCTTCGCCTGAACGGCACGCCCAAGCAGAAGGCAAGGTTCCTGCCGGGCCTGATCGACGGCAGCCAAGTGGGTGCGCTCGCCATGTCCGAGCCGGATGCGGGCTCCGACGTGGTGGCGATGCGCACGCGCGCCGAGCGGGTGGAGGGCGGCTTCCGCCTGACCGGGCAGAAGATGTGGATCACCAACGCGCCCGAGGCCGACGTGCTGATCGTCTATGCCCGGACGTCGCCCGGGCCCGGTCCCAAGGGCATCACCGCCTTCATCGTCACTCGCGACACGGACCGCTTCAGCGTCGGCGCCAAGCTGGACAAGCTCGGCATGCGCGGCTCGCCCACCGCACCTTTGCATTTCGAGGATGCCTTCGTCCCGGACGAACAGGTGCTGGGCGAGGTCGACCGCGGCGTGCGCGTGCTGATGTCCGGCCTGGACTATGAGCGGATCGTGCTGGCGGGCGGGCCGCTCGGCATCCATCAGGCGGCCTATGACCTGGCGCTGGACTATGCCCGCAGCCGCAAGCAGTTCGGCCAGCCGATCGGCGCCTTCCAGCTGATCCAGGGCAAGCTCGCCGACCTCTACACCCGGCTGCAGGCATCCCGCGCCCTGGTCTATGCGGTGGCCCGCGCTGCCGATGCCGGAAGGACCAGCCGCGAGGATGCCGCCGGCTGCCTGATGTTCGCTGCGGAAGCGGCCACCGCTGCGGCACTGGACGGCATCCAGATCCTGGGCGGAAACGGCTATACACGTGACTACCCGGCCGAGCGCCTGCTGCGGGATGCCAAGCTCTACGAGATTGGCGCCGGCACCTCGGAGATCCGCCGCTGGCTGATCGGCCGCTGCCTGACCGGGCTGGATGGCTGATGAAAGCACCGATCGACTTCTTCTTCGAGTTCGCGAGCCCGTACGGCTATCTGGCCTCCTTGCGGATCGACTCCATCGCCGCCGCCTATGAGCGTGAGGTCGTGTGGCGGCCGATCATGCTGGGTGCGGCGTTCAAGGCGTCCGGCTCGGTGCCCAATGCCCAGGCACCCTTGCGCGGCCCCTATTTCTTCCACGACGTGCCGCGCAGCGCCCGGCTGATGGACGCGCCACTGGTCATGCCGCCCACCGTGCCGATGAACTCGCTGGCGGCCTCCAGGACCTATTGGTGGCTGTTCGACTCCGATCAGGACATCGCCCGCGGCTTCGCCCAGGCTCTGTTCCAGGCGCACTGGGGCGAGGGCCGCGATATGTCGACCGTCGACCAGGTGCTGGAGGTCGCCGGCACGTTCGGGATCAGCGCCGACGAGCTTCGCGCGACCCTGGCCGATCCCGGCGTCAAGCAGCGCCTCAAGGACGAGACCGACCGGGCGATCGGTGCCGGCGTGTTCGGCTCGCCCTTCGTCATCGTCGACGGCGAACCCTTCTGGGGCGCCGACCGCCTGGACCAGGTCGAGCGCTGGCTGGCCACCGGCGGCTGGTAGCCCCTGGCCCATCGCTTCGTATAAGGGAGAGGCACGGGGAGACGGGCGATGCAGGTCACGATCGATCAGCTGGAGCCGGAGGTGGTGGCGGCGCTGCAGCGACGTGCGCAGGCGGCGGGCCGCTCCCTCGAGCAGGAGCTGCGAGAGATCCTTCTAAGCGCCGCCAGGGACGCACCCGCCGACGAGCCCGGCCGCGAGAAGGTCGATGCCGAAAAGGCGGAAGCCTGGGTCGAGCGGCTGCGTGCCGTGCGCCGGGAGTTGTGGGGCGAGCGGGTCTTGCCGGACAGCGCAGAGCTCATTCGCCAGATGAGGGATGAGCGCACGGCATGGCTTGCGGGCGGCTATCGTGATTGACCGCCTGGTCGTCAAAACGAGTATCGCGTTCAACTCGGTCCATCCGGAAGAGGATAGCGAAGCAGCGCAAGGGCTCGGGCATCACTGTCGGCTGCATGCTGATCCACGCTTCAGCCGAATGTTCGCCACTTCGCATCATGCCGGCCAGGTCGAGGCGCTGGCGGAACTGGCCCCGTGACCATCCTCCGCTCCACCCTCGACCCGCACTCCCCCACCTTCCAGGCCCGCACCCGGCACAACCAGGTCCTGGGCGCTACCCTGCGCGCCCGTGCGGCCGAGGCGGCAGCAGGCGGTGGCCGAGCCGCCCGTGCCCGCCACGAATCCCGCGGCAAGCTGTTCGTCCGCGAGCGGATCGACCGGCTGCTCGACCCGGGCTCGGCCTTCCTGGAGATCGGCCAGCTCGCAGCGCGGGACGTCTACGACGATCCCGTCCCGTCGGCCGGGCTGGTCGCCGGGATCGGCCGGATCGAGGGCCGCATCTGCATGGTGGTGGCCAACGACGCCACGGTGAAGGGCGGCACCTACTACCCGCTCACCGTGAAGAAGCACCTGCGTGCCCAGCGGATCGCACGGGAGAACCGGCTGCCCTGCGTCTATCTGGTCGACAGCGGCGGCGCGTTCCTGCCCGCCCAGGACGAGGTCTTTCCCGACCGCGAGCATTTCGGCCGGATCTTCTACCACCAGGCCCGCATGTCCGCGGAAAACATCCCGCAGATCGCGGTGGTGATGGGCTCCTGCACCGCGGGCGGCGCCTATGTCCCGGCCATGGCCGACCTCGCCGTGATCGTCCGCAACCAGGGCACCATCTTCCTGGGCGGCCCGCCTTTGGTGAAGGCCGCCACCGGCGAGGTGGTGAGTGCTGAGGAACTGGGCGGGGCCGAGATGCACACCCGTGTTTCCGGCGTGGCCGACCAGCTGGCCGACAACGACCTCCATGCGCTGGACCTCGCCCGCGCCGCGGTGGCGGCCCTGGCCCCGCCACCACCGCCGTCACCCGCGGCCGTGCCGGAGCCGCCGCTCTACCCGGCGGACGAGCTGTACGGCCTGATCCCGGAGGACGTGCGCGAGCCCTGGCCGGTCCGGGAGCTGCTGGCGCGCATCCTGGACGGCTCGCGGCTGGACGAGTTCAAGCCGCGCTTCGGCCCGACCCTGGTGACGGGCTTCGCCCATCTGTGGGGCATGCCGGTCGGCATCCTCGCCAATGACGGCATCCTGTTCGCGGAGAGTGCCGCCAAGGGCGCCCATTTCATCGAGCTGTGCTGCCGGCGCCGCCTCCCGCTCCTGTTCGTCCAGAACATCTCCGGCTTCATGGTCGGGCGCAGCTACGAGGAGGGCGGCATTGCGAAGGAGGGGGCGAAGCTGGTGCATGCCGTGGCCTGCGCCGAGGTGCCGAAGATCACCCTCATGGTCGGCGGCAGCTTCGGCGCCGGCAACTACGCCATGGCCGGCCGGGCCTACGACCCGCGCTTCCTCTGGGCCTGGCCGAACGCGCGAATCTCGGTGATGGGCGGCGAGCAGGCGGCCACCGTGCTGTCCACCGTGCGCCGCGACGCCATCGAGGCCAAGGGCGGCAGCTGGACCGCGGAGGAGCAGGCCGAATTCGAGGCGCCGATCCGCGCCCAGTACACCCGGCAGGGCGACCCCTACCATGCCACCGCGAGGCTCTGGGACGACGGCATCATCGACCCCGCCGACACCCGCCTTGTCCTGGCCCTGTCCCTCGCCGCCACCCTGGCCGCACCGGTCCCCGAGACCAGGTTCGGCGTGTTCCGGATGTAGGCCCATGACGCTGCGCTGCGAACGTGACGGCCCGGTCGTCACCCTGACCCTCGACCGAACGGAGCGGCGCAACGCCCTGGACGAGGCGCTGATCGCGGCACTGCACGAGCGCTTCGCCGAGCTGGCCTTCGACGATTCCGCCAGGGTGGTGGTGCTGCAAGGCGAAGGCCCGGCTTTTTGCAGCGGCGCCGACCTCGACTGGATGCGCCGTGCCGCCGCCTTCTCGCCCGAGGAGAACCAGGCCGACGCCACCCGGCTGTGCGAGATGCTGGTGGCCTTCGACCAGCTGCCCCAGGCGACGATCTGCCTGGCCCATGGCGCCGCCATGGCCGGGGCGCTGGGCCTGGTCTGCGCCGCCGACATCGCCCTTGCCGCCGAGGGCACGAGGTTCGGCCTGACCGAGGTGCGCCTGGGCCTGGTGCCGGCGATCGTGGCGCCGTTCGTCCTGCGGGCCATGGGCCCCCGCCAGGCCCGGCGCTGGTTCCTCACCGCCGAGCGGTTCGATGCGGCTGCAGCACGCGAGCTCGGCATCGTCCACGAGGTCGTCCCGCCCGACCGGCTACAGGCCCGTGCCGCCGAGCTTGTCGCCGAACTCCTCCAGGGTGCTCCCGGTGCGATCGCCGAGGCCAAGCGGGTGGTGGGCCTGGTCGCGGCCAGCCCCCAGGGCGGCAGCCTGCTGGCCGGCGCCACCGTCCAGGCAATCGCCGCCCGCCGCGCCACCGCCGAGGCGCGCCAGGGCATCGAGGCCTTCTTCGCCAAGCGCCCCCCCTCCTGGACACCCGGCGGATGAGGAAGCTGCTGGTCGCCAACCGGGGCGAGATCGCCTGCCGGATCTTCCGGACGGCCACCGCCATGGGGATTCGCACGGTGGCGGTGTTCGGCACGCCCGACCGCGACGCCCGCCACGTGGCCCTGGCCGACGAGGCGATCGACCTCGGCGGCGAGAGTGCTGCCGACACCTATCTCTCGATCGACCGGCTGCTCGCCGCCGCCCGCCGCAGCGGCGCCGACGCGATCCACCCCGGCTACGGCTTCCTGTCCGAGAGCCCGGCCTTCGCCGAAGCCGTCGCCACGGCTGGCCTGACCTTCGTCGGCCCCTCGGCCGTTGCCATGGCGAAACTCGGCTCCAAGGCCGCCGCCCGCAGCCTCGCCGCCTCCCTGGGCATCCCGGTCGTGCCGGGTGACGACGGCGCCGACCAGACCCGCCTGGCCGAGGCGGCAGAGCGGGTCGGCTTCCCCCTGCTGGTCAAGGCCGCGGCCGGCGGCGGCGGGCGCGGGATGCGGGTGGTGCGGGAGGCCGGTGAGCTGACGGAGCTGCTGGCTTCTGCCCGGGCCGAAGCCGCGGCCGCATTCGGCGATGGCACGCTGATCCTGGAGCGGCTGGTCGAGCGGCCGCGCCATGTCGAGGTCCAGGTCCTGGCCGACCGGCACGGAAGCGTGGTCTCCCTGGGCGAGCGCGACTGCACCCTGCAGCGCCGGCACCAGAAGGTGATCGAGGAAGCCCCGGCCAGCTTCCTGGACGAGGCGACGCGCACGGCCCTGGGCGAGGCCGCCGTCCGCCTGGTCGCGGCCACCGACTATGCCGGTGCTGCCACCGTCGAGTTCCTCCTGGACCCCACGGGCTCCTGGCATCTGATCGAGGTCAACACCCGCCTGCAGGTGGAGCACCCGGTCACCGAGCTGGTCACCGGCCTGGACCTGGTCGCCTGGCAGCTGCGCATCGCCAGCGGCGAACCGCTCCCCGCCGACTGGCCCCCGCCGGCTGTCGGCCATGCCGTGGAGCTGCGCATCTGCGCCGAGGACCCCGCCCACGATCTGCGCCCGACCACCGGCCGGGTCAGCCGGCTGGAGCTGCCGGCCGATGCGCGGGTCGACCATGGCCTCGCCCTGGGCATGACGGTCGGCGCCGAGTTCGACAGCCTGCTCGCCAAGCTGGTCGTGCACGGCCGGGACCGCACCGATGCGCTGGCCAGGGCCACCGCCGCGCTCGGCTCGGTGGGCATCGGCGGCATCGTCACCAACATCCCGCTGCTGGACGCCATCCTGCGCCACCCCGACTTCCAGGCGCAGCGGATCGACACACGCTGGCTGGAGCGGGTCCTGCCGGATCTGGAGCGCGACCCGGAGCCCACGGCGGAGGAACTGGCCATCGCCGCGGCAGCCCGGGTAACCGCCAGGCAGCACGGTGCTGCCGACCCCTGGTTCCAAGGCGCGCCCTGGCGCCTGAACCTCGTGGCCGAGGAAACGGTGCGCTTCCGGGCCGGCACGGTCCGGGTCCGGCACCTGCGGGACGACGTCGAGGTGCAGACCGGTGACACGATCCGGCGGTTCCGGCTATCCTGGACGGATCTGCCCGGCGAGGTCGCGATCGAGGCGGACGGTTATCGCCGCCGCATGAAAATACGAAACGAACCCGAGAGCGTGGTGCTGGTGGAACGAGGCGTGCGGCTGCGCCTTGAGGACAATGCCGGCGCGACGTCGGAAACGATCGACGAGTCGGTGGTCCGTGCCCCCCTGCCGGGCCGGGTGGTGCAGGTGCGAGCCGAGGTCGGGATGGAAGTCGAGAAGGGCCAGCTGCTGGCGGTGCTGGACGCCATGAAGATGGAGCACCGGCTCCTGGCCCCCTGCGCCGGCCGGGTGGCCCAGGTGGCGGTCGCCGAGGGCGACCGGGTGGTGTCCGGGCAGATCCTGGTGGAGCTGGCGCCGTGAGCCTCGACCCGCTGGCAGGCGTGCCGCCGGAGGTCCGGATCGTCGAGGTCGGCCCGCGCGACGGGCTGCAGAACGAAACTCGCCTGCTGGGCGTCGAGCAGCGCATCGCCATGATCCGCGGCCTGGCCGGTGCGGGCCTCTCCACGATCGAGGCCGGCGCCTTCGTCCGCTTCGACCTGGTCCCCGCCATGGCCGGCAGCGATGCGGTGCTGGAAGGGCTGCGCGACCTGGAGGACGTGCGGCTGCCGGTCCTGGTGCCGAACCGGCGCGGCCTGCGCACCGCGATCGATGCCGGTGCCCGCGAGGTGGCAGTGTTCGCCGCGGCCAGCGAGACCTTCTCGCAGCGCAATGGCGGGGCGGGGATCGAGGCGACGCTCGCCCGGATCGACGAGGTCGCCGCCAAGGCCAAGGGTGCGGGCCTGGGCCTGCGCGGCTACCTGTCCTGCGTGGCCGGCTGCCCGTTCGAGGGCGAGGTGCCGGTCGCCCGCGTGGTCGAGATCGCCGAGGCGCTGGCCGGCATGGGCTGCGGGGAGATCTCGCTGGGCGACACGATCGGCATCGGCACGCCCGCCCGGATCGCCGAGGTGGTCCGGGCCTGTGCTGCCAGTGTCGGGATCGACCGCCTCGCGATCCACGCCCACGACACGATGGGCCAGGCCCTCGCCAACGTGCTGATCGCCCTGGAACTCGGCGTGCGGACGGTGGACAGCAGCGTAGCGGGCCTGGGCGGCTGCCCGTTCGCCCCGGGTGCCGCCGGCAACCTCGCGACCGAGGACCTGGTCTATCTGCTGGAAGGGCTGGGCGTGCGCCACGGCGTCGAGTTCGACCGGCTGGTGGCGGTAGGGGAAACGGTCACGGCCCTGCTCGGCCGCGAGGGCAGCAGCCGCGCGGCCGCCGGCCATCGTCGCCGCAACGCCAGGGCCGCCTGACACCGGGCCGCCATTGTGCACAGGCCCCGACTGGCGTCCAATCGCTGCGGAACCTGCCTGCGGAGATGCCGTGATGGCGCTGACGCCGATCCTGACCGAGCTGCCGCCGATCGACCCGTCGCTGCTGCGCGAGGCGATCCGGGCCAGCTATCACGAGGACGAGGACGCGGCCGCCGCCCGCCTCCTTTCCCGGGTCTCGTTCACGCCCGAGCGCCGCCAGCGCATCACCGCCCAGGCCCGCGCCATGGCCGAGAAGCTGCGCAAGGATGCGGTGGCGGCCGGCGGGGTCGAGGCGTTCATGCACGCCTATGCGCTGGACACCGAGGAGGGCGTGGCCCTGATGTGCCTGGCCGAGGCGCTGCTGCGCGTCCCCGACGTCGAGACCGCCGACCTTTTGATCCGCGACAAGATCGGCGACACTGACTGGCAGAAGAAGGTCGCCGCGTCGGACAGCTTCCTGATCAATGCCTCGACCTATGGCCTGATGCTGACCGGCCGGCTGCTCAGCCTGGAGGACAGCGGCCAGGGCTTCGTCCACCGGATCTCCCGCATGGTCGGGCGGCTGGGCGAGCCGGTGATCCGCGAGGCGCTGAAGCAGGCCATGAAGGTGCTGGGTCACCAGTTCGTGCTGGGCCAGACCATCGACCAGGCGGTCGGCCGGGCGAAGTCCGCCGAGCGCCAGGGCTATCTCTATTCCTACGACATGCTGGGCGAGGCCGCGCGCACCGACGAGGACGCCCAACGCTACCTCGCCAGCTATCTCCACGCGCTGGAGCGCGTGGCCGCGGGTGCCGCACCCCAGCCCGACCTGTTCCGCCGCCCCTCCCTCTCGATCAAGCTCTCCGCCCTCCATCCGCGCTACGAGTACGCCCAGCACGGAAGGATCATGGCCGAGCTCCTGCCGCGCCTGGCCCGCCTCCTCCAGCGCGCCCGCGAGCTCGACGTGGCCGTCACCATCGATGCCGAGGAAAGCGACCGGCTGGAACCCTCCCTCGACCTGCTGGAGCAGCTCGCCGCCTCGGAGCCCATGCGCGGCTGGAACGGGCTGGGCCTGGCGGTGCAGGCCTACCAGAAGCGCGCCATCCACGTGATCCCGTGGCTGGCCGACCTCGCCAGCCGCACCTCGCGGCGGATCCCGGTACGCCTGGTCAAGGGCGCCTACTGGGACGGCGAGGTGAAGAAGGCCCAGACCATGGGCTATGCCGACTATCCGGTGTTCACCCGCAAGGTTACGACCGACGTCTCCTATCTCGCCTGCGCGAAGGAGCTGTTCGCCGGCGGCGATGCCTTCTACCCGATGTTCGCCACCCACAACGCGCAGACACTCGCCGCCATCCTGGATCTCGCCGGCAACAATCGCGGCTTCGAGTTCCAGAAACTGCACGGCATGGGCGACACGCTCTATGGTGATCTGGTGAAGGCCGAGCGCCTGCCGGTACCTTGCCGGGTCTATGCCCCGGTCGGTAGCCACAAGGACCTCTTGCCCTACCTGGTCCGCCGCCTCCTGGAGAACGGCGCCAATTCCAGCTTCGTCCATCAGGTCGTCGACCGCCGGGCATCGCTGGAGGCGCTGATCGCCGACCCGGTCGAGCGGCTGCGCGGCTTCGCCAGCAAGCGCCACCCGGCCATCCCGCGCCCCGCCGACATCTATGGGCATGAGCGGCGCAACAGCGAGGGCATCGACCTCTCCGACCCGAAGGCGCTGGCCGAGCTGGCACGCCGGCTGGCGAGCCTGCCGGCCGGCCGTGCAGCCCCGGGCGTCGAGAGCCGCGAGCCGCCCCGCCCGGTCTGCGACCCGGCCGACCGGCGCCGCGAGGTCGGCAGCGTGGTGTTCGCTGATGCTGAGGCCGCCGAACGCGCCATGGCGCTGGCCCATCGCGGCCAGCCTGCCTGGGAGCGCCGCCCGGTCGAGGAGCGCGCCGCCCTGCTGGACCGCGGCGCCGACCTGTTCGAGCGGCACCTGGCTGAACTCGTGGCTTTATGCGTCCGCGAAGCCGGCAAGACCGTGCTGGACGCGATCGCTGACGTGCGCGAGGCGGTGGACTTCCTGCGCTACTACGCGGCCGAGGCCCGCCGCCTGCTGGGCCGGCCGACGGAGCTGCCGGGCCCCACCGGCGAGCGCAACCTTCTGTCCCTGCACCCCCGCGGCGTGTTCGTGACCATCGCCCCCTGGAACTTCCCGGTCGCGATCTTCGTGGGCCAGCTCGCTGCCGCCCTGGCCGCCGGCAACAGCGTGGTCGCCAAGCCCGCCGAGGCGACCTCGCTCACCGGCCAGCTCTGCTGCGACCTCCTGCACCGGGCCGGCATCCCGGCCGATGCACTGGTGTTCCTGCCGGGCGAGGGCGGGGTGGTCGGCAAGGTACTGGTGACCGACCCGCGCTGTGCCGGCGTGGCGTTCACCGGCTCCACCGCCACCGCGTTTGCGATCAACCGCGCCATGGCCGCGACCGACCAGCCGCTGCGCCCGCTGATCGCCGAGACCGGCGGGATGAACGCCGTGGTGGTGGACAGTTCCGCCCTGCTGGAGGCGGTGGTCCAGGACACGCTGGACGGCGCCTTCCGCTCGGCCGGCCAGCGCTGCTCCGCGCAGCGCGTCCTGTTCGTCCAGGACGAGATCGCCGATCGCGCCATCGAGATGCTGACGGGGGCCATGGCCGAGCTCACCGTGGGCGACCCCGGCCAGCTCGCCACCGATGTCGGCCCGGTGATCAACGGCAAGGCGCAGGACAAGCTCATGACCCACGCCCGGCGCATGGAACAGGAAGGCCGGCTCTTGTACCGCGCCAGGCTGGACGAAGCCTGCGCCCACGGCACCTTCGTCCCGCCCATGGCCTTCGAGATCGACCGGATGTCGCGGCTGACCGAGGAGGTGTTCGGCCCGATCCTCCATGTGGTGCGCTGGCAGGCCGGCCACCTCGACCGCGTGGTCGATGCCGTGGCCGCCACCGGCTACGGCCTGACCTTCGGCGTTCATTCCCGGATCGACGAGACCGTCGAGACCCTGACCTCGCGGGTCAAGGCCGGCAACATCTACGTCAACCGCAACATCATCGGTGCCGTGGTCGGCACCCAGCCCTTCGGCGGCGAGGGCCTGTCCGGCACCGGCTTCAAGGCCGGCGGCCCCCACTACCTCCTGCGCTTCCTCACCGAGCGGACGCTCACGGTGAACACCGCCGCAGTCGGTGGTAATCTCCAGCTCATGGGCGCCCTGAAGGACGAAGCCTGATCCGATGTCGCATCCGACCCTGCTCCCGCCGATCCGCATGACCCGCCAGGAATTCGACGCCTGGGCGCCGAACCAGGCGATCCCCTACGAGCTGATCGACGGCCGCGTGGAGCCGAAATACCTGAGCGACGACGGCCTGGAGGCGATGGCTGGTGGCAAGGTCGTGCACCACTTGGTCATTGGCAACGTGAGTGCTGCGCTACGGGCGCGGGCGCCGCAAGCCTGTCATGTCTTGCCCGATGCCAGGGTCCGCGTCGGTGACAGCATGATCTTCCTTCCCGACGTCACCCTGACCTGCGAGCCAATACGCGACGACAGCCTGGACCTGCTGGCGCCCCGTCTCATCGTGGAAGTTCTGTCGCCCTCGACCCAGCGGCAGGACCGGACGGCCAAGCTGGACACGTACCGGCTGATCCCGTCTCTGGAGGAGATCTGGCTCGTCCGGACCAGGCCCCGCCACGTGGAAGTCTGGCAGCGCCGTCCCGACGGGTGGCACGTGGCCGACGTGATCGGCACCGGCACCATCCAGTCCCGCGTCCTCCAGTCGCCCGTCCCGCTCGACGAGCTCTACGAGGGCCTGCCCGCCTAGCCGATCTCCGCCCGGAACGGGTGCGCCGGATAGACGCCCAGGATCTCGACCGAATGGCTGAAGAAGCGCAGCTCCTCCAGCGCCAGCCGGACGCCCTCGTGCCGCGGATGGCCCATCACGTCGGCATAGAACTGCGCCTGGGTGAACGAGCCGTCGATATAGCTCTCCAGCTTCACCATGTTCACCCCGCAGGTCGCGAACCCGCCGAGCGCCTTGTAGAGGGCGGCCGGCCGGTTGCGAACGGTGAAGGTGAGGGTGGTCATCACGCCCGGCGCGGCCTCGCCCGGATCCTCGGGCGTGCGCGAGAGCACCAGGAAGCGGGTGGTGTTGTGCTCGGCGTCCTCGATGTTCTGCGCCAGCGAGACCAGGCCGTAGAGCTTGCCCGCCAGCTTCGAGGCGATCGCGGCGCGCGTGGGGTCGCCGGCCTCGGCCACGTCCTGCGCGGCGCCGGCCGTATCCGCCACCACCACTGCCTGGAGCCCGTGGCGGCGCAGGAACTGGCGGCACTGGCCGACCGCGTGGACATGGCTCTCGACCGAGCGCAAGGCCTCGATCGAAGCACCCGGCAGGCCCAGCAGGTGATGGTTCACCCGCACGAAATGCTCGCCCACGATGTGCAGCCCGCCGCGCGGCAGGAGGTGGTGCACGTCGGCGACGCGCCCGGCCACGGTATTGTCGACCGGGATCATCGCCAGGCGTGCCGCACCCTCGCGCACCGCGCCGAACGCGTCCTCGAACGAGTGGCAGGGCAGGGCCACCAGCTCGGGAAAGGCCTCGCGGCAGGCCAGGTGCGAATAGGCGCCGGGGCGCCCCTGGAACGCGATGGTGCGCTCGGGGCTGACGCCGGTAGGATCGTGCGGCTCGGTCATCGGTCTTCGGTTCAGGGTCTGGCGAGGCTCAGGATCTGCCGCGCGCGGTCGAGGTCATAGGGCGTGTCCACGCCGAACGGAACCGTGTCCACGAGGCGCACGCCGATGGCCATGCCGTTCTCCAGCGCGCGCAGCTGCTCCAGCCTCTCCCTTCGCTCCAGGGGCGAGGGCGGCAGGTCGGCAAAGCGCTCCAGCGCAGTGCGCTCGAACGCATAGATGCCGATATGGTGCAGGATCGGCCCGTCGCCGGACGGGCAGGTGGCGCGGGTGAAGTAGAGGGCCCGGCCGACCGTGGGCTCCGCCGGGTCGACCGACACCACCGCCTTGACCACGTTCGGGTCGACCTTCTCGCGCGGGTCGTCGGTGGCACAGGCCAGCGTCGCCATGGGCACGCCCAGCCGGTCCAGCGGCTCCAGCACCTGGGCCAGCACGCGCGGATCCAGGGTCGGCAGGTCGCCCTGCAGGTTGACGATGCGCTCGGCGCGCCGCTCCGGGTCGATGTCGGCTAAGGCCTGGCGGATCCGGTCGGTGCCGGACGGCAGGTCCGGATCGGTCAGCACCGCCTCGCCGCCGGCAGCCCGCACCACCTCCGCGATCACCGGCTCGGCGCAGGCGACCACCACCCGGCCGATCACCGCCTCGGTGGCGCGGCGCAGCACATGGACGATCATCGGCGTACCCGCGATGTCGGCGAGCGGCTTGTCCGGCAGGCGCGACGCCTTCATCCGCGCCGGGATCAGGACGAGGGTCTGGCTCAAGGACGGCTCCATCGATGGATTTGGGCGATCGGCCCGGGCGGCTGGCGGGAACGACACTGGATCGATCCGAAACTTGCCGGCAACGGCTTGCGACCAAGCGGCGCGCCCGCTGGCCAACTTGACGGACGCCCGCCATGGTCGCTAGAGCCGCACGCGATCGGCGCGGCAGTTCGCATCGCCGACGGCCGTCGTCAGGACGGCGACCGATCGGAACGGAAAGGCTGGCTTCCTGATGGCATCCTCGCTCGAAAGCAACAAGCTCATGGCGGGCATTCTCACCGCCGGGATCATCGCCATGGGCGCGGGAGTCGTCTCGCGGATGATCTACAGTCCCGAGATGCCCGAAGAGAATGCCTATCACGTGGCGGTGGAGGAGACGGGCGCCACGGCCGCGACCGAGACCGCCGAGGAGCCGATCGAGGTCCGCCTCGCCTCGGCCAGCGTGGAAGCGGGTGAGGCGGCGGCCAAGAAGTGCGCGGCCTGCCACACCTTCGATCCCGGCAACGAGAACAAGATCGGCCCCGGCCTCTATGACGTGTATGGCCGTCCCGGCGGGACCCATGCCGGATTCTCCTATTCGCAGGCGGCGCTTGAGCACAACGCGCCCTGGGATGCCGCCGAACTGGACAAGTTCCTGACCTCGCCGCGCACCTACATGCCCGGCACCAAGATGGCGTTCGCCGGCATCTCCAAGCCGGACGAGCGCGCCGACGTGATCGCCTATCTCCACTCGCTCAACCCGGACGCCCCGGCCCTGCCGGTCGCCGAGGCGGCACCCACGGCCGACGCACCGGCCACCCCGGACGAGGCTCCGCCGGACCCGGACGCGGCCATCGAGCAGGCCCCGGAGCAGACGCCCGAGCAGGGCGGCTGACCCCTTACCTCATGACGTGAGGGCAGCCCCTTTGAGGGGCCGCCCGGCCATCCTGCCTTTCCCTTGGAGATCCGCGTGACCGGCGCGTCCACCAACGAGCTTCTGGATTTCGCCCACCAGCTCGCGGACGCCGCCGCCGAGGTCCAGCGCCGCTGGTTCCGCGCGGAGCTGAAGATCGAGAGCAAGCTCGACGAGAGCCCGGTCACCATCGCCGACCGGGAAACCGAGCTCCTGATGCGCGAGATGATCCAGGCCCGGTTCCCGGACCATGGCATCTTCGGCGAGGAATACGGCAAGCAGGCGGTCGATGCCGAATATGTCTGGGTGCTGGACCCGATCGACGGCACCAAGTCCTTCATCTGCGGCCGCCCGCAGTTCGGTACGCTGATCGGCCTGGTCCGCAACGGCCAGCCGCTGCTCGGCATCATCGATCAGTCGATCCTGCGCGAGCGCTGGGTGGGCGTGCAGGGCGAGCCCGCCACCTTCAACGGCAAGCCGATCCGCACTCGCGCCTGCGCCGACCTGTCCGAGGCGGTGCTGGCCTCCTATTCCCGCCGGATGTTCCCCAAGGGCCCGCAACGCGACGCGTTCGACGCGCTGGAGGAGCGGGTCTATCTCTCCCAGTTCAACACCGATTGCTACGGCTACGGCCTGCTGGCGGCGGGCTTCGTCGACCTGGTGGTGGAGCAGGACCTGTTCCCCTACGACTACCTGCCGATCCTGCCGATCCTCCAGGGGGCGGGTGCGGTCGTCACCGACTGGAAGGGCCGCCCCGTCGGCATGGGCTCGCTTGGCCGGGTGATCGTCGCAGGCGACGCCCGGGTGCATGGGCAGGCCCTGGCCATGTTCGAGTCCCTGCCGGACTGACGGCCCCGGCGCTGGTCCTTCGCCGGCAGCCGCACTAACCTTCCTCCCGTGGCCGCTACGGCAGCTTGCCAAGAGGGAGAATGGACGGATGATGGATCGGCGGGGCTTCTCGAAGGCCGGCCTTGGCTTCCTGGGCGCATCGCTGGTTCCGCCGTTCAGGTTCGCCCGTGCCGCGGACGCGGTGCCCGCCCACGGCCTCTCCATGTATGGCGAGCTGCACTACCCGCCGGGCTTCACCCATTTCGACTACGTCAACCCCGACGCCCCCAAGGGCGGCAACCTGGTCCTGTCCGCGGTCGGGACGACCTTCGACACGCTGAACCCGTTCGTGCTGCGCGGCGTGCCGGCATCCGGGGTGGGCCTCGTCTACCAGACCCTGGCCGAGAACTCGCAGGACGAGCCGTTCGCCGAGTACGGCCTGATCGCCGAGACCATCGCCACGCCCGAGGACCGCAGCTTCGTCGAGTACCGCCTGCGTGAGAACGCGCGCTGGCATGACGGCCGGCCGGTCACCGTCGACGACGTGGTGTTCAGCTTCGACATCCTGCGCAGCAAGGGTGCGCCGCTCTACCGGGTCTATTATGCGGATGTGGAGCGCACCGAGAAGATCGACGAGCGGCATGTCCGCTTCCTGTTCAAGGGCAGCTTCAACCGCGAGCTGCCGCTGATCATGGGCCAGCTCCCGGTCCTGCCGGCGCATTGGTGGCAGGAGCGCGACTTCGAGGCGCCGTCGCTCGAGCCGCCGCTGGGCAGCGGCCCCTATCGGGTCGACCGCGTCGAGTCCGGCCGCTCGGTGAGCTACGCCCTGGTCGAGGACTGGTGGGCCAAGGACGTCCCGGTGATGAAGGGCCGCTTCAATTACGGCCGGATCCGCTACGACTATTACCGCGACGCCAACATCGCGTTCGAGGCCTTCAAGGCCGGCGCGTTCGACTGGCAGATCGAGAGCTCGGCCCAGCGCTGGGTCACCGGCTACGACATCCCGGCCGTGCGCCAGGGCCTCCTGATCAAGGAGGAGATCAAGCGCGAGAGCGGCGGGGTCATCCAGGGCTTCTGGCTCAATCAGCGCCGCGACCAGTTCAAGGACCGGCGGGTGCGCGAGGCGCTGGGCTATGCCTTCGACTTCGAGTGGTCGAACCGGACACTGTTCTACGACCAGTACACCCGCTGCAACAGCTACTTCTCCGGCTCCTCGGTGTTCGCCGCCACTGGCCTGCCCGAAGGCGCCGAACTCGCTTTGCTCGAGCCCTACCGCGATCAGCTCCCGCCGGAACTGTTCTCGCAGGAATTCACCCTGCCGGTCACCGACGGCAGCGGCAACAACCGGCCGCAATTGCGCCGGGCGCTGGAGCTCCTGAAGGAGGCCGGCTGGGAGGTCCAGAACCGGCGCATGGTCGAGGTGGCGACCGGCAGGCCGATGCAGTTCGAGATCCTGCTGGACAGCCCGCTGTTCGAGCGGATCGCCGGGCCGTTCGTGAAGAACCTGGAGCGGCTGGGCATCGCGGCCACCGTGCGCACCGTCGATTCGGCGCAGTACCAGAACCGGGTCACGGCGTTCGACTATGACGTGATCGCCCAGATCATCGGCCAGAGCCTGTCGCCCGGCAACGAGCAACGCGAGTACTGGGGCAGCCAGGCGGCCACCCAGGAAGGCAGCCGCAACTATGCCGGCATCAGCGACCCGGTCGTGGACGCGATGATCGAGAAGGTGATCTACGCGAACAGCCGCGAGGAGCTGGAGACCGCCTGCCGGGCGATGGATCGCGTGCTGCTCTGGGGCTACCACCTGATCCCGCACTGGTACGCGATGTACGATCGCCTGGCCCGCTGGGACAAGTTCGGCCGGCCGGAGCAGATGCCCCGCTACAGCATCGACCTGTTCTCCTGGTGGATCGAGAACCAGCGCGCGACAAAAGTAGAGCAGGCCAAGTCCGAGCTGCCGGCGGACTGATCGCCCGGTGCTCGGCTACATCCTGCGGCGGCTCCTGCTGATCATCCCGACCCTGCTCGGGATCATGCTGATCAACTTCGCCATCATCCAGGCGGCACCCGGCGGGCCGATCGACCTGATCGTCGCCCAGCTCCAGGGCCAGAACGTCGACCCCACCGCCCGCTTCTCCGGGGGCGGGCAGGGCGAGACCAGCTCGCAGCAAGCCGGCAACGACCAGTCGCGCTCCGCGCGCGGCATCGACCCAGCCCTGCTGGCCGACCTCAACCGCCAGTTCGGCTTCGATCGGCCGGCGCACGAGCGCTTCCTCAAGATGCTGGGCGACTATCTGCGCTTCGACTTCGGCAACAGCTTCTTCCGCGGCCGCCCGGTCACCGAGCTGATCATCGAGAAGATGCCGGTCTCGATCTCGCTGGGCGTGTGGACCACGCTGATCACCTATCTGGTCTCGATCCCCTTGGGCATCCGCAAGGCGGTGAAGGACGGGACACCCTTCGACGTCTGGTCGAGCACCCTGGTCTCGATCGGCTACGCAATCCCGAGCTTTCTGTTCGCGGTGCTGCTGATCGTCCTGTTCGCCGGCGGCAGCTATTTCCAGTGGTTCCCACTGCGCGGCCTGACCTCCGACGACTTCTACCGCATGACCTGGTGGCAGCAGATCCTGGATTATCTGTGGCATCTGGTCCTGCCGGTGACCGCCATGGTGATCGGCAGCTTCGCCTCGCTCACCCTGCTCACCAAGAACGGCTTCGTCGAGGAACTGGGCAAGCAGTACGTGCTCACCGCCAGGGCCAAGGGCCTGGCGGAACGCCGCGTCCTCTACGGCCACGTGTTCCGCAACGCCATGCTGATCGTGATCGCGGGCTTTCCGGCAGCCCTGCTCTCGATGCTGTTCACCGGCGCCTTGCTGATCGAGATCATCTTCTCGCTCGATGGGCTGGGCCTGCTCAGCTACGAGGCGGCGATCAACCGCGACTACCCGATCATCTTCGCGACCCTCTACATCTTCACCCTGGTGGGCCTGCTGCTGCGCCTGTTCTCCGATCTGACCTATGTCATGGTCGACCCGCGCATCGACTTCGCCAAGGTGCGGGTGTGACCGCCCCACCCGAACGCCGCTGGCTGTCGCCCCTGAACCGGCGCCGGCTCGCCCAGTTCCGGGCGAACCGGCGCGGCTATATTTCCTTCTGGCTGTTCCTCGTGGTGTTCGCGATCTCGCTGGGCGCTGACCTGATCGCCAACGACCGCCCGCTCCTGGTCCGCTATGACGGCCGGTTCTACTTCCCGACCGTGGTGTCCTACCCCGAGACCGAGTTCGGCGGCCTGTTCGAGACCGAGGCCGACTACAACGACCCGGTCGTGATCGAGCTGATCGAGGAGAAGGGCTGGATCCTGCAGGCCCCGGTCCCCTATCGCTACGACACCACCGTGCTGGGCGTGGAGCGCGCACCCTCGCCGCCGTCCCGGCAGAACTGGCTGGGCACCGACGACCAGTCCCGCGACGTGTTCGCCCGCGTGCTCTACGGCCTGCGCCTGTCGATCCTGTTCGGCCTGACGCTCACCTTGTTCTCCTCCGTGATCGGCATCGCGGCCGGTGCACTCCAGGGCTATTACGGCGGTGCCGTCGACCTGATCGGCCAGCGCCTGATCGAGATCTGGAGTGGGCTGCCGCTGCTCTACCTGCTGATCATCCTGGCGAGCTTCATCGTCCCGGGCTTCTGGACGCTCCTGATCATCATGCTGATGTTCTCCTGGATGACGCTGGTCGACATCGTCCGCGCCGAGTTCTACCGCGCCCGCACCCTCGACTATGTCCGCGCCGCCCGGGCACTCGGCGCCACCGACCTCACCGTGATGCGCCGGCACATCCTGCCCAACGCCATGGTCAGCTCGCTGGCGCTCCTGCCCTTCGTCCTGTCCGGCGCGCTGACCACGCTCACCGCCCTGGACTTCCTGGGCTTCGGCCTGCCGCCCGGCTCGCCGTCGCTGGGCGAGCTCCTGGCGCAGGGCAAGAACAACCTCCAGGCGCCCTGGCTCGGCATCACCGGCTTCCTGGTCACCGCGGTGATCCTCACCCTGCTGATCTTCACCGGCGAGGCGGTGCGCGACGCCTTCGACCCGCGCAAGACGCTGGGGGACGGTGCCTGATGCCGCTTTTGGAGGTGCAGGACTTAGGGGTGCGCTTTCGCGGCAGCGAGGGCGAGGTGATCGCCGTGGACGGGGTCTCGTTCACCCTGGACCGGGGCGAGACCCTGGCGCTGGTCGGCGAGAGCGGCTCGGGCAAGTCGGTGACCGCCCTCTCGATCCCGCAGCTCCTGCCCTATCCCAAGGCGTTCCACCCGGCGGGCTCGATCGTCCTGGACGGCCGGCAGATGGTGGGGGCACCCGAGCCCGTGCTGCGCGAGCTGCGCGGCAAGCGGATCGGCATGATCTTCCAGGAACCGCTGACCTCGCTCAATCCCCTGCACACGGTCGAGCGGCAGATCGGCGAGGTCCTCCAGCTCCACGAGGGCCTGCGCGGCGACACCCTGCGCCAACGCATCCTGGAGCTGCTCCACCAGGTGCGCATCCGCGACCCGGAATCCCGCCTGGGCAGCTACCCCCACCAGCTCTCCGGCGGTCAGCGCCAGCGCGTGATGATCGCGATCGCGATCGCCTGCCGGCCGGACCTGCTGATCGCCGACGAGCCCACCACCGCGCTCGACGTCACCGTCCAGGCCGCCATCCTGAAGCTGCTGCGCGAGCTGCAGGCCGAGATGGGCATGGCGATCCTGCTGGTCAGCCACGACCTCGCTGTGGTGCGCAAGGTGGCGCAGCGGGTGGCCGTGATGCGCCATGGCCGGATCGTGGAGCAGGGGGCGCTGGAGCAGGTCATGGAGCGGCCGCAGCATCCCTACACCCAGGAACTGATGGCAGCCGAGCCCAAGGGCCCACCGGCCAGCCGCGACCCCGCCGCCCCGATCCTGATCGAGACGCCCGGCCTGAACGTGGACTTCCCGCTGGGCGGCGGCTGGCTGCGCAAGCCGCGCGAGGTCATCCACGCCGTGCGAGACGTCACCCTGCGCATCCAGGCAGGCTCGACGCTGGGCGTGGTCGGCGAGAGCGGCTCGGGCAAGTCGACGCTGGGCCTGGCCCTGCTCCGGCTGGTCGGCTCCACCGGCCGGATCGTGGTGCAGGGGGAGGCGATCGACCGCCTGCCGCGCGACGAGGTGCGCCGGCTGCGCCAGAAGCTCCAGATCGTGTTCCAGGACCCGTTCGGCTCGCTCAGCCCCAGGCTCAGCGTGGGCGAGATCGTGGGCGAGGGGCTGGACATCCACAAGCTCTGCCCGTCTGGCGACGCAAGGCGCGCCCGGGTCGCCCAGGCCCTGGAGGAAGTCGGCTTGGACCCCGCCACCATGGACCGCTACCCGCACGAATTCTCCGGCGGCCAGCGCCAGCGCATCGGCATCGCCCGCGCCCTCGTGCTGGATCCGGCCTTCATCGTCCTGGACGAGCCGACCTCGGCCCTCGACGTGTCGATTCAGGTCCAGATCATCCAGCTCCTGAAAGGCCTCCAGGAGCGCCGCGGCCTGACCTTCATGTTCATCAGCCACGACCTGCGCGTGGTCCGCGCCATCGCACACGAGGTCGTGGTGATGAAGGACGGGCGGATCGTGGAGGCCGGCCCCACCGAGCAGGTCATGACCCGGCCGACGCAGCCCTACACCCAGGCCCTGCTGCGGGCCGCGGTCGACCTGGAGCCGGTCGACTAGCAGCCCGTCCGGGGCGTCCCACAGAACGGCCAGGACAACGGCTCAGGACGCGCTGCCGACTGGCCATGTGACCAGCGCCTGCTCGGCGACAGTCTCCAGCTTGTCGCGGCTGAAGCCGGCCTTGGCCTGCACCGCCATGCCATGCAGGACCGCCATCACGAACGCTGCAAGGGCGTCGGGTCTGGCCGTCGCCGGCAGGTCGCCCTCAGCCCTGGCCCGTTCGAACCGTTCCCGAAGCTGCGCCTCGCCGGCTGCACGGGCATCGATCAGCGCCTGGCGCACCGGCTCGGCGTCCTCCGAGCCGGCCAGGACCCCGTTGATGCCGAGGCACCCCGTATGGGCGGGATAGCGGGTGTTGAGGTCGATCGCGCTGTACAGGATGTGCGCGGCGACCTCCCGCGCCGTCGGCAGCTGCAGCGCCTCCGGAATGTAGCTCAGGTATCGCTCATAATAGCGGGCGAGGGCCCGGCGGAAGAGCGCTTCCTTGTTGCCGAACGCGGCATAAAGGGCCGGCCGTTCGACGCCCGCCGCCTCGGTCAGGTCGGTGTAGGAAGCACCCTCGTATCCCTTGCGCCAGAACACGCACAGCACCGCGTCCAGCGCCTTCTCCACGTCGAACTCGCGACGGCGGCCCATCAGTCCAGCTCACCCTTTTTCATAACGACCATTACTAATCCGCTTGACGGCACACGTCCATCTTCCATACCAATCGTTATCGTAATGATTGGTACGATATCGGCCCGGCGACCTGCCGCAGCCGGAAACGGCGCCCCGCGCGCCCATGGAAGGGGATCCCCATGTCGAACGCGCTGAAGGGCAAGGTTGCCCTGGTGACCGGGGGCTCCCGGGGCCTCGGCGCTGCCATCGCTGCGGCGCTGGCCGCCGAGGGCGCCGATGTCGCGATCAGCTATGTCGCGTCCGCGGAGAAGGCGGGGGCGGTCGTCCAGGAGCTGCAGAAGGCCGGCGTGCGCGCGGTCGCGATCCGGAGCGACCAAGCGGAGCCGTCGTCCGCCCGGTCCCTGGTCGATGCCGTCGTCTCGGAGTTCGGCAGGCTCGACATCCTCGTGAACAACGCGGCCATCGCCGTCCAGGGCACCAGTGTCGGCGACCCCGACGCCGATACGGACCAGCTCGACCGCCAGTGGCAGGTCAACGTGCTGGGGGTGGTGGCGACCACGCGCGCCGCTGCCGCGAAGCTTTCCGACGGCGGCCGGATCATCTTCATCGGTTCCGCGATCGCCACCCGGACCGCGTTCCCGGGTGCTGCGGACTATACGGGCACCAAGGCGGCCATCGCCGGCTACGCCAAGGGCGTCGGCCGTGACCTCGGCCCCCGCAACATCACCGTGAACGTCGTGCAGCCAGGCATCATGCCGACCGACATGGCGGCGGCCGCGGCCCACAACGTGCCGGAAACGGTGATGGACCTCCACGCGATCCGCCGGATCGCGACGGTGGAGGAGGTGGCGGCGACGGTCTGTTTCCTCGCCGGCCCGAACGCCGGCTACATCAGCGGTGCCGTCCTGGACGTCGCCGGCGGCTACCAGATCTGAGCGCCGAAGACCGAAGTTCTGCCTGAGCAGCGAGAGGACATGAGATGACTGGCAAGTTCGGTGCAAAGTCGACCGCCGACCAGGTGCTTTCCGGCGTCGACCTCACGGGGAAGCGAGTTCTCGTCACCGGCGCATCGGCGGGCATCGGACGGGAAACCGCCCGCTCCCTGGTGGCGCATGGTGCCAGCGTCGTCGGTGCGGTCAGGAACCTCGCCAAGGCCGAGCCGGCCACCGCAGCGGTCCGTGAGGCCGCGTCGCAGGGCGGCGGCAGCCTGGAGCTGATCGAGCTCGATCTGGCATCCCTGCAGAGCACTCGCGCCGGTGCGGATCGGCTGCTGGCCGATGGCCGGAGGTTCGACGCCGTCATCGCCAATGCCGGCGTCATGGCGACGCCCTTCGGCCGGACGGTGGACGGTTTCGAAGTCCAGTTCGGGACCAACCATCTCGGCCATTTTGCCCTGGTCGACCGGATGGGACCGCTCTTCGCCCCCAACGGCCGCCTGGTCGTGCTGTCGTCCCAGGCCCATGGCGTCGCCGATGTGGACCTGGACGATCCGAACTTCCAGGGGCAGGCCTATGACCCATGGGTCGCCTATGGCCGGTCCAAGACAGCCAACATTCTCTTCGCCGTCGAGTTCGACCGGCGGCATCGCGAGCGCGGCATCCGGGCTGCCGCGGTGATGCCCGGAAACAGCTTCACCGATCTCCCGCGCCATCTCTCGCAGGACGAACTGCAGGGCCTGCTGGAGACCGTCGGCAAGGCACGCGCCGAAGCGGGCCTTCCGCCGGCGGAGCTGAAGGAAGTCCCGCAGGCCGCGGCGACCTCGGTCTGGGCCGCGGTCGTGACCGACCGGGACGAGATCGGCGGGCGCTATCTCGAGGATTGCGCGGTGGCGCCGATCGACGACACGCCCAATCCGTTCGCCGACGGCGTCAGGTCGTATGCGCTCGATCCCGCCAGGGCCGGGCGGCTTTGGGCGAAGAGCGACGAACTGATCCGCGCCAGGTCGTGAACGAGGTCCGGACGCAGAGGCGGCAGGGCAGCGCCGAATGGCGTCGCTGCCGACTCCGCCTCGTGCTATCCTGCCTGATCGTTCCCGGCTCCCGGCCTGGTGCAGCCGGGGGAATCGTGTTTTGCACGAACGAACCCGAGAGCCAGGAAAAACCCTGGAACATCAACTACGTGAAGTAGCGCAAGGCTTGCGGATCAGCGTGGATCTGCAAGCCTTGGCTCCATCAGTGGTTGCGGCGCGGCGTGCCGTAGGTCTCGATGACCTTGAGGTAGAGGGTCGCCGGCTCCATGCAGGCACCGGTCGAGAGCTGGCCGACCGTCTGCCGGTACAGCTCCTGCCAGGGCGTCTGCGACGGCGGCTGCTTGGGCGGGTTCGCCTCCCACGCCTTGCGCCGCTCGGCCATCTCCTCAGGCGAGATCAGGACGTCGAGGCGGCTCTTGTTCATGTCCAGCCGCACCTTGTCGTTGGTCCGGATGAGCGCGAGATTGCCGCCCACCGCCGCTTCCGGCGAGGCGTTCAGGATGGAGGGGCTGTCCGCGGTGCCGGACTGCCGGCCGTCGCCGATGGTCGGCAGGGCGCGGATGCCCTTCTTCATCAGCTTGGTCGGCGGCCGCATGTTCACCACCTCGGCGGCACCCGGGTAGCCCACCGGGCCGCAGTTGCGGATGAACAGGAAGCAGTCCTCGTCGATGTCGAGGCTCTCGTCGTCGATCCGGTCGTGATAGTCCTCCGGCCCTTCGAACACGATCGCCCGGCCCTCGAACACGCCGGGGCTGGCCGGGTTCTCCAGGTACTTGGCGCGGAACTCGGGGCTGACCACCGAGGTCTTCATCACCGCCGAATCGAAGATGTTGCCCGACATGATGACGAAGCCCGCCTCCGGCATCAGCGGCTCCTCATACGCCCTGATCACCCGGCGGTCCTGCGAGAACGGCACCTTCTCGTGGTTCTCGCCCATGGTCTTGCCGGTGACGGTGATGACGTCGGTGTGGAAGCGGCCGACCTTGATCAGCTCCTTGATCACTGCCGGCACGCCGCCCGCCCGGAAGAACTCCTCGCCCAGGAATTCGCCGGCCGGCTGCATGTTGACCAGCAGCGGCACGTCCTTGGACAGTTCCCAGTCCTTGATGTCGAGCTCGACCCCCATGTGCCGCGCCACCGCGATCACATGCGGCGGGCAGTTGGTCGAGCAGCCGGCGGCGGCCGCCACCATCACGGCATTCTCGAAGGCCTTGCGGGTCAGCACCTTGGAGGGCTTCAGGTCCTCGTGGACCATGCCCACGATCCGGTAGCCGGTCTCGTAGGCCATCTGGCCGCGCTCGCGGTAGGGGCCCGGGATCGCGGAGCAGCCGGTGAGCGACATGCCGAGTGCCTCGGCCATGGCGTTCATCGAGGACGCGGTGCCCATGGTGTTGCAGTGGCCGACCGAGGGCGCGGACGCGCAGGTCATGTCCATGAACTCGTCGACGCCGATCTCGCCCTTGGCCAGCATCTGCCGGGCGTGCCAGACGACCATGCCCGACCCGGCGAGCTTGCCATCGTACCAGCCGTTCAGCATCGGCCCGCCGGAGAGCACGATCGCCGGCAGGTCCACCGTGGCGGCACCCATCAGCATGGAACCCACGGTCTTGTCGCAACCCGTGGTCAGCACCACGCCGTCCAGCGGGTAGCCGTAGAGCACCTCGACCAGGGTCAGGTACTGGAGGTTGCGGTCGAGCATCGCGGTCGGCCGCTTGCCGGTCTCCTGGACCGGATGGACCGGGAACTCGAGCGGGATGCCGCCGGCATCGCGGATGCCGTCGCGCACCCGCGAGGCAAGCTCGACATGGTGGCGGTTGCAGGGTGCTATGTCGGAGCCGGTCTGGGCGATGCCGATGATCGGCTTGCCGGACTGCAGCTCGCGGCGGGTCAGGCCGAAGTTCAGATAGCGCTCCAGGTAGAGCGCGGTCATGTCCGGCTCTTTGTAGTCGTCCCACCAGTCCTGGCTGCGCAGTCGCCGCTTGGGACCACTCATTTCGACCATCTCCCGGCTCGAAGTGTACCGGCCGGGGTTTTGGCCGATGGGCGGCGGGTGTGCAACGGAAAGTACGATCATTCCAGACTGCGGGGTCCCGATCCGGGACCGGCTGTGTAGGAAGTGCTGCCATGCACGCGCTGCATTCCTTCGCCGGTCCTTTGCCGCTGTTCGCGATCGGCCGGACCCGTTATATCGCCGCAACTTCAGATCACGGCCGGAGAATGGGCATGTCCAGCGGCACCTCGCTGCGCCTGCGCGAAGCGCTCACCTTCGACGACGTGCTGCTGGAGCCGGGCCTGTCCGAGGTCCTGCCGAACATGGTCGACGTGCGCACCAAGATCGCCCCGGACATCGAGCTGGGCATCCCGCTGCTTTCGGCAGCGATGGACACGGTGACCGAGGCGCCCATGGCGATCACCATGGCGCAGCTGGGCGGGCTCGGCATCATCCACAAGAACCTCGAGATCGAGGACCAGGCCAACCAGGTCCGCCAGGTCAAGAAGTTCGAGGCCGGCATGGTGGTCAACCCGATGACGGTGACACCGCAGACCATGCTGTCCGAGGCGCTGGCCATCATGGAGCGTCACGGCATCTCCGGCCTGCCGGTGGTGGACGGCCCGGCCGGGCGGCTGGTCGGCATCCTGACCAACCGCGACGTCCGCTTCGCCAAGATGACCGACAAGCCGGTCTCCGAGCTGATGACGGCGAAGGACCTGGTGACCGTGCACGAGGGCTTCGAGCGCGCCGAGGCGCTGGAGCTCCTGCACCGCTTCCGGATCGAGAAGCTGCTCGTGGTCGACGAGGCCTACCGGCTGAAGGGCCTGATCACCGTCAAGGACATCGAGAAGGCGCAGAAATACCCGAACGCCACCAAGGATGCGCAGGGCCGGCTGCGGGTCGGCGCCGCTACCGGGGTGGGCGAGGCCGGGCTCGCCCGGGCCGAGGCGCTGATCGAGGCCGGCGTCGACGTGCTGGTGGTGGACACGGCACACGGCCATTCCCGCGGCGTACTCGACGGGGTGAGCGCCATCCGCAAGCTGTCCAACGCCGTCCGCGTGATCGCCGGCAACATCGCCACGGCCGACGGCGCCAAGGCGCTGATGGACGCCGGCGCGGATGCGGTGAAGGTCGGCATCGGGCCGGGCTCGATCTGCACGACCCGGGTGGTGGCCGGGGTGGGCGTGCCGCAGCTCACCGCGGTGCTGGATGCCGCCGAGGCCTGCGCCGCCAGGGGCGTGCCGGTGATCGCCGATGGCGGCATCCGCGCCTCGGGCGATCTGGCCAAGGCGGTGGCGGCCGGTGCCGACGCCGCGATGATCGGGTCGATGTTCGCCGGCACCGACGAGAGCCCGGGCGAGGTCCTGCTCTACCAGGGCCGCTCCTACAAGGCTTATCGCGGTATGGGCTCGCTGGGTGCGATGGCGCGCGGCTCGGCCGACCGCTACTTCCAGGCCGAGGTCCGCGAAACGCTGAAGCTGGTGCCTGAAGGCATCGAGGGCCGGGTGCCGTACCGGGGCCCGGTCGGCAACGTGATCCACCAGCTGGTGGGCGGCCTGCGCGCCGCGATGGGCTATACCGGCCAGGCGGATCTGCCGTCGCTGCGCCGCAATGCCCGGTTCGTGCGCATCACCAATGCGGGCCTGCGCGAAAGCCACGTGCACGACGTGTCGATCACCCGGGAGGCGCCGAACTACCGGCAGGAGTGGTGACGCTGCCGGGTATGCCCGGCGCAACCTTTTCTTTACGGATGAGCGGCTAGGGTTCCTCCCGAGGCCGCGATGCATGGGCGGCCGCCGGGATGATCCGTGTGCCGCTCGATACTGCGATCTCGCTCATGCTGCTGGCAGCCTTCGTCGCCGTGATCGGCGGCAGCTGCCTGCTCGCCGCCCTGATCGTCAGGGTGCCACCCGAGGTGCCGGCCACGGCGACAGGTGTGGTTCTGGCATCGCTCGAGCCGCAGCAGTCCCCGCAGCTCCCCTCCGTGGTGCCGGACGATGCGGACAGCGGCCGGGCAGCCGGGCTGGTGGCGACCGATGCGGATGGGCGGATCATTGACACCGACCAGATGGCTAGGCGCATGCTGGGCTGCTCCGCCCATGGCGAGCTTCTGGCGAGCTTCCTGCCGGACCTTGTCGATGCCGACGGCACGTTGCGCGCCCATGCCCACGAGGGCCAGCTCCTGAGTGCGGACGGCGGAGCCTGCCATGTCGACCTGATGGTGGTGCCCAGGCCAGACTCGGGCTGGCTGGTCGCGATCCGCGACGGCGGCCCGCGCCGCCAGCGCCTGAACCGCCTGGAGCAGATGGCACTGCACGACCCGCTGACCGGCCTGCCCAACCGCGTGCTGTTCGCCGACCGGGCGGAGCAGGCAATGGCGCTGGCCGAGCGCCGCGACGAAGCCTGCGCGATCCTCATGCTCGACCTCGACCGGTTCAAGCAGGTCAACGACACGCTCGGCCACGACATCGGCGACCTCCTGCTGCGCGCGGTGGCGCCCAGGCTCACCGAGGCGCTGCGCCGCACCGACACGCTGGCGCGCCTGGGCGGTGATGAGTTCGCCGTGCTGCTGCCGCCGCCCACCAGTGCGGACGAGGCGGTCGAGGTGGCACGCCGGCTGGTGCAGGCGATGCGCCCCCAGTTCCTGATCGAGGGCTTCTCCCTGGGCCTGGGGGTGAGCATCGGCATCGCGCTCCGGCCGCGCCACGGCAACGAGCTCGATGCGCTGCTGCGCTCGGCGGACGAGGCCATGTACGCGGCCAAGCGCGACGTGCTGGGCTATGTGCTGGCCGGCCAGCCCCAGGACCTGGGCGTGATCCGGCGCCCGGCGCTGCGCACCGACCTGGAGCGCGCGATCGAGGCGGAGGGGCTCACCATCCATTTCCAACCGAAGATCGAGGCCGCGACCCGCAGCGTGGCCGGGTTCGAGGGGCTCTTGCGCTGGGATCACCCGGTCTATGGCCGGCTGCAGCCGGACATGTTCCTGCCCGTGGCGGAGCGGGCCCGGCTCATGGGGCCGCTCACCCGGTTCGTGCTGGACGAATGCCTGAAGCGTCAGCGCGAATGGCGCGCGCATGGCTACCGGCTGGAGGTGGCGGTCAACCTCGCCAATTTCTGGCTGCGCGACGAGCAGTTGATCGACCATGTCCGCCAGGCCCTGGCGAGCTGGGGCACCGCACCGGCCGAGCTCACGCTCGACGTCACCGAGGGCTCGATCATGGCCGACCCGGAGCGCAGCCGGCAGCAGTTGCAGCGGCTGCGCGAGCTGGGCTGCCGCGTGGCGATGGACGATTTCGGCACGGGCTATTCCTCGCTCACCCATCTGCAGCGCCTGCCGCTCGACGAGATCAAGGTCCACCGCAGCTTCGTCGCGCCGCTCGAGGAGGCCGACGGGCCGGCCCGGGTGGTCCTGCGTTCGATCGTCGGCATCGCGCACGGGCTGGGCCTGGTGACCACGGCGGAAGGCGTGGAGAGCGAGCAGGTCGCCCGCTCGGTGGCGGAGCTCGGCTGCGAGCGGCTCCAGGGCTTCCTGATCGCGGCACCCATGGGCGCAGACGAGGCGCTGGCCTGGCTGCATCGCTGGGCGCCTGGGGTGAGCCGGGCGGCAGCGTGAGGGGAGACCGGTGTGGAGCCGATGCGCCTGGTCAGGCCGCCAGCGCCGGATGGTTCGCCAGCGCCTCGCGGACGAACGGGTCGGCGCTGTCGGGCTCCGGGCAGCCGGTCATCCATTCCGGGCACTGGGCCAGGCAGGAAGCCTTATGATCGCGGCGCCAGGTGAGCGGGCACCAGTCGCTGCTGCCGGCCGGCAGGATCGAATCGAACGCGCTGAAGTAGCTGGCCGGCACGTTCCGGCCATCCAGGAGCTGGATCCTGGCCGTGGCGGCGCCGTACTCGCCTTCCTCGAACCAGTGCAGGCGCACGAGATCGCGCGGCGAAGGCCGGTGCAGCGCCAGGCCCGCCGCGAGATGGCCCGGCGCGTCGACCAGGCGCGGATAGGTGAAGCCCGGGACGGCGACCCGGCGGACGCCATGGAGGATCGCCGGGAACAGCTCGTCGTCGGCGACCTCGCGGTCGACCACATGAGCGAGCACGTCGCGGTCCATCAGCGTGCCGTAGAAGAAGAACCAGTCCGGCAATATCCCAACCCTCGTCTGCCGACGGCAACCGACCCCTGGCACAACGTGCCGGCCCCAGGAGCTAGGGATGCCGGTCCCGCATGTCCAGACCCGCGCCGGTGCTGGTGCCGCAAGGCCGTCATGACCAGCAGGTAGCCAACCGGCTTTCTAAGGGACCATGCGCTTCTGGCAGCAGCTTTTGGCTTCATCCGCTCCTCATGCCCGTTCGAGCCGCACGGCTATCCGGTTGGCGGGTGAAAGCACCAGGCTTCACTGCAGCTCCGGTACCTGGGCGGCGGATCGCTATGGCCATCGATCAATCCGCTCGACCACCTCGGCGAGGTGCAGCCGATGGAACCGCCAGTTGGTGCCGGCTGGGACGTGGAGCAGTTCGGGCAAGAGGCGGGTCACGATGGCAGTGGCGACCTGTAGGTGCACTGCGTGCTCCGGACCGCCGACGAAGTGACCGATGTGCGGATGCTGCTTCAACCGGTGGAGAACAGTTCAATCCGCCAGCCGATGCAGCAGGTGCCGGCTCCATTTCTGCAAGGGCAGCCGTCAGGAGATGGCTTGGGGCGGCGTTGCCGCAGGGGCGGAAGGGTCGGATCGAGCAGTCCCAACTCTTCTTTGGTCATGCGCACCTGAGACGGCGAGAGGTTGTCCAACAAGGCCGGGACCAACGCCTGACCGGAGCCGATGAGCGCAGGGCATTGGCATCGGCCAAAGTGGAACGTCGCGCCGGCATGCAACTAGGTCATCCGGGCGCCTCGGCATGAGCGACAGTAAGCGCCTCGACGTCACGCCAGCCACGCGCCGGCGGGAGGCGTGTCAGAAGCAGCGCCAGAAGCGTGCGCTCAAGGTGCGGTGGCTCTTGGCCCTCCGGCCGCACGAGCGAAGACGCCCCCCTGAAACCCGCTGCGACAGGATCGCGGACAACGTAGCCCGTACCCGCAGGACATCAATCCACGCGCGACCAGAACGCCTGATCCTGCGTGGAATCGATGCCATACACTCTGGCAGGCTTCCGCGGACCAGATGGCCGTGGTCGAGCCTCGGCCATGACGCGAGAAGCAAGAACGGCCGGTCGGCCGATCGCCTTCAGCCTCTGGCAGCCTGGCCCGCCGGCCGCCCTGGACAGGGGCGGCCTCCCGCCCGTGTCAGTCCAGTGCCAGCAGGGTAGCGACTCGGTCGGCTATGGCTGGGCTGGCGGTGAGGCCCGGGCTCTCGATCCCCAGCAGGTTGACCAAGCCCGGGATGCCGTGATCGTCCGGCCCCTGGATCAGGAAGTCCTCGGCCACCGAGCCGGCCGGCGATAGCTTGGGCCGGATGCCGGCATAGCCCGGCTCCAGGGCGCCTGCGGGCAGGCCCGGCCAGTAGCGGCGGATCGCGTCGTAGAACACGTCGGCACGGCGCGGGTCGACCGTATAGTCGATCGACTCGACCCATTCCGTGTCCGGCCCGAACCGGGCCCGGCCGCCCAGGTCGAGCGTGACATGGACGCCCAGCCCGGCCCTTTCCGGCATCGGGTAGATCAGCGTAGAAAAGGGCGAACGGCCGGTCAGGACGTAGTAGCTGCCCTTGCACAGATAGCCCTGGCGCTGGCTGTTGGCGGGCAGGCCCGCCGTCTGGCGGGTCAGGCCCGGGGCGTCCAGTCCGGCGCTGTTCACCACGATCTTGGCCTGCAGCGCCATCGGCTCCTGCCCGCCGGTCTCGACCACGATCCCGTCTGGCGTCGCCTCCAGCCGGGTCACCGGGGTCTCGAAGCACAGGACCGCGCCGTGGTTCTCGGCGTCGCCCTGATAGGCCAGCATCAGGCCGTGGCTGTCGATGATCCCGGTGGTGGGCGACCAGAGGGCGGCGGTGGCCTTGAGCTGCGGCTCCTGGTCCACCGCCTGGCGGCCGGTCCGCCATTCCAGCGCCACGCCGTTGGCGGCCGCCTTGGCGTGGAGCTCGTGCAGCTTGGCTTCTTCCGCGGCGTTGGTCGCCACGATCAGCTTGCCGCAGCGGCGATGGGGTACACCGCGCTCCTCGCAGTAGCGGTACAGAAACTGGTTGCCCGCCACACAGGTGGCGGCCTTCAGGCTGCCGGTCGGATAGTAGATGCCGGCATGGATGACCTCGCTGTTGCGCGAGCTGGTCTCGGTGCCGATCGCATCGGCCTTCTCCAGCACCAAGACCTCGCGGCCGGCCATGGCGAGCCTGCGGGCGACCGCGAGGCCGACCACGCCGGCACCGATGACGACGGCATCCACCTGTTCCATGGCGTTCAGTCCTCGACGATCCGGCGCAGCTCCGCCGGATCCAGCCCGAGCGAGGCGCCCGCGGCCAGGATGTCACCCAGCGACTTCGGGTCGATCGGCACGCCCTCGGCCGCCCGCTTCGTGCGGGCCAGGTTCTCCGGGTCGCCCGGCATCAGCACCGCCTCGAAGCCCGGCGCTGCCGGCGAAGCCTTGACCCAGTCGATCACCGCCTGCACCTCGGCGCGCATCGATTCGAGGTCGCCGAACACGGCCGGGTCGACCAGCAGCGAGAGCATCGAGTTGACGATGCCGTCCAGCCGCTCGTGATGCGGGGCGATGGTCTGCCCGCCGATCAGTGCGGCCCCTAGGATCTCGCAGAAGATCGCGAGGCCCGAGCCCTTGTGCAGACCGAAGGAGAGCAAGGCGCCCTTGCGGGTGTCGACATAGGTGGTGGGATCAGTGGTCGGGCGGCCCTCGGCGTCGATCAGCACGCCGTCCGGCACCGGCACGCCCTTGTTGCGGGCGACCCGCGCCTTGCCGAACGCGATGGCCGAGGTGGCCATGTCCAGCAGCAGCATGGGCTTGCCGTCGGCACCGGGTACGGCCACGCAGAACGGGTTGGTGCCGAGCCTGGCATCCGAGCAGCCGAACGGCGCCTGGAGCGGGTCGTGATCGGCGACGTTGACGAAATGGAGCGAGACCAGCCCTTCGGCAGCACACTGCTCGGCCCAGAAGCCGATCCGGCCGACATGGCTGGCATTGCGCAGGCCGACCACGGCGCAGCCCAGCTTCTTCGCCCGCTCGGCACCCAGCCGCATCGCGTCACGGGCCATGGTCTGGCCGAAGCCGCGCCCGCCATCGACCAGCAGCACCGCGCCCACGTCACGCAGCACCTTGAGCGACTGGTTGGGGACCAGGAGGCCGGCGCGGCAGTTCTTCACATAGTCCGGCAGCATGCCCACGCCGTGGCTGTCGTGGCCGGTCAGGTTGGACATGACCAGATGGTCGGCCACGGCCTTGGCCTCGTCCGGGCTGGAGCCGGTGGCCGCGACGATGGTGGAAGCTAGCCGGTGCAGCCGCTCGGCCGCGATGTTGGGCAAGGTCGGACACTCCTGGATCCGTCCGGTCTGGGCGGTGCCGGCCTGCGGCCAGCACGCCTTCCGGGCGCGGGGCCTGTGCCTAGCACGGCTGTCACCGGACGGGAAACGCCGCAGCGAGCCGGTCCAGCAGGATCCGCTGCAGGCCCGCCGGGGCGGCGACCAAGCCCTTGTGGGTGGGCTGCTCCCCGTCGTAGCGGACCGGTGTCCCGTCGGGCTCGGCCAAGCGGACCCCGACCTCGCGCAGGATCACGTCGGCTGCGGCGATGTCCCAGTCATTGGTGCGCCGGAGCGTGACATAGGCGTCGAACCGGCCGGCCGCGACGAAGGCCAGCTTCAGCGCCAGCGAGCCCAGCATGGTCCAGACGGCATCCGGCGCCAGCCAGGCGAGCGGCCGCTTGCGCACCTCGGTCCGGCTGGCGGCGATGCGCGGCTGCGCGATCGGCCCGTCGGGCAGGCGGGGCAGGGGCTGGCCGTTGAGGGTGGCGCCCTGGCCCGCCACCGCCTCGAACGTCTCGCCGGTCGCGGGGTTGGCGACGATGCCGACCACCGGCTGTCCGTCGACCAGATAGCCGATGCAGATCGAGAACTCCGGCTTGCCCTCGGCGAACGAGCGGGTGCCGTCGATCGGGTCCACCACCCAGCAGCCCCGCCCGGTCAGCCGCGAGCGGTCGTCCGCGGTCTCCTCCGAAAGCCAAGCCTCGCCCGGCCGGCGCAGCCGCTCGTGCAGGAGCCGGTCGATGGCGACATCGGCCTCGGTCACGATCTGGCCGGGCCCCTTCTCCCAGCTCCCGACCGCTGCCCGGAAGTTGCGCATCGCGATGGCGCTGGCCTCGGGCAGGACGGCACGCGCACGACCCAGGATCTCCGTGAGGTCGATCTCGGTGGTCATCCGCATTCCTTCCGCGCACGAGGTCCTGCCCAGCAGAACCCGCGAGCACGGCGCCGGCTCCGCGCCCGGGCGGCCAGCCTCACTTCCAGATCGGCTTGCCGCTGCCGGGCAGGCCGTAGCTGGCCCATTTGCGCGAGACTTCCTCGATCACGTCCTGGTCCATCCGGATCTCCTCGCCCCACTCGCGCTTGGTTTCCGGCGGCCACTTGTCGGTTGCGTCGATCCCGAGCTTGCCCCCTAAGCCCGATTCCGGCGAGGCGAAGTCCAGATAGTCGATCGGGGTATGCTCCAGGATGGTGAGGTCGCGGGACGGGTCGGACTTGGTCGAGATCGCCCAGATCACGTCCTTCCAGTCGCGCGCGTTGATGTCGTCGCCGACCACGATCACGTATTTGGTGTACATGAACTGGCGCAGATAGGACCAGACGCCCAGCATGATCCGCTTGGCATGGCCGGGATAGGCCTTGCGGATCGACACGACCGCCACGCGGTAGGAGCAGCCCTCCGGCGGCAGCCAGAAGTCGACGATCTCGGGGAACTGGAGCTGCAGGAGCGGCAGGAACACGTCGTTCAGTGCCTCGCCCAGCACGGACGGCTCGTCCGGTGGCCGGCCAGTGAAGGTCGAAAGATAGATCGGGTCGCGCCGCATGGTGATGGCGCTGACATGGAAGACCGGGAAGCGCTCCACCGAGTTGTAGTAGCCGGTATGGTCGCCGTACGGCCCCTCGTCGGCCAGCTCGTCCAGCGAGACATGGCCCTCGATCACGATCTCCGCGCTGGCCGGCACCTTCAGCGGCACGCTCACGCAGTCGACCAGCTCGACCCGCCGGCCGCGCAGGAGGCCGGCGAACTGGTATTCGGACACAGTGTCGGGGACCGGGGTGACGGCGGCGAGCGTGGTGCCGGGATCGGCGCCGATCACCGCTGCGGCGGGCAGGGGCTCGCGCCTGGCCTGCTTCCAGCGCTGGTGGTGCTGGGCACCGCCCCGGTGCTTCAGCCAGCGCATGATCGTGCTGTTCCGCCCCGTCACCTGCATCCGGTAGATGCCGAGGTTGAAGCTGTCCTCCCGCGCGTCGGAGGGGCCCTTGGTGACCACGAGCGGCCAGGTGATCAGGGGGGCGGGCTCGCCCGGCCAGCAGGTCTGGATCGGCAGCCGGCCGAGATCGATGCGCTCGCCTTGGAGCACCACCTCCTGGCAGGGCGCATGGCGGACCGTCTTGGGCCGCATTGCCAGCGCCGCCTTGGCCAGCGGCATCAGCTCCATCGCCTCGCGCAGGCCTTTGGGCGGCTCCGGCTGCTTGAAGAAGGCGAGGGTCTTGCCGAGCTCGGTCAGCTCGTGCGGCTCCTTGCCCATGCCCCAGGCGACCCGCTCGACCGTGCCGAACAGGTTGACCAGCACCGGCATCGAGGAATCGACCACGTTCTCGAACAGGACGGCCGGGCCGCCCTCGGCGAGCAGGCGGGTCTGGATCTCGGTCATCTCCAGGACCGGCGAGACCGGCGTCTTGACCCGGACCAGGCGCCCGCGCGCTTCCAGATGCGCGATGAAGTCGCGCAGGCTGTCGAAGGCCAAGGGGCTCAGGCCTCCTTCCACTTGATCGAGCAGCCCATGGACGGGACCTGCTCGGCCGGAGCCTGGCCCGTCTCCGCCACCTGCTGCATGGCGAGGAACAGTTCGCGCTTGGCATCGGGCGCACCCGCCTGGCGGCCGGAACTGTCCAGGCGGCCGCGGTAGCGGAGCTTCAGCTCCTTGTCGAAGCCGAAGAAGTCTGGCGTGCAGACGGCGCCATAGGCCCGGGCGACGTCCTGGCTCTCGTCATGGAGGTAGGGAAAGCCCAGGCGGTGCTGCTCGGCGAAGCGCTGCATGCTGGGAAAGTCGTCGTCCGGATAATGCACGGCGTCGTTGCTGCAGATCGCGACCGTGTTCACGCCCAGCCCCTTCAGCTCGGCGGCGTCCCGGACCAGCCGGTCGATGATCGCCTTCACATAGGGGCAGTGGTTGCAGATGAAGGCCACCAGCGTCCCGTTCGGACCGGCGAGGTCCGCCAGGCTCTTCATGCCGCCATCGACGTCCTTCAGGGTGAAGGACGGGGCGATAAAGCCGAGCTCGCCCGGTGGGGTGGTCAGGGATGGCATGCCGGTTCCTCCACTGCATCGTCGGCGCGACCCTGATATGGATGCCGCACACCGGACAGGGCAACGGGGAACGGGATGGCGCCGCCTGGGAAAACGCGGACGCGCGAGCTTTACGCCTGGGCGCTGTTCGACTGGGCGACCTCGCCCTTCGCCGCGATCGTGGTGACCTTCGTAGTCGCGACCTATGTCGCCAAGGCGGTGGCACCCTCCGAGGTCGAGGGCCAGGCGGCCTGGGGCTGGGCGATGAGCGCGTCGGCTCTGGCAGCGGCAGTGCTGGGCGTGGTGGTGGGGGCAATCACCGATGCCGGCGGCCCGCGCAAGCCGTGGCTGCTCGCCTGCGTGGTGCTCCAGGCGGCGGGCACCGCGGCGATCTGGTTCATCCTGCCCGACCCGTCCATGCTGCTGCTGGCGCTCGTGGTGGTGGGACTGGCCAATCTCGGCAGCGAGCTCGGCAACGTGTTCAACAACGCGATCCTGGCCGACTTGGCGCCGCCGGACCGGATCGGCGGCTGGTCCGGGTTCGGCTGGGGCCTGGGCTATGCCGGCGGCCTCCTTTGCCTCGTGCTGGCGCTGGTCCTGTTTCTTCAGCCCGAGATCCCGGCGTTCGGCCTGGACAAGGCGACCATGGCCCATGTCCGGATCGTGGGGCCGCTGGTGGCGCTGTGGCTGGTCCTGTTCTCGCTGCCGCTGTTCCTGACCGTCCGGGACCGCCCGGGTGCTGCGCTGCCCGACCGGCGCATCGTCCGTGCCAGCCTGCGCAACCTGCGCATGTCGCTGCACGACCTGCTGCGCGACCGGACGCTGGCCCTGTTCCTCCTGGCCGCCATGCTCTGGGCGGACGGGCTCGCCACCCTGTTCGCGCTGGGCGGGATCTATGCGGCCGGCACGTTCGGCATGAGCTTGGCCGAGGTGCTGCGCTTCGGCATCGTGCTGAACGTGACCGCCGGGATCGGTGCCTGGGCATTCGCCCGGATGGACGACCGGCTGGGCGGCAGGCGCACCATCCTGGCGGGCCTCGCCGGGCTGATCGCCTGCGGGCTGGGCGCACTGCTGGCGCCGAGCCAGCTCGTGTTCGAGATCGCCGGTGGGGCGCTCGGTCTGTTCGTGGGGCCGGTGCAGAGTGCGACCCGCTCGACGGTGGCGCGCCTGGCCCATCCGGAGCGCCGGGCCGAGCTGTTCGGCATCCTGGCGCTCACCGGGCGGGCGACTGCGTTCCTGGGGCCGATGCTGGTGGCGATCCTGACCACGCTGAGCGGCAGCCAGCGGATCGGGATGATCCCGATCCTGCTGTTCTGGGTGGCCGGCGCGATCCTGCTGGCCCGCCTGCCGCTCGCGCACCTGCCCATCAGTGGCGGAAGTGGCGCATCCCGGTCGTGACCATGGCGATGCCGGCCCCATCGGCGGCCGCGATCACCTCGGCATCCTTGACCGAGCCGCCCGGCTGGATCGCGGCGACGGCACCGCCCTCGATCGCGATCAGCAGGCCGTCGGGGAAGGGGAAGAACGCATCCGAGGCGACGACGCAGCCATGGGCATTGCCGCCGGCGCGGGCGCGCTCGACCGCGATCTTCGCTGCGTCCACCCGGGAGGTCTGGCCGCCGCCGATGCCGACCGTGGCCCGGTCCTTGGCCAGCACGATCGCGTTGGACTTGACGTGCTTGGCGATGGTGAAGGCGAACAGGAGATCGGCCCGCTCCGCCTCGGTCGGCGCCCGCCGGGTGGCCTGGGTGAGCGTGGTCGAGGCGATCGGGCTGATGTCCTCGTCCTGGATCAGGAAGCCGCCATCCACCGAGCGGAAGGTCCGGCGCGGCCGGTCCGGCGCCGGCATGCCGGGGGTAAGGAGCAGGCGCAGGTTCTTCTTGCGGGCGAACACGGCCTTGGCGGCATCGTCGGCGCCGGGTGCGATCACGACCTCGGTGAAGATCTCGGTCACCGCCTCGGCGGCAGCGGCATCGATCGGCCGGTTGAAGGCGACGATCCCGCCGAACGCGCTGGTGGGATCGGACGCCAGGGCCTTGCGGTAGGCGTCCAGCGGGCTCTTGCCCAGGGCGGCACCGCAGGGGTTGGCGTGCTTGACGATCACGCAGGCGGGCTCGGGGAACTCGGCCACGCAGTTCCAGGCGGCATCGGTGTCGGCGATGTTGTTGTAGCCGAGTTCCTTGCCCTGGACCTGGACCGCGGCACCTACGCCCGGCACGGTGGGGTCGCTGACATAGAAGGCCGCCTGCTGGTGCGGGTTCTCGCCATAGCGCAGGGCCTGCCTGAGGCGGCCGCCGAGCGGGAGCTGCGGCAAGGGTGCTGTGTCCTCAACCTGGGAGGACAGCCAGGCGGTGATCGCGGCGTCGTAGGCGCCGGTCGAGGCATAGGCTTCCAGGGCGAGGCGCCGGCGGGTGGCGAGTGTGGTGCCGCCATGGGTAGCCAGCTCGGCGGTCACCCGCTCGTACTGGGCAGGGTCCGTGACGACCGTGACCGCCTCGTGGTTCTTGCAGGCGGCGCGCACCATGGCCGGGCCGCCGATGTCGATGTTCTCGATGCATTCGGCAAAGCCGGCGCCCGAGGCGACCCTGGCCTCGAACGGGTAGAGGTTCACGACCAGGAGGTCGATCGGCTCGATGCCGTGGGCCGCCATCTGCCGGCGATGCTCGTCATCCTCGCGCAGGCCCAGGAGGCCGCCATGGATCTTCGGGTGCAGGGTCTTGACCCGGCCGTCCAGGATCTCGGGATGGCCGGTGACCTCGGAAACATCGGTCACGTCGAGGCCTGCCTCGCGCAGCGCCCGGGCGGTGCCGCCGGTCGAGAGCAGGCGCACGCCCCTGCCGGCCAGGGCGGTGGCGAAGGTGACGAGACCGGTCTTGTCGCTCACCGAGAGCAGGGCGGAGCGGATCGGCACGACGTCCATGAGGCGGATGTCCAGTAGCGGCAAAAAGTTCAGGAAAGACGGCGCAGGCGCGCCGCATAGAAGCCGTCCATGCCGCCGTCCTCGGCGAGATGGCAGGGAAGGGTGCGCAAATTGCCCTGGCCGTCGATGCACGGCTCCAGGCCGGGCAGCTCGGCGAGTTCCAGCGGGACGCGCTCGAAGCCCTGATTGCGCTCCAGGAAGCGCTCGACCTGGACCGGGCCTTCCTCGGGCTGGAGCGAGCAGACCGCATAGACCAGCAGCCCGCCCGGCTCGGTCACCCGGGCGGCACCGTCCAGGAGGCGCGCCTGCAGGTCCATGGTCCGGGTGACGTCGAAGGCGCGCTTGTGCCAGGCGACGTCGGGGTGGCGCCGGATCGTGCCGGTCGCGGTGCAGGGCGCATCCAGCAGGACGCGTGGCCAGCGCCGGCTCTCGGGCAGCAGCGCGGCATCGCCCACCACGATCTCGGCTTCCAGCCGCAGGCGGCGCAGGTTCAGGCGCAGGCGCTCGGCCCGGTTCGGATCCTGCTCGACCGCGGTGACCTGGGCATGGGCGGCCGCGAGCTGGGCGGTCTTGCCGCCCGGTGCCGCGCACATGTCGAGGACGTCCAGACCCTTCACCTGGCCCAGCAGGCGGGCGGGCAGGCTGGCCGCCAGGTCCTGGACCCAGAAGCGCCCCTCGCCATAGCCCTTCAGCCGCTCGATCTGGCCGCTGTTGGGCATGCGCACCGTGCCGCCGGGCATCGGCTTGCCGCCCAGGATCTCGGCGAGCGAGGCGGCATCATCGCGGGCCGACAGGTCCAGCGGCGGCTCCTGCATGTGCGCTGTCGCGATCGCCGACGCGGTCGGCTCGCCATAGGCCTCCACCCAGGAGTACCAGAGCCATTCCGGCGTGTTGAGCCGCCCGGCGTCCTGCTCGGCCAGGATCGCCTGACCCTCCTCGGCCACCTTGCGCAGGATCGCATTGATCATGCCGCGCTCGCGGTCCAGCGGGCCGTAGGCGAGCTGGACGGTGGCGGACAAAGCGGCGTGCGCGGGGGTGCCCAGGAACAGGAGCTGAGCGGCCCCTATGCGCAGCAGGTGGAGGGCCCGCGACTTCTGCGGCGGGAAGCGCCAGAAGCGCGCCAGCACGTCGTCGATCTGGCCACGATGGCGCAGGACGGTCGTCACCAGGATCCGGGTGAACGCACGGTCGCGCGGATCCAGGTGGTTCAGGCCGCGATGCAGCGCCAGCGCGTCATCCATGGTCCGCCAGCTCTGGCCGAGCATGGCTTCCAGGATGTCGAGGGCGATCATCCGGGCGTCCGGCCCGCCGCTGCGCGAGCGGCCGGCGGTCGAGCGGTCGTCCGGCCGGACCCAGGCGTTGCGGTGCGAAGGGGCGACGTAGTGGGGTCGATCAGCCACGGGGCAGGCCTGCCAGGGATTGGGTGATCAGGGAGCGCGTGGCAGCAACGCCGTAGAGGGCGGCGAAGTTGCCGAAGCGCGGCCCCTGGCTCTGGCCGAGCAGCACTTCGTAGAGGGCCGAGAACCAGGCGCGCAGCGGCTCGAACCCGTGGTTCTTGCCGATCGCATAGACCTCGTTCTGGATCGCCTCGCCGTCCGTCCCCTCGGGCAGGGAGGCCAGCACGTCGTGCAGTTCCTGGAGGGCGGCGCGCTCCTGCTCGGTGGGCTGGCGGTACTTCTTCGCGGGCTTCACGAAGTCCTGGTAGTAGGCGACCGCATGCTCGACGAGCTTCGCCAGCTCCGGGGCACTCTCGGGCGTGGTGCCCGGCGCGTACTGGCTGATATAGCCCCAGATCACCTGCGGCTCCTCGGCATTCACCACCGAGGCCAGGTTCAAGAGCATGGCAAAGCTGATCGGCAGTTTCGTCACCACCGGGTCGCCGGCATGGATGTGCCAGACCGGATTGCCGAGCTTCGCCTTGTCGTCCTGGTCGGGATAGGCCTCCAGGAGCTGCTGGTACTCGTCGACATGCTTGGGGATCACGTCGAAGTACAGGCGCTTGGCGGCCTTGGGGTCGCGGTAGAGGAAGAGCTGCAGGCTTTCCGGGGTGGCGTAGCGCAGCCACTCGTCGATGGTGAGCCCGTTGCCCTTGGACTTGCTGATCTTCTGGCCCTGCTCGTCCAGGAACAGCTCGTAGGTCAGGTTCTCCGGCGGGTTGCCGCCCATCGCCCGGCAGATCTGCGAGCCGAGCTTGACCGAATCGATCAGGTCCTTGCCCGACATCTCGTAGTCGACATCCAAGGCGTACCAGCGCATCGCCCAGTCGGCGCGCCACTGGAGCTTGCAGTTGCCACCGGTGACGGGGACCTCGGTGAGCGTGCCGTCCTCGTCGCGGAACACGACCGTGCCGGCGTCCTGCTTCACCTCCTCGATCTTCACCTGGAGGATCTTCCCGGACTTGGGCGAGCGGGGCAGGAACGGGCTGTAGGTGGCGGCACGCTCGGCACCCAGGATCGGGGTGACGATCCGGACCAGCTCGTCATGGACCTCCAGGGCGCGCAGCAGTGCTGCGTCGAACCGGCCGGAGCGGTAGAGCTCGGTGGCGGACTGGAAGCTGTAGGCGAAGCCGAACCGGTCCAGGAACGCGCGCAGCCGGGCGTTCATGTGGTGGCCGAAGCTCTCGTGCGTGCCGAACGGGTCGGGGATGTCGGTGAGCGGCTTGCCCAGCTGCTCCGCCACCATCTCGCCGTTCGGGATGTTGTCCGGGACCTTGCGCAGCCCGTCCATGTCGTCGGAGAAGGCGTAGAGCTCGGTCGGCATGTCCGGGCGCATCAGCCGGAAGGCGTTGCGCACCAGCGTGGTGCGGAACACCTCGCCGAACGTGCCGATATGCGGCAGGCCGGAGGGGCCATATCCGGTCTCGAACAGGACGAAGCCCTTCTGCGGCGGGCGCTTCGTGATCCGCTCGACGATGCGGCGTGCCTCGACGAACGGCCAGGCCTTGGCCGACTGATAGAGCTCCTGCATGAGACCGACCTGCGCTTCCAATGGGACAGGCGCCCGTTCCTCGTCCCGGAACGGCGCGCGCGGCGACCTCTAGCAGAGTTGACGGGGGAAGGTCACACCCCTCGCACGCAGGCCAGCCCTGCCCGCCAGCCTCGCCTCATCGTCAGCCGATCCGGCCGAACAGTTTGCCGCTGCCGAGCCCGACCGGATAGTCCAGCACCTCGGCCAGGGTCCGCTCGTCGCCGATCCCGGTCACCAGCACGGTGACGCCCGCGCGCTCCAGGCTCTGGAGGTCGCGGATCAGGTCGGTGTCGTAGGCTTCCAGTGCCGCGGCGCGCACCAGCCCGGTCGACAGGGCCACCGTGCCGATCCGCCGGCCGGTGATCGTGTCGGGCGACAGATAGGGCCGCTCAGACAGTTCCAGCCCGATCGTGACGCCGGCACCGCGCAGGAGGGCCACCAGTTCCAGCCCGGGGCGCTCGGTCGGCCACTGGTCGAGCACGACCTGGAGCGGGGTCGCACCCTGGCGGTGCCGCTCCAGCAGGACACGCAGTGCCGCCAGCGCCTCGTCGGCCGCGAACGACGCGATCGAGAGCCAGGCCAGGACCGGCAGGTTCTCGCTGCCGGGCCTGGGCCTGGCACACGCCTTTACCGCGGCATGGAGCAGTTCCAGGTCCAGGGCGGCGCGCAGGGAACCGGGGCCCGGCGGCAGCAGGTCGTGCGGGTCGCAGGCGGCATCCAGGTGGCGGCATTCCAGCCGGATCCGCACCATCCGGCGCCGGCGCTGCGGCAGGCTCACCACCGGCAGCAGCACCGGGTCCAACTCGCCACGCTCGACCGCCCGGGCGACCGAATGGGTCCGGCTGTCCGCGTTGTCGAGCAGATCCACGCCAGCGTCGACTTCCGCCAGCAGGCGTGGCGAGGGCGGGGGCAGGATGAAGCCGTCCGGCTCGGGTTTGCTTTGCAGGAGCGGGAACGGTTCAGCAGCCCGGGCCGGCTCGGCCGGGGGCGGCTGGTCGCGCGGCTGCGGCTGGCGCCGGAACAGGCTGAAGCCGCCAAAGCGCGGTGCCTTGCCCGGTGCCGGCGCGGTCGGCTCGGGTTCGTTCGTGCAAAACGTGGTCCCGGCTTCGGAGGTGCGAGCACCGGTCTCGGGTTCGTTCGTGCAAAACGCGTCGTCGGGTTTGGTACGGCGTACTGCCGGGTCCGGCCCGAGCGGCTCGGTCAGCACCAGCAGGGGCTCCTTGGGCCCGCCCGCCGGCAATTCCGGTGCCGGCCCTGGTGGCGGCTGATGTTGCACCTCATCTTCCGGTGCGGCCGGCCGCCGGTTCGCCCTGACGATCGGGGCGGCCAGGCGCCGCTCGCGGTGCAGGAGCAGAAGGCCGCCCGAGGCCAGCAGGAGCAGGGTCACGCCCACCGGTGCTGCCGTCGCCCGCAGCATCGGGTCGGGGATCGCCAGGAGCGCGCCGGTGCCGGCGACCAGCGCGCCGAGGCCCAGCAGGAGGTAGAACAGACCGACCACCAGCATGCTTTCAGGAGCGGTATCTACCGGAGGTTGTTAAACGATCGGCATGATGAATTGAAGCGGGAGTTTGCGGCTGAACCGGCAGGAGAAGGCGACGCAGCGGTGGGCGGCCTCCTGCCGCCGGCGCTGCAGGCCTGGCTGGACCGGCAGGGCTGGACCCTGCGCAGCCACCAGATCGGCATGATCGAGGCGGCGGTGGCCGGAAAGGACGCGCTGCTGATCGCCCCCACGGGCGGCGGCAAGACGCTGGGCGGCTTCCTGCCAAGCCTGATGGCACTCACAAGCCGCGGTGCCGCTCCGGTGCCGCGGCTGCACACGCTCTACATCTCGCCGCTCAAGGCGCTCACCGCCGACGTGGCGCGCAACCTGATCCGCCCGATCGAGGAGGCGGAACTGCCGGTCACGGTCGAGACCCGCACCGGCGATACGCCGCAGAACCGCCGCGCCCGGCAAAAGCGCCGGCCGCCCGACATCCTGCTGACCACGCCGGAATCTCTGGCGCTGATGCTGTCCTGGACCGATGCCGCCGAGCGCTTCGCCCATCTGGACGCGGTGATCGTCGACGAACTGCATGCGCTGGCCGAGACCAAGCGCGGCCAGATGCTGGCACTCTGCCTGGCGCGGCTGCGCGGCCTGGCACCGCAGGCGCGCTTTTCCGGCCTCTCGGCGACCGTGGCCGATCCGCCGAGCCTGCTCCGCTTCCTCTCGCCCGACCCGGAGCGGGCGGTGGTCGTGCACGGCGAGCCCGGGGCCGAGCCGGAAGTGACCATGCTGGTGCCGGATGCCTACGTGCCCTGGTCCGGCCATCTCGGCCTGTTCGCGGTGGACGCGATCTACCGGCTGATCCGGACCGCGCGCACCAGCCTCCTGTTCACCAACACCCGTTCCTCGGCCGAGGTGCTGTTCGCGGCCCTGTGGCGGGCCAACGAGGACGGGCTGCCGATCGCCCTGCACCACGGCTCGCTGTCGGTCGAGCAGCGCAAGCGGGTCGAGGCGGCGATGACGTCCGGCAGGCTGCGCGCGGTGGTCTGCACCAGCTCGCTGGACCTCGGCATCGACTGGGGCGATGTCGACCTGGTGCTGCAGATCGGGGCGCCCAAGGGGGTGGCACGGCTGGTGCAGCGGATCGGCCGGGCCAACCACCGGATGGACGAGCCGTCGCGCGCCGTGCTGGTGCCGGCCAACCGGTTCGAGTTCCTGGAATGCGTGGCCGCCCAGGAGGCGGTGCGCGAGGGCGACCTCGACACGGGCGTGACCCTGCTGCCCGGCCTGGACGTGCTGGCCCAGCACGTGCTGGGCGTGGCCTGTTCCGGGCCGTTCCTGCCGGATCAGCTTTATGCCGAGGTGACCCGGGCGGAGCCCTATCGCCAGCTCACCCGCAAGGATTTCGACGACGTCGTGCAGTTCTGCACCGATGGCGGCTACGCGCTGGGCGGCTACGAGCGCTACCGGCGGCTGGTGCCGCTGCCGGACGGGAGCCTGAAGCTCGCCGACCCGCGGATCGCCCGGCAGTGGCGGATGAATGTCGGCGTGATCGTCGAGGCGCCGGTGCTGCGGGTGAAGCTGGGCCGCCGCACGCTGGGCGAGGTCGAGGAGTTCTTCATCCGCACGCTGACGCCGGGCGACACCTTCATCTTCGCCGGCCAGGTGCTGGAGTTCCTGGGCATCCGCGAGCACGACGTGCAGACCAGGGTCGTCAAGGACGCGGGCAAGGCCGAGATCCCGCTCTATGGCGGCAGCAAGTTCCCGGTCAGCACCTATCTCGCCGCGCGGGTCCGCCGGATGCTGGGCGAGCCGGAGAGCTGGCACCGCTTTCCCGATCCGGTGCGCGAATGGCTCCATCATCAGGTGCGCCGCTCGGCGCTGCCGCCCGATGATGGGCTGCTGGTCGAGACCTTCAGCTACCGCAAGCGCTGGTTCCTGGTCGCCTATGCGTTCGCCGGCCGCAACGCGCACCAGACGCTGGGCATGCTGCTCACGCGCAGGATGCAGCGGGGCGGCCTGGAACCGCACGGCTTCGTCGCGTCGGACTATGCGATCTCGATCTGGTCGGGACACGAGGCCACCGATCTGGCGGCGCTGTTCGACGTCGACATGCTGGGCGACGACCTGGAAGCCTGGATGGCGGAAAGCTCCATGCTGCGCCGGACCTTCCGCAACGTCGCGGTGGTGGCGGGCCTGATCGAGCGGCGCCATCCCGGCCAGGAGAAGACCGGCCGGCAGGTGACGTTCAACGCCGACCTGATCTACGACGTGCTGCGCAAGTACGAGCCCGGCCATGTGCTGCTGCGCGCCACCCGCAACGAGGCGGCGGCCGGCCTCACCGACATCCGCCGCCTGGCCGACATGCTGGTGGCGGTCCAGGGCAGGATCATGCACAAGCGCCTGCCGCGGGTGAGCCCGCTGGCGGTCCCGGTGATGCTCCAGATCGGGCGCGAGCGGGTGGGCGAGGCCGATATCGACATGCTGCTGGACCGGCATGCCGAGGAACTGATCGACGAGGCGATGGCGCCTGAGGAAGAGGTTGAGTTGCAGGGCGATGCGGATGTCGCTTGAGCGGATGGATGAGCCGGGGGCGGTGCGTGCGGCCGGCTGAGCTGGTCCTGGCCGGCGAGCTTCTGCTGCTGGACCCGGCCGGCGTCCTGTTCTGGCCGAAGCGCCGCATGCTGGTGGTGGCCGACCTTCATCTGGAGAAGGGGGCGGCGTTCGCACGGCGCGGCGTCCTGCTGCCGCCCCACGACACGCTCGCCACGATCGAGCGGCTGGAACTTGCGCTGGACCGGCTGGCGCCCGCGACCGTGGTGAGCCTGGGCGACGGCTTCCATGACCGCGAGGGGCCACGGCGGCTGCCGACCGGGCTGGCGGAGCGCCTGCGCCGGATGACCTGCGTGCGGGAATGGCTCTGGGTCCGCGGCAACCATGACCCGGAGCCGCCCGCGGACCTGGGCGGCACCGGCGTGGCCGAAGTGGCGCTCGGGGAACTGGTCCTGCGCCACGAGCCGGAAGAAGTCAGCAATTCTATTGAGATCGTCGGGCATCTTCACCCGCGGGCCAAGCTGCGGCTGGGCCGGCGCACCGCCCGGCTCGGCTGCTTCGTCACCGACGGCCGTCGGCTGGTGCTGCCGGCCTTCGGGGCGTTCACCGGCGGGCTGAACGTGCTGGACGAGGCGTTCGGCCGGATCCTGGCCCGGGACTTCCGGACCTATGTGCTGGGCCAGACGACCTGCCGGCGGGTGGCGCGCGACCTGCTGCTGCACGAGCCGAGCCTGTCCCGCCAACCCATGGAAACCATGGGCGCCTGACCCGTCCGTTCGCCCGACCTGCCTGTTTCCCAAATCCGGAGTTGCGATGCTGGAACGCTCGCTCGAGCGCCTGATGTTCGCCAGCCGCTGGCTGATGGCGCCCTTCTATCTGGGCCTGATCGTGGCCCTGCTGATGCTGCTCTACACCTTCCTGCTGGAGACGGCCCATTTCGTGGCCGGCATCCACCAGATGAAGGAGACCGACGTCATCCTGATGGTGCTGACGCTGATCGACCTGTCGCTGGCCGGCAATCTCGTGCTGATCGTGATTTTCAGCGGCTACGAGAACTTCGTGAGCCGGATCGACGTGGTCGACGAGGACCGGCCGCCATGGATGGGCACGGTCGACTTCGGCGGGCTGAAGCTGAAGCTGATCGCGTCCATCGTCGCGATCTCGGGCATCCACCTGCTCAAGTCGTTCATGAACGTGTCGACCATGTCGCCCACCAACCTGCGCTGGATGGTGACCATCCACATGGTCTTCGTGCTCTCGGGCGTGCTGCTGGCGGTGATGGACTGGGTGGCCGGCCTGGCGAAGAGCAAGACCGGCAAGCCGCCGGCGCTGTAGAGGGCCGTCATCCGGCCATGACGATGAAAGGGTAACGTCTACTCAACGGAAGACGAATGGCACCTTCCGAAAGTAAGCCTTGGCCCGTCAGTTCCTGACGGCTGTCAGGCCGCCTGGCGGCGCCGGCGGGCGCCCGCCAGGATCTCCTCGGCGAACCGGGTGGCGATCATCCGGGCGGCGCGGTCGGCCTCGGGCAGGTGGCGGTCGGAGGCGGCGCGCAGCAGGAGCGGGGCCTGCGGGTCGCCGGTGAGCTTCTGGCGGATCAGGCCCCAGGCGACCAGGATGGAGGGGGTCACCTCGATATGGGCCTGGAAGGCCCAGGTGGCGTTGCCGGCGCACCAGATCTGGTTCCGGCAGGTGGCGCTCTGCATCAGGAGGGTGGCATCGGGCGGCAGGTCGTAGGTGTCGTCGTGCCACTGCATGAAATGCGTGCCGGGCGGCACGTCGGACAGGAGCGGGTCATGGGTGGCGGCTTCGGTCGGCTCCAGGGGCACGAAGCCATATTCCGGCGCGCCGCCGATCCGGGGCGTGCCGCCCCAGGCGCGGGCCAGGAGCTGGGCGCCCAGGCAGATGCCCATGACCGGGCGGCCTTCCGCGTCCATGCGGCGCGCCAGCTCGATCAGGGGCGGGAAATAGGGACACTGGTCGTCGGCCAGGCAGTTCATGGTGCCGCCCAGGATCAGGAGCCCATCGTGCCAGGCGGCATCCGCCGGCAGGACGAGGTCGGGCGAGCCCATGAGCAGGGTCGATTCGATGCCGCAACGGGCGGCCTCTTCCTGGACGATCCCGGCCGGGCTCTCCAGATTGTTCTGGACGATCAGAAGACGTGGGGGCATCGACACGGGTCCGCGCATGGTCCGCCGCTGGACATGCCGCCTGCGGGGCGCCACGGGAAGAGGAGTTGTGCAGCAATCGTGACGAGTTTTGCCGAACGTGCCCAGGAGCTGCGCGACGAGTTCGCCCTGTTCGACGACTGGCGCGACAAGCTCGAGAACGTCATGGACCTGGGCAAGGCGCTGCCGCCCATGGAGCCGGCGCTGAAGACCGACGCTTCGCGCGTCCAGGGCTGCCAGAGCCAGGTCTGGATGGTCGGCACCATGGAGGGTGACCGCCTGCACTTCCACGCGGAAAGCGACGCGATCCTGGTCAAGGGGCTGATCGCCTTGCTGCTCCGGCTCTATGACCGGCTGACCCCGGCCGAGATCCTGGCGAACCCGCCCGAGGTGCTGAAGGAGATCGGGCTGGAGCGCTACCTGACCCCGTCGCGCTCCAACGGGCTCTACGCCATGATCGGGCGCATCCAGGCGGTCGCGCAGGCGCAGGCGGAACGTACCGCCTGAGCGGCTTCGGCCTGCTTCGTCCACGCCAGCTCCCGGGGCTCGCCGGCCACATGAAGATCCTCTGCCAGGTTGCTGCCGCCGGCCTGTTCGCCTTCGCCCTCTGCCTCCTGCCGGCGATCGCCGTACATGCCCCCAATGCCGGCCAGTTCGCGGCACCGGCATGGGCGGTGCTGGCGCCGTTCGCTTTTGCCTTCCTGCTGGTCTGGGCGGTCGTGGCCCTGCTGGGCCTCCTCACCTTCTGGTCGCGCCATGTCCTGGTCGCCTGCCTCGCGGGCACGGTGGTGCTGCTCCTGCTGAGCCAGATCTTCGGCCAGGGTGAGGGCATGGTGCTGGACGGCGCGCAGCACACGCTGTCGGTGCCGCCGGTACGTGCCGCGATCGAGCTGGCCGTGATCGCCCTGGTGCTGGTGGCGGCCTGGTTCGGCCGGCGCCGGATCGCGGAGCATGCCGGCAGCGTCGTGGCGATCCTTGCCTTGTGGGTGGCGGCCTCGGCCCTGCTGCCGGCGCAGGCCTACTGGGCCAAGGCGGGCGAAAAGGCGGGCGGCCGCGTGCCGATCACCGAACTCTCCAGCGATTTCAACGTGATCCACGTGATGTTCGATTCGCTGCGTTCGGATGCGCTGGCCGAGGTGCTGGAAGCCCATCCGGAGCTGCGCCGCCATTTTGACGGGTTCACCGTCTATCCCGAGCACATGGGCTACTCGAACTGGACCACGATTTCGCTGGGCGGCCTGCTGGCTCAGCATTTCTATTTCAACGAGGCGGTACCGCCGGACGAGCCGGCCAACGCGCTGTTCGGCCGCTGGCTGGCACAGGAAAGCCTGCCGGCCCGCCTGCATGATGCCGGCTTCCAGGCCAGCGCCATGCCGCCCGGCGGCGTGTTCTGTGAGGCTGCGCCTCATGCCTGCGCCACGCTGGACCAGGTGGCGGCGGACGAGGGGGTGGCGATCGGCACTGGCGATCCTGCGGCACTCCTGGCCTCGGAGCGGATCCTGCTGGGCAACCTGGCACTCCTGCGCCTGGCGCCGGCCGTGCTGAAGCCCGCGGTCTACCGGGAGGGTGCCCTGCTGATCCCGGCGCGTGCCGGCGAGGACCTGCCGGAGCTGACGCCGATCCAGCGCGACGTCGTCCTGTCCCGCGAGCTCGCCCGGCACCTGGCGGGCAGCTACCGGGTCGCGACGGAGCGGCCGGTCTATCAGTTCCTGCACTTCTACCCGCCGCACCGCCCGTTCCTGTTCGACGCCGACTGCCGGCTCCGGCAGGAGGCAGCCGACGGTTGGCAGAGCTATCTGGACCAGGCCACCTGCGCAGTCAGGCTGTTCGGCGGACTGGTGGAGCGGCTGCGGGAGCTGGGCGTGCTGGAGCGCAGCGTGGTGGTGCTGCAGTCGGACACCGGGCTGAACGTCGTGCCGGACGGGGAGGCCGGGCCCATGGTCACCCGCACGGAGGCCTACGGGCAGAACGAGCTGATGGGCTATGCCCGCCCGGCCCTGGCGATCAAGCCGCTGGGCGCCAGCGGGGCGATGGCGGTCAACGAGACCCACACCCACCACCGGGACAGCTTCGCGTTGCTGGAGGCGGCGGCCAGGGAGCCGGACGGCCGGAGCCGGCTGGACCTGCCCGACCCGCCGCCGGCCCTGGGCGGGAGCCGGCCGTTCGTCGTGAGCGGACCGGTGCGCCCACATACGCGGCGCCTGGCACCCTATGAGCGGTTCGCGGTGGACGGCCCGGTCGGCGATTGGGCGAGCTGGCGGGTGGAGGGCAGCTTCACCGCGCCCGGCGAGCCTCTGGCGGAGACCCGGCCGATCACCGCGGTGGCGCTGCGGGTCGAGCCTGCGGGACCGATCGCGCCCGGCCAAACGGTGCGGCTCCAGGCCGAGGTCACCGGCGGCAGCGGCCAGCCGGTCTTCACCTTCTTCCGCCGGGCAGCGGAGGGGAAGTTCGCCATGATCGCACCGGCCGATCTCCGCGCGGAGGTGGCGTGGGTGGTGGCCGAGGACCATCGCCGGCCCTGCCAGGCGGAGCTGCTGGTGGCCGCGCGCAACGAGCTCGACCCGGAGGACCAGCGGGTGGTGGGCGAGCTGGCGGTGCCGCTGGCCAGGCCCGGCTGCTGAGCCCGGCAGAAAGTTCACCTGACGAGATAATAGAGCCTATTCAAGAACTCTATGGAAGTTTCCGAAGGTGCGTCTGAGCGTTCAAGAAGAACTTCTTGAACGTGCAGGAACTTGTCCGGCATATGCAGGTCGACTGCACGAGGTTGGGCGGACAGGCCATGGAAACGGCAATCGGGGTGCTCTGGTATCGCCGCGAGCATTACGACGAGCTGCGCCGGCTGTTCCCGGATGGGCGGCAGTTGCCCGACACGTTCGACCAGTGGCTGAGCGAGGCCAACGAGGGCGTCGCGCGCATCGAGGAGATGGGTGCGGTCCCGGTGAAGGCCACGCTCGACCTGTTCGACTTTCCGCGCTGGTGCGCCATGCGGGGCATGTCCTGCGACTACCGGGCACGGCAGTTGTTCGTCGCCGAGTTCGTCCGCCACCACCGGCCCGAGGCCCCGCCCGCGGGTGAGCCGGCGGCCGTGGCGTCGGCGGTGCGGACCGCTGCCTCCGCGCGCCGGCGCGCCCGGCGGGCGGGGCAGTGGCGCTGAGCGGCCCGGGCGGTATCACTCTTCAGCATAGGCCATCCGATGTCGGATCGGAGCGCCGGGCCGGGCCGATCCCGCTCGACAAGGGCAGGGCCGCCTGCGAGAAACCGGCACGCGCTCTTGGGCAGGGGATCCGGCAGGATGGAGATGGCGACGCTGGTCACGCCGATCGGGCCGGTGCGGCTGATCGGGGATGGCGAGGTGCTGGTCGGCCTGTTCACCGGGGACGAGCAGGGGTTCGCGGCCGAGCCGCGCGCGACCCCGCTCCTGCAGGAGGCCAGCCGGCAGGTCCAGGCCTATTTCACGGGCGGCCTCGCCGCCTTCGACCTGCCGCTGCGGCTGGACGGCACGCCGTTCCAGCGCCGGGTCTGGGACGCGCTCATGACGATTCCCTACGGCGCCACGATCTCCTACAAGCAGCTCGCCGCCCTGGTGGCGAGCCAGGCGGGCTTCCGTGCGGTCGGTGCCGCCAATGGCCGGAACCCGATCTCGATCATCGTGCCCTGCCACCGGGTGATCGCCCATGACGGCAAGCTCGGCGGCTATGGTGGCGGCCTGCCGCGCAAACGGTGGCTGCTCGACCACGAGGCGGCCCACGCGGGCGGCCGCCTGATCTGACCTACGGATTGCTGGATCTCTCGACGATGAGCACGCAGACGCGCAACCGCGCGATCATCCTGGCGATGGTGGTGGTGGCGATCGTGATCGGCCTGATCTGGCCGTTCGCCCTGGACAACACCAAGCGGATGAAGGACGCGGAGAAGGCGGTGGAGCAGGGGACGGAGATGCCGGCGGATCGGTGACGATCGTCAGGGGGTTGCGTAGAGGTTGCGCAGGCTCCCCTCGATCGCCGCTATCCTGGCGTCGAGTTGCGGAGCGCGGTGGATCTGCCTTGCTTCATTCACGTACACCGCGCGTGCATTGCTGACGCACACCAAGGCCTGCTCCAGCATCTTGCGGTCACTCCGACGCTCGCCAAGCACGTGAAGGACAATGCCGAGATTGTTCTGGGTCGCCGCCCAATCCAGCAGCGGCACGCGTTCACGACTATATTCCAGAAGGGCGTTACGGTAGGCGGCCACCGCCTCTTCTAGGCGTATGGTGTTGCCTTCTCGCTCACCAAGCGCTGCGAGGACATTGCCGAGATTGCTCTGGGTCGTAGCCCAGTCCAGTGGCACGCGCTCATGGCTACGCTCCAAGAGCGCGGCCTGGAAAGCGGCCACTGCCTCTTCGAGACAGTCGGTGCCGCTTCCCAGTTCGCCGTCCGAGAATCGATATGTCTACTTTGGCGTCCAGATCTCCGCATCGATCTGGCCGGCCAGCTCCGGCATCTGGCTCGCCAGGAAGACGGGCTTCTTTCCGGCCCGGCGCTGCTGGGTGTAGTCCCGGAGCAGCCGGACCACGATGCCGGACAGGAGGACGATCGCGATCAGGTTGATGGTCGCCATCAGCCCCATCGAGGCGTCCGCGGCGTTGAACACGGTGGCGACGCTCTCATAGGCGCCCCAGAGCACCATGAGCAGCACGGCTAGGCGCAGCACGGTCACCGGCCCCTTGTGGCCCAGGCCCAGGAAGGTCATCGCGTTCTCGGAATAGGCGTAGTTGCCGATGATCGAGGTGAAGGCGAAGAAGAAGATCGCGATCGCGATGAAGGTGTGGCCGAACCCGCCGATGTGATGGCTGACCGCCTCCTGGGTGAGCTGGGTGCCGGTCAGATCGGAGGTCGGGTCGAGCGCGCCGGACAGGAGGATCAGCAGTGCGGTGGCGGTGCAGATGACGATCGTGTCGATGAACACGCCCAGCGACTGGACCAGGCCCTGGCTGACCGGGTGGTGCGGGTCGGGTGTGGCGACCGCAGCGATGTTGGGGGCGCTGCCCATCCCGGCCTCGTTGGAGAACAGGCCGCGCCGCACCCCGTTCATCAGGGCCGCCATCATGCCGCCCGTGACCCCGCCGGCCACCTCCTCCAGGCCGAACGCGCTGCGCACGATCAGGGCGAGCATCGATGGCACCTCGGCGATGTTGATCGCCAGTGCGTAGGCCGCGACCGCCACGTAGGCCGCGGCCATGAACGGCACGGTATATTCGGCGACCCGGGCGATCGTCTTGATGCCGCCGAAGATGATCAGCGCGGTGAGCGCTGCCACGAACACGCCGGTGACGAGCTTGGGCAGGCCGAACGCGCCCTGGGCCGCATCCGCGATCGAGTTGGCCTGGACAGCGTTGAACACCAGGCCGAACGACAGGATCAGGCAGACGGAGAAGATCAGGCCGGCCCAGGGGGCCCGGAGGCCGCGGGCCAGGTAGAAGGCTGGGCCACCGCGGTAGCGGCCCTCGTCGTCGCGGATCTTGTAGAGCTGGGCCAGCGTGCTCTCGGCGAACGCCGTGGCCATGCCGACCAGCGCCACCATCCACATCCAGAAGATGGCGCCCGGGCCGCCCAGATAGAGCGCCACCGCCACGCCCGCGATGTTGCCGGTGCCCACCCGCGACGCCAGGCTGGTGCACAGCGCCTGGAACGGGGTGATCCCGGACTGGTCCCCTTCCTTCACGCCGATCACCGACCGGATCATCTCCGGGAACATCCGGATCTGCACGAAGCCCAGCCGCAGGGTGAAAAAGATGCCCACGGCGAGCAGGCCGTAGACCAGGACATAGCCCCAGAAGATCTCATTCAGGAAGTCGATGACGAGGTCCATCGGTGTCATCCCGGCCGCCGCACATGGTCATCATCCAGAGGATGACGTTGAGGAACTGGTTGCTTCCTCCCGGCCCGGCAAGCCGGGTTTTCCCGATGCCGGTCGCGGCATCGGCGGAGCGTATTGCCGGAAGATGAAGATGCCTCCACCATGCCGGACGGCGGGCAGCTGAGGCAGGGGCGGGCAGCATGGCGGACCACACCAGCGGCATGAGATTCATCCGTGCCGGCGACGGCCGTGACCGGATCGACGGGCTGGCCGGCCGGGACTGGATCAAGGGCGAGGGCGGCAGTGACTGGATCAAGGGCCTGGACGGGGACGACCGGCTCGAGGGCAATCTCGACAACGACCTGCTGGTGGGCGGGAACGGCGACGACCTGCTGATCGGCGGGGGCGGTGACGACTCTCTGGCGGACGATGATTCGCCCTTCGACGAGGAACTGGTCGATGGCGACGACCAGTTGCTCGGCGGCGTGGGCAATGATCACCTGAGCGGGAGCATCGGCCGCAACCTGCTGGATGGCGGGCGGGGCGACGATGTCCTGGTGGTGGGCGAGGACGACCGGATCGACTCCGGGCCCGGTGACGACCTGGTCAAGGTCGACCCCCTGTTCCAGGCCGGCCGTTCCGAGATCACCTTCGGCGCCGGCAGCGACCGGCTCGAGGCCGTGTTCGGCACGGGTGTCGAGTATGTCGAGGGGCAGGTGCCCGCGGCGTGGCAGGGATTCGGCACGCACGTGATCCGCGACTTCACCCGCGGCGAGGACCGGATGATTTCCGTCGAGCTGGTGGATGCGCAGCTCTACGACCGGCCGCTTGGCTTTGCCGAGCTCGACACGAGTGGAGACGGACGGATCGACGGTGCCGATGCCGAGGTCGCGGTGACGGCGGAAGGCCTGTCGATCGATTACGCCGCGATGGCGGAACGGGTCTATGGCGTGGCCGTGGACGGGCCGGCCAGCCTGCGCCTGGACGGCATCGCCTTCCTCGACCAGGGAGATTTCCTGCCGCAGCCCACGGATGGGGACGACTTCATCACCGGCAGCACGGGTGCGGACCGCATCGACGGCGGTGGCGGCAACGACGTGCTCGATGGCGGCCCTGGCGACGACACCTTGTCCGGCGGTGTGGGCGATGACCGGATCCTGGGCGGTGCCGGTGACGACACGATCGCCGGCGGGGCGGGCGACGACGTCCTGGACGGCGGCACCGGGCTGGACGAGATCCGAGGCGACGAGGGCGATGACGCCCTGCGGGGAGTTGGCCGCCTCGTCGGCGGCAGCGGCGACGACGTCATCCGGCCAGGGGCGGGCCAGAGCCGGGTCGAGGCCGGGGCTGGCGACGACCGGATCGAGTTCGCGGCCGAAGCCGGCGTCGCCTCGGCCGTCGGCATCGAGCTGGGGGCGGGCCGGGATCGGGTGCTGGTCGTCGCCAGGGCCTATTACACTGACCCGGAGCGGTGGGAGAACTGGTCCGAGCCGTCGTCCTCGCCGCCGCCGCCGGAGAACTGGCACGCGATCGGCAGGCTCGTCGTCCACGACCTCGCCCGGGGCGAGGACACGCTGAGCGGCATCACCGACGGCTACGGGCGGACCATCAGCTTCGCCGAGCTCGACCGCAATGGCGACGGCCGGATCGATGCCGCCGATCCGGGGGTGGAGCTGGACGACGGCGCCCTGCTGATCGACCTCGCGGAGGTGGTCAAGGCGAGCTTCGGGCTGACGGAGGTGCAAGGTCCCTCGACCCTGCGCCTTTTGGACATCAGTGCACTGGATGTCGGCGACTTTGCCGACCATCCGAGTGCTGGGGCCGACGAGCTGACCGGCAGCTCGGGCAACGACCTGATCCATGGCCTGGACGGCGGCGACCAGATCACTGGCGGCCGGGGCGACGACCGACTGTTCGGTGATGCCGGCGACGATCTCCTGCATGGCGAAGACGGCGCCGATACGCTCGATGGCGGGACCGGGAACGACACGCTGCAGGGCGATGCGGGGGCCGACCGGTTGGTGGGCGGCGCTGGCGACGATGTGCTGGTCGCCGAAGGCAGTGACGTGCTGGAGGGCGGGGCGGGCGATGACGTGGCCCGGATCCGCAGCATCCGCGGTGCGCAGGACGTGGCCATCACGCTGGGTGCCGGTACCGACACGTTCGAGCTGCGGGGTGAGCCGGGCGGCGGGGAGGATCTCACCTTCCCCGGCTTCGGCAGCCTGGCCGTGCGCGACTTCACCCATGGCGAGGACCTGTTCGGCCGGATCTCGCTCGCGAACCACGTGCCGCTGGGCTTGGCCGAGCTGGACAATAACGGCGACGGGGTGATCGACGGGCGCGACCGGGGTGTGGAGTTGCAGGACGATGGGCTGCTGATCGACATCGCGGCGCTAGCGCGGTTCCACCAGGCCGACCAGTTCGACCCGCTGGGTCCTTCCACCCTGCTGCTGGAAGGGGTCCAGGAGCTGACCGTCGACGACTTTATGCGCCGCCCGACCGAGGGCGCCGACGAGATCGTGGCGACCACGGCGGCCGACACGCTCCGCCTGGGCGACGGCGACGACGTGGTCCGCGGTGCCGAGGGCAGCGACGTGCTGATGGGCGAGGCCGGCAATGACTGGCTGTTCGGTGAGGCCGGCAACGACGTGCTGGCTGGCGGTGCCGGCGACGATCTCCTGTCCGGCGGCAGCGGCGCCAACCGCCTGATGGGCGGGGATGGCAGCGACTTCCTGGAGGGCAGCGGACAGCCGGGTGCTTCGGGCGACTTCATGGCCGGCGGGGCCGGCAACGACCGGATCCAGGGCAGCCGCGGCAACGACGTGATCCAGGGCGGCGACGGCGACGATGCGCTGGCCGGCCGCCGCGGCAGCAACCAGGTGTGGGGCGGTGCCGGCGACGACCTGATCGAGATCGGCATGGACGACCGGATCCATGCCGGGACCGGCGACGACGTGGTGCAGGTGGCGAGCCGCCCGAGCTACGAGCATTTCCGCCGCTCGGAGATCACGCTCGGCAGCGGGCAGGACCGGTTCGAGATGACGGGCGACGCGGACAGAAGCTACGGGCGCGGCTTCCATACGCTGCTCGACTTCCGCTCCGGCGAGGACCTGCTGGGCGAGCTCGGCTTCGGCGCCGGCCGGACGATCGGCTTTGCGGAGCTGGACGGCAATGGCGACGGGGTGGTGGACCGGCGCGATCAGGGCGTCGGCTACAGCCAGGGCGGCCTGCTGATCGACCTGCTCCAGGTGGCGGAGCAGGTCCATGGCCCGTTCACGATGGGCGGGCCGTCGGCGCTGCGGCTGGTTGGGGTCGACGCGCTGCGGCCGGATGACTTCGTCCAGGGATGAAGGCAGCCACCAGTCGGCTCTCACGTTGCCGTTAGGCAACAACAACGTTACCGAACGTACATGATCGGGTTGACGCACCGTTCCTCCATCTGCATCCCTGCTGGAGATTTTCATCAGATGAGGATGGGCTGTGGCGAAACTCACCGGCACCAATGGCAACGACCGCATTACCGGCACCCGGTTCGATGACACGATCGATGGTCTGAAGGGCAACGACACCCTCTACGGCCGGGCCGGCAACGACCTGCTCTATGGCCGGCTCGGCAACGACCA
>NZ_JABGCL010000050.1 GCF_019800005.1 Geminicoccus harenae | reverse complement strand
CCGCCATGTCATGGGGCAGGGTGATGCTCAGTTTCTCCGTCGTACCGGCCATGCCATCCCTCTACCGATGCAGGGCGAAGAATAGCACTTGATCCTACTTGATACTACCAAGGTCCATGGGCATTAGCTCCTTGCTGAGGGCCGTGCTGGCAGCAGCTGCGTCAACGGACGGGGTCTGAGCCTGCTGCCGTCATAGGGCAATAGAGTCCGCCAACCCTCTGATTGTGATCTAGTAGGCGAATTATGACGGATTAAGTATGCGATGTGCGATATAGAGAGGATTCGGCAGCGTCCCGCGGGAACCCGCTGTTTCCGGCCGGTCTATGTCGTAGAGAACTTGCGCCGGCGTCCAATCCTCTCTGGAACGCCGGCGCTTTGCTGTTTTTAAGGCGTGGCGCGCGTGGATCCAGGGCACCGTTCAGTCCGGCACTGTATCAATGTAGGCGATGGTGTTCAGCCTGGTGGAGCGGGCGTGTACGCTACCGCTGGATGGGTCCGGGCCCCACGTCAGCTGCAGGGCTGTGCCGACTGGATAGAGAAGGCCGACAGCGACCATGAGGGTCATGACATCGAGCTGATCGAGGCCAAGCCGGATGGCTTATTGAAAGTGAATATCAGATTGTGCCGCTGCATCTGCTGGTCGCACCAATTAAGAAAGCCGGGCACGGCAGAACAGCAATAGCCGCGCCTTGAAATCGATGAGTGGCAGCGCTCTACTGTGGAACGATCCGCTCGGCGGTCGATATGTCCTGACCGACCGCCGGCGTGCACTGAGGCTGCCTCTACAAGGCTGTTCCCCGGCATGCATAGCCCTCATTGCCGGGTTACCTTGGAATACACGTCAAGAGCGAGGTGTCTTAGCTTCCGGGAAGCTCCGCCACGTTCGGGAAGAACAGGTCCGTCCAGGTCGTGGGCTCGTTGTTGATCCGGCCGATCTTGTGCATGAACGTCGCCATCTTCATCGTCTGGCGTGGCGTCAGCGACATCGTCACCTGCGGGTCGGAGATGATCGCCTCGATGTCCTCGACCGGTTCGTTGCTGTTGGTCATCCGCTTGTAGGTTTCAGCGGCAGCCTTCTTGTCGGCATTGATGATGTCGATCGCCTTCTCGAGCGCCGTCACGAAGGCAGTGTAGGCCTTGGGATTCTCGTCGTGGAACCGGCTGGTGGTGAAGGCGGCCGTGTTGGTGGCAGGCCCGCCCAGGATGTCGTAGCTGCTGATGACCGGGTGCACGCCCGGCTGCTTCTTCTGCATGTACTGGTATGGCAGGGCCGAGAAATGTGCGGTGATCACGCCGCCGCCGGACAGCAGCGTCGCCATGGCCTCCGGGTGCGGCAAGGAGACGGTGAGCGGGTCCAGCCGGTCGTACTCGTCTTCCCCGAACTCGGCAGCCGCGGCCATCTGCAGCAGCATGGCCTGGTTGGAGACCTTGATCGTCGTCACCGCGATCTTGTCGTCCTCCGTGAAGTCGCGGATCGACTTCACGTCGGGATTGGTGGTCAGCAGTTCCATCGGCATCTCGACCAGGGAGCCGATGCCGCGGATCTCCATGGCAGAGCCCTTGGTGCGGTCCCAGAGCGTGATGAGCGACGGCGCGCCGGCAGCACCGATGTCGAGGTCACCGGAGATCAGCGCCTCGTTCATGGCGCCTGGTCCGCCCAGCTGCACCCAGGACATGGTGAGGTCGGGCAGGCCGGCCGCGGCCGCTTCCTGCTCGACCAGCTTCTGGTCTTCCATGATCATGAGCGGCAGGCTGCTCAGCCCGTATTGCCGGGCCGCCCTGATCTCGCTGACCTCCGCGGACGCTGTCGACACCAGGCTGGCCGCGAGAATGGCGGCGCCGAGGAGGCGCGCCGTGGCTTGATGGATCACGTGGGTTCTTTCCCTGATAAAGCCGTTGTCGTTCGTGCCGATCGTCAGCGCTGCATGCCCCAACGCTGCACGGTACGGGCCTCGATCGCCCGGAAGATGACGGACTCGACGAAGAGACCGATCAGGATGACCGTCAGCAGGCCGGCGAAGACCTGAGCGGTGAGCAGTTCGGCGCGTGCCTCGAAGATGTACCAGCCGAGCCCGCCCGAGCGGGACGAGACACCGAACACGAGCTCGGCGGCGATCAATGTCCGCCAGGCGAACGCCCAGCCGATCTTGAGGCCGGCCAGGATCGCCGGGAACGCCGCCGGGATCAGGATCAGCACGACGTACCTGACCCCGCTCAGCCCATAGTTGCGGCCGGACATCCGCAGCGTCTCGGGCACCGAGCGGAACCCGCTATGGGTGTTGAGGGAGACCGCCCAGAGCACCGAATGGATGATGACGAAGACCAGCGACGGAATGCCCAGGCCGAACCAGATGAGCGCCAGCGGCAGAAGGGCGATCGCCGGCAGCGGATTGAACATCGCAGTCAGCGTCGAGAGCAGATCGGTACCGATCCGGCTGGATACTGCCAGCGTCGTGAAGACCGCTGCCAGAGCGAGGCCAGCACCGTAGCCGAGGACGAGCACCTGCAGGGAGGTGAAGGTCCGGCTGATCAGGGGGCCGTCGACCAGATCCCGCCAGAATGTCGCGAGCGTCTCGGAGAAGGTCGGGAACAGCAGAGGATTGCTGAGGAAGCGGGCGTAGCACTCCCATACCACCGCCAGCACGATCAGCATCACGAACCGCCGGAACGGCGTACTGCCCCACAGCCGCTCCGACATCGAGAGCGGTCGCTGGACCTCGCCCACGTCGCTCGCATCGGTCAGCTGCCGTTCGTACTCCGGACGCAGGCCGGAAACAGCATGAGTTGCCATCACGACCGTGCCTCCACAGCGAGCTCATCTTCGAACAGGAAGTCGTGGATCCGCTTGGACAGGCGGCCGAAGTCGGGATGGTCCACCGAGCCGTGGCCGAACCCGGTCGAGTTCAGCTCGGCGCGCACGCGCCCGGGATGCGGAGAAAGCACCAGAATCCTGGATCCCACCAGGATCGCCTCCTCGATCGAGTGCGTGACGAACATGACGGTGAAGTGCAGCTGGTCCCAAAGTCCCAGCAGCTCCTCCTGCATCTTGCGCCGGGTCAGCGCGTCCAGCGCCGCGAACGGCTCGTCCATCAGCAGGATGTCCGGCTCCATCGCCATGGCACGCGCGATGGCGACGCGCATCTTCATGCCGCCAGAGAGCATGTGCGGGTAGACGTCGGCGAACTTGCTCAGATTGACCTTGGCCAGCGCCGAGAGCGCGCGTTCCCGTGCGTCCGCGCCCTTGAACCTGCCGGACACTTTCATCGGAAACAGCACGTTCTGCAGGACGGTCTTCCAGGGCATCAGCTGCTCGAATTCCTGGAACACCATCATCCGGTTGGGACCGGGCGCACTGATCTCCCGGCCGCGGATCCGGATGCTGCCCTCCACCGGGTTCATGAAGCCACCAACCGCCTTGAGCAGGGTCGACTTCCCGCAGCCCGAAGGTCCCAGGATCACGAACCGGTCGGCCTCGTGGACATCGAAGTCGACCCGATAGGTGGCAGTCACCAGGTGCTGGGGCGTCTTGTACTGCAGCGTCACTCCCTTGACCTGCAGCAGCACCGGAAGCGGCGTCGCTTCGACCGTCCCGAGGGCCTCGGCCCGATGCGTCCTAGCCTCCGTCATCAGCATTCCACCTCTCCGAAGGTCGCACTCCGGGCAGGATGAAGACCTGCGTCGACCATAGTTCCTCCCCTGCCTTGCCGACTGGACAGCCGGTTGTTGGTAGAGCTAGGTACCTATTATACCAGACGGCGTCAATTCGTGCCCAGCCGAGAAAAGGCCTCCGTCTGGGAGGGCGCGGAGCAGAGTCAGGAGGTGTTGGGGTGGCGAGCGAGGAAACCCAGAACGTGATCGTCGCGGAGAAGGCACTGAAGTCCTTCTGCGTGGAGGTTATGCGCAAGGTGGGTGTGCCAGGCGCTGAGGCGATCCTCATCGTCGACAATCTGATCGAGGCCGACCTGCGTGGCGTCGAATCGCATGGAGTCGTGCGTTTCCCCATCTACGTGAAGCGGATCGTCGACGGCGGCAGCAATCCTCGCCCGCAGATCCGGATCGTCCGCCAGACCAAGACCACCGCCGTGGTCGATGGCGACAACGGCATGGGCCAGCTGGTCGGCGTACGGGCGATGGAGATCGCCATCGACAAGGCGAGCGAGGGGGACTGCGCCTTCGTGTCGGTCCGCAACAGCAACCATTTCGGTGCCGCGGCCTATTATGCCGAGATGGCGGCCCGTCGCGACATGATCGGGCTGGTGTTCACCATCGGCGGCATCAACCACATGACTCCATGGGGGGGCGCTGAGGCGACCCTCGGCAACAATCCGTTCGCGGTGGCGTTTCCGACCGATCGGGATTTTCCGATCGTGCTCGACATGGCGTGCAGCATCGCCGCCCGCGGCAAGATCATCGTCGCCGCCAAGGAAGGCACGCCGATCCCCGCCGACTGGGCGAGCGGGCCGGATGGGCTCCCGACCACTGATCCCGTGGAAGCGCTGAAGGGCTTCGTCCTGCCAGTGGGCGGACCGAAGGGCTACGCGCTCACCTTCACGGTGGGCCTGCTCAGCACGATGCTGTCCGGCGCCTATTTCGGCTCGGAAGTGACCCACATGTACGACAAGACCGAGACGCCCCAGAACGTCGGCCACCTGTTCGGCGTGTTGCCGATCGCCTCCTTCGAGGATCTCGATACATATCGCACGCGCATCGGCAAGGCGATCCGCGACATGCACGAGGCGAAGAAGGCACCGGGTGTCGAGCGGATCTATGTGCCGGGCGAGCGTGAGCATCTGGCCCTGCAGGCCCGGCGGGCGGCGGGTATTCCGCTGGGTGGCGGGGTATTCCGGGAGCTTCGGGAGATGAGCGAGCATTTTGATGTGCCGCTCGTCGCCTCCGGCGCCGCTTGACCACCGCGGCATCGCCATGAGCGAGTTCACCGTCCGGCCCGTGCGTCGCCGCAAGCTCTACGAGGAGATCGTGGAGCACCTCGAACAGATGATGTTCAAGGGCAAGCTGGCACCAGGCGATCTCCTTCCATCGGAGCGCGAACTGATGGAGATGTTCGGTGTTGGACGTCCCTCGGTGCGTGAAGCTCTGTTCGCGCTGCAGCGCATGGGCCTCGTGGCGGTCCGCAACGGCGAGCGCGCCTATGTCACCCGCCCCTCAGCGGAGCGGCTGGTCAGGGAGCTGTCGGGCGCGGCCCGGCATTTCCTCGCTCACCCGGAAGGCGTACGGGAGTTCCAGCAGGCCCGGCGCATGCTGGAATGTCTGATGGCGCGCCATGCGGCGGAGCAGGCGGACGATACCGACATTGCGGAGCTGGCCGCTGCGCTCGCCGAGAACGAGCGCGCGATGGCAGACAGCTTCGAGGAGTTCGCACGCACCGACGTCGCGTTCCATTTCCGCATCACCCAGATCTCAGGCAATTCGCTCTTCATCGCCATGCATACCGCAGCGGTCGAATGGCTGTCCGAGCAGCGTCTGGCCACGGTCAAGGCCAAAGGCTCCATGCAGGATGCCTTTGCTGCTCATCAGAAGATCTTCAATGCGATTGCTGATCACCGACCCGAAGAAGCGGCACAGGCGATGGCCACGCATCTCGACCAGGTCGTGCAGTACTACTGGGAATCCCGGAGAACCCCTTGATGTCCCCTTTCATCATCGTCGTCGAGTTCATCGTGGCACCCGCTGATGCCGCCCGCTTCCGGCAACTGATGGTCGAGAACGCGGCGCGGTCGCTCGCCGACGAACCCGGCTGCCGCCAGTTCGACGTCTGCAACCCCGTGGGTGAGCAGGAGCGGTTCATCCTCTACGAGATCTACGACGATGAGGCCGCCTTTCAGGCCCATGTCCGCTCGCCGCACTTCCTGAAATTCGACGCAGCCGTCGCCGGCATGGTGCTGCGCAAGACCGTAACTCAGCTGGAGCTCCTGGAGCAGCCCGCCCGCGCCGCGGCCTGATCCTTTTCGGGCCGATCCACATGGCGAGCGCCGATGGCGCTTGTCTTACGTCCGATAACGTATACGCTACCGAATATGACAGTGGATGCCTCGATCACTGATCCAGACCTTCGCGGCAGCCGCCGCGCCGCCGAGACCGCCTATGACCAGATGAAGCGGCGCATCCTCGACAACGAGTATGCCCCCGGCGCCCAGGTCCTGGAGCAGACCCTGGCCGACGATCTGGGCATGTCGCGGACTCCCGTCCGCGAGGCCCTGATGCGGCTCGCCCGTGAAGGGCTGGTCGAGGTCGTGCCGCGCCACGGCATGCGGGTGCTGCCGATCTCGCCGGACGACATGCGCGAGATCTACCAGGTGCTCGCCAGCCTGGAGCCTGCCGCCACCGAGATCCTCGCCGCACGACGCCCCACCGCGCAGGAGGTGGCGCCTCTGGCCCAGGCTTGTGATGCCATGGAGGCGGCCCTGGAAAGGGATGACCTGCTCGGCTGGGCCAAGGCCGACGAGTGCTTTCACTTCGCCCTGGTGAACCTGTGCGGCAACCGACGTCTGGCGGCCATGGTGATGACGGTCTGGGAACAGTCGCACCGCGCGCGGATGTTCACCCTGCGTCTTCGTCCCAAGCCGGTCGAATCCACCCGGGAGCATCGCGCCGTGCTTCAGGCGATCCTGGCCGGGGAGCCCGAGCGGGCGCGGGAGCTCTATCGCCGTCATCGCGAGCGCGCCGCTATCGGCCTGCTCGACATCATCAACAAGTTCGGATTGAGCCGTCTATGAAGTCGAATGCCTTCAACATCGCCGTCATGCCCGGGGACGGCATCGGCGTTGAGGTGATGGACGCGACCCTGGCAGTGCTGGACGCGGTCGAGCGTCGGCATGGCCTGGGCTTCCACCGCGACGTGCGCCAGGGCGGCGCCCATCATTTCCGCGAAACCGGCACCGCCTTGGACGAGGCTTCGTTCAAGGCCGCGGAGAAGGCTGATGCAATCCTGTTCGGCGCCATGGGCTGGCCGGACATCCGCTACGAGGACGGCACCGAAATCGCCCCGCAGCTCGACCTGCGCTTCCGCCTGCGGCTCTATGCTGGCGTGCGGCCAATCCGTGCCGTGCCGGGCGTGCCGGCCACCTTGAGCGATCCGCGTGCCAAGGACATCGACTTCGTGGTCCTGCGCGAATCCACGGAAGGCATGTTCGCCTCGCGCGGCAAGGGAGTCATCGAAGACAATCGGCTGGCCCGCGACACGATGGTGATCACCCGCGTGGTCACCGAGCGCCTTTCGCACTTCGCCTTCGATCTCGCCGCCACGCGCGGCAAGCGCAAGGGCCGCAAGGGGACGGTGACGCTGGTCGACAAGGCGAACGTGTTCAAGTCGTTCGCCTTCATGCGCTCGGTATTCTACGAGGTCGCGGCCGGCTATCCCGAGGTCGAGGCGCGCCACCACTACATCGACGCGATGGCGCTCGACCTGGTGCGTCGCCCCTGGGACTTCGACGTGCTGCCGATGGAGAATTTGTTCGGCGACATCATCTCTGACCTGGGCGCCGGACTGATCGGCGGGATGGGGTTCGCGCCATCGGCCGATATCGGCGACGAGCACGGCCTGTTCCAGCCAAGCCACGGCAGTGCGCCGGACATCGCCGGCCGGGGCATCGCGAACCCGACTGGCATGATCCTGTCGCTCGCCATGATGCTGGAATGGCTAGGCACACGCCATGGCAGCGATGCCTGCATCACTGCGGCCGAGGAAGTGCGCATGGCCGTCGATGCGGCATTCGGCTCGGGTGCGGTACGCTCCTTCGACATCGGGGGCCAGGACGGCACCGGGGCCGTGGCCCGAGCGGTGATCGACCGGCTGGGAGGGTCAGCCTGACGCTCCGATCGACGTAGCAGGGGGCATGGGTGCCGGTGAGACCGGTGCCCAGTTTCCTGCAGAAGCCATCAGGGAGAAGCAGTAGAATGAAAAAGATCGCGACACTCACTGCCGTTGCCGCCTTGGGCTTCGGCGTTGCCATGGAAGCCCATGCCGAGGCGGACGCGTTGCGCGTCGCCAAGCAGTATGGGCTGGGCTACATCCAGTTGATGATCATGGAGGAGGAGGGCCTCGTCGAGAAGCATCTCCAGAAAGCTGGCATGGACGACGTGACGGTCGAGTGGGCGACCTTCCGGTCCAGCGACGTGATGAACGACGCCCTCATCTCCGGCAACATCGACTTCGCGAGCCTCGGCCCTACCGGCATCGTCACGATCTGGGAGCGCACCAAGGGCAGCTACGACGTGAAGGTGGCCGCCGGCCTGAACGCGCTACCCTGGATCCTGACGGTGCGCGATCCCTCGATCAAATCCATCACCGACTTCGATGAGGATGACCGCATCGCCGTGCCGGCGGTGAAGGTCTCCGGCCAGGCCGCCGCCCTGCAGATGGCGGCCGCCAAGCAGTGGGGCGACGACCAGTTCGAGCGCCTGGACCACCTGACCGTCTCGCTGTCCCATCCCGACGCCACCGCGGCAATGTTGGGTGGTCCCAGCGAGATCGTGGCGAACTTCACCTCACCGCCCTATGGCCACCGACAGCTCAAGAACCCGAACATTCACGCGATCCTGACCTCCGGGGACGTGCTGGGCGGCCTGTTCTCGTTCAACGTCATCGCGACCACGGCCGCATTCCGTGAGGAAAACCCCACGCTCTACAACGCATTTCTGGGGGCCCTTCAGGAGGCCACCGACCGGGTGAACGCGGACATGGACTGGGCCGCCGACATGTACCTGAAGATCTCCAACGACCCGACTCCCAAAGAGGAGATCCTGGAGATCATGCAGGACGAGGAGGCTCGCTTCACAACCGAACCGCTCAACCTGGGTGCGTTCAGCGACTTCATGGCCCGTACCGGCCGGATCAAGGAGGCTCCTGAAGACTGGCGGGCTGAGATGCTATTTCCTGAAGCGCAGTAGCTTCATCATAACTCAGTTGAGCCACTGAAACTGCCGACCGAGCCAAAGCCGAGACCCTCGGGCCGAGCCTGAGGGCAGGATCCTGCCGATTAGACAGCTCTTGAAGCGCGAGTGCTTGGTCTTCGCGCTGCCCGTATCGGGCAAGCGCGATGGCAGCGCGATTCAGCCCAATTTCCTGGAGAGATGTGAGCATAGCCGACAGGGTGCCACTCAGCAGCGATGAGCGGGTCAGGTGTGGCAGGGGCGGCTGCAGGGCATGGAGGCAGTCGTTCAGTGGCAAGAGCGCGCAGTGCCGAACAGCAACAATGACTGCTTCCTCCCCCTGCTGTGCACGGAAGGTGGCGCCTTCGGCCCCCACCGGTGCACCCCCACAGCATGATGGTCAACTGTACTACCACACTGCGGGATCAAACATCTTTAGGCGGTGGTCGGTCTGTTCGACGCGCGCCCGCCCGGCCGCCAGCCTTTCTGGAGGATACCGACTTCAGCAGCTTGCGGAAGCTCGGACACTGCAAGTGCGACGGAGCCGGGCAGTCCGCGACATGACGCATCGCGTCCCGCAGCACCCGAAGCTTGGTGATTTGCCGGCCCAACTCGTCGGCCTTCGCATGGAGGTCCGCGCGGGGAATGTTCAGCGTCTCGTCATCCCCAAACATTCCCGCGATCTCACCGAGCGAGAAGCCTGCAACTTTCCCCAGCTCGATCAGCGAAAGCTTCAGGAGCACGCTCGGATCGAACTGCCGCCGCAGCCCGTGTCGCCCCACCGACCGGATCAGACCGACCTCTTCATAGTAGCGAAGGGTCGAGGGTGACGCGCCAGAGCGCATCGCCACCTCACCGATATCCATCATGTTCATGCTTGACCTCAAGTTGGCTTCAACTCGTAGCGTGATCCGATGCGATGATCGAGCCAAGGAGACAGGGGCATGCGTGAGGCAGAAATCGGCGGGCGACGGGCACTCTGGCGCGACGGCCGGTCTGTCGCGCTGCTGATGGCGGCCTCGCTGACCGTCATGGCGAACGCGACGATCAGCCCTGCGCTTCCCGGGCTGGAACGTCTCTTCGCCAGCGACCCGAACGCGGCGATCCTGACCCGCCTGCTCGTGCCGGCTCCCTCGCTGATGGTCGCGCTCGTTGCCCCCTTCGCCGGGCTTCTGGCTGACCGGTTCGGAAGGAGACGCCTGCTCCTTGGCGGAGTGCTCCTCTTCGTCATCTCCGGCTGCGCGGGCCTCCTCCTGCCCGGCTTGCCGACCATCTTCGCAAGCCGCCTCGTTCTCGGGATCGCGGTCGCCCTCGTGATGACCGCGCAGACAGCGTTGATCGGAGATTATTTCGAGGGTCAGCAACGCAGCGCCTTTGCCGGGTTGCAGGTTTCGGCGCGAAATTTCGGCGGCTTCCTCTTCATCTCGTTTGCCGGCTGGATGGCGCTCCTGTCACCCCGCGCTCCTTTCGCGATCTACGCACTGCCGCTCGTTTTCCTCCCGTTCATATGGAGGGGAATTGTCGAGCCGGCCTTGCCAGCAAAATCACGGAACGGTGCAGTCGAAGCCAAGGGCAAAGCGCATCGCGTGTGGATTCCGACCTTCGTGGCGCTGGTGCTTCTCCAAGCCGTCACGAACATGCTGTTCTTTCTGATGCCGACGCAGTTGCCCTTCCTGTTCGACGTGCGAGGCGTCAACAGCGCGGTCATGACAGGCATAGCCTTGGGCGTGCTGACCCTGGCCGGCGGTTGCTTTGCCCTTCTCTATGCCCGCGTCGAGGACGGGATCGGCCATGGTGGCGTCTTCGCCGTCGGCTACGGCGCCATGGCCTTGGGCTTCCTCCTGCTGGTCCTTTCGGAAGCCGTTGCCTTCTCTCTCGCCGGTGCGGCTATGATCGGCAGCGGATACGCACTGGTTTCCCCGGCTTTTGTCCCGTTGGCGCTCGGAATTGCGCCCGCATCGCGCCGGGGTTTGGCGGGAGGGCTGCTGACGGCTTCCATCTTTATCGGACAGTTCGTTTCGCCACTGATCAGCACGCCCTGGATTACAAGCGTCGGATACGAAGGGGTGTTCTTCGGAGCCGCTTGTCTGCTCGCTGCAATGGCGATGGCTGCAACAGTGATCAGGTTGGCGTCGTCAGCATCATCGCCTTCAGCGCCACAGGCTAACGGAACCCAGCCGGCTGCCCTGGACGATCTCAACCATAAGACGCCGCCCAGTCGGATATCCGGTACGGTGCCAAGTTGATTCTACTGTTCAGCAAGTTGGCTAATGGCGCTGGCACTAACAATTGCGGATCGATGAATGACAATCGCGCAGCCACTTCCCGCTGCCCCAGGTCGAGAAGTTATGACATACTAGTGACTGCTACCTTCTTGTTCGGAGCATGATCCCCGGTCTCTTGTGGGATTAGGAAGCTTGAAACCGCCATGCTGGTGTCTGCATCTGCCGACTTTCCACCGGCGCCAGGATCCTGAAGTTGTTTCCATGGGAGTGCGACGTCTCCTCGCTTGCTGCACTCGAACTGTGAGTTCGTCGCCCTTCTCGATAATCCGCTACGACAAAACATCTGCGTGATGTCTTGATGCCGCGTCTCGATTCTTTCTTTAGAAGAAGCATCTGCAGATACAAGAGCCACATTGACTGCATCCTATCGCAGGCTTATCACGCATATGTCCGGATAAAGCCCAATTAAATAGAACCGATCCTGGTTGGGTGATCAGCCTCGCGGAGGCCTGTGGGAATGAACGTGGCAATCGCTGCACGACGAGCCAGTTTCTGGGCGGCCACGCTGCTTTGCCTGGCCCTGCCGGCCGTGGCCTCCGCCAGTTCCAAGCCACCCTTCGAGCGGACCGAAGCACGCGAGGCCTGCACCTCCTATGAGAAGCTGCGGCAGCCGTTCTTCGGCGAGACCCATCTGCACACCAGCTTTTCCTTCGACGCCTATGTCTATTCGGTCCGCAACGATCCGAATGCCGCCTATGCGTTTGCCAAGGGCGCGCCAGTGAAGCTGCCGGCCGCCTCCGCCATGGGTGGCCGTCCGCAGGCCAGGACGGCGCGCCTGACCCGGCCGCTCGACTTCGCGGCGGTCACCGACCATTCGGAACTGTTCGGGGCGATGCAGCTTTGCACCCGCTCGACACGCGGCACGCCGATCCGGAGCGCGTTCGAGTGCCGGCAGATGATCACGGGCCAGATCACTCCCGGCAAATTCAACCCGGATGCCGTCGTGGGCGAGTGGGCCCTCAACTCGCTGCTGCGGCCAGACGAGGCCGGGCAGCTTCAGCCGCTGTGCTCGCGGCCGGGCGTCGACTGCAACCGGTCCGCCGTCTCGATCTGGAAGGCGGTCCAGGACGCTGCCGAGGCCTATTACGACCGCAGCTCGGACTGCACGTTCACGACCTTCGTCGCCTACGAGTACACGGCACAGCCGCAATACGCCAACCTGCACCGCAACGTGATCTTTCGGAACGACAAGGTCATCGCCAGCCCGATCAGCAACGTCACCACCAACGGCCCCCACCCGACCGTGCTGTGGGAAAAGCTCCGGCAGCATTGCCTGGAGGGGACGCCCGGCTGCGACGTCCTCACCATCCCGCACAACGCCAACGTCTCCGGCGGGTTGATGTTTCCTGATCCCGCCAATGCCGACGAGGCGCGGGAGCGCGCCTTCTTCGAGCCGCTCACGGAGATCATCCAGCACAAAGGCGCCTCGGAGTGCCGCTGGGATCGGTTGTCCGGCACGGGCGTGCAGACCACCGACGAGCAGTGCACCTTCGAGCAGCTCTTGACCGATACGCTCAATCCCAGCGGCCCGGACGTGCCGATCGACGATTTCCCGACCCGCAACTTCGTGCGCAACGTGCTCAAGGACGGGCTGGCACTGGCGCCGAAGTATGAGGGGACCAATCCGTTCAAGTACGGCCTGATCGGCAGCACCGACAGCCATAACGGCGATCCAGGCAACACCGTCGAATCCAGCTTCCAGGGCCATGCCGGCACCAAGGACGCCCCGGTAGCGCCGCTGATCGACCACATCCGGACCGCACCCGGCGGTCTGGCCGTGGTCTGGGCGGAAGAGAACTCGCGCGATTCGATCTTCGCTGCGATGCGTCGCAAGGAAGCCTATGGCACCAGCGGCACCCGGCCGGTGGTCCGCTTCTTCGGCGGCTGGGACTACGAGGTGAAGGGCCGGCCGCTCTGCCGGCAGCGCGACCAGATCGAGGTCGCCTATGCGCAGGGCGTGCCGATGGGCGCTGACCTGCCGCCGCGGACGAAGAACGGGAAGCCGCGCTTCCTGGTCTCGGCGATGCGCGACCCGGACAGTGCCTCCCTGCAGCGCATCCAGATGGTCAAGGGCTGGGTGGATGCGAGTGGCCAGACTCATGAGCGGGTGATGGACGTGGCCGGCAGCCCGACGGCCCGTCCGTCCGGGGTGGACAGCCGGACCTGCAAGCCGTTGCCTGGCGGATTCAACGGCCTTTGCACGGTGTGGGAGGACAGGAACTTCGACCCGAAGCAGCCCGCCTTCTACTATGCCCGCGTCCTGGAGAATCCGACCTGCCGCTGGAGCACCATGCAGTGCAAGGCAGCCGGGGTCGATCCGTTCGCCAAGCCCAAGCTCTGCCAGCAGCAGGCCCGTGCCGCCAATGCCAAGGCGCAGGCCAAAGGTGAGATCGCCGCTGGCGAGACCCCGTTCGACAATTGTTGCCTGACCGAGAACAACGATCCGTTCATGGAGCGGACCATCCAGGAGCGGGCCTGGACGTCGCCGATCTGGTACACGCCGGTCTCCACGCCATGAGATTTGCGTCGCGTGTGCTGGCGCGGCTCGGCCGGGCACCGCTGCTGCATTTTCTCGTGATCGGCGGGCTCCTGTACCTGGCCGATGCGGCATGGCAGCGGCAGACCACGGACCCGGCCGCGTCGGTCCCGCTCGAGCGGATCGTCTTCTCCGCCCGTCAGGTCGAGCAGCTTCGGCAGGACCTGAAGGTGCAGTACGGCTTCCCGCCGAGCCGGGAGGAACTGCAAATCGCCGTCGACGCGGCCGTGGACGACGAGGTCCTCTACCGGCAGGCGCTGGCCGTCGGACTTGATCGGGACAATGAGAGCGTGCGCCAGCGCCTGATCCAGATCGGCGGCTTCGTCGCCGAGGATCCAGGCGAGGATGAGGAGGTGCTGTATCAGAAGGCGTTGGCGTTGGGCCTCCAGCACACCGACCTCGTGGTGCGCCGGCAGCTGGCGACCACCATGCGGCTCGTGGCCGAGAATGTCCCGCTGGCCGACGAGGTCCCGCCCGACGAGGCCACGCTTGAGGCCTACCTGCAGCAGCACCCGGACGCCTTCACCGTGCCGCCACGGCTGAGCCTGACCCATGTCTATCTGAGCACGGACGAGCGCGGCGCCGCGGCCGAAGCGGACGCAGTGCTGCTCCTGGACGAGCTGCGCAACCACCGCATCACGCCGGACCGGTCCAACGCGTTCGGCGATCCCTTCCTGCTGGGCTACCGGCTCCAGCGACAGACGCACGACGCCGTCCGGCAGATGTTCGGTGAATCCTTCGCACTGGCGCTGGCCGACCTGGCGCCCGGCGCATGGGTGGGACCGGTCCGCTCCGCCTATGGCTGGCACCTGGTCTGGGTCGAGGCGGTCGAGCCGGCGGAACTGCCGCCCCTGGCCGAGGTCGAGGGCCAGGTGCGCGAGGCGGTCCTGGCCGAGCGCCGGGAGCAGCGCATGCAGGAGACGATGAGGCAGATGCGCGCCGAGTACACGATCGAGATCGAGGCTCCCTGGAGCGGTGCCGGCGACGTGCTGGCCAGCGAGGCTGCCGGTGGCTAGATCTCCCCTGCTCGTCCTGGCCCTGCTCGCCTGGGGCATCCTGGCCGGTGTCACCAGCGCCGGTGCCCATCCGATGGGGCCGTCCCTGCTCGAGATCGTCGAGGATGCGCCAGGGCATGCGGAGGTGCGCTGGAAGACCCCGGCAGCGAAAGTGCCAGGCGAGGCAATGCGGCCGGTACTGCCGGAGCATTGTCAGCCGGTCGGCGACCCCGGCACGGAGATGATCGGGATCGCGGTCGTCCAGCGCTGGGGGATTGCGTGCCGCGGCCCCCTGGAGGGCAGCCTGGTCGAGGTGGACGGGATCGCAGCCAGCAAGGCGAGCGTGGTCGTGCGGATCGTCCTGGCCGACGGGCGCGTGCTGAATGGCGTACTGACCCCCGACCAGCCGGCGTTCGCCGTGCCCGCCCGGCAGTCGATGCTCGACGTGGCGCAAAGCTATCTTCTGCTTGGCTTCGACCACATCCTGGGTGGCCTGGACCACCTCGTGTTCGTGCTGGGGCTGATGCTGCTGGCCGGAAGCGGACGCCAGCTCATCGCGATGGTCACCGCATTCACGTTAGGTCATAGCGTGACCCTGTCGCTGGCTGCACTGGGCTTCGTCGACTTCCCGTCGGCGCCGATCGAGATACTGATCGCGGTCAGCATCCTGTTCCTGGCTCTGGAACTCACCCGCAACAAGGACAGGCCACCGACCCTGATGCGACGCTTCCCGTGGGCGCTGACGTTCGGGTTCGGTCTTCTGCATGGACTGGGCTTCGCCGGAGCACTTGCGGAGATCGGCTTGCCTGCGGACGAGATTCCTCTGGCCCTGCTGTCGTTCAACGTCGGCATCGAGGCGGGCCAGCTGGTCTTTTGCGGCGTGCTTTTCAGCGGATACCTCATGGCCCGGAAGCTGCTGCGTTCTTCTGGCTTCAGATTGGGCAAGGCAATCACCGCATATGGTATCGGCTCACTCAGCGTGCTCTGGCTCCTGGAGCGGGTAACTGCGCTATCATAGCTGAGTCTGATAAGATCAACCGCGGCTCTGGCCGTATCGGCGCAACGACGGCTCAGCTGCGGGATTGATCGCGTGCCGGCTTTGAACAATGCACAGGCGAACGACACCACTTTGATCACTGGCCACGGTGCTGGACGTGCAGCCGGTGCCCAAGGACAGGCTGCTGGCCTTGGCATCGGTGGAGTTGGTGCTGAATGGGGTGCCGCTCGTGCTGTACGGGGTACAGGTGATCCGGCTCAAGTACCCGCTCACCGGGAAGGAAGCCACCGGCGTCGAACTGCTCCAACGGGATTCACCCTGCCGGCCAGCGCCTGATCGACGAGAAGCGGAAGACGGGCCAGGAAAGGCCGGGCGTCGGGACCGCGGGCAGATGGAGAAGCCTTGGCTCCTTCGCGAAGCGCAACGGGATGCCGCTTCTACGGCCGCACCAGGATCGACACGGCCAGCAGCCGCTGCCCTGGCCACTATCAAAAAGCGACCGCCTTCCTTGCTGCGAGGATGGTCTTTTCCTCCTGGAGGGGCTGCAGGCTGTCCCAGAAACCAGGGCCGCGCGAGGCCTCTGCGACCAGTCAGGCGCAGGCCCCGCCCTTGTCTAGTATCGAAGCGCCCGATGCTTCGGGCACTTGTTGCAGGCCTGTTCAGGCGCTCCTCAGTTGGAGAGGACTTGCGTGCTTTTGCGCCGGCCGCCGACCTTGATGCGCGGCGCCAACTCCTGTGTCACGGGCTTGCGTGGCTGGCTTGGCCCGTGCTTCACGGCTGCCCTCTCGGCTTCCACGGGTGCCGGCGGCTCGGCAGGCGCTGCTGCCGGCTGAGCCAGCACGACCTCGGGGTCCGGAGCAGCGGCTCCCTTAGCTTGCTTTGCCGGCCGCAGAAGCAGGCCAGATTGGGTGAACTCGATCTCCAGCCGGTCGCCAGTGGCAACGTCCAGATGCTTACGGGCATCGGCTGGCAGGCTGAGCCAGCCGTCATAGTGCAATTGAATCGCAGGCATCGGGCTCTGTTTTCTAAAGGAGAAGATACTTCCGCTCATTAGATCATTGTCCGCTCTACTTCGTCGAGCATTACTTTATCCGGGCGATCTTTAAGGCATGTTTTACCGCACCGGCTGTGGCGGCGGGCACCATCCCTCAGCACCGCTCCGAAAAGCGGTCATAGGCATCGATGCGGGTGACCTGAAGCTGGACCGGGCGCCCGTAGATCTCCGCTTGGAGATAAGCCAGCTCGGCTTCCCGGTCCGCCTCGTGGACATCGAGGTACCAGCCGCGTGGCGCCGGGCCCGTTCGATCGCTCCAGCGATAGCCACGGGTCTTCAGCTGGTCCTTGCGGTCATAGGGGGAGTCTGCCGCAAAGATGCGCCAGGTCGGCATGCGCGCCTGCGCCAGCAGCCTGGTGAGGGCGAGGATGCCGCTGTTGGGCAGCGGGGTCGCCAACAGCTCGATGGCGGCAAGACAATCGTTCTCAGCCCGGTGGCGGTCGTAGAAGAACCCCGCGCCTGTGGCGAGATAGGCGAGCTTGAGCCCTTCATGACCCTCCGCCGCCCAGTCGATCTGCGCCATCGAGCAGGCCCAGGGCTTGCGGGCGAAGAGCGGGCAGAAACGCTCCAGGAAGCGGCGGTCGAAGGCCGCGTTGTGTGCGATCACCAGTGCCGCCGGCGCGGCAAAGGCGGCCACCTCAGCGGGATCGATGGTCTGGCCGGCCACCATCGCATCGTCGATCCCGGTGATCGCGACGATCTCCGGCGGGATCGGCTGTGCGGGCTGCCGCAGGCGCTGGAAAGCGTCGCCGACCGCGAAGATCCGACCGTCCAGGGCATAGGTGAACGGGACCATCGCCAGCTCGATGATCTCGTGCCGGGCAGGATCCAGGCCGGTCGTCTCCACGTCCACGAACAGCCCGATTCGGGTGGCCGACCCATCGGCGAGGTGTGGCTGCCGGCGCGGCACGAGACGGCGGAGCACGCGGTAGTCACCGCTCGCCTCCAACCTCTGCGCCATGTCCTCCAGGTCCATCTATCCCGCTTCGCCGGCAACCCTGCCGCGTTCGTGCCTGCCCAAAGCACGGCCGCCCTGCCGAGCATAGCCCGGCCGCCCGCCCGTCCGGCGCTGTCGCGTGGACCAGCCATAGCGGGGGTCGTCCTGGATCAGCTCCAGATGGCTGCGGATCCGGTTGCGCTCCAGCCAGCCGATCTTGGCCTCTAGCTCGGCCTGGGTCATGACGCCCCGCGCCTTGCCGAACAGCCGCTTCAGCACGGCATTGTAGGCATGGTAGTCGCAGGGCTGGGCTTGTCGCTATTCAGCTCGGCCGACGTGCCTTCTTGCTCAGCACCCAATGGGTGCCCATGCAGCGGATGAAGAACCGTCCGTCCTTGCCAGTTGGATCTGGGAAGACCTCGTAGGTCCCGGTTAGTCGCTCCCGGCGTTCTTCGTTTCGCGCCCTCAGCTCCTTCATGTGCTGGCCGACATTGCTCATGCGCACGAACAGGTAGCGTTGGTCAGTCTTGTTCAGCGGCTCGCCGTCCTGGCACTTGCGATAGGCCTTCTCGATCCGGGCCAGGTTACACAGCGCCGTTTCTGGCTTGGTCCAGCTGCCATCCATGGCCTCGAAGTCGTTGCGTTCGAGCCATGTACGGTGCTGGAGCTGCTCCAGCTCGTGCTTGATGGTGGTCGACGGGATGAGTATGACGGTGCTTTCTTTGGTGGAGATCAGGAGGCGCGCGGTCAGGCGAGCTGCGGCGGTGCTGGCGCTTATCCCTCAGCCGCCCCGATCTGGTAGATGACCTCGACCGGCACCAGCTGGCCGGGGAACTCCGGCTCCTCGGCCTGGACGCGCCCCAGCTCCCGCTCGACCATCTCCCGCTCCGGCCGGTGCAGGGTATGGTGGCCCCAGACCTCCCAGTACCCACCGTCGGTCCAGAACAGCTCCTTGTCGACCCGGTGCTGGATCGTCCACTGGTGCTCGCGATGGGACGGCAGCTTGGCCCAGGGGTCGGGCGGCTGCGGCACCTCGCCCTGGAAGCGCTTGCCGACCATGTCGCGCCATTGCTGCATCTCGTCATCGGTCATGCTGCGTTTCTCGCTGCTCATCCGGTGGTTGAGGACGCGGATGAATTTCCGGCCGTGAGCACCTGCTGCTCGGCCTGGGTGGCGTCCAGTGCCTGCCGTTGCAGCCAGAGCACCCGGACACACTGGCCAGGTATCCCAGTCATGTCGAGCATGAGGCCGATGCGCATAGCTGGCGCCAACGCCAGATCACCGTACGACAAATCTCGGACAGATCCTGATTCCTCTTACCACAGGATTGCCGCTCGAACCGAGCTTGCTCAGCGTCGCCGAGATGAAGTAGAAATTGTTCTTGAAGTCGAGTTCTGGCGCATCGTTGTTAAAAGACACGGTCCTGGCCTGAGCCACCGCCGACGGTGCAAACGCATTGCTGTCGAGCGTAGCAACTATCGTGCTTACTCCGGTGACGAAGTTCTGGCGTATGAAGCGCAGGACGACCCGCGACGAAGCTCCATTGTCGGCGATCCGTGCGGTCATTTCCTTGCTATTCAAGGTGCCGCCGAAGATGCCGGGTACGGCTACGACATTGTATCGAGTGTCGACTGTCCCAGCGAGAACTCTCGGGAGGATGGCTGTGTCGCTCGAATTCAGCGCCACTTGACTTAGGTCGGCTTCATCGACCGCGCCTGCCGACCCGACCGTCGTCCAGCAGCTGCTCTGCGCCGCAGCGGTCACCGGATAGCCGAAGCTGCCTATCAACGCCGTTGTAGCGATGGCTGCCCATACGCTGCAGCCTGCGCTACGGCGATAGAGCGAGAAAAGCGAAGAACAACTACAAGACCAGGGTGACATACTTACCTCCTAATGAAATTATCCGGTCTTGCAGCTTCGAGTGGCCACATGAAACCAGATTAGAAAAAGACACTAACACAGTTATCCGACTTGCGCAGATCACGATTTGACTCTGCAGTGTATCCGTCCGGCTAGGCGGAGGAGCTGGCGCAACCGGTCGGCGCGGTCGTCATCTGCGGCCAACGCTGCCGCCACGCGGCGCAGCAAGGCGGCATCGGCCGGGGCAAGCGGGATGGACCGGCGCAGTAGGGGGCGCGGCATGGGCATCGTTGTTCCGGAAAGAAGGATGCCACGGATCTAGGTCGGCGGCCGGCCCGGACCAGCCCGCCACCGTGCGGGCGGTGCTGGCCCAGCTGCCGCGCCGCTGCGACTTGGCCGGCTTCGACCGGCGCGGCCGGCCGGTGCTGCGGATCGAGACTGCGGTGCCGTTCTGGCTGCTCGACGAGCTGCTGGTGTTCGGCGCAGAGGACGAGGACCGGGAGGGCGACGACCCCGCCGAGGACGAGGACGGCGGCTGAACTGCGGTCAGCGCCGCCGTGGCCGGCAGTAGCCCGGCAACGGCAGTTCCGCAGCCTCCGGCTGCTCCACCCCGGCATAGCGCCCGCCGCTGAACCGGGGGCAGTCCCGCGCTAGCCCGGCCGCGATCACCGCCTCGGCGAGGTCCTGGCTGTCTACCCAGCAGGTGCCGACCCGGCGGCCATGGGTGCGCTCACCGGTCAGCGCACAGACCACTGTTCGCCCTTCGGCCAGCTCGCGCAGGTATGCCTTCGCTGCCGATCCGCCCGACTCGTCCATCTCCGGCGCCGCGATCCCCTGCAGGCGGACCGCCACACCGCCGACGCGCAGGGTATCACCGTCGGTGACCTTGCCGTGGCCATGGAGGGTTTCGGCGGCGGCCGAGTGCGGCAGCAGGACCAGAGCGAGGATGATGAGAAGGACGTGCATGGCTCTACCCGTAGCGGGTCTCGGGCGCACAGGGGAAGGGAATGCTACGTGATGTTATGGTAGATCGGGGCACGGGCATGGGGTGGCGGTGCGGACAGCCAGTCGGCACTACCGCCTCGACCCCCCCGCCGTCCGCAGCGGATGCTCTATCACGGAAGGTGCGGCCGGTCTTTGCAGGACGGCGCACAGCGCCGACATGGGAGAAGAACCCGGCGGGGAACCCACTGATTCCTGCAGGTTTATGTCGTGGAGAACTTGCGCCGGCGTCAATTCCCCCCCCAGGAGCGCCGGCGCTTTTCTGTTTCTAGAGCCAGGCGTGCGTGGATCCAGGGGTGGGCGGCACGGGTCTGCTCCGATGCGACTCACCTGCCACAGATCCTGGCGGGGCGTCCGCCCCGGAGATGACCGGCTCGTCCGCCATCCGCAGGATCCCGGCTCGGCTCGGGACCATGCCTGCCTGGCTTCTACGCCGGGTGCTCCCGCTAGTGCTTGATCGGCGCCAGCACCGCCAGCGGCCCCACGCGCGGGATCGGCCCGGACTCCTGGATGAGTTGGCGCAAGGCTCGAGCCCGGTCATCGTCCTTGGCCAGGGCCACCGCCACGCGGTGGAGCAGGTCGGCATCGGCCGGGGCAACCACCGTCACGCTGATGCCCAAGGTAGAACGCGGCTTGGTCATGGCTTCCCCCGACTGCCCACAATGGCTGATCCG
>NZ_JABGCL010000049.1 GCF_019800005.1 Geminicoccus harenae | reverse complement strand
AAGATCTTGATCGAGGTCAGGCCGCAGCCGGACACGTTGGGCTTCTTGTTGTAGCGGAACCCGTCATAGACCGGCTTGTTCTTAGCTTCGGCGGGAGTCGGCGCGATGGCCACCAGTGAGCCGAGCGCGATTCCAGCGGCCGCGAGAACGGCCGCAATACGGCTGCGCATGATGTCCCCCCCAGGACAATTGCAGGTTTCAAGCTCAGTGCTGCGCCGCCCGCCACTTCGTGCCGGTACCCAGCACGGATGGCTTTAGCCTGTTGCTGGGCGGGAACGGATCAGCACCTGATCTGTTAGATGATCTGACACGTGGTTCCCGGGCGGTAAACCAATTCTCGGTGATTCCGGGCCTATGTGACATCCTATTAATCCGGAGGTCGCAGTAGACGTAGGTCCTGTTCTTTTCATTACACGGCGTTCAGGAAAAGCAGCTCACAATCTTCTCACATAGGCTCTAAAGACATTCAACAACAACGAGCCTTTACGAGGCGCCAGGGTGGCGTACCTCTGCAACAACTTTCAAGGTTTCCTGTAATATATTTCCACCCTCCCGGCGAAGATCCCAGCCTCGCGCGGAAGCATCCGGCCCAGGACACGAAAAAGGCCCGGAAGCGCGATGCGCCGCCGGGCCTTTGCACTCGCATGACCAGTAGAGGGGTCGGGTTCAGCCGCGCGCCAGGGCCCGCCTGCCCGGATAAACGGCCTGCTCACCCAGTTGCTCCTCAATCCGCAGTAACTGATTGTACTTCGCCAGCCGGTCGGAACGTGACAGGGATCCGGTCTTGATCTGGCCGCAATTGGTGGCGACCGCGAGATCGGCGATGGTCGCGTCCTCGGTCTCACCCGAGCGGTGCGACATCACCGAGCGATAGGCGGCGACCTTGGCGGTCTCCACCGCGTCCAGCGTCTCGGACAGCGTGCCGATCTGGTTCACCTTGATCAGGATCGCGTTGGCGATGCCCTGCTCGATGCCTTCCTTCAGGATCTTCGGGTTGGTCACGAACAGGTCGTCGCCCACGAGCTGGACCTTGCTGCCCAGGCGCTCGGTCAGGAGCTTCCAGCCCGCCCAGTCGCCCTCGCCCATGCCGTCCTCGATCGAATGGATCGGGAACCTGTCACAAAGCCCGGCCAGGAAGTCGACCATGCCGGCGCTGTCGATCTTCTTGCCCTCGCCTGTCATGTCGTAGGCGCCGTCCTTGAAGAACTCGGATGCGGCGCAGTCCAGGGCGAACACGATGTCGTCGCCGGTCCGGTAGCCGGCCGCCGTCACCGCCTTGTCGAGGAAGGCGAGTGCCGCCTCGGCGCTCTCCAGGTTCGGCGCGAAGCCGCCCTCGTCACCGACATTGGTGTTGTGCCCGGCGTCTTTCAGCGCCTTCTTCAGGGCGTGGAACACTTCGGTGCCCATGCGCAGCGCCTCCGAGAAGGACGGCGCGCCCACCGGCATGATCATGAATTCCTGGATGTCGATCGGGTTGTCGGCATGGGCGCCGCCATTGATGACGTTCATCATCGGCACCGGCAGCACCCTGGCCGAGGTCCCGCCGACATAGCGGTAGAGCGGCAGGCCGAGCTGCGCCGCCGCGGCCTTGGCGGTGGCGAGGCTCACGCCTAGCAGGGCGTTGGCGCCCAGCCGGCTCTTCGATTCCGTCCCATCCAGCTCGATCAGCGTCCGGTCGATCGCCTCCTGGTCAGTGGCGTCCATGCCGAGGATCGCATCGGCGATCTCGCCATTGACCGCGTCCACCGCCTTGCCGACGCCCTTGCCCAGCCAGCGGCTCTTGTCCCCGTCGCGCAGCTCGATCGCCTCGCGCGAGCCGGTGGAAGCACCCGACGGCACCGCCGCGCGGCCGAGCGCTCCTTCGGCGAGCGTCACTTCCACCTCCACGGTGGGGTTGCCGCGGCTGTCCAGGATCTGGCGGGCATGCAGGCCCACGATGTCGGTATCGAACATGACCAGGATTTCCTCTGGTTTCTCAGGCGAGCTTGGGGAGCGGGCGCGTCTTCGCCAAGTGGTCGAACGTCACGAGGTCGGTCAGGACCTCCTCCATCCGGTCGAGCGGCACCTGGTTCGGCCCGTCGGAGATCGCCTGGTCCGGCCGATCATGACTCTCGATGAACACCGAGGCCACCCCCAGCGCCACCGCGGCGCGGGCCAGCAGCGGCACGAACCGGCGCTCGCCGCCGGACGCACCGCCCTGCCCGCCCGGCTGCTGCACCGAATGGGTGGCGTCGAACACGACCGGCCAGCCGGTCTCCTCCAGATAGGTGAGGCCGCGAAAGTCGGTGACGAGCGTGTTGTAGCCGAACGAGGTGCCGCGATCGGTGAGCAGGATGCCCTTCGCCCCGGCATCCTCCAGCTTCCGCGCGACGTTCTTCATGTCCCAGGGAGCCAGGAACTGCCCCTTCTTGACGTTCACCACCGCGCCGGTCTCGGCAGCGGCGACCAGCAGGTCGGTCTGCCGCGACAGGAAGGCCGGGATCTGGAGAATATCCACCACCTCGGCGACCGGCTGGCACTGCTGGCGTTCATGGATGTCGGTGAGCACCGGGCAGCCATGCCTGGCCTTGACCTCGGCCAGGATGTCCAGCCCCTTGGCCATGCCCACGCCGCGGGCCGCCCCGCCGCTGGTCCGGTTCGCCTTGTCGAAGCTCGACTTGAAGACGAACGGGACCTCCAGCCGGGTGGTGAGCTGCACCAGCGCATCGGCCATGAACAGGGCATGGTCGCGGCTCTCGATGGCGCAGGGCCCGGCGATCAGGACGAACGGCCTGCTCCGGCCAAACGTCACCGGCCCGGCCGTCACCTCATGCTGCATGACAGGACCCTTTCGCTGCTTGCACGTGCCGACGCGGCTCAGACCAGGCGGGACTGGCGCACCGCCGCCTCAATGAACGAGGCGAACAGGGGATGCGGCGCGAACGGGCGCGACTTGAACTCGGGGTGGAACTGCACGCCGACGAACCAGGGGTGATCCGGGATCTCGACGATCTCCGGCAGGATCCCGTCCGGCGACAGGCCGGTGAAGATCAGCCCGGCCGCCTCCAGCCGCTCCCGATACTCGACATTGACCTCGTAGCGGTGCCGGTGGCGCTCGGAGATGACCGGAGCGCCATAGATCCGCCTTGCCAGGCTGCCTTCCTGCAGATGGGCGGGATAGCCGCCCAGCCGCATGGTGCCGCCAAGTGCCCCGCCCTGCACCCGCCGCTCCCGTCGCCCGTCCCGCTCCCACTCGGTGAGCAGGCCCACGATCGGGTCGGCGCAGGGGCCGAACTCAGTCGACGAGGCGCCGTTGATCCCGGCCACGTGGCGCGCGACCTCGATGCAGGCGAGCTGCATGCCGAAGCAGATGCCCAAGAACGGCAGCTTCTCGGTGCGCGCATAGCTGATCGCGGCGATCTTGCCGTCCACGCCACGCTCGCCGAACCCGCCCGGCACCAGCACCGCGGAGCAGCCGTCCAGGGCATGATGGCCGTGCTGGCCGCCGACCTGCTCCGCCTCGATCCAGCGCAGGTTCACCTTCACCCGGTTGGCGATCCCGCCATGGACCAGCGCCTCGCCCAGCGACTTGTAGGCATCGGCCATGCCGGCATACTTGCCGACGATGCCGATGGTCACCTCGCCTTCCGGCCGCTCGATCGCATGGGTAATGGCGCGCCAGGTGTCGACGTCCGGCTCGTGCTCGTGCGGCAGGCCCAGCGCCTTGAGGACCTGAACGTCCAGGCCCTCCTGGTGGTAGAGGATCGGCACCTCGTAGATCGAGCGCGCGTCCAGGGCGGCGATCACCGCTTCCGGCCGCACCGAGCACTGCATCGCGATCTTGCGCCGCGCGTCGTGCGAGATCGGATGCTCGGAACGGCAGACCAGCACGTCCGGCTGGATGCCGAGTGCCCGCAGCTCCCGCACCGAATGCTGGGTCGGCTTGGTCTTCAGCTCCTTGGCCGAGGCCAAGAACGGCACGAGCGTCACGTGGACGAAGCAGGTCCGCTCAGAGCCCAGCTCCCAGCCGACCTGGCGGATCGCCTCCAGGAAGGGCAGGCCCTCGATGTCGCCGATCGTGCCGCCGATCTCGCAGAGTACGATGTCGGCATCGCCGGTATCGCCCTGGATCGCTTCCTTGATCGTGTCGGTGACGTGCGGGATCACCTGCACGGTGCCGCCCAGGTAGTCGCCGCGCCGCTCGCGCTCCAGCACGCGCGAATAGATCCGGCCGGACGACGTGCTGTCGCTGCCGCGCGCATAGACGCCGGTGAAGCGCTCGTAATGGCCCAGATCCAGGTCGGTCTCGGCCCCATCCTCGGTGACGAACACCTCGCCGTGCTGGTACGGGCTCATCGTGCCCGGGTCGACGTTGAGGTAGGGGTCGAACTTGCGGAGACGGACGCGGTAGCCCCTGAGCTGCAGGAGCGCTCCGAGTGCGGCGGCTGCCAGGCCCTTGCCGAGCGAGGAGACCACGCCGCCGGTGATGAAGACGTAGCGCGTCATCGGCCTCTAGTTTCCACGTGCGATCGGCCGCTGGCAAGCCACCAGCGGCAGGTTTGCGGATCGGGCGCCGGCGGGCGCCGCCAGCGACGCCCGCGGCACCTCACTGGGCGAGCGGAGCGGCCGGGCCGGTGGGCGCAGCCGGCTGCGGCTCTTCGACCGGTGCCGTCTCTTCCTGGGGCAGGCTGTCGAAGATCGAGCGCGACGAGGTGCCCGTTCCGGACAGGATCGCCAGCACCAGGCTGGTCAGGACGAAGCACCCGGCCAGGATCGCGGTCGAGCGGGTGAGCAGGTTGGCGGTGCCGCGCGCGGTCATGAAGCCGCCGCCACCACCGCCACCACCCAGGCCGAGGCCGCCGCCCTCGCTGCGCTGGATGAGCACCAGCCCCACCAGGGCGATCGCGATCAGGAGATGGATGACCAGAACGACGGTCTGCATGCTGTCAGCTCCCGGGCCGGGCCAAGCGCCCGCCGCCCGCGGTGAAGATCTTGAGAAACTCGGCCGGATCCAGGCTGGCGCCGCCGACCAGCGCGCCATCCACGTCCGGCACGCCGAGGATCGCGGCCGCGTTCGACCCCTTGACCGACCCGCCATACTGGATCGGCACGTCGCGACCGGCCTCGTCCAGCTGCCCGACCAGCTTGCCGCGCAGATGGGCATGGACCTGCGCGATCTCCTCGGTCGTGGGCGTGCGCCCGGTGCCGATCGCCCAGACCGGCTCGTAGGCGACCACCAGCCGCGCCGCGTCGATGCCGGCCGGGATGGAGCCCTCGACCTGGCGGTCCAGCACGGCCAGGGTCCGGCCATCCAGATATTCCGCCTCGGTCTCGCCGATGCAGATGACCAGCGTCCCGAGCCCCGCTTCCACCGCCGCCTCCGCCTTGGCGCGCACCAGCGCGTCGGTCTCGCCCAACCCGTGGCGGCGTTCCGAATGGCCGAGCAGCACCGCCGTGGCACCGGTATCGGCGACCATGGCCGCACTCACCGAGCCGGTGAACGCGCCCTTGGCCGCCTCGTGGCAGTCCTGCGCGCCGACGATGATGCCGCTGCCGCGAAGCTGTGCTGCCACCTGCGCCAGTTGGGTGAAGGGCGGGAACACGGCGAGCGTGCCGGCCTCCGGCCGCCCGGCTTCGGCCAGGGCGGCAGCCAGCGCCTGCGCGTCCGCGGCCAAGCCATTCATCTTCCAATTGCCGAACACCAGCGGGCGCCGCGAGGGCATGACGAACTCCATCGGGCCAGGGCGAAGCGCAGCGGCGGGCGGCCAGCCGGGCGCGACGCTGCGGGCTCCACGCTTCTTGGGTGCGAGCTTCACGATTTGTGTGGCGACGGCGGCGCGGATAGCACACGGCCGGCGGCCCCGCCACCCCCGGCCGCAAGCAGGCTGCCATGTGTGACCGGCCCGAACCGTCGCCGGGCCTGCGGCCTGGCCGACCTGGGGCCCGCCGCGTCCCCGGCCCGCTGCCGGCGCAAGGCCGCGTTGCCCGACCCACCCCGCATGGCTATGTTCCGCGCGGTTCCGTCTCGGCAGCACCGGTCCGCCCGTGCTGTCTCCTCATGCCAAGCGGCCGACTGCCAGGAAGATCGCCGGTCACATGTTCGAGAAGCTCAAGAAGTCCATCGTCAAGGCGATCGTCGCCGTCTTCGTCGGCCTGCTGGTCCTGAGCTTCGCGGTCTGGGGCATCGGCGACGTGTTCCGCGGCGGCACTGGCGGCAACACGCTGGTGACGGTCGACCAGTTCGAGGTGACCCTGCCGCAGGCCGAGAGCCGGCTCGAGCAGGAGCTGCGCGAGCTGCGCCAGCGCTCCGGCCGCTTCATCGAACGCGATCAGGCCATGGCGATGGGCCTGGGCCAGCGCGTGCTGGCGGAGCTGATCACCGACCGGACCATCGAGGCCCATGCCCGGGCGCTGGGCATCGAGGTCGACGACACGACCCTGGCGCGGATCACCGCGGCCAACCCGGTCTTCCAGGTGGGCGGCCGCTTCAGCAAGCAGCGCTTCGACGAGCTGCTGCGCGCCAACGCCATGACCGAGCAGGGCTATCTGCAACTGGTCCGCTTGGGCGAGCTGCGCCGGCTCCTGGTCGACAGCGTGACGGCCGCGGCCGCCCCGCCCGCCACCGGGCTGGACCTGCTGCACCGTCATCGCGAGGAGCAGCGCGAGGGCCGGGTGCTGGAGGTGCGGGCCGACGCGGTGGACGGGGTGGCCGAGCCCGACGAGGCGGCGCTGGCGGCGTTCCTGAGGGAGCACCAGGCCGAGTACCGGGCACCCGAGTATCGCACCATCACCCTGGTCACCATGCGCCCGGAGGACCTGGCGCCGGAGATCGAGATCCCCGAGGACCGGCTGCGCGCCGCCTATGACGAGCGCGTCCAGCAGTTCACCGAGCCCGCCAGCCGCGCCGTGCTGCAGATCAACGGGCCGGACGAGGCCACGCTCGGCGAGGTGCGCACCCGGATCCAGGCCGGCGAGCCGGCCGAGGCGGTCGCGACGGAGCTGGCCGGGCGCGGAGTGCAGGTCCAGGACCTGGGCAGCGTCGCGAGGGGCGGCTTTCCCGACCGGGTCGTGGAGGACGTGATCTTCGCCGCCCCGGTGGGCGGGGTCAGCGAGATCACCCAGACCGGCTTCGGCAACACCGTGATGTTCGTGGTCCGGACGGAGGAGCCGGAGCGCCGGCGGCCGTTCGAGGAGGTCCGTGACCAGTTGCACGACGAGCTGGCTCTGGCCCAGGCCGCCGACGACCTGCCGAGCCTGGAGAATGTCGTGCAGGACCAGATCGCCGGAGGTGCGAGCCTGGAAGAGGCGGCGCAGGCCAGCGGCTTCACGGCGCGCCGGATCGAGAAGACCGACCAGGTCGGCAACGATCCGTCGGGGGAACTGATCGAGCCGGTGCTGCCGGACGAGGTGCTCCAGACGGCGTTCGCCACCAGTCAGGGCGTGATCTCGCCCATGGAGACCCTGGCGGACGGCGGGGCCTTTCTGGTCCAGGTGGATGCGATCGAGCCGGAGCGCGACCGCCGCCTGGACGAGGTGCAGGACGAGGTGCAGGAGGCCTGGCTGGCGGAGGCGCGGAAGAAGCGCGCCGAGGAGGTGGCCAAGGCGCTGCACGCGGAAGTGCTGTCCGGCAAGAGCCTGGAAGAGGCCGTTGCCGGCCAGCCGGCTGCCGCGGTCGTGGCGATCGGGCCGGTCAAGCGCACGGACATGGGCGAGACCGGCGAGCTCGGCCCGCAGACGGTCGAGCGGCTGTTCGCCAGCACGGTCGGCCAGCCGCCCGAGGCACCGCTGGAGCTGCCGAACGGCTATGGCTTCGTGGTGGTCGATCGGGTCATCCCGGCAGAGGGCGAGCCCGGCGACGCGCTCCAGGGCGAGATCACCAGCGAGATGGCGACCGATCTCGCTGACCAGTACGACCAGGCGCTGCGCCAGCGTTTCCCGCCCGTGGTCCATGAGCGGGCACTGGCCACCTTCCTGCGCACCGACGGGCAGCCGCAGTGAACCGTCCGCACGCCACGGCCGGGGCCGGTTCCACCGCGGCGGCCGAGTCCCGGCGATGGTGACGCCCGACGGATCCCGTTCCAGCGCCTGAGCCGTTCCCGCCCCGATCGAGTGTGCCGCCTTGAAGACCCTGCCCGATTCCGCCGAGTTCACGACGACCTATGACCGCGGCGCGCCTGCCGTGGTCTGGACGGTGATCCCCGCCGACCTGGAGACCACCGTCTCGGCCTGGATGAAGCTGGGGGAAGGCCGGCCCTACGGGATCCTGCTGGAAAGCGTGGAAGGCGGGGCGGTGCGCGGCCGCTACTCGGTGATCGCGGTCAAGCCCGACCTGATCTGGCGCTGCTTCGGCGACCGGCCCGAGATCAACCGGAACTTCGCAAAGGAGCCCCGGGACTTCCGGCCGCTGGACGAGCCGTCGCTCCCCTCCCTGCGCCGCCTGATCGGCGAGTGCCGCATCGACCTGCCACCGGGCCTGCCGCCCATGTCCGCCGGCCTGTTCGGCCAGATGAGCTACGACATGGTCCGGCTGATGGAGCGGATGCCGGAAAAGAACCAGGACCGGCTGGGCCTGCCGGACGCGGTGTTCCTGCGCCCGACCCTGGTCTGCGTGTTCGACAACGTGTTCGACCGGATGACCCTGATCACCCCGGTCTGGCCGAAACCCGGCGTCTCCGCCGCTGCCGCCTACGAGGCCGCCTGCGACCGGCTGGCCGAGGCACTGGCCGAGCTGGAGCGGCCGGTGGCGCATGAGCGGCGCGCCGCGCAGGCACCTGAGATCGTGCCGGTACCCAACATGAGCCGGGCCGACTACCATGCGATGGTGGCGGCGGCGAAGGAGTATGTCGCGGCCGGCGACATCTTCCAGGTGGTACCTTCCCAGCGCTTCACCGCCGATTTCACCCTGCCGCCCTTCGATCTCTACCGCTCGCTGCGCCGCCTGAACCCCTCGCCCTTCCTGTTCTACCTGGACCTGGACGGCTACCAGCTCGTGGGCTCCTCGCCCGAGATCCTGGTGCGGCTGCGCGACGGCACCGTCACCATCCGCCCGATCGCCGGCACGCGCCGGCGCGGCGTCGACCGCGCGGAGGACGCGGCCCTGTCCGCCGACCTCCTGAGCGACCCCAAGGAGCTGGCCGAGCACCTGATGCTGCTGGATCTCGGCCGCAACGACGTGGGCCGGGTCGCACAGATCGGCACGGTGCGCGTCACCGAGAAGATGGTCGTGGAATACTACTCCCACGTCATGCACATCGTGAGCAATGTCGAGGGCAGGATCCGGCCCGACCGGGACGCGCTCGACGCGCTGATCGGCGGCTTTCCCGCCGGCACCGTCTCCGGCGCGCCCAAGGTCCGCGCCATGGAGATCATCGAGGAGCTGGAGCCGGAGCGGCGCGGCTTCTATGGCGGCACGGTCGGCTATTTCGGCGCCGACGGCAACATGGACAGCTGCATCGCGCTCCGCACCTCGCTGCTCAAGGACGGGCGCATGTACGTCCAGGCCGGCGGCGGCGTGGTCGCCGACAGCGACCCCGAGGCCGAGTATCAGGAAAGCTGCAACAAGGCCAAGGCACTGATCCGCGCCGCGGAGGACGCGGTGGCGCTGGCCAACGACCGGGCCAACTGAACGGCAAGGCTTCCGGCCGGACGCGCGGGGCGTCCGGCCCGCGGGTCTCAGTTCGCCAGCGCCTTGGCCGCCAGCCGCTCGTCGCTCCCGGGTGCCGCGCAGTCGAACGCGGTGGCCGCGTCGTTCCGGCAGGTGTCGATCGGGACGAGCCTGCTCAGCGGGACCAGCCGCACCCCGCGCGCCTCGGCTTCCGGCAGCCATGCCATCAGCGCATCCACGGTCTCGCGGTGCGGATGGCCGATCGCCACTGCATAGCCGTGCGCCCGCGCCCGGCGCTCCAGCAACTGGAGCTGGCGGGTCACCGCGGCGACGGTCGGCTCGTTGTCCAGGAACACGTCGCGGCCGATCGCCGGTACGCCGGTGCCCAGTGCCACCGCCTGGGCCTTGCTGCGCCCGACGGTGCGGCTGTCCAGGAAGAACATGTCGTGGCCGGCCAGTGCCGCCATCACCGCCTGCATGGTCTTCGGTGCCGCCGTGGCGCGGCTGCCCATGTGGTTGTTCATGCCTACCGCACCCGGCACCGCGGCGACCGCCTTGTCCACCGCGGCGCGGATCTCGGCATCGCTCATGCTGACCCGGATCGCACCCGGCCCCGGATTGGCGCTGCCGGTGGCCTCCATCGGCATGTGCAGCAGCACGTCCAGCCCGGCATGGGCGGCATCGCGTGCCGAGGGCACCACTTCCGGCCCGCTCGGCAGGAAGGACAGGGTCAGCGCCTGGCCGGATTCGATCATGCGGCGCACGACCTTGCGGTTGTAGCCGAGATCGTCGATCACGATCGCGATCGTGGGCCCGCGCAGCCGCTCCGGCATCAGCAGGCGGCGGTTCGGCTCGGCCTGCGGCAGCGGCTCCGGATCGGCCACCGGTGCCACCGGCGCCACGCCCGGCTCCTCGAAATCGGGTGCTGGCTGGGCGGCGCTCTCCTGGGCGGCAGCCGGCGGGAGCTCGGGCTCGACCGGCTCACGGACCAGCGGCGACGGATCCGGCGGCGCCGGGACGACCGGCTCGGGCCCGGCCGCGGGTGCCAGGGCCGCCAGGACCTGGTCGGCTCCCGCCGGTGCGGCGTCAGCCGGCACCGGCACGGGCCGGACGATCTCGAGCGAAGCGATCCCGGCCGGGGCAGCCTCGGTCCTATTCTCGATCGGCGGTTCAGCCGGAACGGCGGCGACCACCACGGGCTCGGCCGGCACCGGAACCGCCTCGGCCACGGCCTCGGCCGGCGATGCCGCCGGAGCCATCGCCACCGCTGCGGGCCGGGATGGTGCCGGTGCTGCCGGGGCGGCAGCGGCAACCGGAGCCGGGGCAGCCGGTGGTGCCGTGGCCAGCAGGGGCGGCAGCGCCGCAGCCGGCGGTTGCGCCACCGGCAGGCCGGCGGCGGCCAGTGCCGCCGTGCTGGGTGCCGTGCTCGCGGCTGGCCTGGCTGCCAGGAACTCGGCCGGCTCGGGAACCTCCGCCAGGGTCGGCGGCTGTTCAGCCGGACGGGCGCGGGATCGGACCGGGACCGCGTCCGGCATCGGGCCGGCCTCGCGCATGAGCGCTGCCTGCTGCATGGGGATGGTCTGCTGCACCAGGACCGGCGGGCGCTCGGAATGGACGGCGCGCTGCCAGTCCGACTTCCAGCGTGCGTCGTCCCAGGCGGTCAGCGCCACGAAGCCCACCGCCGTGGCGGCGATCGTGGCGCCCCACGCGATGGTGGGCAGGCTGCGCTTCAGCCAGTTTCTGGTCTTCCGGGATAGGCTCGGCAGCTTCATCTGGTCCGGCAAATTGCGCTGTCACTGTTGACCACGACGGCGCGGCCGCACCGGCTGGCATTTGACTGGCCATTATGGCCATGGCTGGAAAAGATGAAAGTCCGCTTTGGACGCACTTGGCTCCCCAATCGACGGCAGGGCGGCCGTCCGGCCGCCGTTTCCCGGCAGGATCTCGACGTAGCCCCTGCCTGGGGTTAAGCCTCGGGTCCTGATGGCCCCTGCTCGGAATCCAGGCAAGATGTTGCTGCTGGTCGACAATTACGACAGCTTCACGTACAATCTCTATCACTATCTGGGCGAGCTGGGTGCCACCGCCGAGGTCTGGCGCAACGACGCGCTCAGTGTCGATCAGGTGCTGGACATGGGTCCGGAAGCGATCGTGCTCTCCCCTGGCCCATGCACCCCGAACGAGGCCGGCATCTGCCTGGAGCTGATCGACCGCGCCAAGGGCCGCATCCCGATCCTGGGCGTCTGCCTGGGCCACCAGGCGATCGCCCAGGCCTTCGGCGCCACGGTCGCCCGGGCCCCCCGGCTGATGCACGGCAAGACCGACCGGATCGCGCATGACGGCACCGGTGTGTTCCAGGGCCTGCCCGACCCGTTCACCGCCACCCGCTACCATTCGCTCTGCGCCGTCCCGGAAACCGTGCCGGACTGCCTGGTGGCCAATGCCAGCTCCGATGACGGGGTGATCATGGGCCTGCGCCACCGCGAGTTCCTGATCCACGGCGTCCAGTTCCACCCGGAAAGCATCGAGACCACCGAGGGCAAGCGCCTCCTGCGCAACTTCCTGGAACTCGCCGGCGTGGGAGGCCAGGCATGAGCACGACCCCTTCAGGCAACGGCATGAAGTCGATCCTGATGAAGCTCGTGGAACGCGGGCCTTTGTCGGGAGCGGAGGCGCGCGAGGCCTTCTCGGTGATCATGGACGGCAGCGCCACCCCGGCCCAGATCGGTGCCTTCCTGATGGCGCTCAGGGTGCGCGGCGAGACGGTCGACGAGATCGTGGCCGCCGCATCCGCCATGCGCGACCGGATGATCCGGATCCAGGCGCCCGCCGATGCGGTCGACACCTGCGGCACCGGCGGCGACCATTCCGGGACGCACAACATCTCGACCGGCGTGGCGCTGGTGACGGCCGGTGCCGGCCTGCCGGTGGCCAAGCACGGCAACCGGGCGGCGACCTCCCGGTCCGGCTCGTCCGACGTGCTGTCCGAGCTGGGCGTGAAGCTGGACTGCGGACCGGCGCTGGTCGAGCAGGCGATCCGCGAGGCCGGGGTCGGCTTCATGATGGCGCCCAACCACCACCCGGCCATGCGCCATGTCGCCCCCGTCCGCGCCGAGCTGGGCGTGCGCAACATCTTCAACTTCCTGGGCCCGCTGGCCAACCCGGCCGGGGTGAAGCGCCAGGTGGTGGGCGTGGCCGCGGCCGCCTGGGTCGAGCCGATCGCCCAGGCCTTCCTCCAGCTGGGTGCGGAGCGCGCCTGGGTGGTGCATGGCCGGGACGGGCTGGACGAGCTGACCACCACCGCCCCTTCCCTGGTCGCCGAGGTCAGGGACGGGAAGGTCAACGTGTTCGAGGTCGGGCCGGAGGAAGCCGGGATCGAGCGCGCGCGCTCCGGCGACCTGAAGGGCGGCGACGCGGCGTTCAACGCCGCGGCCCTGCGCGCGGTACTGGCCGGCCAGCGCGGGCCGTTGCGCGACGCGATCGTCTATGGTGCTGCCGCGGTGCTGCTGGTCGCCGACCGGGTCGGCGACCTGCGGGAAGGTGCCCGGCTGGCCGCCGCGGCAATCGACGAGGGCCGGGCGGCACGGGCGCTTGAGCGGATGATCGAGATCACGCGGAGCTGCAGATGAGCGACGTCCTGGCCGAGATCTGCGCGGTCAAGCGCGAGCACGTCGCCGCGGGCAAGCAGGCGCGCAGCATGGCATCGCTCCTGGCCGAGCTGCCGGACGAGAAGCCGCGCGGCTTTGCCGCCGCCCTGCGTCGCACCTGCGACGGCGGCGGCCATGCCCTGATCGCCGAGGTGAAGAAGGCCTCGCCCAGCAAGGGCCTGATCCGCGCCGACTTCGACCCGGCCAGCCTGGCGCAGGCGTACCGGGAAGGCGGGGCGAGCTGCCTGTCGGTGCTCACCGACGCCCCCTACTTCCAAGGTGCCGACGCCTTCCTGGACCAGGCGCGCCAGGCCTCCGGCCTGGCGGCCCTGCGCAAGGACTTCATGCTCGACCCCTGGCAGATCGCGGAAAGCCGCGGGCTCGGGGCCGACTGCATCCTCCTGATCCTGGCCTGCCTGGACGACGCCCAGGCGACCGAGCTCGCCGCGCAGGCGCTGGAGCTCGGCATGGACGTGCTGGCCGAGGTCCATGACGCGAACGAGATGGAGCGGGCCCTGCGCCTGCCTGAAGCCTGCCTGCTGGGCGTCAACAACCGCGACCTGAAGAGCCTGAAGGTCGACCTCGCCACCTTCGAGCGTCTGGCGCCCATGGTGCCGCCGGGCCGCTTCCTGGTGGCCGAGAGCGGCCTCTACGCCCATGCCGACCTCCTGCGGATGCGCGCGGCCGGCGCAAAAGCCTACTTGGTCGGCGAATCGCTGATGCGCGAGGCGGACGTCACCGCCGCCACCCGCCGCCTGCTGGGCCGGCCATGAGTGGCGACCTCACCCATTTCGATGCCGCCGGCAATGCGGTGATGGTCGACGTGACCGAAAAGGACGTCACCGAGCGCCGGGCAGTGGCGGCCGGCCGGGTGGTCATGGATCCTGCGACCCTCCAGCGGATCGCGGAGCGCGGCTTCAAGAAGGGCGACGTGCTGGCGATCGCCCAGCTGGCCGGGATCATGGGTGCCAAGCGCACCGCCGACCTGATCCCGCTCTGCCATCCTCTGCCGCTCTCCTCGGTCAAGGTCGAGCTGCGCCTAGACGAGACAGCCTCCGCCGTGGACATCCAGGCGGTCTGCAAGGTCACCGGCCGGACCGGCGTGGAGATGGAAGCGCTGACTGCGGTCAGCGTGGCGGCGCTCACCGTCTACGACATGTGCAAGGCGATCGACCGGGGCATGCGGATCGAGGACATCCGCCTTATGGAAAAGGACGGCGGCCGCTCGGGCAGCTGGCGGGCGGAGCCATGATCCCGGTCGAGGAGGCGCGCGCCCGGCTCCTGGCGGGCTTGGGCCGCACCGGCACGGAATGGATCGCCCTGGACCGGGCCCGCGGCCGGGTGCTGGCGGAGGACCTGACCGCCCGCCGCGACCAGCCGCCCTGCCCCGTGTCCGCGATGGACGGCTATGCGGTACGCGGCGCCGACCTCGCGAAGCCCGGCCAGAGCCTGCGCCTGATCGGGCGCTCGGTGGCGGGCCACGGCTTTGCCGGCGCGCTCGGTGCGGGCGAGACCGTGCGGATCTTCACCGGCGCGCCCATGCCGGAAGGCGCGGATGCCGTGGCACTCCAGGAAGACGCCACCGCTGACGGCGACCGGATCACCTTCGCCGAAGCCGTGGCACCCGGCAGCTTCGTGCGCCGCCAGGGCCTAGACTTCACCACCGGCTCCCTGGCGCTGGCCGCCGGTACGCAGCTCGGGCCCTTGCAGCTGGGTCTGGCCGCGACGGCGGGTCATGCCTGGCTGCCGGTGCGCCGCCGCCCGCGTGCCGCCATCCTGTCCACCGGCGACGAGCTGGTCCGGCCCGGCGAGACGCCCGGCCCCGCCCAGATCGTCAGCAGCAACGCCAACACGCTGGCCGCCATGGTCGAGGCCTGGGGCGGCGAGGCGGTGGATCTCGGCATCGTGCCGGACGAACGCCAGGCCCTGGCCGCCGCGTTCCAGAACCTGGACGACATCGACATCCTGCTCACCAGCGGCGGCGCCTCGGTGGGCGAGCACGACCTGGTCCAGGAAGTCGCGACCTCCTGTGGGATGCGCCTCGACTTCTGGAAGATTGCGATGCGCCCGGGCAAGCCGCTGATGGTGGGCAGGCTCGGCCGGACCACCATGATCGGCTTTCCCGGCAACCCGGTAAGCTCCGCGGTCTGCGCCATCCTGTTCCTGCGCGGTGCCCTGCGCGCGATGCTGGGCCTGGACCCGGAACTGCCGGTCCGCCACCTGCCACTCGCCCACGAGCTGCCGGCCAACGACCGGCGCCAGGACTATCTGCGCGGTACGCTGGAGCAGCTGCCGGACGGGCGCCTCGCGGTGCGTGCCGTGCAGCGCCAGGACAGCTCGATGTTCGCGACCCTGGCGCGGTCCGACGCGCTGATCGTCCGCCCGCCCCATGCCGGGCCGGCCGAGCCCGGTACGCGGGTCGAGTTGCTGTTGCTGGCCGAGGTATTGAGCGAACTGCCGCGGTTTCCGGTCTGAGCCCGACCTTTACCTCGTCCGGTTCGTTCAGCAACGCGATGCGTCCCATCAATGCGTTGAATGCGTTCTCGAAATGTCTGGCGGTCATTGACGCGACACGGGAACGTCCATAGAACATTCGTGCCTGTTCCGTTCTTTTGGCGGAACTCTGATCTGGGGTCGCCATCCGTGCTCACCGGCCGTCAGCGACAGCTCGTGCTGTTCATCCAGGATTACCACGAGAAGCACGGCATCTATCCGTCATTCGACGAGATGCGCGAGGCGCTGGAGCTGAAGTCCAAGTCCGGCATCCACCGTCTGGTGTCCGGGCTGGAGGAGCGCGGCTATCTGCGCCGGCTGGCCTACCGGGCCCGCGCGATCGAGCTGGTGCGTGACCGGGCCGGCGAGCCTGCAGCGGAACAGCCGGTCAACGTGGTGCGCGGCCGGTTCCGCCGCGAGCTGCCGGCCGAGCCCAGCCGGGCACCTGCCGCCCCGCCCTCTTCCCTGCGCCATGCCGGGCTCGACCTGCCGCTCTACGGCAAGATCGCCGCGGGCACACCGATCGAGGCGCTGGCCGACACCACCACGACCATCGACGTGCCGCAGTTCATGCTGGGCGAAGGCGAGCACTACGTGCTGCAGGTCCGCGGTGATTCGATGATCGATGCCGGGATCGCGGACGGCGACCTCGTGGTGATCCAGCGCAGCGACACGGCGGAGAGCGGTTCGATCGTGGTGGCACTGATCGAGGACCGCGAGGTGACCCTCAAGCGCCTGCGCAAGCGCGGCGCCTCCATCGCCCTGGAGGCCGCCAACCCGACCTACGAGACCCGGATCTTCGGCCCGCACCAGGTCAAGGTGCAGGGCCGGCTGGTCGGGCTGATGCGCCGCTACTGAGGCGGCATGGCGCCGCCTCGCAGGCCGGTGCGGCGGTCACGCCGTCTCGAGCGCGGCCAGCAGCCGGTCGGGCGCGTCGGTGAACACCGCCACCGCGCCTGCCCGGCGCAGCCTGGCCGCCTGGTCCGGATCGTTCACCGTATAGACCAGCACCGGCACGCCTTCCGCACCGAGCTCGGCGATGCGCGCCGGGTCGGCGTATTTCTGGCTCATGTGCAGGGTGGAGCAGCCCAGGCGCTCCATCGCCTGGCGCCAGTCGCGCGGCAGCCGCTCGACCAGGAGCCCGCGCGGGCAGTAAGGTGCCACCCGCTTGGCCGCCTCCAGGGAGGCGCGCGAGAACGAGGACAGGAGCGGCGGCGCCTTGCTGTCCGGCCAGTACAGCTTCAGCTCGCCGCACACTACCTCGGCGGTTTCCAGGTCCCGCCCCGGGCAGGGCTTGATCTCGATGTTCGCCTGCAGGTCCAGCTCGACCAGCAGTGCCACCACCTCCTCCAGCGAGGGCGGATGCTCGCCCGCGGCCTCAAGCGAGAACCACGACCCGGCATCCAGTTCCCGGATCTCCGCCCAGTCGCGCCGGGCTGCCCAGCCCTTGCCGTTGGTGGTCCTGGAAAGGGCGGAATCATGCATGAGAAAGGCCACGCGGTCGCGGCTGAGCTTGACGTCGAACTCGACCATGCGGCAGCCCTGCTCGGCGGCCTTGCGGATGGACGACAAGGTGTTTTCCGGTGCGTGAGCAGAGGAGCCGCGGTGGCCTACGACGAACGGCATCGGCAGGGTCGGCACGGCTGTCAGCCCGGACTTCCATACCGGCCATTGTTCTACCGTCATCCAGAAGATCTCCAGGCGCGCAAGTCTAAGCCTCTCCCTAGCGGTGGGGTGCGGCCACACGCAACCGGCAACCACACCCAGGCCGGCGGCTGACCGTGGCGGTGCCGGAGCCAGAATCGCCCGCCCAGGAGCTGGCGGGCACGGTCGAGCGGGTGGTGTTCCGCAATGCGGAGACCGGCTGGACCGTGCTCCGGATCCGCTCGGAGGCCGGCGATGCCGTGACGCTGGTCGGCACCGGCCTGGAACTCCAGGAGGGCGACGCGGTCAAGGCACTGGGCGACTTCGAGGACGACCCGAGCTGGGGCCGCCGCTTCCGCGCCAGCATGGTCCACGCCGCGGCCCCCACCACCCGCGAGGGCCTGATCGCCTTTCTCGGCTCTGGCCGGATCAAGGGGCTGGGGCCGGTCCTGGCGCACCGGCTGGTCCGGGTGTTCGGCGACCGTCTGCCCGAGATCATCGAGAGCCGTCCGGACGAGCTGGCCGCGGTCGAGGGCGTGGGGCCGCGCCTGGCCGAGCGGATCGCCGAGACCTGGCAGGGCCTGGCCGGCGAGCGCGAGGCCCTCCTGTTCCTGAACAGCCACGGCCTGGGCGGTGCCAAGGCCGCACGCATCCTCAAAGCCTTCGGCCCGCGCACCGTGGCCCATCTGGCCGCCGACCCCTGGGCGCTGGCCCGCGAGGTCCACGGCATCGGCTTTGCCACCGCCGACCGCTTCGCCCTGGCGCTGGGCCGTGCCCAGGAGGACCCGGACCGGGTCGCCGCGGCGCTGCGCCACGTCCTGGAGGAACTGGCGCAGGGCCATGGCGACACCCAGGCCCATCGCGGCTTCCTGCGCGGCCGCCTCCTGGACCTCCTGGGCGTGGACGAGGCTCTGGCCGATGCCGGGATCGAGCGGGCGCTGGATGCCGGCCACGTGGTCGCCAGCGAGGGCGACCTGCTGGGCCTGGCCGAGCTGGACCGGGCCGAGCGGCAGATCGCGGCGCGCCTGGCCGTGCTCTCGACAGGCGGCCCGCCCTGGCGCAGCGGCGACGAGGCGACTGCCGTGGCGGCCTCCGCCAAGTACCTCCGGCTGGAGCTGGCCCCCTCCCAGGAGGAGGCGGTGCGGCGCGCCTTCACCAACCGGCTCCTGGTGGTGACCGGCGGCCCCGGTACCGGCAAGACCACGATCGTGCGCGCCATCCTGGCCGCGGTGGAGCGGGCCGGCGGCCGGGTGGTGCTGGCGGCCCCCACCGGCCGGGCCGCCCGGCGGATGCACGAGAGCACCGGCCACGAGGCCTCGACCCTGCACCGCCTGCTGGAAGCCGAGCCCGGCCATGGCTTTCGCCGCGACGCCGACCGCCCGCTGGAAGGCGACCTGTTCGTGGTCGACGAGGCGTCCATGGTCGATACCGAGCTGATGGCGGCTCTGACTGATGCCCTGCCCGACCATGCCGCGCTCCTGATGGTGGGCGACATCGACCAGCTCCCCTCGGTGGGCCCCGGCCGGGTGCTGGGCGACCTGATCGACTGCGGCCACCTGCCGGTGGTGCGCCTGGTCGAGATCTTCCGCCAGGCCGCGGAGTCGCGGATCATCGCCAACGCGCACCGGATCGTCACCGGCCAGGCGCCCGAGACCAGCCGTGGCGAGACGCTGGGCGACTTCTACGCGATCCGTGCCGCCAATCCGGAGGAAGCGCGCGAGAAGCTGAAGCAGCTCCTGACCGACCGGATGCCCAAGGCCTTCCACCTGGACCCGGTCGAGGACGTCCAGGTCCTGGTGCCCACCAACCGCGGAGCGCTCGGCACGATCGAGCTGAACCGCTTCCTCCAGGCCCTGCTCAACCCCGACCCGGTGGGCGTGGTCACCCGCGGCGAGCTGCGCTTTGCGGTGGGCGACCGGGTCATGCAGATCGAGAACGACTACGAGCGCGAACTGTCCAACGGCGATGTCGGTCGCGTCGTCGCGGTCGACTCCTCACGCAACGCGCTGCAGGCCGCGTTCGACGACCGGCTGCTCAGCTACGAGGGGGCCGAGCTGGACGCGCTCACCCCGGCCTATGCGGTGACGGTCCACAAGGCGCAGGGCTCCGAGTACCCGGCGGTGATCGTGCTCCTGTCGCGCGAGCATGGTCGCATGTTGCGGCGCGATCTGCTTTACACCGCCGTGACGCGGGCGCGGCGCCTGGTGGTCCTGCTGGGCGAGCCCGACGCCATCGGCCGCGCGGTGGAGAGCGGTGCCGGCCGGCATCGCCAGACCGGCCTGATCGCCCGCCTCGACCAGGTCTTCGCCAAGGAGCATGTCCCGTCATGAGTTCGAACGAGCGCCGCATGCAGGCCGGCATCGAAGCCGTGCGCAAGGGCGGGGCCCACGCCCTCGACCTGTTCCGGCGCCGCAAGGACCTCGTGATCGAGAAGAAGGGCCGCCAGGACCTGGTCTCGCGCGCCGACCGCGAGACCGAGACCCTCATCCGCGAGCACATCGCCGCCCTGTTCCCCGAGGACGGCTTCCTCGGCGAGGAATTCGGTGCATCCGGTGCCAAGGACCGGATGTGGATCATCGACCCCATCGACGGCACCGCCAACTATCTGGCCGGGCTCGACTACTGGGGCGTGCTCCTCGCCTATGTCGAGAACGGCAAGCCCACCCTCGCCTTCACCTACGACCCGAACCGCGACGAGCTCTGGACCGCTGAGGCCGGCAAGGGCGCCTTCCTGAACGGCCAGCGGATCCACTGCGCCCCGACCGCGCAGGCCGACGAGGCCACCATGGCGCTGTCGTTCAACTTCAAGCTAGACCCACCGGTCTATACGGACATGCTGGAAGCCGCGATCCGCAAGGGCATGGACCACCGCCGCCTGGGCTCCTCCGCCCTCAAGCTCGGCTATGTCGCCGACGGCCGCTTCGACGCCTGCGTCTCCATGCTGACCAATGCCTGGGACGTCGTGCCCGGCCTGCTCCTGGTCAAGGAAGCCGGCGGCTGCGTCACCGACTTCACCGCAGGCGGCCACCCCTACGACCAGCCCCGCCCCGCCGCCGCCTGCGCGCCGGGCATCCGCGCCGTGATCGAGGAAGTGACCGGGCTCACGCTGGACGGCTGAGACGGAGCGGCCGCGCGCCACGGCGGTTGTACGGGCACTGCCGCAGCCCGCTGCCGCTCTTGAAGGTGCGCCATGTTCTTCGACTCCTGGCTGGGTCTGCTCCGTGTCCTCGTGGTGGGCACGCTCGCCTATGTGGCGCTGGTCGTGGTGCTGCGTGTCTCCGGCAAGCGGACCCTGGCCAAGCTCAACGCGTTCGACCTGATCGTGACGGTGGCGCTCGGCTCGACCCTGGCCACCGTCCTGCTGAGCAAGTCGGTGGCGCTGGTCGAGGGGCTGCTCGCCTTCCTGCTCCTGGTCGGGCTGCAATATCTGGTCGCCTGGCTGTCGGTCCGCTCGCAGCGCTTCAGCGACCTGGTAAAGTCGGAGCCCACGCTGCTGCTCCACCGCGGCCGCTTCCTGGAGGGCGCGATGCGGCACCAGCGCGTGACCCGGCAGGAGATCCTGTCGGCCTTGCGCAGCAGCGGCGTCTCCAACGTGCGAGATGCCGCCGCCGTGATCCTGGAAACGGACGGCTCCCTCAGCGTCATCGGCGAAGCGGGCGCCACCGACATGACGGCGCTCGCCGACGTCGCCGGCGAGACCGGTCGATCCGGCGCCGCCGAGGATGGCGGCCCTCCTTAGCTTACGACAAAGTCGCTCGCGGTGAGGCTGGTCACGCCGAACAGGGTGACGGAGCCATTGCCCATGTTCACCCCGGTCGGCGGCAGGCTGGCCGGATGGCCGATTTCCACGGCCCGCTCGCCCGTATACTTCATGCTGATCGAGCCGAAGAACTCGCCCAGATCGATCATCAGGCTGTCGCGGGTCTCACCATTGAACGATGCCTTACTGATGCTGATCGCATGGTCCAGCCCGTTCGCGATACCATCATTGTTCGTATCAAGATCACCGAATGAGAATCTATAATATTCTACGAAATCGTCGGTGGGTGAATGGTTATCCCAGTAAATAAATAACTTGTCTCCGTCCTCAAAGTCAGCGATCAGATCGTTGACCATACGGAACTGGGCTTGCGGACCTTCGATGATCTCGTCATTCCAATACATGTGATAGTTAAATAGATCATCCCCATCCCCGCCGGATAGAATCGATCTCTCACTTGTAGCAAGAGCCTCGGCCACGTCGCCCGGACTGCTGGAACCGTGCATGATGCCATTCGAGAACGAGCCGCTGTTGATGTGGTCGTCACCATCACCACCCAAGATGCGGTCGGCGCCGAAGTCTCCGAAGAGGTAGTCGTCGCCATCACCACCGTCGAGGCGATCGTTGCCATAGCCGCCGGAGAGGATGTCGTTCCCGGCTTCGCCACGCATGTTGTCGTCCAAGGAGCCACCCAAGGCCTCGTCATCGCCGTCGCCGGCGAATAGGACCATCGAGCCGGCGCTGGGGTTCGTGCCATCATATTCCGGATCGATGTCCCAGTCGTTGTACGGCATCTCGATCTTGTCATTGCCAGCACCGGCATAGACCACGTTAGTCCCACCACCGGGTGCGATGTAGTCGTTGCCGTCTCCGCCAAAGATCAGATCGTTGCCGGTGTCCGCACTGACCTGGTCGTCACCAGCGCCGCCTTCGAGACGGTTGTCGCCCTCACCGCCGTCGAGCGTGTCGTTGCCGTCGCCGCCCATCAGCAGGTCATTGCCGAGCCCGCCATACAGGTCGTCCGGCCCATGCTGGCCATAGAGCTGATCATTGCCGGCATCGCCCCAGATCCGGTCGCGGTTGTCGCCACCCAGGATGGTGTCGTCGCCCGCCCCACCGCTCAGCTGGTC
>NZ_JABGCL010000048.1 GCF_019800005.1 Geminicoccus harenae | reverse complement strand
TCGGCTGGATGGTTCGCTGGCGCCGCCTGGTGCGGGACTACGAGGCCAGGCTCGATGTGTCCGAAGCCTTCATCCACGTCGCCATGGGCAGCCTGCTGCTACGCCGCATCAGCCACCCATAGCCATTCTCAAACGGGCTCTAAGCGAAGAAGAACGTGGTGCTTACGACAACATCATCATTTTGTGCGCAAACTGCCACACGATAGCTGACAAAACGCCCGGGCATCATACTGCAGAACTCATGAGGGCATGGAAAGCCGACCATAAGGCAAAACGAGAGAGGGCTTTTGGCATTCACTCGCTTGACACACGTGAGGAACTGTCCAAGCGACTACAACCACTGCTCTCTGAAAACGCTATGGTTCATAAAGAAATTGGACCAGACAATGAGTATCGTTTTAATCCAGAGGCCTCTGAGGCTACCGCGTGGAAGCAGAGAGTAAAATCTACGATCATTCCCAACAGCTTGACCCTCCTCGCTTGGCTGGATGCCAACAGCAATTTGCTCAGTGATGAAGAGCTTAAAACTCGCGATGAATTCCGCTTTCACGTTCAGGGCCTCATGATGAAGCACTTGGAAGGACAATCCCTGCCAAACTCACGATTTCCGAACAAGATGAATATAATAGCGAGTTGAAATGCCCGACGAGTTTATTCACAAGCTCTTATTAGAACATACTGAAGTGCAGGCGTTAGACTGGCAATCTGACAGCGTGGTTTCGATATTAAGAAAAAGACGACCTCCCTTCCAAGCAGCGATTTTGAAGTTGCCCTTGGTCGATCTCGAACATGTTGAGCCATTTTTAGATAGCCCTGTTTCAGTAATTTCGAACTTTCCAAGAATAGGAAAATGGTCTGGTGGAGCTATTGAGCAATGCGAGGCAGCCGGAAAGGCTTGGGGACAGTGGGTAGTCTTGCTCAAAGCGATTAGTTCTGATTATCCGGAAACAACAGCGAATCCTGAGATATCCTTCAGCAGGCGTGCTCTTCGCCAGCATAGTCGAGTTGTAGGGGTAAGCTTTGTATTTGATCATCTACTGCTTGTGCATCATGAGAACGGCAAGCGACTTCGTGTTGCCCTGCTCTACGAATATGATCTTACGGGAGACGATGTGAGGGGCGCGTGGGACCATCTTGGGGCGTTCGATGTTCTTCTGAAGACAAATCCAAACGGTTCAATTTTACCAGAAGCTTACCAAGTGTCTGAAGCACTAGGAGCCAAAGTTTTTGGGATAAAAGATACCCTTGGCTATCTCGCTCGAGGTAAGTTTTGAGACTTGAAGAAATACTTCGCTTAGCGAACATTGCGCCCATGATTGAAGCGTGCAATGAGATTGATGGGAAGATTCGATGGTACATTTTTGGATCAGTGCTTCAAGACCAAGCATCACCCTCTGACATCGACGTACTGTGCGTTTGCTCAGGTGCCTTAACCTCGCGCAGAGTGATTTCGAGATGCGCGGACTTCCTACTTGATGCCCCAATCCACCTGCGAGTCCTGACTAATCACCAAGAGCAATCACTAAATTTCATAGAGAGAACAGGTGCGCTTAAAGTGAACGAACTTTGGGCGCGCACCCAATAAGGGTTTCCGCCAAGCACTCAAGGGCCGGTTCGCGGATCACTGCGACAACTGTTTAAATCAACAGCGAAGCTCAAAGAGCTGTCTTCTCCCATCCACTCAACATTAGGTTGAAGCGACGCCGCCTTGGTTGATGTGGTTGTCACTTAGGGTCGTATTTAGGACTGGCGTGCGGTCAGTTTGGCCTGGGAGACACCTGTTACTGCAATCGCCCACGCGGCGGTAACGGGACGATCTGCGATCCGCTCTTGAGGAAAATTATCCTAGATATTCGCCCGGATCGCTCCTATCCTGCCGCGAGCCGTCGACGCCAGCCGCAGGAATCCACCCATGCCCCGCACCGCCGCCCAGGCCGCAGCCTCCCGCAAGAACGGCGCCCGCTCGCAAGGCCCCGTCAGCGACGACGGCAAGGCCCGCTCCGCGAAGAACGCCCGCACCTACGGCTTCCGCTCGTCCGAGGCACTGCTGATCGATCTCGACGACGAGAAGCGCTTCACGGAGCTCCAGGAAGCCGTGCATGCCCGCTTCCAACCCGCCTGCCCGATGGAAGCCGCCATCTGTGCCCGCATGGTGGCGGCGCTGTGGCGGGCCGAGCGCGCCGACCAGCTGGAGGCCGAGCACTGGTGCCTCCTGCCGCGCGGCGTGAAGCCCGGCGACAAGCTGCGCATGGGCCAGATCCTCCATCACGACGAAAACAATCGCCGCCAGAGCCTGCAGACCATCCTGCGCTACCAGGCCGAGGCGATGAACGGCTTCAACCGCGCGCTGCGCGCCCTCAACCTGCTCCGTGCCGCCCGTGATGGCGCAGACAGCCCGCCGGCCCCGCCCGCAACGCTCCCGGACGATGGGCCCCCGGACGATGCGCCCGCCAACCAGAACCGCCCGGCCGAGCCCAAGCCGGTGCTTTGTACGAACGAACCCGACGCGGCGCCCACACCTCCCGCACCGGGCCTGGCCGACGCCCTGCCGCCCGGCATGAACCCGCGCCACCCCGACTGGGCGCGCTTCAAGGCATGGAACGACCGGTGCGTGCGCCAGATCGAGGCCTTCGCCGATGGCGAGCTGTTCGGCGAGGCCGCGCCGCCGCCGGAGGAAGCAGCCGGCAAGGAGGAATCCGGCCCCGCCGGCTGAGCCCCCTCCCCGGCGACCGCCGTGCGGCACTGGCCAAAGCACGCTACACTTCCGAGTGCGGCCAACAGCGGCCGCGCCGCCGGGCGATCGACTTGCGCCCGGCCGGCCAACCGATCAGGGAGGAGGCGGGCCATGCACGGTCCAGCCAGGCGCTCCGTCGCCGTCGTTCTGGGATTGGGGATCATCTTGCCGCTTTCCGCCAACGCCAAGGGCATCGACCGCGAACCGTTCGGCCAGCTCGCCGACGGCACCGCGGTGGAGCGCATCACGCTGACCAACGAAGGGGGGATGCAGGTAGCCTTCCTCACCTATGGCGGCACGGTCACTGCGATCCGCACGGAGGACCGCGACGGCCAGCTCGCCAACGTGGCGCTGGGCTTCGCCGATCTCGGCGACTATGTGGAGAAGAACCCCTATTTCGGCAGCATCGTCGGCCGCTATGCCAACCGCATCGCCGGCGCGCAGTTCGAGCTGGACGGCCAGACCTATCGGCTTGCCGCCAATAACGGCCCGAACTCGCTCCATGGCGGCGAGACCGGCTTCGACAAGCGGGTCTGGACGGCCGAGGAGGTCACGAGCGCCGACGGGCTGGCGGTGGCGCTCACCTATCGCAGCCCCGACGGCGAGGAATCCTATCCCGGCAATCTGGACGTGCGCGTCACCTACACGCTCACGGATGCGGACGAGTTCCGGATCGACTACGAGGCCACGACCGACCGGCCGACCGTCCTCAACCTCACCAACCACGCCTATTTCAACCTGGCCGGCGACGGCACGGGCAGCATCGAGGACCACGAGCTCACGCTCAACGCCGACGCCTTCACGCCCGTGGACGACACGCTGATCCCGACCGGTGCCCTGGAGAAGGTCGAAGGCACGCCGTTCGACTTTCGCGAGCCGACGGCGATCGGTGCGCGCCTGCGCATGGACCACGAGCAGCTCGTCCGCGGGCGCGGCTACGACCACAACTTCGTCCTGAACAAGCCCGAGCCGAATGCCCTCACCCTGGCCGCCCGAGTGCGCGAGCCGGTCTCCGGCCGGGTGATGGAGGTCCACACCACCGAGCCCGGCGTGCAGCTCTATACCGGCAACTTCCTGGACGGCACGCTGGTGGGAGCCGCCGGCCGGATGTACCGCCAGGGCGACGGGTTCTGCCTGGAAACCCAGCATTTCCCGGATTCGCCCAACCAGCCGGACTTCCCCACCACCCGTCTGGCCCCGGGCGAGACCTTCCGCTCGACCACGATCTTCCGCTTCTCCACCGACCGGACCTGACCCTTTCCGATCCGATCCGGGCCGCCGCCGGCCGGCGGCCCGGCTTTCCGCACTCGGGTACTTCAATCCCAGCTTAGAAGAAAATTAACATTGCTGGGCGTAGCGGGCGCCGATACCAGTATCGCAACAGTTTCTTCATCACTTCTTCCGAAGCAAGATGACCAGCATATAGTAAACGTTAACTTTCTCGTCGGCCATCCCGGCTGACGACCTGCCGGATCCCGGCAAACCCGCTTTGAAATCCCTCTGGGCAAGGAGCAGCAGCGCCGCCTCGGCGACGCCGCAACCCTGGCGCCTTGCCCGCGACACGAGCTGAGGAGTACCCGATGAGCGCCAACTATCTGCACGACGATCTCGGCCTGGACGGCAAGTCCCAGGGGAGCAACAGCCAGGGCAACACCCCGCCCGCGGCCCGCCCCGACTTCGTCGAGACCAACCAGAACTCGATCGCCCGCGGCAACGTCATCCAGGGCATCGGCAGCAATCCCGATGCCGATGCGGAAGGGCAGAAGCTCACCGTGACCGGCGTGGGCGCCAAGAGCGGCAATGTCGGCACCGAGGTCGCGGGCTCGGCCGGCGGGCTGTTCACCATCCAGGCCAACGGCACGCTGCGCTTCGACCCCAACGGCGCCTTCGACTGGCTGGCGAAGAACGAGACCGCCACCAGCCAGGTGACCTACACGATCAAGGACAGCAAGGGCGCCACCTCGACCACCACCGTCACCGCCACCGTGACCGGGCGCAACGACGCCCCGGTCGCAGCCGACGACCGCAACCTCACCGCCACGGTCGACGACCGCCAGACCATCGACCCGGCCCGGTTGCTGGCCAATGATTCGGACCCGGACCGCAACGACCCGATCAGCCTGGTCTCGGTCGATCCCGTCTCGCAAAAGGGCGCCACGGTCGCGATCGATCCCTCCACCGGCCAGATCCACTATCTCGCCAACGGCAGCGCCTTCGACAGACTCGCGCCGGGCGAGACCGTCACCGACCACTTCACCTACACGATCCGCGACGGCAGCAACGCCCGCAGCACCGCCACCGTGTACGTCAAGGTGACGGGCGCCGGCGAGCCCGGCGACCGGCTCGGCACGTCGCGCAGCGAGACCCTGTTCGGCACCGGCCAGGCCGACGTGATCCATGGCCTGGGCGGCAACGACCAGATCTTCGGCCATGCCGGCAACGACCATCTCCATGGCGGCACCGGCAACGACACGCTGCGCGGCGAGGACGGCAACGACATCCTCCAAGGCGGCGAAGGCGACGACCAGCTCTGGGGTGCCGGCGGCAGCGACACGCTGGCGGGCGATGACGGCAACGACCGGCTCTATGGCGAGGACGGCGACGACTTCCTCTATGGCGGCGCCGGCGACGACGTGCTGATCGGGGCGGGCGGCAACGACCTGCTGTCGGGCAGTCTCGGCCACGACACGCTGTACGGCGAGGACGGAAACGACACGCTGCTGGGCGACCTCGGCAACGACACGCTGGTGGGCGGCGGCGGCAACGACACGCTGATGGGCGGGGCCGGTGCCGACACGCTGCGCGGCGAGGACGGCAACGACACGCTGGAGGGCGAGGCCGGCGCCGACCTGCTCCATGGCGGCGGCGGCAATGACACGCTGAAGGGCGGTGCCGGGGCCGACACGCTCCATGGCGAGGACGGCCATGACTGGCTCTATGGCGAGGGCGGCCACGACCTCCTCTATGGTGCCGCCGGCAACGACTTCATGGTGGGCGGGGCCGGCAACGACACGCTGGTGGGCAGCGACGGCAACGACACGCTGGAAGGCGAACAGAGCGACGACGTACTGGACGGCGGCACCGGCAACGACACGCTGACCGGCGGGCTCGGCCGCGATGTCATGACCGGCGGCCACGGCCACGACGTGTTCGTGTTCGGCCTGCGCGAAAGCGGGCTCGGCGCCAATGCCGACCTGATCCAGGGCTTCGACGGCATCGGCGCCGCCCAGGGCGACCAGATCGACCTGAGCGGCCTGTTCGGCGGCGGGCTGACCTTCATGGGCACGGCCGCCTTCGACGGCCTCCACCAGGTCCGGGTGGTCGACCAGGGCGCCGACACACTGATCCAGGTCAACCTCAGCGGCAACACCGCCGCCGACTACGAGATCCTAGTCCAGGACGGCAGCGCCACCGCCGCCGCTTGGCGCGCCCAGGACTTCCTGTTCTGAAGCAGGGCCGGGACGCTCCCGGCCACAAAAGCAAAGGCATGGCCGGCTTCCAGTCGGCCATGTCGTTTTCATCGAGCGGTCGTCACCAGCGGCAGGTAGAGCCGGTCCATGCGCTGCACCAGGCTGGTGGTGCGGTGTCATCCGGAGGTCTGCCGTGGGTCGCCAGAAGTCGTCGCGCACGAGCAGGATGCCGGCCGGACCCGATCGGGAGGCCCTGCGCCGCCACATCCGGGCCAGTTCACCGTCGGCATCAAGGGCGATACCGCCATCGAGGCCCTGGGCAGCCGGCGCATCCCCAAGGTCATCGAAGTCGAGGGCGAGCCGGTCCGACCGACGTCATCCAGCGCAGCTACCGCCTGTCCTGGGAGATCGTCGAGGCGGACGCGGCCGACCTGCGCCGGGCACGCCCTGGCCTGCTACCGACCTCCATCCAGAAGAAGCTCGACTTCGTCCTGGAGCCACCCGGACGGGCGCCGGCGGCCGATACCGGCATGGACACGGTGGTGCCGCGCCTACCCCAACGGGTCGCGGGCCAGTAGACCCAGCCGGCCGGGGTGCCGCCGCCCCAGCCGAGGCCCGGGCAGGGAGTCAGCTGCCGGTATACTCCAGGATCGACAGGCCGCCATTATAGTCGTTGGCGTAGATGATGCCGTTGCGGTCCACGAAGATGTCGCAGGACTGGATCACCTGGGGCCGGTTCGGCCGGTGGTCGACCAGCCGCTCCGGCTTCGGCGGAACATAGGCCGCGATCTCGACCGGCCGGTACTGGTCCTTGATGTCGAACACCCGGATTCCGGCATTCTGGTAGGTGGTGAAGATCCGCTCGGAGCTGACATAGCTGCCGGGCCGGTTCTCATGGAGGTTGTGCGGCCCGAAATGGCCGTCCTTGCTCTTGTAGTCGGCCTCGTCCGGCGACTTGAAGGTCGAGATGCTGATCGGGTTGGACGGCTCGCGATTGTCGAACACCCAGATCAGCTTCTCGCCGTCCTCCTGGTGGTCCAGCACCGCCTCGTCCAGCACCACCAGCAGGTCACGGTCGGGCAGCGGCAGGCAGTTATGCGTCCCGCCCCCGAACGGCGGCGACCAGTTGCGGTGGACGATCAGCTTCGGGTCGTGGCGGTCCTTCACGTCCAGCACCACCATGCCGGCATCCCGCCAGGCGCAGTAGGCCATGTCGCCCGCCACGATCGGGTGGTGCAGGCCAAAGCGCCGGGTCGGCGCCCAGTCCGGCGTCTCGCCGGCCGCCTGGTTCATGCCCGGGATCCACCAGCGCCCGGCCGGCTCCGGCTTCGTGGGATCGCTCATGTCGATCGCCATGAAGATGTAGTCGGTGAACCCATCGAGCAGGACGGAGCAGTAGGCCCAGCGCCCGCCCGTGTACCAAATCCGGTGCACGCCGCCGCCTTCGACCGGCATGAAGCCGATCTGCCTGGGCTCGCCCGGCTTGGAGATGTCGTAGACCGCCATGCCCGCGGTCCAGTCGCGCGCCGGGGCTGCCTTCTGCTCGGCGGTGCCGACCTTCTTGCCGAGCGAGCCCTTGTAGTAGGCCTTCTCGTCCTGGAACTCGGCCGCGGCGAACATGTCCTTGGCGTTGATCACCAGCAGCAGGTCGCCATGCGCCTGCAGATGGATGCTCCAGGTATTGGGCGGTGCCGGGAAGTAGCCGGCGGCCTTGGGCTGGTAGGGGTCGCGCACGTCGACCACGCTGAACCCCTTGGAGAACATGTGGCCGATATAGGCGAAGCCGTCCTGGACCATGAGCTGCACGCCGTCCGGCCGGCCGCCCTGATCACTCTGGCCGAGCAGGCGCATGTTGCGGGCGTAGTCGGGAGCAGGAAGGTCGTGGGTCGCCAAGGGGATTCTCCGGGAGACGGGGGAAAAGCCGTGGAAGCGCGTCACGCTCCCACGGCACGGGCGGTTCAGCCGGCGGCAGCGCCCCAGATCTTCAGGTAGGCGTCGGTGTAGCCATTCTCGGGGTCGTAGATCCCCTTGGGCCCGCCATCCTTGTCGACGTTGCTCGGCAGGAAGAGGTGGGCCGGAGCGACGTAGCCGGAGTCCTTCTCGCCGGCGAAGGCGCGGTTGGCCTCGTCGACGATCTGCCAGCCATGCAGCCGGAGCGGCTCGGCCACCGTGCCGATCTGGTATTCTTCCTGCTGGATCCGCTGGAAGGCGGCGCCGCTGCCATCGCCCGCCGAGATGTTGCGCGGGTTGCCATCACCGGCGATGCCGGCCGCGGCCAGGGAGGGCGCCATGAAGTCGAAGGTCAGGTCGTTGATCGAGAGCGCGTAGGTCCACTGGTCGCCGTAGCGCTGCAGCAGGGCCGTGGTGAGCGGCGGCATCCGGGTGCTGGCGTCGGCGAGCGGCGTGTCGACCAGTTCCAGCATCTTGCAGCCGGAGCAGGCCTTGATGATGTCGGCCATCGCGTTGGCCTTGGCGACCGCGATCTCGTAGACGCTGTCGGTGAAGATCACGGCACCGGCCGTGCCGTTGGATTCGGCGACCGCGTAGGACGCCGCGGCCTTGGCGACCTCCATGGGATCGGTCGTGATGTTGGTGAAGATCGGCATGCTGTCATGCGGCCCGGCCTTGGCATAGGCGTGCCAGCCGATCACGGTGATGCCCTGCTTGGCGGCTTCCTCGACCGCGCTGGCCTGCTCGGCGGCGTCGATGGCGCCCAGGATGATGGCATCGGGCTTGGACGCGATGGCCTGGGCCAGAGCCGAGGAGCGGGCCGAGACGGAGCCCTGCCCGTCCAGGATGCGCACCGTCCAGCCGAGCTTACCGGCGGCCTCCTCCACCCCTTCGCCCACGCCGCGCGCACCGCCGTTGCGCTGGTCGGTCGAGACATAGACGAGAGTCTTGTTCTCTGCCGCCTTGGGCCCGCTGGTCGGCCCGTCCCATGGCGGGTTGGGCTTGCTGACCTGCTCGACATAGGCCTTCGCGTCCGCGACCGGGTCGGCGGCCGCCGGCCCGGCTGCCAGCGCCAGCACCGCAAAGCCCAGCAGGGCCAATGCGCTGGTCGACATCCTCGTCATGCCATTCATGTTCTAGCTCCCTGATGTGCGCGAGGGCTTCAGCCGCACCTTGCCGCGCTTGCGTTGGGCGTAACCGGCCAGTCCGATCGCGAGCAGCAGGGTCACGCCGTTGAACAATGGCTCGATATAGAATTCGCCGCCGAGCTGCTGGATGCCGGAAATGCCGACCGCCAGGATCGCCACCCCGGCGATCGTGCCCCAGACATTCACCCGCCCGGGCCGGATCGTGGTCGAGCCCAGGAATGCGCCCACCAGGGCCGGCAAGAGATATTCCAGGCCGACGCTGGCCTGGCCGATCCTGAGCCGTGCCGCCAGCACGATCCCGGCCAGCGCCCCGATCAGGCCCGACACGATGAACGCCCCCACCACATAGCGCCGGGTCGGGATGCCGTTCAGTGCAGCGGCGCGCGGATTGGCGCCGATGGCATAGAGATAGCGCCCGATCGGCAGGTACTCGGTGACGATCCAGAGCAGCAGTGCCAGCGCCAGCACGTAATAGGCGGCGATCGGGATGCCGAAGGGCATCAGCGTGTAGATCGAGGTGAAGCCCTTGGGCAGCATGCCGATCACCTGGCGGCCCTCGGTGTACCAGAGCGCCAGGGCATAGAGCACCGTGCCGGTGCCGAGCGTGGCGATGAAGCTGTCGATCTGGGCGAGTTCGACCAGCAGGCCGTTGAGCAGGCCGAGGAAACAGCCCATCGCCAGCACGATCAGCACGACCACGGGCCAGCTCAGCCCGAACTGGGTCTGGAGTGCTATCGCCATGATGTGCCAGAGCACGATCCCGTAGCCGACCGTGAGATCGATCCGGCCCGCCATCATCGGGATCATCGCTGCCAGCGACAGCATCGCGATGATCGCCTTGTCGCCCAGGATCGAGCGCAGGTTCAGCATGGTCGGGAAGGTCGCCGGCAGCAGCAGCGAGAAGAACAGGATCAGGAGAACGGTCAGGATCGGCAGGCCGTAGACCGGCAGGAGCTTGGCCGCGCGCTCCCCCGGCCCCATGGCGGCGAGTTCGGCCCGGGTCGGCTCGAGTGCCGTGGATTTGATCGACTGCATCAGCACTGCCCCGGACGTAAGGGATCGGCAAAGGGCGGCGGCGCCAGCGAGGCTGCCGCCAGCAGGACGCCCGGCTCAAGGGACTCTCCGTCCAGCTCCGCCACGATCCGGCCGTCGCGGAACACCAGGGCCCGATGGCAGATGGCCGCCACCTCCTCGAAGTCGGTCGAGATCAGGATCACCGCCAGGCCCTGGCCGACCGCCTCGGCGAGCAGCCGGTAGATCTCGGCCTTGGCGCCCACGTCGACCCCGGCGGTCGGGTCCTCCAGCACCAGCACCTTGCCGCCGATCCGCAGCCAGCGGGCCATCACGACCTTCTGCTGGTTGCCCCCGGACAGGGTCTCGATTGGCGCTGCCGGGTCGTTCGGCGCCAGGTGCACGCGCTGGCCCAGCATGGCCGCCTCGGCCGCCTCCGCGGCCGGCTGGCGCCAGGCGAAGCTGTGCCGGCCGGTGGCAGCCGGGTTGAGGAACATGTTCTCGCGCACGCTCAGGCCGTGGCCCACCGATTCGGCGATCCGGTCGGCGGCGACGAAGCCCACGCCTGCATGGATCGCCTCGGTCGGGCTGCCCAGGGCCGGCCGGGCACCGGCCAGCCAGACGTCACCCGCGAGCTTCGGCACCGCACCCACCAGGGCCCGGCCAATCGATTCCTGGCCAGCCCCGCGCAGCCCGACCAGGCCCACGATCTCACCCGAATGGATGGCCAGGTCGACCGGCCCGGCATCGGCGGTCGCGAGCCCGTCCAGCCGCAACACGTCGTCCGGACGGGGCCGGGGCGGACGGATGAACAGGCTGTCCGGGGGACGGCCGATGATCGCGCGCACGACCTGATCCGGCTCCGCCTCCGCGGTAGTCCGGCTGTCCACGGTGCGGCCATCGCGCAGCACCACCATCCGGTCGGCGATCGCGAAGATCTCGTCCAGCCGGTGCGACACGTAGATCATCGCCACGCCCCGGCCCTTCAGCTCGCGCAGGACCTGGAACAGATGGTCGACCTCGTCCTGGGGCAGGCTCGCCGTCGGCTCGTCCAGCACCAGGACCCGCGCCTCCCTGCCGACTGCCCGGGCGATCGCGACCAGGGACTTCTCGGTGCGGGTGAGGTCCTGGACCCGGCTCTCCGGGTCGATGTCCGGTGCGATTTCCGCCAGCAGCGAGCGCGCGCGCCCAGCCACCCCCCGCCAGTCGACCAGCCCGAACCGGCGACGGTAGCCCTCGGCCAGCGCCATGTTCTCGGCCACCGTCATCCATTCGATCAGGCCGAGATCCTGGTGGATGAACGAGATGGCGTGCCGCTCGGCCGCCGGGTCGAAGCGGCGCCCGGCCAGGAACAACTCGCCGGCATCGGGCAGGTGCACGCCCGCCAGCATCTTGATGACCGTCGACTTGCCGGCCCCGTTCTGCCCGAGCAGCGCCAGGATCTCGCCGGGATACAGGTCGAGGTCGAAGCCATGCACTGCGACCGTTCCACCGAACTGCTTGCGCAGGCCGCGCAGCGACAGGACTGGCGTCATCCCAACGCCCTCCGGCGCCGGCATGGCCTGGGCGACATCTTGCACCAGTGCGGGACCTCCCTGAGGCGGATCACGGCTTGGTTGCCGATTGGCCGCTTATGTCCTACTGCACGGCGGGACGGTGGCAGGTTGGCGACAGGGGAGCAACTTCTTTTTGCAAGCGGTCACCACCCTCGCCCGCCTCGATCGTGCCGCCAGCGAGTTCGTGCCGGCTGCCAGCCCGGTGCGGCTGACCCTCTCCCCGCAGCCGGGGCTGGAGCTGGCCCTGGCATTGCGGCCAGGCGCCCATGAGGAATCGAGCCTGGGCGACCCCATGCACAAGCTGGTGCTGGTCCAGGCCGGCATGCTCGATCTCGAGGGTGCCGCCGGCGGCTGGCTGGTGCTGCCCCGGCACATGGTGTTCATCCCGGCGGACCGGCCGTTCTCCTTGCGCACCCGCCCAGACACGAGGCTGGCGGTCGTGCATCTCGACCCGGGGCGCACGCCATGGTGCCATCATGGCTGCTGGGTCACCCGGGTGCCGCCCCTGGCCCAGCATCTGGTGGAGCGGGCGCTGGCCTGGGACGAGCAGACGGTACAGGGCGACGCGCTGGCCGGCAGCCTCCTGCGCACACTGGCCCTGCTCTGCCCCGAATGGTTCGGCAATCCGCGGATGCTGTGGATGCCGGCAGCCCGCAGCGAGGCGATGCGCACCGTAGTCCGCTATGTCGCCGACAACCTCGCTTCCGCCTCGGCGACGCTGGCGGCCCAGGCGGCCGGCCTCTCGCAGCGCACCTTGCAGCGCCGCTGCCTGGACGAGCTGCAGATGAGCTGGCGCGGCCTGTTGCGCGAGGTCCGGATGATGCGGGCGCTGGAGCTGCTGTGCCAGGGCAGCCCCGTCGGAAGCGTCGCGGGCGAGGTCGGCTTCGAGAGCCTGTCGGCATTCACCGTGGCCTTCCGGGAGCGCTTCGGCATGCCGCCCAGCGCCTACCCTCAGGCCGGCCGCACCTGCCTGCACGACGCAGCCGCCCGCCTGGAAAGGGAGCGCGTACCGGGCTGAGCCGGTACGAGGTCAGGGAAGAAAGAGCCTGAGGATTGCACCGCGCCGGGCTGGCCGTTCGGCCCGTCGTTCCGGCGCGCAGCCATCACCAGACCCCGGAGTCTCACATGCTGCGGTCGACGGCGGAACTTGTGCCTGCGACATGAAGCGGGATTTTCCATTCTAGGAGGAAAGTCCAATGGTGATCGTACAACATGGTTCGGCAAGAGTGCGGCAATGTCTGAAGTATGCTCCAAGCGTCGCCGCCTGCGCACGCGTGTGAACCTGCAGCGCGTCGAGGTCGCCGTCTGGGAAGAGGACCAGGAAGTCCTGCAACGGCTGGCGCATGCCCTGAACCTGAACAACCAGGTCGCGGCGAGCCTGCGGGAGATGCTGACCGCCATCTTGGCCGACGACCAGGATTCACTGCCGCGCAGCCTGCTGCTGGCCAAGTCGCCGTCCCGTCGCCGGGACCATTGAAGCTCCCAGACCACCCCGCACATCCGCGACCGGCTTTCACAGAGATTCCCTGGAAGTAGGTCCTGGAAATTCCACTGCCCGTTCTGGGCCCTATCCGGCTGGCTCCCACTACCGGCATCGCGCGCCTGTGAACTTTCTCTCGCGACTTTTAGGCTCCATAGCTATCAAATCCGGCTACGTGCGCTATGTAGTTGAGGGACCAGTCGCGGGAGGGCCATGGATGGCCAGGGTGTCGCAGGCGCTTCAGTTCAGGACGACCAGGCAGTCGTCCCGCAATGCCAAGACCGAAGCGGATCCCGACGCAGCGCTGATCGAGGCGGTTGCGGCAGCACTGCTGGAGAACGACGAGCGGTCGGACTGCCTGCGCGAGATCATCCGGCACCTGGCGCCGCCGCTCCACGACGAGCTTCGCCAGGAACGGGGCGACGATTCAGACGGCCGGCACTAGGACCCTTATCCGTCTGAGCCAGGACCTTGGTCGAGCAGGTGACCCGGAACGGCTCGATCCGGACAGAAACTGCCCCAGGCACTGCGCGCTGCATGACTCTGACCGTGACCTGCGGCAAGGCCGCATGGCTTCATGCGCCTCGTGGAATGCTGCCGGTCGAGAAGATGGCGATCCCGACCTGGGAAGGAGCAGGTCGGGATCGCCAAGAGTCGCGCGCAGGCTACGCGACGAAAGAGCGGCGGGAGAAATGGCCGTCTTCGTCCCGTAACATCATGCTACGGAAACACTTTGATGGTTGGCATGTGGTGTTCTGTCACGCGTAGGAGTTGATACGTGGCATCCACCCGCCCTATCGAGATCATTTCACGAAGTTTCCAGAGCAATTACAGTGCACCCACGGCCAGATCATGCGGGCAGCCGCCCTGAAGCCGTGCGCCACCCTGCTCATTCCGGCAGCCTGCTGCCGGACGGGCCGCAATTGCCGGTCATGATGCAGTCCATCTCCTGGCCCGGCGCGTAGCCCGGCAGCGGCCGGTTCCCCGACTCGCCCGGCACCATGCTGCCCCGCGGGTTCCAGCGCAGGATCTTGCCGGCATCCTCCTCGCCGAACGCCAGGGCGAGCACGCCATAGGAGAACGCGTTGCGTTCGGCCGGGCCGAGTGCTGCCCAGCCTGCCTGGGCCCGCTCCCAGATCACGGTCATGTCGGCCAGGTCGATCTGCGCGGCTTCGGGCAGGCCGGGGAAGCTCCGCGCCAGATGGTCGCGCACCACCGCGCGGTCGGCGGCGAGCCGCGTGGGATCCTGGCCGGCATGCTCCAGGCTGAACACCAGCGCGTCGACATAGGCATCCGCATCGGCCCGGGTCAGGCGGAGGTCGCCGACCTGCGCCAGCACCTGCTGCGGATCGCCGGCCGCCGCCTGGCCGGGCCCACCGGCCGGTGCTGGCGGCTTGGGCGCCGGTGCGGGCGGGGTGGCGGCCAGGCCGGGCGCTGCCCAGAGCAGCGCTGCCAGCAGCAGGCTCCATGCCGGGCGACGCGGCCGGCCACGCCCGTTCTGCCGGGCCGCCTTCATGCCGCCTGCGCGTCGTGCCAGAGCCGGCCGTCCAGCACCACCGAATCGAGGCGGAACTTGCGTGCACCAGTCCGCTGCTTGCCCTCGACATCGACGAAGCGGAAGCGGCCCTCGTCGATCCGCAGCACGGTGGCGTCACCGGTCGATCCCACCGAGAGATCGGCCAGGTCCGGGCGCTTCAGGATGTCGGCCGGGGTCTTGGTGACGGCACGGACGATCTCCGGCACCGCCATGCCGAGATGGAGGAACTTGGACATCGTCTCGAGATTGTCCCAGGCCGGACCGTCGATGCACAGGGCGTGGACATCCGAGCTGATCACGTCGGGCGGGAAGCCGCCGGCCAGCATCGCCTCGGCGACCTCGAAGGAGAAGCTGCCCATGCCGTGGCCGATGTCGAACACCACGCCGCGCTCGCGCGCCTGGAAGCAGGCCTCGCGGACCCGCCCGTCGCTGTAGATCGGCGCGTTCGGCCGCGGCCGGAAGCAGTGGGTCAGCGTGTCGCCCGGCCGGAGCACCGCCAGCACGTCCTCATAGCGCGGCGGGGGCGCATCGATGTGGCACATCACCGGCAGGTCCGCCTGCTCGGCCGCCTCGATCGCGAGTTCCAGGGGCGTGATCCCGTTATAGCCGCTGGCGTGGCGCCCGATCCGGACCTTGATGCCGCGCACCAGGTCCGGGTTGGCTCGCGCGATGTCGGCGCAGACATTGGCGTCGAGCAGGCGCAGGTCGCAGCTCTCGCCCACCGAGACCCGATCCGAGAAGCCGTAGATGCCGGCGAAGCTCACGTGGAGATAGGCCAGGATCTTGGTCTCGCTCCGCCCGATCACATGCTCGCGAAAGCCCTCGAAATTCCCCGGGCCGGCACTGCCCACGTCGAGCCAGGTGGTGGTGCCGGCCCGGCGTGCCAGCTGGTCCGGGCGGATGCCGAGCGAGGTGCCGCCCCAGTAGACATGGGTGTGGAAGTCGATCATCCCGGGCATGACGATCGCACCGCTCACGTCCCGCAGCGCAGCGGCACTGCCGTTCAGCCCGTCACCGACGGCCGCGACCTTGCCGTCCGCGAACGCGATGTCAGTCACCTGGTCGATGCCCTGACCGGGGTCGACCACACGGCCGCCGGTGAGGACCAGATCGTAGCTCATTGCCGCTCCCAACTGCAGGCGCGTGTGCGCCATCCGCTTCCCGGGGGCTAGGGGAAAGCCCTGTCCGCGGGCCGGGTCAACGGGTTGTTAACCGAATCCGGCTAAGATGAAGGCCATGCCAACCATGTTCGCGCCCCTTTTGGCGCGAGGAAAGGTCGACACGCATGGACGTCGTCTTCAAGCGGGCAGCACTGGGTCTGCCGATCGTGCTGGGCTTGGCCTTCACGCCCCTGCAAGGCTCGGACGCTGGCACCAGCACCGCCAGCCTCACGGTCGGCGTGACCGTGGTCAGCAACTGCAAGGTCGCCGCCTCCAGCCTGACCTTCGCCAACTATGTGAGCGGCCAGACCACCAACAACGACACCACCACCACGATCAGCTACTCCGGCTGCATGAACGAGAGCCTGAAGTTCGAGCTGAATGATGGTGCGAACCCGCAGGCCTCCAGCCGCGGCATGCGCAACAGCGCCGGCGGCATCCTCAACTACCAGCTCTACCGCAACACCGGCTACAGCGCGCTGATCGGCTCGGGCGCCAACGCGGTGAGCTTCACGGCTCCGGCGAGCGGCACCGGCACGGTGACGGTCTATGGGCGGATCCCGGCCAACCAGACCGCGGCCGCCGGCACCTACAGCGACACGGTGGGTATCACGCTCACCTTCTGAGCGCGGAGGAGCCGCGGAGCAGAGCGGCAGGAGGACGGCCCGTTCCGCCGGAACCGCCCGCACCACGCTCCGCCGCCGGCCGGCGCCGATACCGGCGGCGAGTGCAAGGGGGGCGCCCGCCATCCCGGTAACGGAGCGGCGGCCGGACCCGATGCTGTCCCGCCCCGCCTGCGGTCATCGCTTGCGGGGCCGGGCCTGCGTCGCCGTACGGCTCAGATCTGGCTCTGGGAGAAGTTCTGGATGCCGATCCGATCGATCAGTTCCAGCTCGGTCTTGTTGTGGTCCTGATGCTCCTCCTCCTCCTGGAGGATGCCGATCAGGAGGTCACGCGTGACATAGTCGCCATGCCGCTCGGCGATCGCGATACCCTTGCGGTACTGCTCGATCCCCTCGAGCTCGAGGCGGTAGTCGCACTCGATCACCTCCTTCAGGTTCTCGCCGATATAGAGCTTGCCGAGATCCTGAAGGTTGGGCAGCCCCTCGAGCAGCAGGATGCGCTGGATCAGCTTGTCGGCGTGACGCATCTCCTCGATGGATTCGTCGTACTCCGCCTTCCCGCGCTTGAAGTAGCCCCAGTTCTCCAGCATCCGCGCATGCAGGAAATACTGGTTGATGGCGGTCAGCTCGCCCTTGAGGGACAGATTGAGGGCGGCCAGCACCTCGGGGTGCCCTCGGACCGGGGTCGGGCTCGGCATCTGCGTCGCTTCCTAATGGTTGGCCCGCGAAGGGATGCCCCCATTCTTAGAATTGTTCAAGCCTTCGGGCCACGGGAACACGAACATCGCCCCAGGGTCGAAGGCGAGGCCGATCTCCCCGCCCACCCGATGCGCCAGGCTGCTCGGGACGTGGATGTCGCCCAGCCGTTCTCCCTCGGCCGCCAGCTCCACCCGGCAACGGTCGCCCAGGTCCCGGCAGGCCAGGACGGTGGCCCGCCAGGGGCTCTTGCCGGCTGCGACCGGCGCCAGGTCGCGGGTGCGCAGCACCACTTCCACACCCTGTTGGCCGTCGCGCGACACCGGTATCGGCCCGATCGGCGTCGCGAGCTGCCCGTCCTCGGGGCAGCCGCGAAAGCGCAGCACGGGACCGAAGAACCCGGCGACGAACCGCGTGGCCGGGCTTCGGTAGAGCTGGCTGACACTGCCGGACTGGGTGATCCGGCCGTCCTCGATGACATGGATCCGGTCGGCCTCGGCGATCGCCTCGTCCGGGTCGTGGGTCACCATCAGGACCGGGATGCCGGCCTGGCGCAGGATGGTCAGCACGCTGCCGCGCACCTCGACCCGCAGGCCGGGGTCGAGCGCGGAGAAGGCCTCGTCGAGCAGCACCAGGCGCGGCTCCGCTGCGAGCGTGCGGGCCAGCGCCGCACGCTGTTGCTCGCCGCCGGAGAGTTCGTGGGGAAATTTCTCCGCATGCGCCGCCAGCCCCACCATGACCAGCAACTCGTCGACCCGGCGGCGGCACTTCGCCGCGTCCCTGGTGCGCAGCCCGAACGCGACGTTCTTGCGGATCGTCATGTGCGGGAACAGGGCGACGTCCTGGAACATCAGGCCGATCGAGCGGCGCTCGGGCTGGATCCAGTGCTCCCGGTCGCAAAGCGTCTGGCCGTCCAGCGCGATGCTGCCGGCAGACGGGCGCTCCAGGCCGGCCACCAGCCGCAGCACGGTCGACTTGCCGGATCCGGAAGGGCCCAGCAGGCAATGCACCGCACCCGGCGGCAGGTCGAGCGACACCCCGTCCAGGGCGAAGCCCTGCCCGGAGCCGGCACGGTAGCGATGGCCGAGGTCACGGACACACAGGCCGGTTCCGCTGATCTGGCAGGCAGCACGACCGGCGGCCGGCGCCATCATGCCACCTCGTCGCGTTCCCGCACGGCCTGGGCCTGCGCCAGCGCCTCATGACGGGCGCGCACCTCGTCGATGATCGCCTCCATGGTGGGCAGGCATCGACCGCAGCATACGGTGGCACCCATCACGGCGTGCAGATCCTCGCCAGCATCGACGGATCGCGCTGCGGCAGCGCGTTCACAGTCGGCCTCGCTCAAGCAGTTGCAGACACAGACGATCATGATCGTACGACAGGGCCCCAGCGAGACGTTGACACTGGACAAGTCGGGAAGGCTATCGGGCGGGCACGATCTGCGCCTGCCCATCGATGATCGGTACTTCGGGCCTCCAGAGCCTGATGTAAAGGCAGACCCGACCGATGCTTTATTTAGAACAATTCAAGGATGAAGCTTTCCGGCCGGGTGGCGGCGGCTGGTCCCGGATGCTATCGCCCGCAGGACAACCAAGCGAAGGGTGACGATGAAGCGGTTCTCGGCAGCGCGGATCCTGGACGAGGCCGGGAGCGGCCAGCGTGGCTGGGAGCCGCACTGGCTGGACCGGGGAACTCCCGCCGCCCGCTATGACGTGGTGGTGGTGGGTGGCGGCGGCCACGGCCTGTCCACCGCCTACCACCTGGCGAAGCACCACGGCATTCGCCGGGTCTGCGTCCTGGAGAAGGGCTGGATCGGCGGCGGGAACACCGGCCGCAACACGATCACGATCCGCTCCAACTATTTCTACCCGGAGAGCGTCGCCCTCTACGATCTGGCGCTGCGGCTCTACGAGCGGCTCGCCATCGAGCTGAACTACAACGTGATGGTCAGCCAGCGCGGCGTGGTGCGCCTGGCCCATTCGGAAATCGACCTCGAGCTGTGCGCGCGCTTCGTGAACGCCATGCGCCTGAACGGGGTGGATGCCGAACTGCTCGACGCAGCACGATTGCGCCGCGAGATCCCGGCGCTGAACCCGGACGGCCGCTACCCCCTGTTCGGCGGCTACATCCAGCGCCGTGCCGGCACCGCCCGCCACGACGCGGTGGCCTGGGGCTATGCCCGCGCCGCCTCCGCGCTGGGCGTCGACATCGTCCAGAACTGCGCGGTCGAAGGCTTCGACATCCAGGGCAGCCGGGTCCAGGCGGTGCTGACCAGCAAGGGCCGGGTCGAATGCGGGACCGTGGCGCTCTGCGTGGCGGGCCATTCCGGCCATCTGGCAGCCATGGCCGGCTTCCGCCTGCCGATCACCTCCATGTGCCTGCAGGCACTGGTGAGCGAGCCGGTGAAGCCGTTCCTTGACCGGGTGATCATCGACCCCGCGACCGGCACCTATGTCAGCCAGTCGGATAAGGGCGAGCTGGTGGTGGGCGGCGGGCTGGACCTCTACCCGTCCTATGCCCAGCGCGGCAACTGGCCGGTCCTGGAGACCGTGGTGGCGGGCCTGATCGAGATCATGCCACGGGTCGGCCAGCTCAAGCTGATGCGCAAATGGGGCGGCATCTGCGACATGGTGCACGACAGCTCGCCGATCATCGGCCCGGCCCCGGTCGACGGCATGGTCCTGAACTGCGGCTGGGGCACGGGCGGCTTCAAGGCGATTCCGGCCGGCGGCTGGCTCACGGCCCACCTGATCGCCCATGGCGAGCATCATCCGATCAGCCGGCCCTTCGACCTGGAGCGCTTCGAGACCGGCCGGCTGATCGACGAAGCCGCGGCTTCCGGCATCGCCCACTGAGCAGGCCCGGCCCCCCGGTTCTCAGGAACCGCCCGGCTGGACCGGAAAGTCCAGGAAGATCCGGCGCACCGTCGCATCCAGGTCAGCGCTCGCGAGCGGATCGCTGCCCTGCAGGGCCTGCGCCGCCGCCACCCCTTCCCAGACGATCCGCCGCTCCTCGGGATCGATCAGGTCGATCGTGAGCACGCCTTCGGTGATCGTCTGGACGTCGCTGTAGCCGCCATACCAGGGCCGGTAGAAACCGCCCGGGTACCAGAACGGATCATAGGGATAGGCCGACCATGGCGGGGGCAGGCTGATGACCCTCAGCCGATCCATCTGCCTGGTCCGGAAGTCCACGAGCAGGTCGGGGTCCGCCGCCACCTCGACGAAGCCCCGCCCTTCCAGTTCACGGCGAACCGCCGCGCGCAGGCGCTGGGTCTCGAGGCTGGTATAGGTGGAAGGATCGGTGCCCTGCCGCTGGGGGAAGCCGAAGCTCTGATAGGCGGCGAAGTCGACCGTCCGGTCCCAGTCGCTGCGCACTGTGGGCTCGCCGGCACAGGCCGCCAGCCAGAACGCCGCCACCACCACCACCAAAGCCCGGATCGGCCGCATCATCGTTCCTCCTGCCCATAGGACGATTTGTGCCGGGCGAGCCGTTCCGGCAAGTTCGCCCTTGCGGATCGGGCGGAGGGCCGGTGCAGCCAGATGACCAGCGGCGAACCCACCGCACGCCAGCGCCAGATCCTGGAACTGGTCGGGCAGCGCCATTCCAACAAGGCGATCGCCTCCGCGCCGGCATCAGCGAAGCCACGGTGAAGGGGCACCTGACCAACCTCCTGCGGCGCCCGAGGGTTTCCAGCCGCATCGAGGCGGCATTACGTACCCTCACGTCCCGCTGCCCTCCACGAGCCATCTTGCACTTCGCCGCCTGCTCGCCTACCTACCGGCCACCAGGGTCCCCATCGTCTAGAGGCCTAGGACTCCACCCTTTCAAGGTGGCGACACGGGTTCGAATCCCGTTGGGGATGCCAACTCTTTCAAAGGCTTAGATGCGGTCAAGAACGGCCGCCCTAAGCTGATCCTAAATGGATGCTACGGGACGGCACTGGATGATCGGAGTCCAGGTGCGGCAGCCTGCCACACATCGGCAGGCCAGGTGACGCTCGGTGAGCCACCGCGCGACCGATGGCCAAGCCTCAGAATTTTCCCCGGCCATCGTAGAGTTGCGAACTGCCATAACTGCCAAAAGCGCGCAGATACCGGGGGCTGGTGAACGCTGGCAGCAGGATCGGGGCGCTGGCCGGGGCCGAGGATCCGTGCCGAAGGCGTTCCGTATCCCGAAAGCAGGCTGAAGCGTTCGCCGGCGAGGTGAAGGGGTAGGGGGATAGCCGCCGTGAACACCGGAATGTTCGATCCAGCCGATCGTGGGTTGAAAAAGGGTCGCCAGCGTACTCAGGGCGACGCTCGCCTCCTGTCCGGCGCAGTGGGCCGTGAGGCGCTACGCCGCGAAGTGTCATTCGTGTCGGTAGAGATGATCCGCGGATCGCGGTTGCTCGGTAGGCCCAACCGGACAAGCAAGGCAGTATGAGGGCCCTCCCACGCTCCATGTTGCACCGGCGGTCTAGGAGGTAACGCCACGCTTGCCTGCTGATCATCGGCAACCCCAACCGAGGCGCTGGCTAACCAGCTATGAGCCGGAGAAGGTTGCAGGTAGCCAATCAGAGTGGGTACTGGTCCGACGAGAGGGATAAGTGATGTCGGACGAGACTCTTGCCTTCTACGACACCAATGCGAAGCGCTATGCCGCGGACAGTAGCATCAATCCCCGGCTGGCTGGCTTCCTCGCACGGCTGCCGTCCGGTGGCCGCATTCTGGAACTCGGCACTGGCGCAGGCTTGGACGCACGGCACATGCTGGAGGCGGGCTTCTCCGTCGACGCCACCGACGGTTCGCACGAACTTGCCCGTGTCGCAGGTCGCCTGCTTGGCCGTCCGGCCCGTCGGATGCTCTTTAGTGAGCTAGATGCCGAGGCGGCCTATGATGGGGTCTATGCCAGCGCGGCGCTGCTGCATGCTCACCGGGCAGAGCTGCCGGAGATCATCCACCGCATCCACCGCGCTCTGAAGCCCGAGGGCTGGCTGTGGGCGAGCTTCAAGGGCGGGACCCAGGAGGGCCGGGATCGGTTCGGGAGGTACTACAACTATCTGGACGCCGCAGAACTGCGGGGGCTCTGGTCTGGGAATGGAAACTGGCAGTGGCTGGACCTGCAGACGTGGGAGGGAAGCGGCTATGACCGGCGGCCCACGGTCTGGCACGCGGTGGTGGCGCAGAAGGGCATCTCCTAGTCCTGGTAGAGACCGGTCGGGGAACCTGATCCCGAGCCCAGGCGCACGTCACGGGTGTCGATGTCCCGCGGCTTGTGACCCGTGCTGGTAGCGATCCATGCAGAGCCCTCTCTGAGGAACAGCACACCGCCGGTGAATAGACATGGCGATCTCAAAGAAAGAGAAGCGCATGGAGCGTCATCTTGCCTCCGGTTCCTTGGGCCGCTGAGACAGTCTGCCTCGTGCAGTAGCCTCCACTTTGGCTGAGTGCCTGAGAGGCCGCAGCCTTCCCGAACACGCACAGCGCCCTCAAGCAAAGAAGTAGGGACGAAGCGTCATTGGCGTCATGGGCGTCATGCGAGCGGGTCTACCTGGACATCGGGGCGTCTCGTACCACTCAGTCGCCATCAGCCAGCGGCCGACGTTGTCGCTATGGGCGCGTCTTGAACTCGCTGAAGCCTTCGCCCAATTTCCTTCCCGAACCCGATCCGGGCCCCTCTGGCGCAAGCTTCCTGGCACTTGTGCGATGTCGGATCCCGAGCATCCGTCTGCCAGCGGGAAGCTGCCATGGTCTGGGATGTCCTCTCGGCGCTCGTCCGCCTATTCATCATCGAGCCCTTTCAGGTCGAACTCGATGAGCACCTGCGCCGTCTGGGTGCGCCCGCCGCTGTCGTGCAGGAGGTTGCCAGTTGCGCCTCTGCCGCCCAGCCGGTGCTGGTCGAGCGGATCAGCGGCGACCCCTGGTGGGGAGTTGCTACCGTCGTTCGCCTCTGGCTCGGCACGACTAGCTACGAAGCCGTGCTGGGCGATCAGGTCCCCGCCTGTGCTCCCGCTCTACGGGCAGCACAGCCTTACCTTCAGGAGACCGATGAGTGATGTGGGCTCATGCCGACTGATCCTCCAAGCGTCGGCATCCGCCTTTCCTCATCGAAAGTCCCAGGTCGGCACCTTGGTGCCCAGGCCCAGCCGCCGGTCGCGGATGTAGATGTCCCGCGGCTTGTGCCCCGGCTGGTCCCCCGAATCGATGCTGGTTAGCAGGAGGCGGACCAGCGCCAGCGAGGCGGCGTCCTCAGCCGAGGCAGTCTCGCTGGCGCTCGATGATCGGCTGCATGAGCAGCCAGGGAAGGCCGGTGCAGACGGCGACGATGACGATAACGCCGAAGACCTCACCGTTGCTCAAAACGAGCTGTGCGTCCTCGATCGTGGCTCCGATCAGGACGCCCAGGACAACTCCGACGACGAAGCCGACGATCGTGAACACCACGCGCAGGCGCAGCAGCCAAACTAGCCGAGCGTACGCCGTATGGTGTCGAGGCTTGGAGGCGCTCAGGATCAACGCACCAGCTCCTGTGAATGTTGCGCCGAACAATATTCTACGGCCGGAGCTGCAAACTATCACTGATACTCCCGTAAAACGTGATGACCAAAGTGACGCACCAAACATTTGGAGGAGCCCATGCCCCCCGCCAAACTCCTTGCACTTCAACTATGGCTTGAGAACAACCAGCGTCACGTCTCGCTCGTACCAGGAGCCTACAGGCTCCCATGATGGGATCCTGCGTGGAGACACGCGATCCGGCAATCATTCAATCGGCGGCGGACCGGGTGTGGGACTAAGGAAGCCATCCGCCGCCGGATAAAGGCGGGTCTACAATCAGGGGACCGCGCCTACTAGAATTCTGCTGACAACACCAAGGACGGTGATCCTGATGAATAAGGCGCTCATGTGGCTTTTGCCAGTGGATGGGGCGGCTCGGGGGGCATCCAGAGTCTGGCGGCCCTGGTGCTGAATCCTGTCTCTATCGTGACTTCGTCCACCGGCGCGTCATCCGCTTGAGGATAGCCACCTGCCTGAAGAATTCGTGCCTGGGCTGAGC
>NZ_JABGCL010000047.1 GCF_019800005.1 Geminicoccus harenae | reverse complement strand
TCTCTCGGGTCCACATCCCGAGCTTCCACCACAGCCGTTCTGGCTCAGCAACCCATTCTCAAACAGGCTCTGAGGAGTAGCCAATGAATGGCGAAAGCTCCGACACGACCGAGGCCCGCGAAAAGCTGAGGTTGCTGACGCTCTACCGCCAGACGATGAACCCCCGGTTTCTCGCCGCCGCACAGCAGCTCCGCGGCGGCGCTGTGGTTGACTATCTCGCCAAGAAGCCGAAGCGCGGCCGACCCAGTACCGACGCTGCCGATCTGCCGCTGCTTTACCAAATGGCCGAAGCGGTCCTAAGCGGGACGAAGATCTTCACCGCAGCCGGCCGGTTCGCCGAGGCCGCTGCAGGCGGCGGCACGACCCTCTCCAAGGCGCGGCGCCTTGACCGCAAGTACAGCGAGGAGAGCGCATCGATCGAGCGGGCGATCGATGGGGCAACCCGAGGTCGCGAGGCTATGGCTGCATGGAACGATCAGGTTGCCAGGGCGGTCGAGGATTTCCGCCGGTCGTTAGGAGATGACGCCGGCAATGTAGAAAAATCGGCGATTTAAATACATGGCGTCCACGGAGAATGTGTGAACCTTAAGGGGCACCCCTCGTACCGGGTGCTCCTCTGGGCACCCAGCACCGGAGATGCCCAATGTCTGCCAAGCATTTCGCAGATCTTGTCCTGGCCGCGCCTGATCCGCTGCGGAGCTTAGACTACGTGCGCCGCGACCTCGGCGTCTGCAAGTCGACCTTTCAGCGTCACGTCCGCCACTCACTGCCCATTGTCCGGATCTCCGAGCGCCGCCTGGGCGTCCGGCAGAGCGACCTCGATGCCTGGAAGGCTGCGAGGACGAGTCGCCCCGCGGGCTGACGCCAGCTGCCCCCGCCCCTCCATAGCTGCCGCCGCGGGCGGCCGGAACGAACGTCATGATCACCATGAAGAAGGAGGCAGGCCGCCACAGCCTGCCTCCGAACGAACGTCGCACGCCGCATATCACGGCCGAGGACATCGCGCATGCCTTCAGTGGCCACAGGACTGGCCGTGGGTGGATCTGCTGCTGTCCCGCGCACAAGGATCGTACTCCGTCGCTGTCTGTTGCCGACGGCGACAATGGCCGCCCGGTCCTCAAGTGCTGGTCCGGGTGTACCTTTGAGCAGGTCCGGACTGCTCTCGCGGCCAAGGGCCTTTGGCCGGATCGCTTGGTCACCTGCGACCGCCAGGAGCTCGATCGCCGCCGCCGTGAGCGTGAGGCACGGGAGGAAGCCGAGAACCTCCGGCGTGAGGTCGAGGCGGCATCTGTCTGGGACCGTGCCCGCCCGATCCTGCCCGGGGCGCTGGCGGACCGATACCTTCAGTCCCGCGGCTTTCGGCCGCCCTGGCCGCCCTCGCTGCGCCAGGGGTTCCACCATTCGTCCAGCGGCAGGAAATGGCCCGCCTTGGTGGCCGGAGCCTGCCGCTACCGCGGCCACCAGATCGCGGCCGTCCAGATAACGCCGTTGGCGGCGCCGGGGCGCAAGGCGTGGACGAGGCCGGCACGGATCACGAGCGGCTGCCTGCCGGGTGCTGCCGTGATCCTTCGGCCGTGGTTGGATGGCCAGCGCATCGTGGTGGTGGAAGGTATCGAAGACGGCTTGGCCGTGGCTGCCGCCTGCCCGGACGTGAGTGTCGTTGCCGTGCTGGGAGCCGCCAATGCTGCGACTGTCCAGCTGCCGCCCCGTGCACCGATCACGCTCTGCCTGGACGGTGACGACGCTGGAAGGAAGGCCGCTGCCCTTGCCGCCAAGAGGCTGGAGGAACGTGGGTACGAGGTCTGGATCGCGGATCTTCCGGATGGCGCGGATCCCGCCTCACTGCTGGTGGAGACTCGCCAGTGAGCATCGAGACGCTGAACGAGACCATCAACAAGGCACGGCCGGGGAAGGAAGCTAATTGGCCGGATCCTCAGCCACTGCCGGACGGCATGCCGCCGGTAGAGCCGTTTGCGATCGAGCTTCTGCCGCGGTCGCTGGCACCGTGGATCAGTGACATCTCTGAGCGGTTGCAGTGCCCGCCGGACTATGCGGCCATCGGCGCAATGGTGGCACTCGCCGCCTTGGTTGGCCGGCAGATCGCGATCCGCCCGAAGCGCCAGGACGACTGGACGGTCGTGCCGAACCTGTGGGGCGCGGTGGTCGGCCGGCCGGGGATGCTCAAGACGCCGACTCTTCAGGAAGCCACACGCCCGCTGATCACGCTGGAGATCAAGGCGAAGGAGAAGCACGAGAAGGAGTTGGAGGATTTCAAGGCAAAGAGCGTGGTGGACAAGGCGGCCTGGGGAATCGCCGAAGGCCGCATCAAAAAGCGCCTGAAGGAGGGAGCTAACGCAGAGACTGTTGCTGCTGAATTCTCGGACGTGCTCAAGGCCGAGACCCCGCCCTGCCGTCGCCGGTACGTGACCAATGATGCGACGGTGGAAAAGCTGGGCGAGCTCCTGAATGAGAATCCTCGCGGCATCCTGGTCAATCGAGATGAACTTATGGGTTGGCTGACCGGGCTTGAGCGTGACGGTCGGGAACAGGACCGCGCCTTCTACCTCGAAGCGTGGAACGGTTCCGGACGCTTCACCTATGACCGTATCGGCCGCGGCACCATCGACATCGAGAATGTCTGCCTGTCCCTGCTCGGCGGCATCCAGCCTGGGCCGCTGGCCCAGTACCTGGAAGCCACCGTTCAGGGTGGTGTTGCCGATGACGGGCTGCTGCAGCGCTTCCAGATGCTGGTCTGGCCGGACCCTCCGCGGAACTGGCGAGATGTTGATCGCTGGCGTGATGGGGCAGCCCGCAGCGAGGCCTATGCCGCGTTCGAGCGGCTGGATGCGATCGATCCGGTGGCGATCGGTGCCACTTGTGACGATGCTTCTGGACCCTGGTACCTGCGCTTCGAGCAGGACGCTCAGGAGGCCTTTTCCGCCTGGCGCGTCGGACTGGAAGAAGTGCTGCGATCCGGCAGCCTGCACCCGGCGCTTGAGGCTCATCTGGCCAAGTACCGTTCGCTGGTGCCGTCGTTGGCGCTGATCATCCACTTGGCGGACGGCGGCATCGGCGCTGTCGGGCATGTGGCGCTGGAGCGAGCGCTCAAGTGGGCGGCCTACCTTGAGAGCCATGCACTGCGCCTCTACGACAATGTGCTGCGAAGTGACCTGACGGCCGCCCGGGTCCTTGGGCAGAAGATCCTTGAGGGCAGGCTTGCCGATGGTTTCACCCTCCGTGATGCCTACCGTCCGCAGTGGGCGGGACTGAGTCACCGTGAGACCGTCGCTGCCGCGATCGAGGTCCTGGAAGACCTGGATTGGCTCCAGCCGAAGAAGCAGGAATCCAGTGGTCGCCCCAAGATCGTATTTCGGATTAATCCCAAGCTGATCTCAAAAGAGGGTAAGCCAGTACCCTCACCCGTCACCTGAAGAATCTGCACAACCTGGAGAAGTGGACTGACAAACCTGACAGAACCCCTTTGTGTCAGTTTCGTCAGTCCACTTCTCCAGGAGCACAAGAGAAAATTCTGCGATCTGGTGCCTGCGGTGCTCCTGCTGAATCTGCCAATCTTGGCCATCCGGCGGCGGATCCACTGCAGCCCGCCTGTGACATCGGCTCCCGATCCCATCAGGCGTGAGCCTCAGGCTGACGCGTGCAATTCTGGACATGCGGTCTGCTGGTCGTCATCAGCGGCCGGCTACCTGATCCAGCACGATTCGGCTGGTCGTGTACCTTATCGATAGAACGGAAAGGCGCCGGCTGGCCAACACGCCTGCTCGGCAATCCTGCCGAGGTGGTCCTGCGTGGTGAACTGAACCTGATGGAGCGTAATATGACGCGAGGCCACTCTACGAGGCAACGGACACCAGGGGGATGCAAATTCTCAGGCAGCTAACACTACGGACCGAATTGGCTCCTTCAAGACTCAAAATCCGTGAATCGGCGCAAGAGTCCCATATGCAGACTCATGGACAATGAAACTTCCGCGCTCTGCGCGTGTTGATGGTGATCGATGTGCTCTCCCATCACGGCCGCAGATCACACCGGCACTAACTCCGCTGTCCACACACCGTCTGCCACGAGTGTCCGGACCTCGTCGACGACTGCTTGAGCGACGACGGTTCCGGCGGCGGTCAGCGGGCGCATGATCGAGCTGGCGAGCGCCACCGGGCGGATGATGGTCGGATCGCGTAGTGGCAGGGCGATCAACTTTCCTGCCTCCAGGTCGAAGCCTGCAGCCGGTATTAGCGCGACGCCCAGGCCGGCCGAGACAAGATCACGTACCGTATTGAAGTCGTCCACCTCGTAGCGGGTCTGCAACTCTACGCCATGTTCCGAGGCCGCACGCTCAATGATGCCGCGTAAGCTATGGCGCTGGCTCGGCAGGATGAGTGGCCAATTGGGAAGATCCCGGAAGCTGATCGAACAGGTCCCGGGAGGGAGGAGCAGCGGCGATACGACGACGGCAACGGGTTCCCTCAGCAGGGGCTGGGTCTTGATCGTCGTGACCTTGTTCTGTTCGTAGATCACCCCGAGATCCACGTCCCCGCTCTGCAACCACTCCTGAATCGAGCCGGCATAGGCGGTCGCGAACTTCAGCTTCACTGAGGGATGCTGGCTGGCGAGCCTGCGTGCCAAGGGCACGATCAACAATTCGGCAACGTTGGGCGACAGGCCGATCACCACCTCACCGGACAATGCCGCCTGCTCACGAGCCATGTCGGCCCGGATCTGGCCGATCTCCTGCATGATCCGGACCGCCCGTGCCACTACCTGCGTGCCGGCGCCGGTGGGCACCATCCCGCGGCCATGCCGCTCGAACAGCTGGACGCCCAGTTCCTGTTCGAGCAGACGAATCTGACGACTGAGTGCCGGCTGCACGATGTGGAGCCGTTCCGATGCCTTGTTGAGACTGCCGAGTTCGGCGACGTGTACCAGTGTAACGAGTTGCCCGATCTCCAAGACGTCCTCCTCCCTGTTGCTGAGGGTCAGGATAGGGTCGAACTCCTGCCATTTGCCCGGGCATGCGCCTCTATTGCAGCTTGGCGAAGTGTATAATCCACCCATCATCGCATGCCGGCCCCCCTGCAGATCCTTCGGTGCCGCAGGGACTTATGCATGCCGGCTAGTTCTGATCGCATCAAATGCTAATCGTCAGGTTCTGAGCAGAATCTCTATCGTTTGTTCCGGCGCGGCGACTGGCACTCGGCAGGCTGGATCTGCCAGGCGAGCAGCTGTCGCTGGCACCTGCGCAGCAGGAACCAATAACAAGGCATGGGGAGAAGGGCTTGCCGCAATGGCTGGCGGTCAAGCGGCAGCGGACAGTTCCGCCGAGCGGATCGGTGAACAGCGGTCGTGATGCGTAGGAAGCCGGCATCGACTGATGGCAATGAAGGGCGGGACGACGCGATGAAGCTCGGTTCCACAACCAACAGTTGCCGATGGCACGGACCGAAGGGCGGCCGCACGGAGTTCGCTGCGGGTGAAATGGTGCTGGGTGCACAGCTTCTCGCCGACCTGAACCAAGGCACCGGGGCCGAAGGCGAGTTCATCAGGATCGGCTCGATGCTCCCGCTGGGCGCCGGCGCCACGGCTGAGGACATCGGCGGCCGGCATGGGCTGGAGATGGCGGTCGACGAGATCAACGCGGTCGGCGGTGTTCTCGGCCGGCCGCTCCAATCGGTCTTCGTCGACACCCGCGCTATGAACGACGATGAGGTGGCCTCCGCCGCCGTCCAGTTGATCGAGCGCGACGGTGTCCACGCGCTGATCTGCTGCGACCACCGCTCCAATGCCCTGGTGTATGAGGCGGCAGCCGACGCCGGCATCATCTACGTGCGGGTCAATGCCGCTGCGTCGAGCCAGCACCCCGTGCCGAGTGATCCGGAGCGCTATTTCGGCTGCTTCATGGTCCATGAAGCCGGGCTCTGGTACGACGCCAACCTGCCCCTCATGCTCGACCAGTTTCGCGCGACGGGCCGCTGGAAGCCGGCCAACAACAAGATCGCCCTGGTCATCGGCTCGATTCCCTACAGCAGGATGGTGGCCCAGCAGATCAAGGAGCAGGCGCCGAAGTACGGATTCGAGATCGCGTTCGAGGAAGTCGTTCCGGTACCGACTGTCGAGTGGCAACCGGTGCTCGACAGGATCCGCCCGATCGAGCCGGCAGTCATCGCCAATACTCATTTCTTCGCCCACGATCTCGCCCATTTCCAGCGCCAGTTCGTCGAGAAGCCGAGCAACAGCCTGATCTACATCCAGCACGGCGCCCTGTTGCAGCCCTATGCCGACATCACCCGGCAAGCCGGCGTTGGCGTGCTGTGCTCGACCATGATCGGCGTCCCGCCGGAGGCGACGGACAATACGTTCGCCCAGCGGCTGCGCGACCGGATGGGGCCGCATGCCAGCCACGACCCGGCCTCCTTCACCTATAGCGAGATGTATCACTATGCGATCGCAGCGGCGCTCGCCGGCGGCACTGGTGAGCCTCACAACTTCACGCAGAACCGCAAGATTGCCGTGAACCTGAAGAGCTTTGCCTATCGCAGCATGAACGGGACCATGCGCTATCACCCGATGTCGCGGTCGATGGTCCCCTGCCTGCCGACGGCAACAGATCACTCGCCCAGACCACTCTGCCAGACTTACCAAATCAAGGCGGCCAACGGCGAGAAGCAGCTGGTCTTCCCCGTGCCTCATGCAGAGGGCAGCTTCGAGCTGCCCAGCTGGTTCCGATGAACATGGCCAAGCGGTGCTCCTGGCCCTCCTCCCTGGCTGCATCGGTCGCTGCCATGCCCTGCGCAGCGTGGTGCAGCGCATGAGTTCCGCCATGCTGCGCCCCCCCACCGGCCTCCCCTACTGGAACGTCAGTGCGCGGCGCTCACCGGTTTCGGCGGTCCACTTGTCCGGCGACATTACGTGCGACGTTGCCATCATCGGGGCTGGATTCACCGGCCTGTCCGCGGCCGATCACCTGATCAGTGCAGATCGGGAAATCGCGGTCCTGGAGGCAGGCGACGTGGCGGAAGGTGCCAGCGGCCGGACCGCCGGCATGGTCGGCACCCGCTACAAGCTCGGTTGGGCAGCACTCGCCCGCACCTATGGGCCGGATCAGGCTCGCCGGCTGCACGCGCTCATGTGTCACGCCCATGCCCGTCTGCACGAACTGCTCGAGCGTTACGGCGCGAGCGATTGTTTCGACCAGCGGGGCCAGCTGATCCCCGCCCATCATCGTGCTCCGCTCAAGGAGCTGCAGGGCGATGCAAAGTGGCTGGCGTCGGAGGTCGGCGATGATGCGCCCACCCTGCTAGACGCCGAGCAGTTCGCCCGAGTCGGTGGAACCAGTGGGTATGCCGGCGCTTGGTTCGATCCACGCGGCGGCGGATTGCAGCCGGTGGATTATTGCCGGGCGCTGGCGCATGGCCTGCTCGATCGGGGCGTGCGAATGTTTACCCGCTCCCGGGTGATGACGCTCGAAGAGACGGACGATGCCGTTTTCCTCACCACGCGCAACGGCCTCGTCCGGGCCCGGCATGTCATCCTGGCGACCAACGCCTACACGCCACCGGCTCTAGTCGAACCCGATCTGACCCAGCGGCTGGTGCCGATCTCAGCCTCAATGGTCGTCACCGAGCCTCTGAGCGCCAGTGTCGCCCGCACCATCCTGCCGGACGGGCAGGTGGCTTCGGACACGCGGCGTCTCCTGCACGCCTTCCGTATGCTGCCGGGCGACCGGCTGCTCTTCGCTGGCCGTGCCGACATCACCGGGCGGCGGGCCCACGAACCCGACAGCTATCTGCCTCTGGAACGGGCGCTGACATGCACCTTCCCGCAAGCTGCAGGCGCGCCGATCGCCTATCGTTGGTCGGGTCTGGTCGGGATCAGCCGAGATGGCTTTCCTCATGTCGGCCGCATTGGCCGGCGCGTCTCCTACGCCATGGGCTATTCCGGCCGCGGCGTGGCTCTGGCCCAGCTTCTTGGCCTCTTCGCCGCCAAGCTGGCGCTGGATCAGCCGATCGATGCCGGTGTCATGGACGAGCGAAGCTTCCTGTCCTGGCCGGCCCGGCGGCTGCGCATCCCGGTCATGCAGCTGATGACCTGGCTCTACGGCCACCTCGATCAGCGCGAGTTCGCGCGCGCATGATCGAGATTCGCCTGCCCCAACCACTTGAATCGACATCCGATAACAGGCAATGCCAATGACCCAGCTTCTCGACATCGGTATCGACATCGGCGGCACCTTCACCGACGTGGTGTGCCGCCGGATGGGCGAGCCGATGCTCACCACCAAGATCATGAGCACGCGCAAGGATCCGAGTGCCGCGGTGATGAACGCCGTGCGCTACATGGTCGAGAACTGGAACATCTCGCCGTCCGATGTCGGCCATTTCCTGCACGGCACCACTATCGCGACCAACGCGGTGCTGGAGCGCAAGGGTGCACGGCTGGGTCTCCTGACCACCGCCGGATTCAAGGACGTGCTGGAGATCGGCCGGCAGCTCCGCCAGACGCTGTACGGGATCATCCTGGACCCGGAGACTCCGGGCTTCCTGGCGCGGGGCAAGTATCGCAAGGAGATCGCTGAGCGGATCAGCGCGCAGGGCGAGGTGGTCACCCCTCTGGACGAGGGCGCCGTACGTCAGGCGGCCCGGGAGCTGGTGGCCGACGGCTGCCAGGCGATCGCGGTCTGCTATCTCTTCTCCTTCCAGAACCCGGCACATGAGCAGCGCACCCGCGAGATCATCGCCGAGGAGTTCCCTGATGTGCTGATCTCGATCTCCAGCGAGGTCGACCCGGCCTTCCGGGAATACGAACGTACCGTGGTGACCGCCTTCGACGCCTACATGAAGCCGGTGATCGACCGATACATGGCGCAGATCGAGGACGGGCTGGACAAGGCGGGCATCGCCTCGCCCCTGCAGGTCATGCAGTCGCGTGGCGGGCTGTCGGTCTCTGCCGTTGCCCGCAAGCGGCCGGTGCGCCTGTTCATGTCCGGGCCGGCTGCTGGTGCGATCGGCGGGACCATCGTCGGCGGGATGACCGGGGCGAAGGACGTGATCACCGTCGATATCGGCGGCACCAGCTGCGACATCGCCCTGGTGAGCGACGGCAAGCCCGTGATCCGGCCAGAAGGCCGCATCGACGGATTCACCATCCGGGTGCCGATGGTCGACGTGAACGCGATCGGCTCGGGCGGCGGCAGCATCGCCTGGATCGATGCGGGCGGCGGTCTCAGGGTTGGCCCCGAATCGGCCGGCTCCGATCCCGGGCCGGCTGCCTACGGCAAAGGCGGTGAGGATCCGACCGTCACCGACGCGTCGCTCGTGCTGGGCTACCTCAACCCCAACTATTTCGCGGCCGGCACCGTCTCGCTGGACGTGGAGAAGTCGAAGGCCGCGATCCTCGAGAAGATCGCCGGGCCTCTGAAGATGGGGTTGGAAGAAGCGGCGCTGGGCATTCACCGTGTGGTCAATGCACAGATGGTGGAAGGCATCCGGCTGGTCTCGATCCGCCAGGGCCTGGACCCTCGCCTGTTCAGCTTGGTAGCATTGGGCGGTGCCGGCCCGGTCCACGCCACGGCACTGGCGGAGGAACTGAAGATCCAGCGGGTCGTCATCCCGCGCCGCCCGGGTGTGCTGGCCGCTGCGGGGCTGCTCGCGGCACCAATCGAGCATGAGGTCGCCGCAGCCTTTCCGCGCAAGCTCGGCGAGGTCAGCCTAAGCGAGCTCAAGGATGCCCTGGCCGACCTCGACCGGCGCTGTGGCGAGCTGATGTCGCACGAGAATGTCGATCCGGCATCCGTGCGGATCACCTATGCCGCGGACATGTGCTATCAGGGCCAGTCCTACTATCTGGAAGTGCCTCTCGACTTCGAGGCGGGCGATGTCCTGGACGCGCTCTATCAGGGCTTCCTGGTCGCCCACGATCGGGTCTACGGCTATGCCTACCAAGCTCCGGCCAACCTCGTGAACCTGCGGACGATCCACTCAGCCCGTGGCTCGGACAGCCTGGGCGAGGGAGCTTATCACCCCGAGCCCGGCCGGGCCTTGAAGGGCAGCAGGACGATCAGGGTGGCCGCCGCACCGCAGGGGGTGGAGGCCAAGATCTACGAACGGACCCGGATGCCGGTCGGCATGACCTTCAGCGGCCCGGCGATCGTCGAGCAGGCGGACACTACCACGGTCGTGGAGCCTGGCTGGTCTGGCGAGGTGGCGGCGGACGGCAACCTCGTCCTCACCGCGACCGGCGCCAGCCACTGACCGCCAGAACGACGAATCGAGCAGCAGGAACGAAACGATGACCATGGCCGTGCAGGCAGAAAAGATTGATCCGGTCGCGATCGAGGTGATCCGCAACAAGCTCGACGGCATCGCCAACGAGATGCAGTTGACCCTGGTGCGCAGTGCCTTCTCCGCGATCGTCAAGGAAGGGCTCGATGCGTCGGCCAGCATGTTCACCATCGAGGGCGAGACGCTGGCCCAGGCGCTCGCCATCCCGATCCATCTGAGCGCACTCATCCCGATGGTGCGGCACCTGCTGGAAAAGCAGCCGATCTCGGCGATGCAGGAGGGCGACGTCTATGTGATGAACGACCCCTATCTCGGGGGGACCCACATCCCCGACATCGCGATCATGATGCCGGTGTTCTACGAGGGCCGGCCGATCGCCATCTGCACCGCGATGACGCATCACCAGGATCTGGGCGGCATGGCGCCGGGCTCCACGCCCACCAACGCCACCGACATCTTCCAGGAAGGCCTGCGGCTGCCGCTCATCAAGCTCCGCGAGGGCTATGGGCCGATCAACGAGACCTTCATGGCGATCCTGCGGCAGAACGTGCGGATCCCCGACATCGTGACCGGCGACCTGATGGCGGAGATCTCGGCTTGCTCGATCGGTGCCAGGCGCCTGACTGAGCTGGCGCAGGTCTATGGCGGCGAGTTCGTGACCCGTGTGTTCAACGAGCTCCTGGACCGGTCCGAGCGCATGACGGTGGAGGCGCTGAAGCAGCTTCCGCACGGCACCTACAGCTATGAGGACTGGCTCGACAATGATGGGGTGGACGTCGACCGCCGCATCCCGATCAAGGTGAAGGTCACCATCACCGACAATACGATGGAGGTGGACTTCACAGGCACCAGCCCCCAGGTGCGCGGACCCTTCAACTGCATGCCATCCGGCTCGCTCGCCGCGGCCAGCTTCGCCCTGCGCGCCGTGACCGATCCGACCCAGACCATCCCGAACAATGGTGGCTGCTTCCGGCCGCTCAAGCTGAACCTGCCCGTAGGCAGCATCGTCAATCCGCAGGAGCCGGCACCCGTCGGCTGCCGTGCAGCGACCATCAAGCGGGTCACCAGCGCGCTGCTCGGCGCCCTGCGCCAAGCGGCGCCGACCAGGGTGCCGGCCGATACCGCGAACGAGGAGGTCATCCTCCATTTCGGCGGCAAGACCAGCCAGGGCCAGCGCTTCGTCACCTCGCAGATCCTGATCGGCGGCAACGGCGCCAGTGCTCGCGGCGACGGGGTCGACGTCATCGAGACTGACGTCACCAACTGTATGAACATTCCGGCGGAGGCCCTCGAGCTGGAATCGCCCATCCGTGTGCACCGCGCCTCGTTCATGCCGGATTCGGGTGGGGCCGGCCAATGGCGCGGCGGCCTGGGAGCTGCCCTGGAATACGAGATCCTCGACGGCGAGGTGACCATCACCTATCGCGGCGAGCGCCATTTCTGTCCGGCGGCCGGAGCGGCCGGCGGAGAGGCCGGGCAGCCCGCCACTGCCGAGATTCTGCGCAAGGACGGGGAGATCCAGGTCATCCCGTCCAAGCAGGTGGCGCGCCTCATGGCTGGTGACCGGCTGCATATCCGGACTGCCGGCGGAGGTGGTTATGGCGATCCGGCTGCACGCCATCCTGAGCGTCTCCAGGCCGATATCGAGGACGGCAAGGTCACCCGCACGGTGGCCTGAGGCAGTGCCGGGAACAGTTTCTTCAGGGAGGAGGGAAGCATGAGAATGATGAACAGGTTGGGTGCCGCCTTGCTCGGCGCCCTCGGTACGCTGGCCGCCATGGGCGATGTTGCCCCGGTCGCCGCGGCGGACATCGAGTGGCGCACGCACCTGGTCTGGGTGCCGACCCGCCAGGAAGCACAGGCGGTCACCACATTGGCTGAGCGGATCAATGCCCGCACCGGCGACCAGTTCCAGATGACGGTCTTCCCGGGCGGGTCGCTCGGCATCAAGGACCCGGACATGCTCCGGATCCTGCCGCCCGGCAACGTCATCCAGGCGACCATGATCTCGACCAACTACGTGGCCCGTGACTCGCCGGAACTGGCCTACGCCCTGCCTGAAGGCGTCCTTCAGACGATGGAGGATTTCGCAAAGATCCGGCCGACCCTGGAACAGGTCTACGCGAAGGAATTCGAGAAGTTCGGCATCAAGGTCCTCAACATCCTGCTGCCGCCCGATCGGACCATGGACGTCTTCTGCAAGACGCCGGTCAACACGCTGGAGGAACTGCGTACCAAGAAGCTGCGCGTGTGGGGCGCGTTCCTGGTGGATGCCTTCGCGGAAGTAGGCGTCTCCGCCACCGTCATCCCGCAGAACGACATGTACATGGCCCTGCAGACCGGGGTGGTCGATTGCGCAACCTACTATCCCGGACCGGCCAACACCCTGTCGTTGCAGGAGGTCACCCCTTACTGGTCCAACATCGCCAACTACGCGGCGACGCTCGTCTTCATCGTCTCCCAGTCCGCATGGGATAAACTTCCGCCCGACGTGCAGGCGATCATCACCGAGGAATCGGACAAGATGGCCAAGGAACTCGTCGAGAACTTCCTGCGCGGCGACTACGACAAGGCGCAAGGCGACCAGTTCAACGCAGCCGGCGCCACGCAGCTCGAGCCGTTCCCGGCCGAGGACCGCGAGGCCTTCTACAAGGCGGCTCTCTCGGTCTGGGAGCGGGACGCCACCCAGAAGGGCGGCGATATGGCGGCCAACCGAGAGACCCTGCTCCAGGCGCTGCAGGACTGACCGTTCAGCCGGGAAGCAGGCGGCCATCGCCTCTTCCCGCCGATCCGTCGCCCGGTTCCCGCTGAAGGATACTTCAATGCTCAAGCTTGCCGCAGGCCTGACATGGCTGGTCCGCATCGCCTTGTTCGTCTCGGCAATGCTCGGGCTCGTCATGTCGCTGCTCGTCTTCAGCGCCGTATTCATGCGCTATATGCTCGCTTCACCACTTCACTTCAGCGACGAACTGGTGGCGCTGCTGTTCTCGGCCTGCGTCTTCCTGACCATCCCCTACACGTTCGCGATGAATCTCAGCATCCGGGTGACCCTGATCGCCGACCATCTGTCGGAGCGGGCGCGCACGATCGCCGATGCCCTGTCCAATCTCGGCTGCATCGGGTTCTTCCTGATCTTCGGCTACCTGAGCTACGAGTTCACCAGCTTCTCTCTGCTGATCGACGCGCGCTCGGACGTGGCCCGCCTGCCCGTAGCGCCGTGGATGGCGCTCATGCCGATATCGTCCTTCCTGACCGCGCTGATCGTCGTCGGCAAATGGATCCTCGCCAGCCGCGCGATCCAGCTCGGCACGGACGAGGAACGCCGGGTGGGAGAGGTCGTATGATCTGGGTGATCCTGGTCTGCGGCCTAGCCCTGACCGGCCTGATCGGCCTGCCCGTGGGCATCGGCCTCGGCCTGATCGGCCTGTCCATCCTGCATTTCCTGGTCGGCGACGCGATGTCGCTCTCGATCACGGCGGTCTGGAACACGTTCAACGACTTCATCCTGAGCGCCGTGCCCATGTTCATCTTCATGGGTGAGATCCTGCTGGCCAGCGGGGTCAGCCGGCGCCTCTATGTGGCGGCTGCTCCGCTGTTCCGCGGGGTCCCGGGCGGGCTGCTCCACACCAACATCGCCGTCTGCACCCTGTTCGGCGCGGTGAGTGGCGCCAGCACCTCGACGGCCGCCGCGATCGGATCCGTGGCCTATCCAGAGCTCAAGCGGCGCGGCTACCGCCCCAGCACGGTGGTTGGCACGCTTGCCGCAGGCGGGACGCTCGGCCTGCTCATCCCCCCGAGCCTGACCCTGCTGCTCTACGGCGCGACCCAGGGCGTTTCCATCGGCAAGCTGTTCGCCGCCGGGGTCATTCCAGGCCTGCTGATCGCTTGCGCCTTCATGGCGATGATCCGTCTGCTCACCAGGCGTGACCCCTCGATCGCTCCGGTCGATCCGGCCAGGATGCCGATCGGTCAGATCGTTCTGGGCCTCCTGAAGATCTGGCCGGTCGCGATCCTGGTCTTCGCCGTGCTCGGCACGATCTATCTCGGCATCGCGACGGCCACGGAGGCGGCGGGCCTGGGCGTGGTCGCCTCGATCGTGATCGGCTTCACCTGGGGCGATCTCACCCTGCGCAAGCTCGTGATCGCGTTCAGGGACGGCATGGTCGTATTCGCCACCCTGGGCGTGGTGATGATCGGCGCGCTGATCCTGGCCCAGAGCATGAGCGTACTCGGCCTGCCGAGCCAGGTGATGGGACTGATCAGCGAACTGGACGTCTCGCCCTATCTCGTCCTCCTGTTGGTGATCGTCATCTATGTCGTCCTCGGCTGCTTCTTCGACGGCATCTCCTTGCTGCTGATGACCGTGCCGGTGGTCTTCCCGGTCATGACCGGGGTCGGCTTCGACGCGGTATGGCTGGGCGTCATCGTCACCATCCTGATCGAGATCGGCATGCTCACCCCGCCGGTAGGCATGAACCTGTTCGTGCTGGTCGCGATCACCCGCGGCGAGGTCAGCCTGATGCAGGCCGCGAAAGCCACGATGCCATTCTGGCTGCTGATGCTGGCCGCGGTCCTGGTCTTCACGCTGTTTCCGCAGATCGTCCTCCTCCTGCCGAGCATGGTGTGAACCGCGTGACCAATCTGCCTCGCCATGTCCTCGTGGTGGGCGCCGGCATTGTCGGCGTCTGCACCGCCCTGTGTCTGCGGCGCGCCGGCCTGGAGGTCACTCTGATCGATCGGGATGAGCCCGGCCGTGGCTGCTCCTTCGGCAATGCCGGGATCATCGCCGGCGATGTGGTGGCGCCGATCGCCGCGCCCGGCATCGTCACCAAGGTGCCGGGATATCTGGCCGATCCCGAAGGGCCGCTGGCCATCCGTTGGAGCTACCTGCCGGCACTGGCACCCTGGCTCGTCCGGTTCGTCTGGGCGGGCCGGCAGCGGATCTTCGAACAGAACACCCGGCACTTGGCCTCCCTGACGGCACAGGCCCAGGCTGCATTCGCCCCGCTGCTCACGGAAGCGAACGCCGCCGACCTGATCCGCAAGACCGGCATGCTGACCGTGTACGAGACCGAGCAGGCGTTCGCGGACGGGCGTCGCGATGCCGCCTATCGCCGCCGCTTCGGCGGCGAGGCGGTGGAGTTGGGCCCGGCCGAGGTCACGGCGCTGGTGCCGGCCCTGGCGCGGGTAGCGGGCGGCGTGCAGCGCCCCAACCCGCATCAGGTCATCGATCCCCTGACGCTGACCCAGCGGCTGCACGACCTTTTCGCCAAGCTGAGCGGCCGAACCCTGCGCTTTGCGGTAGAGCGGATCGGACAGGTCGACGGACAGTGGCAGGCGCAGGGTCAGGGCACGGCCGCGCAGGGCGACGCGCTGGTCGTCGCCTGCGGCGCGTGGTCGAAGCGGTTGCTCGACACGGTGGGCCTGCGCCTCCCGCTCGACACGGAACGCGGCTACCACGTCATGCTGCCGGGTGCCGGAGAACTCCTGCCAATGCCGGTCAGCTCCGGCGAGGGCGGGTTCTTCATGACCCCGATGCGCCACGGCCTGCGCATCGCTGGCACGGTGGAAATGGGTGGACTGGAGCGTGCCCCGGACCCGCGGCGCGTCGAGGCGATGCTGCGCCGCGTCCGGCGGCTCCTGCCCGGCATCGACGAGCGAAATCCCAGCACCTGGATGGGCTTCCGCCCCTCCATGCCGGACTCCCTGCCGGTCCTGGGGCCTGCGCCGGGCCGGCCTGGCCTGTTCCTGGCCTTCGGCCATGGCCATCTGGGCCTGGCCCTTTCGGCTATCACCGGCAAGCTCCTCACCCAGCTCCTGCAGGGGGAGGCGCCATCGGTGGATCTGGCGCCGTTCCGTGCCGATCGCGCCTGGTCATGATCGGTCACCCGGCGATCAGCCGGCCGTCCCACGCCTTCTTGGTGATCCGCATCTTCCTGCCGCTCGCCTTCGGCTACATGCTCTCCTACCTGCTGCGTACGCTGAACGCGACGCTGGCGCCGGATCTGATCCGGGATTTCGACCTCAGCGCGTCGGAGCTGGGCCTGCTCACCTCGGTCTATTTCCTTGCCTTCGGCGTGATGCAGATCCCGCTGGGCATGGCGATCGACCGGTTCGGGGCGCGAAGGGTCCAAGCCTGCAACCTCCTGGTCTCGGCGGTCGGCGCTGTCATGTTCGCGACGGCGATGAGTACCGAGATGCTGATGGTCGGGCGGGCACTGGTGGGGGCCGGCGTGGCGGTGAGTCTGATGGCGGGCTTCGCTACCATGGCGCTGTGGCTGCCCGCCCAGCAGCTGCCGATGGCTTATGGTTTGCTCATGGCCTTTGGCGGTGTGGGCGCTGTCCTGGCCGGCAGTCCGGCAGAATGGGCCAGTGCACGCATCGGGTGGCGGGCGCTGTTCTTCGGGCTGTCTCTTTGCTTCCTGGCCGGTGCTGCAGCCATCTTCGTGCTGATGCCGAACCGGCACCCGAACCAGGGTTCGCCGGAATCACCTTCCGAGTTGTTGCGCGGGTTGAAGGAGATCTACCGCAGTTCCTCCTTCTGGCGCGTGGTCCCGATGGTCGTTCTCACCTGCGGAACGGGCTTCGCCATGCAGAGCCTGTGGACGGCGCGTTGGCTGGCCGAGGTTGCCGGTCTTGAGCGCCAGGCGGTCGCGTTGCACATGTCGGTAATGGCTCTGGGGCTTCTGGCAGGCTCGATTGCCTGTGGCCCGATGGCGGCAGCGGGCCGTCGGCTCGGTCTCTCGCTCGCTCGCCTAGTGGGGCTCCTGGCGTTCGTCTACCTGGCAGTCCTGACGGTCCTGGCTGCCGGATACACGGCCATGGCCATGCCACTTTGGACGATGATCGGGTTCCTCATGAACCCGTTGTCCTTGTCCTATGCCGTCCTGACGACCAATTTCTCTTCCCATCTCGCAGGTCGTGTTCAGACCGGCATCAACGTACTGGTGATCCTCGGCAGTTTCGTGATCCAGACTGCCTTCGGCTGGCTCATCGACTTCTGGATGGCCGATGATAACGGATTCCAGGTGGCACGAGGCTATGGCATCACGTTTGGCTTCCTGATCATCCCTGGCTTGGTCGCCACCATCTGGTACTGGATAGGGGTAGATGCTCTTGAGCCTGAGTTGAAGTGAATGGGTGTCCGCCCGGCATTATTTGCCATAGTGGTCGGCATTAAGGCATGAACCGCTCCAGCTATGCCAGAGGCTGCCTGACTTGGTCACGCTGCCGGAAGTTGCTCCGGCTTGGCTATACTACTACTGCTCCTCGGCCTCGGCGGAAGAGATGTGCCGCTGTCACCAACGACGGGGCCAATCAACAGTTTAATTCCAGCCTCTGCCAGCCTCCAATCCCCTAAAAGCTCCTCGCTCTCAGGTTAGTATCGCCCACACCCAAATCCTGGGAGGCACCGCCCTCACCTCCGGCCGTGATGAACGTGCCCCTCGATCAGAACAGCTCCATCAGCGTCTTCGCAGACCGGAGCTTGCCCAGCGTCGTGTAGCGCGGCCCCTGCATCAGCCCGGCCGGCGCATCGGCGAACGGAATGGGCGTGATCTCCACCGGGGCGCTGGAGAAGATCAGCTGGTACTTGCCGCTTTCCCCGTAGGGCTCGATCTTCGCGACCGGTGCGTAGTGGGTCACTGCCGAGATCGGCTTGGTCTGGTAGGTGGCGAGGTAGCGGATCTGCTGCAGCTTGCCGCCGGAGATGCGGATGGCACGCCAGCGGTGCTGGCCGAGGAAGACCGACTTGAAGCCCTCTTCCTGGGCCGGGACCACCACCACGACATTACCGGGTGAACCGGTGACGGGTGCGGGGGCGGTCGAGCCTGCCGCGGGCTGGATACTGGCCGGCACCTGCGGGGTGGCGACGGGCTTCGGCTCTTCGAAGGCGCGCAAGCCCATGACCGGCAGGACCTGCAGGATCTCGCGCAGGAAGGCGCGGCTGTCGGCGCGCTCCGCCTCGCTGAGCGGCGGCTCCGGCGGTGCCGTTCCATTGTCGAGCTTGCTGCGCCCGGCCTTCTTGGCCTGCTGGATCAGCTCGCGCTCCAGCCAGCGGACATGCGCCTTGTTGAGCCCGTTGTTGGAGGTGGTGAAGGCATAGCCGTGCTCCCAGAACTCCTTGTTCTGGGCGTGGCTGTCGATGCGGTCGCGCACTGCATCGCCCTCGCCGATGTAGAGCGTGGGCAGGTCCTCGTCGCCCTCCTTGTAGCCAACCAGGATGTAGACGCCGGTGCGGCTGAGTTCGGCGCGGCTGCGGGCTGTCTGCCACCGCTCGCGCGGGAACACGATGCCCACCCCGGTCCAGTTCATCCTGTCCACCAGGCGCACGCCCTCCGGATCGCCATCAGCGACGAAGACACGGATGGTGAAGGGGTCACTCATTCACGATTGGCTCCATTTGGGAACTACGGCCTTGGAACGAAGGCCGGAACCTCACGGCGCGCCGCTCCCACTCGTCACGGTGCCGGCGTCGCTCCCCGCAGTCCTTCCCAAAGCGCCCCCGGCCCCAACTGCGCCGCCAGGATCCGCGCCCGGACTGCCTCCGAGTTCAGCGCCTGCTTGCTCATGCTCTGGTGCGCCTCCATCAGGTCGATGATGGCATTCATCAGCTCGTCGCCCAGGCTGGGAGAGTTCATGAACTGCTCCTTCGTGTTCGCCGCCGCCTGAGCCTGAAGCGTCGCACTCTCCATCAGCTTGGTCCGGACGCCCTCGAAGAAGGCGACCTTGTCGCCGTCCGTCAGCTCCCCTTCGAACAGGTCGTTCAGGGACGCGATGATCTCGCTCAGCCGCTGCTTGTGCTTTTCCTGCACCTGTCCGCCGCCGACTTCCTTTACGGGCGTCAGGCCTGGCGCTCTGCTCGCACCGTTTAGATTCAGCTTCTGCTGCCCCAGGTCGCGCATCTTGTGGTGCGTCAGCTTCAGCGCCGACAGGTCCACGCCCTCCCGCTCGCGCCCGTAGTCCAGCAGAGGCAGCAGCATCTTGGCGAAGAGGTACAGCTTCTCGAAGTCCGTGTTCCCGTAGTCGAACATCTGCCCAAGAAACTCGTAGACCCGCACGTAGCTGCCGAGGTCGCGCTTGAACAGGATCAGCGCCGCCATCTCGTCCTGAGCGGCCTGCCGCGCCCGGCTGCCATCCGTGCCACCTTGGATGACGAGCTGAGCGTGCTTGAATCGGACAAGGAGCCGGCTGCTCACCGGCCCGATCGCCGCGTCGAGATCGGCCTGCGTGGCTTTCGGGTTGATCGCCACCTTGGCCACCCGCTCCACCTCGACGCTGTCGTAGTAGCCGACGGCGTCCAACTTGTTCCGCAGGTCCAGGACCACGTTCGGATCGCTGACATCCGCCAGCGCCGCGGTCTTGTGGTACTGCAGGAAGGCCTCCAGCACCTTCTGGGGCTCGTTCACGAAATCCACGACATAGGTGGTGTCCTTGCCCGGATAGGCCCGGTTCAGGCGCGACAAGGTCTGCACGGCCTGGATGCCACCCAGCTTACGGTCCACATACATGGCGCAAAGCAATGGCTGGTCGAAGCCGGTCTGGAACTTGTTGGCGACCAGCAGGATGGCGAACTCCGACGTGTTGAAGGCCTCGCGGATGTCGCGGCCTTTCAGGCCAGGGTTCATGCTGCTTTCGGTGAATGGGTCGGGGCCGGTCTCTACATCGGTCACTTCACCGGAGAAGGCGACCAGCAGCCCGATGCCGTACCCCCGGCGGGCGATGTAGCCTTCCATCGCCCGCATCCAGCGCACCGCCTCCTTACGGCTGGCCGTCACCACCATTGCCTTGACCTTGCCGCCCAGCAGGTGGGCCACGTTCTGGCGGAAATGCTCGACCACGATCTCGACACGGGCCGCGATGTTGTGCGGGTGCAGGCGTACCCAGCCCATGACGCGCTTCTTCGCCTCGCTGGCCTCGACCTCCGCCTCGCTCAGTTCCGTTCCGCCATGGGTCAGGCGGAAAGCCATCTTGTAGCTGGTGTAGTTCTTCAGCACATCGAGGATGAACCCTTCCTCGATCGCCTGGCGCATGGAGTAGGTGTGGAAGGCCATCGGCAGGTTGCCCTTGCTGGCCGGCAGGCTCGGGTCAGGGCGGCGGCCGAAGATCTCCAGCGTCTTGGCCTTGGGAGTCGCGGTGAAGGCGACATAGCTGATGCCGCTGTACTGATCCGCCCGCGCCGCCATCTGCGCTGCCAGCAGCTCGTCCAGCCCAACCTCGCCGCCGTCCTCCAGAGCTGCCTGCTCCTCGGCCGTCAGCACCATCTTCAGCTCGGCTGCTGCCTTGCCGGTCTGCGAGGAATGCGCCTCGTCCGCGATGACCACGAAGCGCTTGCCCTTGCTGGCGGACAGCCGCTGCACCTCATTCATCGCGAAGGGGAAGGTTTGGATGGTGCAGACCACGATCTTCTTGCCGGCCGAGAGGGCCGCCGCGAGCTGAGCGCTTTTTGCAGCACCCTCGCCGGTGACCACCTCCACCACGCCCGGCGTCCGCTCAAAGCTTTCGATCGCTTCCTGCAACTGCTTGTCCAGCACGGTTCGGTCGGAGACCACCAGCACCGTGTCGAACAGCTTCTTGTGGTCGGCGTCATGCAGGTCGGCGAGGAAGTGCGCGGTCCAGGCGATGGAGTTGGTCTTGCCCGACCCGGCCGAGTGCTCGATCAGGTACCGGCCGCCAGGCCCATCTGCCAGCACCTGGGCGATCAGCTTGCGGGTGGCGTCCAACTGGTGGAAGCGCGGGAAGACCCATCGTCGGAGGCGCTTCTTGTCGTCCTTCACCGGCACGACGTAGCGGCCCAGGATCTCCAGCCAGCTGTCACGCTGCCACACCTCCTCCCACAGGTACGCGGTGGGGGCGCCGGTCGGATTGGGCGGGTTGCCGGCGCCGAAGTCGTGGCCTCGGTTGAACGGTAGGAAGACGGTGTCTGTACCGGCCAGCAGCGTGGTCATGTGGACCTCGCTGTTGCTGGCCGCGAAATGCACCAGCGCCCCACCCGGGAAGGACAGCAGCGGTTCCGGCTGGTTGCCAGCTGGCGTCCGCGGCAGACGGTCGTAGCGGTACTGGTCGGTCGCGTCCTGCACTCGCTGCGTGTAATCCGACTTCAGTTCCGCCGTGGCCACAGGGATCCCGTTGAGGAACAGCACGATGTCGAGGCAGGCCTCGCTGTGCTGAGAATAGCGAACCTGCCGCACCACGCGCAGCCGATTGGCGTCGTAACGTGCCTGCAGGGTTGGGTTCATACCCAGCGCTGGGCGGAACTGGCACAGCACGATGCGCTGCTTCAGCCCGATCACGTCCAGGCCGCCGCGCAGCACTTCCAGCACCCCTTGCTTGTCGAGCGCACTACGCAGCCGCTCGGCCAGCACGCTGCCGGCCGCTGGACCATGGGTCTTGCTCAGGCTGGCCCAGGCATCCGGCTGCGTGGCCTGGACCCAGGCAAGGAGGTCTTCCGGGAAGAGGGCACGGGAGCGGTCGTAGCGCCGGGCAGCTTCAGGATCGTAGAGCCAGCCATGGGCGGCAACATGGGCGCATAAGCCGTCCTCAAAGGCGATCTCCTTGTGTAGACTCATGCGGCAGCCTGGACGACAGGCGCTAGCTTGCGGACGTCAATCTTGCCGGTGACAGCAGCAAAGATGAGAGCGGCGCGGCGTTCCTTAAGAATCGCTATCTGCTTGCGAACTTCAGCATCCACTCCTAGAAACTGAGCCATCTCGTCACGAATAAACTCAATAATCCTGTCCTGCTCCTTCAGCGGAGGAACAAGAACTACACTCGCTCGAAGTCTATCACTTCGAATACCGCTGGCAGTTGATCCACTCGCACGTGTCCAGAGTTCTTTTTGTCCAAACGATGACCGAAAATGTAGATAGAGATATTCACTTCGGATCTTGGATGGCTCAACCTTCATAAGGATCATCCGCTGCCCAGGAGCGACGGAGCTATCCCCAATTTGTGCTACTTCTCCCAAAGGCGCTTCGGTCGTCAGCAGCACGTCACCGACTTCAGGAAAGCCGCGGGTCATCCGTGAAGCATATTCTACTTCGGTAATGAAGGCTGGATCCAGCGAGTGGTCAATCCTTCCCTCTTTGATCTGCGTGGCTGTGACTAGCGGAACGCCACTCTCGACTTTGGTCGGTGTAGCACCTCTATAGTCTACAAACTGCCGCACGACGCGGGTAAGGGGCAGAGCTTCCCAGTGGGCAGGTATTTTGTCGGGATGTGTTAGGTCCGACGGTCTTGCCGATACATTCGCGTCAATGCCAGCAGTTAATGATTGGTAGAGAATACTCGCCTGCTTCTCCTTCAGCAGCGCCATCAGCCGCTCCTGCTCGGCCACCAGCGCGTCAATCTTGCTGGTCTCGCGGACGAGGAACTCTACGATTACCCGCTGCTCAGTGGGTGGAGGTAAGGCAACGGGCCGCGTAGCCATCACGGACAGGGGGATGCGCGACCGTGTCGAACCCGAAGACATCCTACCCGCGTCAAATGCCGATCCAGCCGTCAATTGCGCTGCTACAAACTTGGGTAGCGCCCGCCGCAAGTCGATCCGAAATCGAAAGCAGTCAGCTTTTACTATGGCTGGCTCAACTTCCGGCGGTGCAACGCAGCACCGTCCGACTGTATTCCGCTCATCCCCAAGCCCTGCAATTAAGAGATCACCGGCCTGTACGTCATGTCCTGCCAACGAAGTCCGGTAGTATTCTTCGTTGATGAAAGCTGCATCTGCATCATCAAAGTAGCCGCTGCGGATGTTTTGCAAGCGGACCACACGAACACCTTGGTCCGTGTAGTGCTCTGATTTCAATCCGGAACCAAATGGTCCGTCGCACTTGGACCGCGTGATCCGACCAAGGGGTAAGATTGCCCAACCTGAAGGCACCTGCCCCATCCATTCCATCCCGCTGTCTTTGTAAGCCGGGTACGGACCAATTGAAGTCACGCCGCCAGCCCTCCGATCATCTTCAAAATTCGATCCGTTACCTGCTTCAGTTCGACGTCGATCACCGCCAGTGGCCGGGGCGGCTCGAACACATAGAAATGCCGGTTGAACGGGATCTCGTAGCCGGTCTTGGTCTTCTCCGTGTCGATCCAGGCATCCGGCGCATGCGGCAGCACCTCCCGCGCGAAGTACGCCTCGACGTCCTCAGTCAGCGGCACGTTCTCCGCGTCGCGCAGCGCGCTGTCCGGCTGCGGCCTGCCTTTGGCCTTGCCCTTCTGGCCAAGCACGACCCGTCCCTTCTCATCCCGCAGCGGACGCTCCACCGTGATGGTGCGATAGCCGAAGTCCTCGTTGCGGAAGATGCGGGAGAGTGGTGCCAGCTTGACCTGGCCACCGTCTGGCGCGGCTGGAGGGGTCTTGCCCTCCGCCATCACCACCGTGCTGGTCTTGCCCTCCGCGGTCGTGATGGTCGCGAGTCGAGCCTCTTCAAAGTCCCCGAACAGGCGGGTGACCCAGGCAACGTCCTGGTCGCTCATCTCGCGCCGCTTGCTGCCCAGGCTCTTGCGCATCTTCTGCCAGAGGCCCGAGGCATCGATCAGTTGCACGCGGCCCTTGCGCGGCGCTGGCTTGCGGTTGGACAGGACCCACACGTAGGTCGCGATGCCGGTGTTGAAGAACATGTCGGTCGGCAGGGCAATGATCGCCTCGACCAGATCATTCTCCAGCACATGGCGGCGGATCTCGCTCTCACCTGAGCCGGCACCGCCGGTGAACAGCGGGGAGCCGTTCAGCACGATGCCGATGCGACTGCCGCCGTCCTTTGCCGGCCGCATCTTGGACAGCAGATGCAACAGGAACAGCAAGGAGCCGTCCGAGATGCGCGGCAGGCCCGGCCCGAAGCGCCCCGCATGGCCCATCTGCTCGGCTTCCCGTCGGACTTCCTTCTCGACCTTCTTCCACTCCACACCGAAGGGCGGGTTGGAGAGCATGTAGTCGAATTTTTGCCCGGCGTGCCCATCGTCCGAGAGCGTGTTGCCGGCGACGATGTTACGGACATCCTGGCCCTTGATGAGCATGTCCGCTTTGCAGATCGCATAGCTCTCGTCGTTCAGCTCCTGGCCGAACATGGTCAGTCGCGCGGCCGGGTTGTGTTCCAGCAGGTGCTCGCCGGCGACCGAGAGCATGCCACCGGTGCCGGCGGTAGGGTCGTAGATGGTACGGACCGCAGGGGTGCCTGGGGTCAGGATGTCGCTGTCCTCGATGAACAGCAGGTTGACCATCAGCTTGATGACGTCGCGTGGGGTGAAATGCTCGCCGGCGGTTTCGTTGGAGGCTTCGGCGAACTTCCGGATCAGCTCCTCGAAGGCCAGGCCCATGTCGTGGTTGCTGACCGCGGTGGGGCTGAGATCAAAGCCGACGAAGCGCTCCGTCACCTGGTAGAGCAGCCCGGCCTTCTGCAGCCGGTCGGTCTGCTCGGCGAAGCGAAAACGGTCGAACACGTCACGGACGGCAGGCGAAAAGCCCTGAATGTAGCTGGAGAGGTTGGCGGCGAGGTGGTCCTGGTCGCCCATCAACGTCTTCAGGTCGAGCGACGAGGTATTGGCGAAGGGCACGCCGGTGCGGCGCAGCAGGAAAGGCTCGGGATTGACGCCACTGGCCTCCCGTGCGGCCTTTTCGGCCAGAACCGCGGCCTTGGTAGGTGCCAGGACGCAGTCCAGCCGGCGCAGCACCGTGAAGGGCAGGATGACTTTGCCGTACTCGGACGGCTTGTAGTCACCGCGAAGCCGGTCGGCGACGGACCAGATGAGGGCGGATAGGGACTGAGACTGGCTCAAGGGAGTGCTCAGAGCCTGTTTGAGAATGGGTTGCTGAGCCAGAACGGCTGTGGTGGAAGCTCGGGATGTGGACCCGAGAGA
>NZ_JABGCL010000046.1 GCF_019800005.1 Geminicoccus harenae | reverse complement strand
CGACGGACCGCCTCCGTCGTACGGGCGCTGCCGTGAAGAACCTGGCCCATAGCGCCTCCCTTGCCGCATGGTGATCCATTGTACCACCACATTGCGGGATCAAACACCTAGGGCAGTCCCTGACTGCCCGCTCAGTCGCCAGCATCCGACTTTCCGGTGTCAAACAGTGGAGATCGCGTGGCCGGCTTGTGGGCCCGCGGCAGGAACTGCCTTAGCTCGGCTGCGCGGTCAGTTCAGCAAGGGCCAAGAAGGCATCCGGCTGGCCGCCGGGCGGGCTGCCGAGGATCTCGACGAGGTCGGCGAGTTCGCGCAGATGTTCGCCGATGGTCGGGCTCGCCTGGTCGAGCGTGGCGGCCGCGCGCAGGAAGTGCCGGTGCAGGCTCACGCGCAGCTCCGGGCTGCCGGTCTCGGCCAGGGCGGCCGTGATGCATACCGTGGCCTCGCGGGCCGCAATGGCCTGCAGATGCACGATCTTCACCAGCTCGGCCAGGTTCATGCCGGTCATCTTCGGTCTCCCCTTCGGCTTGCGCGGCCGGCGGGCCGCTGGTTGTCGGCAATCGTCCGGGAAGGATCGGTCGGCATGATGGCTGCTCCGTGGCCGTGCCTGTGTCACCATGCCGGAATCTATCGAACAGCCAGGTTGGTCAGGATGACCAAGATCACAGCCGATGTCCGGCAGGGCGCCGCTGCGCGACGCGATCCAGCCGAGCCTTTGAAAGACGGAGCCGGGCAGGTACGATTCGGCACGACCTTGCAGCGCATGCAGCCGGCCAGGGTCAGCCGCTTCGACCTCGAGGAGACCCTGCGCTTGGCAGGCCAGCATCTGCCCGTGTCGCTCCTTCTGGCCGCCGGCGGCTCGCCTGATGCCCAGGCGGGTGGGGAAGCCGTGCGCAAGGGGCGCCGGCGCGCGCCGGCGAAGGACGGCGGCGACCAGGCCGGCCCGTCCATGCGCGATTCGATCCTGGCGGTCGCGACCGAGCTGTTCACCCTGAACGGGTTTCGCGGCACCAGCTTCGCCGACATCGCCCAGATCCTGAACATCACCACCACCAACATCCATTATCATTTCAAGAACAAGCAGGGCTTGGCCGCCGAGGCGCTCGACCGCTACGCGGCCCGCGTGTCCGAGCATTTCCTGCGGATCTGGCGGGATGAGCAGTCCAGCCTCGCGGCGAAGATCGAGGCCACGATCGAGTTCAACCGGGCCTCCTATTACCGCTTCAACCAGGAGGGCCAGCCCGGCCGGGTGTGGAGCCTGCTCACGCGGTTTGCCGGGGATTCCGAGGTGGTCAGCGACGGAATCCGGCAGCGCATCGCGCAGTTCCGGGCCGAGGTCCTGGCCGCGGTGGAGTTCGCGCTGGGTCTGGCGGTGCGCCAGGGCGAGCTCCGGGCCGGCCTGCCGCAGGCCGAGCTGGCGCGCATGCTGAGCTATGCGTTCGCCTATGCCGGCGAGATCGCGCGGGACAGCGGCGGCTTTGCCGCGGTCGAGGCGAACTACCGGGTCCTGCTCGACACGCTGCTGCGCGCCCATGGCAGCAAGCCCAGGGCCGCCGTGCGGCGCCGGGCCGGCTGAGCCGGCGGGCGGCTCACAGGTCCAGGATGAGCAGCGGGGTCCTGGCCCGCGAGACGCAGGGCAGGATGTGGTCGTCGGCCGCGCGCTCCTCCTCGCTCAGGAACGTGTCGCGGTGCTCCGGCACGCCACCCAGTACCCGGGTCAGGCAGGTGCCGCACACGCCCTGCTCGCAGGACGTGTCGAGCGGCACGCCATGCTCGATCAGCACGTCGGCGATGGTGCGTTCGGGCGGGACCGGCAGGATCTCGCCGCTCTGGGCGAGCTGGACCTCGAAGGCCGCGAGATCGGGTCCGGCCGTCAGCGGCAGTGCCGAGAAATCCTCGCGATGCACCGGCAGGCCCCGGCCGCGCGCCAGCTCGCCCACCGCATCCATCAGCGGGCGCGGCCCGCAGGCATAGACATGGGTCCCTTCGGGCTGGCGCGCCAGGAGGCCCGCCACCGCCGCGACCGTGGCCTCGGCATTGAGCCCGGCATGAAGCTGCAGCCGTCCGGCCCGCGCAATCGGGGCCAGCTCCTCGGCGAACCCCGCCAGATCCGGGGCCCGGACGAAACAGGCCAGCGTGTACGCTCTGCTCGTGGCGGCGAGTTGGGCCGCCATGCCGAGCAGCGGGGTGATCCCGATCCCGCCCGCGATCAGCAGATGGTGGGCCGCCCCGGGAGCCAGGCCGAAATTGTTGCGGGGCGATCCGATCCGCACGAGGTCGCCCAGGGCCATCCGGCCATGCATGGCGGCGGAGCCGCCCCGGGACTGCGGCTCCCGCTTCACGGCGATCACATACTGCCTGTTCTCGCCGGGTGGGTTCAGGAGCGAGTACTGCCGGGTCAGCCCAGGCGCGACATGCACGTCGACATGGGCGCCGGCGGCAAAGCCCGGCAGCGCGCCGCCCTCGGGATCGACCAGGACGAACTTCAGGATCTCGTCGGTTTCGCGGGTGATCGCGGCGATCCGGACCACCAGCGTGCCTGAGCGTGCATCGGGCTCCACCGGCACCTCAGATCTCGACCACGAGATAGTCGCCATCGACCGAGATCGGGAAGGTCTCGGCCTTGTAGGGGCCCTTCACCAGTTCCTCGCCCGGCTCGACCGTCACGACATAGTTGCGGGTGCGGATCCGCTCCGGATCGCACCAGGACTGGCCGGTGCGGATGTCGAACTCCCAGCCGTGCCAGGGGCATTGCAGCATCTCGTTGCGGCGAGAGAGCCGGTAGGTGCCGGGCTCGTCGGAGCGGACCAGGCTCACCAGCCGGCCATGGCAGAGGCTGCCGCCCTCGTGCGGGCAGCGATTGTTGATCGCGAAATATTCCTCGCCGACCCGGAACAGCGCGATGGCGCGGCCGGCCACGGTGACGAGCTTGCTGCCGTCCTCCGGGACGTCCGACGCCTTGGCGACGATGTGGCGCGCCATGTCAGCCGAGCCCGAACACGGTCTTGGCGTTGCCGGAGAACAGCATGGTGCGCTGCTCCTCGGACATCGGGAACTTGAAGACGTAGCGCGGGTCGTCCGAATCCCAGTGCGGATAGTCCGTGGCGAACAGGACCCGGTCCCAGCCGATCCAGTCCAGCACCGTCTTCAGGTCGCGCTGCATGGGCGGCTCGTCCATCGGCTGGGTCGTGCAGTAGACGTTGCGGCGGATGTAGAAGGACGGCGGGTGCTTCAGATGCGGCACCTCGGCCCGGAACTTCGGCCACAGGTCGTCCAGACGCCAGGCGAGCGAGGCCAGCCAGGCGAAGCCGCCCTCGATCACGATCAGCTTGAGCTTCGGGAACTGCTCGAACACGCCCTCCAGCACCATGCTCGCGACCATGGCGTGCAGGCTGACCGAGACCGACTGGTGCTCCTCGAAATAGAAGGACGGCCAGCCGCCGGCACCCACCGCATGGCCGTTGGTGCCCACACTGTGCAGGCCGAGCGGCAGGCCATGGCGCTCGGCGGCCTCGTAGATCGGCCAGAAGCGGCGGCTGCCCAGCGGCTCGACCGCACGGGTGGCGAACGACACCTGGACATGGTGGCCGTCGCCGGCACAGCGCTCGATCTCGCGGAGCGCACCTTGCGGATCGTTGCAGGCGACCACGATGTTCGCCTTCAGGCGGCTGTCCCTGGAGGTGAAGGCGTCGACCTGCCAGTCGTTCACCGCGCGGCACACCGCATGGGCGAAGTCGAGGTTGCGCTCGTCCATGCCGACCGGGAAGAGCGGCTGGAGCATGCCGGTGGTGATGCCCAGCGCATCCAGGTGCTGCTCCTGCATGAAACTCAGGCTGGAGCCGGGCGGGCCGCCCTCGGGCGGCCAGCTATCGCCGCGCGACAAGGCCGGCGTCGCCTTGGGATAGGCGGACGAGCCGTGGAAGGGGCCGCGGAAGCGGAAGCCGATCGTCTCGTGATGCTCCTGCCAGCGCCGGGACAGATAGGGCAGGATGTCCTTGGGCGACTTCATGATCGGATGGATGTCGCAGTCGATGATCTCGGTCGCCTGTCGGGCCTGGGGGCGCTCGAGCGTCGCGGTCGCGGTGGTCATGACAGCGTCTCCTTCAGGCGCGGGTAGGTGGCCAGCGGATTGTCGACCAGGATCTTCTGGACGAGCGCGTCGTCGAAGCCCGGCGGCAGGGCGTCCTGGCCCTCGAACCGCCAGTGCGGATAGTCGGTCGAGAACAGCAGCATCTCGTCCGAGCCGATCATCTTCAAAAGCTCGGCCATCTGTGCCGGATCGGCGGGCGCATCGGCCGGCTGGACCGTGATGCGGACGCGCTCGCGGAAGATCTGGTCGGGCGACTGCTCCACCCAGGGGATCTCCCGGCGCATGCCGCGCCACATCTTCACCGCGCGCCACAGGAACGGTGGCAGCCAAGTGAAGCCGGATTCCATCAGGACGAAGCACAGCTTCGGGAACTTGCCGAACACGCCTTCCGCAAGCAGGCTCAGGAGCTGGGTCTGGAAGGTCTGCGCGTAGGTCGCATGGTCCTGGATCAGGTAGGGCGGCCAGCCGATCCCGCTGGGGGCATGGCGGTTGCTGCTGCCGGCATGGATGCCGATCGGCAGGCCGTGCTTCTCGGCAGCCGCATAGATCGGCCAGTGCTGGCGGCGACCCAGCGGCAGCTCGCCGGATGCCAGCAGCAGGACCTGGACGAAGCGCCGGTCGGGTGCCAGCCGCTCGATCTCCGCCACCGCGAGCTCGGGGTTCTGCACCGGCACCACGATCGAGGCGCGCAGGCGCGGCTCCGGGCCCAGCCACTCCGCGCGGATCCAGTCATTGGTGGCGCGGCAGACGGCTGCCCCCATGTCCTCGCTGTAGAGGGCCGGGCCGCCATAGATGCAGTTCAGGATGCCGAAGCGGGCGCCGAACCCGTCCAGGGCCTGCTCCTGCATCGCGATCAGGCTGGAGCCGGGCTTCTCGCCGTCCCGGCGCCAGTCGGGGCGGCAGGAGATCGGCGCGTTCGGCGGGTAGAGGGCCAGGTCCAGGCCGTCGATCCCGCGCGCGATGAACGTGTCCTGCCAGTGCTGCTCCATGTAGGGCAGCAGCGTCGCCATGCCCGGCACGGCCGGATGCAGGTCGCAGTCGATCGGTGCCAGCCCGCGCAGGTCCATCGTTCCCGGCTCCCTGATTGTCTTGATGCGCCGTTAGCGGCGACAATAGGTTGTCATATACTTACTGGTCAATAAGTGAAGCCGGCGTCACTGGGTCTCTACGGTCAGCCGGTCGAGCATCGCCTGGCCGTTCGGGATGTCCTCCAGCAGGGTCGGCCAGACGGTGCGCGCCTCCTCGCGCATCCCGGTGACGTCGGTCTCCACCACCTCCACGCCATCTTCCTTCATCCGGGCGATGGCATCGGCGACCATGCCCGCATAGGCCTCGTTGCCGAAGGCCAGGGCGTCCTTGCCGGCCTGGCGGACGATCTGCTGGTGCTCCTCGCTCAGCCGGTCGAGCTGCAGCTTCGACATGAACAGGACCGGTGCCGCGTAGTGGACGCGGGTGCGGTTGAAATACTTGCTCACCTCGAAGAACCGGTCGGAGACGTAGACATCGGCGCTGGTGTCGGCCGCGTCGATCACGCCGTTCTGCAGCGCCAGATAGAGCTCGGTATAGGCCATCGGGGTCGCCTGCGCGCCCATGGCCTCGTAGGTGTCGACGAAGCTCGGCGACTGCGGCACGCGGATCTTGAGGCCCTTCAGGTCGGCCGCTGAACGGATCGCCGTCTTGCCGAACACGTCGCGCTCGGCCGCCGAGAAGAAGCCGAGGCCCACGACGCCGTGCTGGTCGAGCAGGTCCAGCATCGCCTGGCCGGCATCGCTGGCGAGCCTGACGTTGGCCTGCGCGGCATCGTCGAACAGGTAAGGCAGGGACAGGACCGCGAACTCGGGCACGGTCGGCTCGAAGATCGGCGAGGAGGCGACCCCCAGCGAGACGGCGCCCACGCGCGCGCTCTGGATCATCTTCGCCTCGCCGCCGAGCTGGCCGTTCGGGAAGATCGTGACGGTGACCTCGCCCTTGCTGCGCTCCTCGACCAGTTCCTTGAACTTCACGGCGACCTGCTGATACCAGCTGTCCTCCTTCAGGACATGGCCGAACTTCAGCTCGGTAGCGGCATCCGCCTGGATCGGGGCCGCGACGGCGAGTGCCGTGGCGCACAGGATCGAGGCCAGGAGCTTCTTCATGGAGTCACCTCCCGATGGGTGTCGCGGCGGGTGCGCCGCCTTTTGGTGGTCGAGGTCAGCGCAGGAAGAACATGGAGATCCCGGGAATGAAGCTGATGAGCAGCACGTCGATGATCAGGATCGCCAGGAAGTAGAGCAGCCACCTCACGATCTGGTCGATGCGCAGGCCGGCGATCTCGCAGGCGATGAACAGGTTCACGCCGACGGGCGGGGTGACCATGCCGACCGCCAAGTTCACGATCATGATGAAGGCGAAGTGCAGCGGGTCGACGCCGTATTGCAGCGCGATCGGCGCCAGGATCGGGGCCAGGATGATGATCGCCGCCAGCGTTTCCATGAACAGCCCGACGATCAGCAGCAGGACGTTGACCAGGAGCAGGAAGCCCACCGCCGAGCCGACCACCGAGGTGATCCAGGCGCCCACCTGGTGCGGGACCTCGTTCAGCGTCAGCACGAAGCCGAAGGCCGAGGCGAAGCCCACGATCAGGAGGAGGCCGCCGGACATCACGGCACTGCGGATGAAGACGTCGGCCGCCATGCGCAGCGTGAGCTGGCGATAGATGAAGACGCTGACGAACAGGCCGTAGACGATCGCCACCACCGCGGCCTCGGTCGGCGTGAACATCCCGGTATAGATCCCGCCCAGGATGATGACCGGCATCATCAGCGCCCAGCCGGAGGCCTTGAAGGCGCTGAGCAGGTTGCCCAGCCACTGCCTAGGCGTGATCTGCTCGACCTCGTCGAACTGCCACCAGTGCGCCGCGACCACGGTGCCCAGGATCAGCGAGCAGCCGATCAGGAGCCCGGGCAGGATCCCGGCGATGAACAGGTCGGACACCGAGACGCCGATCACCAGGCCATAGATGATCATCGGCAAGGAGGGCGGGATGACGACCCCCAGTTCGCCGGATGCCGCCACGACCGCGGTCGCGAACGGGCGCGGATAGCCCTTTCGCACCATGGCCGGGATGGTGATCGTGCCGATCGCGGCGGTGGTGGCCGAGGACGAACCCGAGATCGTCGCGAAGAACATGCTGGTGAGGGTGGCCGAGGCGCCGAGCCCGCCGCGGACCCAGCCCACGATGGCGTTAGCCAGGGCCAGGAGCCGCGCGGAGATGCCGCCCGCCTGCATGATGCTGCCGGCGACGATGTAGAAGGGCACCGCCATCAGCGAGAAGCTGTCCATCGATTCGAACACGGTCTGGACGGCCGCCACCAGCGGGATGCCGCCGCTGTGGAGCGTCGCGAACGCGACGATGCCGAGCGAGACCGCGATCGGCACGGACAGGAGGAACAGGGCGAGCAGGCCGCCCACGAGCTGGACGATGGCCATAGACCTACTCCGCCGGAATCGTGTCGAGCCGGCGCGGCTCAGGCGCAGCTTGCCGGAGCTGCTCGGTGAGCAGCATCACCAGGTTGAGCACGGCAATGGCACCACCCACCGGCATGGCGCCGTAGACATAGGCCATCGGCAGGCGCAGGACCGGCGAGGCCTCGAACAGGCTCATCGCGGTCCACTCCCAGCCCACCCAGGCCAGCACCGAGAAGAAGCCGATGCAGGTCAGGGTGACCAGGATCTGCAGCAGGCGCGAGACCTTGGGCGGCAGGACCACGGTCAGATAGTCGACCGAGATCAGCCCGTTGGTCCGGCACAAGGTCGCGGCCCCCAGGAAGGCCGACCAGATGAAGCAGTAGCGCGCGATCTCCTCGGTCCAGGGTGCCGAGACCCGGATCTCGAAGGTCGTCAGCACGAACCGGATGATGATCTGATAGCTGATGGCGGCGGTCGCCACGATCATCAGCACGCCGGCGATGCAGCGCAGGGCGAAGTTCATCCCGTCGACGCATCTCGCCACGGGCGCTGGTCCTTGAACGGCCATGGGCGACCATCCTTGCTGGGGGCGAGCGAACCGGAGGGCGGGCCGGGCCGCCCGTGCCGGGTCAGCGAGCGTGCGTGATCATCCGCTCGGCCATCGCGGCATGCCGTTCATCTTGTTCTCCCTGACTGCCGGCCTGCCTTGCAGGCGGCTCGTTCTTGGTCGGCCGGCTCGTTGCGGCCATCGAGGGCGGGGCGGCCAAGGGCCGCCATGCCGCGTGAATGAAACTTACCTACCAGTCAAGAAGTTGTCGATAGTGGTTGCGGACCGCCCTCGTCAGCGCGGCTCAGGCCGCGCTGCGCCCAGGGCCGCCCTGGCGTCGCGCAGGGTCGCGGTGCCGAGCTCGCGCAGGAGGCCCAGGTCCGAGTGCAGCGGGATGAACTCGTAGCCGGTCTCGGCCAGGCTGGCCGCCGCCTGTGGGCTCATCGCGTTGATGCCGGCTTTCAGGCCATGGCGGCGGCACAGATCGATGATGGTGCGATGCGCCTCGTCGATGAAGCCGTCGTTCACGCCCACCGCGGGTGCCCGGCCGGCCGAGGCGGACAGGTCGGCCGGGCCGAAGAAGATCCCGTCCAGCCCCGGCACCGACGCGATGGCCTCGGCATTCTTCATCCCCTCCACGGTCTCGATCATCGCGAACACCAGGATCGCCTCGCGCGACCTGGTGAACACTTCGCCGATCTCGTCGTAGTAGCTGGACGAGCGCAGCCCGCCGAAGCTGCGATAGCCCAGGGGCGGGTACTGGCAGGCGCCCACGAAGCGCTCGCATTCCTCGCGGTTGTTGATCATCGGGCAGATCAGGCCGCTGGCACCCGCATCCAGCACCTTCTGGGCCAGGCCCACATCGTTCCAGGGCAGCCGGACCATGGCGGAGAGGCCGGACGCCTCGATGCCCTGGAGCATCCGCACCATGTCGGAGAAGTCGATCATGCCGTGCTGCATGTCGATGACCATGCAGTCATAGTCGAGCAGGGCCAGGGCTTCGGCGGTGTAGGGGCTGGGGATCGAGCACCAGGAGGTGAGAGCCACCCTGCCCTCGTCCCAGACCTTGCGGACCGGGTGGCGGACCATCCGCTGCTTGCGCATCGAGCTCTCCCTTTTCGTCGTGGTGGTCATGCCTGGCGCAGCCGTACCGCGGGCTGGCGGCCGCGGGCGAAGGCCAGGAGGCCCGCGGCGATCGGGAAGCAGCCGATCAGCGCGATGGCCATGGCGAAGTCGCCGGTCCAGTCCTTGGCGTAGCCGATGAGGGTGGGGCCGACGAGGCCGCCGAACTGGGCCAGGGTGTTGATCAGAGCGAGGCCGGCCGCCGCGGCGACGCCGGTCAGGAACGAGCCCGCCATCGCCCAGAAGATGCCCAGTGGTGCGAACAGGCTGCCCCAGGCCAGGCACAGCACCAGATAGGCCAAAGCCGGGCTGGTCACCGTCGTGCTGACGATCAGCAGGCCGCCGCCGATGATCAGCGGCAGCGCCAGGTGCAGGCGCCGCTCCTGGAGCCGGTCGGAGCTCAGGCCCAGGAGGATGGCGAAGATCACCGACAGGAACGGCGGCCCGGCGGACAGGAGCGAGGCGGTCAGGTTGCTGGTGTCGCCCACCGACTTGATGATCTGCGGCAGCCACATCTGCAGCGCGTACACGGCCACCAGGAACAAAAAGTAGATCAGGCCCAGCAGCCAGACCCGCGGGTTGCGCACCGCTTCGCCCAGCCGCCCATGGCTGTCCATCTCCGCCCGTTCCTTGGCCATCCGCTCGCTCAGCCATTGGCGCTCGTCCGGCGCCAGGAAGGGGGCGGTGGCCGGGTCGTTGGCCAGCCAGTAACGGGCACCGATGCCGATCAGGAGCAGCGGTGCCGCCTCCAGGATGAACATCCAGCGCCAGCCGCTCATGCCGAGCAGGCCGTCGGTGGCGTCGATGATCAGGCCGGAGACGGGCCCCGCCAGCACGCCTACGACGCCCACGCCGGTCGAGATCACCGCGGTCGCGAAGGCGCGGTGCGACTGCGGGTACCAGTAGGTGACGTAGAGCATCAGGCCGGGGATCAGCCCGGCCTCCGCGGCGCCGAACAGGAAGCGGACCAGGTAGAAGCTGAGCGGGCCGCTGACCAGCGCCATCATCATGGCGGTGATCGAGCAGCTGATCAGGATCCGCGCGATCCAGACATTGGCGCCGAAGCGGTGCATCGCGAGGTTGCTGGGGATCTCGCACAGCGCGTAGCTGATGAAGAAGACGCTGGCGCCGATGCCGAACTGGGTCGCGGTGAGGCCGATCTCCGGCCCCATGGTGAGTGCCGCGAAGCTCAGGTTCACCCGGTCGAAATAGTTCACAACCTGGAAGAGCAGGGCCAGCAGGAGCACGTTCAGGTGCACCTTGCGCATGGTGCGTCGTTCGATGTCGCCGGTCATCCGGCCTCCCTGATCTGATCGTCGCCCGTCGTCGCGGGTCTGGTGGAGCGGTGGCGGGGCACCGCGGTCAGTCGCTGAAATATCGGGACCGGATCTCCTGGCAGAGCCGCTTCATGGCCCGCTTGGCCAGGACCGGGTCCTTGTCCGTCAGTGCAGTCACGATCTCGCCGCGCAAGGCGTTGGCGAGCCGATGGCGGGCCGGGTCGTGCCGGCGCTTGCGGATCCCTTCCCACATGGCACCCCGGCGCAGGTCCCACAGCTCCTTCACGGTCTTGGCCATGAAGCTGTTGCCGGACGCCTGGGCCAGGACGAGGTGGAACTGGTGGCGCGCATCCGCAGCGATGTCGCCATCCGGATCCGCGACGCTCATCCGCGCCACGGCGGCGGCGAGATCGGCGATGTGGCCAGGCTCCGCGCTGCGCGCGGCCAGGGCTGCGACCTCCGGCTCGATCAGGCTGCAGGCCTCCAGCTGCTCCAGCCAGCTGGGCGCCGCCTCACGCGCGATCGACGGCGCCTCTGCCGGGCGGTCCTGGACGAAGATGCCCTCCCCGGGGCGCACCTGGACCAGGCCCGCCGCCTCCAGGGCGATCATCGCCTCACGCACCGAGGGCCGGCTGACCCCGAACTGCTTGGCCAGGTCCCGCTCCGCAGGCAGCCGGTCGCCCGGCTTCAGCTCGGCCGTGCGGATCAGCTCCGCGATCTGGTCGGCGATCTGCGCATAGACTCGGCGCGCCTGGATGACCTTGAAGCGCGTGGGTGGGGCGGCATCCGGCTGCATGGCTGCCTGCGGTCTGGTGGTCAGGCCACCGTACCGCCGGCCTGCGCCAAGTCAACTCGCCGGCTCCCCGGCCCACGCCCGCCGCTTGACCAGGCGCGCCACCCCGCCGCAAGTCATTCGCCGAGCGCGCCCCGCGATCCAGGCAGAAGAAGGCACCGGCTCATGCGGCCCATCATCATCAGCGTGGCGATCACCGGCTCGGTACCGCGCAAGGCGCACAACCCGGCCGTGCCGATCACGCCGGAAGAGCAGATCGAATCGACCCACGCGGCGTTCGAGGCCGGGGCGGCGCTGGTGCACATCCATGTCCGCAACGACGACGAGACGCCGTCCTCCGATCCGGACCGCTTCGCCCGCGTGCGGGAAGGCGTGCGCCGGCACTGCCCGGGCATGATCGTCCAGTTCTCCACCGGCGGGCGCGGCCGGGCTCCGGCGGAGCGGGCGAGCCCCCTGCCCCTTCGCCCCGACATGGCATCACTCTCGACCGGCTCGGTGAACTTCCCCTCGATCGTCTACGAGAACCAGCCGCCTCTGGTGACCGAGCTGGCCGGCACGATGCAACGCTACGGGGTCAAGCCGGAGATCGAGATCTTCGACCTGTCCCATCTCCATGGTGCGCGCCGGCTGGCCGATGCCGGGCTGATGGACGAGCGGGCCCATCTCCAGTTCGTGCTGGGCATCCAGAACGCCCTGCCGGCGGAGCGCCATCTTCTGGAGATCCTGGTCACCGAAGGCCTGCGCCTGTTCCCGCAGGCGAGCTGGGGCGCCGCCGGCATCGGCCGGCACCAGCAGCCGGTGAGCGCATGGGCGATCGAGCTGGGCGGCCATGTGCGGACCGGGCTGGAGGACAATATCCGCATCTCCGGCGAGCGGCTGGCCGCGAGCAATGCCGAGCTGGTCGAGATCGCGGCAGGGCAGATCCGTGCCGCCGGGCACGAGGTGGCGACCCCGGCCGAGGCGCGCGCACTGCTGCGGCTGGCGGCCTGACACAAGCAGCCCCTCGCCTCGCGCACCGATGATGGCGCCGGTCAGCCGGATGAACCTGCCCGGCTTGTTCGCCGCACCACGGTCCGGAAACTTTCCCGGTACCGGAGCGGGCTCAGGCCCAGACGACGCTGGAAAGCCGCCCGCATCTGTTCGGGGCTGGCGAAGCCGCAGTCGAACGCCACCGCCTTCAGAGCCAGGTCCGTCGCTTCGAGCAGGTTGCGGGCGTGATCCAGCCTCACGCTTTCCACGAAATCGTGCGGGGTGATCCCCAACTCGCGCACGAACAGGCGGGCGATGCTGCGCAGGCTGGTCCCCGCGATCTCGGCCAGGCGCTCTACCGGGAAAGCCTCGCCCGGATGGTCCATGACATAGGCCTGGACCCTTCCGAGCGGCGTATCGGGGTTGGTGCGCGGTTGCAGCAGCGGGCTGAACTGCGACTGGCCGCCCTGGCGTTGGGCGACGACCACGAGTCGCTTGGCACAGGCGAGGGAAACCGCTTCCCCGTGATCTTCACCGACCAGCGCCAGCGCAAGGTCGATCCCGGCGGTGACGCCGGCCGACGTGACCAGCGCGCCGTCGCGGGCATAGATCCGATCGTGCTCGACACGGGCGGCCGGAAACAGGTCAGCGAGCTGCGCGGCGTTCTGCCAGTGCGTCGTCACGGTGCGCCCGTCGAGCAGCCCGGCATGACCCAGCACGAAGGCTCCCGTGCAGATCGAGCCATAGCGCTCCGCACGCACCCCCCAACGGCGCAGCCATTGCGACATGCGCTCATCCGCCGGTGCTTCGGGCAGACCCGGACCGCCGGCCACCAGCACCGTGTGGAAGCGGCGGCCGGCCTGCGCGAAGGTCAGGTCGGCCGCCAGCAACATGCCGTTGGACGCCCGGATGGGAGCCTCGTCGGCCCCGAGGAGGCGGCAATCATACCCCTCCCCGCCGGGCAGGAACCCGTTCGCCTCGGCGAACACGTCGAGCGGGCCGACCACATCGAGCGCCTGCACGCCATCATGGACGATCAGCGCGACGCCCCTTCTCGCCATGCCTCCGGCCTCGCACGTTTCGGCAGCTTCTCGCCCAAGCTTGGCAGATTTTCGACGGTCCCGGGCGTTGCGGCCAACCCTCCCCAACTCCTACTCCATCCTGGCTCGCCATCAAGACCATCCAGGTGGCACTCCCGCTGACCAAAGATGCGGGACCGGGCTTTCAGGAGTAATGTCGATGACCGACACTCTTCTCGACACCGTCAGCATCGATGGCATCTCGGTGCCTGACAGCAAGCTGGCTCGCGCCATCACCGAGTTCATCCGCGACACCGAGAACGAGCTGCTGTTCAACCATTCGAGCCGGGTCTATTTCTTCGGCGCCATCGCCGGCCGGCAGCGCGGCCTCAGCTTCAATCCGGAACTGCTCTACGCCGCGACGATGTTCCACGACATCGGCCTGATGCCTTCCCACAGCAGCGAGAACCTTCGTTTCGAGGTGGATGGCGCCAACGCTGCCCGCGACTTTCTCCAGAGCTGGAAGGTCGATCCCTCGGACATCGAGAAGGTCTGGACCGGGATCGCGCTGCACACCACGCCGGGCGTACCCGAGTTCATGCATCCGGTGATCGCGCTGACAACCGCCGGGGTCGAGATGGACGTGCTGGGCCTCACCTATGACCAGTACCCGGACGAGGTCCGCGAGGCGGTGGTCGCCGCCTTTCCCCGCACGCCGCGGTTCAAGGAGGACATCATCCAGGCCTTCTACGATGGCATCAGGCACAAGCCGGACACCACCTTCGGCAACGTGAAGGCCGACGTGATCGCCGACAAGGAGCCGCACTTCCACAAGGGCAACTTCTGCTCCGTCATTCGCGGCTCGCGCTGGAAGGCCTGAGCGGAAAAGGGAGCATGGCCCGGTCCTCTTCCCTGAGAGGAACAGCCGTCCGGGGCAAGGTCAGCCGCTGCCACCCCGGTCCGGCCCCTCGCCCGGCGGCTCGTCCTCGTCCTCGTCCTCCAAAATCCGCCAGGCCGCACCCTCCAGGTCCTCGTACTGGTTGCTGCGCAGGCACCAGATGAAGGCGATGACGCCGAGCCCGCCCAGGAACAGGGCGATCGGGATCAAAAAGCCGATGATGCTCATCTGCTGCTCATCGGCGCTGCCTGGCCAGGCGCAGCGCGTTGCCGACCACCAGGAGGGAGGAGGAGGACATGGTCACGGCGGCGATCAGCGGGGTGACCAGGCCGATCATGGCCAGGGGCACGGCCAGGACGTTGTAGCCGATCGACAGGACCATGTTCTGCCGCACCAGCCGCTCCGCCTTCTGCGCCACGGCCAAAAGCTCCAGGACGGCACCCAGGCGCTGGCCCTGGAACACCGCATCGGCCGCGGTCTGGCTGATGTCGGCGGCGGTGGAGGGCGAGGCCGACACATGGGCCGCGGCCAGGGCCGGCGCGTCGTTCAGCCCGTCGCCCACCATCAGCACGTGGCGGCCGTCTCGCCCCAGGGCCTGGAGATGGGCGGTCTTGGCGGTGGGGTCGACGCCGGCCCGCCAGTGCGCGATGCCGAGCTGGCCTGCCACCTTCGCGGTCACCTCCGGCCGATCGCCGGACAGGAGCTCCACCCGGAAGCCCCGGTCCTGCAAGGCCCGCACGGTGGCGAGCGCGTCCTCGCGCAGCCGGTCCTCGAAGCGAAACACCTGCGGCGGCTGGCCGGGCCGGGCCAGCCAGATCTCCGGCCGGGCCGGGCCGTCCGGCGTGGCGCCGGCCAGGCCTTCCAGCGCCCAGCCGCGCTGGCCCAGCCGCACCTCGCCCTCGGACGTCGCCAGGAGGAGGCCCCGGCCGGGGATCTCGCGCACGCCGTCCAGGGCCTGGACGTCCGGGCAGGCGGCGACCAGGCCGCGCGCCAGCACGTGCTTGCTGCTCATCGCCATGGCGGCCGCCAGCTCCAGCGCCGCTTGCGGCACCCGGTCCCGATCGACCAGCTCGGGCCGCCCGACGGTCAGCGTGCCGGTCTTGTCGAACACCACCGTGTCCACCGCAGCCAGGCGCTCCAGCGCGGTCGGCGACTTCAGCAGCACGCCCTGGCGCAGCAGTCGGCCGCTCGCGATCACCTGGACGGCCGGCACGGCCAGGCCCAGCGCGCAGGGGCAGGTGATGATCAGCACGGCCACGGCATGGAGCAGGCCGATCTGCCAGATCACCCCGACCTGGAGCGTCCAGACCAGGAAGGTCAGCAGGGCCAGGAGATGGACCACCGGCGCGTAATAGCGCGACACCCGGTCGGCCAGGGCCACGTAGCGGCCACGGCGCTGCTCGGCCAGCTCCATGAGACGGCCGATCTCGCTCAGGAGCGTGGCCTCGCCCACGGCGAGCGTCTCGATGCGCAGGGCGCTGTCGAGGTTCAGCGTGCCGGCATGGACGCGATCGCCCGGCCCCACCGCGGCCGGCAGCGATTCGCCGCTCACCAGGCTGTTGTCGAGGCTGGACGTGCCGCTGACGATCCGCCCGTCCACGCCGATCCGCTCGCCGGGTGCGACCAGGATGGTGGTGCCGGGCCGGACCTGGTCGGCCGCCACCACGGTCTGGCCGCCATGAGGCTCCAGCACGGTGACCCTGGCCGCGCGCAGCAGCATCAGGCGCTCGATCGCGGCCCGGGCGTGGCCGCGCGCCCGGCTGTCGAGATAGCGGCCGATCAGCAGGAAGAACAGCAGCGTCACCGCGCTGTCGAAATAGGCGTAAGGCCCATGGCGGATTGTCTCGGACAGGCTCATGGCGCAGGCCAGGGTCACGCCCACCGAGATCGGCACGTCCATGTTGGTGGTCCCGGCACGCAGCGCGCGCCAGGCCGAGGTGAAGAAGGGCCGGCCGGCATAGGCCACGGCCGGCAGGGCGATCAGGGCGGACAGCCAGTGCAGCAGGCCGCGCGTGCCGGGCCCCATGTCCAGCGCATGGCCGGACCAGACCGCGATCGACAGGATCATCACGTTGGCGGCGGCGAAGCCCGCCACGCCCACGCAGCGCAGCAGGTCCTGCTGGCCGGCGGCACCGTCCGCCTCCAGCCGTTCCGGGTCGAAGGCGACCGCGGGATAGCCCAGCCCCTCCACCGCGGCATGGAGGGCCGCCCCGTCCTCCTGGGCACCCTGCCAGGCGACATGGAGGCGTCGGGTCGACAGGTTCAGCCGGGCGGCCTGCACGCCCGGGTGGCGCCGGAGGGTCCGCTCGATCCGGGAGATGCAGGCACCGCAATGGGCACCCTCGACCATGAGGTCGAGTGCCCACGCCCCGTCCGGCTGGTGGCGCACGAACGCCTGGACGTCGTCGGGCCGGGTCGGCTGGGGCAGGGTCGCGCCATCGGCCGTGCGCCCGGCGAGTGCCGCGTTCATCGCACCAGCAGCCGTTCGCGCCGCTGGTAGGAATCCTCCCCGGCACGAGCAGCCAGGTAGGCGTCCCACACGCCCGCGGCCGGGAAGGCCAGCTCCGCCTGATAGACCCCGCTGCCGACCCCGTTCAGATAGGCACGGAAGTCGCTGCCCGCCTGGGTCGGCCGGACCAGCACGACCTCCAGCTCGGCACCGCTGATCGGCTGGCCGGCCTTGTCCCGGAGCGTCACGTCGAGCTTGCCCTCGGACGGGGCCGAGGCGCGGAACGCCACCTCCACCTGCCAGCCGAGCGCCGTCTGGGCACGGACCTGCTCCAGCGTCTGGTTGTAGCTCAGGCCGCGCTCATAGGGGCTGTCGACCGCCAGGCCCCGCCAGGTCTTCACCGCCATGGTGATCAGGAACCCGTTCATCGCGAGCACGACCAGCGCGAAGGCCGCAAGCGAGCCCAGCACGATGCGCCGGCTGCGCGCCTCCCGACGCGGGTCCACGGGGGAGGCGGATGCCTGCCGGACGGCCCGATGCCTGGGCATGGCTTTGGCGTTCATGATGACGGCCCTCGGAAGATGCTCCCGGCCTCGATGACCTCGCCGGTCTCGACATTGCGCAGCACGAAGTCGACGTCCATGGACGGCCCGGTCACGGCCGAGCGGGGCAGGATGACGAACAGGTGGACGCTGGTGACGCTGTCCGGATCGGCGCTCACTACCGGCGCCACGGCACGGTCCTGCTTGTCGCCGATCAGCCGGTAGCGGGCCGGCAGGTCGGCCACGCTCACCTCGAACCGGCTGGTCTCGTGCGCGGTGTTGCGGATCTTCAGGCTGTAGCCGTTGCGGATGCTGCCATCGGAGAGCTGGACGAACAAAGGTGCTGCGTCGCGCAGCACGTCGACGCCGGCATCCGAGCGCAGCGCGAACGTGCCGGTCATGAACAGGGCAACCGCCAGGAACAGGGCGCCATAGAGGGCAGTGCGCGGCCGCAGCAGCCGCCAGCGGGCAGCCTGCCCCTGGACCTGGAGGGCCTGGTTGCGGGCGCTGTCCCAGGAGATCAGGAAGCGGGGCCGGTCGACCTTGTCCATCACCTCGTTGCAGGCGTCGATGCACAGGCCGCAGCCGATGCAGTCGAGCTGCAGCCCTTTGCGGATGTCGACGCCGGTCGGGCAGACCATGAAGCACTGGTGACAGTCGATGCAGTCGCCCCGCCCTTCCCAGCTCTCGCCGCGCTTGTGCGGCCCGCGTGGCTCGCCACGCCAGTCCCGGTAGCTGACGACCAGGCTGTCCTGGTCGAGCAGCCCGCCCTGGATGCGCGGCCAGGGGCACATGTTGGTGCACACGGTCTCGCGCGCCCAGCCGGCCAGCAGATAGGTGGTGAGCGTGAACAGGCCGAAGAAGAAATAGGTGACCGGGCCGGCCTCCAGGGTCGGCAGTTGCCGGACCACGGTCGGCGCATCGTTGAAATACATCACGAAGGCGCCGCCGGTCAGCATGGCGATCAGCAGCCAGACCGCATGCTTGCCGGTCTTCTTCAGGAGCTTGGCCGGGCCGTTGGGCTGGGCGTCCAGCTTCATCCGGTCGCGGCGGTCGCCCTCGATCAGCCGCTCCACCCACATGAACAGGTCGGTCCAGACGGTCTGCGGGCAGGCATAGCCGCACCAGACCCGGCCGAACAGGCTGGTCGCCAGGAACAGAGCGAGCGCTGCCAGGATCAAGAGGCCGGTCGCGTAATAGATCTCCTGCGGCCAGATCTCGATGCCGAACAGGAAGATGCGCTGCCGGATGAAGTCGAACAGCACCGCCTGGTCCGGCGCCTCCGGCCCGCGGTCCCAGCGCACCCAGGGCAGGAGGTAGTAGATCGCCAGGAAGACCGCCAGCGCCGTCCACTTGATCGTGCGGAACCGGCCGCGCACGGCGCGCGGATAGACCTTGCCCACCCCGATCGTGGGCTCGACCCGCTTGCGCCTGGGCAGGACGCGCTGGGCGGCGGGATCGGCCAGGTCCAGCCGTTCCGCCGCCTCGCGCCGATTCGCGATGCTCTGGATGCTCATCACCAGCTGCTTATTGCCCGCCGCCGAGCGCGTGGACGTAGACCACCAGCATCTTGATGGTGGCGTCGTCGAGCCTGCCTTCGAAGGCCGGCATCACGCCGTGCGAGGGGCGGTGGATCTGACTGAAGATGTGGCTGCGGTCGCCGCCATACAGCCAGATCGCATCGTTCAGCCGGGGCCCGCCCAGCTCCGGCAGGCCGGCACCGCCTTCGCCATGGCAGACGGCGCAGTTCTCGGCGAACAGGGGCTCGCCCCGCCCGGCCGCCGCGGCATCGTGCTCGTTGCCGCTGATGGCCAGCACATAGTCGGTGACGTCCGAGATCTGCTCCCTGGAAAGGATCCCATCCGCGCCGAAGCTCGGCATGATGTTGTCGCGCGTCTCGTCCGTGCCGCTGCGGATGCCGTGCCGGATGGTGTACTCGATCTCCTCCGGCGTGCCGCCCCACAGCCAGTCGTCGTCGGCGAGCGTGGGGAAGAAGCCCTGCCCGGCCCCGCCCAGCGCATGGCACTGGGCGCAGTTGTTATTGAAGGCGACCTGGCCGCCGCGGATCGCGAAGTTCATCAGGTCCGGGTCGTCCTGGATGCCGGTCAGTTCGGCCGTGCCGATCGCCTGCACCAGCGGTGCCCGCAGGGTCTCGGCCCGGGCGATGTCCTCGGCCACCACCGCGCGCTGGTCATAGCCCAGCACCCCGCGCCAGACCCCGAAGGGCGTGGGCCAGGACGGGTAGAGGATCATCCAGAGCAGGGCGAACAGCACCGTGCCGATGAAGGTCAGCACCCACCAGCGTGGCGGCGGATAGTCCAGCTCGCGGATGCCGTCCCATTCCAGATGGGCCAGCGGGCTGTCGCCGAACGCCAGCTTGTCCTGGACGTCCTTGATCTCGCGGGTGGCCTGCATCCCCTCGTGGGTGACCGGGCGGGTGGGATCGAGGCGGTCGGTCATGGCTCAAGGCTCCTCTTCGTCCTTGAACGGGATCTGGCCGTGGCGTTCGAGCTGCTCGCGCCGCTTGGGCCAGTAGATCCAGACCGCGACACCCACGAACAGAAGGACCAGCCAGAGGAGCCATAAGGAGCGGAGCCAGACATAGAAGTCGGACATTGCATGGTAGCCTTGCGCTTGGTCGCCTTCATTGGGTCAGGTCCTCGATGCGCACGTCGGTGAAGTCCACCATCCGGCCGAGGATCTGCAGGTAGGCGACCAGCGCATCCATCTCGGTGAGCGTCGCCGCGTTGCCGTCGAGATTGCCGACCATCGCCTTGGGGTAGCGGGCGAGCAGGTCGGTCGTGTCGGCGTTCGGGTCGGCCTGGGCGATCATGTCGGCCCGGGCGTTCTCGATCATCTCGTCGGTATAGGGCACGCCCACCGCGCGGTTCGCGCGCAGATGGTCGGCGATGTCGCGCGCTTCCAGCCGGTTCTCCAGGAGGAAGGCGTAGCTCGGCATCACCGAGGGCGGCACCAGGGCCTGCGGGTCGATCAGGTGCTCGACATGCCACTCGTTGGAATAGCGCCCGCCGACCCGCGCCAGGTCCGGCCCGGTGCGCTTGCTGCCCCACTGGAACGGGTGGTCGTACATGCTCTCGGCGGCCAGGCTGTAATGGCCATAGCGCTCAACCTCGTCGCGCAAGGGCCGGATCTGCTGGCTGTGGCAGGCATAGCAGCCCTCGCGGATATAGATGTTGCGGCCGGCCAGCTCGAGCGGGGTGTAGGGGCGCACCCCCTGCACCCGCTCAATGGTGTTCTCGATCGTGAACAGCGGCACGATCTGGACGAGGCCGCCGACCGAGACGGTCAGGAGGATGAAGATCGCCAGGATGAAGGCGCGCTGCTCGGCGAACTGATGCAGGCGGTAGAACATGCGTACCCCCCTATTCCGCCGCGACCGGGCGGGCGAGCGCGGTGTCGCGCGCTTCCACCCGCTGATCGCCGCGGATCGTCCGCCAGAGGTTGTAGACCATGATCAGGCCGCCGATCAGGAACATCACCCCGCCGAGTGCCCGGATGACGTAGAACGGGTGCATGGCCGAGACCGTCTCGATGAACGAGTATTGCAGGAAGCCCAGCTGGTCGTAGGACCGCCACATCAGGCCCTGCATCACGCCCGAGACCCACATCGCGGTGATGTAGAGGACGATGCCCAGGCTCGCGATCCAGAAATGGTACTCGACCAGCGTGTTCGAGTAGAGCCGCTCGCGCTGCCACAGGCGCGGCACGAGATAGTAGATCGCACCGAACGAGATGTAGGCCACCCAGCCGAGCGCTCCGGAATGGACGTGGCCGACTGTCCAGTCGGTATAGTGGCTGAGCGCGTTGACCTGGCGCACGCCCATGAGCGGGCCTTCCAGCGTGCTCATCCCGTAGAAGGCCACCGAGACCGCCATGAAGCGGATGATCGGGTCGGTGCGCAGCTTGTCCCAGGCACCCGACAGGGTCATCACGCCGTTCACCGCACTGCCCCAGGACGGCATCCACAGCATGATGGTGAAGGCCATGCCCAGCACCTGCGCCCAGTCGGGGAGCGAGGTGTAGTGGAGGTGATGGGGCCCGGCCCACATGTAGAGGAAGATCAGCGCCCAGAAATTGAGGATCGAGAGCCGGTAGGACCAGATCGGGCGGTTGGCCTGCTTGGGCAGGAAGTAATACATCATGCCCAGGAAGGGCACGGTCAGGAAGAAGCCGACCGCGTTGTGCCCGTACCACCACTGGGCCATCGCGTCCTGCACGCCGGCGAAGGCCGAATAGCTCTTCGCCCCGAAGAAACTGACCGGCACCGCCAGATTGTTGACGATGTGCAGCACCGCGATGGTGATGATGAAGGCCATGTAGTACCAGTTGGCCACATAGATGTGCGGCTCGGTGCGGCGCAGGACCGTGCCCAGGAACACCACCAGATAGGTGACCCAGACGATCGTCAGCCACAGGTCGACGTACCACTCGGGCTCGGCGTATTCCTTGCTCTGGGTGATGCCCAGCACGTAGCCGGACGCCGCCAGCACGATGAAGAGCTGGTAGCCCCAGAACACGAACCTGGCCGGCATCGGCCCGCCGAACAGCGTGGCGCGGCAGGTGCGCTGCACCACGTAGAACGAGGTGCCGATCAGGGCGTTGCCGCCGAAGGCGAAGATCACCGCCGAGGTGTGGACCGGGCGCAGCCGGCCGAAGGTCGTCCACTCGCTGCCGAGGTTGAGGGCGGGGTAGGCCAGCTGAAACGCGATCAGCACCCCCATCAGGAAGCCGACGATCGCCCAGAAGGTCGCGGCGATGACGAACAGGCGGACCACGTCCTCGTCATAGCGTGTTCTTGCCGACAGGCCCCCGGTCGAGGCCAAGGCTGTAGCCATCGTGCTGTACCCGATCTTCGGCAGCCGGACGCTGCCCTTGCCATTCCATCGCCCGGACGCTGCGAGCGCCGCCTGGACGCATCAAGGAATCGGGACATTTACTGTATCCCGACCAAGTTAACCCAAACATCTTCATGCGGTTGACTTGAAGTGTCTAGCCTTACTCCAGCATTCTGACTAGATTGCCTGCGTTTGCTGCTTTGGCATGGAGATGCTCGTTGCCCGAGGTGATTCCATCATTCGATGTCCGGGTGCCGGACATCCGGAGGGTTGGGCTGGACCGCCCCTGGGAATGGCTGGCGGCCGGCTGGCGCGACATGCTGCGGGCGCCGGCCATCAGCCTGGCCTTCGGCCTGATCCTGGCGGTCGCCGGGGCGCTGCTGAGCGTCGGCCTCTGGCTGGCGGACCTCGTGTACCTGGTCCTGCCGTTCGCCGCGGGCTTCATGATCGTGGGTCCGTTCATGGGCCTGGCCTTCTATGAGGTGAGCCGGCGCCATGCGGCGGGCGAGCCGATCTCGTTCAGCAGCGTCGCCCTCGCGATCACCCGCAATCCCCGGCATTTCGGGGTGATGGGCTTCATCCTGCTGCTGATCCTGCTCACCTGGGTCCGGATCGGGGCCATGATCTTCATGCTGTACTGGGGCATGGACCCGCCGCCGCTCCACGACCTGATCGTCCACACCTTCCTGCGGTCGGAGAGCCTGCCGTTCCTGGCGTTCGGCACGGCGGTGGGGGCCCTGTTCGCCGGCCTGACCTTCGCGGTGACCGCAGTATCGATCCCGATGATGCTGGACCGGCGGGTCGACGTGCTCACCGCGATCGTCACCAGCGTCCGGGTGGTCCGCCACAACCCCGCGGTCATGCTGTTCTGGGCGGTGCTGATCGTCCTGTTCACCGGCGTGGGCATCGCCACCCTGTTCCTCGGCCTGATCGTGGTGCTGCCGCTGATCGGCCATGCGAGCTGGCACGCATACCAGGACCTGGTGCTGGTGGGGCCGGCCGCGGCACCGGCCGGGGCCGACCCGGTGGGGCCGGGCTTCATCGCCCCGTCGGGGACGCGCTGATCGGGCAGGTGCCGGGCATCAGGGACGGTCGCCGCGCGACCGGTGGCCGTCCCTGGTGTGGACGCCGATGATCATGGCGATGCCGAAGATCATCAGCGCCCAGCCGAACAGGGCGAATCCCCCATCCCTGGCCTGGCTCGCGAACACCAGGCCCAGCAGCGCCACGACGGTCATCAGGGCGGTCACCACCCAGGGCGTAGTCTCGGTCATCGGCGGTTTCTCACGACCAGTTCAGATCCAATCCAACGATGCCTGCCCGAAGCAGGCCATGCCACCAGGGATCGCGCCGCACGGCACCTGCCACCGGGCGCGCCGCATCGCGCGCACCTGGATGAGAAGCTCCGCGCGGCGCTATCCTTGAGCAGCCATGCCGGCCGGACATTGATTTGAATCAAACGCCCGGCCCTGGACGGCTCGTGGCGCGACCAGACCAGGCCCGCTGCTCGACCCGTCCGTTGCAAGGGCGACGCGCCTCCCCATCCGGAATCAGGACCGCCACCCCCGGACGGCCCGCTGCAACCCGCCTGCCGGCAGGCGACCCGCGCAGGGGCCGGCCCAGCCGGAAGCGGGCGCCTCTCCTGAACGAAACCTGCCGAAGATCCGGCCCCTGATCAGAACCGGATCCCGCTCGACTTTTCCAATCGCCGAGCCGGCCGAGCGTTCCTGGATAAACAGCAGGTCCGGGCGGGTCGTGCATCCTCGGTGACTTGCGCTCTTGTTCCCGCCTCATGCCGGCGGGGATACCCTCCCCCTCCCCTGCCGGAGCGGCATCGCCCGGACCGAGTTGACCCGCCGAGCCATGCAGGTATGATTAACCAAGTAGTAAAGCATTATCGGACCAGCCGGCGCCCATCACCGGCCATGTCGGGGAGCAAGACACGGATGAGCTATGTCGACGGTTTCGTGGCCGCAGTGCCCGCGGCCAACCAGGCGGCCTACCTCGCCCATGCCGGGCAGGCCTGCCGCTGTTCAAGGAATACGGCGCCCTGCGCATGGTGGAGTGCTGGGGGGACGACGTCCCGGTCGGCAAGCACACCGACTTCCGGCGCGCGGTGCAGGCCAGGGAGGACGAGGTCGTGCTGTTCTCCTGGGTCGAGTGGCCTTCCAAGGAGATCCGCGACGCCGGCATGCAGAAGATCATGGCCGACCCGCGCATGAAGGAGATGACCATGCCGTTCGACGGCCAGCGCCTGATCTATGGCGGCTTCCGGCCGATCCTGGACGGCTGACGCGAACGCCCCGGCTACGGGAGCACATGACGAGCCGGCCACGTCGGAGCGTGCCCCGTCGGATGCGCCCCGGTAGCGCACCCTCCCCCGGCGCCGGTCTTGTGTCCCGGATGATTGGTTGGAGCGGACAGGTCTGCTGGCTGGCATGCGCTTGGCCAAGGCAGCGTCCGGGATGGATCTGAAGCTGCATACTCCCAGGACCCGCGCCTGCATCCAGGCGAGCGACCGACCGTTGGCAGCCCTGGCCGCGGAGCTGGACGCCAGCCAGACCATCATCCGCCACTGGAAGAACCGACAGGAGGCCCACGCCCGGTCCCACCGGCCCAGGCGGTTGCAATCGACCTGTCGTTGCTGAAGGAGAGGCAGGTCTGCGAACTGCGCCAGGCCCTGGCCTTGCCGCTCGACGACATCGTCCTGGTCATGTGCCGCTGTGTCCGGCCCAGCCCGTCGCGCAGCGCCATCTATCACTGCTCAGAGCCACCACGACCTGAGCCGCCGGTCGGCCGGTCCGCTCAGGCGCCCTCCCCTCACCAGTCCTTCCGATGCTCGCGACCGGCGCCACCTGGCTGACCCGTCGCCACCGACTGTACCGTGCCCGGAAACGGCGGCGGCCAGCCGCCTGGAGACGAGCCAGGACCGCTCGGCCATGCCCTCCCCGTTTCCAGATCCGTCACGCCCGCGGGTGGCTGAAGCAGACAAGATAGCTGGTAGCTACCAGGTACTCTGCTGGTTTGGGGTAGCCTGCTTGCTCCCCGTCGGGACCTCCTGTAGCCCGTGGTTGGTTGCCAGATCACCCCGCCGGCTGACGGTTGCAGGCGCGTAGCGGTGATGGCCACTGGATTTGCATTATCCAGAAGCCAAGGCCGGTGGGATCGGTCGAGGCGAGCACAGGATGGACCGCCGCGCTACCTAGTAGCTACCTGATAGCTTTCAGATACTGACTTCCAATGTGCCTGGAGCGCGGCCGATCCTTGATGATTGACGCTACGACCCGCAGCTCGCCCCCGGTCCTGACCCGCATCGACGAGTTGGATAGCTACCAGCTACCAGCCGTGTTCGGATCGCCTAGGTAGGGAACTCAAACAACCTTCTGCAGCTTCATGGCTTTTAGTCGGCTGATCAGGGACGCAGGCTGAGGAGGGTATGGCGGATGGCACATCTGTACTGGCTGTCGGACGCGGCCTGG
>NZ_JABGCL010000045.1 GCF_019800005.1 Geminicoccus harenae | reverse complement strand
GTTGCTTGAACGGCAGGGAACTTTGGCGCTGTGAACAACGAACCGGACAGCCGTGGGCCAAGCCGGGGGATCCACTGGTGGACGCCGGTAGCGGTAGATCCCCCGCCTGCGCTGGGGATGATCCGGGAAGGCGGATACGTCTCGCGCGCTGTCGACAGGCATTTTTGCACGAACGAACCCGACGACCGCCCGCTCCCCCCGCCCCGCCGGCAGCAGGGACGAAGAAAGCTGCCGGCGGACGGTCGGGCTCAGCCCTCGATCGTACTGGCGAAGGCGTCCAGGATGATGGTCACCGAGATCGCACCCGGGTCGGGATGGCCCAGCGCCCGGTCACCAAGCGTGCGCGCCCGGCCGAACTGGGCGACCATGTCCTTGGTGCGCTCCGCTCCTTCCTCGGCCGCCTTGGCCGCAGCGCGGGCCGCAACTGGCAGGCCGGCGCCGGCATGGGCACGGGCGGCATCGGCAGCCGGTGCCAGCGCATCCAGCATGGTCTTGTGCCCGGGCTCGGCCTTGCCGCGCGCCTGCACCGCCTTCTGCCCCTCGGCCAGCGCGGTGGCGAAGCCCTCGGCGTCCAGCGTGTCCGCCGCCAGCACCTTGCCCGCCCCGGTGAACAGCGTGCCGAACACGGCTCCCGACGCCCCGCCGCTGGTGCTGACGATCGCCATGCCGACCGTCTTGAACAGGTCGCCCACCGTGGCGGCCGGCTTCTTGTCCAGCGCCTCCTTGGCCGCCTTCATGCCGCGCGCCATGCCCAGCCCATGGTCACCGTCGCCGATCGCCTGGTCGGCCTTGGTCAGCCGCTCGGTGGACGCGATGATCGCATCGGCGGCGGCGACGAGTGCTGCCTTGGTCTGGTCCACGGTCAGGCGATCGGACATCGGAAAACCTCAACGGTGGGTGAAGGGAAGCGATTCGCAGGGCGCCTCGATCAGGCGCTCGAGCTCGTCGTCGAGACGGATCAGGGTGATCGAGAAGCCCGCCATCTCCTGGGAGGTGAAGTACGCGCCGATGTCGGTACGCGCCACCTCGATCCCCTTCTCTCCGAGGATCTGCCGGGCCTTCCGGTTGACGATCAGCAGTTCCATCTGGGTGGTGGCGCCCAGATTGTTCAGCAGCATCGCGACCCGGTCGCCCCGCCTGAACGGCAGGTCGTTCACCAGCCGGTCGATCATCTTCTCCGTCAGCTCGTCGGCCGGCATCAGCGCCGAACGCTCCACGCCCGGCTCGCCATGCACACCTAGCCCGATCTCGATCTCGCCCTCGCCCAGCTCGAAGGTCGGCTCGCCGGTCTCGGGCAGGGAGCCGGCCCGCACCGCGACGCCGATCGTGCGGGTGCTGGCCTGGGCCTTGCGCACCACCGCCTCGGCCTCGTCCAGCGACTTCGCCTCGGCACAGGCGGCACCTGCGATCTTGACGATGTAGAAGGCCCCGCCGATCCCGCGCCGGTCCTCCGGCTTGTCGGTCGCGACATCGTCGTTGACCAGCACGGTGCGGACCTCGATGCCGTCCTCGGCGGCCATTTCCGCCGCCATGTCGAAATTCATCACGTCGCCGGCATAGTTGCCATAGACGTAGAGGACACCCTTGCCCTGGCTGGCCGCGACCGTGGCCGCGTGGATATGGTTGGGCGGCGGCGAGGCGAAGATGTTGCCGCAGACCGAGGCATCCGCCAGTCCCCTGCCGACATAGGCCGAGTACATCGGCTCGTGCCCGGAACCGCCACCCACCAGCAGCGCCACCTTGCCGGGCTCGATGTCGGTGCGCAGGAGCGCCGGCGCATCCTCCAGCTTGCGGAGCCGGCCGTGCGAGGCCAGCACGAGGCCGTCGATGACCTCGGCGACGATGTTCTCCGGATCGTTGATGATCTTCTGGACCTTGGTCATGGATACCTCAGGAGGGGGAATCGGAGTGCGGCTTGCGCTCGGGCAGGTGGTCCAGCACGTTGAACAGGACCACGCCCAGCAGGATCACGGGGAAGCCCGCGCTGTAGAGCTCGACCAGGAAGGGCTGGCACATCAGCACCACGCCCAAAAGGATCAGGCCGGAAGCGACCTTGTACCAGTGCTGGCGCTTCATGCGGCCCTCCGCGTCGGCCCGTGGTCGATCCGCTCGCCGGTGGCGGCATCGAAGTGAAAGACCCGCCCAGGCGGCAGCCGGAACCAGATCGGGTCGCCCTGCTGGGCCTGCAGGTCGAGCTCCACCACCTTGCGGAAGCGCTGGCTGCCCACCCGGACCTCGATCGCCTTGTCCCGCCCCCGGAAGTCGGTGGCCCAGACCCGCCCCTCGGCATAGCCGTCGGTCGGCCGCGTGGTCAGCTCGATGTCCTCCGGCCAGATCCCGACCAGCAGCCGGCCGCCGGCCTCGCCAGGTCCCGGCAGCCGCATGGGCAGGCCGTCGATCTCGACGCCCTGCCCGGTGCCTTGTGCCGGGAACTGCGCCATGGACGGGCTGCCGACCAGTCGGCCGACCGAGGCATGGCGCGGATCGGCGATGATCTCCCCGATCGTGGCGCACTGGAGGATCCGGCCGCCCTCGATCAGCGCCATCCGCGTCGCGATCGCGGCGGCACTCGGATAGTCGTGCGAGGCATAGATCACCGTGGCGCCGGTCGCCTGGTACATGGCCTTGATCTCGCCCTGCAGGCTCTCGCGCAGCTTCAGGTCCAGCGCCGAGAGCGGCTCGTCCAGGAGATAGACGCGCGGCCTTCGCACCAGCGCCCGGGCGATCGCCACCCGCTGCTTCTCCCCGCCCGAAAGCTGCTCGATCCGCCGGTCCAGCAGATGGCCGATCCGGAGCGTCGCCGCCGCCTGGACCACCTCGCGCCTGACCTCGTCCTCCGGCCGCCGGTAGACCGGCGAGCGCAGCGGAAAGGCGATGTTGTCGAACACCGACAGGGTGGGCAGCAGGTTGAAGCCCTCGAACACCACCGCCACGTCGCGCTCGCGCGGCGAGGTGGCGGTGACGTCCCGGTTGTCCAGGTGGACGCTGCCCCGGTCCGGCTTCTCCAGTCCGGCGATGCAGCGCAGCGTCGTGGTCTTGCCGGCCCCGGTCGGGCCCAGCAGGGCCAGGACCTCGCCTTCCTCCAGGGACAGGTCGACCTGGCGGAGCGCCTGCTTGGCACCGAAGGACTTGGACAGGCCGCTCAGGCGGAGCACGGTCATGGGTCAGGCCACCGGCAGTCGCACGCCTTCCGGCGTGAAATAGAAGATCCGGGCGGGGTCGAGCTGCATCCGCTCCGGCAGGCTGTCCCCGGCATCGGCTGGCAGCACGCCGCGCCAGGTCTGCCCGGACAGCTCGAAGTCGAGGAAGCGCTCGCGCCCGACCGCGTAGGCGATCGGCCGTTCGACCGGCACCGCGGCATGGTCGTCCCGGCCGGCGGGCCGCAGCGAGTGCGGCCGAATCCCGATCCGCCCGCGCCTAAGCCCGCTGCGGCGCAGGGCTTCCAGGTGCCGCTCCGGCAGCCGGATCGGCACGCCCGCCTCGCCCAATGCCACGCCGTCCTCGCTGAACGACGCATCGATCAGGTTGACGCTGGGCGAGCCGATGAAGTGGGCGGCGAACTCGTCGACCGGGTCGTCGAACAGCTCCCTGGGCGTGCCGGCCTGCACGATCCTGCCGGCCCGCATCAGCACGACCCGGTCGGCCAGCGACATGGCTTCCCGCTGGTCATGGGTGACGTGGACCGTGGTCATGCCCAGCTCCTTTTGCAGGTGCCGGAGCTCCCAGCGCATCTCCTCCCGGAACTGCTCGTCGATCGCGGAGAGCGGCTCGTCCAGCAGCAGGACGCGCGGCTCGCGCACCACCGCCCGGGCCAGCGCCGCCTTCTGCCTGGCCCCCGGCGGCAGCGTCCCTGGCCGGCGGTGAAGGATGTCGCCCAGATCGAAGATCTTGCTCATCCAGGCGATCTTGCGCTCGATCTCCGCCCGCCCCTCCCCGCGTGCCCGGAGCGGGAAGGCGATGTTGTCGCGCACGCGCAGATGCGGATAGAGCGAAACGAACTGGAACACCATCGCCACCTGGCGCGCTCTGGGCGGCAGGTGCGAGACCTCGTCCTGGTCGAAGAAGATCTTGCCCGAAGTCGGCTGCTCCAATCCTGCGATGCAGCGCAGCGTCGTGGTCTTGCCGCACCCGGACGGCCCCAAGAGGACGATGAACTCGCCCTGCTCGAAGGCGATCGAGATGTCGTCCACCGCGGCGACCTGGCCGAAGCGGACGGACAGATGGTCGAGAGCCACGCGCGCCATCAGTCCTGCCTGCCCTGCTGGGTGAGAAGCCGCACGAAGATCAGCGACAGGCCGATGATGATCACCAGCATGATCACGGCGAACGCCGAAGCCTGGCCGGTATAGAAATGGCTGAACGCGATCTTGCCCAGGCGAAACGCTACCGTCTCCGTATCGGAGCCCGGCCCGCCGCCGGTCATGGCGAAGAACAGGTCGGACTGCTTGAAGGCGTCGATCAGGCGCAGGAGGAAGGCGATCAGGAGGATCGGCATCGACATGGGCAGGGTGACGCGGGTGAAGCGGAAGAAGGGCGACGCCCCGTCGATCTCCGCCGCCTCGTTGATGTCGGTCGGGATGCCCCGGAACGCCGCGGTCGCCAGCAGGATCACGAACGGCGTCCACATCCAGGCATCCGCGATCACCACCGCCCAGAGCGCGTTGCCCGGCACGCCCAGCCAGTCGATCTTGCCGAAGCCCAGGAGGGTCACGAGGTAGTTCACCACGCCCCACTCGGAATTGAACATGTAGCGCCAAAGAAAGCCCACCACGATCGGGCAGAGCATCATCGGCAGCATGGCAATGGTGAACAGCAGGTCGCGGCCCTTGAAGTTGCGCTGGAACGCATAGGCCACCGCCACGCCCACGCAGAACTGCACCACCACCGTCGCCAGCACGAACTGGCCGGTGAAGACGAACCGTTCCCAGACCGATTCGCGCGACAGGAGCCGCGTGTAGTTTTGCAGCCCGATGAACTCCGAGCCCTTGGCCGGGTTGAGGATCGAGAAGTTCAGGGTCGAGTAGTAGAGCAGCGAGATGAACGGATAGGCCACCATCAGGAGCAGGATGGCCAGCGCCGGTGCCATGAACAGGCCGCAGATGGTCCGGTCCGAGATGGCCCTCGGCACGGCGTGGGCCGCAGTGCGGCCGGCGGGAATGGCCTGCCTCATGTCCGGCTCCTTCCCAGCACGCCGAAGGTCATGCCCATCAGCAGGTACTTGCGGATCAGCCAGAAGAAGATCGCGACCGGGATCACCAGCACCACACCGGCCGCACAGATCTGCGCCCATTCGATGCCCGTGGCCCCGGTGGCGGAAGAGATCTTGACCGGCAGGGTCTTGGCCTGGGTGGTGGCGAGAATCGTGGAGAAGGCGAACTCGTTCCAGGCGAAGATGAAGCAGAAGCCGGCCGTGGCCGCGATGCCGCCGCGCACCATCGGCAGGACCAAGTTCCAGAAGGCGTAGAGCCGCGTGTAGCCGTTCACCAGCGCGATGTTCTCGATCTCCTCCGGCACGCCGTCGAAGAAGCCCTTCATGATCCAGGTGGCGAGGCCGAGATTGATGAAGGTCACCACCAGGATCAGCCCGGTGCGGGTGTCGGACAGGCCCAGGCGCGAGAACATCACGTGGTAGAAGACCAGCACCGCGACCGGCGGGATCATCCGGGTCGAGAGCGCGAAGAACATGAAGTCGTCGCGGCCGGGAAAGGCGAAGCGTGAGCAGGCATAGCCCGCCAGCGTGCCGAACGCGACCGCCAGCACCGTGCCGGAGACGGAGATGACCACCGAGTTGATCAGGGCATCGGTCAGCCCCAGCGCGGTCGCGGTCTCCGCCGCCTCGCCGATGCCGAACACCATCCGGTAGCCGGACAGGTCGGGGGTGAAGAACAGGCTGGGCGGCCAGGAGAACAGCTCCTGGCGGTCCTTCAGCGACGAGAGCACCAGCCAGAGCAAGGGCCCGCACGCATAGATCATGTAGATGCCGATGACGATCGCCGGGATCAGGATCGGCTGGCGGTGGAACGGCATGAGCGCTCGCTTCATCCGAAGGTGGAAGGCGGCACCGGTCGAATGGCGCCGCCTTGCCCGGTCAGTCGGTCGACAGTTCCACGACCTGATCAGTGCCGACCGGTGCGATCACCGTGTCGGGGACTTCCGGCGTCTCGTCCGAGCGGACGATCTCGTAGCCGGCGTCCTCGAACACCTCCTCATGGCGCTCGGCCGCGTCGTCCAGGGCCTCCTGCACCGTCTTCTTGCCGGAAATCGCGTTGGAGACCTCCTCCTGGAGGATGTCGAGCAGCACGTTGTACTCCGGCAGGTGCCAGTAGTCGTTGGTGTATTCCAGCGCCTTGGCGAAGTGCTTGTTGTAGCTGTTCAGCCCCTGCCATTCCGGATCGTCCAGGACCGACTTCAGCCCGGTCTGGCAGACCGCGGCGTAGCGCTTCTGCTGCTCGGGCTGGAAGTACCACTCCATGAACTTGACGAGCTGCGGGATCTTCTTGGAGTAGGTGTTGATGCCCATGCCCTGGCCGCCCACCGAATACTGGCGGCGGAACTTGCCGTCCCGGCCGATCGCACCCGGCAGGTTGCCGAAGCCGGTCGTTTCAGCGAACTTGTTGACCTTGGGGTCGGAGTTGGAGCCGTTGAAGTAGTACCACTGCATCGCCATGGCCAGCTTACCCTGCTGGAAGGCGGCGTTCACCTCGTCCCAGCCCCAGTTCTGGCTGCCCTGCGGCCCGTACTCGAACATGTCGACATAGAACTGCACGCCGTCCACCGAGGCCGGCGAGTTCAGGTAGCCCTTGGCCTCAAAGGTCTCGGGATTGTAGAGCTCGCCGCCGAACGACCACATGAACGAGTTGGACGCGGTGGTGGCGAAGTCGTACTCGCGCCCGCCCATCTGCCCCCAGCCGAACAGGCCCTCCTCCGGCCGGGTGAAGAACTCGGCGATCTCCTTGGCATCCTGGTAGGTCTGCGGGACCTTGAGGTCCTTGCCGTACTTCTCCTTGAACGCGGCCTGCTCCTCCGGGTCCTCGAACAGGTCCTTGCGCCACATGAAGCCGTAGGCGTCCTGGTTGATCGGCAGGCCCCAGTACTGGCCGGACCCGTCCGGATATTCGCCGTAGCGGGCGAGCGAGGCCGGGTCGAACAGTTCCGGCTTCAGGTACTCGGATTCCTCGAAGACCTTGTTGATCGAGTAGGCGTGCCCGCCGCCGGCGAACTCGGCAGTCGACTGGCTGTCCCACATGGCGAAGTCGAACCCGTCGCCCTTGATCGCGAACTCGGACGCGATCTTGTTGTGCCATTCTGGCCCGTAGGGGACCAGGGCCGGCACGATCGAGACGTTCTTGTCCGGATAGTCCTTGGCGATGTTGACCACGGCATCGGCGCAGGTGCCGGCATGCCAGATGAAGGTCAGCGTCTCGGCGGCACCCGCCGGGCCGCCCAGGCCTGCCATCGCCAGCGCCACGGCGGCACTGCCCAGCCAGGTCGTCCTAGTCGTCTTCGTCATTGTTCCTGCCTCCCTTGATCGAGCCATGGCCTCAGTGCCCCGCACCGGTCGCGACCAGTTCCAGGCGCACGCCATCCCTTCGCAATGCCTGATCGGTTTCGGGCGACAGCCCTTCGGTGACCAGGACCGAATCGAACTCGCGCAGCGGCGCGAACAGGTTGAGCGCCGAGCGGCCGACCTTGGAGCGGTCGAACGCGATCACCGAGCGTTCCGCGGCCAGCTTCATGGCGAGCTTGGCCCGGATGATGTCCGGATCGTGCAGATAGGCGCTGGTGCCGCGCACCGCCGAGGTCGAGAAGATCGCCAGGTCGGCGCGCAGCCGCGCCACCGCCGCCTCGCAGACCAGGCCGAAAAAGGCCTGGGCCACCGGATCGTAGCGGCCGCCCAGGCAGATCAGGGTGATCTCGTCGGCCCGCCGGAAGCTCTCGATCACCTTCAGCCCGTTGGTGATGACGGTGAGCGGCCGCTTGTGGCCGAGGAACGGAATGATGCTGGCCGCGGTCGAGGAATCGTCGAGCACGATCGCCATGCCGGGCTCGACCATCTCGGCCATGCGCTGGGCCAGCGCCGCCTTCTCCAGGCGGTTCTGCTGCTCGCGATAGGCATAGTCGCCCTCGAACACGATGCTGGTGGCCAGCGTGGCCCCGCCGCGGATCTTGCGGACCAGCCGCTGCTCGGCGAGCCGGTCCAGGTCGCGATGCACCGTCATCTTGCTGACACGCATCTGCTCCACCAGCTCGTCGACCGTGGCGTGCTCGCGCACGCGCAGATACTGGAGCAGCGCTTCCCGGCGCATCTCGCCCCGCACCCCAGCCTCCCCCGACCTGGGCCCTTGTTATCTGGCCTCGCATGTAACAGGCGGAGATGGGATCGCAACAGTCTTGTCTGATACAATCGGCAGTCTCAGCCGCCCTCTTGCCTGGGCGGCGGTGCGATCCCGGTCTCGGTGACGATCGCGGCGAAGCTGCGCAGGTCGGCGAAATAGGCCGGCGTCAGGCGCCCGAACTTGCTGCTGTCGGCCACCAGATAGGAGACCAGCGCGTTCTCCATGGCCGCGCGCTTGACCAGCACCTCGTGGAAATTGGTGCAGCTCACCCCGCGGCTCGGATGGATGCCGCCCGCCGAGATGAACGCCTTGTTCAGCCGGACCGAGCGCAGGGTGGCGAGACCGCTGTCGCCCTCGAACGAGCCGGAATCGGCATGGTAGAGGCCGCCCATCAGCACCATGCGGATGCCCGGACGCCGCGCCACCGCCTCGGCCACGTCCAGCGAGTAGCAGACCACGGTCAGCCGCTGGTCCTGGGGCAGGCGCCGGGCCAGGTGGGCCAGGGTGGAGCCGCAGTCCACGAACAGCGTATCGTCCGGCTCGATCAGGCTGCACGCCCATTCGCAGGCGCGGATCTTGACCGTCCGCTGGTCCTCCTGGGCCAGGCCCTGCCCGCCGGCCGGCATGGCCGCCCGCTCGGGCAGGATATGGCCGCCCAGGATCGACAGCCGTCCGTCCGCCGCGGCCACGTCGCGCCGGACCGTCATCTCCGACACGCCCAGGCGCGCGCTGACCTCGCGCAGACCGACCATGCCCTGCCGTGCCACCTGCTCCATGAGGAAGGCGATCCGCTGCTGCTTGCCGAGAGTCATTACGCTGCCTGCCACGACGATCCGGCGGCATGGTTAAGCTCTGTGATTCCTCTTACAACTGTTAATCTGGTCGCATCGATATACGCAGATCTTCGGCAACAGGTCGCTCAAGAGTCCTCCAATAATCCTACTGTTTGCGCAGTCTGCGCGGGATTCACTCGATTTCCTCCCCCGCTGTGAATCGTGCGTTGACAGCACCACCAGCGTTACTAGCCTGACAGAAAAGGCGGTGCGGAGCCCTCACACCTAACACCGCCCGTTCCGCGGGGGAGAACGCCCATGCTGAAGTCTGTCGGCCTCTTGACCACGGCGCTGGTAGCCCTGCCGCTCGCGTCCGGCATGGCCCAGGAGCGGCTGCCGATCACCAACGCGACCTGCGACGAGCTGGCGGCGCGCTACGAGAAGCTGCCGTTCACCGACATTCTCCCGCTCGATGCCGGCCCGGTCGCCATCGACGGCGAGGAGAAGCCGCTCACGATCGGGTTCTCGCAGACCGGCTTCAACCATCCCTGGCGCGTGTCGATGCTGGAATCGCTGCAGGCCGAGGCCTGCCGGCATCCGAACGTCGAGCTGGTCGTGCTGGACGGCAATGTCGACGTCGCCAAGCAGAACAACGACGTGCGCGACCTGATCGCCCGCGGCGTCGACGCGGTGATCATGAGCCCGGTGGAATCGGCGGCGCTCGTGCCGGCGGCGCGTGCGGTCATGAACGAGGGGCTGCCGCTGGTCGTGCTCGACCGTGACGTGCCCACCGACAAGACCCTGTTCATCGGCCAGAGCAACGTCACCATGGCCGAGGGCGTCGCGCAGAAGATGGCCGACGACCTGGGCGGCAAGGGCAAGATCGTGGTGATCACCGGGCTGCAGGGCTCCTCGCCGGCGGTCGACCGCAACAAGGGCATGGAGAACGTGCTGGAGGGCCACCCGGACATCGAGGTGCTGGTGACCGGCGACGGCCAGTGGATCCGCGAGCCCGCGGTGAAGCTGATGGAGGACTGGCTGACCGCCTATCCTGAGATCGACGCGGTGTTCTCCCATGCCGAGGAATCGTCCTGGGGGGCGCAGCTCGCGATCGCGCGGGCGAACCGCTGCGGGGACGGGATCAGGCACTACACGTTCGACGGCTCCAATGCCGGGTTCAAGTCGGTCAAGGCCGGCACGTTCGGCGCGGACGGCAACTACACCCCGTTCATCGGCGATATCGGCCTGCGCGCGGTGCTCTACACGCTCACCGGCAAGGAGATCCCGGACGCCCAGGACTATGCCGAGCCCGGCAAGACCCTGGTGCTGCCGGATTCGCCGGTGGTGACCGCCGCCAATGCCGACGAGTGGATCGGCCGCGGCTGGGGCGACTTCGAGCCGACGCCGGATCCTTGCCGCTGAAACTGAACGCTTCACTGGTGACGCCGCTTCTCGCCGTCCGGGGCCTGGGCAAGAGCTTTTCCGGCAACGTCGTCCTGTCCGACCTGGACTTCGCCGTGCATGCCGGCGAGGTCCAGGCACTGGTAGGCGAGAACGGGGCGGGCAAGTCGACGCTCATCAAGGTGCTGGGCGGCGTCTACCAGCCGGATCGCGGCGAGCTGCTGGTCGAGGGGGAGCCCACCCGCCTGCGCTCGCCGCGCGACGCGCTGGCCCGCGGCATCGTGGTGATCCAGCAGGAACTGTCGCTGGCCCCGCATCTGTCGGCCGAGGAAAACATCTTCCTGGGCCACTTCCCGACCACCCGGTTCGGCACGGTGGCACGGGGCGAGATGCGCCGGCGGGCGGCGGAGCTCCTGGACAGCCTGTCCATCGAGATCGACCCGTCCGTGCCGGTCGGGCGCCTGAGTATCGCCCAGCAGCAGATGGTCGAGATCGCCAAGGCAATCTCGCTCCAGGCGAAGGTGCTGGTGCTGGACGAGCCCACCGCCGTGCTCGACGAGAAGCGGGTCGCCACCCTGTTCGCCCTGGTCGCCCGCCTCAAGGCGCAGGGCCTGGGCATCGTGTTCATTTCCCATCATCTGGAAGAGGTGTTCCGGATCTGCGACCGGGTCACGGTGCTGCGCGACGGCAGGAAGACCGGCGAGGCGCCGATCGGCGAGATCGACCAGGAATGGCTGGTCGCCCGGATGATCGGCCGGGACTTCCCGGCTCACGCCCGCCAAGCGCGCCGTTTCGGCAAGCCGGCGCTGGAGCTGCGGGGCCTGTCCCGCCGCGGCGAGTTCGAGGACGTCTCGTTCGCGGTGCACGAGGGCGAGATCGTGGGCCTGGCCGGGCTGGTCGGCGCCGGGCGGACCGAGGTGGCGCGCGCCATCGTGGGCCTGGCCCGCCCGAGTGCGGGAACGATCCGGCTGCACGGCCAGGACGTGCGCATCGACGATCCCGGCAAGGCGGCGCGGCTGGGCATCAGTTACCTGACTGAGGACCGCAAGGCGCAGGGCCTCCTGCCCAACCGCCCGGTGCGCGAGAACGCGACCATCTCCAGCCTTGGCCGGTTCACGCGCCTGGGCGTGCTGAACCTGGTCAAGGAGCGCATTTATGTCCGTGAGATGATCGGCAAGCTCGACGTGCGCTCGGCCGGGATGGGCACCGAGATCCGTTACCTGAGTGGCGGCAACCAGCAGAAGGTGCTGATCGGCCGGGCGCTGGCGGTGGAGCCGAAGGTGCTGATCGTCGACGAGCCGACCCGCGGGGTCGACATCGGCGCCAAGCAGGAAATCTACGCGCTCATCGAGCAGCTGGTGGCGCGCGGCGTGGCGATTGTCCTGATCTCCTCGGAGATGGAGGAGGTCCTGCGCCTGTCCGACCGGATCGTCGTGCTCCGCCGCGGGCGTGTCGCCACGACGCTCAGCCGTGAAGAAGCGAGCGAGGAAACCATCATGAGGTCCGCAGCCCTTGCCGCATGAAGCTACCCATCCCGGCTATGGTGCCATGCTGCGCCGGATCGGCGCCGGCAGGCTCGGCGGCCTGATCGCCCTGGTCGTATTGATCGTGATCGCCTCGCTCCTGTCGGACCGGTTCCTGACCGTGCCGAACCTCCTGAACGTGCTGCGCCAGATCGCGATCGTCGGCATCCTCGCGATGGGCATGACCTTCGTGATCCTGACCGCCGGGATCGACCTGTCGATCGGCTCGATCCTGGGCCTGTCGGTGGTGCTCTATGCCGGGCTGCTGGAAAGCTGGGGCCTGCCGGTGGCGATCACGCTCGGCATGCTGGCGGGGGCGGGGGCCGGCCTCGTCAACGGCATCGGCGTCGCCTATGCCGGCATTCCCGCCTTCATCATGACGCTCGGCATGCTGTCCTTCGCGCGCGGCCTGGCGTTCATCTATACCGGCGGCACGCCGATCCCGATCCTGGACGAGACCTTCTACAATTTCGGCAACGGCTACTTCCTGGGCATCCCGATCCCGGCGCTCGTGCTGATCGCGACCCTGCTCGCCAGTGCCTTCGTGCTGGGCATGACCCCGTTCGGCCGCTCGGTCTACGGGATCGGCTCCAACGAGGAGGCCGCCCGGATGTCGGGTGTGCCGGTGCGCCTCTACAAGACCGTGGTCTATGTCATCTCCGGCGGATTGGCGGCGCTGGCCGGGGTGGTCTATTCTTCCCAGCTCGGCATCGGCACGCCGATCGCGGGCCAGGGCTACGAGCTCGATGCGATCGCCGCGGTGGTGGTGGGCGGCACGTCGCTGTTCGGCGGGAAGGGCTCCGTCTGGGGCACCTTCATCGGCACGCTGATCATCGGGGTGCTCGCCAACACGCTGAACCTGAACGGGGTCGACCCGTTCGTGCAGCAGCTGGTCAAGGGCGCCCTGATCGTGGTCGCGGTGTTCGGCATGAGCCGCGCCAACCGGACCTGAAGGAGCCTGCCGATGGATGTCCGAAAGCGGATCCTGCCGGTGCTGGAGGCCCTGCGGCCGGCGGTGGACGCGCATGTCACCCTGGAACGCGTGCGCCGTTATACGTTTGCGCTCGCCAACATGCCGGCACCGTCCACGGCGGCAGCCGCCTTGCGCACGCCGGTGCTCAAGCGCCTGCTCGCCGACGACCAGGTCGAGCGCACGCGGCTGCACCTGCGCGAGGATTTCGAGAAGACCGGCAGTACGGTGATCCTGACCGGCAGCGCCGAGCCGGCCAAGCCGCTCTGGTACTTCGCCCATCTCGACACGATCAGCTACCTGATCCAGCCGAAGGCCGGCGACCGCTACCCGCTGGTGCCGTTCTGCTACCACCTGATCGAGGAGGGCGAGCGGCCGGCCGAGGTGGTCCGCTACGACCTGCCGTCCAACCGCTATCGCCCGTCCGTCGGGGGCCGCCTGGTCACCGAGCGCGGGCAGCCCTTCTTCGAGCCCAACGATCCGTCCGTCCCGATCCGGGTCGGCGACCGGGTCGTGATGTCGGCCCCGTGCCGGGAAACGGACGACCAGGGCAATTTCGTCGGTCATGTCGACAACGCCGGTGCGGTAGCAGCCCTCGCCGTGGCAGCCCCGGTCATGGCCCAGGCCGGGATCGAGGCGATGCTGGCCTTCCCCGACGAGGAGGAGGGGCCGCATGGCAGCGGCAGCCAGGTGATGGGAAGGGGCGGCTCGCGCCTCGTGAACATCCTGCCGACACCGGACCTGGCGATCATCGCCGACGTGCAGCAGGCCGGCGGCGACCCGGACGCGGACACGCGCGGCGGCGTCGAGAACAGCACGCGGCTGGGCCAGGGTGCCGTGCTGGCGGAATTCTCCAGTCTGGCACGGGGGGCGGTGACGCCACCACACCTCTATGCCCTGGCGCAGGACATGATCGGCGTCCTGGCGGAACTGGGCGTGCCGGTCCAGGAATCGAACAACGCCTACACCTCGCGCAGCGACGATGTCAGCGTGCTCCTGAAGACGCCGAACATCCTCCTGCTGGGCTTTGCCGGCTTCAACCGGCACCTGGACAAGGGCGAGCCGCGGGCGAACCTGCACGACCTGGTCAGCCTGTCCAAGGCATTGATCTACTATTCGGCGATCGCCCCTGTTTATCGCGAGCGCTGCGCCGACCTGTTCGGGCGCACCGCATGACCGAGCTCGTCACGATCGGCTGGCTGACCATCGACGACATCGTCCAGGGCAATGTCGTCCAGCGCGACGTGCTGGGCGGCGGCGCCCTCTATTCGGCGGTGGGTGCGCGGATCTGGAACGATTCGGTGGGGGTCCATTCGGTGACCGGCCGGCGTCACCTGGACCTGGTCCGCGCCGACATCGAGGGCTTCGGGCTCGACAGCCGCGGCATCGAGACGATCGACGGCAACGGCCTGCAGCTCTGGCTGCTGCACGAGAACGACCGCGACAAGCAGCAGATCCCGAAGCTTTCCTCCTCGACCGCCGCCGAGATGGACGAGGGCCGGGGATCACTGCCGGACTTCTACGCGAACGCCCGCGGCTTCCATATCGCCCCCCAGGGCCCGACCAGCTCGCTCGCCAATGCGGTCCACCTAGCCGGCCTGCCGGGGCGCCCGGCCGTGACGCTCGACCTGCTTTCGGACGGCTATATCGACGCCAGCCTCTACCGGGACCTGACCTTCCTCCATCACCTGAGCGCGTTCCTGCCGAGCGAGTCGGAGATCCTGCGGATCTGGCGGCCGGACGACCTGGAAGCCTGGGTGCGGGCGCAGGCGACGGAGCATGGCTGCACGATCGCGGTGAAGCTCGGCGAGCGCGGGTCGTTCGTCTGCGTGCCGGGCGAGCGCCGGCTGGTGCGAGTACCGGCCTTCCCGGCCAGGGTGGTGGACACGACCGGTGCCGGGGATTCCTATTGCGGCGGCTTCCTGGCGGGCCTGGCCGAGGGCCGGCCGCCGGAGGTCTGCGCCGCCATGGGCACGGTGGCCGCCTCCTATGTGGTCGAAGCCTGCGGTGCACTCCGCACGGTCCGGCCGACACCGGAGGACCGGGCGGCGCGCCTGGCCCACGTCATGTCCCGGCTCGTCTCGACCGATCTCTGACTCCCGTTCTCGACTGGATTGCCCGTGGCCATCGCCCCTGCCCGCCCCTCGCCGCTCGCCGCCATCTTCAAGGTCAACAAGCCCCTGATCGGCAATGTCCACTGCGCGCCCCTGCCCGGCACGCCGCGCTACCAGGGCGAGCCGATGTCGGCCATCGTGAAGCGGGCGGTCGAGGACGCCAGGGCCTATGCCGCAGGCGGCATGAACGGCCTGATGCTCGAGAACCACGGCGACATCCCGTTCCTGCCGCCGGGCGAGATCGGGCCGGAGATCGTGGCGGCGATGAGCGTGCTGGTGAAGGCGGTGGCCGAAGCGGTCGACCTGCCCTACGGCATCAACCTGCTCGCCAACAGCGCCATCGGCGCGCTGGCGATCGCCAAGGCGACGGATGCCCGGTTCATCCGGGTCAACCAGTGGGTCAACGCCTATGTCGCCAATGAGGGGCTGGTCGAGGGCGAGAGCGGCCGGGCGCTGCGCTTCCGGCGGATGATCGGGGCAGACGACGTGGCGATCTTCGCCGACGTCCACGTCAAGCACGGCGCCCATGCCATCGTGGGCGACCGGGGCGTGGCGGAACTAGCCCGGGACACCGAGTTCTACGATGCCGACGTGGCGATCGCGACCGGCAACCGCACCGGGGACACGGTGCCGCCCGAGGAGATCGCCGCGGTGCGCGCCGGCACCCGCCTGCCGGTGATCGCCGGCAGCGGCATCGCGAAGGACAATGCCGCGGCGCTGATGGCGGAGCTGGACGGGGCGATCGTCGGGTCCAGCCTGAAGCACGACGGGGTCTGGTGGAACCAGGTGGACCCGGCCCGGGTCGAGGCCTTCGTCACCGAGGTCCGCCGCCACCATCCGGCCTGACCGCGCGGGCGGCGTTCCCAGGCACTGGTGGAGGCGATACAGAAGAAGCCACCGGGCGCGCAGCATCCGGCCGCCCATCCCGATGGGGCCGATCATGAATCCTCTCGCTCCTTCGATGCAGGACCGCCACGAGGCGATGAACGCCATCCTGGCGCAGAACTGGTGGGCACTGGCGCTGCGCGGGGCGATGGCCGTCCTGTTCGGCATCCTGGCCTTCGTGCTGCCGGGGGCGACCATCCTGTCGCTGGTGCTGATCTTCGCCGCCTTCAGCCTGGTGGACGGCATCTTCGGCATCATCGCCGCGATCCGGGGGGCCCGCGCCGGCGTGCGCTGGGGCCTCCTGCTCATTCACGGCATCGCCGGGGTGGTGATCGGCATCGCCGCCTTCGTCTGGCCGGGCATCACCGTCTTTGCCTTCGTGCTGCTGATCGCCGCCTGGGCGCTGATCTCCGGCGTCACCATGCTGGTCTCCGCCGTCAAGCTGAAGACCAGCCATGGGCGTGGCTGGCTGATCCTGGGCGGCATCGCCTCCCTGCTCTACGGCATCCTCCTGGCGGTCAGCCCGATGGTGGGCGCGATCGTGCTGGCCTGGTGGCTCGGCGCCTATGCCATCGTGTTCGGGATAACGCTGCTGGTCCTGGCCTTCCGTCTGAAGCGCCATGCCGGCCATCGCCCGGCGGGAACTGCGCGGTCGGGCATCTGAGCGGCTCCGGGCTGGCAGGAGCAACGCGCGCCGATGGACCTTCGCCAGCTCAACTATTTCCTGAAGATCGCCGAGCGCCGCAACATGACGCTCGCCGCGGCCGAGCTGCACGTCACCCAGCCGACCCTCACCAAGAGCATCAAGCTGCTGGAGCGGGAACTGGGCGTGCCCCTGTTCCAGCGCCTGCCGCGCGGCATGGAGCTGACCGAGTTCGGCCGCCGCCTGGTGCGCCATGCCCTGGCGATGCAGGTGCAGGTGGGCGATGCGCTCGGCGAGCTGGAAAGCCTGAAGAACGGGGCGGGCACGCCGGTCAACGTGGGGGCCGGGCCGGCTTGGCAGCACAGCCACCTGCCCACCGCCGCGGCCCGCGCCATGGCGGCCAATCCGAACATCCGGCTGCGCGTCACCGGCGGGTTCGACGCGGCGCTGATGCGGGCCCTGCGCCAGGGCGACCTGGATTTCGTGGTGGCCGAGCTGCCGCAGGAGGACGCAGCGGGCGACCTGGCGCTGGAGAAGCTGACCAGCGACCGGCTGGTGGTGTTCTGCCGTGCCGGCCACCCGCTGACCCGGCTGGAGCGGCCCGGGCTGGAGGAGACCCTGCGCTTTCCCTGGGTCCTGCCGGTGGTGCGGGTGACGCGCGCCCGCCGCCGGCTTGAGGCCCTGTTCGTGGCGCACAACCTGGCGCCGCCGGAAGCGACGGTCGAGGCGGACTCGATGACCTTCCTCCTGGCGATGGTGCGCGAGACGGACGCGCTCAGCTATACCAACCGGGAAACGCTGAAAACGCCGCACGGGCGTGGCCTGGCGGTCCTCGACATCGACCTTCTCACCGCCGAGCGCGCCGCCGGGATCTGGACCCGCCGCAATGCCTGGCTGTCGCCGGAAGCACAGGCGGTCATGGCCGCCCTGCGCGAGGTCTGCCGGGAACGGCCGGGCAACTGACGGCGGAGCGATAGCTTTTCTGAATTGCAGGCGTCCCCGAAGTGTTTGGTAGGAATGGCGGCGCCGTGACAAGGTTCGTCATGGGCGGCATCAGACCGAAGGGGGAGGCACGATGGACCAGGTGAAGGCCGTAAGCGCGCGGCTGCGGCGCTGGGGCATGGCGGCGACGGTGGCGATCCCGGCACTGCTCGCGGCGGCGGGCCCAAGTTGGGCCGCGGACGAGGCGCCGATCACCATCGTGATCAACCAGTCGCCCTGGTTCGCCGGCTTCCAGAAGACGGTGGAGCTCTACGAGGAGGAAACCGGCAACTCCGTCGAGCTCGACGTGAACCCGTTCGCCGGCAGCCTGGAGAAGCAGCGCTCCGCGGTGCGGGCCGCCGAGAGCCCGTTCGACCTCCTGGTCATCAATGCCGGGTTCTTCGTCGAGATGTATGCCGGCGGCTTCCTCCAGCCGCTGAACGAGATCGACCCGGACTTCAAGCTCGATCCCGGGATCTACACCTTCGATGATTCGGTCTACTGGAACGCCGAGACCAAGCTGCCGGACGCACAGAACGGCGTGCTGCTGACCGTGCCGATCAACCCGTTCATCCCGCTCCTGCATTATCGCAGCGACCTCTACGAGGAGAAGGGGTTGAGCGTCCCGGAGACCTGGGACCAGCTCCTGGAGAACGCCAGGGCGCTGAACGATCCACCCGCCATGTACGGCATCGTCCAGCGTGGTGCGCGCGGCGCGTTCGACGTCACCTACGACATGCTGCCCTATATCGGCAGCCATGGCGGCGGCATCTTCCGCGACCAGAAGAGCGGCGACTTCACCATCACCATCAACAGCCCCGAGACGCTGGCCGGGCTCGAGACCTATCTGAAGCTCGCCAAGGAGGCCGGCCACCCGTCGACCGCCGGGCAGTCCCAGGCCAACGTCATCCAGAACATGGCGACCGGCAAGGCCGGCCACATCCTGGCGGTGCTCGCGGCATCCACCTTCGACGACCCGAACCAGTCGATCGTGGCCGGCCAGGTCGGCTTCGCGCCGCCACCCCATGCCGAAGGCCATCCCTCGACCCCGCCGCTCGGGCACTGGCTGGGCGGCATCCCGAAGAACATCCCGGCCGACCGGCAGAAGGCGGCGCTGGCCTTCCTGAAGTGGTTCCAGACCGAGGCGGCGCAGAAGGCCTATGCCGAGGCGGGCTCGCCGCCGGTCAGCCGTGCGGTGCTGGAATCCGACATGGCCAAGGAGGAGCAGTTCCGCTGGATGGGCGCGCTGGCCAAGGCGCTGCCGACCGCGCAGCTCACCTTCGTGATCCCGGAATCGGCCGAGATCCTGGCGATCACCGAACTCGGCTTCAACCAGGCCATCTCGGGCGAGGTCCCGCCGGCCCGGGCGCTGAACCGGATGGCCGAGGAGATCGCCGCCGTCATGACCAAGGCCGGCTACGACGCGCCGCGCCTCGACCCGCTGCCCGAGTAGCCGATGGCCGCCGCCGATACCCGAGCCGTGGCCCGCGCCCCCGCCGCCGGCCCGATGAGGACGGCGGCACTGCCCGGCGAGCGCGGCTGGCGCGCAGCCACCCTGGCACCGGCGCTGGTCGTCTTCCTCGGCCTGACGCTGCTGCCGATGCTGAACCTCCTGGTCCTGAGCTTCCACGACGTCGCCTGGGCCGAGCGGACCGCCAGCTGGAGCTTCGTCGGCCTCGCCAACTTCCGCGCCCTGCCGGGCGACGGCCTGTTCCGCGCCGGCATCCTGAACACGCTGATCTTCGCGGTGGTGGCGGTCGGCCTGCAGATGGTGCTGGGCTTCGGCCTGGCACTGCTCACCAGTGCCGTGGTGCGCGGCAAGCTCGTCTACCGGACGATCTTCCTCCTGCCGATCCTGATCCCGGGCATCGTGATCGGAGCGATCTGGAAGCTGATGTACAGCTTCGACTTCGGCGTCATCAACACGATCACCGGCCTGCTCGGCTTCGCCCCGCAGGACTGGCTGGGCCAGGGCCATCTGGCGCTGGCCTCGGTGATCGTGGTGGATGTCTGGCACTGGACGCCGTTCTGCTTCCTCCTGCTGCTGGCCGGCCTCGAATCCCTGCCACAGGACGTCTACGAGGCGGCTGCCATCGACGGCGCCAATGGCTGGCAGCGCCTGGTCCACATCACCCTGCCGCTGATGATCCCGACGCTGGTGGTGACCTTCGTCTTCCGGATGATCCTGGCGTTCAAGGTGTTCGACGAGATCTACCTGCTCACCGGCGGCGGGCCGGGCACGGCCACCGAAGTGATCAGCTTTTCGATCTATCGCCGCTTCTTCACCGAGGACCGCGCCGGCTACGGCTCGGCCATGTCGATCGTCACCTTCTTCGGCATCGCCCTGCTGATCATCCTGATCACCGCCTTCCTGCGCCGCCGGGAGACCGGGCGATGAGCCGCAGCGCCGGGAGCAGCCGGGTAGCACTGGTGCTGCGCCACCTGCTGCTGGTGCTGGCGGCAGCCATCGTGCTGTTCCCGTTCCTCTGGATCGGGGCTGCCGCCTTCAAGACGCAGATCTCGCTGCTCATGGGCCAGATCCTGTTCCAGCCAGTCCTGATGAACTTCGAGGCGGTGCTGACGGCGCGCTCGTCGGACTATGTCCGCAACTTCACCAACAGCCTGACGGTGGGCCTGCTCAGCACGGCCCTGGTCCTGGTGGTCGCCACGCTCGCCGCCTATTCGCTCAACCGGATGCGCTGGCCGCGCTGGGTCGGCCATTCCATGCTGGGCTGGGCGGTCGTGTTCCACATGGTGCCGCCGATCACGCTGGCCGGTGCCTGGTACTCGATGTTCCGGCCGCTCGGCCTGGACAATTCCTATCTGGGCCTGGTGCTGGCCCACACCACGCTGAACCTGCCGATGGCGCTCTGGATGATGAGCGTGTTCGTCAACGACGTGCCCGAGGAACTATTGGAGGCGGCACGGATCGACGGAGCAAGAACTCCCAGGATCCTCTGGAGCGTGATTGTCCCGCTGGTGGCCCCAGGCTTGGCGGCCGCCGGCGTACTCGCCTTCATCTTCAGCTGGAACGAGTTCGCCGTGGCGCTGACCCTCACCCAGCGGGAAACCGCGACGGTGCCGGTCGCCATCGGCAAGTACGCCCAGGAAAACACCATCGCCTACACCGAGATGGCCGCAGCCGCGATGCTCTCCATCCTGCCCGCGGTCGTCCTGCTCCTGGTGGCCCAGCGCTTCATCGTGCGCGGGCTGACCAACGGCGCCGTCAAATGACGCGCCCAGCCACGAAGGTCGCAACATGAAGGTCGTCTTCGTCCTGTTCGATTCCTTGAACCGGCACATGCTCTCGCCCTATGGCGGCACCCGGATCCCGACCCCGAACTTCGACCGGCTGGCCAAGCGCAGCGCCACCTTCGACCGGCATTATGTCGGCAGCCTGCCCTGCATGCCGGCCAGGCGCGACATGCAGACCGGGCGCCTGAGCTTTCTGCACCGCTCCTGGGGGCCGCTGGAGCCGTTCGACAACTCCTTCCCGGAACTGCTCGCCAAGGCCGGCGTGTACAGCCATCTGGTCACCGACCATTTCCACTACTGGGAAGACGGCGGCGCCACCTACCACAACCGCTACGATTCCTATGAGTTCGTGCGCGGCCAGGAAGGCGATCCCTGGAAGGCGATGGTCCAGCCGCACTGGGAGCGGCTGCGCGAGAAGTACCACGAGCGCCAGTTCACCACCGAACGGCGCGAATATTTCTCGCAGAACATCATCAATCGCGAGTTCATCCGCGACGAGAGCGAGTTCCCCTCGGTGCAGTGCTTCGCCGCGGGCTTCGACTTCCTGGAGCGCAACCGCGACGCCGACAACTGGCTGCTCCAGATCGAGACCTTCGACCCGCACGAGCCGTTCCATGCGCCCGAGCGCTTCAAGGACGCGTTCCGGACCGGCTGGAACGGGCCGATCCGCGACTGGCCGCGCTATGGCCGGGTCGACGAGCTGCCGGAGGAATGCGAGGAACTGCGCGCCAACTATTACAGCGTGGTCGCCTTGTGCGACTTCCTGCTGGGCCAGCTGCTCGACGAGTTCGACCGCCACGACATGTGGCAGGACACCGCCCTGGTCGTGACCACCGACCACGGCTTCCTCCTGGGCGAGCACGACTTCTGGGCGAAGAACCGGATGAACATGTACGAGGAGATCGTGCACATCCCGCTCTTCATCCACGACCCGCGCAAGCCGGAAGCGGCCGGTCAGCGCCGCGCGGCCCTGACCCAGACGACCGACCTGGCCCCCACCTTCCTGGACTTCTTCGATGTGGCCCCTGCGCCAGAGATGGAAGCCCACTCGCTCCTGCCGGTGGTGGAAAGGGACCATGCCCTGCGCGAGGCCGCGCTGTTCGGCTATTTCGGCGGCGCGGTGAACGTCACCGACGGGCGCTTCACCTATCACCGCTACCCGGCCGATCTCAGCAAGCAGGAGATCTACCAGTACACGCTGATGCCGACCCATATCTTCGAGCCGTTCACGCCCGAGGAGCTGAAGGGTGCCAGTCTCGCCGAGCCGTTCGGCTTCACCAAGGGCGCGCCCGTGCTCAAGGTCCCGGTGACCGACCGCTCGCCCATGTACAACGTCTACGGTCCCGGCGCCTTCATCGAGAACGACACCCGTCTCTACGACCTCCAGACCGATCCCGGCCAGGAGCGCCCGCTCCAGGACAAAGCGGCCGAGGCGCGGATGACGCGGCTGATGCTGGGCCTGATGCAGGCCAACCAGGCGCCGCCCGAGGCGTTCGCCCGGATCGACGTGACATCGGCCGCCGCCGGCTCATGATTGGGCTGCCCGGCGCACGCGAGCAGGCCGCGGCCAGGGTCGGCGACCTCCGCCAGCTCGCTGCCGTGCGCCGGATCGTACTCGACGACGGACCGGAGCGCGACGTCCGGGCGCTCGCCTTCTCCACCGGCGGCGGCCTCGACTTCTGGGTACTGGCCGACCGCTCCATGGATATCGGCCCGCTCTGGTGGCGCGGCACGCCACTCGCCTGGCAGGGACCGAACGGCTTCCGTTCCGCCCACCTCCACGCGCAGGAGGCCGATGGTCTGCGCGGCTTCGAGCGCAGCCTGTCCGGCTTCCTGGTCACCTGCGGCCTGGCCCATGTCCGTCAGCCGGTGGACGGCCTGCCCCTGCATGGCCATCTGCCGCTGACCCCGGCACGCCTGCTGGCCCATGGCGAGGACTGGGACCGCGCCGAGCCGGTGCTGTTCTGCGAGGGCGAGATCACCGAAGCCACCCATAACGGCCCGAACCTGCGGCTGCACCGCCGGATCGAGGCGCCGATCGGCGGCAACGAATTGCGCATCCTCGACCGCATCGAGAACCTGCGCCCCACCCCGCAGGCCCTCGCCATGCTCTACCACTTCAACCTCGGCTATCCCCTGGTCCAGGCGGGCACGACGGTCACCAGGGACGGCCTGGGCCTCACGCAGGTCGACGAGGAAGCGCCCCCCTCGGTCGCCTGTCATGCCGTCGCGGCGCCTATCGCCTGCTGCCGGGTGGAACGACCGGCCCAGGAGGGCCAGCCCGGCCTCGGCGCCGCCTTCACCTTCGAGACGACCTGGCTGAAGCACCTGCAGGTCTGGCAGGACATGCGCCCCTACCGGCGCATCCTTGGGATCGAGCCGGTGACCAGCCAGCGCCGGCCCAATGGCACCAGCGGGCCCGGGCCGGTCCTGGCCGGCAGGACCAGTGCCGCCCACCGCCTGACCATCACCTTCGACAGCCCCGTCCTTCCCAGGAATCGGCCATGCTGAAGGCCCGGCTGCCACCCCGCCTGACACCGCTGGCCGCGTCGTTCGGGCTGCGGCCCTTCTATGGCGACATCCACAACCATTGCGGCCTGTCCTACGGCCATGGCAGCCTGGAGGATGCGCTGGCACGCGCCCGCCAGCAGCTCGACTTCGTCTCGGTCACCGGCCATGCCCACTGGCCGGACATGCCGGTGGACCAGCCGGAGGTTGCCCATATCGTCGCCTTCCACGTCGAGGGCTTCGCCCGGCTGGCACGGCTCTGGCCCGGCCATTTCGCGACACTGCGCCGCTTCCACCAGGACGGCGCGTTCACGGTCTTCCCCGGCTACGAGATCCATTCCTTCCGGCACGGCGACTACACGATCCTCTACAAGGACCTGGCCAGCCGGGAGATGGTGCTGGCCGACAGCCCGGCCGAGCTGCTGGCCGGTCTCTCCGCCCGTTATCCCGGCGCCGCGATGGCCTTTCCCCACCATATCGGCTACCGCCGGGGTGCCCGCGGCGTGAACTGGTCCTCGCTCGACCCGAGACTGTCGCCGGTGGCCGAGATCATCTCCATGCATGGCTGCTCGGAGACTTCGCTGACCGAGCGGCCGTTCCTGCACTCCATGGGCCCCTCGGACGGCCGCTCCACCCTGCGCCACGGCTTGGCGCTGGGCCACGTCTTCGGCGTGATCGGCAACACCGACCACCATAGCGGCCACCCCGGCTCCTACGGCCATGGCCGCACCTGCCTCTACGCGCCGGAGAACACGGCCGCGGCCTTGTGGCAAAGCCTGTGGTCCCGGCGCACCAACGCGCTCACCGGCGACTGCAGCCATTTGTTCATGGCGGCGGGCGACACCATCCAGGGCGGCATCCTCCCACCGGCCGACCATGAGCTGCAAATCGAGGCCGTGGGCGGCAGCTTCATCGGCACGATCGACGTGATCCGCTCCGGCCGCCTGACCGCACGCATCACGCCCGAACTCCAGCCGGCCCCGATCACGCCACCCGCGGATGGGTTCGAGACCATCCTGGTGCTGGAACTGGGCTGGGGCGCCCGCGGCAAAAGCCACCGCTGGACCGGTCGGCTGGAGCTGCAGGGCGGTGAGATCCTGGCGGTGGAGCCGCGCCTGCGCGGCGCGGAGGTGGTCTCCCCGCTCGAAGGCGAAGCCCAGACCACCGAGTCCGACCGCATCGCCGCCGACCGTCATACGCTCACCTTCACCATCCTGGCCCACGCCAACCCGAACAACATGACGCCGGCCATGCAGGCCGTGGCCTTGCGGGTCCGCCTGTCCGACAACGCGGTGATCCGGGCAGACCTCGACGGCCAGCACCTGCAGGTCGACCTGCCACGCCTGCTGGAAGGCGCCCTTTCCGGCAATCTCGGCGGCATCGACAGCCCCGCCTTCCGCTTCCATCCCCTGCCACGGCCGCACCAGTGGCAATGGCAGGGCATTATACCGCTGTCCGACTTCGCCACCGGAGAAACCGTCTACCTCCGCATGCGCCAGGCAAACGGCCAGTCGACCTGGACCAGCCCGATCTTCTGCCAGCGAAAAGTCTGAATTAGCTACCCGGGTTCGAGATGACTGGTCCCCCAGGAGGAGGCGGTCTTGACCAATCGCGCGGGACGGCACGATCAGGCGGAAGCTACCTGCCAATTGGAGCGGCCACATGCTCGATCCCATGCCGCTGCACTTCACGAACAGCATGGCCCCCCTAGGCTCGGCTTCCTCCCGAGCCTCATGCCACGAAGCCCGCCTGTCAGGCCGACGGCGCCAATGCAGAAGCCGAGTTACTCACCAGCGAAGCAGACTCAGAAAGCAGTCCTTCCGCAGCAGTGCGGCCGCAATGCCACTGATCGCCGCTGGCAGGATTCCTAATCCGCTGCCGGCCCGATCGCATGATCGTACGGCCGGTGATCCTCCAGCCGAGACTTCCCGAACGAGCGCCAGACGGAGAGCCGGCTCAAGGCTGGTTCACGCCTTTCCTTGGTTGCATGTTCCTTACCTGTTGGGAGCGTATGGGCGCAGCCGGCAATCGAAAGCGCACAGCCGGTCATCGCTGCAGACTTCGGGCTCTGGCTTCTGCATTTGTCAGCACCCATGCCATTGGCCACGGCAGGCCGAGACGGCGGGAGTCGCAGGCATCGGTGCTGTCACCAGCAGGCTTCGGCTGGCCCTCAAGGCGGAACAATGCCTTGGAGTTCCTGACGGATGACGCTGTGTTCGGTCTGAATGGTAGCGACGAGCTGGCCGGCGAGCTGGGTGCTCTTGATGCCGAAGGCCATGGTTGCGGTCATAAAGACGAGGACGAGAGCTGTGGTGGTCCGGTCCATGTCTGCTTCGCTGCCCACGGGTGAGGCCGCCGAGGCTCGTGTGGGGCCGGTGGCCGTTGTAGTCGTCCCGCCAAGCATCGATGATCCGT
>NZ_JABGCL010000044.1 GCF_019800005.1 Geminicoccus harenae | reverse complement strand
ACGGATCATCGATGCTTGGCGGGACGACTACAACGGCCACCGGCCCCACACGAGCCTCGGCGGCCTCACCCCGAACGAGGTCGCAACCCGGTCCAGACAGGACCACGACCAGAACGGGCTCTGGTTATGAACGGGGGCAATCAGGGGGCAAGGTCAGGGCCACTCCAGGGGGCAAGGTCACCACCTCTGTCCATCAAGCCCAGTTGGATGGTGGTGCGGCCAGCGTCCTATGGCTAGCGTTGGTATCCTACCACGCCGCATGTGCGGCCGCGGGCCTGACGTTGATACGGTCTGGCTCAAGCTGTTCTAGATAGTCTTGGTCGAGATCTAGCGGGTGCCATCGGATCCGATTGGAGAACAACCCTAAAATGTCTCCACTCGTAAATTGAAGTGGCACGAGGTTTGTTTTCAACAATGATTCTGGGTAGATGACGGATACTTCCCTTGTATCATAACCGATTAGCTCCAGTATGGCCGGCATGATCGCGAAATGACTAGCATGGCCACGGCCAGACAAGGCGCTCTGGTCGAATTGCGTCTTAAGTTGCGCATGGCCCGTAATCGTGAAAAGCGGGACGAGCGCTTCGCGTGGGTCCGGTTGCTCGACCGTGCAGTGTGGCAGGCGGTCGGTTCTGAATTGTTGCCCGTGATCCGAAGTGTAGAGAATCACCGTGTTGTCCAATTCGAGCTCGTCGAACACACGGGCGAAGAACCGGTCGACCGACCAGCGCACGACATTGCGATAGGAACGGATCCGAGCCGAGGCATCGTCCTTCGGCGCCTCCGTCATCGTCGGACGGAACAGCACCTCCTCGGGGGGATAGCCCATGTCATAGGGAAAATGCGCCCCATTCTTGACCGCGTAGATGAAGACGGGCTCGTCTGTCGCCAGTTCCGCCTTGATCATGTCCAGCATGCGGTTGTCGAGTTCAGCTGGAGCAACGGCATCGCCGACGAGTTGGAAGGAGTCGATGGAGCGCAGTTCGCTGGTCGTCATGAAATTCTGCATCTTGCCGGAACTGCTGATGATGCTGGCCTGTGCGTCGATATAGACGGTGCGGAAGCCAGCTTTCTTCGCGTACTGCCAGATGGTTGGATTGGTCAGCAATGCCTTGCCCAGACGGTTGCGGCTTCCCATGAACCGCAGGATCGCGTTGGAGTAGTGGCTGCAATTGCCACCGGATGCGGCGGGCCCGAAATTGCTGATCGACGCTGCCCGGCTGGCCAGCCCGGGTGTGTAGGGATTGCCTGGCGTCCAGTCGATGTAGTCGCCGCGCACGCTCTCATCCACCAGCAGGACGATGCTGCGCACCCTGGGCAGGCCTGGCGTCCACTCCACTTCGCTCCGCTGCGGAACCGGATTGTTCGCCAGAACCATACCCGATACTGCCCCTACGGCGAGTGGCGTGAACTGCCGGGGCAGGCCGGAAGCACCTCCACCCTCCTTCTGGAAGAGGATGGCAGCGATCAGGACGACCGGCAGTGCCGGTGCCCACCACAGCCGTCCGAGCCAGCGTGACGCCCGGGTCGTCAGCCCGGATGGCGCAGCAGCAAGGATGACCAAGGCCCCGGCGAAGATCATCGAGAACAATTCGATATGGTGCTGGTAGAAGTCTGCTGCTCGCACCGCTTCATGGCGCACATGCCACATCGAAATGATGTCCAGCACGGTGAGGTCACTGCCGCTGGCCCAGCGAAAAACCACGCCCAGGCCCGTGCTGCCCGCAAAGATGACCGCCCATCCGATCCGCAGGCCGGCATTCGGCTGAAATGCGCCGATCAGCAGGGCGGCAAGGCACACCCCCCAGAGGGTGACGAAGACGGCAAGCGTGCCCCAGCGCTGCTGGTCCGCCAGAAGGTGGAGCCGCTGGGCAATCCCAAAATTGGTGAGGGCGACGAAGGCGAGGATTGCCACAAGACGGAGCAGGAGCAGGCCCAAGCCAATCGATGCCTCCCCCATCCAGCCTCGTCGAGCGAAGAACCCGGTCGCACTTCGTGCGGCATCGGCTTCATTGTCACGCTGAACGGTGCGCGTTCTGCTGCCCAGCATCGGTGACCTCATGAGTTGGGCGCCACCTGGACCAAGTCGGTTTCCTGCCCCTCCCCTCCGCCGGCCCGGCAGGAAGACCGCGGGGTGAGATCATGCCGAGATAATGTCCGCACAATAAGGGAAATCCGGCCAGAGCCGGATACAGTACCGGCGTCAGACCACCCAGCCGACGCGCTATCGGCGGGAACAGCGTCGTCTTCATCAGGTTAATATCAAACCCGGGAAAAAGCCCACGAATATCTTGCCGGCTTATGCCACGCGTGTGAGGATTGACGGGATTCTTGATGAAGAAATCATACCAAAGGATCATGCCGTTTGGCCGGAGCATCGTGGTGATCTGCCCCGCGATCGCCTTGGCCACCTGGTCGTCGAGGATCGAGCTGAAGACGGTGTGCAGCAGGACCAGGTCCATGGTGCCAGGGCCCGTGCTGAATTTCCGGGCATCCGCTACCTGCAGATCGACACCCGGCAGGCGCGCCTGCGCGCGACTGATCGCGTCCTCCCGAAGATCGATGCCATGAAGCCGCCTGGCATCCGCTCCCCAGCTCAGCAGCCTCAAGAGATTGTCGCCTTCGCCGCAGCCGATCTCGAGAATATCGAGGCGATCGAGTGGGCAGAGCCCGTGGCGCTGCAACAAGTGGAGGGTCAGCCTGTCGCGTTCATTGCGCATCTCGCGGAAGCCGGGGTTGTTGATGTCCCAGCGGCAGCTAGCGACGTTCTGCTCATATTCTGCATATGCGGCACGTAATCGCTCGACTTCAGGGTCCACGCGCATGACAGCCGCCTCCTTCCAATTGTTCCACTCTGCAGAGCATGATCACATTCTTATGGGATACAGAGGACGCCAGCCCTGGTTGCGTTCGGCTCTTTTGAGGCCCCTACCAGGGGATCTCGACGATGTAGGATGCGATCGGCGCCGAGGGCTTGTTCCACCAGCCGCTCGCGAAGATCACCTTGGAGCCATCCGGTGCTGGCGATGCGTGGGCCTCGCTGAAATATCCGGTCTCACCGGTATGGGTATGCGCGATGCGCCGGATCTCGCCGCTGCCGTCGATCCGGAGCGCAACCACCTCCTGGTAGAAGGGCTCGGAAGCGCTGTTGCCCCGCACATCTGCTTCCGTGCCCCCATAGGTCACGAAGACCCAGCCGGGCTTGCGCGTGTTGCGGGCGGAGACATGGGTGGCCTGGCCGTAGCCGGTGAGCCTGGTGACCTTCCCGTCGGACAAGCGACGCTTGATGATCGAGTACCGGTCGGGGTCCGACTTGCTGATGCCGACCATCACGTCGTTGCCGTCCTCGTCGATGGTCATGTCACCATGCCCTGGACGGTGATGCTCCCGCCAGGTTTGCACGCGCTCCCCGTAAGGCGTGAAGACCAGCCCCTGCTCTGCTTCATCGGTATGCTGGTAGGCAAACAGGTAGCGCCCGCTCGGGGAGATCGAGACGTAGCTGTTGACGCCGGGCAGCCGGGTCAGGTCGATCTCGGGAAGTGCCGTGCCGTCGTCCAGGTTCACGACGAACGCCACCTGTCGTCCTTGATGGTCGCGGGCGCGAACCGCTACCCGCTTGCCATGCAGCGAGGCATTGCCCGCGCCGGGCCCGAACTCAAAGTCGTGGAACTTGCTGCTGCGGAAGACGAGCCGGCGAGTGTTCTGCAGCACGTCCCAGAAATGGATCTGGTTATCGAGCATGCAGATCATGACCGGCGCCTGGACCGGGTGCCATTCGCATTGGGCTGCGTCTGCCTGACGATGCAGCGCAGGCTCGTAGGTCTGCCCGTCCAGGAAGACGAGGCGGCCATTCATACCGCGGTCGATCAGCAGCAGGCTCTGGTCCGCGTTCCAGGCCTGGGAGCTGGAGTAATGATGGCGGGCCACGCTTTCCCAGGTCCCCTGCAGCTTGGCCATGGAACGGAGTGGATCGGTAACGCGCGTGATCGTATGGCCGAAGGCCCGGTCCCGGGTCGGCCGGAGATAGGCAGGACGCTCCATATCCGGGGCGGAGCGCAGCTTTGCGCTATCGAGTGTCAGGTCAGCGGCCAGCCCCGATGAAGCCGTAGCTGCCATGAAGGCAAGCGCCAGTTGCGCCGTGCGGTTCATCTGAACTGATTCCTTTCACGAGCCTACGTCGTCCTCCAGCAACAGTCGGACGGTCGTAGCGACCGCTCAATTCACGTAATACTTCTTGAATTTGTGATATGCTTCACCGGCGTCACCATAACGATAGCGTGCATGCTCCTGAATATTGACCTGGGTGAGCACGCTGTAGATCACGGGCGGCCTCTTGCCCGTGGACTGAGTGGCTTCCTGAAGAAGCTCCAGGGCGTTGCCAGCCATGTCCTGGGACGTAGCCGACCATCTGGTAGCGAACAGCACGCTGTCGACCAGTTGCGCTACCACGCCCGTCTCCGTGATGCCGAGCAGCGGAGCGCTGTCGATGATGATCCAGTCGTAGCGCGACCGCATCCGGCTCAGCATGCGCGCCATGCTCTCGGCCGTGACGAGTTTCAGTGGATCGCTCGGGCGCCGCAGGACCGGCAGGTAGTCGAGTTCGGTACCCGGAAGCTGGTGGATGACCTCTTCGAGGTCCTGCTCCTCGCAAAGATATTCCACCAGACCAGCCCGCGGCTTGACGCCGAGTTCATGGGCGACGCTCGGATGGCGAAGATCCAGATCGATGAGCAGCACCCGCTTGCCCGACAGGGAGGCATAAGTGGCGAGGCTGACGGCAAGCGTGGTCTTCCCCTCCCCCGGCAGGCTGGAGGTGACCAGGATCATATTGCCCCGAAGTCCGTCATGCGCAGAACCCGCCAGAGCGGCGAAGATCGAGCGCAGGGCCTCGGTGTAGGCCGAAAGCGGCATGTTCGCGAGATAATGATGCGGTCGCCTGCGACCGAGCCAGCGCAGGCGCGGTACCAGCCCGATGCAGCGAAGCCCCAGCACCTGCTGGACTTGGCGGCTGCTGCGCAGCCCGCGATCCAGACGCTCGAGCAGCACGGCCAGGAAGATCCCGGCGACGCCTGATGCGATCAGGCCCGGTATGGCGAACAGGATCGGTGGCGGCGAACTGGGCCGTTCCGCCGGCAGTGCCCGAGACAGGACCCTCGTGTCCGGCTGGACCGCATCGGCCGCCAGCTGGATCTCCTTTTGCTGCTGCAGGAGGCTCTCGTAGAGCCGACGGCTGGCTTCGGCCTCCCGCTCCAGTTCGTGCAGCCCGACCTCTGCTTGCTGGGTCACGCTGCTGGCCTGCTGCACGCTCGCCAGGCGATTGCGGATCGTCTGCACCCTCGCAGCCGCAAGCTGCACCTCCGCCTCCATATTGGCGAAATCCTGCGCGATCTCCTGGGCGATCTTCTGGCGGACCTCGTTCAGCTGCGTGCGGGCGAGTTGCATCCGCGGGTGCTTGTCGCCGAACGCCAGAGAGAGTTCGGTCAGCTCGCGCTGCAGCTCGAGCTCCCGCTGGCGCAACGCTGCCAGTCCTGGCGACGCGCTGAGCTCCGGCGGGACGGCCGTGCTCCCTTCCTGTTGTCGCAGGGTCTGAACATGATCCAGCCGCGCCTGACGAGCTGCCAGGTCAGCTTCGGCCTCGGTGAGTTCGCGATGGACATCGGCAAGTTGCTGATTGGTGACGTCGACCCGGCCGCTGTCTGCGATCTGGTGAGTGATCCGGTAGTTCTGGACCGCGGCCTCGGCCTGCTCCAACTGTCCCTTCAGCTCGACGAGCCGCGTGTCCAGCCATCCCGAAGCCTGCGTCCGTGTCTCCCGCCGGCGAGCCAGCTCTTCTTGCACATACAGCTCCACGACCCGGTTGGCCGCGGCAGCGGCCAGTTCAGGCGACTGAGCGGTATAGCTGACCCCCAGGACATAGGAGGTGCCCTCCTGGGCAACCTTCAGATTGTTCTTGAATTCGTCCAGGGTCGGCAGGCTCTGAACCATGCCAGGCTGAGCCCAGTCCTCTCCTCGCCAGGTCAGGCGGGACCAGATGGGCGCCATGCGTGCCACCGCTTCCTGCCAGCTCTGTCCGATCCAGCTATCGGTGGCATGGTGATCGATCGCCTCCAGCCTGGCAGGCGGTGGCGCCGCCAGAGCCGGCAACATCCGCCCCTCCTGCTCCAGGCTGGCCAGGACGCGGCGGAGATGGCCACTCGAGGTCAGAAACTTGATCCTCGTCTCGGCGAAGGACGGGTTCATCATTGCTTCGGGGACGACCGGGCTGCCGGTCGGCAGTTCACCGTCGCGCGGTTCCAGAACGATCTCGGCCGTCGAGGTGAAGCGCGGCTGCACCTGCAGACCGAGCGAGACTGCCAGCCCGGTGCCGAGGGCCACGATGAGCACGATCAGGCCGGACCGGCGTCGCACGATCCCCAGAAGATCCGCCAGCCCGGCGGATGGCAGGGTCATGTCGCCTTGCCGGGATACTTCCCGCGTGCCGGGATGGGGAGTTGGAAAGGCTCCTTGCAGCAGCTTTGCCTGCATGGCGATCACTCCGCTGCCGCAAAGTGCAAGGCTTGCCCAGGCACCGGATTGCCGGCCCCGGCCAGTCCCGGCTGACCAGACGCGTCCAACCGGTCGCGCCACGTCTCGAACATCAAGAGTGCCCAGAGCTGCCGGGTGTGGTCTCGGCGGCCAGCCTGATGCTCGGACCACAAGCGCGCGATCACCTTCGGATTGAGGTGGTCCCGACGACTTATCCGGTCCGACTTCAGGATATCATCCGCCCAGCTCCGCAGAGGGCCACGCAGCCAGCTCCCTACCGGCACGCTGAACCCTTGCTTGGGACGCTCGAACAAGTGGCGGGGCAGGTAGCGGCCCAGGACCTGGCGCAACGGCCACTTGCCCTTTCCGCCCCTGATCTTACTGCCGATCGGCAGCCGCCACGCAAAAGCCAGGATCCGGTGGTCCAGAAGCGGGCAGCGGGCCTCCAATCCCAGGGCCATCGTCGCACGATCGACCTTTACCAGCACGTCGCCAGGCAGGTAGCCGATCGTGTCCCGGAACATCGCACGGGCGGCGTTGCTCGGCAGAAGGCGCATCACGTCGGCGACATCATCCGCCGGCTCCGGCCGATCGCTCCTGCTGCATGGACGATAGGCCTGTGGCCCCCCCTGAAGCAGCCGGTGATAGAGGTCCTTCTCGTCCGCGGAGTCGAGAACGTCGGCGAGCTTGTGCATGGTCTCGCCCTGGAGCGTCCGGCGCAGGTTCCGGCTCCAGCTCAATGGAGGCCATTCCAGCAGTTCGTTCCAGACAGGAGGACCCAGGCTGGTCAAGCTCGTCGCCGCGGCCCGCCGCAGCCCAGCGGGCACCCAGAACAGACTCGACAGGCGGTTTGCCATGAAGTGGCGGCGATAGCCGCCGAAGCACTCGTCGCCTCCGTCGCCGGACAGCACCACCCCGACCCGTTCCCGGGCCAGCTTCGCGACGAGCAGGGTCGGGATCTGCGACACGTCCGCGAACGGCTCGCTCCAGATGCCCGGCAGGTCCGGGATGACGGCCTGGGCCTCGGCTGGCGTTACCCGATGCTCGGTATGGTCCGTGCCGAGATGCTGCGCCACCGCCCGGGCGTCGCTGGCCTCGTCATAGCCGCTCTCCGCGAAGCCGATCGTGAAGGTGCGGATCTGCGTCGGCGACTGGGCCTGCATCAAGGCGACCACGGCGGAACTGTCGATCCCACCGGAAAGAAATGCGCCCACCGGGACGTCGGAGACCATGCGGTCGCTGACGGCGGTGCGTAGCAGCTCGTCCAGCATCGCCTCGATTTCGCCATGCTCGACGAGCGGGTCCTCACGCCCTTGCCGCACGACATTCGTGAGTGACCACCATGGCCGGGCCCGTGCCCGCAGCCGGTCGACATCGCATGCCGCCAGCTCCGCTGCCCCGATCGAGAGCATGCTTCCCGGCGGAAGCTTGAACACGCCCTGCCAGATGCAGTGCTCCTCGGGAATCCAGCCCTGGTGCAGCAGGGCAACGAGCGCATCGGGATCGATCCGGGCCTGGAAGTCGGGAAAGGCACGCAGCGCCTCGAGTTCGGAACCGAACAGCAGCACGCCATTGGCCTGCCCCAGGTAGAGCGGCTTCTTGCCGAGGCGGTCCCGCACCAGGTGAAGCCTTCGCTCGGTCCGGTCCCACAGGGCGAAGGCGAACATGCCGACGAATCGATCGAGCGCCCGCTCCAGGCCGAACGCCATGATGGCGGTAAGCATGACCTCCGTATCGCTATGACCCCGGAAGCGATGTCCCAGCGCCAGGAGCTCGGCCCGAAGTGCTGGCGCATTGTAGACTTCGCCATTGAAGGTGATCAGGTAGCGCTGATCATGGCTGACCATCGGCTGCCGTCCGGCATCCGACTTGTCGATGATCGCCAGGCGCCGATGACCCAACGCGATGCCCGCATCGCGGTCCAACCAGATCCCGCCACCGTCGGGGCCACGATGGGCAAGTCTGGCAGTCATGGCCGTGATCGCCTCGAGCCGCGGCCTGGCCCGGGCCGGTGCGGGCAACATGATCCCACTGATCCCACACATCGCTCAGCTCCCCGGACGACTGGCGTGGCTGGCCATGGCCGGTCGCCCTGCAACCGAAGCCGCTGCGATCGCGAACCAGAACATTGGCTGCCGAACGATCAGGTGAAAACTGGCGAACAGGCCGAGCCCGCACAGCAAAGCGACAAGCGCATAGGCACGCCCCTGGAAGGCGCTCAGCATGCTGAGGGTGAGCAGGCACAGGACGCTGGCGACGGCGAGCAGGCCGCCCTGGGTAAGCAGATCCAACATGGTATTATGCGCCTCGAAGTTGGCTTGGCCTGAAGACATCGGGAAAGGCCGCTCCAGATGCCCGCCTGGCCCCAGGCCGAGCAGCCAGGAGTCGATGCCCTTCCCAAGCGCCTGCTGCCAGAGCCGCAGACGCAGGCTTCCCTGGTCATCCGGCCCATCGAAGAACTGTGCCTCGACACCACGGGCGACGCTGTCGCCGTAAATAATGGCGACGACCAGAAACGAGATCGGCAGGATCAGGACGAGTTGCCATGCGAAGGCCTGGCGCAGCGTCACATGGCCCAGGCGGGAACGCAGCCACCCGCTGAGCTTGAGCGCCAGCAGGATGGCAATGGTGAGCCAGACGACCAGATTGAAGGAATCACTCTTGGTCAGCGTCCCGGCATAGACTGCCACGCTCCCGGCGGCGGCCGCGAGCAGCCGGCCGGGAAGTCCTGGCGTGGTCTCCATCAGATGCAGCGCCAGGATCGCGAGCACCATGCAGGACAGTGCGAGTTGGTTCGGGTTCTCTGACCAGCCGCGCAGGCGGTCATAATACCAGGGCTGGATCATCGGCACCGAGATCCAGTTCCATGCGTCTGCCATCAGCAAGAAGAGTGCAGCTGCTCCAAGCAGCACCAGGAGCCAGGTGATTTCCCGCAATCTCTCCCGGGCTCCCGGCTCGACGAGGCAAAGGCAACTGACGGCGAACATCAGGATGTAGGCCAGGGTGTCGTGCAGGGCGGACCCCGGATCGATCCCGTCAGGCGTGGCAAGGCCGACCAGGGCACCCAGGCCTATGGCAAAGGCAAAGGCCGCCCAGAACATCAGAAGCCGCACCAGGGGTGGGCTGAGCGGCGGATTGGAACGCAGGCTTTCCCGTCCGAGCGTCGCGATGATCCAGCCGACCAGGAAGAGTTCGCCTGGTCCCAGCGGCAGGTTCGGCACCGGGCGCAGTTGCGAGGCGGTGGAAAGCAGCAAGGCCAGGGCGAGCAGGAGGGAGGTCAGCACTGTATCCCTCCCTCCTTGTGAGGGCCGTCCCGGCCGGCCGGCGCACCCGGTCCGGCTGCGGGCGGACGGGCCCGGAGCGATGGCACCCACTTCCATGCGGACCATGGGAAGGGCTTGCCCCCCAGCGCCCAGTGCCGAGGCCCGCCAATCCCGCTCTGGTCGTCGACCGGGAGGCAGGGCGAAGGCAGACGGGCCAGGCCGCTGGACCGGATCCCCAAGGTCCGGCGGGTGGAGACCGCGGCCGCGATGAAGACCGCGGTCAAGGCGATCGTGGTTGCCGCGGCGATTCCATCGATGCCGAACGGCCCCACCAGCAGGAAGATCAGTCCGATCTGCCCGGCGATCGCTATAGCCACCAGCCCGGTCATGCGGCCCGTCATGCCGGTCATGTGATGGAGCATGATCGGTCCGCCGAAGGTCAGCGCCACGAGCTTGCCGACCAGCAGGATCCGGAGGACTCCGGCACCGCCGACGAAGTCCCTGCCGAAGATCTGGAGCACCTCCGGTGCAAGGAGAAACAAGGGCAGGCAGCCGACCAGGCCCATCAGAAGCGTCAGCCGCCCCATCCGGACCGCCATCAGTTCCAGTTCCACGAGGTCGCCAGCCTTGTAGAGAGCCGCGAAGGCAGGGCCGCTGATGCTGTTCCCGGCCATCTGCACCAGCATCACGGTATCGGCACAACGCGCGGCCAACGCGAACAGGCCGAGCTCGTAGCTGCTCACGAGCATGGCAGCGAAGAGCAGCCCCACCCGGTTGAGCAGGAGATAGAGGATCGTATAGGTCGCGACCGGCGCCGCCTCTCGCAGGTAGGGCCAGAGGCTGGTGATGGCACGCTGCAGGCTCTCCCTGGTCCGTACCCCGGCGCGGGCGGCCCGCTGCCAGGGCATCGCGCGCACCGCAAGCAGGAAGCCCAAGGCGCAGCCGATCGAGGCTGCCACTAGCGGCGTCCAGACAGTAGCGGCAAAGCCGGCAGAGCCGAACAGCGGCACGCCGATGAGGACCGTCGTCTCCCGGAGGATCAGGCTGGCGACGAGGGCCAGAACCGGCTGCGACAGCCCGGTCAGCAAGCCGCTGCTGACGGTGCAGACGGCCAGGAGCGGAACGAGCAGCCCCGCCACGACATAGGCGACGGTCTGGTCCCCACCGCGCATGATCAGGAGAGTCACGAGCTGGCCGATGCCGAGCAGCGTTCCCAGAATGCTGCTGAGCAGCAAGGTACGCCCGATGAACGCGGTGCTGCCGCCGGGCATGGAGTTGTATTGGGCCGCCAGGCGCATGGTCACGAGATCGAGCCCGAACGTGGCGCACAGGGCCAGGACCGTCGAGACCGTGAACAGGAAGCTGAACTGACCATAGGCCTGGGGGCCCAGGGACCGCGCCACGACGATCTGGCCGAAGAAGGCGACAACGGCCGCAATGCCGTAGAGCCCGGTCAGACCGCTCAGCTTGCGCAGCAAGGCGGTCCAGCGCCGGCCGGCCAGATCGGGCTCCGGCGACGGATGTCCCGGAGGCACCAGATCATCCACGCTGACAGGCACGCTCATGTCCGGTTGATCCCGCCGCTTTGGACAAGCTTCCGGGTGCGCGTCACCGGGAGCGGCTGACCGGGAAGCGTTCCCGGGTTCAGCACTTCGCCGTAGAACTGAAGGTAGCGGCCGACGATCGTGCCGAGCGAGAACTGCGCACGGGCCAGTTCTGCCGCGCGTGCACCCAAGGCTCGGGCAAGACCAGGGTCGCCAAGCAGCGTCAGGATGCGGCCTGCCAGCATGATCGGCGCACGTGGCGGCACCAGCAGCCCGGTCCAGCCATCGCGCACGACCTCGACGCAACCCGGGAGGTTCGTCGCGACGATCGGCAGCCCGCTGAGTGCTGCCTCCAGGAGTGCTCGTGGAATCCCCTCGCGATACTCGGTGGGAAAGACGAACAGGTCGGCGAGGCGGAGCAGAGCCAGTATATCGGCGCGCCGGCCAAGATGGAGAACATAAGGCGCGTGCCGCTCGATCTCGGCCGGCGAGATCGCCGACGGTCCGTGCGGCTCATGCGGACCGACCAGCACGAAGCGCACATCGGGACGCTGCCGGTGTACCAGTGCTGCCGCTTCCAGCAGCGTGGCAATGCCCTTCTCCCGGGTGATCCTGGTCACCGTCATCACGATGCGCGCGTTGCCCAGGCCGAGGCTCTCGCGCAGCTCGCTGATAGAAGGCGCGGCTGCCTGGGCTTGCGCAAAGGCTTCGGTATCCAGGCCTGAACCCGGAACCAGCCTGCTGGCGCTCGGCTGCACCAGCCCGTGCCCTTCGAAGTAGGCCTGATCGTGCCGGTTCTGGAAAACCGTCAGCGCGGACGCATGCGACGCCTGACGCTGCAGCATCCGGTAGATCGGTCTGCCCGCCCGCGCCAGCAGTGCCTCGCTCGCGAACAGCCAGCCCATGCCGTTGATGGTCCGCACGACCGGTGGCCCACCGGAACCTGCCGCGAGCGGGCACAGGAGATTGGGCTTGGTGTCGAAGCTGTGGATGAGATCCGGTCGTGTGGCGGCTATCACCGCCTGCAGTTCTGCCAGCGCCGTCCGGTCAGCGAGCGGACTGATGTATCGCTTCAGTCCATAGAGGTGATGCGGGATCCCGGCTTTCGCGAACGGAGCAGGATCGCTGCTACCGGCAGCCATCACCTCGATGCCACGGCGACGCAATGCCAGAAGGAACGGAATGCGCAGGTCGTGGTCCTCGCCCCCGACACATAGCAGGCGCGGGCTCATGGGCATGCCACCCGGTCGTGCCTGGGCGAGCGCTGCACCAGGCTCCTCAAGGTGAGGGCAATCGTGCAAAGGTCGCTCCACGGGGTGGCTCGAGCCGCATAGTCGAGATTGATGCGGATCTTCTCGGGCATGATCGTCTCGACATAGGCCCGCTCCGGGTCCGCCGCGGCCGCGAGGATCCGCTCCTCGTCGAAGAACGCGATGCTGGCGGGATCGGTGATCCCCGGCTTGAGCTCGAGCAGCAGGCGCTGGTCCGGGGTATAGCGATCGACATAGCGCCGGACCTCCGGCCGCGGGCCGACCAGGCTCATCTCGCCCCGCAGCACGTTCAGGAGCTGGGGCAGCTCGTCGAGCTTGGTGCGCCGCAGAACGCCGCCGATCCGGGTGATGCGCCGGTCGCCGGCCACGGTGATGAGCCGGCCCTGGCTGGCCGGCTGCATCGAGCGGAACTTGTAGATCTGGAAGCCGATCCCATCCTTGCCGATGCGCTCCTGGCAGAAGAAAGCCGGGCCGCCATCCTCCAGCCGGACCAAGCCCGCGATGAGCAGCATCAGGGGCCAGAGCAGCAGGATGCCGATGGAGGCGAGCAGCAGATCGAGGATCCGTTTCACGCAGGGCATGGCGTGGGCCTCATGCCAGGAGCGCGCGCACGGACCGGATCACGCGCTCGACATCGGCATCCTCCATCTTGCTGTAGATCGGCAGGCTGATCATGCGCCGATAGGCGTCGGTGCTGGCCGGGAAATCGCCTGCCCGCAATGAGTAGCGGTCCCGCCAGTAGGGATGAAAATGCAGCGGCACATAATGGACGCTCGTGCCGATGCCCGCCTCGCGCAGCGCCATGATGAGCTCATCGCGCTGGATCCGGCTGCCCCGGCACAGGCGGATCACATAGAGATGCCAGGCATGGGTCTCCCCCGCCGGCGCCATCGCCGGCAGTTCCACCGGCAGGCAGGAGAAGGCATCGTCATAGGCCGCCGCAATGGCGGCACGTCGCTGCCGCATGGCCTGTGCGCGCGCCAATTGATGCAGCCCGATCGCCGCAGCGAGGTCCGGCAGGTTGTACTTGAAGCCGGGCGCCACGACTTCGTAGTACCAGCCGCCATTGTCGGTCTTGCCGCTGTAGCGGTCGAACACATCGCGATTGATGCCATGCAGGCGCATCAGCCGGGCCCGCTCGGCGATGTCCGCGGAACGGGTGACGATCATGCCGCCTTCACCGGTGGCGACCGTCTTGGTGGCATAGAAGCTGAACACGGTTGCCGCCGTATCGAGCGTCCCGATCAGCCTGCCGCCGCAACTCGTGGTCGGCAGTGCATGGGCCGCGTCCTCGACGATCTGGAGGCCATGCTTCGCCGCGATCTGGACGAGCGGGCCCATCGCACAGGCCAGCCCGGCATAATGGACCGGCAGGATCGCACGGGTGCGCGGCGTGATGGCGGCTCCGACCGCGTCCGGATCGATGGTGAGCGTGGCCGGGTCGACATCGACGAACACCGGGTCGGCGCCGAGATAGCTCACCACCTCCGCCGTGGCGGTGAAGGTGTGCACCGGGACGATCACTTCGTCGCCAGGCCCGATTTTCAAGGCCTCCAGCGCCAGGTGAAGGCCGGCGGTGGCCGAACTGACGGCGATGGCGTGCAGGTCGGCAGCGCCCAGGAACTCCTTGAACTCCCGCTCGAAACGCCGCGCCTTCGGGCCCGTGGTGATCCAGCCGGAGCGCAACGTATCGACGACTTCGGCTATTTCGGCCTCGCCGATGTCCGGCAGTGCGAATGGCAGATAGGTGCTTGGCGTAGTGGCGATGCTCATGCCGCCTGCACCTTCGCCTGGGTGCCGCTGGGACCGGCCACCTTCGCTTCCACCGCCATCTGGCCGCCCGGCACATAGCCAGGCACGTAGAACTGCAGGATGGCCTGCAGCGAGAGCGCGTCGCCCTGCGCGCATGCCTCGTCGATCGCGTGGAACGCCTTGCGCAGGGCGAGGTCGTCGACCCGCTGCGTCCGTGCCGCCAGAACACCGCTCGTGATCGCCGGCAAGCGGACCTCGCCCTTGTCGAACAACTCCTCATGGAGCTTCTCGCCCGGCCGCAGGCCGGTATAGACGATCCGAACGTCGCGATCCGGCTCCTTGCCCGCGAGCCGGATGACCTGGCGGGCGAGGTCCACGATTCGGATCGGCTCGCCCATGTCGAGCACGAAGATCTGTCCTCGGGCACAGTCCGCACGGATGCCGACTGCCGATGCCTGCAGGACCAGTTCCACCGCCTCGCGGATCGTCATGAAGTAGCGCATGATCTCCGGATGTGTGACGGTGAGAGGCCCCCCTTTGGCGAGCTGCCTTTGGAACAGCGGGACAACGGAGCCGGACGAGCCCAGCACATTGCCAAAGCGCACCGTCATGAACCGGGTCCGCTCCGGGCGCGGATCCACCGGCTGGAGCTCGTCGCTCCCGGCATCGAGTGCCTGGCAGTAGAGCTCGGCCAGGCGCTTGCTCGCACCCATGACGCTGGTCGGGTTGACGGCCTTGTCCGTCGAGATCTGGATCATCGCGCGGGCACCGCACTCGGTGGCGGCTTCCGCGACGTTGCGCGTGCCGAGTGCGTTGGTGTGCAGGCCCTCGATCGGGTTCATCTCGACCATCGGCACATGCTTCAGCGCGGCCGCATGGAAGATCAGCTCAGGGCAGTACTCGGCGAAGATTCGCTTGATCCGCTTGCGATCGCGGATGTCGGCCAGGACCGGGACTCCTACGATGCCCGGCGCCTTGGCAGCAAGTTCCTGCTCGACCAGGTAAAGATTGTACTCGCACTGATCGAGATAAACCAACATCCGCGGCTCGCATAAAGCGAGCTGGCGCATCAACTCGCTACCGATGCTGCCGCCGGCACCGGTGACCAGGATCCTGCGCCCCTTGATGAGGTTCCGGACCGAAGCATGGTCGAACCTGATCTGTGGCCGCCCCAGCAGTTCCTGGAGCGCGAACGGGCGCAGTTCGATCCGGCCGTCATCGACCGCCGCCTTGAAGTCGACGGGGTCCGGCAGGCGCAACAGATCCAACTGCAGCGCCTCGGCCTGGCTCATGACCCGGCGCAGCCGCGAACTGTCGATCCGTTCTGCGAAGATCAACCGTTCAGGCCGGCGGTTCCTTGCACCGAGTTCATGAACTACTCGAACAAGTTCCTCGAGGCTGCCGAGGATCGGCACACCTAGAATGTCACGGCCACGTGTCGCCGCGTCGAGATCCAGCAGGCCCAGAACTTGGTATCGCCCCTGAGGATCAGACGCCACGGCGCGGAGCAGCAGATCTGCACTTTCCCCGGTACCGGCGACGATGACCGGCACTCGGGACATCAGGTTTTTCGGAGAGGACGTCGTCCGGCTGCCCCAGATCCTGAAGGCGAAGCGTGGCCCACCCAGCATGACCAGCAATAGAAGCCACTGGATAATCGGCACGGTACGCGGCACTTCGCCCAGCCGATCGAACATGAATAGCAGCGGCAGAAAGATCAGCACCGCCAATGTAGCAGCGCGCAGTACAGTCGCCAGATCGCCTGCGGAACTATACCGCCATACGCCTCGATACGAGCCCAGCGCTACGAATACTCCGCCAGCGACCACGACAAAAGCCAGGGTGCTCCGCAGCATGTCCGGTCGCAGCAATACATCCCAACCTTCACGCAGCGTCCACGCCAGGGGGAATGAGAGCATGGCGACCAGAAGATCATGTAAGAGTATGACTACGATTCCCCTGCCCGAAATGAATCGATGAAAGATTCCTTCGGGGGTCACCGGAAGTGTCGTATGCATCGGCAGCGCCCCACCCGATTATACAGCTTCTTGCGGAATTCTTCGATTTACTTCAAGTAACTGTGAGGACATCCATCAAAATAATTCTTTGTATTATTTATTCAAAACTTACAAAATACACTTATGATTGCTGCATTGCCCAGAGGTAACACAACCTAGGGTACCCATCAAGGTAAAATCTTACTGAATCGCGACGAATTATCCATCATGACTATGGTTCTATCCAGAATAACCGTCTCATGACTTCATGGAATTACACATGAATTACCGTGCCTGCTAATTACCTGTGGTATTGTTCTTCTAGTTATCTTCTAATTGTTAGCATGTTGCTTAGGAACGTGTCGCACTGATCGTGACAGTTTTCAGATTTCTAGCTTATAATTGCACGGTTGCTGTTCCATGATGGGCGTTGGCTTGAAGGATCGGTTTGGGTCGAACCGCCGGAAGCAGTTGTTCTGGCTGAGACGGTTGCCACTGATGGAGGCCCTTGCTGCTCTCGGCTTGATGGACGAGAGCATCGGGCGCCGGCTGGAAACGGCAGACGTGGTCGCGCGGTCATCTCCTGGCGGCCCCCTGCGCCCGTGACGGCGGTGCTATCGAATGGAAGGTGCTGCAGGCCTGGAGACCGCAACGGTCGGCCCCGCCGCTCCCGGAGCCGATACCTCGTTCAGCATGAGGAAGCCCTGATCCTGAACTTGCACCGCAACCGGGCATTCAGGATCAAGGGACTTCGCACAGCCTGGAGCCGGCCTCCTGCCCAGACGCCGGCACCATAAGCTCAGGAAGAAGCACCTTACCCGCCGAAGGGGATTCGTGCGGCTGGCAGGACGGGGGCATGAAGCTGGGTGGGCAGGCTCTCTTGCCGGCGCCTGATGGGAGCCCCAGTCTTCATCCGCGCGCGTGCATTCCTTCGCTCCGGCTGCCGGGGCACGAGGTTCTCCAGCGAAAGGAGCCGCCATGTCCTGCCTGCGCCAACGGAACGCCCTGATCCTCGCCGCGATCCTGCTCGCGGCCAGTGCCCCTGCCGGGCGGGCGCAGCTCACCGATGCGCTCGAAGGTGCCATTGGCGGCGGCTCCTCGTCCGGCGGGTCGCTCCTGGAAGGGCTGGGAGGCCAGTCCGTGCCGGCACTGGACAAGGTCGGGGTCGGCAACCTCGCCGGCGTGCTCGAATACTGTGCGAAGAACGACTTTCTGGGCGGCAATGCCGGCGGGCTGAAGGACCAGCTGCTGGGCAAGCTCGGTGGCGAGGAGAAGGTGCAGTCGGATCCTGGCTACCAGGAGGGGCTGGGCGGCATCCTGGGTGGTGACAGCGGACAGAAGGTCGAGCTGGGCAATTCCGGCCTGAAGCAGCAGCTGACCGACAAGGTCTGCGAGGAAGTGCTCAAGTACGGGCAGTCGCTGATCTGACCGTTCCTGTTCCCGACGCGCCTTTGCCCTGACGGGGCGGCGTCGTTCTCGGGAGCGAGCTGTCGCCTGTGATCTTGATCGGGGCAACCCGAGCGTTTCGGGCTAGACTGCGGGCCGGGCGACTGGCCTCAGGATTGGTGGACCATGGATGTGCAGGCCTGGCTGCGCAGCATCGGCCTCGAGCGCTATGCCGAGGCGTTCCGGATCCACGCGATCGACGCGGACCTCCTGCCCCGGCTGTCGGCCGATGACCTGAAGGAGATCGGCGTGACCGCGCTGGGCGACCGGCGCCGGCTGCTGGACGCGGCCGCGGCACGCTGCGCGGGTACGGTGCCGGTCGGGGCGATCGTCGAGGGAGAACGGCGCCAGGTGACCGTGCTGTTCGCCGACCTCGCCGGCTACACGGCACTCGCCAGTGAGCTGGACGCCGAGGAGGTCCATGCGCTGCTCCAGCGCTTCCTCGGTCAGGTCGATGCGGTGGTTCACCGGCATGGCGGCCATGTCGACAAGCATATCGGCGACTGCGTCATGGCAGTGTTCGGCGTGCCGGTGGCCCATGGCAACGATGCGGAGCGGGCGGTAGGTGCAGCCCTCGGCATTCGTGACGCGATGCCGGTCCTGTCGGCGGAACTCGGCCGGAAAATGCAGGTCCATGTCGGCATCGCCGCCGGCCAGGTCGTGGCGGGCGGTACCGGCAGCAACGGGCATCGCGCCTTCACCGTGACCGGCGAATCGGTCAATCTCGCCGCCCGGCTGACCGATGCCGCGGCACCGGGCGAGATCCTGATGTCGGACGCGGTCCGCCGGAGCCTGGCCGGCCGGCTCGACTGCGAGGAGATCAGCGCGCTCCGGGTCAAGGGCTTCGCGGAGCCGGTGCGCAGCTGGCGTTTGCATGCGTTGCGGGCAGCAGCAGCCGAGCGCCCGCTGGTCGGGCGCAAGCGGGAACTGGAGCAGCTCCGGACGCTCGTCGTGGCCTGCCGCGAGACCGGCCAGGGCGCGACGATCCATCTCCGCGGCGACGCGGGCATCGGCAAGACCCGGCTGGTCGAGGAACTGCGCAAGCTCGCCCTGGAGGCGGGCTTCGCCTGCCATACCGGGCTGGTCCTGGACTTCGGCACGGGCATCGGTCGCGATGCCATCCGCTCGCTGCTGCGCAGCCTGCTGAGCCTCGACCTCGCGGCCGACGCGGAGCTGGCCGGCACCGCGGCTGCGGCCGCCCTCACGGACGGGCTGGTGGCACCCGACGACGCCGTGTTCCTGAACGATCTCCTGGACCTGCCCCAATCGACGGCAGAACGCGCCCTTCTTGCCGCCATGGACGATGCGACGCGCAGCATGGGTAAGCGGCGCGTGCTTGCCGGTCTGGTCGAGCGCATCAGCCGACGGCAGCCGCTGCTTCTGGTGGTGGAGGATCTGCACTGGGCGCAAGCACCGCTGCTGCCCTATCTCGCCAGGCTCGCGGCGACGGTCGCGACCTGCCGGGCCCTGCTGGTCCTGACCTCGCGGATCGAGCGCGATCCGCTCGACCGCGCCTGGCGAAGCAGCACCGGCAACGTCCCGCTCACGACGATCGATCTCGGCCCGTTGCAGCACGAGGAGGCGATGGTGCTGGCAGATGCCTTGTTCGACGCCGCCGAGCAGCACGCCCGGCGTTGCGTCGCACGTGCGGGCGGCAATCCCCTGTTCCTGGAGCAGTTGCTGCGCCACGCGGAGGAGCATGACGGGAGCAGCGTACCCGGCTCGGTGCAGAGCCTGGTGCAGGCGCGGCTGGACCGCCTTCCCCCATTGGACCGGTCGGCCCTGCAGGCGGCCTCGGTGCTCGGCCAGCGCTTCGAACGTGATGCTCTGCGCCACCTGCTGGCCCAGCCGGACTACGCGCCGGAGCGTCTCGAGCAGCACCTGCTCGTCCGCCCGCAGGGCGAGGCATTCCTGTTCGGCCACGCCCTGATCCGGGATGCCGTCTATGACAGCCTGCTCCGCAGCCGCCGTCGCATGCTGCATCGCCAGGCGGCTGCCTGGTATGCGGAGCGGGACGCGCTGCTCCACGCCGAGCATCTGGAGCGGGCCGGAGACCCAGGGGCTGCGGCCGCCTATCTGCGCGCGGCCGCCCAGCAGGCGGCAAGCTACCGGTATGGGCAGGCGCTGCGCCTGATCGAGCGCGGCCAGGCCCTGGCCGTCGAGCATGCCGACCGCTTTGCCCTGACCTGCCTCCGGGCCGAGGTCCAGCACGACCTGGGCGACATGGCGGCGGCGCGGCAGGCATTCGAGGCGTCACGCAGTATGGCCCGGAGCAAGGCTGAGCAGTGCCGCGCGCTGATCGGGCTGGCGATGGTCAAGCGGATCATCGACGACCTGGACGGTGCCGCCCTGGATCTGCGGGACGCCGAGGCCGCGGCGATGGCGGCCGACCTCCTGGCCGAGCAGGCCCACATCCATTTCCTGCGCGGCAATCTCTGCTTCCCCCAGGGCGACATCGCCGGCTGCCTGAGCGAGCATCGGCAAAGCCTGGAGCTGGCACGGGACGCCGGCTCGGCAGAGGCGGAAGCCGCGGCATTAGGAGGGCTCGGCGACGCCGAATATGCCAGGGGCCGCATGCGCAGCGCCTATGCCCATTTCCACCGCTGCATCGAGCTTTGTCGCGGGCATGGCTTTGGCCGGATCGAGGTCGCCAACCTGCCCATGGCTGCCTTCACCCGCCTGTACGCAGGCGATGTACGGGGCGGTCTGGCCGACAGTCTCGATGCCATTGCCGCCACGGCACGGGTAGGCCATGGCCGCGCGGAGATCATCGCTCACCATTCCGCCTGTCTTTGCCAGCTCTCGCTGGGCGATCCCGCAGCGGGACTGCGCCACGCCGAATCGGCCACGGCCCTTTCCCGACGCCTGGGCGCGCGCCGCTTCGAGGGAGAATCGCTGGCGTTCCGCGGCGAGCAGTTCCATGCCCTCGGCCGATGGGACGAGGCCCATGCCGATGTCGTGGCGGGCCTGGCCATCTGCCGCGAGACCGGGATGTCCTATGTCGGGCCGGTGGTGCTCGGCATCCTGGCCAAGATCACGCCCGATATTGGGGAAGCGGAGGCGGCGCTCGAGGAGGGCCTAGCCCTGCTCCAGAACGGCTCGATCAGCCACAACCACCTCCTGTTCCTTGCCAATGCGATCGAGGCCTGCCTCGCCCGTGGCCACTGGGCACGCGTGGAGCGGTTTGCGCAGGCGCTGGAGAACTACACTGCTCCAGAGCCGATGCCCTGGGCGGACTTCCTCATCGCCCGGGGCCGCATCCTGGCCGCACATGGACAGGGCGACTGCGGAGACGAGGTGACGGCCGGGCTGCGGCGGCTCCTGGCCACGGGCGAGAGGATCGGGCTGCTCGCCATGCTGCCCCTGGTCCGGGCGGCGCTGGGCAAGGAGCCATGAAGCGGATCGTCGCGCGCTGGGCGGGCTGGGACGGCGGCTCCCTGGAACATCTCGTCCTCACGCTCGGTGCCGGGGAGATCGTGGCCGATGCAGTGCATGTCTCGGGCCAGGACGACGGCTATGCCGCCCGCTACCGGATCGTCTGCGATGCTGCCTGGCGCACCCACCTGATGGAGATCGAGGTCACCGGGGCTGACCGCCGCCTGCTCCGCGCCGACGGCCGGGGCAACTGGACCGATGGGCAAGGCCGAGTGGTATCGGTGCTGGCAGGCGTGATCGACCCGGACCTGTCGATCACGCCCTTCACCAACACCCTGCCGATCCGCCGCCTCGGCCGGCCCCCGCCCGGCGGCACCGCGATCGAGACAGCCTGGGTCTCCTTCCCGGACCTGGCCATCCACCGCGACCCGCAGCGCTACACCTGCCTGGGGCCCGGGCGGCGGTGGCGCTACGAGTCCCGCGATTCCGGCTTCAGCCGGGAGTTGGAGATCGACGCGGACGGGCTGGTCGTCAGCTATCCCGGCCTGTTCCGCCGGATCGCCTGAGGCTCAAACGAGGCGCTCCTTCAGGAAGGCAGCGATCTCGGCGATCTGTTCGTCCGCCTGCGGCAGCATCCGGCTGAACATGATGCAGGCGTGGGTGACCCCCTCCCACAAATGGTAGTCCACCGGAACGCCGGCCGCCTCGAGCTTCGGCACGATCGCCACCGTGTCGTCCTTGAGGGGATCGAGCTCGGCCGCCGAGAGGTAGAGCGACGGCAGGCCGGACAGGTCCCTGGCATGCAGGGGGGCGGCATAAGGGTCCGTCCGGCCCGCCCGATCCGGGACGTAGGCATCCCAGAACCACTCCATGGTGGCGGTCGAGAGCAGATAGTCCCCGCCGCCCCAGTCCCGGTGCGACTGGGTGCCGTGATCATCGGCATAGACGCCATAGATCAGGGCGCCCGCCTTGAGCTTCGGCCCGCCCTCGTCGCGCAGCCGGAGCAGGACTGCCAGCGACAGGTTGGCGCCGGCACTGTCGCCCGCCACCGCGAGCCGCTCCGGATCGGCGCCGAAGCGCCAGGCTTCCGCATGGATCGCCTTCACCGCGTTCACGCAGTCGTCGAGCGGCTCCGGGAACGGATGCTCCGGCGCCATGACATAGTCGACGCTGATCACCCGCATGCCGCTGGCATTGGCCAGGCGCCGGCAGACCCCGTCATGCGTGTCCAGCGAGCAGATCACCCAGCCGCCGCCATGCAGGTAGATGATCGCCGGGCCGGTGGCGGGAGCGCCCTCCGGCACGTAGAGCCGGACCGGCACGCGCCTTGGGACCGTGTCGAGCAGCAGGTCCTCGACGCGCGCCACCGGCGGATTGCCTTCGTTCCAGTACGCGTTGCGCTCGATCGAGAGCCGCCGCGCCTCCGCATGCGGATAGTTCTCCCAGGGCGGCAGGCCCTGCTCCGCCACGAGCTTCAGGATCTCCGCCATCTCCGGCACCGGCGCTGCCGCCATCTCGCTCCTCCCTGTCCGACCAGTTGGCCGCGGCAGGCTGGCACGGCCCGCAACCGGCGGCAACGAGGGCGACTGCCGGCAGAGCCGCTACGCCGCTCAGTACAGGCGGAAGAAGAACCGGCCGGATGGGTCGACCAGGAACTGGTGGCGGCGCCGCTCGTGATGCCAGGGCCGCTTGTGGTGCCAGCGCCGGCCGTGGCGCCAGTCCCGGTGGTGGCCCCGGTCGTCGCGCCAGTGGCGGCGTGGCCCCCAGCCATGCCAGTCCCGCCGGTGCTTGCCGCGCAGCCAGGGCGCTACCCGGTCGCCATGGCGGCGGCCATGCTGCCAGTGCCGGCCGCCGTCGTCGCGATAGTGCCGCCCGCCGTCGTGGCGGCGCTCCCGCCCGTCGGCCAGCACCGGCACCGCGACCAGCAGGGCCAGCAGGGCCAGGCCGGCCGTCCTGCCCAGCGTCCTCGTGGCGTTCATCGGCTTCTCCTCCTGACGGCCGGCATGCCGGCCACATGGCGGATGTCCCTAGCATGAGCGGGCTGACCGGCTGGTGAACGCCATTGTCAGGCTGCATTCAGCTATGACGGCGCATAAGCTCTGGGCCATGCCCGGGATCATGCGCTCCATCCTCCTGCTCCTGACGGCCGGCCTGGTCGCCCAGCCGGTGCCGGTGCCTGGCAACGACCTGATCCAGGGCTTCACCGCGCCGTCGCGCGGGGCTGGCCGGGCGCTGGAGCGGGGCAGCGACAACCCGTTCGACCAGGACGCGCTCGGCAGCGCCAGGCGCTCAGGCGACATCCTGCCGATGTGGGACGTGGTCCGGCGGCTGGGGCCGGAGCTCAGCGGCCAGGTGGTGGCGACCGACATCGTCCAGCGGGACGGCCGCTGGCTCTACCAGTTCCAGGTGCTGCGCCCGGACGGGCGGCTGGTCCGGGTGCTGGCCGACGCCCATACCGGCGCGCCGGTCCGGGGCGGCAGATAGGGGATCCGTTGCGGTGAAAGTGCTGGTGATCGAGGACGAAGCGGCGATCGCGGGCAGGATCGTGCAGGCCCTGGCGGCGGCCGGCTTCGTGCCCGAGCAGGCGCAAGACGGCGAGGATGCCCTGTTTCGCGCCACCGAGGAGGAGTTCGCCGCGATCGTCCTGGATCTGGGCCTGCCGCTCCTGGACGGGCTGTCCCTCCTGCGCCGGATGCGGGCTGCCGGCAGAACCACCCCGGTCCTGATCGTGAGTGCTCGGGCCAGCTGGAGCGAGCGGGTCGAGGGGATCGACGCCGGGGCCGACGACTATCTGGGCAAGCCGTTCCGGGTCGAGGAGCTGGTGGCCAGGGTGCGCGCCCTGGTCCGCCGTGCCCACGGCCATGCCCATGCGGTGCTGACGGTCCGCGGCATCGAACTCGACACGCGAGCGCGCACTGTCGCGGTGGACGGGGTGCCGGTGGCGCTCACCGCCGCGGAATACCGGCTGCTCCACCTGCTCATGCAGAATGCCGGGCGGGTGCTGAGCCGCCAGGAGCTGGCCGACCAGCTCTATGCCGAGCACGAGGAGCGCGAATCCAACACGCTGGAGGTGCTGGTCGGCCGGCTGCGCCGCAAGGTCGGCGAGGACGCGATCCGCACCCGACGCGGCCAGGGCTACCTGATCGTCGCCGACGAGGCCGGTGGGTGATCGCCAGGTCCCTCAAGCTCCGGCTGATCCTGGGCTCGGCGGTCTGGATCCTGGTGGCGCTGCTGACCGCCGGGCTGGCCCTGCAATGGTTCTTCCGCGACCTGGCCGAGCGCCGGCTGGAGGAGGAGCTGGTCCGCCACCTGGACCAGATCACCGGCCGCCTCGCCATCACGCTGGACGGGGCCGCCCGGCTGGAGGCTCCCTTGAGCGACCCCCGCTTCGCCACGCCCTTCTCCGGGCTCTACTACGTGGTGATCGGCCCGGACGGCCGGGCGGTCCGTTCCCGTTCGCTGTGGGACAGCGAGCTCGACCTGCCGAAAGAGCCGCCCGCCGGGGCGGACGGGATCGCCAGCTACGAGCTGATGGCCGACGGTGCCGGCCCGGTGCGGGTGGTCGAGCGCCAGGTGCGTGCCTATGACGTGGCGGGGGAAGCGAGGATCGCGGTGGCCGCCAGCATCGGGCCGCTGGTCGCCGATGTCGCGAGCTTCACCCGGTTCCTGGTCACCAGCCTCGCCATGCTGGGCCTGCTGCTCCTGCTGGCCGCCTTTCTCGCCGTCCGGCTGGGCCTGTTGCCGCTGGACCGGCTGGGCCTGGAGGTCGCGCGCATCCGCAAGCGCGAGGCGGAGCGGCTCGGCGCCGACGTGCCGAGCGAGCTGGCGCCGCTGGTGGACGAGCTGAACGGCCTGCTCGCCGACAACCGGGCGATGGTGGAGCGCGCCCGGCACGATGCCGCCGACCTGGCCCATGGCCTGAAGACGCCGCTGACCATCCTCAATCACGAGGCCGAACTCCTGGCCGTGGGCGGCGATCCCGAGCTGGGCCAGCGGCTGCAGGTCCAGGTCGAGCGGATGCGGCGGCGCATCGACCAGCGCCTGGCGCGGGCGCGGGCCCAGGCGAGGCTGCGCTCGGGCGAGGTCGTGGCGGTGGCCCCGGTGGTGACCGGGCTGGCCCAGGTCGTGCGCCCGCTGCTGGAACGGCGGGGCCTCCGGCTCGAGCTGGATCTGGCGCCCGGCCTGCGCTTTGGCGGTGCCCGCGAGGATCTGGAGGAGATGCTGGGCAACCTCCTGGAGAACGCGGCGAAATGGGCCGGGCAGCGCATCCTGGTGACCGGTCGCCTCATCGAAGGCCGGCTGGTGCTGGGCGTGGCGGATGACGGGCCGGGCCTGCCCGACGCGGATCGCACGCGGGCGCTGGCCCGAGGCGGCCGGCTGGACCAGCAGACGCCCGGCGACGGGCTGGGCCTGGCGATCGTGGGCGACCTGGTCGAGCTGCATCGCGGCCGAATGACGCTCGACCGCGCCCGCCTGGGCGGCCTGCAGGTCACCCTGACTCTGCCGGCCGGCGGCGAATAGCGACTGGTCCATCGGCTTCAGCGCGAACTTGACAGGAACGCCGGCCGCCCCTACGTCCACGCCCGTGTGGCGGCGTAGCTCAGTGGTAGAGCAAAGGACTCATAAGCCTTGGGTCGGGGGTTCAAATCCCTCCGCCGCTACCACCCCTTCGGGCGGCACCCGCCCGTCAGTCTGGCCAGCCGGCCGGGCGCAGCCCCGGACCTGATCCTTGACGAGCGACCGTATCGGGTTCCTGGCGGGGCTTTCGGCCTATTCGCTGTGGGGCCTCTACCCCTTCTACTTCAAGGCGCTGGACCATGTGGCGAGCGTCGAGGTGCTGGCGCACCGGATCGTCTGGTCGCTAGTGATGCTGGCCCTGTTCCTGCCGCTGCCCGAGATGCGGCGGGACGTGGCGAGGGTGTTCCGCACGCCCAGCCTGCTGCTCGGCATGCTGTTCTCGGCCCTGATCATCGCCAGCAACTGGCTGGTCTACGTGATCGCGGTGCAGACCGGCCATGTGCTGGAGGCGAGCCTCGGCTACTTCCTGTCGCCGCTGACCTTCGTGCTCCTGGCGCTGCTGGTGCTGCGCGAGCGGCTGCGGCGCCTGCAATGGCTGGCGGTCGGGATCGCCGCGTTCGGCGTGCTCTGGATGATCGTCCATGCCGGCGTGGTGCCGAAGATCGCCCTGTTCCTCGGCATCTCCTTCTCGATCTACGGCCTAGTGCGCAAGCGCCTGCCGGTGGGACCGCTGGCCGGCCTGTTCCTCGAATGCCTGTTCGCCCTGCCGCTCGCCGGCGCCATGTTCCTCTATGCCGAGGCCACCGGCGGCATCGTGTTCACCCGGCTGGACCTGTCCACCGACCTCCTGGTGATGCTGGCCGGCTTCTTCACGATCGGCCCGCTCTGGCTGTTCAACGTCGCCGCCAAGCACCTGCCGCTCACCACCCTCGGCATGCTCCAGTACATCGCACCCACCCTCCTGTTCTTCGTCGGTGCCTTCGTGTTCGCCGAACCGGTCGATTTCGGCCGGCTGATGGGCTTCGTCCTGATCTGGGCAGCGCTCGCCATCTACAGCCTGGACGCGCTGAGGACAGCACGGCCGGCACCGGCAGCCTGACTGGCACGGACCTGTCGGCCGGCGCGGCAAATCCTCGTTTCAGGAAGCACTGCTCGTCTTGTCAGCCTGAGACAGTGGCACGGCCACCAGCCGGCGGTTCAAGCTGCGTTCTTCCTACATGGGATGCCATGAAGTCCGTACGACGGCGTCGACGAACACTTGCAGCGGCAGCAGGTTCGGAGGACGCCACGCCGAATGGTCCGGCAGCCCTGTCGGCAGTGTCAGGCCGATACCAGTGGTGGCGCGGTCCCATCACCGGCAGCCGGCCATGCGATGGCCTGCTGTCCAAGGATGGCAGACGCTCCCATGGCAGGACGCGGGACAAGTTGGCGGTAAGACCTTGCGCGCTGGCGTCGTACGCTGCTCCCCCATGGATGACGCAAGCAGTGCAGCGGCAGGCCACCGCTCCACATCACGAAAAAATGGCGCGATGCCCGTCTGGAGCATCGCGCCGGCTGGACCGTGACGGTCCGCAAGGTCACGCGGAGGGAAAGGATCGGCTCAGGCGGCGTCGGCGACCTCGGTCCTGACGGTTGCCCGCTTCTTTTCCTGGACGCGGGCCAGGCAGTCCATGCGGCGCAGGGCGGGCTCGTCGAGCTTCATGGC
>NZ_JABGCL010000043.1 GCF_019800005.1 Geminicoccus harenae | reverse complement strand
CCGTGGCGGGCGGGCGTGCGGGGCATGGCGCTGGGCGCCGCGTTCTTCGCCTCGGTGATCTATCTCAGCTATGACGCCGTGTTCCTGTATTTTCAGTTCTGACCTGCACCGATGGACAAACACGATCCCATGGAACGCCGCTTTCTCGCGTTCTTCGTGCTTACCGCCACCCTGCTCACCGGGCTGACGTTCGGCGTGAACTGCTATGTCGACCCCTTCGGCCGCTGGGCCGCGGTCGACGAGAGCACGGTTGCGGGTCGGCCCGCCTACACGCTCAATCGGCGGCTGTTCAAGCTGATCGCCTTCGACCACTGGATGACCGGCCGTGCCGGCGAAGAGGTCTCCGTGCTGATCGGCGACAGCACCACCAACCAGATCGATGCCGACGACCTCACCAGGCTCACGGGCCGGCCCTGGTACAACCTCGCCTATGGCGGGGCCGGGCTGGCAGAGACGATCGACCTGGTGGAGCACGTGATGGAGCGCCATCCCCTGGCCCAGATCGTCTGGGGCGTGCCGTTCGCCCGACTGGTAGCCGGGGCGGAGAACGAGATCCCGCACACGATCGACATGGTGGACGCGCCGCTGCGGCACATGCTGACCTTCGAGAGCCTCCACGCCTCCTACCTGGTGCTGCGCGCCACCTGGCTCGGCATCGGCTTCGAGGACCCGAGGATGGATACGGGCGACCAGGACATCGTCACCTACCAGCTCAGCCGGGCACGCAGCGAGATCGCCGGCCGGCCGTGGCCGGACCAGGAACTGGCCAAGCTCGCGGCTACCGTGGAGAAGGCCCAGGACCGCGGCGTATCGATCGTCCTGCTGAGCCCGCCGGTCCATCCGCGCACCGCCGAGTTCTACCGGACGAGCTTCGCCGAGCGCCATGCGCGCTACCTGGCCCTGCTCGATCGGCACTGCGTGATCAACTTCAACGAAGCCGACCACCGTGCGGACTGGCCGGCCCAGATGTTCGTGGATGCCAGCCACCTGACCACCGAGCACAAGCCCCTGCTCACCGAGGACCTGGCGCAGGCGCTCGGCGTCGCCTGCGCCAAGCCGCTCATCGCTGCGCGCTGAGGATCGCCGCCCGTCCGGAGGTTCCGGACGGGCGGCGCAGGAGATCAGGCTTCCAGCGGCGCGAAGAGCTGGTCGATGTCCTGCTCGGAGAAGCTCATGCTGCCGGCAGTGCCGGTCAGGATGCCGTCGACGAGCTGCTTCTTCTTCTGCTGCAGCTCGATCATCTTCTCCTCGACCGTGCCGGACGAGATCAGCTTGTAGACGAACACCGTCTTGTCCTGGCCGATACGGTGGGCGCGGTCGGTCGCCTGCGCCTCCACGGCCGGGTTCCACCACGGGTCGTAGTGGATCACCGTGTCGGCGCGGGTCAGCGTCAGGCCGGTGCCACCGGCCTTCAGGCTGATCAGGAAGATCGGCACCTCGCCCGCCTGGAACCGCTTGACCGGGGTCTCGCGGTCCTTGGTGCGGCCGGTCAGCTTGACGAAGTCGATGTCGAGTTCGCCCAGCATCTTCTCGATCAGGTCGAGCATCTCGACGAACTGCGAGAAGATGATGATCTTGCGGCCGTTCTCGATCATGTCGGGCAGCATGCCCGAGAGCAGGTCGAGCTTGGCCGACTGCGACAGGCCGAACCCGTCCACCTTGTCGCTCTTGAGCAGGCGCGGGTCGCAGCAGACCTGGCGCAGCTTGAGCAGTGCTTCCAGGATCGCGATGTTCGACTGCGCCAGGCCGCGCTCGGCGATCTCCTGACGCACCCTGGCATGCATGGCCAGGCGGACGGTCTCGTAGAGGTCGCGCTGCGTGTCGGTCAGCTCGATCTCGCGCATGATCTCGTTCTTCTCGGGCAGGTCCTTGGCGACCTGGTCCTTGGTGCGGCGGATCATGAACGGGCGGACGCGCGCCGCCAGGAGCTGCTGGCGCTCCGGGTTCCCTTCCTTCTCGATCTGGGTGCGGAACACCTTCCGGAAGTTCTCCCGGTCGCCGAGATAGCCGGGCATCAGGAAGTTGAACATCGACCAGAGCTCGCCGAGATGGTTCTCGATCGGCGTGCCGGTCAGGCACAGGCGCTGGTCGGCCTTGATCTTGTAGGCCGTCCTGGCGAGCTTGGTGGTCGGGTTCTTGATCGCCTGGGCCTCGTCCAGCACCACCAGCCGCCAGTCGCGCGCCAGCAGCTCGTCGCTGTCGCGCAGCAGCAGCGCATAGGAGGTCAGGACGACGTCATAGTCCTGGATGTGCTCGAACAGGTCGTGGCGATCCTGGCCGTGCAGGACCAGGAGCCGGATGTGCGGCACGAACTTGCGCACTTCCGAGCGCCAGGTCGGGATCAGGCTGGTGGGGCCCACGATCAGCACCGGCTTGTCGAGCTTGCCCTGCTCCTTCAAGAGCGCGATGTGCGCGAGCGTCTGGAGCGTCTTGCCCAGGCCCATGTCGTCGGCCAGCACGCCGGAGATGTTGGCGTGGTGCAGGAACTGCAGCCAGTCCAGGCCCTGCTTCTGGTAGGGCCGCAGCTCCGCCTTGAGCTGCCTGGGCGGCATGCATTTGGGCAGCTCGCCATTGGCGGTGAGCTGGCGGGCGAGCTGGCGGATGCTCTCCCCGCCGTTCCAGACCAGCGTGTTCTTGGGCAGCTCGTCCTCGAGCTGGATCAGGCGGGTCGCCTCGGCCCGGCTGAGCTTGAGCGTGCCGGATTCGTCGACCTTGCCGGCGGCCAGCAGCTCGTAGAGCGAGCGCAGGATCGCGGCCAGCCGCTCGGCCGGGATCGGCAGGATCCGCCCGTCCGGCAGGTTGGCGTAGATCGGCTCCTCGCCGGCCTCCTCCAAGGCGGACGGCGACATGCTCTCCGGGGCGCGCTCGAACAGCTCCAGGATCACCGGGAGCAGCGGCAGGCGCTCGCCGTCCACGTCGATCTCGACCTTGGCCTCGAACCAGTCGATGCCGCTTTCCACGACATCGAGATGCCAGCCATTGGTGACCTTGGCGACCCGGAAGGGATATTCCGGCCCGAACGTGACCTTCCAGCCCTCGCGGACCAGTCGCGGCAGCTCCTGGTGGTTGAACTGCACCCAGCGGAAGCTGAGATCGTCGTCCTCCTCGCCTTCCTCGAAGGTGAAGTCCTGGCGGCAGGACGGGTCGGCGAACTTGCCGAGGCCGGTGGGGCCCAGCGGCTGGAGGCCCAGCGCATTCAGGCGCTCGACATAGGGGACCTCGAGCAGCGCGTCGCGCGGGATCACCAGCAGGCGGTTGTCCGAGACATGGTTGATCTCGGTCTTGCCGTCCTGCCAGCCGACCTGCGCGCCGGCATAGTCGAAGGAAAGGCGGAGCAGCGGCAGGTCGACGTCCTCGACCTCCTTGTTCCAGCCGAGACCCCGCTGCACCTGGACGCGCGGGCAGTGCAGGTGGAGCACCGGGGTCGGCGCCACCTCGATCCGCTCGCGCTTCTTCAAGGGCTCGGGCAGCGGGATGTCCGGCACCGCGGCCACCAGCTTCTGGCGCACCAGGCCGGCCGTGATCGCCGGAATCGCCGGGGCGTTCAGCAGGTGGCGGAGCTGGCGGACGTCCAGCCCCGTCTCGACCTTGCCCACCACGCCGTTCTTGAGGTCGGCATACCAGGGCTGGCCCAGGTTCAGGATGATCGTGTCGTCGTCGGCATCGTCCAGCTCGCAGAGCGCGCGCTGCTGGCCCTCGCCGTTGAAGCGCCACACCACCTTGCCCGGCCGGTCCTCGCCCAAAGTGAGGGCCGGGTTGCTGCTGCTCTGCCAGTGGCAATGGCCGGTGGCGAGCATCAGCCGCAGCACCTCGCCGTCGGTCTGCCCGGCCAGGCGGCGGACATTGCCCGGCACGCCGGCCAGGAGCCGGCCGATCACCTGGTCCTCCAGCGTCACGAAGCGCGGCGCGTCGTCGCTGGCGATCTGGCTGATCGAGACCGAGTTGTCCCGGCCATACATGCCGTCGCGCAGCCGGCGGGCACGCGCGGTCCGCACGCTGACCGGCTGGGCCACGCCCAGGTCGCGCCAGGAGCGCTGCGCCGGCTCCAGCAGGTAGAGGACCACGTCGTTGTCGGAATCGCTGGCCCGGCTGGTACCGGACATCGCGGCGAGCCAGGCTTCCGTCTCGCTGTCGATCGCGACGGTCTGCTCCTCGGGCTCGGGCGCCGCGGTCTTGTGCAGGGCGTGCAGCAGCATCGCCACCGCATGCTCGCACTGGGTGTGGATCATGCAGGTGCAGGTCGAGGAGACCTTCACACGGCCGCCGCGCCCGTTCTGCACCTGGATCCGCACGAGATAGGGCACCCGGCGGTCGGCTTCCTTGACCTTGCCGGAGATGGTCTTGCCGTCGCGCTCGACATCGAGTTCGACGACCGTACCCTGTTCCTGGAGAGTTTCCCCCCGCTTCCAGGTCGCCGGGTGATAGAGCCGCTCGAGGTCGGCGCGAGAGAAGGGCAGCATGTTTGTTTTTTTGTCGTCAGCGCAGGTTGACGTGGATCACCGGACCATCCGGAGACCGCGGTGAAAAGTCGATCGGCAGGAGCCCCCGGCCGCACGCAACGATCGTTGCGCGCCGGAGGCTCCAACGGGAATGACAATATCCCCCAGACGAGCGAGCGACGGCCCTAGATGAAACCATCTCCACCCCCGATCGATGGCCTCGTGCTGGTCGGAAACCAGTTCCAGCCGGCACTGGTGCGTTTTAGCCACAGGATCGAGGCGGTCGAGCCGCACTCGGGTGCCAATCGCAGTCGGTATGTGATTCCGGGCTTCGTGGATCCACACTGCCACGGTGGTGCCGGCGCCGACGTCATGGCGGGGGCCGAGGCGGTCCGGGCCATGGCGGCGTTCCATCTGCGCCACGGCACCACCACGCTCCTGCCGACCACCGTCACGGCACCGCGCGACGCGATCGTCCAGGCATTCGCCGGCATCGCCGAAGTCATGCGTTCGGGCGCGCCGGATCATGCCGACCTGCCGGGCGTGCATCTGGAAGGGCCCTTCATCAATCCGGACAAGCTGGGGGCGCAACCGCCGTTCGCGATCCCGCCCGACCTGGATTTGGTCGGGGAGCTGATCGAGTTCGCACCCATAATCGTCGCTACCATAGCACCAGAACAGGATCCGACACACCAATTGATCACGCAACTCTGCCATCTGGGGACGCGGGTGCAGATTGGCCACAGTCTTGCCGATGCCGGCCGGTGTCTTGCGGCGCTTTCGGCCGGAGCTGCGGGCTTCACCCATCTGTTCAACGCCATGAGCGGCGTAGACCACCGGCGACCGGGCGTGGCGGCGGCAGCACTCGGCCACGCCAGCCATGCCGAGATCATCCCCGACCTGCTCCATGTCCATCCGGAGATGCTGCTGCTGGCGCGCCGGGCGATTCCCGGGCTCTACGCAATCACCGACGCGATGGCGGCCGCCGGCTGCCCGCCCGGCCAGTATCGCCTGGGTAGCCATGATGTGATTTCCGACGGGAGCTCCGCCCGGCTACAGGATGGGACCTTGGCCGGCAGCGTGCTGACCATGGACCAGGCCCTGCGCAACCTCGTGGTGCTGGGGCTGCCGCTCGCCGAGGCCGCCCTGCGCACCTCGACGGTGGCGGCGGACTATCTGGGCCTGGACGATCGCGGCCGGATCGCGCCGGGGCGGCGCGCGGACCTGCTGGTGGTCGACGCAAATGGCACGATCGGCGAGATCTTCTGTGCGGGCGTACCGGTGGAGCCGGACAGGGGCTGAGCCGGGTGCGCGCCGCACTTGCCCAAGCCCGGTTGAATTGGCCATATGCGCGCGTCGCCCCGCCAAGTTCTTCGGGAACCCGTCGTCCATGCCCCATCGTCGCCGTCACCGCCGCCCGGATGCAGGCTTCACCCTGATCGAGCTCCTGGTGGTGCTGGTCATCCTCGGCCTGCTCGCAGCGCTCGCGGGGCCGCGGGTCCTGGGCTACCTGTCGAGCGCGCGCTCGGACACCGCCAAGCTCCAGATCGAGAACCTGAGCCAAGCGCTGGAACTCTACAAGCTCGACAACGGCAATTATCCGTCCACCGCGCAGGGCCTGGAGGCCCTGGTCACGGCACCTTCGGGCGTACCGACCTGGCGCGGACCTTATCTCAGCAAGCCCGAGCTGCCGAAGGACCCCTGGGGGCGTGACTATGTCTACCGTGCCCCCGGCCAGCGCGGCCCGTTCGACCTGGGCTCGCTCGGCTCGGATGGCACGCCGGGAGGACAGGGCGATGCGGCGGACGTCGGCAACATCGCCCGCTGACGGATCTGCTCCGAACCAGGCAGGCTTCACCCTGCTCGAGCTCCTGGTGGTGCTGGTCATCCTCGGCTTTGCGACCGGCTGGGTGGCGGTGCGCGCCAGCGCCTATCTGGGTGGCGGGGTCGGCACCGCGGCAGCCGACGCGCGCCGGGCCCTGGTCAACTGCCGCGGCCAAGCCCAGGTCCAGGGCCGGCCGGTCCTGTGCCGGGTCGATCCGGTGGAGCGGCGGGTGGGCTCGATCCAGCTCAAGGGGCAGCCGACCCGGCTGGAGCTGGCGGGCGGCACCGGCGATGCCGTGCTGTTCTATCCGAGCGGCGAGGCGTCCGCCGCACGCCTACTGGTCGGCAACGACGTCGAGGCGCGCCATCTCCTGGTGTCGCCCGTCACCGGCCGGATCCGGATCGTGGAAGACCATGCGGGCTGAACCAGCCATCGCGGGCGGGCCGCCGGGCAGATCGGGGGACGCCGGCTTCACCATCCTCGAAGTGCTGGTGGCGCTCACCGTGCTGGCCCTGGTGGTGGCGGTGCTGTTCGAGGGCATCGCCAGCGGCCTGCGCCGCACCAGCTATGACGAGGGGCGGCTGGCCCTGGTGCTGGAGGCGGAGCGCATCCTGCAGCGGATCGACCTGGACCTGGCCAAGCCGCTCCCGCTGCAGACCGGGGTCGAGGGCGAGCTGCGCTGGCGGCTGGATCGCCAGCGGATCCAGGACCTGCCGGCCCGCCCGCCGGCCCTGGGCGACGATCCGGAGGAGGACGAGCCGCAGGAGGGCCAGCTCGAGCTGGTGCGCTACGTGGTGACGGTGGAAGGGCCGGACGGCCGCCAGCTCTCGGTGCAGACCAAACGCCTGCGCACCGTGCCGCAGCCGGTGAGCCGCCCGGGCAGCGGCTTCGGCGACGACGCGGACGACGATGCCGGCGGCTTCGGCGAGGGCGGCAGCTCGTTCGGCGACGATGATGGAGGATTTGGCGACGGCGGCTTTGGCGGGGGTGGGTTCGGAGGCGACGATGCGTCACCCTGAGGCCGGCTTCACCCTGATCGAGCTGCTGGTGGCGATGACCCTGCTGGCGGTGCTCGCCACCGTGGTCACCAGCGCGCTCGGCTCCACCAATCTCGCGATCCAGAAGGGCGACACGCGCACCACCGCGCTCACCGCGGCGGTCGACCTGCAGCAATTGCTGGTGCGCGAGGTCGGCCGGGCCCGGCCCTACGTGCCCGACCGCAACGGCCGGCTCCAGCCGGTGTTCGAGGCCAGGCCCGACCGGCTGCGCTTCATCGCGATCCAGCCCGAGGGCCGCCCGGCGCCGGTGCTCCAACTGGTCGAGCTGGAGATCGACGACCTGGCCGGGGTACCCCAGCTGCTCCTGCGCAAGGTGCCGATCGGCCCCGATCCGACCGAGGCGGTAGCCGACCTGGAGGCCCAGGCGCCGATCGTGCTGCACCGGGGCGGCCGCTATGCCCTGCGCTATTTCGGCACGGTGCGCGCCGAGCGCCCCGCCGCCTGGGTCACCACCTGGCCGCCCAATGCCACCGACCTCCCGCAAGCGGTGGCGCTCGCCCTGACCAGCCCGGGTGCCCTGCCGATGCCGGAGATCGTGGCGCCGTTCCCGGTGCGGGGCGCTGCCATCTGTGGTGAGGAGCGGGTCGACTGCCGGCTCCTGTCGGGGAGTGCCCTATGACCCGCGACCGCCGCGGCAGTGCCGTGCTGGTGGTGATCTGGATGACGGGCGTGCTCGCGGTGATGGCGCTGGGCTTCTCCGGCCGGGTCCGCGAAGGCTCGCTGGAGGTCAACATGGCCGAGGCGCGCCTGCGGGCCAGTGCCGCGATCGACGGCGAGTTTGCCCAGATGCTCTACAACCAGTTGCGCAGCAGCCGGGAGATCGAGGATCTCGAGCGCGCCGAGGCCGCCCGGCGCGAAGCCGAGAGGGAGGCCGAAGCCGAGGCCCAGGCCGATGCCGAGACCAGCGCCGCCCTGGCCGACGACGGGGAGGGCCTGGACAGCGGGTTCGACACGGGGGGCGACCTCGGGGACGAGCCGATGGGTAGCGGGGAGACCACCCGCTCCTTGTCGGATGCCTCCGGCGAGCCGGCGGTTGAGCCCAGCAACGGCATCGAGGCGATGATGCTGTCGGGACGTGCGATGACGAGCCGGGTGGTGGCGGACGGGGTCAGCCTGTACCTGCATGCGGAACCGGAGATGGGAAGGATCGACGTGAACCGTGGCGACCCCAGGGTCCTGCGCGCCCTATTGGAGAAGATCGCGGATCGCCAGCTCGCCACGCGCGCGATCGAGGTCACCGAGGAAGGCAAGAAGCGGGCGAGCCGGGCCGGCGCCGTGATCGGCTCCGCCCCCCGGCCATTCGTCAGCGTGGACGCCTGGCTCGCGGCCACCGGCATGGACGCGGCCACGGCGGATCGGGTGCGGCCCTATCTCACCACCGCCACCGGCGCGCCGAACATCGAGCTGAAGTTCGCCCGGCAGGAGCTGATCGACGTGCTGCCGTTCCTGTCGCGCTCGCAAAAGCAGATGATCGCCGACGCGCGGGCCAAGTCCCCGGCCGAGCTGAGCAAGGTGCTGGCCCAGATCGCGGACGACCCGAGCACGGCACCGGAGCCCGGGGAGGAAGAAGACGGAGAAGAGGGTGACGCCACGGGACCGGCCAGGCAGGTCATGCGCCTGACGGTGGAGGCCACGATCGACGGGCTCCTGCGCCGGACCGACCGGTTCCTCCTGGCCTTCGAGGATGGCGGAGGCGATGCCGGGGCCGGTGCGGGGGAGGGCGAGGAGACCGGGGATGCGCCGGTGGCCGTCACGGCGGCCGGCGCCGAGGCCGCCGCAGCGCAGAGCGCCCAGCGCCTGCCCTTCGTGGTGCTGGACCGCCAGACCCTGGACGCACCGCCGCCGCCACGGCCGGCGCCGGGCCAGGATGGGGTGCGGTCATGAGTGCCGCCACCCTGGACGAGGCCGGCGCGGGTCTGGGCTTCCAGCGCTTCTGGCAGTGGTGGACCGGCGAGCTCGGCAGCTTCCTGCCGCACCGGCGCCGCGACCCCCTGCTGCGCAAGGCGGTGATCCTGCTCTATGACGGCGTGGGCTTCCGGGTGATGGTCCGCCGCGGTGCGGACGACGCGGTCGATCTCGGCCGGCTCGACCTGCCGCGGCCCAGCCGGATCGACGTCAAGCGCGGCGTGGCCGAGCCCCGGCTGGTGCCGGACGAGCAGTCGGTCGAGCTGGCCGAGCGGATCCGCCGGAGCGGGATGCCGGTGGTGCTGCGCCTGCCGGCCAGCGAGGGGCTGGTCACGCTGGACGAGCTGCCGGCCGCGGCCGAGCGCCATCTCCAGGACGTGCTGGCGCACCGGATCGACGTGCTGACCCCCTGGACGCCCGAGCAGGTCGCCTATGACGCCCGGGTGATCGACCGCCCGGCGGAGAGCGGCAAGATCCGGGTCGAGGCCACCTTCGCGCCGCGCGAGATCATCGACCGGCTGCTCGGCACGCTCTCCGGCTTCGAGCTGCAGCCGGCGGTGATCGACGTGGCGGGTGTGCATGTCGACGAGCTGCCGCGCGTCGACCTCCTCCAGGGCAAGGGCCGGCGCGGCTCGCGGCTCGGGCTGATGGCGTTCATCGGCGTGGCGGTCGCCGTGCCGCTGATGACCCTCGTGCTGGGCTACGACATCTGGCAGCGCTCGGCCCTGGTCGAGGAGCGCCGCGCCCAGGAGCAGCGCTTCGTCGAGCGGCGGCAGGAGGCCGACCTCGCCCAGGCCGAGCGGCTGCAGGCGCTGGCGGATGCCAACTTCCTCAGCGCCCGCCGGGCCGAGCGGCCGTCCTCGCTGGTGGCGCTGGAGATCATCGCCCGCGCGCTGCCGGACGATGCGTGGCTGTCGCGCTTCGAGCTGGCCGGCAACCAGATCACGCTGACCGGCGAGGCCAGCGAGGCGCCGCGGGTGCTGGCCCTGATCGGCGCCGACCCGCGCTTCGGCAACGCCGCGCTGGGCAATTCCAGCACGCGTGGGCCCTCGGTGGCGCCGGAGCTGTTCGGTTTGCAGGTCGACCGCTTCACCCTGACCGCCCAGCTCGCCGCCGACGCGCAGGTCCCCCCGCTCGGGCCGGACGGGCTGGAGATGGGGCCGGGCGGCGCGGAGCTGCCTCGGGTGACCGCGCCGGGCGCCGGTCCCGAGGCGGCCGTGGACATGGACGATCCCCCCGATCCCGCAGAGCCCGACGCTTCTGTCGAGGGAGGCGCGCCATGAACCGGCTCGTCGCGACCCCTGCTGCCAGCCGTGCTGCCGCCGTGGCCCTCCTGCTGGCGCTGCTGGGCTTGGCCGCAGCGATGATCCTGGTGCCGCTCTGGCTGATCGACCGGCAGCACGAGGAGCTGGCCACGATCGACCAGCGCCTGCGGGCACTCCATGCCGAACTGGCCAGCCAGACGCAGCAGGCCGGCGGCGAGGCGGTGCCGGACGTGCAGGGCACGATCGAGGCGCAGAGCCCGTCCCTGGCTGGCGGCATCATCCAGGAGCTGACCGGCAACGCCGTGGTCGTGTCCGGCGGCGAGCTGCGCTCGGCCGAGCTCCTGCCGACCCGTGACGAGGAACGCTTCGTGGCGGTGCCGATCCGGGTCACCTTCACCGGGGATTCGGTGATGCTGCGCGAGTTCCTCTACCGGATCGAGACCTCCTCGCCGGTGCTGCTGGTCGAGCGGCTGGACGTCACCGCCGAGCAGAACCCGGAGGATCCGTCCAATGTCTGGCAGGGCGACATCCAGGTAGCCGCCGAGATCGTCGGCTGGATGCGCCAGCCGGAGCCGCAGTCATGAAGGGGATGAGCCCGGTCACGCTCGGCGTGATCCTCCTGGCCCTGCCGGTCCTGGCCTGGCTGTGGTGGACCAGCGGCGCGGACGAGGGGGCGGTGACCGCGGTCAGCCGTGGCGGCCAGCCGGCTGCCGCCCCGGCGCCCGCGGACCCGGCTGCCGGGAATGCCGCGCGCGCGCTGCCGCCGATCGAGACCTTCTCCGCGATGGTCGACCGCCCGCTGTTCGCAGCACTGCGCCATCCCACGGTTCCCGTGCCTGAGCCGGAGGGCGAGCCGTTCCCGACCGAGTCGATCGCCGAGCCGCCGGCGGAGGACAATATCCGCGACCGCTACCGGCTGATCGGCACGGTCGAGGAGAACGGGCGGGTGTTCGCGCTGCTGGTCTCCAGCGAGGGCAGCTATGTCCGGGTGCGGCGTGGCGACCGGCTGGAGAACTGGACGGTCGACGCGGTCAGCCGGCAGCGGGTCCTGATGGTGAATGGCGAGAACGTGGCCGAGTTCCTGCTGGTGCCGGACGGGATGAACTAGGGGGGCGGCCCGGCCTGGGCGGCCGTCCCCGCGGGCATCCGCTCCTGCGCCGCCTGGCGGAACAGCCAGGCGGACCCGAGCCACAGTGCGACGAACAGCGTGGTCAGGCCCAGGATGGCGGATGGCTGACCGCCCCACCCGGCCGCCAGGGCGAGCGTGCCGGCCAGGGCCTGGGCGAGTGCCGTCGCGACCAGCGCCCGTGCCATCGGAACCGGCCGGGAGCGTGCCCGGACCGCGCCGGCCATGCCGACGGCGAGCACCGCGCCGAACATCAGGTTGGCGGGATGGTCCTCCGCGCCGATGAGCCCGACCGCCAGGTTCATCCAGACGAGCAGGAACGCCGTCGCGAGCGCCAGGGCGGCCGCGGCGCGGTACCGCCGGCCGCCTGTCGTCCGGGTGGCCAGCTCGTAGCCGCCCAGGCCCATGGCCAGCATGGCACCGAACAGGACGAAGTCGGCGGGCCCCCAGGCCACCTCGTCGGTGACCTGCATCGCGATCGCGGGCAGCAGCAGCAAGGCTCCAGCACCAGCCCAGGCAGCGATCCGCCAGGAACTGGCTTTGGTCGAGGGATGAGCGTCCATGCCTTGACCCATCACCGGCTAGCCCTGGATGTGTCGCGTCAGCGTAACGCAGGGGCGCCGGATGGTCACGCATGGGCGGCGCTCACGCCTCCACTGCGTCCTCCTGCTGCTGGACGCGCCAGAGCGCGGCATAGGCCCCGCCTTTGGCCAGCAGCTCCGCATGGGTGCCGCGCTCGATCACCCGGCCCTCGTCGAGCACGATGATCTCATGGGCGTCGCGCACGGTGGAAAGCCGGTGCGCGATGATCAGCGTGGTGACGCCTTCCGCGGCGGCGTTCAGGCTTTCCTGGATGGCGCGCTCGGTGCGGGTGTCGAGCGAGGAGGTGGCCTCGTCCAGGACGAACAGGCGCGGGCGCTTGAGGACGGCGCGGGCGATCGCCACGCGCTGCTTCTCGCCGCCGGACAGGCGCAGGCCGCGCTCGCCCACCACCGTGGCCCAGCCATCCGGCAGGGCTGCCACCACCCGGTCCAGCCCGGCAATGCGCGCGGCCTGCTCGAGCTCGGCCGGGCTGGCGCCCAGCCGGCCGAACGCCACGTTGCTTTCCAGCGTGTCGTGGAACAGCACCGTGTCCTGCGGCACCACCGCGATGGCATCCCGCAGGCTGGCAAGGCGGATCTCGCCGATCGGGATGCCGTCGATCGTGATCGTCCCGCCGGTCGGCTGGTAGAGGCGGAACAGCATGCGGGCCAGCGTCGACTTGCCCGAGCCGCTGCGCCCGACCACGGCGAGCGTGCGCCCGGCCGGGATGTCGAGGTCGATGCCGCGCAGCACCGGGCGGCGCGGATCGTAGCCGAAGGTCAGCGTTTGTGCCCGCACCGCCACCGGGCCGCCCGGCGGCAGGTCGCGCGTCCCGGCGGAAAGGAGGCTCTCGGTGGGCTCGCCCAGCAGGGCGCGGAGCCGGTGGGTTAGGTCGAGCGCCTGGGTGAACTCGCGCGCCATGTGGCCCAGCCGCTCGACCGGGCCGATCACCTGCAGGACATAGGCGTTGATCAGGACGAAGCCGCCAGGGGTGAGCGCTCCCGCGGCGGTCTCCCGTGCCGCCAGCCACAGCGCCAGGCCCATGGCGATCGCGAAGATCAGCGCCAGGAGGATGCCGTTGCCGGCAGTGGTCCGGTAGTAGCGCAGCCAGGCGAGGCTGCCCTGCTCCAGGGAGGCACGGAGCTGGCCAACCACCCAGTCGCCGCGGCCGAACAGCTTCACCGTCTCGTGGTTGAGCAGCGCGTCGGTCGCCACCCCCATGGCGGCGGCATCGCCGGTGGAGGCCGCCAGGTGCTGCGCGCGCTGGCGGGCGAGGCCCCGGTAGAACACAAAGCCGTAGGCCAGCATGAAGCCCAGCAGCACCAGGAGGATGGCGGGCGGGATGTCGACGGTGAGCAGGACGGCCAGCGTGGCGCCGACCTCGACCACGAACGGCAACACCGAGTGGACCATCGCGTCCAGGATCCGCCGCCAGCCGAGCAAGCCGTCCGAGACCACCCGGTTGAGCTCGCCGGTGCGCCTGCCGAGATGGAAGGCGTGCGGCAGGTCCAGGACATGGGCATAGGTCTGCTGCGCCATGCTGCGCTCGACGAAGCGCATCACCCCGCCATAGAGGTAGAACATCGCATGGCGCGACGCGCGGGCGAGACCCAGCAGCAGGGCATAGGCAGCGACCGCCAAGCCGGCGCCGGCTGCGTCCTGCGCCGTCAGGTCGTCCACCGCGCGGCCGAGGGCCAGCGGCGAGACCGCCTGGAGGCCGGCACCCAGCGACACCAGCACCACCACGAGCGCCACCCGCCAGCGCTGGCCCCGGCTGAGCAGCGCCCAGACCGACCGGCCGGCCTGGGCCAGGCTCTTCCAGAACGGCTCGATCCGCTGCCCGCTGTCCAATCGCCCTGCCCGTTGCCTATCCGCCGAAGGTGACCGCCTTGAACTTGCGGGTCTGCTCGGTCAGCGCCCGCTCGGTCGGCAGGCGCTCCATCGAGGAAGCGCCGTAGAAGCCGTTGCACTGCCGGCTCCGGGACAGAACGTACTGGGCGTCCTCCGGCTCCGAGATCGGGCCGCCATGGCAGAGCACGATCACTTCCTTGCGCACCCGCCGCGCGGCCTCCGCCCACTGGTCGATCAGGCCGGGCGTGTCCTCCAGCTTCACCGCGGTCTCCGCCCCGATCGCCCCGCCGGTGGTCAGCCCGAAATGGACCACGATGATGTCGGCACCGGCCTCGGTCATCGCCACCGCCTCGTCCTCGTTGAACACATAGGGCGTGGTCAGCATGTCCTGCTCATGCGCGGCGCGGACCAGGTCGACCTCCAGCCCGTAGCCCATGCCGGTCTCTTCCAGGTTCACCCGGATCCGGCCGTCGAACAGGCCCACGGTCGGGAAGTTCTGGATGCCGGAGAAGCCCAGCTCCTTCAGGTCGCGCAGGAACTTGTCGCGGATCATGAACGGGTCGGTGCCGTTCACCCCGGCCAGCACCGGGGTGTGCTTCACCACCGGCAGCACCTCGCGCGCCATCTCGACCACGATGTCGTTGGCGTTGCCATAGGCCATCATGCCGGCCAGCGAGCCGCGGCCGGCCATGCGGTAGCGGCCGGAATTGTAGATCACGATCAGGTCGATGCCGCCGGCCTCCTCGCACTTGGCGGACAGGCCGGTGCCGGCACCGCCGCCCACGATCGGGACCTTCTTCTCGATCAGGGCACGGAAGCGCTCGAGCAGGGCGGCACGTTCGAAACGGGGCATGGCGGGCCTCTTCAGCGGACGATCTGGTGAAAGCAATCGACGAGGGCTGCGGCGAATGCCGGGTCGTTGAGCGCATGGGGCAGCTCGATCAGCTCCCGGCCGGGTGCCTCCTGCCAGCCGGAGCGGATCGCCTGGAACAGGGCCTGGTCGGCCTCCGGGTCGTGGAACGGCATGCCCGGCACGTCGATCACCGACACGCCGCCCAGCGGCAGGAGGAAGCGGACCGGCCCCCTCATCCGGTTGATCTTCGCCACCAGCCAGGCGCCGATTTGGGCGTTCTCCTCGGGCGTGGTGCGCATCAGGGTCACGGTCGGGTTGTGGATGTAGAGCTGGCGGCCGGCGAAGCGCTCGGGGACGCTGGCCCGCGGGCCGAAGTTCACCATGTCGAGGGCGCCCACCGACCCGATCCAGGGCACGCCGGTCCGGATCACCGCGTCCAGCCGCTCCGGCCCGGCGCTGAGAATGCCGCCCACCATCTCGTCGGCGATCTCGGTCGTGGTCACGTCGACCAGCGCCCGGACCAGGCCGCTGTCGACCAGCTTCTCCATGGCCTGGCCGCCCGTGCCGGTGGCATGGAACACCAGGCAGTCGAACCGGTCCTCCAGGGCCGCAGCCACCGCCTGCACGCAGGGCGTGGTCACCCCGAACATGGACAGGGCCACCGCCGGCTTGTCGGCCACGTCCGGTGCCGGGACGCGGTGCCGCATCATGCCGGCCAGGGCATGGGCGGCGTTGCCCAGCACGGTGCGGCTGATCGAGTTGATCCCCTGCACGTCGGTGACCGCGTTCATCATGCAGATGTCGGAGGCGCCCACATAGGGGCGTACGTCGCCCGAGCCCAGCGTGCTGACCAGGACCTTGGGCGTGCCTATCGGCAGGGCGCGCATCCCGGCAGACACGATCGTGGTGTTGCCCGAGCCGCCGGCACCGATCACCCCGCCGAGATCGGTCCGGCCCTGGAGGAAGTGCGCGAACGCCTCGGCCATCGCCGCCACGGCACTGCCGCGATCGCCGGTGAAGACGGCATCCGCGCCGCCTGGATGGCAGGAGGCCACCTCACTGGCAGTGATGTCCGCGCCCTCGCCAGGGCGGGCGGTGCCCACATCGACCAGCACCGCCGGCACGCCCGCCGCCGCCAGCAGGTCGCGCAGATAGCGCAGCTCCGGGCCCTTGGTGTCGAGGGTCCCGGCCACATAGGCCTTGTTCACCGTCTGCCTCCCTGTTGCCGAACGACCAGATAGACCCGGCCATCGTCGCCGGAAAGCCGCAATCACGCATTCGGCACTCACCTGGAAGTTGACAACGACCGGAACTCATGTTCCAGTGAGGTCAGTTGGCAACCAGGAAAGGAGGTGATCCGATGTCGAGCGTTCGGGTGTCCGTTACTGCTGAGACGATGTCGGTCACGTTCTCCGTGAGCAACTGACGTCCTTCGAGTCTCGTCCGTAACAGGACACTGACGCAGTATCTCGGCAGGCCGCTTCCCTCTGGGGGAGCGGCCTGTTCGATTTTCCAGGAACTTTTTGGCTATTTCGGTGTTTCCTGCCGGCCAGGGCGGCGAGGGCACCATCCGACGAAGGTTGCCTGATATCGAGCCGGCGTCCCCTTGCCGAGAGCGTGAACTCGCACGATCGCCCGGGGATGCTGACCGCCGAGACCTCGTGTGCCGTCCAAGCAGGCCCGGGTGCCCGGCTGACCGGACGGAGGGAGAGGCACATCAGGATCCGTAAGCACGGCGTGTCCTGGCTCTAGCCGGAACCTCTCCCATGTACCCGTTCCTGCCTTCGGAAACCGTCCTGTTCGTCATCTACCTGGTCGCGATCACGGCCGAGGCGATGTCGGGCGCGCTCGCAGCCGGGCGGCGCGACATGGACATTTTCGGCGTCGCCGTAATCGCCTTCGTCACGGCGCTGGGCGGCGGCACCATCCGGGACCTGACCCTCGGCCGGTTCCCCATCGGCTGGACCCAGCACCCCGAATATGTCTACCTGGTGATCTCCGCCGGGCTGCTGACCCCGGTGGTCGCGTCCTTCATGCACAATCTGAAGCGCCTCTTCCTGGTGCTCGACGCCATGGGCCTGATCGCGTTCTCGCTGATCGGCTGCAGCGTCGGCATGGCGATGGACTATCCGAGCGTGGTCGTCGTCATGTCCGGCATGATCACCGGCATCTGCGGCGGCATCCTGCGCGACGTGCTGTGCAACCAGGTGCCGGTGGTGTTCCAGCGCGAACTCTATGCCAGCGTCTCGCTCGCCACCTGCGTCCTGTTCCTCGGCCTGCAGGCATTCGGCGTCGATACCGACCTGAACACTGCGATCAGCTTCGCCGGCGGCCTGGCGCTGCGCCTGCTGGCCATCTGGGGCGGCTGGAGGCTGCCGATCTTCTCCTACCAGGGCCGCTGGGACTGAGTTCGGGCGCGACCTCTGCCCGTTCCACATATCCCGCGGCCACCCGTCAGAATGCCCAACCGTCAGGATGCAATGTCCTGACTCTGCAGGCTGCTTATGCCGAGCAGCGTGAGCAGGTCGCCGCCGAGTTCGCCTTTCAGCTCATGCCGATCGTCCAGCCGGTCGTCGAGGGGCGCCGAAACGTCCACCGTGAGGCTGCGCACGCCCTCGATCAAGCTGCTGTCGGCGAACTGGTCCAGGCCGCTGATCCTGCCGTCCCCATTGCTGTCGAGCGCATCGAAGAGCTCGTCATGCCGGAGCACGACGCCGGCCACGGCCTCGCCATCGATGATCGCATGGCCGACGCCGGCCGCCCAGCGGAGGGTGTCCTCGCCATGGCGGAAGTCCGTGACGGTGACATGCCCCGATCTGTCCGCCACGCCCTCCGGGTCTCGCCATATCCCGAAGCTGAAGATGTCGGCGCCGGCACCTCCGGTCAGACGATCGTCGCCATCGCCTCCGGCCAGGAAGTCGCTGCCGTCGCCGCCGTCGATCATGTCGTTGCCGTCGAGACCGTCGATGTGGTCGTCCCCGTCATTGCCTTCCAGCTCGTCGTCGAAATACCCGCCGAAGATGCGGTCGTCGCCTTCCAGGCCGAACAGCGAGACGGGCGTGGTCACCGTCTGCCGGTCCAGCTCCGGATCCTCGACCGCGATCAGATGGTCGTCATGGGTGCTGCCGCGCACCCGCTCGACCGCCTTGAGATTCTCGTAGGTGACGTCGAACACCTCCTCGGGATGACCGTCGGCGACATATTGCCCGCCCAGGTGGACGTACACGCCGTTCGTTTCCTCGAAGAAGGACACGGTGTCGATTCCCTCGCCGCCGTCGAATCGGTCGACGCCGGGACCGCCATAGAGCAGGTCGTTGCCTGCCAAGCCCTCCAGCAGGTCGTTGCCGCTGTTGCCACGCAGCACGTCGTCGCCCGAATTCCCGCGCAGCACGTCATCGCCATCGCCACCCGCCAGCTGGTCGTTGCCGGACGCTCCCCAGAGATAGTCGCGCCCGCCATCCCCCATCAGGGTGTCGTCGCCCGGGTCCCCGAACAGCCGGTCGTTGCCGTCGCCGCCCCCGATCCGGTCGTTGCCGTCGCCGCCATAGATCGAATCCTGGCCGGCCTGCCCATAGAGGCGATCGCGGGCCTCCAGGCCGCTGATCCGGTCGTCGCCGCCGCCCGCCCAGACGACATCGGTGAAGCGGGTGCCGATCAGAATCTCGGCCTGACGGGTGCCAGTGATGTCTGCCATTGCCGGATGCTCCTCTTGGAGTGAGTCGAAAATTCACCAAGAGATAGAATTCTAATATCTAACATACCTTCAGATAGATGCGAAGAGGATGCTGGCATTCTCCTGGCTCACCATCCGGACCATATCGAGGAAAGACTTCTTATTCTGGAAGCTTCTTCTGCGGCATCTTCTTGATAGCCAACAGGCCTCAGGAGATGCGCCCGGCCTTTCCCGATCTGACGGCGGGATTCCAGCCACCGCGCCACATCGTTCTCCGCCCCTCCGCGATGACTTGCCGGAAATAATGGGTGAATGATCCGCCGGCTCATTGTGCGCAGAGCACTGCTCCTGCGTAGAACACGGTCTTTCGAAACTGGCCTGTTCAAGGTAAACTGCCGCGATCAGGTGGAGAGACGCTCATGTTCTGGCGCGTCGTCATTTCCGTGATCGTTTCCGGCATTGCCTGGCCTGCTCTGGCCGGGGATCTGCATGACGCGGCCACGCGCGGGGACGTGGCGGCGACGGTTCGCCTGCTGGAGGCGGGGGAAGCGGTCGACGCGCCCGGGGACAATGCGGAAACGCCGCTGATCCTGGCAGCCCTGGCCGGCCAGGCGGAGGTCGCGCGCGTGTTGCTGGACCACGGCGCCGATCCGGTCGCGCGCAATGCCGGCGGGTTCACGCCGCTGCATGCGGCGGCCTACGGGGGCAGCGTGCCGGTGGTGACCCTGCTGCTCGAACGCGGGGCGCCCCGCGACGATGCGGCCAACAAGGCCGGGGTCACGCCGCTCATGGTGGCGGCACAGGAGGGTGCCGTCGACGTCGTCCGGCTGCTGATCGAGCAGGGGGCGCCGGTCGAGGCGCCCGAGCGGGACGGCTACACGCCGCTCACCCATGCGCTGTGGCGCAGCCACGACCAGGTGGTGACGCTGCTGGTGCAGCACGGTGCCGCCTGCCAGCCGGCGGACGTCATGGGACAGGCGCCCTATCAGCAATGCCTCGAGGCACAGAAGTGACGGAGTGGGATCGATGTGGCGGACAAGGATGAGGAGTGGGTGTGTCTTAGGCGCGGTGGCGGCCGGGGTCCTGGCCCTGGCCGGCGGCGCGCTGGCCGGGAGTGCGGTCAATACCGGCTATTTCGGCGGCGTTGCGATCATGGGCTATGACCCGGTCGCCTATTTCACCGAGGGCCGGCCGGTGAAGGGCTCGCCGGAGTTCACCTATCGCTGGCTGGGTGCGCCCTGGCATTTCGCCAGTGCCGAGCACCGGGACATGTTCAAGGAGAATCCGGAGCGCTACGCGCCGCAATATGGCGGCTACTGCGTGGGCGAGATGGCCGCGGACGGGGTGACGGTCAGCATCGACCCGCATGCCTGGCGGATCGTCGACGGCAAGCTGTACCTCAGCTACGATCAGGGCTTCGCCGACGAGTTCGCTTCCAACCCCGAGGAATATCTGTCCAAGGCCGAGGCCAACTGGCCGCAGGTCAAGGCGGAGCTCGAGCAGGAGCCCTATCGCTGACCGGCGCTCACTCGGCTTGGGTGAACCAGAGGACGCGGGAAGCGTTGGCATAGACATAGTCCAGCCCGTCCTCCCGCGTCCCGACGGGCAGCCGGTAGACCGGGCCGCAGCAGGCTCGGCCCATCAGCACGTTGTCGCTCTTCTCGCAGAGCAGCCCGTTCTCGACATAGGAGTGGCCGGTCAGGAACTGGCGCGGCGTGCGGTAGGCCATCCGCCCGTTGGGGTCGATCTGCAGGATCGCCGGCTCGTTCTCGTCGGTCATGCCCTGCCAGGTCCGGCCCAGCGCCACGGCGGAGATCTCGGCACCGGTGAGCTGGACCGCCTCGCCCGGCTCGAACCCGCTGGGCCATTGCGGCAGGCCCGCCAGGCGCAGCGCCTCCAGGATGGCGGCGAGGTCGGCGGGGTTGCGGAAATTGTCGAGCACGATCCGGTAGAAGGCCAGGTTCAAGGCCGGGCTCATCCCGCGCGCCTCGGCCACGGCGGCGCGCCCATCCTCCAGTCGGCCGGCGCGGGTGTAGGCGATGCCGAGCGCCAGGTGGAAGTCGTCGAGCTGGGCGGCCACGTCATGCCCGCGCTCCAGCACCTCGACCGCGCGGCCATGCTCGCCGTTCAGCGAGAAGGCGAGGCCGGCGGTGATGCGGTCGCTGGTGGCAGGGTTCGGGTCCAGGCGCAGGGCCTGCTCGACTGCCGCCGCCGCACCGGGGTGATCGCCGGCGAACATCAGCACGAAGCCCAGCGTGGCGAATGCCGCGGCATCGCCGGAGCCCAGCTCCACCGCGCGCTTGGCCGAGGCCACCGCCTCGTCATAGCGCCGGTCCACGACCTGCAGGATCGCCAGCACCGCATCGGGCACCGCCGAGGCCGGGTCCAGCCCGCTGGCCCGGCCGGCCATGTCGTAGGCGAGCTGGCGGGCCACCGGCCCGGGCAGCACGTCGTCGTAATCGTTGCGCCAGACATAGGTGGCGGTCCGGGCGACCGCCGCCATGGCGTCGGCGAACTCGGGATCCTCCTTGATGGCCTTCTGGTAGAAGAACAGCGCCTCGCGCAGGCGCGGCTTGGAGCCGACCCGGGCGGCCTGCTCGGCCCGCAGGAAATAGTCGTAGGCCTCCAGGTCCCGGGTCGGGAACCGGTCGAGGCGCTGTTCCTCCGGTGGCGTCAGCTCCACCTCCAGTGCTGCCACCACCCGGTGGATCACCTCGTCCTGCACGGCGAACACGTCGCCGGCCTGCCGGTCGAAGCGGGCCGCCCAGAGCTGGTCGCCGGTATGCGGGTCGACCAGTTGGGCATTGATGCGGACCCGCTCGCCTGACCGGCGCACGCTGCCCTGGACGACGTAGCGCACGCCCAGCTCCTGGGCGATGTCCTGGAGCAGGACCGGCTGGTCCTTGTAGGCGAACACCGAGTTGCGCGCGATCACCGACAGGCCGGAAAGCTTGGCGAGGTCGGTGATCAGGTCGTCGGTCATGCCGTCGGCGAAATAATCGTCGGCGCTGGAGCCGCTCATGTTGGTGAACGGCAGGACCGCGACGGTGGGCTTGGTGCGCTGGCCGAATTCCTCCATCGGCAGTTGCCACGCCAGGACCAGCACCATGCCCAGGACCGGGGCAGCACCCAGGAGGAGCCAACGCAGGGTCGGCCGGCCCAGTCGGGACAGGGGCAGGGGCAGGCGTCGCCCGGGTGGCGGCGTGCCGCCCATCCGCACCCGCCAGGTCCGCACCGGCCGCCGGATGCTCTTGACCTGGTGCTCGCCGGCAAAGTCCAGCGGCAGGTCGATCCGGCCCTGCAGGTGCTCGTAGGCGGCACCGGACAGGAGCACGCCGCCCGGCTGGCAAAGCTGCTCCAGGCGGGCGGCGACGTTGACCGCGTCGCCATACAGATCGCCTTCCTCGACCACCACGTCGCCGAGGTTGATCCCGATCCGGAACACGATGCGCCGCTCCGGCGGCACTTCCGCCTGCAGCCGGCCCACCGCCTGCTGCACAGCCACGCCGGTGCGGACCGCATCCACCACCGAGGCGAACTCGGCCAAAAAGCCGTCGCCGGTGAGCTTGACGATCGTGCCGCGATGCTCGGCCAGGATCGGGGCGATCACCTCCTTGCGCAGGTCGCGCACGGCGGCCAGCGCTGCGGCCTCGTCCGCCTCGACCAGGCCGGAATAGCCCACTACGTCGGCCACCATGATCGCGGCCAGCCGCCGCTCCGGGCGGGCCTTGTCCTTGTCGTTGGCCGGCTGCGGCATGCGCTCCACGCTACCTCGCCCGCGACTGCGCCAGTCGTCCTCCCGCGCATCGAGGGCGGCGAGTATGGACCTTCCAGGCCAAATGCGACACTGCCTTCGGCATCCGCCGGTGCCGGACCGGTTCATTTCGGACCGGCCCGCCCCAATTGCTCAACCTTCTCACCGCTCCAGATCGGCCCGCATGCGCCTGCTCGCGATCAGCGACCTCCATCTCGGCAGCCCCGTCAACCGCGACGCCCTGGCGGCCCTGCCGGACTTTCCCGACGACTGGCTGATCGTCGCCGGCGACGTGGCCGAGAGCCTGCGGCGAATCGGCGAAGGCTTCGCCGCCCTGCGCCGCCGCTTCGCCAGGGTGATCTGGGTCCCGGGCAACCACGAGCTCTGGGCGGTCGGCGAGGAGGCGGAGCTGCGCGGCGAGGCGCGCTACCAGGCCCTGGTGGAGCTGGCGCGCAGCCACAGCGTGCTCACGCCCGAGGACCCGTTCGCGATCTGGACGGGGGCGGGCGGGCCGGTGCGGATCGTGCCGCTGTTCACCCTCTACGACTACAGCTTCGCCCCGCCCGGCGTGGGTCCGGCCCAGGCGGTCGCCTGGGCGCAGGCGGCCGACATCTGGCCGGTCGACGAGGTCCGCCTGTATCCGGACCCATATCCCTCGCGCGCTGCCTGGTGCCAGGCGCTGGTGGCAACCTGCCTGCGCCGGCTGGAGGCGCTGGAGCCGGGCCTGCCCAACCTGCTGGTCAGCCATTGGCCGTTGCGCGAGGAACTGGTGCGCATCCCGCGCGTCCCGCGCTTTTCGCCCTGGTGCGGGACCCGGGCCACCGCCGACTGGCCCAGGCGGTTCAACGCGCTGGCCTGCGTCCACGGCCATCTGCACGTGCGCGAGCGGCGCTGGCTGGACGGGGTGCGCTACGAGGAGGTGTCGCTGGGCTATCCCCGGCAATGGCAGCCGGAGCGCGGGATGGCGGCCTATCTGCGCCAGGTGCTGCCGCTGGAAGACGTCGGGCAGGACGGCATCGGCCCGCCACACGCTCCCGCCGCCCCCGCTCCCTGACATCATCCCGCGGTAGGGCCGCGGGATGACGTGGGCCAAGCTCAGAGATCGATCGACCGCTGCTCGTCGATCGACTGCTGGGCAGCCAGCACGATCTTCAGGCTGTTGACCGCATCGGCCATCGATTCGGAAAGATCGATGTCCTCGACGATCGTCTTCAGGAACCAGGCCTGCTCGCGATCGCACAGCTCCTGGTGCGAGGGCTCGTCCTCGGTGGAGATCCACTCGTCCTTGCGCTTGAAGTGGTTGTTCTCGTCCAGCTCGGCGTGGTGCAGCTTGATCGCGTTGGTCTTGGTGTGCTGGTCGATGTCGGCCGAATCCGAGATCTGGTCCGGCTTGGCCTCGCTCTGCCCTTCCTGGGGCTTGTACGCGATGCTGGCCGAGCCGTTCGGGCCCACGATGTCCTTCACGAAATAGGCGACCTCGGACATCATCGGCCCCCATCCGGCCTCGTACCAGCCGACCGAGCCGTCGTCGAACTGCACGTGCAGGTGGCCGTAGTTCTGGACCTTGGTCTCGGCCGAGAGCTTGGCACCGATGCCGTGGACGCGCACGGGCCTGGCCCGGGTGAGCTGGCACATCACGTCGACATAGTGGACGCCGCAATCCACGATCGGGGTCAGGCTCTCCATCAGTGCCTTGTGCCAGGGCCAGGCCTCGCCCGAGCTCTGCTGGTTCAGGTTCATGCGCATGACCAAGGGCTTGCCCAGCGTCTGGCCGATCTCGACGAACTTCGCCCAGGCCGGGTGGACGCGCAGGATGTAGCCCAGCACCAGCTTGCGGTTCTTCTCCTTGGCCTTCGCGACCACGCGCTCGGCATCGGCGAGATTGGTCGCGATCGGCTTTTCCATGAACACGTGCGCGCCCGCGTCCATGGCGCGGATCGCGTAGTCGGCATGGCTGTTCGGGTAGGTGTTGATCGAGACCGCATCGGGCCTGGTCGCCTTCAGCGCCTCGTCGAAGTCCTGGAAGAGCGGCACGCCCTGGAGCTCGGCCGGCAGCCTGTCCTTCTTCGCCTGGATGGTGCGGCTCATCAGGCCCACCAGCTCGAACCCGTCCAGCTTCTGGTAAGCCTTGGCGTGGCTCAGGCCCATATTGCCGACCCCCACGACCAGTACCTTCACCGGCGCCATGCTCGTCCCTCCCCGTCTTCATGCGGCCCCGGGATGGTAAAGTCTGTGCCCGGGCCTGCAACAGCGGGTTTCCGTTGCCAAGCGGGCTTGACGTGAGGCGGGAACTGTTGCGACCTCCTCACTTCATGAGGGGGACGGCGCAGAGCGGCAAGAACGCCGCGCCGGAAAAGGAGAAGCAATGAGCGCGGCAACGGCGAAGCGCCCGAAGCTGACCGTCGAGGACGCCAGCAAGTTCTACGACACGCCGACCGGCCGCACCCATGCGCTCGACCGCTTCTCCATGGACGTGCAGGACGGCGAGTTCATCTGCGTGGTCGGGCCCTCGGGCTGCGGCAAGTCCACCCTGCTCTGGTCGATGGCTGGCCTTCACGCGCTCTCGTCGGGCCGCATCCTCCTGGATGGCGAACCCGTGACGAAGCCGTCGCCGCAGATCGCGATGGTGTTCCAGGAAGCCAACATGCTGCCCTGGCGCTCCTTGCAGAAGAATATCGAGCTGCCGTTCGAGATCCGCCGCCAGGCGCCGGCCAGGGACCGGATCGGCCGGCTGCTGGAGCGGGTGGGCCTCGCCGGGTTCGAGGGCAAGTACCCGCGCGAGCTTTCCGGCGGCATGCAGCAGCGTGCCTCGATCGTGCGCGCACTCTCGGTCGACCCCTCGCTGCTCCTGATGGACGAGCCGTTCGGCGCGCTCGACGCGTTTACCCGCGACGAGATGAACCTGCTGATCGAGGAGATCTGGCTGGAGACGAAGAAGACGATCGTCTTCATCACCCATTCGATCCCGGAGGCCGTGTTCCTGGCCGACCGGGTCTATGTGATGTCGGCGCGTCCCGGCCGTCTGTCCAAGGTCTTCGACATCGACATTCCGAGGCCGCGGCCGTTGGAGGTCCAGGCCGCACCGCACTTCGTCGAGCTGGTCGCCGAGATCAAGGGCTCGATCGAGCACAAAGCCCCGGCCCGCCCCGCCGCCGCCTGACCAGGAGCCCCCGATGGCCAGCGTCGATCGCCAGCTCGCCGACAACATCCCGAGCTTCGACAAGCATGAGGACGGCCAGGCCGTCGGTGTCAGCAACTGGTCGGGCGTGGCCGGCCAGCTCAGCCTGATCAAGTCCAGCCGCGAATGGGCGCTGATCGCCTTCGTCGCGGCGGCCCTGATCGGCGGGATGGAGTTGCTGCTCCGTCTCTACGAAGTGCCGACCTACATCATGCCGACGCCCAGCCTGATCGCGACCGCACTGGTGCGCGACTTCCCGCTGCTGGCACCCCATGTCGGCCACACGCTGGTGGAACTGCTGAGCGGCTTTGCGATCGGTGCCACGGTCGGCTTCGTGCTGGCGGCACTGGTGACCCAGTTCCCGCTGCTGGAACGGATCATCGCGCCCTACATCCTGCTGCTGGTGACCACGCCGATGCTGGCGCTGGTGCCGCTGCTGATCCTGAAGCTGGGCTTCGGCTACAGCCCGCGGATCATCGCCGTGGCGCTGGCGTCGGGGCCGATGGTGATGATCAACTCGGCCACCGGCTTTCGCCGCACCGACCTCGCCAAGATCGCACTGGCCCGGAGCTTCGGCGCCTCGACCCTGCAGATCTTCCTCAAGATCCGCATTCCCATGGCGATGCCGATGGTGATCGTGGGCCTGATGGTCGGCTCGATCTTCGGCCTGCTCACCGCGGTGGGTGCGGAGATGGTCGGCGGCAGCTTCGGGCTCGGCAACCGGCTGACCTACTATTCGTCACTGATCCAGATGCCGCAGTTCTTCGCCTGCATCGTGCTCCTGGCGGTCATCGGCATCTCCATCTACGTGTTCTTCTATTGGCTGGGTAAGAAATATGCCGGGTGGGAGTCCTGACCGGCGCATGTTGGGGGAGCAATCGATGTTCGGTCTGGACAGGCGCAGCTTCGTGGGCCTCGGCATCGCCGCGGCCGGGGCACTAGCGGCACCCCGTTTCCTGATGGCCCAGGAGGCGACCAACACGGTGCGCTGGGTGAGCCCGCGCGGCACGATCGAGGTGCTGGACGACTATCCCTACTGGGTCGCCCAGAGGTTCGGCTGGTTCGGCGACATCCAGACCACGCTGGAGCCGGGCCCGCTGGAGGCCACGGCCACGATCAAGCTGGTCGACCAGGACCAGGCCGATGTCGGCTTCCCGAGCCCGGGCGTGTTCTCGCTCGGCCTGGAACAGGGCATCCCGCTCAAGTCCGTGTTCCACATGGGCGCCTACGACACGTTCAGCTTCGCCTTCGTGAAGGGCAAGAAGCCCGCCGACATCAAGGAGCTGGCCGGCAAGAAGATCCTGGTCGGCTCGATCGGCTGGAAGGCGATCGTCGACCCGATGCTGGCCCAGGTCGGCGTCGATCCCGCCTCGGTCGAGTATCTGGAAGCCGGCCCGATCTGGGGGCAGGCGCTGCAGCAGGGCCAGGGCGATACCTCGCTGTGCTGGGAAGGCCTGCGCGCGCAGTGGTTCGGCCAGGGCATGGATTACGACTACATCCTGCCCTACGACTTCTCCAAGTTCCCGGCCAACACCTTCGTGATCCGCAGCTCGGACTTCGAGGACCAGGCGAAGAAGGCGCTCTACGAGAACTATTTCCGGGTCTGGGCGATGGGCCTGGAGTTCGGCCATCTGAACCCGCGCGCCACCACCCAGATCGTGCTGGAGCAGTTCCCGGCCCTGGCCGGCACGCTCACACCCGAGATCGCCACCGAATCGATGATGCAGCTCGGCAAGATCTTCCGCGGCCCGTGGGAGCAGCGCCAGGGCTGGGGCTGGCACGACATGGCCCAATGGCAGGGATATTTCGACACGATCTACCAGATCCAGCAGATCACCACGGAGATGAAGGCCGAGGACGTCTGCAAGAACGACTATATCGCGGCGGCCAACCAGTTCGACCAGGCCGCGGTACAGAAGGCAGCGGACGAGTTCCAGCTATCCGAGGACTACAGCAAGGTGGACGTCGCGGCGATCCAGGCGCGGCTCTAGGTGTACGGTCCCGGGATGTGGTGTGACGGGTCGAGCCTGAACCGATCGGGCTCTTTGGCCCAGGTCT
>NZ_JABGCL010000042.1 GCF_019800005.1 Geminicoccus harenae | reverse complement strand
CGCCCCAGCACAAGGCCAGCACCACCGGCAAGAAGCCGAACAGGAACGGGTAGGAGCTGAACACCATCGGGCAAGGTTCCCGGCTGACCGACGCTCCTGCCGCGCATGCCGCCGCACGATGCCGAACATGCGAGGGCCGGCCCCAGGCAGATCTCAGGGCCGCGACACTAGCACAGAACAGCACGCGCGGCGTCACGAGCCAGCGCAGGGCAAGGCGTCAGAAACTCGAAATGAAGCGTTTCCAGACACGACGCAGTCTTGTCATGCCCGTCACTCGTTATGTTGCTGAATTCATCCCTAACATACTCCGGTGCGAAAAAGTATAGTTAAAAATTTCGGTAGGATGGGCACTTCAACTATAGATACGGATCGAATCTGCTGGATTATCCTCAGCAGTGTTCACATGCCTCGGATACGGCAAAGTAGCGGCGCGTATCGGGTCCAGGGTCGGAAGAGGGTGTGCAGCGGGTTTCCGACCCACGGGGTGCGGCCGATGCTCCCGGCCGCCCGGGTCCTGCGCGATGATCTTCTGCCGGACGAAACCGGCCGCGGCCGGGGCGTTGTCCGGAAGGGATCATGAGACGATTCGGATCCTGGGCGGTATGTTGCCATGACACCTTCAACATAATTATAAAACTTGCAGAAACTACTAATGATCTACCATATTCACTTGAACAATACCTGCACGATTAAAGTAAAACCTCTCGTCGATGTTCGTCGAGGTCCGCATGTCTTGGGTGATGCTGTACAATAACATGTCATGAAGATTAACCAAAATACAAAATGATGAACGCCGCCGGGCAGAGCGTCGGCGGCGTTCATCCTGCAACTCGTGATGGATCGGCCTGGCCCGCCGATCTACTTCATGCGATCGGCGATCTCCGCCCACAACATCAGGTCCCGGCGAAAGTCCGCGAGATCGGTCTTGGGCCGGCTGCCGTCCTGGACGTGCCGATGGAACTGCTTGAGCTCGGCGGCGAAGGCATCGCTGTAATAGGGGCCTAGGATGCGCTGCTTCACCCCGTCCTCGCCCCGCTCGGCGATCTCCAGCCGGGTCGGCAGGCTGCGGATATAGGGGGTGTCGTAGATGATCCGCACGCGCTTCTGGTCCGAGCGCACCTCGATCATCGCGTCGAACAGGCCGATCTTGTCGATCACGGCCTGGTACTGGCAGAGATAATGGCCGTAGTCGAACATGATGGACGAGTTGAACCCGCCATTGGTGCGGTGCGCCGCGATCACCCGCTTGGGCTCGCCGATCAGCTCGCGCATCGCGGAGAGATGGTGGCAGCTCATCGAGGTCAGGATCGCATAGGCCTGCACCAGGTCGGCCGGGGCATCCGCGCCCACCACCTCCCGATAGAGCGCCTCGCGGGCCGCAGCGCCTGCCCGGCGCAGGTCCGGTGCGACGTCCTCCGGGTAGAGGATCTGCTGGCTGTGCCGCATGAACTCGGTGCCGAGCGAGATCAGGTCATGGATGCGGGCATGGGTGATCTCGTGGGCGGGCGGCAGCTCCGCCTTGGCCGCCAGATAGGCCGGCGCATAGCGGCGCATGTAGGCGACGAACAGGACCTTGCCGTAGCCCTCCAGCAGCGGCAGCAGCTCGTCCATCTCGCGCAGGTTCAGGCAGGCCGGCTTTTCCAGGAGGATGTGCTTGTCCGCCTGGATCGCCAAGCGGACATAGCGGCTGTGGGTCTCGTCCGGGGACAGGATGAACACGGCATCGATCGCCGGATCGGCGATCAGCGCGTCGGCGCTTGGAAACACCCGCACATCGGCATGACGGGAGCGGACGAGCGCGGTGACGCTCGGCGACACGTCGTAGATGCCCGCGATCCGGAAGCGGTCATGGAGGTCGGCCAGGGTGGGCAGGTGGATGGCCTGGGCGACTTCACCCAGGCCGATCAGGCCGACGTGCAGGATGGTCAAGGGCAGGGCTCCTTCTCGAGGTTCGCCGGGATGGTCGGGGGATCAGGCGGCCCTGCCGGCAGTGCCGCCGGTCCGGCACGTCACACGCCGAACTTCTGCAGTGCCAGGCGGTTCGTCTTGACCGCTGCGGCCGGATCCCGCCCGGCCTCTGCCGATTCTTCCTCCACCACCAGCCAGCCATTGCAGGCCGGCGTCCGGTGGACCAGCTCGATCACGGCCGCGATGTCACAGGCACCGGCCCCCAGCATCCGCCAGGTCCCATCCCGGTCGACGTCCTTCAGATGGACGTAGCGGATGCGGCCCAGATGGCGCTCCAGCGTGTCGGCGACATCCTGGCCGCCCCGGATGATGTGGCCGGTGTCGGGCACCCAGCCCACCAGGGCCGGGTCGGTCAGCGCCATGATCCGGTCGTAGTCGGTGCGGTCGAACAGGAGCGTACCGTGGTGCGAGCTGGGGTGGAAGGCGACCGGCACGCCCAGGGCAGCGCCGCGCCGGCCGGCTTCGTTGTAGATGCGCGCCGCGGTGCGGAACTTGGCGTCGCGCTCGCCGCCGGACATGACCGTGGCACTGCCGAGCGACAGGTGGGCACCCGGAAAATGCGCGGTGAACGCCAGTGCCCGGTCGATCATGGCGAGGTCGACCTCGAGCTGGGCATCCTCGGTGAAGCCGCTCGGGCTGCCGCAGGCGAAGGCGACCAGGGTGAGGTCATGGGCGGCGAGCGCTGCCCGGAACGCTTCGGGCCGGCCGGCATAGCGGCCGATCATGGTGTCGGTGATCTCGATCCCGGCATAGCCGGCACGGGCGATGGCCTGCAGCAGATCGTCCGCATCGCCCTGCCAGCCTTCGCCCAGCATCTCCCAGGTGAAGGTCTGGCAGCCGGCCATCAGGTCCGGTCCGGCACTGTCCATGAAGCGCTCCCCGCTCGCTTTGCGCGCGGGATCAGGGGGCTGCCGGGCGCAGCCTGTCAATGACCGCCGCCGTTCAGGCCGCCGGCGCGTACTTCACGGCACAGCCATAGGGCCGGGTCACCGACGGATCGACCGGTCGGCCCTCGACCGCAGCCAGGAGCGCGTTGCGCAGATAGGGCTCGGCCCGCTGGATGTCGGCCGGCCGGGTGGAGCGGATCGAATCGATCCCGCCCATGTAGAGCAGCGTGCCGTCCGGGCCGATCACGAACATCTCGGGCGTGGTGGTCGCCTGGTAGGCGCGGGCAGCCTGACTCATCGGATCGAGCAGGACCGCTGCCGGCCGTGCCCCCCGTGAGACCGTCAGCTCCTTCGCTTCCGCCCCGGTGACATGGCCCTGCTCGCCTTCCGGAGACGAGGCCACCGACAGCCAGACCACGCCCTTGTCGGCGGCCAGCGCCTGGAGCGACTGCATGTTGCCGCTGCCGTAGTGCTTCCGGACATAGGGGCACTCGTGGTTGGTCCACTCCAGCACCACGAGCCGGCCGCGATAGTCCTGGAGCCGGTGCATCGTGCCGTCCTGGTCGGGCAGCAGGAAATCCGGTGCTGGCTGGCCGACGGCGGGACCGGCCACGGCCAGGCGCGGCAGGAGCATGGTGGCCGCGGTGGCCAGCAGGGTGGCACGGCGGGTGATCGGCAGGATCATGGCAGTGTCTCCTGGCTCGGGATGGGCGGGATCGTCAGCCCTAGCTGGGTGTTGGCACCTGTGCGGCCGTGCGCGCCACCGGCTCCAGCGCCTGCAGCACGATCGATTCGGTGAGGATCTGCGGCAGGACCACCGGCGCGCCGCTGCCGGCCGGATAGAGCAGATAGAGCGGCACGCCCTCCCGGCCATGGCGCTGGAGCAGTGCCCCGACCGCCGGGTCGCCATTGGTCCAGTCGCCCACCAGGGTCGCGACGCCGGCTGCGGCGAACGCTTCCTGGGTGGCCGCCGTTTCGAGCGCCACCCGCTCGTTGACCTTGCAGGTGATGCACCAGGCAGCGGTCAGGTTGACGAACACCGGCCGGCCCTGGGAGCGCAGCTCTGTGACCCTGGCTTCGCTCCAGGGCTCGGCTGCCGCTGCGTCCGCCGCCACCGCCCGGGGCGTTTCCGCTGCCCGGAGCTGGGGCAGGACCGCAAGTGCTGCCAGCATGGCCAGTGCCGCGGCACCGCGGCCGGCCCATGCGCCGTGCCGGCCGGCAGCCTGCGTGATGCCCAGCGCCCAGGCGGCGAACGCGACCAGGAGCGCGCCGACGAGAGCCAGGAGCAGCCCGTCGGCACCCGCCTGCACGGTCAGGACCCAGAGCAGCCAGGCGGCAGCGCCGTACATCGGGAAGGCCAGTGCCTGCTTGAGCCGCTCCATCCACAAGCCCGGCCTGGGCAGGAGCCGGGCCAGGCGGGGCAGGAAGGCCAGGAGCGCGTACGGGGCGCCCATGCCCAGGCCCAGGGCGGCGAACACGGTCAGCGTTGCAGCCGGCGGCATGGCGAAGGCGGCACCGGTGGCAGCGGCCATGAACGGGGCGGTGCAGGGAGTCGCGACGAGGACGGCCAGCGCGCCGGTGAAGAAGCTGCCGGCATGGCCGCCCTTCGCTGCGAGGCTACTGCCGGCACTGACCGGGCCGCCCAAAGCATAGACACCCGACAGGTTCAGCCCGACCGCCAGCATCAGCCAGGCCATCGCCGCCACGAACAGCGGTGAGGTGAACTGGAACCCCCAGCCGGCCGCCATGCCGGCCCCCTTGAGCAGCAGCAGCACCCCGGCCAGCGCCAAGAAGGACAGCACCACGCCCGCCACGTAGGACAAGGCATGGAGGCGGATCGTGCGGTCCGCGCGGCCAGCCAGTGCCGCGATGCCGACCGCCTTCATGGCGAGGATCGGGAACACGCAGGGCATCAGGTTGAGCAGCAGGCCACCGAGGGCTGCGAACAGTGCCGCCTGCCAGAGCGGCAGGCCGGCAGCATTGGCCGGGCTGGCAGTAGGCGGCACGGGGCCCAGCGGGGCCTCCAGCGCATAGGCGCTGCGGCTGCCGGCAGCATCGGTAACCGCGATCACGCCGGACAAGCGCTCCGGCAGCTCGCCCTTGGCGCGGACGAGGCCCAGGCTGAGCTCGCCCTGGCCCACGCGGAGCTCCTGGGGGGCGGCGTTCTCGATCACGCCCCACTCGGCCGGGAAGAAGAAGGCGCTCGCCACCGTATCCGGGGAAAGCAGCTCGCCGGACAGGCGCAGCACGCCCTGGTCGCCCTCGAACCCGGCCTCGGCCTGCCAGACCGAGGGGCGCGGCAGGCTCGCCTCGGCCGCAGCGAACAGCGGTGCTGTCGCTCCATCGTTCCGGCTGGTCGGCTCCACCGGCAGCGCCAGGGTGAAGCTGGTCTCCTCGGGGATGCAGATGTCCTTGCAGACCAGCCAGAACGCATCCGTCCTGACCGTGAAGCTCTGGCCCGGCTGGAGGTCGGCCGGCGGGGTCACCGTGACCGGGAAGACGACCTCGTTCTCGTAGCCGAAATTGACCAGCGGCCCATACTCGATCCGCTCGGGTGCTGGAAACTGCAGCTCGCCGGCGGAAGCACCCGCGGGCAGGTCGAAGGTGAGCGAGGGCGGCTCGCCGGCATCGCCTGGGTTGGACCAGTAGGTGTGCCACTCCGGGCTGATCTTCTGGCGCAGCCCCAGGCGGAACGGCTCGCCCGGCGCGATCGAAGCTGCCTCGCTCACCAGGGTGACCGTGGTCTGCGGCGAGGTGAATGGCTCGGTCTCGGCCGACCGGGCAGTGGCCGGCAGCACCAGGAGCGCCGTGAGCGCCACTACCCAGGCACGAGGCATCGCGGGACGGCACCCGAACATCCAATCAGGCTCCTAAAATCAGCAGGCCATGGCATGCGTCTCGACCACGCTCAGCAATATCCCCGAGGCTTCGATCCGCGGCAAGGCCGGCGGCGAAATGTCCCCGGCAAGGCAAGGTGAACGCCGTACCCCGAGGGGCGGCAGGACGGGCCCCCGCAAGCCATTGAATGGCGTGGCCCATGCCGGCCGGAAGGCGCCGAAGATGAAGCTTGAAAGTAGGACGATTGGCTAGAAGACTGCGCCGCGCAGACAAAAGGGGGGCGGCCAGGTGATGGCCTGGCCAGGGGGATGAGAATGCTGTTGCCGGCCGGGGTGCGGATCGACCCGAACACGGGCGCGGTGGAGCCCGCCACGGCGAGCTACACCAAGCGGCTGAGCGAGCTTCGTGGCCTGTTCCAGGACCGGCAGGCTTTCGATGCGACCGTGGCGGACGGTGATCCGCTGGCCTACGAGGTGATCGACTATCGCTGGAAGGACAGCGACCTGGCGTTCGGCACCACGATCATGGCGCCCGGCAAGGTCGGCGACGAGTATTTCATGACGCGCGGCCATTTCCACGAGCGGCGCGAATGCGGCGAGACCTACTACACCCAGTCGGGCGAGGGGCTCCTCCTGCTGCAGTCGCGCGACGGCGAGACCCGCACGGTGGAGATGAAGCCCGGGATCTGCGCGTTCATCCCGCCGGACTGGGCGCACCGCTCGATCAACACCGGCAAGGACAAGCTCGTGTTCGTCTGGCACTGCGCCACGGATGCGGGGCACGAGTATGGCGAGATCCTGGAAAAGGGCATGCGCAAGCTGGTGGTCGAGCGGGACGGCCGGCCGGAGGTGATCGACAACCCGAATTTCATGCGCTGAGTGCGCCCGGGGGGCGGGCCGCTCCAGGATCGATCGCAAGCAATAGACGAGACCGGGGAGGGTCGAAATGACGATTCGCAGTTGGTTGGCGGGCCTGGCGATGGCGGGCGTGGCGGCGGGCGCCATGCCGGCCCTGGCCGCCGAGTTCGACGGGGTGACCGTCAACATCCTGACGCAGACGGGCCCCGCGATCTCCGGCCCGATGCAGGCGCGGGCCCCTGAGTTCGAGAAGCAGTCCGGGGCCAAGATCAACGTCATCACCGTGCCGTTCTCGGACATCTACCAGAAGCTGCTGACCGACTGGTCGACCGGCACCAACTCGATCGACGCCGCGGTGTTCGCGCCGCAGTGGATGGTCGATTATGCCGGGTCAGGCTTCCTCGAGGACCTGACGCCGCGCATGGAGGGCGACGAGGCGCTGGAGCAGGACGACATCGCGCCGTTCTTCCGCGAGTTCTCGCAAAAATATGCCGGCAAGACGTACATGATGACGTTCGACGGCGACTTCCACATGATCTTCTACCGGACGGACATACTGGAGGAGCTGGGCAAGCAGCCGCCCAAGACCTGGGAAGACTATCTGGACATCGCCGCGGCCGCGCATGGCAAGGACATGAACGGCGACGGCCAGCCGGACTTCGGCTCCTGCATCGGCAAGAAGCGCAACGCCCAGGGCTACTGGTTCCTGACCTCCGTGGCCGGCGGCTACATCCAGGCCAAGGGTACGAGCGAGGGCGCGTTCTTCAACACCGAGGACATGACCCCGCTGATCGACAATGCCGGGTTCCGCAAGGCGCTGGAGGTCTACAAGAAGACTTCCGAGTACGGCCCGCCGGACGAGCTGAACCTGGACGTCGCCGACACGCGGGTGATGTTCGTGGCCGGCCGCTGCGCCCTGTCGATGGACTGGGGTGACATCGGCTCCATGTCGGTCGATCCGTCCATGAGCAAGGTGACCGGCAAGGTCGGTGCCACCATCCTGCCGGGCTCCAGTGAGGTGATCGACCGTACCACCGGCGAGTTCGTGGCCTGCGACGCGGACACCTGCCCCCATGCGATCAACGGGCTGAACCATGCGCCGTTCGCGGCATTCGGCGGCTGGGGCGGCGGCATCAACGCCAATGCCGACCCCAAGGTGAAGGACGCGGCCTACGCCTTCTTCTCCTATTTGTCGCAGCCGGCCCAGTCGAACCAGGACGTCACCAAGGGCGAGACCGGCTTCAATCCCTATCGCATGTCCCAGCTCGAGGACGTGGCGACCTGGGAGAAGATGGGCATGGGCAAGGAGAACGCCGAGAGCTACCTGGGTGCCATCAAGACCAGCCTGAACAGCCCCAACATGATCCTGGATCTGCGCATCCCGCAGAACCAGCGCTACCAGCAGGTGGTGCTCGACACCGCGGTCGCCCGCTATCTGGCCGGCGAGCTGGATGTCGACGCAACGGTCGAGACGGTGGTCGAGGGCTGGAACGAGGTGAACGAGGAACTCGGTACCGACGAGCAGCTGGAAGCCTACAAGGCGACCATCGGCGCGGAGTGATCGCTTGAATGACGGGGCGCCTGCCTTGGGCAGGCGCCCCGTCCGTTTCTTGAAGGGGCAGGACCGACATGGCCGTGACGTCCGCAGCGCACGTGACCGCCGCACCGCCGGAGCGGGAAAGCCTGAACGACTGGCTCGACCGCCAGGCCGGCCGGCTGTTCATCCTGCCGGCCGTGATCCTGATCCTGGGCTTCTCGATCTTCCCGCTGATCGCGTCTGCCTACCTGGCGCTGTCCCGCTTCAAGCTGGCGCCGGGCGGCTACACGCTGACCTTCATCGGCTGGTTCAACTTCAAGAAGATGTTGACCGGCTCGCAGCAGTTCCACCTGCTGGGCACGTTCGGCGCCATCACGCTGCTGGGCTGGGTGATCATGCTGGCGACGGTGGCCCTGGTCGTCTGGGGGGTGGTCCGCTACGCCCGCTCGGGCCGGGTCACAGTGGTGGGCTCCATCGGCCGGCTGATCACGATCGCCACCGCGCTGGCACTTTCGGTCCTGTTCGCGGTCAATCTGGGCGAGGGCGGCCAGCTCGGCACGATCGCCACCACCATGTTCTACGTGGCGGGCGGCGTGGCCGTGCAGTTCGCGCTGGGCCTGGGGCTGGCCCTGCTCTGCGCCAAGCCGATCCGCGGCCGCAGCTTCTTCCGGGTCCTGTTCTTCGTGCCGCTGATGGTGACCCCGGTGGGCATCGCCTACACGTTCCGCATGCTGGCCGACACGGCGGTAGGTCCCTTCGCGCCCTTGTGGCACTGGCTGGGCTATGCCCAGACTTCCTGGTCCGCGGATGCCTGGACCGCCCGGTTCGTCGTGCTGATCGGCGATAGCTGGCAGTGGATCCCGTTCATCTTCATCGTGCTGCTGGCCGCCATCGAGAGCCAGCCGCGCGACGAGGTCGAGGCGGCGCAGCTCGACGGCGCCAGCGGCTGGCAGATCTTCCGCGACATCACCTGGCCCTCGATCGCCCCGGTCGCCGCCACCGTCGTGCTGATCCGCGCCATCGAGGCGTTCAAGATCATCGACCTGCCCAACGTGCTGACCAATGGCGGCCCGGGCATCGCCACCGAATCGCTTACCCTCCATGCCTTCATCGAATGGCGGGCGCTCAATCTCGGCGGCTCCGCGGCGGTCGCCTACATCCTGCTCTTCCTCTCGACGATTGCCTGCGTGTCGTTCTTCAACTTCGTGGTGAAGCCGATGCGGGAGGCCCGGGCATGAGCGTCCTCAAGCGCCTGACCGAGCCCAAGTCGCTGGACAGCATGTCGCCGCTGGGTGCCGTCTTGGTCTATGGCGGGCTGATCCTGTGGAGCATGGTGGTCCTGTTCCCGCTCTACTGGATCGCGATCACTTCCCTGAAGCTGCCGATCCACGTGTCCGCGGGGCCAGTCTACCTGCCGTTCGTCGACTTCCTGCCGGACCTCCATGCCTGGCGCTACATCTTCGTCGACCTCGGCAACGACACGCTCCGGCCCTACCTGAACTCGATTGTGGTGGCGCTGGTCTCCACAGCACTCGCCATGCTGATCGGCTCGATGGCTGCCTATTCGCTCTCGCGGCTGGAGTTCGCGCCGCGGCTGGCCTCGATCCTGCTGTTCCTCCTCCTGGGTGCCGTGATGATCGTGGCGGTCGCCGGGTTCGGGGTGCCCTGGTGGATCGCGGCGGTCGTAGCGCTGGCCTTGTTCCTCCTGCTGGCGCGCGCCGCCGGGCGGACCATGCGTGCCTCGCTCGGCAATGGCGACATCCTGTTCTGGATCATCTCGCAGCGCATCCTGCCGCCGGTGGTGGCGGCCCTGCCGATCTACGTGATGTTCCAGACGGTCGGCCTGCTGGACACCCGCACCGCGCTGATCGCCACCTACACCACGGTCAACTTGCCGATCGTGGTCTGGCTGATGTACGACTTCTTCGTGACCATCCCGAAGGACCTGGAGGAGAGCGCCTCGCTGGACGGGGCCTCGCGCTTTGCGATCTTCTTCGGGATCGTCCTGCCGCTGGCCCGGCCGGGCCTGGTCGCGACCGGCCTGCTCGTGCTGATCCTGGCCTGGAACGAGTATCTGCTGGCCCTGTTCCTTTCCAGCGCCAACGCCCAGACCATGCCGGTGCTGGTGGCGGCCCAGAACGCCACCCGCGGGCCGCAATGGTGGTACATGAGCGTGCTGATCCTGCTCATGATCCTGCCGGTGATCTTCCTGACCCTTCTCCTGCAGCGTTTCATCGCCAAGGGCATGCTGCTCGGCGCGGTGAAGGGCTGATGCTGACGAACGAGCACTGCCGATGACGATCATTCTGGACCAGACCTCCAAGTCGTTCGGCAGCGTCGAGGTGCTGAGAGCCCTGTCCCTGGAGGTGAAGCCCGGGGAGTTCCTGGTGCTGCTGGGTGCCTCGGGCTCGGGCAAGACCACGGCGCTGCGCATGATCGCCGGGCTGGAATCGGTGACGTCGGGCCGGATCCTGATCGGCAGCCGCGACGTCACCCACGTCCTGCCCAAGAACCGCGACGTGGCGATGGTCTTCCAGTCCTACGCGCTCTATCCGCACAAGACGGTGTTCGAGAACATCGCCTACCCGCTCACGGTGCGCAAACGGCCGAAAGCCGAGATCGAGAAGAGCGTGCGCGACGTGGCGCAGCAGGTGCAGCTCGACCATCTGCTCGAGCGCTACCCGCGTCAGCTCTCAGGCGGCCAGCGCCAGCGCGTGGCACTTGCCCGCGCCATCGTGCGCCGGCCCAGCGCCTTCCTGATGGACGAGCCGCTCTCCAACCTGGATGCCAAGCTGCGCGGGCACATGCGCGCCGAGCTCAAGCACATGCAGCACGAGCTCGGCATCACCACGATCTACGTGACCCATGACCAGATCGAGGCGATGACGCTGGCCCATCGGGTCGCCATCCTGGAGCGGGGCGTGCTCCAGCAGCTCGACACGCCGGCCAACATCTACAACCGCCCGGCCAACCTGTTCGTCGCGGGCTTCATCGGCTCGCCGCCCATGAACGTGCTGGAGGGCTCCCTGGCCGATGGCCGATTCGACTGCAGTGCCGGCAGCTTCGGCACGGCCAGCCGCGCCAGCGGCCGCGCGGTGGTGGCCGGCCTGCGCCCGGAGGACGGGCGGCTCGCACCGCCCGGTCAGGGCCAGCTCGCCGGGGAGATCTATGCCAGCGAGCTGATCGGCGACCACACCCTGGTCACCTGCCGCTGCGGTGGCGCCACGGTGACCGTGAAGGCCGACAAGGATTTCGCCGGCTCGATCGGGCAGCCGATCGGGATCGGTTTCGAGGAGCGTGCCGTGCATCTGTTCGACAAGGCCAGCGGCGAGAGGCTCCAGTGAGCCGCTTCGACGTCGTCACGATCGGCGAATTGCTGATCGACCTGGTGCCGCTGCCGTCGGCCGACGGCAGCATGCGCTTCGTGGCCAAGCCGGGCGGGGCGCCGGGCAATGTCGCGGTGGGAGTCGCCCGGCTGGGCGGCCGCTCCGCCATGCTGACCAAGGTCGGCGAGGAGGCGTTCGGCCGGATGCTGGTCGACACGCTGCGTGCCAACGGGGTGGCGGTGGACGGCATCCCGTCGACCGCGGAGCGCCGCACCGGCCTCGCCGTGGTCACCCTCACGGACCAGGGCGACCGTGACTTCTTCTTCTATCGCGACGGCTGCGCCGATTCGGACCTGTCGCCGGACGAACTGGCGCTGGACATGCTCCGGGATACCCGGGTCTGCCATGTCGGCAGCCTGTACCTGGCGCAGCCCACCTCAGCCAGCGCTCAGCGCCACGCCGTCGCGGTGGCTAAGGACAGCGGCATCATGGTCTCGGCCGACCCGAACCTGCGCGTCCATTTGTGGAACGACCGGGACGCGATGCTGGCCGCCGGCCGCGAGGTCGTCGGCCAAGCCGGAATCGTGAAGATCAGCGACGAGGAACTCGTCATGCTGACCGGAATCGCGGACACGGAGGCGGCGGTCCGCTCGCTCTGGCATGACGCGATGCAGGTGGTGGCGGTCACCCGCGGGCCGGAGGGCGCCGAGATCTTCACGGCGCACGATCATGTCCGGGTGGCCGGCTTCCCGGTGGAAACGGTCGACACGATCGGCTGCGGCGACGCCTTCATGGCGGCCATGCTGACAGAGCTGGTCGCGCGCGACTTCCGGCTGGCGGGGCAGGACGACCTGACCGCCGTGGCCAAGCGCGCCTGCGCCGCCGGCGCACTCACCGCGACCCGGACCGGCGGGATGGAAAGCCTGCCGGACCGTGCCGCCATCGACCAGTTCCTCGCCGGGCGCTGAGGCCGGCAGCCAGACCTATCCGGCAGTACCGGGGCGGGAGCTGGACGACCGCAGCGCCTCGGCCATGGCGCGAATGCCCTGCTCCAGTGTGACGGCCGGCCGGTAGCCGAGGTCGCGCTTGGCCGCGTCGATGCAGAACTGCTGCTGCACGTCGTCATTGGGCAAAGGCCCCGGACCCAGCGTGATGTCGGCGGACGGCAGGATCCGGCGGACCAGTTCGGCCGTCTCCTCCACCGTGCGGAAGTCGTCGCCGGTCAGGTTGTAGGCCGGCTGGCGGATCTCGGCCGCATCGAGCGCATTGATCAGGCCGGCGGCGGCGTCATCGGCGTGGATGTACTGACGCAGCGCCGCACCGCCCGCTGTGGTGCGGGTAGGGCGACCGGTCAGCGCATCGTCCACCATGGTGCGCAGCATGCAGGCGGTCGTCCGGTTCGGACCATAGACCCAGCTCAGGCGCAGGGAAACGGTGGAGACGCCATGCTCGTCGGCATAGGCCGTGACGAGCTTTTCCGCGGCGAGCTTGGTAGCGCCATAGACGGTGGTGGGGTTCAGCGGGGCGTCCTCGTGCACCGGGCCCGGACCGGCATGGCCATAGGCGCTCACCGAGGAACAGTTCACCAGCCGGCGCACCCGCCAGATCCGGGCGATCTCCAGCATGTTGGTGGTGCCCAGCACGTTCACCTGGACGAGGTCGTACGGGTTGTCCTGCGACACCATCGGGCCGGAATGGGCGCCGCAATGGATGATGCCGTCCAGCGTCGTGCCGGCCGCGAGCCCGTGCAGGCGGTGGATGTCGCGCAGGTCGCAGCCGACCACCTCGGTCTCGCCTGCGCCGGACGCCGTGCGATCGATGCCGATCACCCGGTCGCCGCGGGATCGAAGCTGGGCGGTGACCGAGCGGCCGATCAGGCCGGCGGCACCGGTGACGAGGATAGTGCTCATGTTCTGGTTTCCCTGCGGGAGGCCATGGCTCGGCTGGGTCGCCTGCCGCTGGCAGCGAGCATGCCGGGAACGTGACGTAGGGGGAACCCGGCTCCAGCCGGTTCAGGTCGCCGGGTCGCCCTGCGGCCCGGCGAGCAGCTCGGCCAGCTTCTCCGCCAGGTCCCGCTGCTGGTACGGCTTGGCCAGCCGGGGCAGGGCTTGGTCTTCGCCCAGCGGCAGATGGGCATAGCCCGTGGTCAGCAGGATCGGGATGCCCGGGCGGAGCGCGCGGGCCCTGACGGCGAACTCGGCGCCGTTCATGCCGGGCATGGCATGGTCGGTGACGATGACGTCGACCCGTACCCCGCTCTGCAGGATCTCCATCGCCTGGGCACCGGAATGTGCGTCCAGCACGCGATGGCCCAGATCCTCCAGCATGTCGGCGGTGCTCATCGCGATCAGCGGATCGTCGTCGACCACCAGCACCGTGACCTGGTCGCCATCGTCTGCACTATGCGGGGTATCCACCATGCTCTCCAAAATTCAGGCGTCACCCGACGGTCGGCGGCCCCCTTTGCCCAGGGGAAGGCGTGCAGGCCGACCGGCAGACCCGGCACCGCGTCGCCAGGGCAACGGGCCGCGTCCACGCCGGCGGTTCCATTCCCGCCATGCCTTCGGCCTCCATGGCCGGGCGGCGTTCTCGATAGCTGTCATATAACGCGCCCGGCCGCGGCGGCGATGCCCCGGGAGACGCAGCCGGGTGCCGTTCTTGCGCCGGTGCTCAGGGCCGGGCCAGTGCCGCCACGTCTTCCGGCGTGAGCCGGATCGCGGCCGCGGCGACATTCTCCTCCAGGTGGTGGCGCGAGGTCGTGCCCGGGATCGGCAGGATCACCGGGCTGCGGGCCAGCAGCCAGGCGAGCGCCAGCTGGGCCGGGGTGCAGTGCCGGAGGCTGGCCGCACCCGCGAGCCGGCCGGTCGATGCCGCCAGCGGTGCGCCCGGCCGGGCCGCGTCGGCGCCCAGTGGACCATAAGGAAAGAACACGATCCCGGCCTCGGTGCAGGCGTCGACGATCGGGTCGTGGTCGAGGGCGGCCAAGCTGTAGCGGTTCTGCACCGAGGCGATCGGGCCGGCGCTGCGGGCGCGGTGCAGTTCGTCCAGGGTCACGTTCGAGATGCCGACATGGCGCACCTTGCCCTCGCGGACCAGGTCGTGCATGGCGCCGACCGATTCCTCGATCGGCGTATCCTGGTCGACCCAGTGGAGCTGCAGGAGGTCGACATGGTCGCGGCGGAGCTGCAGGAGGCTGGCCTCGAGGATGGCCCGGATCGCCTTGGGTCGGCCGTCGCGATAGTTGAGCCCGGGCCCGACCTTGGCGATGCCGCATTTGGTGGTGATCACCAGGTCGTCGGGATAGGGATGCAGCGCCTGGGCGATCAGTGCCTCGTTGAAGCCCGGCCCGTAGGCATGGGCGGTGTCGATCAGGTTGACGCCCAGCTCGACCGCCCGACGCAGCACCGCCACGCCATGTTCCGGATCGGGATAGGGTCCCCAGTTGCCCGGCTGGCCGGTCAGGCGCATGGCGCCATAGCCGAGCCGGGCGACCTCGAGCTCCCCGCCGATGGTGATCGTGCCCGCGTCCCTTGCGGTGATGGTCATCCGCTGCGCCTCCTGTGGGTGCCGTTCCCCCTGGTGCCATCCGCGCGTGCCCAGGTCACGCGGCAAACCACGCTGGGCCGCCGGTCTGTGCCGACCTTGTCCGGCTGGCCAGGAAAATGGCCTTCATGTGCGTTTTGCCACAGACAGTCCATGAACCGACAGCTACTTGGAGGATGTACGGGCCGCTGGTCATATGTGCATCGGCCCGTGAATACTCGTCCCTCGCGGACACACGGAATGGTTGTGCTCGCGTGCTCATTGCGAGCCCAGGCCGGATCGACACGATGACCCCATGGTTGTCCGGGTCGATCCGGCCTGGGCGCCATAACGGCGCCATGATGCCGGCACGGTCCGGCTAGCTGCCGGCCTGCGTGTTCCTTGGGCGTTCCAGCGAGATCGAGCGGCCGGCGCCATCGGGCAGGGCCTGGTGGGCATGCAGCTCGTGCAGCCGGTCCAGGCGTTCGCGCACCGGTGCCGCCCAGGGGGCCGAGCGCGGCCCGGACGTGTCGATGTTCACCAGCAGCTTCTCCGCGGTCGCGAGCGTGGCGGCGTCGTCGCTGTGCTTCATCCGGTGGAACAGGCGCAGCCGCTTGGCATCCACCCCGAGCACCCGGCTGTCCACCTGCACCTCCACCCCGGCACCGACCTCCTGCAGATAGCGGATATGGGTTTCCAGCGTGTACACGGTCATGCCGTTGGCGCGCCGCCACCCGTCGTCCATACCGATCAGGTCGATCAGCGCATCCGTGGCGTGGCTGAAGACTAGCAGGTAGTAGGCCTCGTTCAGGTGGCCGTTATAGTCGAGCCACTCGGGCCGGATGATCGTGCGGTGCAACGGTTCCAGCGCATCCGCCTGCATGCCGAACCTCCCGTCCATGATGCCGCCCTGCCGGCCTTTGGCCGGCCGGTCAGGGCGACGTCGCATCCTCTCTGCCGGCGCGCAACGGGTGTCGCAGCATCTGGCCCCGGATTGCGCTGTTGCCGCGATTGGGCTTCCACTTCCGGGCAAGCCACTCAAGATCTTCCGGCGAGACCCGTCATGCGTATCGCGGCGACCCTGGCCCTGCTCGTGTCCATCGCCGGCGGCTGTGCTGCCGGCCTGCCGGGCCGAGCGATGGCACTGGAGGCGACCGGGATCGACGTCTCGTCGGAGCGGGCCCTGCCCGAAGCCTGCGTCACCTTCGACGAGAAGCTGGCGCAGCTCTCTGATCTGGAGCTGCGCTCCTATGTCCAGGTCGAGCCGGCGGGCGACCGGGCGCTGTCCGCCCGGGGCGACCGGCTGTGCATCGGCGGGCTGCAGCATGGCCACGCCTATCGCGTCCAGCTGCGCGCTGGCCTGCCAGCGGCCGACGGCAGCAGCCTCGAGGCCAGCGCCGCCTTCGACGCGGCCGTGCCGGACCGCGCACCGGCGGTCAGCTTTCGCGGCAATGGCGACGTGCTGCCGCTCGGCAGCGATCCGGTGCTGCCGGTGGTCAGCGTCAATGTCGCCACGGTCCGGCTCGACCTGTTCCAGGTCACCGACCGCGCCCTGATCCAGCGCCTGGCCGAGAATGCAGTCGGCTGGCAGCAGAGCGAATGGGACCTGGAGCGCCTGCGCGAGCAGAGCGGCCGCCTCCTGTTCTCGGGCAGTGTCGAGGTGACGGGCGAGCGCAATCGCGAGGTCACCACCGCCGTGCCGCTGGCGGACCTGCTCAGGAAACGCGAGCCCGGCGTCTACATCGCGGTCGCCCGGCCGGCCGATGCCCAGCCGGAGCAGTGGCAGGGCCTGCCGACCCGCTGGTTCGCGCTGACCGACACCGGCTTGCTCACTTGGCAGGGCGAGGACGGCCTGCTGGTGCAGGCGGCGAGCCTGTCCGACGGGCAGCCGCTGGCCGGGCGCGAGCTCGTGCTGATGGCGCGTGCCAACCGCCGGATCGCCACGGCCACCACCGGCGCCGACGGCTTTGCGCGCTTTGCCGCGGGGGAGCTGCGCGGCGAGGGCGGCGACGCGCCGCGAGCCCTGTTCGCCTACGGGCAGGACGGCGACTTCATCTGGCTCGACCTGGAGCGGGCAGGGCTGGACCTCACCGACCGCGGCGTGGCGGGGCGCACTCCGCCGGGTGCGCTCGACGCCTTCCTGTGGACGGAGCGTGGCGTCTACCGGCCGGGCGAGACCGTCCATCTGGGCCTCCTGCTCCGCGACCGCGACGCCCACGCGGTGTCGGGCCAGAAGCTCGTGCTGGTGACCACTAGGCCGGACCAGGTCGAAGTCGACCGGCGCCAGGTGGATCCCGCTGCCCTGGGCGGTGCCCTGGTCGAGCTGCCGCTGGCGGACAGCGCCTTTCCCGGCACCTGGACGGTGACCGCGCATCTGGGCGACGGCACTGCCCCGATCGGCCGGGTCGTGTTCGCCGTAGACGATATCGTGCCGCCCCGGCTGGAGGCGACCCTGACCGGCCCCGCCACGATTGCCGCCGGCAGTACCGTCGAGCTGCAGGGCCAGGCCGACTATCTGTTCGGCGCACCAGGGGCCGGACTCGCGACCGAGGCCGAGCTGGTGGTCCAGCCGGATGCAGCACCGTTCCCCGCCTGGCGGGGCTGGCGCTTCGGCCTGGAGGAAGAGCCGTTCCAGCCGCAGCGCGAGGCCCTGTCGTTGCCGGCGACCGATGCGGCCGGGCGGGTAGAACTGCCCGTGGCGCTGGGCCCGGTCGATTCCGCCGGCCCCCTGGTGGCGAGCGTCGAATGGCGCGTGAGCGATCTCGATGGCCGGCCGGTAGTGGCGCGGCACGAGATGAAGGTGGCGCAGGCCGGCCATGTAGCGATCCGCCCGGACTTCACCGGAGCACTGCCGGAGAACGCTACGGCCGGCTTCGCCTTCGCGGCGATGGATGGCGCCGGTGTGGCCAGGGCGGGCGCCGGGCTCGAATGGCGGCTGTTGGAGGAGGATGTCGACTATCTCTGGGTGCGCCAGGGCGGCGACTGGAGCGTGGAAACGGTGGTGACCGACCGGCTGCTGGATGCCGGCCGGGTCGAGAGCGGTGCGGACGGCACGGTCCGGCTGGAGCGCGCGGTGACCAGCGGCCGCTATCGGATCGAGCTGGCCGACCCGCTGACCGGCAGCCTCGCCAGCGTCCGCTTCGCCGCGGGCTGGTGGTCGGTGGCCGATGCGGCGGAGCGGCCGGACAAGGTGGAGATCCGGCCAGCCGGGGATGAGGGCAGTGCCGGGCTGCGCCTGTTCGTCCGCCCGCCCTACCAGTCCCGGGTGATCCTGGCGCTGGCCGACACCAGCATCCGTGCGACGGCGGTCGTGGAGCTGGGGCCGGACGGCGGCTTCGTCACCCTGTCGACCGGCTCGCTCGATCTGGCGGAGGCGGGCGGCCGCTATGTGCTGGCGACCGCGCTGGCGGCACCCGGCGTGGCCCATCCGCGCCTGCCCGCGCGCGCCGTGGGCGTGCTGCCACTGCCGGGCGGGCGGGCCGGGCGCACGCTGGAGCTGGCGCTGGACCTGCCGACAGGGGGGCAGCCGGAACAGAAGCTGCCGGTGGCGGTCGAGATCGGGAACCTCGCGCCCGGCGAATCCGCCTTCGTGGCGGTGATGGCGGTCGACGATGCCGTCTTGCAGATGACCGGCCACCAGCCGGCCGATCCGGCCGGCTATTTCCTCGGCCAGCGGGCGCTCGGCGTCACGCTGCGCGACGTCTATGGCCGGCTGATCGACCCGGACGGGGTGCGCGGCCGGATCGTGACCGGCGGCGATGCCCGCATGGCGCTCCAGTTCACCGGCAACACGGTGCGCAGCCACCGGATCGTGAGCCTGGTGGCGGGGCCGGTGGCCGTGGATGGGGAGGGGCGGGCTGCCGTCGACCTGCCGGTCCCGGCGTTCGACGGCCGCCTGGCCGTCTCGGTGGTGGCCTGGAGTGCCGATCAGGTGGGCCAGGCGGATGCCAAGATCCTGGTGCGCGGCCCGGTGGTGGCCGAGCTGACCCGGCCACGCTTTCTCGGTACGGGCGACCTGGCGGAGCTGGTGCTGGAGGTGCAGCCGGGCGAGGGGCCGCTCGGCAAATGGCAGGCGGAGCTCGCCGCCGACGGCCCGCTGACGCTCGATCCGGCAGGGCCGCTGACGATGGAGGTGGCACCGGGCCGGCCGGCGCGTCATCGCATCACCGCACAGGCCGGAACGGCGCCCGGCACCGCCACGGTGCGGCTGGCGCTGACCGGGCCGGACGGAGTCAGGCTGGAGCGCCGGTTCACCCTGGCGGTGCGCAGCCCGTGGCCGTTCCAGGCGGAGCGGACCATCGCCGATCTGGCGCCCGGCCAGACCCTGGTGATCGACGACAGTCTCGGCCGCGACTTCCTGCCCGGTACCGCCGAGGCCGAGATCTCGGTCGGGCCGCTGCCGGAACTGGGGCTGGCGCGGCTGATCGACAGCCTTTCCACCTATCCCTATGGCTGCGTCGAGCAGACGGTCAGCAAGGCCGCCCCGCTCCTGGCAGCGCGCGCCCTGCGCCCGGCCCTGGGCCTGGGGCCGGAACCGGCCGTGGCGACGGTCGGCCTGCAGGACAGCGTGCGGCGGCTGGTCGACCTCCAGAATGCCGGCGGCGGCTTCGGCCTGTGGACGCCCAGCTCGCCGGTGGAGACCTGGCTGTCGGCCTATGTCGGCGACTTTCTGCTGCGTGCGCAGGAGCAGGGCATCCACGTGCCGCTGCGGCCGTTCGACCAGCTTGCCGAGCGCCTGGCGCTGGCCTTCTCCGCCGACGACTCCAGCCCCGCCGGCCTGCAGGCCCGGGCCTATGCCGGCCATGTGCTGGCGAGGCTCGGCCGGCTCGACGCCGCGACGCTGCGCTGGTTCGAGGGGCGCTATCTGGCGGACCTGCCGAGCGACCTCGCCCGGGCGCAGCTGGCCGCCGCGATCGCCGCCACCGGCGACCGGCCGCGGGGCCTGGCGGTGGCAGCGTCGCTGAACGGTGTCCGCCAGGCCGACGCCCCCCTGATGGACTATGGCAGCGAGCTGCGTGATGCGGCTGGCAGCCTGGCGCTGCTGCTCGAGGCCGGCCTGATCGAAGCGGACGAGCGCGACCGGCGCCTGGCCCAGATCGCGTCCGCCTATGGCGATCCCGGTGCCTTGGACACCCAGTCCCAGGCCTGGCTGCTGCGCGCCGGCGCCAGCCTGATCCAGGACCGGTCGGCCGAGACCGGCATCCGTCTGGACGGTCGTCCGGTCGGCGGGCTGCTGCACCTGGTCCAGCCGATCCGGCCGGGCATGGCGCCGCTGCGGATCGAGCATGGCGGAACCGAGCCGCTCTACCGGACGATCACCGTGGCGGGCCTGCCGGTGGAGCCGCAGCCGGCCGCCGAGGAAGGGTTCACCCTGCGGCGGCGGGTGCTGCGCCTCGACGGCCAGCCCGTGGCACAAGCCGCCGACCGGCCCGGCCGGACCACGCTCGCCCAGGGCGAACGTGTGGTCGTGCTGCTGGAAGGAACGGTGCGGCAGACGGGGGACCGCCGGATCCTGCTGGTCGACCTCTTGCCGGCCGGGCTGGAGATCGAGCCGCTGGAGCTGGGCCCGGCCCGGCCGACCGAACTCGGCTGGCTGGGCGACCTGACCCCGCCAGTGGCCAGCGCCTCGCGCGACGACCGCTTCGCCGCGGCCCTGGGCGGCTGGTCGCCCAGCTTCCGCCTGGCCTATGTCGCCCGCGCCACCACGCCCGGCCAGTTCGTCTGGCCCGCGTCCCGGGTCGAGGACATGTACGACCCGGCGAGCTTCGCCCGGACCCGCCAGGGACGGCTCGAGGTGACGGCGAGGTGACGGCTGGCTGGCGGCGCTGGCTGCTGGCGGGTGCGGTCCTGCTGGCCGGGGCCGGCACGATCGTCCTGCTGGACCGGCTGTTCCCGCTGCCGATGGCGCGCTTTTTCGACCGCTCGGCGGTGGTGGTGGGGGAAGATGGCGGGTGGCTGCGGGCCTTTCCCGCTGGCGACGGGCGCTGGCGCCTCCTGACCAAACCCGCCGACCTGCCGCCCTTGTTCGTCGAGCTGCTGGTGGCGGCGGAGGACCGCCGGTTCTCCTATCATCCGGGCGTGGATCCGCTGGCACTCGGCCGGGCCGCCTTCCAGTGGCTGCGGCATGGCGAGGTCCGCTCCGGCGGCTCGACCCTCACCATGCAGGTGGCCAAGCTCCTGGAGCCGCGGCCGCGCACGCTGGCTGCCAAGGCCGTCGAGCTGCTGCGCGCCGTGCAGCTCACCGTCCATCACGGCCGGGACGAGATCCTGGCGATGTGGCTGACCCTGGCGCCCTTCGGCGGCGACCTGGAAGGGGTGCGGGCGGCAGCGCTTGCCTGGTTCGGCAAGGAGCCACGGACGCTGGCACCTGCCGAGATGGCGCTGCTGGTTACCCTGCCGCGCTCCCCGGAGCAGCTCCGTCCGGACCGTCATCCGGCGGCGGCCAGGCGGGCGCGCGACAGGCTGGTGGCGAGGCTGGCGCGCCAGGGCGACCTCGACCCGGCCAGCGCCGCGGCCGCCGTGGCCGCCCCGGTCCCGCGCCGCCGGCAGGCTTTTCCGATGCTGGCGCCGCATCTGGCCGAGCGCGTCCATGCCCAGCACATCCGGGCGGGCGACGGCGCGCCGCCGGGTGACCGGCTCCGCACGACGCTGGACGCGGGCCTGCAGGCGGGGCTGGAGCGGCTGCTGGGCGCCGGGGCGGCGACCCTGCCGGCACCGGTCGAGCTGGCCGCACTGGTGATGGAGCACGAAAGCGGCACGGTGCGGGCCTGGGCCGGCTCGTCCGCCTATCTGGACCGGCGCCGCCAAGGCATGGTCGACCATGTCCGCGCCATCCGCTCGCCGGGCTCCACCCTTAAGCCGTTCGTCTACGGCCTGGCCTTCGACCGCTTCCTGGCCCACCCGCAGAGCATCGCGGTCGACGAGCCCAGGCGCTTTTCGGACTACGCGCCCGAGAACTTCGACTGGGGCTTTTCCGGCGATGTCACCCTGCGCGAGGCCCTGCAGCTTTCCTTGAACCTGCCGGCGGTGACCGTGCTGGAGCGCCTGGGGCCGGTGGGCTTCGTCCAGGCGCTGCGCGATACGGGGGTCGGGCTGCAACTGGACCAGGAGCGGCCGGCCGGGCTGCCGGTGGTGCTAGGCGGCGTCGGGATGAGCCTCCTGGACCTGGTCGCCGGCTATGGTGCGATCGCCGGCGACGGCAGGGTCCGGCCGCCGCGCGTCCTGCCGGACGGGATGACGGTGCCGGGTGCAGCCCTGCTCACCCCGGAGGCCGCAGGCGCGCTGCGCGCCATCCTGGCAGGTGCCCCGCGGCCGGCAGGAGCCCGCCCCCGCCGCTCGTTCGGCTTCAAGACCGGCACGTCCTACCGCTTCAAGGACGGCTGGGCGGTGGGCTTCGACGGCCGCTATACGGTGGGCGTCTGGATCGGACGCTCGGATGCCGCGAGCTGCGGCCGGAACTGCTCGGGCTTCGCCGGTGCCGCCCCCTTGCTGGCCAGGGTGTTCGACCTCCTGCCGGAAACCCCGCTCCTGCCGGAGCCTGCCGCCAGCCCGTTCAAGGACGCGGCACCGCCACTGTTGGCGCGGCTGGATCAGCCGATGGCGACCGGCACCGACGGCGCGCCGCTCGAGGTCGAGTTCCCCGCCGACCGCAGCCTGCTCGACGTCGCCAGCGACGTGGCCATCCCGCTCAAGGCGCGCGGCGGCCGCCTGCCGCTGCGCTGGTTCGTCGACGGCGTGCCGCTGGACGACACCCGGTCGCGGCGACGGGGCAGTTGGTGGCAGGGCCATGGGAGCGGCTGGAGCGAGATCACGGTGGTGGATGCGGACGGGCGGAGTGCCCGGGCAGTGGTGCGGATCCAGGCGCCGTCAGTCGGCGGTGGGGTCGCTCTCGGAGGAGATCTCGCGGGTGGCGCCCAGCATGGCGTCCCAGAACGCGTCCCGGGCCAGGAAGGCCTCGACGGAATCGGTGGGCATGGCGGCCAGGATCAGGAACGCGTAGCCCGGTAGCATGGCCAGATGATCGCGCAGAACCAGGGGATCGGCGGCGCGCAGCCAAGCCAAGGCAGGCAGGCGTTCGCGCTCGCGATCCAGCAGCAGCCAGGTGAAGGCCTGCCACACCGTGCCCACCGTCTGGGGCTCGTTCAGCTGGACGAACGCCCCGGTCAGCACCTGCTTCACCTGCCGCGCATAGGCGTCCACGGCCAAGGCACCCTCCGCCGGCAGCGCCTGGCGATTGATCACCGCCGTGATCTCCTCGTGGCTCAGTCGCTGGTTGGCGTCACTCCAGAACATCCGGTCCAGCTCCCTGACACGATCGGGCCATGTCAGGTATTCGATCTTCAGTGACAAAAGATGCGCCGGATCTGATGAGGATCCTTGCGCAGAGTTCGGCGTGGTTACCGGCCAAAAGGCGGTCAAGTCTTCCGACTGATCCATCGGTTTCTGCCCGGACCGAAGTTCTGCTCAAGGCACCTTCCGGAAATTAGCGCTCCGCGATGGATTTGCAAGATGTTTTCAACCGCAGGGCAACTGCGCCGCACCCGTATGGCCGGGCTGGACCTCACGCCCGGTTCCTGCCAGCTTCCGCCCGGACGCGCGCCGGGACGCCCTTGCCCTGCCGCGTGCCTTGGCGGGCGGTCAGCACGGACGAACGGGAGCAGGTGGTGCGGGACGGCGAGGCGTCGACCCCGATGGTCGCGCAGTGGCGGCGTCTTAAGGAGGCCCATCCGGATGCCCTCCTGTTCTTCCGCATGGGCGACTTCTACGAGCTGTTCTTCGACGACGCGGTGAACGCCGCGCCCGCCCTGGAAGTGGCGCTGACCCGGCGCGGCAAGGACCGCGGCGAGGAGGTGCCGATGTGCGGCGTCCCGGTCCATGCGGTCGAGACCTATCTGCACCGGGCCATCCGCAAGGGCTTCAAGGTCGCCGTCTGCGAGCAGATGGAGGACCCGGCCGAGGCGCGCCGGCGCGGCGGCAAGGCGCTGGTCGAGCGCGACGTCGTCCGCTTGGTCACGCCCGGCACACTTACCGAGGACGCGCTGCTCGATCCCTTGCAGCACAACTGGCTGGCCGCCGTCGCGATCGAGCGCGAGCGCGCAGCACTGGCGCGGGTCGACCTCTCCACCGGCCGGTTCGAGACCGAGGCGCTGGACCGCGACGGGCTCGCCGGCGCGCTGGCGCGCCTGGCGCCGGCCGAGCTCCTGGCACCGGTCGAGCGGCTGCAGGAGCCGCAGCTCACCCGGCAGCTCCGCGAGGTCTCCGACCGAATCACGCCGATCGCCCAGGTCCGCTTCGACCCGGGCGTAGGTGCCCGGATCTTGAAAGCCCGTTTCGGCCTGGCCGATCTGGCCCCGCTGGGCGAGCTGGAGCGGGCCGAGCTCGGCGCTGCCGGTGCTTTGGTCGACTATCTGGAGCTCACCCAGAAATCCGGCGGCTTCCGGCTGGACCGGCCGGTCCGGATCGACGATGGCGCGCTTCTGCAGATCGATCCCGCCACGCGCCGCTCGCTCGAGCTGCTGCGCGGCCCCGACGGGGACCGGGCCGGCTCGCTCCTGGCGGCGATCGACCGTACCACCAGCGCCATCGGTGCCCGCCTCCTGGCCAGGCGGATCGCCGAGCCGGCCGCACGGCACGAGCTGATCCGGCCGCGGGCCGACCGGGTGGCGGTCCTGGTCGAGGACGACCGGCTGTGCCATGCGCTGCGCGCTCTGCTGACGGGCATGCCCGATCCCGAGCGGCCGCTGGCCCGCCTCGCCGCCGGGCGGGGTGGGCCGCGCGACCTGCGTGCCCTGGGCGATGCCGCCGACCGTGCGGGCAGGGCCGGCGCCCTGCTTGGGAATGGTCCCGACTGCCTCGCCACGCTCCTGCCCGACCTGCTCGGCCTGGAGGAGCTGGCGGACCGGTTGCTGACCACCCTGGCGGAGCCGGCGCCGCTCAGGGTCGAGGATGGCGGCCTGCTCCGGCCCGGCGTGGATGCGGAGTATGACCGGCTCGTTTCCATGCGCGACGCCGGGCGCAGCCATCTGGATGGGTTCGAGCAGCGGCTGCGCCAGGAGACCGGGATCGGCAACCTGAAGGTCCGGCACAACGGCATGCTCGGCTGGTATGTGGAGGTGCCGGCCGCCCAGGAAGGGCGGGTGCCGGCAAGCTTCATCCGCCGCCAAGGCCTGGCCGGTGCGGTGCGCTTCACCACGGCGGAGCTGCAGGCCCTGGAGCGGGCGCTGGGCGAGGCGGCCGATGGTGCCCAGGCCCGTGCCTGCGAGATCTACCAGGTCCTGTGCCAGGACGTGCTGGCGCAGGCGGCTCGGCTGCGCAGTGCCGCGGCGGCCCTGGCCGAGCTCGACGTCGCGGCGGGCCTGGCCGAGCTGGCCCGCTCAGGAGGCTGGGTACGCCCGGAACTGGTGGACGAGCCGGTGTTCGCCATCGAGGCTGGCCGGCACCCGGTGGTGGAGGCAGCCCTCAGGGCCAATGGCGAGCCGTTCGTGGCCAATGACTGCGACCTGGCGCCGGACCAGCGCCTGTGGCTGCTGACCGGCCCGAACATGGCGGGCAAGAGCACGTTCCTGCGCCAGAACGCGCTGATCGTGGTGCTGGCCCAGGCCGGCGCCTTCGTCCCGGCGCGCTCGGCCCGCATCGGCCTGGTCGACCGGCTGTTCTCGCGGGTGGGCGCCGCCGACGATCTGGCGCGCGGCCGCTCGACCTTCATGGTCGAGATGCTGGAAACCTCGACCATCCTGGCGCGCGCCACCGAGCGCAGCCTCGTGGTGCTGGACGAGATCGGCCGCGGCACCTCGACCTGGGACGGCCTGTCCATCGCCTGGGCAGTGGTCGAGCATCTGCACGACAAGGTGCGCTGCCGCGGCCTGTTCGCGACCCACTACCACGAGCTGACCCACCTGGCGGCCAGCCTGCCACGGCTGGCCCTGCATCGGGTCAAGGTCCAGGAATGGCAGGGCAGCATCGTGTTCCTGCACGAGATCGGCAAGGGCGTGGCGGAGAGCTCCTACGGCATCCATGTCGCGGCACTGGCCGGCCTGCCCAAGCCGGTCCTGAACCGCGCGCGCCAGGTGCTGGCGAAACTCGAGCGCAACGAGGCCAAGGGCACCGCCGCCCGTCTCGCCCGTGACCTGCCGCTGCTGGCTTTGCTGGAGGAGCCGGCCGAGGCTCCGGAGCCGCCTGCCGATCCGGTGCGGGTGTTGCTCGAAAGTGTCGATCCCGACAGCTTGGCGCCGAAGGAGGCCCTGGACCTCCTCTATCAGCTGAAACAGGCGGCGGGTTCCTGATAGAAGATGGGACCATGATCAGGATACCGCCCCTCGCTGCTCTGCTCCTGCTGCTGGCCGTGCCGGCCGTGGCAGGCGCGCCGACGCCCGCCGCCTTCGACCGGTTCGTCCGGGAAACCGGACCGGCCTGCGCACTCAAGGCTTCCAGCGCCTGCTTCGAGCGGATCTTCCGCTTCGCCGACCGCGACCGCGACGGCGCGCTCGACCTGACGGAACTGGAAGGGTTGCAGACGCGCGGGCGGGAATGGCTGCTCGGGCATTCCCGGGAGCTGCCGCCGGCCGACAAGCAGGCGGCAGTGCTCACCCTCCTGGCCGTCGACTTCGTGGGCCTGGACCGCCTGTTCGCCAGCTACGACGCGGATGGCGACGGGCTGCTCACCCGTGAGGAGGCCAGCGCCGACCTGACGCTCGACGAGCGGCCGGTCCCGGTCCTGGTCGAGGACCCGGACGCGGTGGACTGGGACCGGCTCATGGAGCGGCTGGGCACCGGTGCTGCCGTGCTGAAGGATGTCCTGCCCAGGCGCAGCGCATCCTGAAGGCTCGGCCTCAGCCGCCCAGCGTCTCGAGGAAGCGCACCGGCCGGCCGACCGGATCGCCGACCAGTCCGCCGTCGCGGGCCACGACCTTGCCGCGCACCAGGGTCGCGACCGGGCGTCCCGTGATCGTCATCCCTTCATAGGGGCTCCAGCCGGCCCGCGACGCCAGCCAGCCCGCCTCGATCCGCCAGCGTGCCTTGAGGTCGACCAGCACCAGGTCTGCATCGTAGCCGCGCATGATCCGGCCCTTGCCGGCCAGCTGGAAGATCCGCTGCGGACCATGGCCGGTCAGGTCGACCAGGCGCTCCAGCGTCAGCCGCCCCTGCGCCACATGGTCCAGCATGACCGGCAGCAGGGTCTGCACCCCGGTCATGCCGGACGGGCTGGCCGGGTAAGGCCTGGCCTTCTCGTCCAGCGTGTGCGGTGCATGGTCCGAGCCCAGCACGTCGACCACGCCCGCCGCCACCGCCTGCCACAGCGCGTCCCGGTGGCGGGCATCGCGCACCGGCGGGTTCATCTGGGCGCGCGTGCCGAGCCGCTGGTAGCAGTCCGGGGCGTGCATGGTGAGGTGGTGCGGCGTCACTTCCACACTCGCGACGTCCCGCGCTTCGGCCAGCAGCTCGATCTCCTCGGCCGAGGTCACGTGGAGGACATGGACGCGCCTGCCGGTGGCGCGGGCCGCGCGCAGCAGCCGCGTCACCGCCAGGGTCGCGGCCTCGACGTCCCGCCACTCCGGATGCGCCCGCGGGTCGCCGGTCGCCTCCGCCAGCGTCTTGCGCGCACGCAGCCGCGGCTCGTCCTCGGCATGCACTGCGACCCGCCGCGAGCCCGCGCGCAGCACCCGCTCCAGCGACGCGTCGTCCTCGACCAGCAGCGAGCCGGTCGAGCTGCCCATGAAGATCTTGATCCCGGCACTGCCCGGCCGCCGCTCCAGCTCCGCCAGCAGGCCGACATTCTCCGCCGTGGCGCCGACATAGAAGGCATGGTCGCAGCGCATCCGCCCGCCCGCCCGCGCGAGCTTGTCGTCGAGGGCCAGGGCATCGGTGGTGGCCGGGTTGGTGTTCGGCATCTCGAACACGGTGGTGACCCCGCCCAGCACCGCAGCATCGCTGCCGCTCGCCAGGTCCTCCTTGTGCTCCAGCCCCGGCTCGCGGAAATGCACCTGGCTGTCGATCACGCCCGGCAGGACATGCAGGCCCCGTGCGTCGAGCCGCTCCGCGGCAGGCTGTCCGTCCAGCGCGCCGATCGCCGCGATCCGGCCACCCCGGACCCCCAGATCGGCTGCCACGATGCCGCCGGCGGTGACCAGGTGGCCGCCGGCGATCAAGAGGTCGAAAGGCTGCAAGGACGGTCTCCTGGCTGAGGTCTGCGCGGGATGCGACCTTGCAAACTTGTGGCGCCTGCGTCCATCCGTGGCAGCCCGCGGATGGGGAGGGAGGTACTGGCCTTGGCCGGCGATGGTCGCATGTTCTTGCCGCTGCTCGTGGTGCTGACCGGGCTGGGCCCCGGCGCCCTCCAGATCTTCCTGCCGGCCCTGCCGCAGATCCGGGCCGATTTTTCCGCCGATCCCGGGGTGGCGCAGCTGACCCTCTCACTCTCGACCCTGTCGATCGCGGTGGCCATGCTGCTGTTCGGGCCCCTGTCGGACCGGATCGGCCGGCGCGCCGCCGTGCTGCTCGGGCTCGGCGTGTTCCTGGTCGGCAGTATCGGCTGCGTGCTGGCGGGCTCGATCGTGATGCTGGTGATCGCACGGGTCGTGCAGGCAGCCGGCGGTGCCGCCGGCATGGTGATTGCTCGGGCGATGATCCGCGACCGGCATCCGCCCGAGGATGCCGCCTCGATGCTGGCGATCGTCACGACCGCGATGGTGATCGCGCCCATGCTGGCGCCGGTGCTGGGCGGCGGCCTCACCGACCTGTTCGGCTGGCGCGCGACCTTTGCCGCCTCCGGGCTGGCCGGGCTGGTCATTCTCGTCTTCAGCCTGCAGTCACTGCCCGAGACCAGGCCCGCGGACACCAAGGCGCGTCCCGGCCTGTTCGCCGGCGGTGGGCGCCTGCTCGGCCATCGCGACTTCCTGGCCTACGCGCTCCAGGGCGCCTTCTCCATCGCCCTCTATTATGCGCTGCTGGGCGGCGGCCCGCATGTGGTGATGGAGGTGCTGGGCGGCAGCGCCACCCATTATGCGCTCTGGTTCCTGCCGGTGGCCTTCATGTTCATGGTCGGCAACCTGGTGGCATCCAGGATCTCGCGGCGGGTCGGCCTGGACCGCATGGTGCTGATCGGCAGTTTCGGCAACGTGCTCGGCTCCGGCCTGGCCCTGCTGCTGGCCCTGCTCGGCATGGCGGCCGCCTGGACGATCTTCCTGCCCACCGCCCTGGTCGCCTTCTTCCAGGGCCTGTCCGTGCCCAACGGCCAGGCCGGCGCACTTTCGGTCGACCCGAACGCCGCCGGCACGGCATCGGGCCTCTCCGGCTTCCTGCAGATGGCCTTCGCCGCCGCAGCCGCCCAGATGGTCGGCATGCTCCAGAACGGCACGGTCTGGCCGCTGCTCCTGACCATGTTCGGCTGCGGCCTGATGTCCCTGCTCTGCTTCCTGCCCCGCCTGACAGGCTCTCGGGCAGCTTCCACCGGCTAAGAAGCGGCTGATCCTCCCTGATTTGGCGGCCACCTCTGCTACGCTCCTTTGGGGCAAGGAAGGTGGCCTGATCGCGAAGACGAGGCAGGAGTTCACCCCTTGGGTTCAAGCGGGAGGCGGTGGCGCTGTTGGAGGGCCGCGGCCGACCGCCGATGCCAATCGTGGCCGAACTCGAGATCCAGCCTTCCATGCTGGGGCTGTGGCACGCTGTTCTCACCGGCGCAGCCCCACGCTCACGGCCGGGAACATCGGTGGCATCCTGGCGCGCAAGCGTGATTGCTTCCCCATCTGGCTAGGTGTACGGTCCCGGCATGTGGTGTGACGGGTCGAGCCTGAACCGATCGGGCTCTTTGGCCCAGGTCTGGCAGATGAACTCGTAGGG
>NZ_JABGCL010000041.1 GCF_019800005.1 Geminicoccus harenae | reverse complement strand
GCCTTCGTCCACATCTTCGACCGGGTTTGCGCAGAGCACAGCATCGAGCACCGCCTGACCAAGGTGAACCACCCTTGGACCAACGGCCAGGTCGAGCGCATGAACCGCACGATCAAGGACGCTACCGTCAAGCGCTACCACTACGACAGCCATGAACAGCTCCGGGTCCATCTGCAGCTGTTCGTGGACGCCTACAACCACGCCCGCCGGCTCAAGACCCTGCGCGGCCTGACCCCCTACGAATTCATCTGCCAGGTCTGGGCAAAAGAGCCCGACCGGTTCAGGCTCGATCCGTCACACCACACCATGAGGATCGCGACGTCGAGCTGATCGAGGCACGGCTCACCGGGGTGATCCAGGGGCGCTGCGAGGTGGTGTCGATCCGGCCGCCGCCGGTGATGATCAAGAAACGCGCCCGCACCTGAAAGGGAGCGGAAGGATGAGTGCCACCCGATGCAGGGCCCCTGGCAGCGCGTCCAGCCTGCCGCCGACGGGCATGCTCGACCTACCGCCTTCTAAGCGGTTGTAGACCGAAAGTTCTGCAGACCTTCCCGGTGAACCGGTTTATCAAAGCCGATGCAGGCGCGTTCATCGCGCACTGCATGGGCGTCGAGTTTCGGCGAACCCAAGAAGACCGCCGCCTAACCTGCAGGCGGTCTGGTCGATGCAGAACTCAGCAGGCCGCCTCGGACTCCGGGGCGGCCGTCCCTGTCATCCGCGCCCTGTTGATCCCGCCGCGGCTCTTGCCGCCGGTGATCCATGGCGCATGGGGAAACATCATGGCCGACTTCCCGGCGATGTCGTTCTACACGGACGCCTATCTCGCCGACACAACCCACCTGACCACTGAGGAGCACGGTGCCTACCTGCTCCTCCTGTTCGCCGCCTGGCGCTCACCGGGCTGTTCCTTGCGCGGTGATGACACCTTCCTCGCACGTGTGGCCAAGGTCACGCCCGATCGCTGGAGGAAGCGCCTACGGCCGATCCTGGCGCCTTTCTGGCGGATCCGGGACGGGATCTGGACACAGAAGAAGCAGCAATCTGTTCGCGAAAAGCTCGGAGCGATTTCGGAGAAACGCGCCAAGGCCGCGCGGCAGGCTCGGGCAACTAAACCCTTGGTGGAGCACGAGGCCGCTCCAGCAACCGAGGAGCAAACGGCCCCCTATCCAAAACCAAATACCAAAACCAAAGAATCACCCCCTACAGTCCCCCTCCCGGGGGACGAGCGTGTGCTCCCAGAGTTCGAGGTCTGGTGGCAAGCCCATCCCCGGAAGATCGGCCGCAGGGCGACGCTGGAGGCCTACCAGCGGGCCCGGGCCGAGGCGGAAACTGATGGGCTGCTGGCAGCCGTGAAGGCGGCTGCGGCTGCCTGGAAGGCCGAGGACACGCAGGACCGGTTCATCCCGCACCCGGCGAACTGGCTGGAGCAGCGGCGGTGGCAGGATGTCGCGCCGTCAAGTGAACCAGCGGCGCCGGCTGAGCCGATCGAGCTGGCGCGGCTCAGTGCCGGGGCGCTGCTGGCGACGCAGAGCCGGGCCCGATACGACGCGCTGCTGGCGCGGGTGGGGCCGGAGGGGCTGGTGGGGATGTGGAGCGGCTGGGCGACGGGCGGGATACACGGGATCTGTTCTTGGCGGTGGAACGAGCGGCATTGGCGCAGCAGGTAGCGGCGGCGCCAATCGCTCGAGCATCGTGATCAGGACGCCATCCACTCCTGAAACGTTACCCGCGGCCTGGCCGGAGCAGCATCATTTAGAATAGTGCGTAGCCGATCAGCCTTGGCGCCATCGATCGCTAGAAGCCTCGCTAGCCGGCGAAAAAGCTCTGTATCCTCACCGCGGACCGACAGTTCCACTCGCTTGTAGCCACGCGCAGCCTGTCGTTCGCGATGTTCTTGAACAGCTTCTGCCATATGACCCTCAATAAACTATTCTGATCTTACAGATTGGAAGACGTTATTATAGTTGGAGATCCACAACTTCTGAACAACCGCGGTAAATGCCTTATCGAGCATCCCGCAGACTAAGATTCCACTGGAGTCGAAAAAAATCAATCAGGATCATGCGTCATGCCGCCGCAGAAGGGTTGCACGCCGGTTCTACGCGCCAATGGGCGTGGTACAGAACAGCTTTGGCGCTAGAGCCTCAGCATGCTCCAGCCATTGACTCCGGGAACGCGATGCTCCGGCAGCACGTCGGGACGAAGAACTGCGAGATGGAGAGCGGGGCACAATCCACGCTCGGCGCTGCGCGCAGAGGATCTGCCCTGAACTCAGCAGATGGTGCAGGCGATCTCGGGCATGCCGGCATAAGACAGAAAATCGCCACAATGGGCGAACGCCGGGACCGACCGAAACTCCTCCCGCTCGAATTTTCTTACGAGCGCCGAGCAGTAGGCGAAAGAGAGCCCGCGACAACGCGCCAGCCTTGTTCGCACTCAATTGCTGGGACCACTGAGGGGACCATCAGCCAATCAGGCTTGAACAACCCAGCTATCTCAACGGGTTAACGAGAGAAAGTGGAGGCCGGAGGGGGAATCGAACCCCCGATAGCGGATTTGCAGTCCGCTGCATTACCACTTTGCTATCCGGCCGGCGGAGCAGGTTCTAGGCAGAGGTGCGGGCGCGGTCAACGCGGACGTGGCGCATCCCGGCGAATGGGAATGACTGGCCGCCCGGCACAGCGGATCGACAGACGGGGGCCCTGCTTGCTATGAGCCGCCTCGTCCGGCACCGGCCCGGACTCGACGAGATTCTGGGTGCTTGCATGAACGACTTCGCCGCCCGCCGCCACATGATGGTCGAAGCCCAGCTCCGGCCGAGTGCCATCGATGACGAGCGGCTGCTCCAGGCGATGGGCCAAGTGCCGCGCGAGGCGTTCCTGCCCCGGGCGCTCAAGGGCGTGGCCTACGGCGACGAGGACATCGTGCTGGGCGACGGCCGGCGGCTGATCGAGCCCCTGGTGCTGGGCAAGCTCCTGCAGGCGGCGGCGGTCCGCCCCTCGGATGTCGCCCTGGTGATCGGCTGCACCACCGGCTATTCGGCCGCCGTGCTCGGCCGGCTGACCAGCACCGTGTTCTGCCTGGGCGCCGATGCCGAGCAGTTGGCCCAGGCCGAGAAGGTGTTCGCGGAAATCGGCTGCGACAATGCCGTGCCGGTGGTGGGCGACCCGGCGGAGGGCCATCCGGCGCAGGCACCCTTCGACGTGATCCTGATCGCCGGCGCGGTCAGCGTTGTACCGGAGAAGCTGAAGGCACAGCTCGCCGAGGGTGGCCGCCTAGCGACGGTCCTGCAGTCCGGCCGCGCCGGCAAGGCCGCGGTGATCACCCGGGTCGGCCAGGCCTTCGGGATGGTCACCCCGTATGACGCGGCTGCCCCGGAAGTGCCGGAGCTGCGCCCGGCACCGGCCTTCACTTTCTGAGGGACAGGCTGACGGACCGGATGGCCGCTCCACCCGGTCCGGCGGCCCGTGCCCCTCGCAGCGACAGGGACCGATCGATGACTGCCCGACCGCTCGCCATCGAGGTCGAGGAACTGGCCCGGCTCCGGGCAGGCCCGGATGCGCTGGTGCTGCTCGATGTCCGTGAGCCCCGCGAGCTGGCGATCTGCCGCTTCCCGGACAGTCTGGACATCCCGATGGGCAGCCTGCCGGCACGCCTGGCCGAGCTGCCGGCCGACCGCCCGATTGTGGTGGTGTGCCGCTCGGGCGCCCGCAGCATGCAGGTCACCCAGTGGCTGCGGGCGCAGGGCCGCGACGATGTCAGCAACCTTTCCGGCGGCGTGCTCGCCTGGGCCGAGCGGATCGACCCGAGCTGGCAGAGCTACTGAGGCACCGGCGCCACCATCGGGTGAAGATTGAGGCGCAACTCGCCGCCTGGTTGCGCCATGACCCGATCCGAATCTACCATGCCGGCATGGCGGCGCTGGCTGCCCGGTTGCAGCCGTGCCGGACGGCCGCACCCGACGTGAGGACAGGATGAGCGAGCCGAAGAAGGACGTGCCCGAGCCGTCGATGGAGGAGATCCTGTCCTCCATCCGCAGGATCATCGCCGAGGAGGACGACGTGCCGCCGCGGCCCCTGACGGAGCAATCCGGGCGGCCCGAGCCGGCCGGCGACGACGTGCTGGAGCTGACGGAGCGGATCGACGAGCCGCGGCCACGGCCGGAGTTCCATCCGGCCCCGGTCCGCCCGACGGAGGCGCCGCCGCCCGCCCCTGCCCATCGGCCCGAGCCCAGCCCGGCAGTCGCAGCTTCCCAGGAGCCGCCCTTGGCCGAACCGAACCCGCTCGTTTCCAGCGCCGCCGCGGCCAGCAGCGCCGCGGCGCTCAGCAAGCTGGCCCGTGCCGCCACGCCGCCGCCCCCGGAGACACCACGGCCGATTGCCGGCCTCACCGTCGAGCAGCTCCTGGTCAGCATGCTGGAGCCGATGCTCAAGGAGTGGTTCGACAAGAACCTCCCGGCCCTGGTCGAGCGGATCGTCGAGGACGAGGTCAAGAAGCTGGTGCGCCGCGCCGAGCTGCAGTGATGCGGCGTTAACGTCGTCTTCACGACCGGGCTCTATGCTTCGTTCCACCGGAAGGCCGGTGATCGGCCCGGTTCGGAACGGCGACGAATGCTCACCAGACGACATGCCTTGCGGTCGGGAGCGGCAGGTGGCGCAGCCTTCCTGGCCGGCTGCGCCTATCGGCCGCCCGGCTATGCCGATTCGAGCCTTGTCCACGTCCCCTGGCTGATCGATCGCGAGAAGCTGCTGTTCGTGCTTGAGGGCGACGACGATCCTGCCCTGCCGGCGCGCCCGGCCACCTGGGACTTTTCGACCAGCACAGGCATCCAGTACCACCGTCGATGCTTGGCCGAACGCCCGCAATCAACCGGCATCTGCCGGCGCGACGGAAGTGGCTTCGCGAAGCTCGGCAAGCCCGACGAGTTCCATCAGGCTGCGATCATGGATCCGGCAGGAGGACGGATTCGGTACACCAGGACCACGGCTTTCCTCGAAGACGATCCTGACGACCGCGTTGCCTACGATCTCTTCGCGCTCGATCTTGCCAACGGACAGGAACATCGGATCACGAGGTTCCAGTTCTACCGAGCTTCGGCCGCTGGCTTCGGCGACCGCGGTTTCTGGCTGAACATCTCCGACAGTGAGGATGACGTCGCACGGATCACGCAGAACCGGCACGAACTCCTCGCCTTCCAGCACCGCCCCATGGACGCGCTCCTCTGGGTCGACCCCTCAGGAAGGCAGAAGCCGAAACGGATCCGCCAGGTCGGCGGTCGCGTGCTTCTGGCTGGCGCATTATTCATTCTGAACGACGAGATGATGGTGTGGGGCCGCACCGACTTCCTCCGGGCGGAGCGACCCGACCGGTACCTCTACGACCTCTTCCGCGGTCCCTCGGACGACATGCGCCGCGTCACTCACGTAGATGGCTACGCCCGCTCGCGCAGGTGCGCGCTTCGGTCTCCGGACGGCCTTCGTCGAGTGGAGTCGCATGGGTGGAGGCATGATGGAGCGGAGCCGGCAGCAGATGGTCGACCTGGGCAGCGGACGCGTGACGGATGTGGTCGTGCCCGAGATGCTGGGTACCTATGCGCAAGTGATCGAACGGCGTGCCTGAACGGCAGGCAGCGGCTGGGCCGGGACTGGATGGCTGCCTTCCGCCCCGGCGACTTGTTCGCAGGCCTCCTTTCCCCTAAATCGCGGAGCGCTCCTGCCCGGCCCCGGGCCTCATTGGGATTCCGCCGATGCTCGACAAGACCTACCGACCCACCGAGGTCGAGGCCCGCCTCTATGCCGAGTGGCTGGAGCGCGACGCCTTCGTAGCGAGCGGCAACGGCGAGCCCTGGTGCCTGATGATGCCGCCGCCGAACGTCACCGGCAGCCTGCACATGGGCCATGCCCTGACCTTCACCGTGCAGGACACGCTGACCCGGTTCGAGCGCAAGCGCGGCCGCCGGGCGCTGTGGCAGCCGGGCATGGACCATGCCGGCATCGCCACGCAGATGGTGGTCGAGCGCAAGCTCGCCGCTGAGGGCCACGAGCGCCGCGCCATGGGGCGCGATGCCTTCCTCCAGGAAGTCTGGGCGTGGAAGGAGGAGAGCGGCGGGGCGATCGGCCGTCAGCTCCGCCGGCTGGGCGCCAGCCCCGACTGGTCGCGCGAGCGCTTCACCATGGACGAGGGACTCTCGGCCGCGGTGGTCAAGGTGTTCGTCGAGCTGCACCGCCAGGGCCTGATCTACAAGGACAAGCGGCTGGTCAACTGGGACCCGAAGCTGCAGACGGCGATCTCCGACCTGGAGGTCGTCCAGACCGAGGTCGACGGTAGCCTCTGGCACTTCCGCTACCCGATCGTGGAGCGGCCCGGCGAGTTCATCACGGTCGCGACCACCCGGCCCGAGACCATGCTGGGCGACAGCGGCGTCGCCGTGCACCCCGAGGACGAGCGCTACCGCCACCTGCACGGCCTGCACGCCATGCTGCCGATCGTCGGCCGCAAGATCCGCATCGTGGCGGACGAATATTCGGATCCCGAGAAGGGTACGGGCGCGGTCAAGATCACCCCTGCCCACGACTTCAATGACTTCGAGGTCGGCAAGCGCCACGGCCTGGCGCAGATCTCGGTCCTGGACCGCGAGGGCAGGATCGCCGGCGAGGGCGTGCCGGCCGCACTGGTCGGCCTGGACCGGTTCGAGGCGCGCAAGCGGGTCGTGCAGGCCATGGAGGAAGCGGGCCTGCTCGACAAGGTCGAGAAGCACAAGCACATGGTGCCGCACGGCGACCGCTCGGGCGTGCCGATCGAGCCCTATCTGACCGACCAGTGGTATTGCGACGCGGCGACGCTCGCAAAGAAGCCGATCGAGGCGGTCGAGAGCGGCAAGACCGTGTTCGTGCCGAAGCAGTACGAGAACACCTTCTTCGAATGGATGCGCAACATCCAGCCCTGGTGCATCAGCCGCCAGCTCTGGTGGGGCCACCGGATCCCGGCTTGGTACGGGCCGGACGGCCAGGTGTTCGTGGCGGAGAGCGAGGCGCAGGCAGAGGCCGACGCTGCCGCGCATTATGGCCATGCCGTCGAGCTCACCCGCGATCCCGACGTGCTCGACACCTGGTTCAGCTCGGCACTTTGGCCGTTCAGCACGCTGGGCTGGCCGGAGCAGACCCCGGAGCTCGAGGCCTTCTATCCCACCGACGTGCTGGTGACCGGCTTCGACATCATCTTCTTCTGGGTAGCCCGGATGATGATGATGGGCTGCTGGTTCATGGGCGACGTGCCGTTCCGCACGGTCTACATCCACGGCCTGGTCCGCGACGAGACCGGCCAGAAGATGTCCAAGACCAAGGGCAACGTGGTCGACCCGCTCGACCTGGTCGACCAGTACGGCGCGGATGCGCTGCGCTTCGGCATCCTGGCCTCGCTGGCGCAGGGCCGGGACATCAAGTTCGGCGAGGCCCGCGTCCAGGGCTACCGCAACTTCGTCACCAAGCTCTGGAACGCCTGCCGCTTCGCCGAGCTGAACGGCGTCGTGCTCGACCCGGCCTTCGATCCGCGCACGGCCAGGCAGCAGCTCAACCGCTGGATCCTGGGCAGGCTCGCCACCACCGCGAGCGAGGTGACCGAGGCATTGGCCGCCTACCGCTTCAATGACGCAGCGATGGGGCTGTACCGGTTCATCTGGGACGGGTTCTGCGACTGGTACCTGGAGCTGGCCAAGCCCTTCTTCCAGGGCGGGGACGACGAGGCGGCCGCGGCGGAGACCCGGCGGACCATGGGCTACGTGCTCGCCAACGTGCTCCAGCTCCTGAACCCGCTGGCCCCCTTCGTGACCGAGGAACTGCACGCCCGGCTGTTCGGCACGCCGGACGGCCGGCTGATCAGCGACCCCTGGCCGGAGCTGCCGGATGGGCTGAACGATGCCGAGGCGGTTGCCGAGATCGAGTGGCTGATCGGGGCCATCTCCGCCATCCGTGCGGCGCGCGCCGATGTCAACGTTCCTGCCGCGGCAGTGCTCGACCTGCAGGTCGAGGAAGCGAGTTTGCTTACCCGCGCACGCCTGCAGCGCCACCGCCCGGCCCTGGAGCGGCTGGCGCGGGTCGGCAGCATCGCGCTGGATGCGGCGCGGCCCGAGGGCGGCGTCGCCCAGCTCGTCGTGGACGAGGCGACCTTCGTGCTGCCGCTCGGCAGTGCCATCGACCTGGACGCGGAGCGCAAGCGGCTGGCCAAGGAGATCGAGAAGGCCAGGAAGGATTCGGCGGCGGCCGCCGGCCGGCTGCGCAATCCGGGCTTCCTCGCCAAGGCCGACCCGGACGTGGTCGAGGAGATCCGGGCGCGCGTGGGCGAGCTCGACCAGCGCGCCGCGCGGCTGGAGAAGGCGCTGGCAGCGCTCTGATCCCTCGGCCTGCGCCCCGCGCAGACGACCGGGCCGGCACCTGTCAGTGCCGGTCCGGCTTCAGGAGACGGGCGTCACCAGCTTGGGGTCGGGCTCGAGCAGACGGTGCAGATGCACCACGAAATAGCGGACCTGCGCGTTGTCGACGGTGGCCTGGGCCTTGGCGCGCCAGGCCTTCTCCGCCTCGGCGTAGTTGGGAAAGATCCCGACGATGTCGAGCTTGGCGAGGTCCGAGAACTCGATCTGCGACGGGTCGGTCAGTTCCCCCCCGAACACGAGGTGCAGGAGCTGCTTGGTCATGGTGGCGGTCCCGGGGATGGTGCCAGGTGATCAGGACCGCGTCAGACTGAAGGCACGGGCAGCGGAAGGGAACGCCGTCCCGCCCGCTGCGACCGGCTGTCGCGTCCGCTTCAGGCCTGGGCCGGCTCCATCAGCCGGTGGGTCATGGGCAGGGTCACCTGCCAGCGGCCATGGTCGTCCCGGCCGAGATTGCCGCTGTCCGCCTGCAGCAGGACTTCCGCACCCCCCTCGGTCAGGACGCTCATCGTGACCACAAGGCCTTCGATGCGTCGGACCCGTCCGGTCCAGATCAGGTCGGTCAGGCGCATGGCCCCGTTCGGCGCCGCACAGATCGACTTCACGACGATCTCGTCACCGAGCAACAGCCCACTCATCGTCTATCCCCCGACTGCTCGCGCCGAGCCTGATCGGAACCATACCGGGCGGAACCGATGCCGGTCATGGTAAATCAATGGGGTGCGACCATTATGCCGACTTCGACGTAGCATATTTCCGGTCGATGTGTCGCCATGCCGCCGTCGGTGGCAGATCAGTCGATATTATCGTCTACTGATCATACCATTCGACACTTGCTGACCGGCCCAACCGGACTACAGCGCGCCTACTGGATTACCGACGGCAGGTCCGTGGCCTTGTCCTGACACCCAGCCCACTGCCAATTATTATCAAACCGGCCGGCACCTGCTTCCGGAAAGCATGTGATCCTGATCACGAAGACACATCGGTGAAACGGCTAAGATACTCCACAGACGCCGAATGGCCTGGTCAGGCACAGCAACATCCCTGCAGGCCAGGACGTCCCTGCCCCGACTATGCGTAGACTGCATCTGGAAGCGCTGGCTTCCATCCACTGACGCTCGGGGTCAAGCCATCTCCATCTGTCGCATCATTTGCATGGAGCTTCGTCATGTCCCGCAACAACTCGAGGTCCGCCCGCGTCTCCGGCATCGCCCTGGCGGGCTTGGCCCTTCTGGCCACCACCCTGGCCACGCCTGCCGCGCACGCCGACAGCGCCACCCAGTTCAAGATGGTCCGATCGCAGAACCTGCCGAAGAAGTGCGCGCCCCATGCGGTGGCGCATGTCTCGATCAAGTCGCTGGGCTTTGCGGAGCAGATGACGATCACCGCCGCCGGCTTGCCGCCACGCACCACGTTCGACGCCTTCGTCATCCAGGTCCCGAACTTCCCGTTCGGGGTGTCCTGGTATGTCGGCGACCTGGAGACCAACTGGAAGGGCGTGGCCAAGAAGACCTTCGTCAGCCGGTTCAGCCGCGAAACCTTCGCCGTGGCCCCCAATGTCGCGCCGGCACCGAAGGTCGACAAGGCCGACGCGGACAAGAACCCGGCGTTCAAGCCCATCCATACCCTGCATCTGGGCATCTGGTTCGACTCGCCCAAGGATGCGCAGAAGGCCGGCTGCCCGAACATCGTCACGCCGTTCAACGGCGAGCATGACGCCGGGCCGCAGATCCTGAGCACCCGCACCTTCCCGGACGGCAAGGGCCCGCTCGGCCGCATCGACTAGGGACCAACCGGTCAGTCCGTCTCGAGTGGCCCGGGGGCGTCGCCGCGCTCCCGGGCCCGCGGCACTTCCGGCTCCAGCACCTCGATCGGCGCATTCACCCCGCGCAACCGGAAGGCGCCGATCCGGCGCAGCGGCCGCGTGCAGTGGACGGCGAAAGCACCCGAGAGAAGCAGCTCGCGCCCGAGCCGGCCGCACAGCTTTTCCAGCCGGCTGGCCTCGTTGACGGCCGGCCCCATCGCCGTGAAGTCGAGCCGGCGCGCAGCACCGACATTGCCGTACACCACCTCGCCATGGTGGAGCACCACGCCCAGCCCGAGCTGCGGCAGCCCCGCCTGGCACCGTGCGTGGTTCAGGGTGGCGGTGGCGGCCAGCATGGCTTCGGCCGCTGCCAGGGCCCGCGCGCATGCGGCGGCTTCCGCCCCGTCGTCATCGGCCGTGAACACGGCGAGCAGGCCGTCGCCGGTGAACTTCAGGATCTCCCCGCCCGCGGCGTCGATCGGTGTCCCCATCGCCTCCAGATGCTCGTTCAGCCAGCCCACCACCTTCATCGGGTCCGCCTGCGCGGACAGGGCGGTGAAGCCGCGCAGGTCGGCCAGGAGGATGGCGGCGGTAATCCGCCGGCCGGTGCCGCGCATGATCTCGCCGGCCAGCACCCGGCCGGCGGTGCGGGGGCCCAGATAGACCGACAGCACATCGGCAAGCGTGCCTTCCAGGGCGAACCGGTGGCAGGCCAAGCCCAGCGCCGGCAGCATCCGGTCCATCCGCCGGATCTCGGCCAGGGTGAACCCGCCCGGCCGGTCGCTGGCGATGCTGAGCGCGATGCCCGGCAGGGCTACCTGGCCGGCAAAGCCCACGATCCGCATCAGATAATCGGTGCCGCCGGTGGCACGCAGCTCCGCCAGGAGTGGGAAGCGCGCGCAGCCTTCCCCGGCCTCGATTCGCCAGCGGGCAGCCGGCAGGCCGTTGTCCAATACATGGGCGATCGGGCTGCGCTCGTAGGCCGGCCGGTCGGCCAGCCCGAAGCGCACCGGCTCGCCCAGGCCCTTGTCCCGATGCCAGTAGAGCGAGCTCGCGGTCACGATCGGGTCGATCGCGCGCATGCTGAGGCTGGTCCGCCAGACCGGCAGGCCGATCTGGAGCAGACGCTCGCACAGCGCGCTGAACAGCGCTGCCAGCGACCCGCTCTCGGCGGCCTGCCGGATGATCAGGTCGACCAGCCCGTCATCCGGGCCATGCTCTGCCGGCTCCAATGTCTGCCACCCCTGCCGCCGCACCCTTGCGAGCGGCCCATGCTAATCCGGGATGGTCGGGCCGTCGCCCGGATGAAGCGAGGGCCCCCTCAATGGTCGGGGATGTTCTCGCGGAACACCGCCTGCATCCGCACCATGTAGCTCCTAAAGGCGAGGTCGCCCGCGGCCGCGGCCAGCAGGCGCTGGACCGCCTCACGCGCCTCGACCCGTGGGTTCTGGTCGATCGCCGCGTCCATCGCGCCCGACAGGAGGAACCGCCTGGTGTGCAGGGTGACCTCGTGGCCGATGAACAGCACCGAGCGTGCCCGCCCCGCTTCCTCGAGCGCCCGCGCGATCCCGCGGTTGCCGGCCCCGATATTGTAGATGCCGGCTAGATCGGGCGTTCGGGCCAGCAGGTCCCGCGCCTCCTCGTAGGTCCGCTCGAAATCATCCCGGCTTTCCGTGCGCGCCACGATCTCGATGCCTGGGAACTCCTCGGCCAGGACGTGGCGAAAGCCCATCTCCCGCTCCTCATGGCCGCGATAGGCGAGCGAGCCGGCGAACAGGGCCACCCGGCCCGGCCGGCTGCCATGGAGCCGCGCCAGCAGGTAGCCGGCCAGCCGCCCGGCCGCCCGGTTGTCGATCCCGACATAGCCTGCCCGTGGCACATGGCTGATGTCCGACACCAGCGTCACCACCGGCACCCCTGCCGTACCCAGGGACCGCACCGCCTCGCGCACCACCGGGTGGTCCAGGCCGATCAGGCCCACGCCCTGGCTGCTGTCGGCCAGTTCCTCCAGCCTGGCGGCCAGTGCCTCGGGATCGAAGCCGTCGATCCGGTGCAGCCGCGCCCGCACCCCGGCCCGGCCCGCGGCATCGGCCTCGATCAGCGTGGCGAGGTTGGCGATGAAGGTGTTGGGGCCGCCGGGCAGGACGAAGTCGAGCTGGACGCTGCCGACATCGGGCGTGACAGCCGTGGTGCCGCCATCGCCGAGATAGCCCAGCCGCTCGGCCGCCCCCATGACCCGCACCCGGGTGCGTTCGCGCACGCCTGCGCGGCCATTGAGCACCCGATCGACGGTGGCGGTGGAAACCCCGGCCTCGCGGGCCACGTCGGCGAGGGTCGCACTGGCGACCCGCAGGCTGCTGGACATGGAGGCTGCTCAGCCGCCCTGGACGACGATGAAAACGACCATTCCGGAACTCTCCCGCCACGCATGGACCCGCGTTGATGGAAGACATCAAAACACATCATTCGGCGCTACGCTAGCCATGGTGACAGGTGTACCCACAGCGTAGCGGAGCCTCATCCCACCTCATTCGATGCGTCATGATCGTGTTTGCGTCATTCTGATTGACATTGGCTGCCGGCTTCATCATTTCGCTCGATGTGAAGGGTGCGTATGAGACGCTCGGCTCCGGGTCGCGTTTTGCGGCGGCCCGCACAGGGAGGCAGGGATGAACGGGAGCATGGGGTTCGCGCCGGACGTCACCGTGCGCAGCCGCGGGTTCACGATCGGCGCGGTCGGCGCCGGGATGATCATGGCCGAGTGCCATCTGGCGGCCTATCGCGAGGCCGGCTTCCGGGTGGGTGCGATCGCGTCACGCACGCTCGGCAACGCGCAGAAGGTGGCGGAGCGCTGGGACATCCCCAAGGTCCACGCGACCCCGGAGGAACTGATCGCCGACCCGGCTGTCGAGATCCTCGACCTGGCCTTCCCGCCCGACCAGCAGCCCAGGCTGATCCGCCTGGCCCTGCAACAGCCGCAAATCAAGGGCATCCTGGCGCAGAAGCCGCTGGCCCTGTCGCTCGACGAGGCCCGGGCCCTGCGCGACGAGGCGGCCGCAGCCGGCAAGGTCCTCTCGGTCAACCAGAACATGCGCTACGACCAGTCGATGCGCGTCCTCAAGCAGATCCTGGACCGGGGCGAGCTCGGCCAGCCGGTGATCGCGACCATCGAGATGCGGGCGATCCCGCACTGGCAGACCTTCCTCGCAGGCTATGATCGGCTGACCCTGTCCAACATGAGCGTGCACCATCTGGACGTGCTGCGCTTCCTGTTCGGCGACCCGAGCGAGATCTACACGGCCGCCCGCCAGGATCCGCGCACCGGGTTCCCGCACCAGGACGGCATCACGATCTCGACCCTGAAGTTCCCCTCCGGCGTGATCGCGCTGTCGATGGAGGACGTCTGGTCCGGGCCGCGCGAGGAAGGGTTCGACAGCGACATCTACATCAAGTGGCGGGTCGAAGGCACGGACGGCGTGGCCCAGGGCACGATCGGCTGGCCGCACGGCCAGCCCTCCACGCTGCGCTACGCGTCCAAAACCGCCACCGGCGGCAAGTGGGTCGAGCCCAGCTGGGAAACCCACTGGTTCCCCCATGCCTTCATCGGCGTGATGGAGCAGTTGCAGCACGCGATCGAGACCGGCAGCGCCCCTGCCCTCTCGGTCGCCGACAACGTGAAGACCATGGCGCTGGTCGAGGCCGGCTACCGCTCCATCGACGAGCACCGCGCCGTGCGGCTGGACGAGATCGAAATCTGAACTTCAGGGAGGATTAACACCATGATGCAGACCGGCATTTTCACCGGCTACTTTCCTTACGAGCTGGAGGAGACCGCGAAGAAGATCCGGGCACTGGACTTCAACACGGTCCAGCTCGATCTGCACTTCAAGGACATGGACCTGTCCGCCGGCCAGATCACCAAAGAGAAGTGCGTCCGGATCCGCGAGACCTTCCGCGACCATCACCTGCCGATCTCCTGCATCTCCGGCTACACCAACATCATCCATCCGGATCCGGGCGAGCGCGAGCGTCGGGTAGGCTATCTCAAGGAGATCATCCGCCACGCGCAGTATCTGGGCACGCCCTACGTCATCTCGGAGACGGGCACCTACAATACCGAGAGCGACTGGGTGCACGACCCGAAGAACAAGACCGAAGAAGGCTTCGAGACCTGCGCGAAGGTGATCAAGGACCTGGCCCAGCACGCCTATGACCACGGTGCGGTGTTCCTGCTCGAGACCTACGTCAACAACGTGGTGGGCTCGGTCGAGGAGACGGTGCGGATGTTCGCCACGGTCGACCATCCGGGCCTGGGCCTGCTGATGGACCCGACCAACTATTTCGAAACGCACAATATCGACGATATGGACAGGATCCTGAACCAGGTGTTCGACACGCTGTCGGACAAGATCAGGATCGGCCATGCCAAGGACGTGAAGCGCTCGGGCGACGACAAGTCGGAAAAGCATGCCGATATCGGTGACGAGGACGCCCTGGAGTCACACACCTTCCGCGGCGTGGGCGAGATCGAGCTGCCGGCCCCCGGCCTGGGCTCGCTCAACTACGACCTCTACCTCAAGCGCCTCGCCCAGAAGCACCCGAACATCCCGATGATCATCGAGCATCTGAGCGAGGACGACGTGCCGCGCGCCAAGAAGTTCCTGGACGGCAAGCTTCGGGCGTTGGGGCTCTAGGTTTCTTCCCGCCGGGTCAAGCCCGGCCATGACAAGGTAGCCGGATAGCAGGATAGCGAGGGACAGCATGGTAGCGTTGTACGGGCGGACGATGTCGCGGCGGGATGTGGCCGCCCATGCCGGCTCGCTCGGCCAGTTCGCCGGGGTGCGGCTGATGACGCTGGGCGACGGGGTGGAGCGCGGCATCCGCATGCTGGAGTTCCGCACCGGCACCGGGCTGCGCTTCACCGTGCTGGTCGACCGGGCACTCGACATCGCCGACTGCGAGCTCAACGGCAAGGCGATCGGCTGGCACTCGCCGGCGGGCTTCCGCCACCCGGGCCTCCATGAGTACGAGGGCGAAGGCGGGCTCGCCTGGCTGCGCTCCTTTTCCGGCCTGCTGGTGACCTGCGGCCTGGACCACATCCTGTTCATGGACGAGGAGCCGGCTGGCCACTTCGTCTACGGCCCGCGCAAGACAGTGAGCCATTCCATCCATGGCCGGGTGTCCACTATCCCGGCCAGGCTCACCGGCTATGGCGAGCGCTGGGACGACGACGAGTGCTGGCTGTGGTGCGAGGGGATCGTTCAGCAGGCGGCGGTGTTCGGCGAGGACCTCCATCTGGTCCGCCGCATCGAGGTCAAGGTCGGCACCAACGAGATCCACCTGCACGACCGGGTGGTCAACCACGGCTTCTACCGGACCCCGCATATGTACTGCTACCACATCAATGTGGGGCATCCGGTGCTGGCGGAAGGGTCGCGCTACCTGGCGCCGATCACCGACGTGGTGTGGGCGGGCCATGCCGGTGAGGCCTATCGCAAGCAGGGCGTGGGCTACCGGACCATGCCCGCTCCGCAGGCGAACTTCCACGAGCAGGTCTGGCAGCACGAGCTGGCGGCCACCGGTGCCGGGCAGAGCTCGGTGGCGCTGGTCAACGACGCGCTGGGCCTGGGCTTCGAGGTCGAAGTCCGCAAGGACCAGTTCCCCTGCATGTTCGAGTGGCAGAACCTGCAGGCCGGCCAGTATGCGCTGGGCCTGGAGCCGTCGACCAACCATGTGCTGGGCCATGTCTATGCGCGCGAGCATGGCGAGCTGATCTGGCTGGAGCATGGCGACGAGCGCGCCTACGACTCCACCTTCCGGATCCTGGACGGCCAGGACGCGATCGCGGCGGCCGAGCGGCGGATCACCGACCTCGCCAAGCAGCCGGACGAGGACTATCCGGAACCGTCCAACCAGCACCGCCCGCTGCGGGGCCGGCCGTGACCGGCCAGCTCACGGTGGCCGGCCGCACCGTCCTTTACACCGGTGCTGCCGGCGGCCTCGGCATCGAGACCAGCCTGGCCTTCCTGGAGGCCGGTGCCCGGGTGGTGGCGGTCGACAACGACCCCGCCAAGGTGGCGCGGCTGGAAGCGGCCGCCGCCGAGGCCGGGCATGGCCGGCTCCTGGTCCGGCGCTACGACCTGTCCGACCTCCAGGGCCTGCGGGACGGGCTGGGTGCCACCGCGGCCGAGGTCGGCGGGTTCGACATCGTCATCAACAACGCGGCGATCTACCCCGCCAAGCCGTTCGAGGACTTCACGATCGAGGAGTTCCAGGCGGTCCAGCGGGTCAATGTCGATGCCGGGATCGTCTGCGTGCAGGTGGCGCTGCGGCACATGCGCGAGCAGGGTTTCGGCCGGATCATCAACATCGCGAGCGTGACCCTGTCCGGCGGCTGGCCGAACTTGGCACCCTATGTCCAGTCCAAGGCGGCCCTGGTGGGGCTGGCCCGCGCCTGGGCGCGCGAGTTCGGGCCCTATGGCATCACCGCCAACGCCATTGCCCCCGGCGCCTTTCCGACCGATGCCGAGAAGATCCATCCGGACCCGGAGGGCTACAACCGCTTCGTCCTGGAGCGCCAGGCGATCAAGCGGCGCGGCCATCCACGCGACATCGCCAATGCGCTCCTGTTCCTGGCCTCCGAGGAGGCCGGGTTCATCACCGGCCAGACCCTGAACGTCGATGGCGGCTGGTGGATGGACTAGCCGCCCCGATCCTTCCCTCGGCCCTTCCCCGCCCCCTTCTCCCTGCAAGGCCAGCTGATCCCATGGGCATCCTTTCCGGCTACCGCGTCCTCGACTGCTCCATCGCCATGGCCGGGCCGTTCGCCGCCCAGCGCCTGGGCGATCTCGGCGCCGACGTCATCAAGGTCGAGCCGGTCACCGGCGAGTGGCAGCGCCATGTCGCGGCCGGCGGGGCGCGCGGCAACCGCGTGAACGTCTCGTTCCTCTCGCTCAACCGCAACAAGCGCTCGCTGGCGGTGGACCTGAAGTCGCCGGACGGCAAGGCCCTGCTCCTGGACCTGGTCAAGCAGTCCGACGTGTTCCTGCAGAACTACCGGCCGGGCGTGGCGAAGCGGCTGGGCGTGGACTATGCGAGCCTGGCGGCGATCAACCCGCGCCTCGTCTATGTCTCGATCTCGGGCTATGGCGAGGACGGCCCCTATCTGAACCGGCCGGGCCAGGATCTGGTGCTGCAGGGCATGTCGGGCGCGATGCTGTCCGCCGGTCGCGAGGGCGAGCCGCCCACGCCGGCCGGCCAGTACCTGGTGGATGCGATCACCGCCTACAACGCCTTCGAGGGCGCCTTGGCCGCCTTGCTCCATCGCGAGCGCACCGGCGAGGGCCAGCTCGTCCAGGTCAACATGCTGGATTCGATCACCACGATCCAGATGCAGGAACTGTCCGTGTTCACGGTGGCCGGCAAGCCGCAGCAGCGCTCGGCCGAGCCGCACGCCCATGTCTATATCCGGGCACCCTACGGTGCCTTCGCGACCTCGGACGGCTTCATCATCGTGGCCTTCCCCAAGCTGCGCACGCTGGGCGAGGTGATCGGCGAGCCGTCTTTCCTCGAGATGGACGACGAGACCGACACCTGGACCCGGCGCGACGAGATCTTCGCCAAGACCCGCGAACGGCTGAAGACGAAGACCTCGGCCGAGTGGCTGGCAGCGCTGCGTCAGGCCGACATCTGGTGTGGCCCGGTCTATGGCTATGCCGACCTGGTCGAGGACGAGCAGATCCGGCACAACGGCACCTTCGTCGAATACGACCACCCGACTGAAGGGCACGTGAAGACGCCGGGCTTCGCGATCCGCTTCTCCAAGACCCCGTCCGTCGTCGAGCGCGGGGCACCCGTGACCGGCCAGCATACCCGTGACGTGCTGAAGGAGATGGGCCTGGACGAAGCCAGGATCGACGAGTTCCTGGCCAAGGGTATCGTCGGCGAGGAGCAGGTCTGACCATGAGCGAGGACGTCCGCTTCGAGATCGACGGCCACCTGGCCGTCATCACCCTGAACCGCCCGAACAAGCTGAACGCGGTCACCCCGGCCATGGCGGATGCGATCGTGGCGGCGGTCGAGGAATGCAACCGGAGCGACACGATCCGCTGCGTGATCGTGACCGGTTCCGGCAAGGCGTTCTGCGCCGGCTCGGACATCGCGGAACTCGACAGCTACGAGACCCCCTGGCAGTTCCGCAACCGGCCGGACTATTGCGACGCGATCCGCCACCTCCTGAAGCCCTCGATCGCCGCGGTGAACGGCTATGCGTTCGGCGGCGGGCTGGAGACTGCCCTTTCCTGCGACATCCGGATCGCCGCCGAGACCGCGCAGTTCGCCGCACCCGAGATCAAGCTCGGCTGGATCGGCGGCGGCGGCGTGGCCGCCTTCCTCGCCCATTCGATCGGCCCGTCCAATGCCGCCATGATGATCATGACCGGCGACCCGATCCCGGCCGGCCAGGCCCATGCCTGGGGCCTGATCAGCGAGATCACCGCGCCAGACCGGCTGCTCGACCGGGCCAAGGAGATCGGCACCACGATCGCCAGCCGGGCGCCGATCGCGGCGGAGACCGCCAAGCTCAACCTGCGCGCCGCCTTCACCATGCCGCTGGAGAAGGCCATCGAGTACGAGCGCGACCTTCAGACCATCTGCTTTGCCACGGCGGACGCCGCCGAGGGCCGTGCGGCGTTCAAGGAGAAGCGGCAGCCGGTGTTCCGCCGGAAGTGACGGAGGCGTGGCCGGGGGAGCAGCGACCTGTCCCCGGTCACACGCTCCCGTACAGATGACGGTCGCGGAACCCGCCGGGCCGGCATCGGCTAGGAGGGCAGGCTGCCGCTGCTGACGCGTCGGCCTGTCCGGCCAACCGCAACGGGACCTGGCGATGCCGACGGCGACTTCCGTGCTGCTCTTCCTGATCGCTCTGTTCCTCGGGATCGGCGGCGGCTGGCTGATCGCGCTGGGTGGCAGCTGGTATTATCTGATCGCCGGGATCGCGTTTGCTGCCGCCGCCATCCTGGTGTTCCGCCGCCGTCAGGGCGCGCGGCTGGTCTATGCCGGCATCATCCTGGGCACGCTCGGCTGGGCCTTGTGGGAGGTCGGGCTGGACTGGTGGCCGCTCGGCACGCGCGGCGGCGTCGTGGTCCTGCTCGGCCTCTGGCTGCTCACCCCCTGGGCAGTCGGTCAGCGCTCGGGCTGGGACCTCGGCCGCAGCGCCCTGGCACTGGCCGTCCTGGTCTCGGTCGGCGTTGCCGGCGCCTCGCTGCTGCACGATCCCCATGACATGCCGGGCCGGCTCCCGAGCGATCCGGTGACGCCGGCGGCCGCGGAGAGCCCGGTCCCGCCGGGCGAGTGGCACCACTACGGGCGCACCCTGCATGGCCAGCGCTACTCGCCGCTCGACCAGATCGATACTGCCAATGTCGGCCAGCTGGAGGTCGCCTGGACCTACCGCACGGGCGACATGATGCGGCCTACCGACGTGACCGAGACGACCTACCAGGTGACGCCGCTGAAGGTGGGCGACCTCCTCTATCTCTGCACGCCCCACAACCTGGCCATCGCCCTCGACGCCGCGACCGGCGAGGAGCGGTGGCGGTTCGACCCGCAGATCCCGGAGGAGCAGGACCGGCAGCACCAGACCTGCCGCGGCGTGTCCTACCATGCCGATCCGGCGCTGGCCGGGCAGGCCTGCGCCACACGGGTGTTCCTGCCGACCGCCGACGCAAGGCTGATCGCGCTGGACGCGATGACCGGCGAGGTCTGCCCGGGCTTCGGCGAGAACGGGACGGTGAACCTCTGGGCCAACATGCCCCACCAGAAGAGCGGCTTCTACTACTCGACCTCGCCGCCGGTGGTGGCCGCCGGGCTGATCGTCGTGGGCGGTGCGGTCAACGACAACTATGCGGTCGAGGCGCCGTCCGGCGTGATCCGTGCCTACGACGTCGACAGCGGCGCCCTGATCTGGAACTGGGACTCCGGCAATCCGGACCGGACCAAGCCACTCGGGCCCGGCGAGACCTATACGGAGAACTCGCCGAACAGCTGGTCGGTGTTCAGCGCCGACGAGGAGCTGGGGATGGTCTATGTCCCGCTCGGCAACCGCACGCCGGACCAGCTCGGCAAGGGCCGCAGCGAGGCAGTGGAGCGCTTCTCCTCGTCGATCACCGCGCTGGACCTCCGGACCGGCCAGGTGCGCTGGGTGCGCCAGACCGTGCATCACGATCTGTGGGACATGGACGTGCCGGCACAGCCGTCGCTCCTGGACATCGCCACATCGGACGGGATCGTGCCGGCCCTGGTGGGTCCCACCAAGCAGGGCGACATCTACGTGCTGGACCGGCGCAGCGGCGAGCCGATCCTGCCGGTCCGCGAGGTGCCGGCACCCGGCGGCGCCATCGAAGGGGAATTCACCGCCCCCACCCAGCCGGTCTCGGCGCTGAGCTTCATGCCCGATCCGCTGGAGGAAGCCGACATGTGGGGGGTGAGCCTGTTCGACCAGCTCGCCTGCCGCCTCCGGTTCCGCTCGCTGCGCTACGAGGGCCGCTACACCCCGCCGTCCCTGGAGGGCACGATCGTCTATCCCGGCAATTTCGGCACCTTCAACTGGGGTTCCGTCGCGGTCGATCCGGTGCGGCAGGTGATGTTCGGCATGCCGACCTACCTGGCCTTCACTTCCACACTGATCCCGAGCGACCAGATCGGCCCGGACGAGAAGGTCAATACCGGCGAGGCGGGGCTCAACCTCAACGAGGGGGGCGAGTATGGCGTGATCATGCAGCCCTTCCTGTCGCCGCTGGGCCTGCCCTGCCAGGCGCCCCCCTGGGGCTATGTGGCGGGTGCGGACCTGCGCACCGGCGAGATCGCCTGGCACCACAAGAACGGGACGATCCAGGACATGGCCCCGGTGCCGATCCCGCTGGAGCTGGGCGTGCCCGGCATCGGCGGCCCGATCATCACCGCCGGCGGCGTCGCCTTCCTGGCGGCTGCGGTCGACAACTATCTGCGCGCCTATGACCTGACCACCGGCGAGCAGCTCTGGCAGGCGCGGCTGCCGGCGGGCGGCCAGGCGACGCCGATGACCTACACGGTGGGCGACCGCCAGTTCGTGGTCCAGGTGGCGGGCGGCCATGGCTCGATCGGCACGGATATCGGCGACCATGTGATCGCCTACGCGCTGCCGGGAACCTGAAGCCGGGTGCGGCCAGCCGACACGAACGGGTTGTCGAAAGAAGCCTAAGTGCTTGAGCCTCCTGGGCTGCTCGGGTTCGTTCGTGCAGATTCGCCTTCTTTGCAAACCCGGCAGGGCCACGACCGGTCGGCGACGGAACAAGCGCCGATCATCGCATGGAACCCCTTGCCGGGGAAATGGTTCATGCCGCCCGGAACATCCGGTTCAGGTCGGCCAGCACCGACCCGGCTCCCTCGCCCCGACGCTGCCGAGGGCCGTGCGGCGTTCAGGGAGAAGCACCAGCCGGTGTTACGGCGGAAGTGCGCGGCTCGGCCGGGCCGGCATCGCATCCGCCGATAGATTCTGCTGCCTTGGCGAATCCCCGCTTCTCGGGCTCGTTCGTGCAGATTCACACGAGCGAAAGCCGGATCGTCCGCCGAGGCGGCGACGGGCCAACCAGCCTGCCATCATCGCATAAAGGGTGGGCTGGAGGAAATGGTCGCCGCACCTGACCCCGAGGCGCCAACGCCATGCGGTTCGGCTGGAGCAGATGTGGATCGGCATCCGGCACGTCGTCTGCCATCACTGCGGCATCGTCGGGTCGCGCTGAGCGAGCCGCTTCGGTGCCGGGCACGGAAGGGCCAAGCCGGCCGCAACCGCACTATCCGGATTCGCTGACCTGGATCAGGTTCGCCGAGAAGGCCGTGGTGCCGAACAGCGTGGCAGTGCCATTGAAGCCGTTGCCGAGGTCGATCTGGAGCTGCAGCGAGGCTGCCGTCCGGCCCTCGTAGGTGGCGTTCACGATCGACGCCCGGTCATCGAGGTCGCTGATGATGCCGTCGCCGTTGCTGTCGAAATCCTCGGTGCCGCGGGTGACGAAGATGATCATCCCCTCCGGGCTGTCGACGATCAGCACGTCCCCGAGGCGCATGCCCTCTGGATCGGACGCGCCGTTGATCGAGAAGCTGCAGACGTCGGTACCGGGCCCGCCGACCAGGATGTCGTCGCTGCCGATGCTGTCGAGCGCGAAGAAGCCGTCATCGCCGGCCCCGCCGAACAGGATGTCGTTGCCAGCCCTGCCGTTGAGGCCGTCATTGCCGTCGCCACCGCGGATGACGTCGTTGCCGCCCCCACCGCTCAGGATGTCATTGCCGGCGTCGCCGAAGATGATCGAGCCCTCGTTGTTCCCGACGGACACGACGTCGTGCCCGGCGCCACCACGGATCTCGCCAGACCCGGTGATGCGGTCGTTGCCGTCGCCGCCGTAGATCCGGTTCTGGCCGGAAGCGCCGTCGATCCGGTCATGCCCCGCGTTGCCGAAGAGAATGTCGTCGCCGAGGCCGCCCTGGATGGTGTCATTACCCAGGCCGCCATGGATGCGGTCGGCGCCTTCGTTGCCGATCAGGATGTCGTCGCCTCCGCCGCCGGAAATGTAGTCGTCGCCGGCGCCGCCCTTGCTGGTATCGTTGCCGAGCCCGCCATACAGGAAGTCGCGGCCGGCACCGCCGAATATCCGGTCGTCCCCTCCGGCGCCATTGATGAAGTCCGCCTCCTCGCTGCCGATGAGCATATCCGGCAGAGGCGTCCCTACGATTCGCATGCTTCCCACCCTGTTGCCGCAGGTGCCCACAGAACCTGCTGTGGGATGGATGGTGCGAAACTAAGGTTACGTAAAGTTCATGATCCACCGTCCCTCGCCCTGTCGGCGGTCGCGACCGCTTCAGCTCGCACGGGCGCCCGGTTTCTCACGTTACTGTATGGGACGACCAACCGGCTGCCGGGGTTTCGGCAGGCCGGTGGCCAGGGCAGGTCAGCAGGCTGAGCCGTTCTCCGTCGACCGGAAGCTGGCCTGGAACATCCGGTTCAGGTCGGCCAGCACCGTGTCGGCTCCCTCGCCCTGCTGCAGCCCCTGGCTGAGGCGCTCGGACGCTTCCGCCTGGAAGGGCATGTAGCCGTCGTGGCGCGGGCGCAGATAGGAGGCTTCCAGGGTGGCGCGGGTGTTCCGGTAGAAGTTGCCCACCGGGCGGTTCACCTCCGGGTCCTCCCAGGCCAGGGCATGGCCGGGCTGGCCACCGGCGGCGGCGTAAGGGCCGCGCTGGATTTCGGCGCTGGCGATCCAGTAGGCGAAGTCGATCGCCGCCTCGGGGTGCTGCGTGCGGGCCGAGACGGCGATGCCGGTGCCGCCCAGCGTGGCGCCGACCGGGCCGGACGTGCCGGCTGCCGGGATGTCGGCGAAGGCCAGCCGGTTCGGGCGGAAGCCGTCCAGCGCATAGCTGACATAGCCGTAGGTGTAGGGGATGCAGGCGACGGGCGAGCCGGCCTCGGCCATGCGCTCGGAAGCGGCGATCGGGTCCATGGCGAAGCAGGCGGGATCGACCAGGGAGGCGAGTTCCTGCATCAGCCGGTAGACCTCCGTGCCCGTGGCGGGGTCGATCAGGTCGCCGGGCTCGGTGGCACAAGGGCGGCCGAGATTGGCGGCCAGCGTGTCGAAGGTCATCAGCGCGTGGGGCGCGCGCAGCGGGATCAGCACCTTGCCGGCGCGCGCCAGCGCCATCACCTCGTCGAGCCTGGCCGGTGCTGCGGGCAAGAGGTCCGGGCGCCAGGCCTGGACCTGGGTGGCGGCGTCGATCGGGAAGGCCCACTGGCGGCCCTGCCAGTCATAGCTGCGATAGGAGGGGCCGACGCTCGCTTTTGCCAGGGCCTCGCGCTCCGCCTCCCGACCCGGCACGTCGAGCGGGAGGAGGCAGCCCTCGGCGGTGACCTGGCCGACATGGGGATGGTCGATCACGATCAGGTCGTAGGCCCGGGCCAGCTCGTCCACCGGGAAGGACTCGAAGTCCTGGAGCGAGCGCTTGTCCCAGGTGATCTCGACCCCGGTCTTCTCCCGCCAGAGCCTGGCGCAGGCGACCATCGGGTCGTAGCCGCGCGGATGGCTCCAGGTCATGCCCTTCAGCGTCACGCTCACAGCCCGAACTCCCTGCGAATGGCCTGGCTCTGCTCGCCGATCTGCGGTGCTGCACGCGATACGGGCGGCCTCGCCCCGTCGACCCGGATCGGCGAGCGGGTGGTGGTGATCCGGACCCCGTCGTCGCGCTCGACCAGTTGCAGCATGTCGAGTGCCTGGAAGCCTTCGCTGTCCAGGAGCTCCGGCCATTGCAGGACCCTGGCGCACCAGATGTCGGCCGGCTGGAGGATGCCCAGCCAATGGTCGGTCGTGTCGGTCGCGAGCTGCTGGGCGATGATCGCCTTGATCTCGTCACGCGCGGTGAACCAGGTGGACGGGTCGTGGCGGTAGGGCTCGAGCCCGGCGATGCCGAGCAGGTCGGCGAGCTTCGGGATCGGCGTCATGGCGATGGCGAGGAAGCCGTCCTTCGTCGGGTAGACGCCATAGGGGGCGGACAGATAGGCATGGGCGCTGCGGAACGAGGAGCGGCGCGGCAGGCGGCGGCCATCGTTCAGATGGGTGGTCAGCACCTCGAACTGGAAGTCGACCAGGGCTTCCAGGAGGCTGGTCTCGACATGGCTGCCCTGCCCCTTGATGCCGCGCCGGACCAGGGCCGCGAGGATCCCCTGTGCTGCCGCCGCACCGGCCAGCATGTCGGCGATCGCCAGGCCGAACGGCACGGGCCCCTGGTCCTCGTCGCCGTTCAGCCACATCACGCCGGAGCGCGCCTGGGCCAGCAGGTCCTGGCCCGGAAGCTTCACCCAGGGGCCTTCCTCGCCATAGCCGGTGATCGAGGCATAGACGAGGCGCGGGTTGATCGCCCTGGCCGATTCATAGTCCAGGCCTAGGCGGGCGATCACGCCCGGCCGGAAGTTCTGGATCACCACGTCCGCCACCTGGAACAGTCGGCGCAATGCGGCCAGGTCGTCCGGGTTCTTCAAATCGAGCGCCAGGCTCTCCTTGTTGCGGTTGATCGCGTGGAAGATGGTGGAATCGCCGCCGATCTCGGTGTCGCTCAAGTAGAGCCGGCGGCACAGGTCGCCGCCATCCGGCCGCTCGATCTTGATGACCCGTGCGCCCAGGTCCATCAGCCGGAGCGAGCAGTAGGGCCCGGACAGGAACTGGCTGAGGTCCAGCACGAGCAGGCCGGCCAGCGGCAGGTCGCTCTCGGCCGGAATCGGATCCTCGGTCATGGGGACGGCATCCCTGGCGCACCGGCCCGGCGGGGTCGCAGGGCGACGTGGTTCTTCTGCGAAAATCATTTTCATATATGAGCGACTGACGCAAGATCGGGGCGAGGCCGAAGCGTCGGAGGAGAAGAACCAAGATGGCGAGCGCGACCTACCTGTTCGTGGGCTCCCTGAACCGCCCGGCGCCCTATTTCGAGGGCGCCAACGGGGCCGGCATCTCGCTCTACCGGTTCGACGACGCGAGCGGTGCGGCGGAGCTGCTCTGCACCGCGGACGACATCGACAACCCGACCTTCCTCACGGTCGATCCGGCACGATCCACGCTCTATGCGAGCAGCGAGGTGTTCAACCGCAAGGAAGGCACGATCTCGGCCTACCGCTACGAGCTCGATAGCCCGCGCCTGCAATATCTCAACATGCAGCCGGCACTCGGCAGCATCACCGCCTACAACAGCTTGGCCGCCGGCGGCCGGCTGCTCCTGGTCGCCAACTATGCGATGGGCGAAGGCGGGCCGGACCAGTCAGTGGCGATCCTGCCGATCCGGGAGGACGGCAGCCTCGGCCCCGCCACGGCCAGCGTCGCCCATGCCGGCAGCGGGCCGAACCGGGAGCGGCAGGAGCGCTCGCATGCCCATTGCGCGATCGAGCTGCCCGGGCATGGCAACATCCTGGTGGCCGATCTCGGCCTGGACCAGGTCGTCACCTACCGGCTGGACGCGGACGGCCAGCTCCAGAAGGTCGGCACTTGTGCGACCGCACCCGGGGCCGGGCCGCGCCATCTGGCGGTGCACCCCAGCCTGCCCTTCGTGTTCGTCATCAACGAGCTGGGCTCGACCGTTTCCAGCCTGGCGCTGGGGCCGGATGGCCAGCTCAGCGAGATCGCGACGGTCTCGACCCTGCCGGCCGGCACGGGCGTGCACAACGACAGTTCCGACCTGCAGGTCTCGCCGGACGGGCGCTTCCTCTACGGGCTGAACCGCGGCCATGACAGCGTGGCGATCATCGAGGTGGGCGAGGATGGCGGGCTCACCGCGGCGGGCCACGTGCCCTGCGGCGGCCGCACGCCACGCAACTGCGCGCTGACGCCATCCGGCAACCACCTGCTGGTCGCGAACCAGAACAGCGACGTCATCACCGTGTTCCGGCGCGATGCGGCGGACGGCAGCCTCGCCGATCTCGGCCGGCCGATCGCGACCGGCACGCCCATGTGCATCCGGGCGATCACTGCCTGATCCCCATTCTTCCGGACGGAGCCGGCCGCCATGATCGTCGAGCAGTATTTCGAGGACTACGAGATCGGCTTTGCGCGCCGGAGCTTCGGCCGCACCGTCACCGAGTCCGATATCGTCCTCCATGCCGGGCAGACCGGCGACCACTTTCCGCACCACATGGACGCGGAGTGGTGCGCCACCCAGGAGTTCGGCCAGCGCATCGCCCATGGCACGCTGGTGTTCAGTCTGGGTGTGGGGCTCACCGCCAGCACGATCAACCCGCGCGCCATGTCCTATGGCTATGACCGGCTGCGCTTCATCCGCCCGGTCTTCATCGGCGACACCATCACCGCCACAGCCAGGATCACTGAGAAGCGCGACCATCCGCGGCGCACGAGCCACGGCATCGTGGTGGAGGCGCTGGAGGTCACCAACCAGCAGGGCCAGCCGGTGCTGGTCTGCGAGCATCTCTATTTGGTCGAGCGCAAGGCAGCGGCATGAGGGCCCGCCCGGCCGAAGCGGGGACGATGGCTGCCGAGGAACGGCGCGCGAAATACTCGGTGCCGGCGGTCGAGAAGGCGCTGGACGTGCTGGAATATCTGGCGGAGCTGGCGGTGCCGGCCACCCAGGCGCAGCTCGCTCGGGCGCTGGGCCGCCAGCCGGGCGAGATCTTCCGCCTGCTGACCTGCCTGGAGCTGCGGGGCTATCTGCGCCGCGATCCGGCATCCGGCGCCTATGCGCTGACGCTGAAGCTGTTCGAGCTGTCGCGCACCCATTCGCCCTACCAGCGCCTGGTGGAGGCGGCTAGGCCCTGGATGCGCCGGCTGGCCGAGACGGTGCGCGAGACCTGTCACTTGAGCGTGCTGCACCAGGACCAGGTGCTGGTGCTGGCCCAGGAGGAAAGCCCCCGGCCGCTGCGCCTCTCGGTCGAGGTGGGCTCGCGCCACTCGCCGCTGCGCACCGCGTCCGGGCGGATCATGCTGGCCCATCTGCCCGAGCGCGAGCGCACCGCCCTGCTGGACCGGCTGCCGGAATGGCGGGAACAGGACGCAGCGGCGCGAGACGGCTTCATCGACCGGCTGGCGGCGCTGCGGGAACGCGGCCACGAGCGGGCCGAGGGCGAGCGATTTGCCGGCATCCTGGATCTGGGCGTGCCGGTGGGCGGGCCCATGGCCTCGATCAAGGCGGCGCTGATCATCGCCACGCTGCGCCAGGGCGACGGGCCGGACCTCGACGCCATGCTGCCGACACTGCAAGCAACGGCCCGGGCGATCGCCACCGAGGCCGGCCTCAGGGGGAGCCCATCATGACCGGGACGCTCAGGATCGCGGTCCGCAAGTTCGACGCCTTCGAGAACGCGATCGTCCGGCAGTTCGAAGACTTCGCTACCGGCACGGGCACGGATGTCCGGCTGGAGATCGAGGCGCTCGAGCTGAACCCGATGCACCAGGCCCTGTTCGTGGACGGCCGGCTGCTGGACGGCAGCTTCGACCTGACCTTCCTGGCGACCGACTGGCTGGCCGAGGCGCAGGGTGCCGGGCTGATCACCGACCTGTCGCCCTTCCTCCGACAGGCACCCCCGCCGGACTTCCCGGACGGCTGGAGCCCGTCGCTCCTGGGGCTGCAGCGCTTTGCCGGGGGCTTCTGGGGGATGCCCTATCATGACGGGCCGCAATGCCTGATCTACCGCAAGGACCTGCTCGAGGCGGCGGGGCTGGCCGTGCCGAGGACGTGGGAGGAGCTCCACGCAGCGGCCAGGCGGCTGCACGACCCGGCGGCCGGCCACCACGGCACGGTGCTGGCCCTGTTCCCGGACGGGCATAACGGCTTCTACGATTTCTGCGTCCATGTCTGGACCCGTGGCGGCGAGCCGTTCGATGGGGAGGCGCGGCCGGACCTGGTCACGGCGGAGGCGGAGGTGGCGCTGGACTTCATCCGGATGCTGGCCGCCGACCGGGGCGCGACCCCGCCGGACTGTGCGAAGCTGGACAGTGTCCAGTCCGGCCTGCGGTTCTGCGCCGGGGAGGTGGCGCTGATGACCAACTGGTTCGGCTTCGCCGCACTCGGCGAGACCTGGGCGAAGAGCCGGGTGAAGGGCCTGGTCGACATCGCACCCCTGCCCTGCTCGGGCAGCGGGCACAGCCTGTCGCTCAACGTGTTCTGGGTGCTCGCGATCGCGGCGGGCTCGCGGCAGAAGGAGCTGGCCTGGAGTTTCCTGCGCCATCTGGCGAGCCCGGGCATGGACCGGCTCACCACGCTGGAGGGTGCGATCGGCGTGCGCCGCTCGACCTGGGCCGATCCCGAGGTCAACCGGATCGTGCCCTACTACCACAAGCTCGACGAGCTCCACGCCCAGGCCCGCGAGCTGCCGCGCCACCCCCGCCTGTCGGCCATCGCCGCGGCGGTCGACGCCATGCTGGGCCAGGCCACCACCACCGCCACGCCCAGCCGCGACCTGCTGGCGAGCGCCCAGCAGCTGATCCTGGACATCCTCCGATGACGCTCGACCTCCGCCAGGAGCACCCCCGCCCAGGCAATCCCCGCCCGATCGTGATCATCGGCTGCGGCGGGATCGTCGCCGCGGCGCACCTGCCGGCCTACCGCAAGGCCGGCTTCACCGTGGCAGGGCTCTACGACCTGGACCGCGCCCGCGCGGAGGCACTGGCGGCGGAATGGGACATCGCCACGGTCCACGGCTCGCTGGACGAGGCGCTGGCCACGCCCGGCGTGGTGTTCGACGTGGCCGCCCCGCCGGTGGCCCATCCCGAGCTGATCGAGGCGATGCCGCAACGTGCGGTCCTGCTCCTGCAAAAGCCCATGGGGCTGGACCTCCAGGCCGCGACCCGCATCCGCGCCGCCTGCCGTGCGAGGAACCTCACCGCCGCTATCAACTTCCAGCTCCGCTTCACCGCGATGATGCAGGCCCTGGCCGACGCCCTGGCGCAGGGTCGGCTGGGCCGGCTGATCGATGTCGAGTGCCACCTGAACCTGGTGACGCCCTGGCAGCTGTTCCCGCATCTCCTGCCCAACCCCAGGGTCGAGATCCTGTCGCACTCGATCCATTATCTCGACCTGATCCGGGCGCTTTTGGGCAATCCGCAGGCCGTCCTGGCCCGCACGATGGGCCACCCCGACACGAAGCTGGCCCAGACCCGGACCAGCGCCATCCTGGACTATGGCGACGACCGCCGCGTCACCCTGTCGATCAACCACCACCACGATTTCGGCCGGCGCTTCCAGGACGCGAGCTTCCGCTTCGAGGGCGACCGCGGGGCGGCCATGGCCAAGCTCGGCGTGCTGCTGGACTATCCCGCGGGCGAGCCGGACGAGCTCTGGCTGGCACCCAAGGGCGGCCCCTGGGCGCAGGTGAAGCTGGCATCCGGCTGGTTCCCCGACGCCTTCATCGGCCCCATGGCCAACCTGCAGCGCTTCGCCGCCGGCGAGGACCCGGTGCTGCACACCTCGGTGGAGGATGCCTGGCACACCATGGCGCTGGTGGAGGCCTGCTACCGGGCGGCAGAGAGCCCGGGCACGCCGGTGCCGCGCGACTGAAGCCCGGGCATGCAAGGCATTTGCCGCGCCGGCACCGATCCGCTAAGTGCAAGCGCGACAGCCAGCCGGGCCGGGGACGCCTAGCTCAACGGTAGAGCAAGCGACTTTTAATCGCTAGGTTCAGGGTTCGAATCCCTGGGCGTCCACCAGTTGCCGCTCCCATTCGACGCCGTACAGGATAGCTGCCATGACCTTGCCCCCTGATTGCCCCCGTTCATAACCAGAGCCCGTTCTGGTCGTGGTCCTGTCTGGACCGGGTTGCGACCTCGTTCGGGGTGAGGCCGCCGAGGCTCGTGTGGGGCCGGTGGCCGTTGTAGTCGTCCCGCCAAGCATCGATGATCCGT
>NZ_JABGCL010000003.1 GCF_019800005.1 Geminicoccus harenae | reverse complement strand
CGAAGACATCAACGACGCCTTCGACCTCATGCACCAGGGCAAGTCGATCCGATCCGTGGTCGTTTATTGAGCATCGTCCGCTTCATCACCCACCCGGACGTCCGGATCGAGCCGGACGTCCCGGTGCCGGACTGGTCCCTGTCCGAACGGGGCCGGGAGCGGATGGAGCGGGCCCTAGCCCTGCCCTGGATGGCCGAGCTGCGCCTGGTCTGGTCCAGCCAGGAGCGCAAGGCGGTCGAGGGTGCCGAGATCCTCAGCCGGGGCCTCGGCATCCCCCACCATACCATGGCCGAGCTCGGCGAGAACGACCGCTCGGCCACGGGCTTTTTGCCCAAGGCGGAGTTCGAGGCCACGGCTGATGCGTTCTTCGCCCGCCCGGAGGAGAGCGTGCGCGGCTGGGAGCGGGCGGTGGATGCCCAGACCAGGATCGTCCAGGCGATGACGCGCATCCTGACGCCCCGCCCGGCCGGCGACATCGCGATCGTCGCGCATGGTGCCGTCGGCGCGCTCCTGCTCTGCTACCTCAAGCGCTGCCCGATCAGCCGCGACGAGGACCAGCCGCCCGGCAATGGCGGCAATTATTTTTCCTTCGACGTCGACGCCGGCCGGCTCCTCCACGGCTGGCAGCCCATCGACGGCTGACCGCCCGCCGGATCGTCCCTTAGGCGGTGATCTGCGTCACCCCGAGCCAGCCGGTTCTCGGCGCATATGCCGCCCATGGAGCCGGCCGGCAGGAGATGCGGCCGGGCAATCGGGGCAGCATCGAACATGGCCGATCCGGCGCATCACTGGCCGCGCAAGCAGCGCGACCTGCACAACCACCACATGGATTCGACCATCTGGGACGCGCTCGACTTCCGTGACGACGACATCGTTATCGCCACCTATGCGAAGTCCGGCACCACCTGGACGCAGCAGATCATCGGCCAGCTCCTGTTCGGTGGGTCACCGGAGGTCGAGGTGGCCGCGCTCTCGCCCTGGCTGGACCTGCGGGTGCCGCCTCGCGAGGTCAAGCTGCCGGCGGTGATGGCGCAGCGCCACCGGCGCTTCCTGAAGACCCATCTGCCGGTCGATGCGCTCGTCTACTCGCCCAAGGCCAGATATCTCTATGTCGGCCGTGACGGGCGCGACGTGGTCTGGAGCCTCTACAACCATCACGCCCATGCCAACGCGCTGTGGTACCAGGCGCTGAACGACACGCCGGGGCGGGTCGGCCCGCCGATCGAGCCGCCGCCGGGTGACATCCGGCAGTATTTCCGGCAGTGGCTGGACGGCGACGGCTACCCGTTGTGGCCGTTCTGGGAAAACATCCGGAGCTGGTGGGGGATTCGCCACCTGCCCAACCTGATGCTCCTGCATTTCAACGAGCTGAAGGCCGACCTGCCGGGTCAGATCCGCCGAATCGCGGCCTTCCTGGACATCCCCATCGACGAGCGGGACTTTCCACGGATCGTGGAGCATTGCAGCTTCGCGTACATGAAGGCCCATGCCGAGCGGAGCGCGCCGGCCGGCGGCATCTTCTGGGAGGGAGGTGCCCAGACCTTCGTCCACAAGGGCTGCAACGGGCGCTGGCGGAACGTGCTCAGCGCGGACGACATCCGGCACTACGAGGAGACCGCGTTGAGCGAGCTCGGCCCTGACTGCGCCCGGTGGCTGGCCACCGGCGAGCAGGCGATGCCGGCCGGCCGCTAGGAACGTGGCCGGCCCGGGGACGGTCAGCTGGCCTGCTGGATCGCCGAGAGCACCCACTCGCCACCCCGCGGGCGGCTGAAGGTCCAGATCTCGGTGATCTGCTCCGGCCGGTTCGGGTCACCCGTCACCACCGCACCGCTGGCGCGATCCTCGGTCCAGTCCTTCATGCTGTAGCGCATCGCCACGGTCGCGTACTCGGTCGGGCCTTCCCGCCAGGCCTCGGCGAGATCGCCCTGCAGGAGGCTGATGTCCGCCAGCCGGTTCACCCGGCCCTGCGCGTGGTTCGCCTCCAGCTCCTCGACGAAGTAGCCGAACATCTCCGGCGTGACGGCACCGCGCAGGGCCGCCCGGTCCTCCTGGCCATAGGCAGTCTGCACGGTCCGCAGGCTGTTCTCGAACGCGGTGTAGTCGGCCGTGGTGATGCCGATCTCATCCCGCACGCCCGGGCGTGCGGCCTTGGCCGTGCCGCCCAGGCCGCCGGCCATCGGCCCGCCCGCCGCGCGCTGGGCACTGCGGACCGGCCGCCCGCCAGCCGCCCCGGCATAGGCCGGCGCCTGGCGGCTGCGGAAGAAGTTCATCGCCAGGCGGACGATGACCACCACCAGCGCGATCTGCAGCAGGAAGCCCAGCACGCCGGCGAAGCTGCCGAGCCCGCCGAAGAAGCCGCCGCCGAACAGCATGCCGAACAGGCCGGCACCCAGGAGGCCGCCCATGAGGCCCGGCATGAAGCCGCCGCGCGAGAACATCCCGCCGCGGGCCTGCTGTGCCGCCGGTGCCGCAGCACTCGGGCCGGCCTGCTGCTGGGTCGCCGAGCGCTGCATCGGCGTTGCCTGACCCGGTGCGGTGGGCGTGGCCATCGGCGCCTGGTAGGTCCGGGCACCACGGCTGCCGAACGAGCCGCCCTTGCGCGCCTCGGCCACCCCGGCACCCAGTGCCAGGACCATCACCAGCGTCAGCGCGGCCAGCCTGTGCCACCTGCCCTTGCTGGACGTTGCCGACTTCCTCACCATCACCTCCACTCCGTATGTCATCGGCATCATATGGGCGCTGGACCGGCTCGTTTTCAGGGGGAGCAGCCTCCTTCATGCGAGCGCGCGCGGGCGACGAAAAATGCATCGGAAGACCCACCGACCCTCTTGAATCGAGGTACCAACTTACCAAATCACAGTCGTCGGATGCCGATACGGGTCCGATGGCAAGGCTGGAAGCCCGGACGTTCCGGTCGGGACGGTACGGGTCGGCCTTCGGCAAGTCGCTCAACGGAGGACTTCTGATGCGTAACTTCGACCTTTCTCCCCTTCTTCGCGCCTCGGTCGGTTTTGACCGGTTCGACAAGCTGTTCGAGACTGCGTTCGGCGAGGCTAGCCGCGAGCAGGGCTATCCGCCCTACAACATCGTCAAGACCGGCAAGGACACCTATCGGGTGACGCTGGCGGTCGCCGGCTTCGGGCCCGAGGACGTCGACATCACCGTCCACGAGAACCAGCTGGTCGTGAAGGGCCAGATCTCCAAGCCCGAGCAGGGTGTGGAGTATCTTTATCGCGGCATCGCCCAGCGTGCCTTCGAGCATCGTTTCCAGCTGGCCGACCACGTCCAGGTGGTGAGCGCCAACCTGGTCAACGGCCTGCTCGACGTGCAGCTGAAGCGCGAGGTGCCCGAGGCCCTGCAGCCCAGGAAGATCTCGATCGGCGCCGCAGCGGAGCCGAAGGTGATCGAGCAGCAGGCCGAGAAGGCCGCCGCGTAATCGGGATCGCCGCCTGGATCAGGCGATCCACGCAGCCGCCGATGCATGAGCGGCGGCTGTGCCAAGCATGAAAAAGGAGCCGGTCGGGGCAGCGACCGGCTCCTTTTGTGTTTCTCGCATCCCGCTGGTCCGGGCTCCCTGCGACTGGCCCGGCTCGCCGCTCGCACGCACGCCCGCCGGCTCCGGCAGGTCGATCACGCCGCACCGAAGGCCCGGGAACCCCCTGCCTCGCCGTGCATTGAAAGCGACGGCACGACGGTCCCGGCGCCCATCCCGACGGACCGTCGCAGCCGGGCCCGAGCCGCGGGGAACGACGTGCTGAACACAGCGGAAGCGAACGCGGCCGAGCCGGCCGTCGTCCCGACCGTCCGGACCGTGCTGAACCAGACGCGGCGGACCGGGCATTATCATGGCGGCCACGAGGCGGCGACTCACGCCGAGATCGCGCGGCGCCTGGCCCGCCTGCATGGCTATGTCTATGGCGGCTTTGCCGACCCCGCCGGGGCCGACCCGGGCAACCCCTATCTGGTGCCGAGCGACACGCTCGTGGAAGCAGGCGGCACCCGTTCGGTGCATGATCTGTTCGGCGGGCTGGTGCCCTGCCAGTTCGTCGCGACCAAGGCGATCAGCCACGGCCTGGTCCGGCCGGATGCCGCAGCACCCGATGGCTGGGCGCCGATCTTCGCGGCCGCGGCCGGTGATGCGGTGCTAGCGGGCTATTCAGTGTTCGAGCCGGGTGATGCCCGGCGCGCCGCCCGCCTGCTCTGGCAGTCCGGCCCGGTCCGGGCCAAGCTGGTCCACGGGGTGGCCGGGCGTGGCCAGCGCGTCGTGGCGGACGAGCGGGCGCTCGATGCGCTGCTGGACGAGCTCGGCACGGCCCGGCTCGCCCGGGAGGGGCTGGTGCTGGAAGAAAATCTCGAGGAGGTCACGACGGTCAGCGTCGGCCAGGTCGAGGCGGCCGGCCAGATCGTCTCCTACTGGGGCACGCAGCGCACCACCACCGACCATCTGAGGCAGACCGTCTATGGCGGCTCCGATCTCCGGCTGGTGCCGGGCCCGCTCGGCCGGCTGCGCGACCTCCCGCTGCCCCCGCCGATTCGCCACGCGATCAGCCAGGCCTGCCGCTATGACCGCGCAGCCGATCTGGCTTGGCCGGAGCTGCGGGCGTCCCGGCGCAACTACGACGTGGCATTCGGCAAGAACCCGGCCGGTGTGTGGCGCTCGGGCGTGCTTGAGCAGTCCTGGCGGATCGGCGGTGCGAGCGGTGCGGAGATCGCGGCCCTGGAGGCGTTCGCCGCCGACCCGCTGCTGCCCTCCATCCGCGCCAGCACCGTCGAGATCTATGGGCCGGCGCCTGTGCCCGAGGGTGTGGTCGTGTATTTCGACGGCATCGACGCCCAGAACGGGCCGATGCTCAAATACGTGACGGTCGAGCGGGCATGACGACCAGGGACGAGCCGATCACGCTCGAGGTCGACGCCGAGACGGTCGTGGGCACGCTGGTACGGCCGGCCAGGCAGTTGCCGGGCGTGCTGTTCGTGCATGGCTGGGGCGGCACCCAGGAACAATATCTGGCGCGCGCCCGGCAGATCGCGGAGCTCGGCTGCATCTGCCTGACCTTCGACCTGCGCGGCCATGGCGGCTCGGCGGAGCGCCAGGAGACGGTGACCCGCGAGGACAATCTGCGGGACGTGATCGCGGCCTATGACCGGCTGGCCCGGCAGCCCTTCGTCGACCGCCAGGCGATCGCGGTGATCGGCAGCAGCTATGGCGGCTACCTGGCCGCGATCCTGACGGACCTGCGGCCGGTCCGCTGGCTGGGATTGCGCGTGCCGGCACTCTACCGGGACGAGGACTGGGCGCTGCCCAAGCAGCAGCTCCGCAAGTATGGCCTTGCCGCCTATCGCCGCCAGATCATCAGCCCGGACGAGAACCGGGCGCTCGGCGCCTGCGCTCGGTTCGAGGGCGACGTGCTGCTGGTGGAATCGGAGCACGACGACATCGTCCCGCACCCGGTGTTCACCAACTACATGGCGGCCTGCGAGAAGGTGCGCTCCCTGACCTACCGGATGATCCGGGATGCGGATCACGGCCTCTCCGACGAGCGCGCCCAGCAGGACTACACCGCGATCCTGCTCAAATGGGTGAGCGAGGTGGGGATCGGCCGCGCCAGGGCCGAGGCCCCGGGCAGATAGCGGGTCCGCAGCCCGCCGCGAGTTCATGCCCCGTTTGCCATCCGCTTGCGCTTGCGCTTCAGCCACCATTGCTCGCACCAGAGCAGCGCCCGCCGGGTGGGGCGCCGCAGCGGCGGGATGTCCTGGGCCAGGAGCAGGAGGCCCAGCGGCAGCATCCAGATGCCCAGGATCGGCAGGAAGCTGAACAGGCCGCCGACGATCGCCAGGATGCCTACGGGGATGCGGACCCAGCGCGACGAGGGCTCGCGCAGCCAGCGGAGCGTCTTGGCCGCCCGGACGGGCAGCTCCTTCTCGATCCGCTGGAGCTGCCGCTCCAGCCGCTCCACTTCCCGGTCGCTCATCGATCCCCCTGTCGGGCCCTGACCGTCCGGCGGGGCCGATGCCCGAGCCGAAGGCGGCTTCGGCTGCACATCGTCCCGCGCACAGGCGCCGGTTTCGACCTATTGGCTGCGGCCGGCGGCGTCCACCGATTTAGCCGGTGCCGCCGGAGCTTTGCCGGCCGGGCATCACCCGCCGCCCAGCGCCCGGGCGGAGATCAGCTTCGGCCGGGGCAGGAAGCGGCTCTCGAACCGGCTGAACGACAGCCAGGAGATCCCCACCGTCACCGCCAGATAGGCGGCGAAGACCGCCAGGATCTGCGGGCTGAAGCGGCCATAGCCGGGCAGCCACGCCTCGATGAGCTGGAAGGTCACCAGCAGGATCGCACCGTGCATCAGGTAGACGCCGTAGGAGATCTTGCCGAGCAGGAGCAGCGGCGGCAGCGTCAGGACCCGGCCGAGCAGGCCATCATCCACCAGTGCCACGCAGATCAGCCCGGTGCAGCACAGGATCAGCAGGGTGTAGCCCAGGCTTGCCTGGAGATGATCACCCATGAACAGGAGATAGGGCACGTCGCGGAACAGCAGGCCCACGCCCAGCGAGTAGAAGACGAACAGGGCGGCCGGCACCAGCAGGAGCCACCAGGCGCGCCGCCCCAGGCGCAGGAGGTCGCGCTCGTGCAGCGCTGCGAGCCCGCCCAGGGCGAAGGCGTCGAAGTGGAAGAAGGAGAAGAAGTAGACGAAGCCGGACGGGCGCAGCGTCAGTGGGCCGGGATCGGCCGAGAAGTACCAAAAGGCCGCTTGGCGCAGGATCGGGCTGATCAGCACGATGGCGAGCAGCAGATTGCGCAGGGCGTTGCGCCCCAGGAAGAAGGGCAGGAACGGGGCCAGGAGATAGAAGTGGATCTCCACCCCCAGGCTCCAGAAGTGGTCGTAGTAGAGCGTGTGCTGGACGGACGAGAACGGCTTGACCAGGTTGTGCACGAACAGGGCCAGGCTTGGCACGGTGACGGCCAGGTGCTCCCAGCGCTGGAGGATCACCACCACGGCTGTCATGACCAGGAGCAGCAGGTAGTAGAGCGGCAGGAGGCGCAGGCAGCGCCGGACCATGAACTGGCCGTAGAACAGCCCGAACGGCATGTGCGGCTCGGCCTGCCGGGTCGCCAGCAGGTTCCGGAAGATGAAGAAGCCGGACAGGGTGAAGAACAGCCAGACGCCGCTCCAGCCGAACGGCAGGTACTTCCAGTGGAACAGGATCACCAGGAAGACGGCGATGCCGCGCAGACCGTCCAGGGGCAGAAGACGGCCATGGACGGGACGAGGCTCGGCGCTGGCCACGCGGTCCGCACGGGAGGACAGGCTGATCGACTGCGCCATCTGGAGGCTTTCCTGATTTCTGCCCGGGTTCGGACGCGGGGTAGCGATACTGGTCGAGGGGCCGGCCAGGAACGGGGCCCAGCTCAGCGGAACAGGAGGATCGGGACCTTGCAGGACCGGATCATCTCGGTGGTCGTGCTGCCGATGATCAGGTTGCGAAGACGGGTGTGGCCGTAGGCGCCCATCACCAGCAGATCGATGCCCTGCTCCTGGACCTCACGGGCGATGACCGTCTCGGGCTCCCCGGGCAGGATCTGGGTGGTCGCTTCGTGGCCGCCGCTCCGCAGATAGCCGCTCGCCTGACCGAGCTGGTCCTGGTTCTCGCGGTTGTCCGCTCCGGCCATCAGGAGATGCAGGGGCAGCCCTCGGAAATGGTCACCATGCGCGATGTGGGCAATGGCCTTGCGTACGCTGGTCCCGCCGTCGAAGGCGATCATCACCCGCCGGATCGGCTTGAAAGCGCGGGCCGCCACCAGGACCGGCTTGCGTGCGCTGCGCGCAACCCGCTCCAGGTTCGAGCCGAGATGGAGCCTGGCGAAATCCGCCGCCTCGCCGCGCTTGCCGATCACGACATAGGCCGCGTCCACCTCCAATTCCTGAACCGCCTCGATCAGGTCGCCGTTGCGCAGCTTGCTCGTCACGCCCGGCACGCCGGCCTCTCGCAGGCGGGTTGCGGCGCCGTCGAGGATCAGGCGGCCGCGCTGGTGCGCCAGCCTGGCCTTCTGCTCGTCCAGCCGTGCGAGCTCGGACAGGAGCGTCTCACTCTCGTCGATGTTCAGGCTGCCACTGAGGTCAGCCGGGGTGCTCGACGTGTCCCGGCGGCCCAGCATGTGGACCACCTCCACCGGCAGTCCCGACCGTTTCGCGGCCCAGGCGGCGAGATCGCACACACTCTGCGCGTAGATCGATCCGTCGATCAGGGCCAGGATCTTGCTGGGCATGACTGACCTCCCTTCAGTGGCTCGCCAGGCGTTCGAGCGCACCCGGCTTGTTGTGCTCGCCGAGCCGGTCGACGATGGTCTCGCTGGCCTGGTTCAGGCCGACCACCTCGACCTCCGCGCCCTCGCGCCGGAACTTCAGGATCACCCGGTCGAGCGCCGCCACGCTGGAGATGTCCCAGATATGGGCGCGGCTCACATCGATGGTGACCTTCTCCAGCGCTTCCCGGAAGTCGAAGGAATCCCCGAACTCGTCGGCCGAGGCGAAGAAAACCTGCCCTTCCACCCGATAGGTCCGGTGGGTGCCGTCCGGCGAGAGCTCGGAGGTGACACGGAAGATCTGGGCGATCTTCCAGGTGAAGAAGATCCCGGACAGCAGCACGCCGATCACCACCCCGATCGCGAGGTTATGGGTGATGACCACGCCGGCCACGGTCGCCAGCATCACGATGCTGGAGCTGCGCGGATGGGTGCGCAGGTTGAGCAGCGAGCGCCAGCTGAACGTGCCGACCGAGACCATGATCATGATCGCGACCAGCGCCGCCATCGGGATCATCCCCACCAGGTCGCCCAGCACCACGATCAGGAACAGCAGGAAGATCCCGGCGCAGAAGGTGGACAGGCGCCCGCGGCCACCCGACTTCACGTTGATCACCGACTGGCCGATCATGGCGCAGCCCGCCATGCCGCCGATGAAGCCCGTGCAGAAATTGGCGATGCCCTGGCCGAAGCACTCGCGCCGCTTGTTGCTCGAGGTGTCGGTCAGGTCGTCGACGATCTGCGCGGTCATCAGCGATTCGAGCAGGCCTACCGCCGCCACGCCCAGCGAATAGGGCAGGATGATCCGGAGCGTCTCGAGGTTGAACGGCACGTCGGGGACGAAGAAGGTCGGGAAGGAGTCCGGCAAGGCGCCCATGTCGCTGACCGTGCGCAGTTCCATGCCGGAGGCGAGCGCCACGGCCGTGAGCACCAGGATGCAGATCAGCGGCGACGGGATCGCCGTGGTGAGGCGCGGGAACAGGTAGATGATCGCGAGGCCGGCCGCGATCATCGGGTAGGTCAGGAGCGGCACGTTCACCATCTCCGGCACCTGGGCCAGGAAGATCAGGATCGCCAGCGCGTTGACGAAGCCGGTCATCACCGAGCGCGATACGAAGCGCATCACGTAGTTCAGCCGGAAGACGCCGGCCAGGACCTGGATGACCCCCGCGAGCACGGTGGCGGCCAGCAGGTACTGGAGGCCGTGGTCGCGCACCAGGCTGGTCATCAGCACCGCGGTGGCGGCGGTGGCAGCCGAGATCATGGCCGGCCGGCCGCCGACAATGGCGCTGATCACCGCAATGGAGAAGGAGGCGTAGAGGCCGACCTTGGGGTCCACGCCGGCGATGATCGAGAATGCGATCGCCTCGGGAATGAGGGCCAGGGCCACGACCAAGCCGGCCAGCACATCCGCGCGGATGTTGCCGAACCACTGTTCGCGCAAGGGGGCAACCTGCTGAGAAGGCATGAATCTATCCGATGAACCGGCAACGCCGCCGCCAGGTGCGGTGGGTCGCCGGGAAATGCTGCAGGGTTGGGACGACAGGTCGTACAGGATCGCGGAGGCTCACCTGCGCCACGGACGCAAGGCCGCTCGGGCTGCGGGAAAGCTGCAGCCGCCGGACGCTAGGGCGCTATGGTAGCGGATCCTACATTGGCCTCGACACGACAGGGGTCGTCTTCAGACGGGCACGATCGGCGCCGCCGGGCGGAGGGTAGAGGCTGTCACCGATGCCGGCAACCGGGGGCTTCACTTCCGATCACGTTTCCTTGTCGCAGCCTTGACCGATCCGCTCACGCCGCAAGGCGCGACGCAGGTCACCACCGCTGCCCAGGTCGGCCGCGCTCGACGGCGAGCCCGATCCTCACAGCTCGAAGCACTGCCCCTTGGCGACGAAGCCGCGAAAGCCGTCGGTCTCGGCATCGGGCCGCCAGCCCGGCTGGTAGTGGTAGAGCCAGAGCTTGGCGCGCAATGCGGCCGGCAGGGTCTTCAGTTCCTCGTAATGCGCGTGGATGCCCGACGGTGCGGGCACGCCGTCAGTGCGATAGGTGGTCTCGCAATCATGGAAGATGGTGTCGGCCCATTCATAGAGCGCGCCGTAGCGCTCGGGCTCGAAGCGCGTATCGCTGGTGATCAGGAAGCAGCCGCGGCCAGTCGCGAAGCGCAGGCCGAAGCTGATCAGCGGCACCGGCCCGTCCATGGCATGGAGCATCCCGGTCAGCTCGAAGCGCTGGCCCTCCCACTCGAAGCCGCCGTCGGCCGGTACCGGCTCGACGTCGAAATAGTCCTCCAGCTTTGCCATCCCGCTGCGCGACATGCTGCCGCTCAGGCTGCTGGCCCAAAGGCGGGACACCCGGTTCTGCTCGACGAACATGCGCGGCCGGCCTGCTGCCGGGTTGAAGAAGGTCGAGAAGCCCAGCCATTCCAGGCCGCCGATATGGTCGCTGTGCAGATGGCTGACATAGACCGCGTCGATGTCGGTCGCCCCAGCCCCTGCTCGGCCAGGGACAGCCGCGCGTCGCTGCCGCAGTCCACCAGGAGGCGGCGGCCCGCGTCGCTCTCGATCAGCATGTTGGACTGCCAGTTGCCGTCGCCGACGGTGAAGGCGTTGCCGCTCCCGAGGAACCTCAGCCGCGTCACCATCGGTCCAGCTCCCGCCGTTGCCAGGTCGCCCGCCCCTGGAGCCGCCACCTGCCGAGCCGCGTGAGGTGAGCACTTCACCCGGTACGCGTAAAGCTCCTCCTCCGGCCGGTCCGAGCCGGATGCGCCGGCAGGCTCCGCTCAGCCGGCCCTGGCCAGGAACTCGGCCAGCACCTCCGTCAGGAAGATGTGGTCCTCCTTCTGCGGCAGGCCCGAGACCGTCACCGTGCCGACCAGGCCGGTACCACGCACGGCGATCGGGTAGCTGCCGCCGGCCGGGGCGAACTCGGCAGGGTCCAGCAGGAACTTCTGGTGGAAGTCGTAGCCCTTGGCCCGGGACAGGCAGCCCAGATACCAGGAGCTGTGCCCGAACCGGCGCACTGCGCGCGCCTTGCGCTGCACCCAGGCATCGTTGTCGGCGCTGGTGCCGGCCAGGGCAGCGTGGAAGATCTGCTGCTCGCCTCGGGTGATGTCGATGGTGACGCCGAGCCCGCGCCGCCGCGCCGCTGTCAGGATGAACTGGCCCAGTTCCAGGGCGGTGTCGTTGTCGAACCGGTCGAACTGCAGGCGTTCCTCTTCTGCCAGCAGTTCCTCCAGATCCTCGTGATCGGACATGCCTCGCCTCTCCGCCTCAGCCCTTGAAGCCGATCGCCGCCATGGTCTGGTCGATCGACTTCTTCGCCTTGGTTGCGATCTCGTCGATCTGCGCCTCGGTGATGATCAGGGGCGGCGAGAGGATCATCCCGTCGCGCACCGCCCGCATCACCAGGCCGTTCTGCACCGAAAAGTTCCGGCAGGTGGCGCCGACCTCGCGCTGCTCGTCGAACCGCTTGCGCGTCGCCCGGTCCTCGCTGAGCTCCAGGCAGGCGAGCAGGCCCTTGGTCCGGACCTGGCCGACCATCGGGTGGTCCTTGAAGGTCTGTTCCAGGACCTCGCGCCAGTAGGCGCCGATCGGGCCGGCGGCCCGGGTCGCCAGCCCCTCCTCCTCGATGATCCGGATGTTCTCCAGCGACACCGCGGCTGCCACCGGATGACCGGCATAGGTCACGCCGTGGGCGTATTCCTTCTCGCCGGCGAAGATCGCGTCGCCGACCCTGGGCCCGAACGCCACCGCCGAGATCGGCACGTAGCCGGAAGACAGGCCCTTGGCCATCGCCAGTATGTCCGGCTGCATCTTGTAGGTCTCGCTGCCCCACCAGGCCCCCGTCCGGCCAAAGCCGCAGATCACCTCGTCGGCGACCAGCAGAACGTCGTATTTCCGGCAGATCGCCTGGACCGCCGGCCAGTAATTGTCCGGCGGGATGATCACGCCGCCGGCCCCCTGGATCGGCTCGGCCACGAAGGCCGCGACGTTCTCCGGCCCCAGCTCCAGGATCTTGTCCTCCAGCGCCTTCGCGGCGCGCTGGCCGATCTGCTCCTCGGTCTCGCCGTCCTGCGCCTCGCCCCACCAGTAGGGGTTCATGATGTGGTGGAAGCGCGGCAGCGGCAGGTCGAACATGCCGTGCATGAACGACATGCCGGTCAGGCTGGCGGAGCCCACGCCCACACCATGGTAGCCCAGCCTGCGGGAGATGAAGTTCTTCTTCTCCGGCTTGCCCATCAGGTTCCAGTAGTACCAGACCGACTTGATGACGGTGTCGTTCGCTTCCGAGCCCGAGGAGGCGAAGAACACCCGCTTCATGCCGGCCGGCAGGATCTCGGCGAGCTTGGCGGACAATTCGATGGTCGGGACGGAAGCGCACTGGAAGAAATTGTTGTAGTAGCTGAGCTTCTTCAGTTGCTCATAGGCGGTCCGCGCCAGACGCTCGCGGCCATAGCCCACCTGGACGCACCACAGGCCCGCCATTCCGTCGAGCAGCTTGTGGCCGTCCGCTTCCCAGACATAGCAGCCCTCGCCGCGCTCGATGACCCGGGTGCCCTTCCCTGCCAGCTCATGGTGGGTGGTGAAGGGATGCAGGTGGTGCTCGGCATCCAGCTCCTGCCAGCGCTGCATCGCGCCCTGAAGATCCATGATTCACCTTCCAAGGTCCGCCGGGCGAGGCTCCAGGCGGGACTGCTTGCCTTTCTCTCGTCGGTTGGCTGCCGTTCGACGACGGCCGCATCCTGCCATGCCGCCTCACGAGCCCGCCACCCCCTGTCGTCGTGGCGCTGCCGGGCCGCCTGCCATCCCGCGAGTCCTATCACCACGGGTAGCAGCATCCACTTCCACGTCCGGACCTGGGCGATCCGTGCCAAGCGCTGAGCCCGGTCAGCGGGGCAGCGCCACCTCCACCAGCGTCCCCCCGCCCGGCCGGTCCAGCAGGCGGACCTCGCCGCCATGGGCGCGCACGATGCCGCGCGCCAGCGCCAGGCCCAGACCGGTGCCGCCGGTGGCGCGGGAGCGCGAGGTTTCCAGGCGGAAGAATGGCTCGAACACTCGCTCGCGCATGGCAGGCGGCACGCCCGGGCCGCGATCGGCCACGGTCAGCTTGACCCAGCCGGCCTCCACGGCCAGGCGCACCTCGGCGCTGCCGCCGTAGGTCACGGCATTGATCATGACATTGTCGATCGCCCGGCGCAGCGCGGTTGGCCGGCCGCGCAGGACCAGCCGATCCGGGCCGTCATAGCTGGCGGCACAGCCGGCATCTTCCAGGTCGTCGACGGCGGTGCGCACCAGGGCCGCGAAATCGAGGTCGGTCGCCTGCTCCACCCCGGCCACGTCCTTGGCATAGGCCAGGGTCTCGCGCAGCATCGTTTCCATCGCATGGACATCCGCCTCCGAGCGGTGGCGCGCGTCGTCGTCGGGCAGGTCCTCCAGGCGCAGGCGCAGCCGGGTGAGCGGCGTGCGCAGGTCATGGGCGATCGCGGCCAGCATCGAGTTGCGCTCCTCCAGGAGATCGCCGATTCGCTGGCGCATCCGGTTGAAGGCCGCGGTCGCCCGCCGGATCTCCGGCGGGCCGCTTTCCGGCAGCGGCTCGCCGGGCAGGCCGGCGGCGAAGCGGTCAGACGCCACCGCCAGTGCGGTGACCGGCTGGGTGATGCGGCGGAACAGGAGCCAGGCGATCAGGGCCGCGGCCGCGACCACGCCGATTGCTATCAGGACCGCCCGCCCGAGCCATACCCGGGACAAGGTGTCGGCCGGGACCGTGAAGATCAGCCAGGTGCCGTCGTCCTGACGGATGCCGACCTCGTAACGGACGAAGGACGGCAGAAGGTCGGGCGGGTGATTGTCCTCGTCGCGCTCCGGCTCGCGATCGACCTCACGCAGCACCACCTCGCGGCCGCGGAACACATGGCTCGGATGGCGCGCGATCAGCCGTACCAGATGGCGATCCAGGCGCGGGTCGTCGGTCGGCCGCCCGCGTGGGCCGTCGAGCACGCGCACCAACAGGAGCGGCCCGGAGATCGCGCGCAGGGCCAGGCGCAGCTCGGTGGGCGGCAGCCGGTCGACCAGCATCTGGGTGGCGGCCATCCGGTCGATCGTGGCCAGCCGGACCAGGCGCTTGGCGGTGTCGGCGCGCTCCCAGAAGGTCCAGGCCGCGGCGAACGCCACCACCAGCATCACCACGCCCACCGCCAGCAGCACCAGCCGCGTGGTCAGGTTGGCGGGTGCCAGCCATTCATGGAGGGCGGCGGGCAGCAGCCGCCTGGGCGGGGCATTGCCGCTCGGCAGCCGCACCGCCCGGTCAGCCCTGCGTCACCGGCACGGACAGCACATAGCCGCCGCCGCGCACGGTCTTGATGAGCTGCGGCTCCTTGGGATCGTCGCCCAGCTTCTTGCGCAGGCGCGAGAGCAGCACGTCGATCGAACGGTCGAACGGGTGGGCTTGGCGGCCCTTGGTCCGGTCGAGCAACTGGTCCCGGGTGAGTACCCGCCCGGCGGCCCCCGCCAGCACCAGGAGCAGGTCGAACTCGCCCCCGGTGAGCGGCACCAGCACGCCGGTCGGATCGCGCAGCTCGCGGCGCGCGGGATAGATCAGCCAGCCGGAAAAGCGCAGGGTCGGCTCCTGGCTGGCCCCCTCCTCGCCAGGCACCGCCTGGCCGTCCTGGCGAGCGCGGCGCAGCACCGCGCGGATCCGCGCCAGCAGCTCGCGCGGCTCGAACGGCTTGGCCAGATAGTCGTCGGCACCCAGCTCCAGCCCCACGATCCGGTCGGTGGGGTCGGCCAGTGCCGTGAGCAGGATGATCGGCAGTTGCGGCCGCTCGGCCCGCAGGCGCCGGCAGGCCGCCAGCCCGTCCTCGCCCGGCATCATCACGTCCAGGACCAGGAGGTCGACCGGCTCGGCCGCCAGCACCGCATCCATGGCCTGGGCATCCTCGGCGGTGCGCACGGCCAGGCCGTGGCGCGCGAGAAACGCCGCCACCAGGTCGCGGATCTCCTGGTCGTCGTCGACGATGAGCACGATGGGGTTCACGTCCATGCCACCAGTCTAGTGGAGCCGGCACCATACCGGCAGTAGCCGTTGCACTTCGTCACATTCATGAAATCGAGGGCATGACATCGTCGGCACGAACCGCGGGCACTGGGTGGGCTGCCGGGAATCTGCCCGTTACTTCCGGCGACATCAATCGTTCACCGGGCAGGGCCATAAGGAAGGTGCAGCAAGGAGGAGATGGAGATGCGCAACTGGACAGCAGCCGGTCTGGGTGCGATCGCCGCCGTCGCGGTGATCGGCGGTGCCGGTGTCGTCGCGGCGCCGCCCGAGGCCTGGGGGCCGGGCCATGGCCAACGGCACGAGGTGCGGATGGGGCATGGCCATGGGCACGGCGGCATGCTGCGCGCGTTCTGCAGCGGCAATGCCGGCGAGCGGCTGGCCGAGCGCCTCGCCGCGTTCGAGAGCTTCGCCAAGTTCGAGGGGCGCCAGCAGGAGACCTGGGTGGCCCTGCGGGACATGCTCACCGGCGCCCAGCCCCGCGTGCAGGAGATCTGCACCGACCTGAGCGAGCTGCGCGAGGGCAACTCCGTGGCGAAGCTGACCAATGTCGAGGAAGCGCTCGGCCGGGCAGCCGCAATTGCCGCCGACGTCCGTCCGGCCTATGCCGCCTTCTATGACACGCTGGACGACGCGCAGAAGCGCACCCTGGACAAGATGTTCGACCACCCGGGCCGGTTCATGCGGCGCGGCTGAGCCGCGCGCGGCCCTTGCGTCGCTTGCGTCGGGCGACCTCCCTGCGGGTCGTAGTGGGAAGCACGGATGAGCCCGCGCTACGACCGGATCGCCATGACGCTGCACTGGGTGATCGCCGCCCTGGTGCTGCTCCAGTTCGCCACGGGCTGGAGCTGGGGCATGTTCGAGCGGGGCAGCGACGGGCGCTTCTTCCTGTTCCGCACCCATCTGGTCAGCGGCTGGGCGATCCTGGTCCTGGCCATCGCGCGCCTGGCCTACCGGCTGAGCGTGCCGCAGCCGCCTCTGCCCGACGGCATGTCGCGGCTCCAGCGCAGCGCGGCCCATGCCTCGCACGGCCTGCTCTACCTGGCGATCCTGGTCCAGCCGCTGCTGGGCATCGTCACCGTGTCCGCGTTCGGCAAGACGCTGGGCGGCTGGCCCGGTGCGGTCCATGTGGCGCTCGCCTGGATCATCACCGCCATCGTCCTCGTCCATGTCCTGGCAGCGCTCTGGCACCAGTTCGGTCGACGCGACCGGCTGCTGGAGCGCATGCTGCCCATGCGGCTGCCGTCGGGCTGAGCCTCATACACCCAGGTGGCGGCGCTGGAGGTCGCGGTCGTTCGCCAGCTCCTCCGGGCTGCCGGCGAACACGATCCCGCCCTCGGCCAGCACCACCGCCCGGGTCGCGACCTGCAGGGCCACCGCGACGTTCTGCTCGGCCAGCAACACGGCCAGGCCGTCCTCCCGCAGCCGCCGGATCTGCTCGACCACCACCGCCTCGATCGCCAAAGGTGCGAGCCCCTCGGTCGGCTCGTCGAGCAGCAGGATGTCGGCCCCGGTGAGCAGTGCCCGCGCGATCAGGAGCATCTGCCGCTCGCCGCCGCTGAGCGCAGCGCCGGGCAGGCGCCGGCGTTCGGCCAGGCGCGGGAACTCCGCATAAACGCGCGCCAGCGTCCAGGCCGAGGGCCGGGCTGCCAGGGTGGCGAGGCGCAGATTCTCCTCCACGGTGAGCGCCGCGAAGGCGCCCCGCCCCTGCGGCACCAGGGCCAGGCCCAGCCGGGCGATCCGGTGCGGCGGCCAGCTCGTCGGCACGTCCTGGCCCTTGACCAGGAAGGAGCCCCTCCTGACCGGCCCCAGGCCCATGAGCGCATGGAGCAGCGTGGTCTTGCCGACGCCGTTGCGCCCCAGCAGGGCCACGACCTCGCCCGGGCCGACCTCCAGCTCGATCCCGGCCAGGATCGGCGCGCCACCATGGCCGACCGAGACGCCGCGCAGGCAGAGCAGGCTCATGCCAGCCCTCCCAGATAGGCCCGCTGGACCTCGGGATCGGCCCGGACCGAGTCGGGCGGCCCCACCGCGATCAGCCGGCCCAGGTCGAGCACGGCCAGGCGCTGGCAGAAGCCGAACACGAGGTCCAGGTCGTGGGCCACCAGCAGCACGGCCGGTGCCGGCTGCACCGTGCGCAGCAGGCCCAGCAGCCGCTGCGCCTCGTCCGTGGCGAGGCCGGCCGTGGGCTCGTCCAGCAGCAGGAGGCGCGGGCGCTGGGCGAGTGCTACCAGCACGTCCAGCACCCGCTGCAGGCCGTGCGGCAGGGCGCCCGCCAGGGTGTCAGCCTTGCCCGCGAGCCCGGCCAGGTCCAGCAGTTCGGTCGCCCGGGCGGCCGCCTCCTCGGCCACCGCCCGGCCGCGCCACCAGCGATAGCCGCCGCCCAGGCGCAGGCGCGCTGCCAGGGCCAGGTTCTCCACGACCGGCAGGCCCGGGAAGACCAGGCTCTTCTGGAAGCTGCGCACGAGGCCCATCCGGGCGCGCGCGGCCGGGGAGAGGCCCTGCAGGTCCCGGCCGGCGAAGGCGACGCTGCCGGCATCGGCCGGCAGGAAGCCGCTGACCAGGTTGAACAGGGTGGTCTTGCCGGCCCCGTTCGGCCCGATCAGGCCCAGCATCTCGCCCTCCGCCATGTCCAGGTCGATGCCGCGCAGCACCTCGAGCGCACCGAACGAGCGGCGGATGCCGCGCAATGCCAGAAGGTTCATGCCTGCCTGCGCCGCCAGCCCGGCCGGACGATCCCGTCGGGCAGGAAGATCACGATCAGCACGAACAGGAGACCGATCAGGAGCTGCCAGCGATCGGTGAAGGAGCTGAGATAGGTCTGCACCAGGAGGTAGAGGCCCGTGCCGACGAACGCGCCGTGCAGGGTGCCGACCCCGCCCAGGACCAGCATCACGATCATGGTCGCGGACATGCTCCAGTGGACCAGGTTCGGCCCGACATAAAGGTTCACGAACGGGTAGAGGGCGCCTGCGGCCCCGGCGATGCCGCCGGCGAAGACCATGGCCAGGAGGCGCAGGCGCCGCACCTCGTAGCCGAGTGCCGCCAGCCGCACCGGCTGCTCACGGCTGGCGACCAGCGCCCGCCCGATGGGTGCTGCCAGGAAGGAGCGGGCCAGGAGATAGGCCAGGAGCGCCAGGCCCGCGGCCAGCAGGAACAGGGAGCGGGCGCCGCTCATCGGCCAGGATGCGCCGCCCAGATGCAGCGCCAGGGCCGGAATGCCGCGCAGGCCGTCGGCACCGCCGGTCACGGTGCGCCAGTGGAAGGCCAGCTCGTAGACCATCTGGCCTACCACCAGGGTCAGGATCAGGAAGAACAGGTCGACGCTGCGGGTCGCGACCAGCCCCATCACCAGAGCCAGCAGCATACCGGTGGCGATGCCGGCCAGGAGCACAGGCATCAGGCCGGCACCGGCGTGGATCGCCAGGAGCGCGCTGACATAGGCAGCACCGCCGAATAGCGCGGCATGGCCCAGCGACACCAGCCGCCCCTGGCCCACCAATATGTCCAGGCTCATCACCGCGGTGCCGGTGATCAGGATCTCGGCGGCGAAGCGCAGGTGGTAGTCGCCGCCGAAGAGGGCCAGGAGGCCGGCCAGCGGCAGGCAGAGCAGCCAGGCATGGGCGCGCATCACACCTGCCTCAGCCTGGGCGCCACCAGCCCGTCCGGGCGGAGCACCAGCAGGAGTGCGATGGCCAGCAGGGTCAGGAAGCCCGCGAACTCCGGCAGCCAGACCCTGGCGAAGGTCATGGCAAAACCCAGTATGAACGCGCCCGCCACCGTGCCGCGAAACGTGCCGAGCCCGCCCAGCACCACGACGAACAAAGCGTGGAGCAGGATCTCCTCGTCCAGGCCGGGATAGGCGGACAGCATGCCCACGCCGAGCGCACCGCTCAGCCCGCCCAGCCCCGCTGCGATCGCCATGACCACGGCGAACACGCGGCTGGTGTCCAGGCCCAGCGTCTCGACCATCCGCCGGTCGGCGACGCTGGCACGCACCACCGCTCCCCAGATGGTCCGGTCGAACAGGTACCAGAGGACCAGGGCCAGCACGCCGCCGGCCAGGATCAGGACCAGCCGGTAGATCGGGAACGGCATGCCCAGCACGAACACTACGCCGCGCAGGAGGTCGGGCAGCGCCGGCGAGCGGATCTCGGCACCGAAGCCCAGCCGCATCAGGTCGGCGAACATCACCGACAGGCCATAGGTGAGCAGCACCTGGGCCAGGTGATTGCGCCCGTAGAACCGGGCGAACGGGAAGCGGTCCAGGAGGAGCCCGGCAAGGGCCGCCGCCAGGAATGCCGCCGGGACGGCCAGCCACCAGGGTGCCCCCGACCCTAGCCACACCACGGCGACATAGCTGCCGAACAGGTAGCTGGCGCCGTGGGTGAGGTTCACGAAGTTCATGAGGCTCAGCACCAGGGACAGGCCGAGGCCGCAGAGCATCAGCAGCACCGAGAACGCCACCGCGTTCAGGGTCTGGATGAGATAGAAGCCCATGGGGCCGTCAGCCCGCCGGCCCCGGGTCCTGCACGCCGGCATAGGTGTGGACCACCGTGTTCAGCGGCTGCCCGTCCGGCCCCGCCACCAGCTCGTTCACATAGATGTCGAGCACCGCCTGGTTGTTGCGCGGGTCGAAGCGCATCGGCCCGATCACCGTCTCGATCGGCTGCTCCAGCAGGGCCTGGCGGAAGCGCTCCCGGTCGGACGGGTCGCCCGCCACCGCCTCCAGCCCGGCCCGGATCACTTGGCCGGTGACGTAGCCGGCCGTGCTGGCCTCGCCCGGCAGCCGGCCGCGTGCGGCACGGTACGCCTCGACGAAGCCATGGGCCGCAGGTGCGGTCGGCGACTGCTGGAAAGTGTTGATCCCGCCGAGTGCCGCCGAGCCGGCCGCCGGCACCACGTCCTCCTGGTCGAACAGGGCGCCTGGGCCGATCAGCTTCACCAGGTCCTGGAGCTGGTATTCCTGCATCTGCTGCAGGAAGCGCACCGCGTCCGCACCAGCGAAGAAGGCGTACACGAAGCTCGGCTGCTCGGCGGCGATCGTGGTCAGGATCGGCGAGAAGTCGGTGGTGCCGAGCGGCGTCCAGAGCTGGGTCCCGACGCTGCCGCCCTGCTCCTGGAAGGTCTGGACGAAATCGCCGATATATTCGCGGCCGGCGGCATAGTCGGCGCCCACGGTGAGCCCGCCGTCCTTGGCGATGTTCTGGAAGGTCCAGAGTGCGCCGGTATGCCCGAGCATCCAGCTGGTCTTGGTCGGCCGGAACACGAGCGGGCTCGCAGCCTCGCGGGCCAGCGCGTTGGCCGAGGCGTTGCTGATGAAGGTCGGCAGCCCCGCCTCGGTGACGACGTCGCGGATCGCGAGCGCCACGCCGGCGCTGATCACCCCGCCCAGCACGTCGATCCCATCCTGGGCGATCAGCTTGCGGACCTTGCGCAGCCCTTCCTCGGGCTTGCCGCCGTCGTCCTCGACCAGGAGCTCGACCGGCCGCCCGCCCATCTGGCCGCCCGCATCCGCGATCAGCAGCTCCAGCCCGGCGCGCATGCTCTCGCCCAGCGAGGTGAAGGGACCGGACAGGGAGGTGAGCAGGCCGATGCGCAAAGGCTCCGAGCGGGCCACCGCCGGCGCGCCGCAGTGCGCCGCGAGCGCGACACCGGCCGTGCCCAGCAGAACTCCACGCCGCGTCAGGAGGTTGGGACGCACGATATAGCTCCTCAAGAATGATTCTCGGTTGTCTCGCGCCGATCCTGCTCACCAGGAACCGCAGGCTGGGCTATACTCGTGCTGTTGCGTCTCACCAAGGCCGAGCTTGCCCCGGCTCCACCGGTCATGTTCCGGCCTTCTCTCTTTAACGATCTTGTAACACTAGCCTGCTAAGACCATGTTCATGAGCATGAACCGTAAACCATCCGTATTGCATCACCTCCGCCACGAGTGGCCCTATGCGGCCGACAAGACTTCGCTGGTACGCAGCCAGCTCGACCAGCGCGATCCGATCGACCGGATCGAGGAAGAGGAGGTCGGCCAGCTGCTCAAGAAGCTGACCGACCAGGGCCCGGAGCTCCGCCCCGCCATCGCCGCCGCCTTGAGCGGCCATCGCTGGCGCCATGTCGCGGAGACCATCAGCCGGCCCAACTGAACCGCCGGCGCCGACGGCCGCGCCTGATCCGCGTTCGGACGACGCGTCATGAGCGCTTCCTGCTCTCGATGTGCAGGTGCTCATGGTCAGCCGACTCAGGAATGATGTCAGGCCGAGTGCCGACCGGAGCTGGCAGCTCCCTAGGCGGTGTCTCGATGCCGGTGCGTCCAGCAGTGCGGTGCCGTCCTGTCAGGCAGCGATCGCGCGCCGGATCTTCAGGCAGGACCTGCGTCCTGCCACCATCATGATCGGCAAGGGGCTGACCGCGACCGATCGAGTCGCCGGGTTTGGACCATGACCAGACAGCCGAGATAATCGTCTGGACAGGTGAAGCCGACCCGGGGCGGGCTGGCCGCCTGCCTGTCCAGGCAACACCTGGACGCGGCGACGGCTGGCATTCCCGGCCGTGTCTCCGGCCTTGGTGCAGGAGTGCCTGATTCCCGAAGGTAACCAGGCGGCCACGCCGGGCAACCTGAGGACGGAACCAGCGCTCAAATGCTGCGACTGATCCCGGCTCAAACCATGTCGGTGGACAGCCCTCTCATCGCACTACTCCCACATCAACGCCCAACCAGCCGGACGACGAGCGGTCGTTGGGGAAGATCGTGACAAAATCAGCCCGCCGCTTGATCTGACTATCGAGACGTTCGAGCGGGTTCGTGGATTCCATCCGCGGCCAGTGCTCGCACGGGAAGGTCATGCGGGTGAGCACGTTCTCGCACGGGTCATCGGTAGCCTGACAAAAGCTCGCTCAGCCCGTCGGTCGCCTGCCGCCACTGCGCGTGGGCGGCCTCGGCAGTGCTCTGGGCAAAGATTGTCTTCAGCATGGCGATTGTCAGCAGGTGCAGCTTGGGCGGCACATGGGCCAGCGCATTCCTGAGCTAGTGCACGCGGCACCTATCGTAGGTGGCGCTGAACACCTTCGCTGTGTCCGCCGCATTCCTTGGGGTGACCGGAGACAGCGAACTCCACGCCGCGCAGACCACAGTTGGCCAAGGAGCACAGGAAGGCCTTCTAGAACGGCTCGGCTCTTGATGCGCCGATGGCGACGCCGGGCAACTTACGGCGACTATCACGGCGAGAGACACGATCCAGCCGGCTGGGCAGACCTTCGGGTAGGCCGCATCGATTTCTTTGCACAGCCGACTGACTTGGCTTCCCCGGGTCAGGCTTCGTCCGGCCGAGGGCATGCTTGGAGATGCCGGTGCCTCCCATTGCCTCGACGAGATCGTCGACCGTCTGCGTCGAGATCCCGTGCAAGTAGCCCTCTCCGCGATGGCCTCCTGATCATCGGGTGATCCGCCCGGCCCGTGCCTCCCAGCCCTCTCACGATCGCCATTGCGGCGGGTGAGCCGGGCCGGGCTATGGACGCCGACTGGCGCACCCGCCCGAGCCTCAACCTCGGAGCCCATCATGCGATTGGCAGCCAAGGCCAACCACGCGAAGACGAGGTCGGTCGTCCCCTTCCTTCGCAACCAGCTCGACCAGGACCATCCTGCCGCCGGTCCTCTTCTCCCCTGCCCAGGTGCAGCTTCGCAGCTGAACCCTAGCCGAAGACCGGCAATGACCGCCTCAGCGGTAACCCGCTCCTATGCAACCTGATGGAAAGTGACCCATTCCTTTACCTGGACCACAGGAAAACTCTGCTCTCCCCCGGGCCATCGACCCAAGGTCGGCCCGGGCAAAGGACGGTCCATCCGCTCTGCCGACTGCCATGGGTGCACGACGGTTGGTGGGCGAACTGCTGATCTGCGCCGACGAAGATGCCGGCGATGAATTCTGCCCTACCGAACCGCCCGAGACGCCGCATCCTGTGGCCTGGAGCGGCCTCCTGCCCTCAGACTCCTGACCAAGCCTGCCCGCATCTGCGGCCATCCATCCCCCTGAAGCGGGTGGCACGTGGTAATGGCTCGCGATCCTGGCGCAGGCCTCAGACATCATGGCCTGCCGCAACTGCACCAGCCATGCCTGGGGGACTACCAATCGCTGCCCTGGAGGCAGCCAGCCCCCGCGGCCTGGTGGCACCCTTCCAGCCACTGGCTCTGCCTGAATTCACATGGGCCGCGGCGCGGTGCGCGCCTCCTGGGTCAACTTGAGGAGTTGGCCGCTGCCATCGCTCTGTGGCGGGCTGAGCGGCGCGGCGTCGACGAGCCCTGCCCTGACGGCACCCCTTGCCGTGATCGAAGCAGCGGCCGCTCCGCCCCGTCTGCCGAATGCTCCGGCTACGCCCTGTAGACTGGGCTGCGGCCGCTCAGGAGCGCACCACCAGGCAGTCGTGGCCCTGGCGCTTGATCGCCTTGCAGGCGCTCTCGGCCTTGCTCTGGTCGTAGCCGACCAGCCGGGCGAGATAGATCTTCTTGCCCTTGCTGGTCGAGGCGAGGACGGTGGGCTTGCCGCGCAGCTTCTTGGCCATCTCGCCGACTACGCGCTGGACCTGACGGTGGGCGGCCTTCTCCGAGGAGAAGCCGCCGACCTGTACCGAGTAGCGGTGGCGGTGACCCGCGGCCGGCGACTGCGGTGCCACCGCAGCGACCACCACGGGCTTGGCGGCCGGCGGCGGTGCCAGCGCCCCGCCTTCCGAATCGCCCTGGTCGCGCGCGGCGGCGAGGTCCACGCCGTCGCCCTGCGCGGCTGGCGTCCGCACTGGGCCGGCCGCGGCCACGGCGGTGTTCGCCGACGCGGTGCCGAGCAGCGGCATCGCCCGGGCGATCTGGACCGAGGCGAAGCCGTCGTCCAGCAGCCGCATGGTCTGCCGGTCGCGGGCCCGCGCCGTCTTGCCGCCCAGCACCACGGCGATCAGCCGCCGCCCGCCGCGGACCGAGGAGGCGACGAGGTTGTAGCCGGACGCACTGATATAGCCGGTCTTCAGGCCGTCCGTGCCCGGATAGCGGCCGAGCAGCCAGTTGTGGTTGCGGATCGTCCGGCCGGCATAGCTGAACTCGGCACGGGAGAAGTAGGGGTAGTATTCGGGGAAGTCGTCGATCAGCCGGCTGGCCAGCATGGCCATCTCGATCGCGGTGGTCACCTGCTCCGGGTTCGGCAGGCCCGAGGCGTTCTTGAACCGGGTCTTCTTCATGCCGAGCTGGCGGGCCTTCTTGGTCATCTGCTCGGCGAACGCCTCCTCGCTGCCGGCCAGCCCCTCGGCCACCACGCTGGCCGCGTCGTTGGCCGACTTGGTCAGGAGCGCCATGATCGCGTCGTCGAGCGTGATCGACTTGCCGGAGCGCAGCCCGAGCTTCGATGGCGGGCGGGACGCGGCGCGGGCAGAGATCGGCAGCCTGGTGTCCAGCGTGACCTTGCCGGCACGCACCGCCTCGAAGGCCAGGTAGACCGTCATCATCTTGGTCAGCGAGGCCGGATGGCGCAGCCCGGTCGCATCCTCGCCGAGCAGCACCTCGCCGCTGGCATGATCGACCACCACGGCGGCATAGCGCGGCACCAGCGCGCCCTTCGCCACGGCTCCTGCGGCCAGCAACTGACAGAGCCCCAGGGTCAGGGCCAGGCAGAAGGCCGCCAGAACACGTCTCGAACCGGTTGAGCTAGCCATGCCGACGTCCACCTGAGCGCGCCGCACCGACCCGATCCGGCCGAGCCCGCGGAGCGCGACTCAGCCAGTCGTTCCGGTCACTTGCGATGTGCGCATCACACCGTACCTCAGCCACGATTACCCACGACCAGAGGTAGAAATCAATGCCGGAATAATCGCTCGCGCATTATTCTGCAGGAATGAGGAAACGGCGATACACCCAGCCGGTCGGCCGGCCGTCCGCGGCGGGGATGCGGTGCCAGCCGAGCTGCTCCCGATCGGTCTGGACCAGCACGCCTTCGGGCAGCACGCCCACCACGTCGAACGAATTGTCCGGCCCCCCGCGCATGTTCACCGCGGTGCTGATCCGATAGCGTCCACCAGCCTCGGCGGCCTCGGCCGTGGCCGGTCCGGTTGCAGGCGGTGCCGGCTCCGGCTCGGCCGGCGCATCCTGCCGCGCCACCGGACGCTCCGCCTGCCCGGGCACCGGCGCTTCCTCCTGCGCGGCGTCCCCTTGCGCCTCATCCCCCTGCCCGGCCGGATCCTGCTCCGGCCCGGCGGTCGGCTCGGCCTCGCGGGCGGCCCGCAGCGCCTCGTCGAGCGAGTCCTGCGCCCGCTCCTCCGCGCTCCTGCTGCGCTCGACCGCCGCCGCCATCCCATCCGGGTCATCCGGGTCCGGGCCGACAGGCGAAACGTCCGGCGCTACCCCGGCCACCGCACCGGGCTCGCCTGCAGCCCCGGCGGGCGGGGCACCTTCCGCCTGCTCCGCCAGCGTGGCGAGCGCTGCGGTGGCCGCAGCATTGCCGGGCTCCAGCGCCAGCACCTGGCGGAAATCCCGCGCCGCTTCCTCGACCATGCCCAGCTCGATCCGCAGGGCACCCCGATACTGCAAGGCTTCCAGATAGCTCGGGTCGATCGCGAGCGCCTGGTCGTAGTCGGCCAGCGCGGCATTCCGGTTGCCCGACTGGGCGCTGGCCAGCCCGCGCGTGAGATAGGCGTAGCGGAGGTTGCGGATCGTGGTCGGGTCGTCGGCCTTGAGCTTCTGCGCCTGGAGATAGTCGGCGATCGCCGCATCGTAGTCGCCGAGCTGCGAGTAGGCGACGCCGCGATTGTTGAGCGTCACCGCCAGCGCCTCCGGGTCCAGCCCGCCTGCCTCGATCGCCCGGCCGAACGCGGCCGCCGCCTCGGCGAACGCGCCGGACCGGTAGAACTCGTAGCCCTGCCGGAGATCGTCGGGCAGTTGCGCGCCGGCCGTGCCGGTCACCGTCAGGCAGCCGGCCACGACCATGCCCGCCAGATGGCGCCGCCACCGCCAGCCCGCGCGGCCCGGAGCGCCCCGGGGGCTGCGGCCGGCCGTCACGACTTGGCTCCCGGCTTGCGCGCCCGGTACCGGCTGCGCAGCGTCGCCGCATGGCCCTCGCGCACGATCTGCTCCGGCCGGGTGACGGCCAGCGCATCGTCCGGAACGTCCCTGGTGATCACGCTGCCAGCCCCCACCAGTGCGCCGGCCCCCACCTGGACCGGCGCCACCAGTGCCGTGTTGGAGCCGATGAACGCGCCGGCCCCGATGGCGGTGCGATGCTTGCCGAACCCGTCATAGTTGCAGGTGATGGTGCCGGCCCCGAGATTGGCGGCCTCCCCCACCTCCGCGTCGCCGACATAGCTCAGATGGCTGACCCTGGCGCCGGCGCCCAGCTGCGCGTTCTTGGTCTCGACGAAGTTGCCGACCTTGGCGCCCTTGCCGATCCGGCTGCCCGGCCGGACCCTGGCGAACGGGCCGATCTCGGCATCGGCCCCGATCGTGCAGCCCGCCAGATGGGAGAACGCGTGGACCCTGGCGCCGGCCTCGATCCGCACCTTTGGCCCGATCATCACGTAGGGCTCGATCATGGCACCGGGTGCCACCTCGCTGTCCGCCGAGAAATGGACGCTGTCCGGCACCGGCATGATCACGCCCAGTTCCAGGAGCCGCTCGCGCTGCCGCTCCTGGAACAGCCCGTAGGCGTCGGCGAGCTGCCGCTGGCTGTTGACGCCCACCCCGTCCTGCCAGGGCCCTCCGACCGCCACGCAGGCCCAGCCGCGCTCGCGCGCCAGCTCCACGATGTCGGTGAGATAATACTCGTTCTTGTCCGGACGGTGCGGCACCGCCGCCAGCAGCTCGGGCAGCCGCGCGGCATCCATCGCCATCACTCCGGCATTGCACAGGCCCGAGCGCCGCAGCTCCGGGTCGGCATGGCGCTCCTCCACGATCGCCAGCAGCCGCCCGTCCTCCTGGCGGAACCGGCCATAGCCGGTGCGGTCGGGCGGATCCATGCCCAGCACCGCCACGGCGGCATCGGCTGCGCGCCTGGCCGTCAGCAGCTCTTGCAGGGTCTCGGCCCGGATCAGCGGCGTGTCGCCATACAGCACCAGGACCTCGCCGGTCGCCGGCAGCCCGGCAATGCCGGCCTGCACGGCATGGCCGGTCCCGAGCGGCGGGTCCTGGATCGCCACGGACAGCGGCAGGCCGGAGCGCATCGCTGCCTCCGCGACCTCCTCCATGCCCGGTGCCAGGACCAGGACGACCCGTGCCGGGTCGAGCTCGCCCGCCACCGCCAGCACATGCTCCAGGAGGCTGCGGCCGGCCAGCGGATGCAGGACCTTCGGCCGGCCGTTCCGCATCCTCGTACCCTTGCCCGCGGCCAGGATCAGGACATGCAGCGCTGTCGTCATCGATCTCCGTCTCTCGATCCTGCGGCCAACGATCCTGCCGTAGACCGGACCGGAGTCCCGTCCGGCCGGCGATCCCCCCTGCCGCCCTGCCCCAACCAGCCGGTCCTAGCAAGCCGGTATGGCTGCGGAACGCAACGGCCCCGAGTGTAACGAGTCCGCTTGACCGGACAATGCAGGCACCGCTTCCTGCGGCGATGTCTGCCTCCGGTGCCGGGGCACCCGCTGCCGGCACCGCCGCGTCCCAGCCTTTGTTGGAGCACTGAACTTGGCCTCGTTTCCGCCGCTGCGGGCCATCCTGTTCGACCTGGACGGCACGCTGGTCGAATCCGCCCCGGACCTCCATGCCACGTTGGTGGAGGTGACCGCGGAGCTGGGCGTCGAGGCGCCGAGCCTGCCCGAGCTGCGCACCATGATCGGCGACGGCGCCCGGGTCCTGATTCGGCGTGCCCTGGACGCTGCCGGGCACCCGGACGACCCGGAACTGCTGGAGCGGCTGTTTCAGAACTTCCTCGCCCGCTACACGGCCAACCCCTGCCGGCACAGCTTCGCCTATGAGGGCGTGGTGCCGGTGCTCACCGATCTCGCGGCCCGCGGCATCCGGATGGGGGTCTGCACCAACAAGCCCCATGCGCCGACGCTGGGCCTGCTGGATGCGCTGGGCCTTTCCGGCTTCTTCGGCGCGGTGGTGGGCGGCGACAGCCTGCCGGTGCGCAAGCCCGACCCGGAGCATGCGCTGGCGACGCTGCGCCCCCTGGGGGTGGCACCCGAGGAGGCGATCTTCGTCGGGGACAGCACCAACGACGTGGTCACCGCGCGCGCGGCCGGCATGAAGGTGATCGTGGTCAGCTTCGGCTACACCACCATCCCGCCGCGCGAGCTGGGCGCCGACCTGGTGATCGACCGTTTCGACGAATTGCCGGCCGCAATCGACCAGTTGCGCCCGGGCAGCCGTCTCGCCGGCAGCCCTGCCGGCAGCCCCGTCGGCAGCATTGCGTCTTGACACCGGGCGGGCGACGATGCACCAGACGGGCGGCGTCGGGCGCTTAGCTCAGCGGTAGAGCACTACCTTCACACGGTAGGGGTCGCAGGTTCGAACCCTGCAGCGCCCACCATCCCGCCGCCCCTCCCTCGACCTGTCGGCTGGCGCGCTTTTCCTCGCAAAGGCGCAGGCGCGGCCTTGAGGTCCGCCCTCGCAAACGACTGTTCCGCTCCCTACATCTGCTGGGGACCAGGAACCGCTCGACGAGGGGAAGACGCCGTCCATGAACATGGTCTTGCGCAAGGCCGCAGGATTCGCCCTGCTCGCCGCGACGCTCGGCATCGCCGGCTGCCAGGCACTGTTCGCCCATGCGTTCTGACCGGCCGGCCGGTCCCGGCAGCGACATATTGGGCGGCTATGCGCCGCCCCAGCGCTGGATCCCGGAAGCCCGCTCGCGCCTGGAAGGGCGGTTCGAGGGGCTGGTCCTCTATCTGTTCGCGCTCTGGCCGATCCTGGGTGCCCTGGTGGCGCTGAGCCGGGGCCGGGCGGATGCCGTACTGGTGGACGTGCTGGCGGCAGCGCTGGTGATCGGCGGGGCCGGCCTGATCCGTTCCGGCCGCCGGGCCGAGCGGGCGTTCCGGGCACTCAAGGTCGCCCGCGCGCCGAGCCTGCCGCGCAAGCTCCTGGGGGCAGCCTCCCTGAGCCTCGCCGCCTTCACGCTGGCCTTTGCCGGCGCCGGGCACGACTTCCTGTCCGGGATCGCGTTCGGCCTGGGTGCGGGCTTCGCCACCCTGCTGATGTACGGGTTCGACCCGCGCGGCGAGAAGCGTGCCGCCAGCGTGGACGGTATCGACACCGACCTGTTCCGCCAGGCCCTGGACGCCGCATCCGCCCGAATCACCGAGCTGGACCAGATCCGGCGCCGCATCCGCTCGCAGGCCCTCACCCAGCGCCTGTCGCGGGTGGTGCAGCGGGCCCAGGGGCTGGTCGACACGATCGAGCGCCAGCCCGACACGTTCAACCGGGCGCGCAAGGTGCTGAACCTCTATCTGGACGAGACCCTGGGCATTGCCCGCCGCTTCGCCAGCTCCGGCCTGGACGGCGCCGACCCCGCGATCGAGCGCAAGTTCACCGTGGCCCTGGACGCCATGGAGGCGGCGATGACCGAACAGCAGCAGAAGCTGCTGGCCGCCGACGCGCTCGACCTGGACGTCCAGCTGGAAGTGCTGACCCGGCGCCTGAAGAGCGAGGGCATCCACGGATGACGGCTGGCACGGATGCCGTCCGGCTCCCGCCAGGCCGTCGCAGTTGATATTTCCTGCCCGCCGGCTCTCGCCGGCGACCGATCCCATCATCCTGTTCAGGGAGGAACGCCCCGATGAACGAGCCGTCCAGGACCTCCCCGCCGCCGCAGCCCACCTGGAGCGACGAGCCGGCACCGGTGGCCACGCCTGTGGCAGCCCGCCCCGGCCCGGTGGAGCCGGGCATCGCCCGGCCGATGCCGGCGCCGCTGCGCGAGGCGGCGCCGCTGGCACCGGCCCAGCCCAACGCCACCGCCCAGTCCACCTCCCCCGGCCTCACCGCCACCAGCGCGGAGATCGAGGCGATCACGGCGATGGCCCCGGAGCAGCGGGCCAAGATCGAGCAGCTCCTGAGCGAGATCGATCTGGGCGACAGCAACTCCGTGGTCCTGTTCGGTGCCCGGGCGCAGGGCGAGCTGACCAACATCAGCGAGCAGATGCTGGAGGGTGTGCGCAACAAGGATGCCGGCCCGGCCGGCGACGCGCTGTCGCGCATGCTGCTGACCCTCAAGGGCTTCGACACCAGCGACCTGAAGGACGTGAAGAAGCCTGGCTGGATCAAGCGGATGCTGGGCGCCACCGAGCCCGTCCACAAGTTCGTCCAGAAGTACCAGGAAGTCCGCGGCCAGATCGAGACGATCGGCGACAGCCTGAACAAGCACAAGAACACCCTGATGGTCGATGTCGAGAAGCTCGACCGGCTCTACGACGCGACCCTGTCCTACTTCCACCAGCTGGCGCTCTATATCGGTGCCGGCGAGGAGATGCTGCGCAAGATTGACGCGGAGCAGATCCCGGCCCTGACCCGCGCGGCCGAGCAGTCCGACGACGTGCTGGCCGCCCAGCAGCTGCGCGACCTGCGCAGTGCCCGGGATGACCTGGAGCGGCGCGTCCACGACCTGAAGCTGACCCGCCAGGTCACCATGCAGGCCCTGCCGTCGATCCGGCTGGTCCAGGAGAACGACAAGGGCCTGATCACCAAGATCACCAGCACGCTCGCCAACACCATCCCGCTCTGGAAGACCCAGCTCGCCCAGGCGATCACGATCTACCGCTCGAGCCAGGCCGCCAAGACGCTGAAGGAGGCGACCGACCTGACCAACCAGCTGCTCGAGGCGAACGCGAAGAACCTGAAGGACGCGAACGCCATGGTCCGCGAGCAGATCGAGCGCGGCGTGTTCGACATCTCGGTGGTCGAGAAGGCCAATCGCGCCCTGATCGAAACCATCCAGGACAGCCTGCGCATTGCGGACGAGGGCAAGATCAAGCGGGCCGATGCCGAAAAGCGCCTGATCGCGTGTGAGAACGAGCTGAAGCAGGTGCTGCGCGCCGCCTCGGCCGCGCGGACCACCGGCGGTCCCGGCCAGCCCGCCTGGAGGAGCTGAGCCATGTCGCTCTGGGAGCGCCTGACCGGCGAGTTCGTCGACGTCATCGACTGGAAGGATGACAGCTCCGACACGCTGGTCTGGCGGTTCGAGCGCTGGCAGGACGCGATCAAGCAGGGGGCCAAGCTGACGGTGCGCGAGGGCCAGGTCGCGATCTTCGTCAGCGAGGGTCAGCTTGCGGACGTGTTCCCGCCCGGGCTCTACTCCCTGGAAACCCGCAACCTGCCGGTGCTCACTACCATCCGGCACTGGGACCACGGCTTCAACTCGCCGTTCAAGGCCGACGTCTACTTCGTCTCGACCCGGCGCTTCACCGACCTGAAATGGGGCACGCGCAACCCGATCATGCTGCGCGACCCGGAGTTCGGGCCGATTCGGCTGCGTGCGTTTGGCTCCTACACGCTGAAGGTGGCGGACGCGCCCTTGTTCCTGCGCGAGGTGGTCGGCACGGACGGCCACTTCACCACCGAGGAAATCTCCAACCAGCTGCGCAACCTGATCGTGGCGAAGATGGCCGAGGGGCTGGCCACCAGCGGCGTGCCGGTCCTGGACCTGGCTGCGAACTACGAGAAGCTCGGCCGGTTCGTCACCGAGCGCACGGCACCCCTGGTCCGCGAGTCCTACGGCATCGACCTCCTCCAGCTCCTGGTGGAGAACGTGTCCCTGCCGCCTGCCGTCGAGCAGGCGCTGGACAAGCGCAGCTCGATGGGTGTGATCGGCGACCTGGACCGCTACACCCGCTTCCAGGCGGCGGAGGCGCTGGGCGAGGGCGGCACGGACGGGGCACTCGGTGCCGGGATCGGCCTGGGTGCGGGCATGGCCATGGCGCAGCAGGTGGCGGGCGCCTTCGGTGCTACCGGCGCCGCTGCCCAGTCGGCGGCCAGCGCCACGCCGCCGCCCTTGCCCCGGGCGCTGAACTATCACGTGGCAATCGCCGGTGCTGCGCAGGGCCCCTTCGACGGCACGGCGCTGCGCCGGCTGGTCACCGAGGGCAAGCTCGGCCGGGACAGCATGGTCTGGACCGCCGGGATGGCTGACTGGGCCAGGGCGAGTGAGCGGCCGGACCTGGCCGAGCTGTTCGCCGACCAGCCCCCGCCCCTGCCGCCCGGCTGATCGATGCAGGGACCCTGGGGGGAACGGGCCGCCGCCGGATCGGGCGGTGCGCCCGAGGCAGCGCCGACGACGGGCGACCGAAGGTTCCCGTGCAGCCAGTGCGGCGCGTTCCTGACCTTCAAGCCCGGCACGCAGGTGATGGTCTGCGGGTTCTGCGGCCACGAGAACCGGATCGAGGAGGTCGAGAAGCCCGGCTCGCTGCGCGAGCTCGACTTCCATGCCTGGCTCGGCCGGCTCGCCGACCAGCGCGACATCGAGGAAACGCGCACCGTCAAGTGTGACGCCTGTGCTGCCGAGTTCAGCTTCGAGGGCGACCGGTTCAGCGGCGCCTGCCCGTTCTGCGGCTCGGCCACGGTCACCGATACCGGGGTCAACCGGCACATCAAGCCGTCCGGGCTCCTGCCGTTCGGCATCGACCGTCGCGGCGCCGAGGCGGCCTTCGACCGCTGGCTCAGGGGCCGGTGGTTCGCGCCCTCGGACCTGAAGCAGCGATCGGAGCGGCGCGAGCGGCTGAGCGGGATCTACCTGCCCTACTGGACCTATGACAGCGCCACCCGCTCGACCTATCGCGGCCAGCGCGGCGACCGCTACACCACGATGGAATGGGTGGCGGTGCGCGACGCCAAGGGCAATGTCCGCCAGGTCCAGCAGCCGGTGACCCGGATCCGCTGGCGCCCGGCCGCAGGCCAGGTGGCGCGTGACTTCGACGACGTGCTGGTCCCGGCCTCCGAGAGCCTCCCGGTCGCGATGGTGGATCGCCTGGAGCCCTGGGACCTGCAGGACCTGCGCTTCTACCGCCAGGAATATCTCGCGGGATTCCAGGCTGAGGCCTATGGCATCGACCTGTCCGCCGGCTTCGACCAGGCCCGGGTCAAGATGGACGGGGTGATCCGCCAGGACGTCGCCCGGGCGATCGGCGGCGACGTGCAGCGGATCGACCATGTCGAGACCCGCCATGCCGACGTCACCTTCAAGCACGTGCTGTTGCCGGTCTGGATCGCCGCCTACCGCTACCGGGGCCGGCCCTACCGCTTCCTGGTCAACGCCCGCACCGGCCAGGTCCAGGGCGAGCGGCCCTGGTCCTGGGTCAAGATCACGGTAGCCGCCGCCCTCGCCGCCCTGATCCTGGTGATCGTGTTCGCGCTCCTCCAGGACGGCGGCATCATCGACCAGATCCTGCGCGGCTTCTGAGGCCCGCGGCGAAACATGACCTATGACCAGCTAGCGGAGAAACTGATTGAGGCAGGCGTGAATGAGAATAGCCGAAATCTGCGAAACAAGGTCAGTCGCGGCGGATTCTCAGCCGTTTTCTTTGTTCAGTGCTTGAAGGCAATTGGATGCAAGAGTCTTACTCTTGAGGAGTAGCTATACTGCTCAGCAATCCGTTCAACTCAGTGAGGCGCTGCCCTTTATCCTCAATCACGCCACGAACAAAGTTCGTGGCAGACGATACCCGATATGCTTCTACCACGTATCTCTCGTGAACCTGTCGCGCCGTCTTGCTTTGAAGGCGACGCCGCAATTCGTTTTCAATGAAGATTCTTGCCAAATTGTCAGCGCCATTTAGCGCTGAGTAAATGGTATGATCACCATGTTCGTTGGCCAATAGCCCGCTATTTCGATTAGTCGTCGTATATAATGTTCAGCATCTTCCGATTTTGCGCGTAAAGAACTCAAGTCGGCATTCATCTCAACGATGATAGGCAAACTGGGCGAAGATGCGAGTAGACTTGCCCCCTGAGCAACAATTAGAATATCAGAAGCCGCCATAGCAATGTGGCTAATCTGCCGCTTCGTCTCCTGCAAGCTTATGTCATGTGAGGCAGATTTATCCTTCGGAGCTTCGATTTCTCCGATTCCGTTCGTCGAAGATTCAGATGTCATACTTTCTGATGTTGTTCCTGGCTCCGTCTCGGGCCAACCGAGCAGATTCCTGATCTGCCCTCCGAAATTAATCCAAGCTAGCGTGAGGATCCCGCCCAGGAAGCACACCCAAGCCAGATTCTCTGCCGTCAGCATTGGCAGAACCTTCTCCTTAAAATTATCCCAAAACGTGAGATGGCCGACCCACATATCAACCCCGACGAATGCGAGGTAGATAGCCGGAATGACGGTGACAACACTGGCGATCGTGTTTTTGGATAACCAAGGCATGCCGCCACCCTAGCGGCGCTTTCCGACACTCTCCAAGTCCACTCAAGCATGCTTACTCTCCCGGTTGAGCATGCGGCCTGCGTAGCAACTCAGGCGTTGGGTGTATCTGCTACCTAAGGCCGAACGAGACCGGAGCGGCGGCGGCATGCCGGAAAGGACAGATCTGCCGGACAACGCTGTCGCAGCCGGAGCCGCACCCTCTTGCCGCTTCCTGCGGCCGTGCCCACCAAGAGGACGCCGGCCCATCGCTACGGCGCAGAGCATGTCCCTCGACCCGCCGATGCCGCCTTGCCGTTCAGCCTGAAGGTCCACCCGATGCCGAGCCCCCTCACCCAGACGCGTTCGCCCGGTCCGAGGGACGGCACGGTCCTGCCGGGCAACCGGGTGCTGCAGGTCGGCAGCGCGCTGGCAGCAGGGGCGGCCGTCGCGATCGGTGCCATGGGCGCGCATGCCTTTCGCGAGGCGGGGGATGCACGCGGGGCCGAGCTGATGGCACTCGCCAGCCAGTACCTGATGTGGCACGCCCTGGCCGCACTGGCGCTGAGCCGGCTGGCGGCCAGGCTTCAGGCTGCCATTACCGTGCTGCTGCTCTCGGCCGTGCTGTTCGCCGGCACGCTCGTCCTGCTGGCGCTGGGAGCACCCTCCTGGCTAGGTGCCGTCACCCCCTTGGGCGGCACCGGCCTGATCATCGGCTGGCTGATGGCCACCTGGGCGCTCCTGCGAGGGTCCAGGCCGGCTTGAAGCGGAGGCCGCCTGCAGCCGGTGAACATGTAGGCCCCGCACCGTCACGGGCCGAAGCTCTGCACCAGGCTGCCTGCCACCAGGTACCAGCCGTCCACCAGGACGAAGAAGATCAGCTTGATCGGCAGCGAGATCATCACCGGTGGCAGCATCATCATGCCCATCGACATCAGCACCGACGCGATCAGCAGGTCGATCACCAGGAACGGGATGAAGATCAGGAAGCCGATCTCGAAGGCGCGCCGCAATTCGCTGATCATGAACGCCGGGACGAGGGTGCGCAGCGGCGTCGCCTCGGCCGTCTCGGGCGCCACGCCCGAGAGGTTCAGGAACAGGTCGAGGTCCTTCTCGCGGGTATGGGTCAGCATGAAGGCCCGGACCGGGGCGCTGGCCCGCTCGAAGGCGGTGGCCTCGTCGATCTCCTCGGCCAGATAGGGTGCCAGCCCCTGCTCGTAGGCCCGCTGGAAGGTCGGCCCCATCACGAACGCCGTGAGGAACAGGGCGAGTCCGATCAGGACCGGGTTGGGCGGTGTCTGCTGCAGGCCGAGCGCGCTGCGTAGGAAGGAGAGCACGATCACGATCCGGGTGAACGAGGTCACCATCACCAGGATGCCGGGCGCCAGGCTCAGGACCGTGATCAGCGCCACGATCTGGACGAGCTGGCTCGTATAGGAGCCGCCGCCCAGGTCCAAGGTCAGGCCGGCAGCGCTAGCCGGTGCGCCTGCCCATGGCAGCAGGCCAGCCGCCAGCAGGATCGGCATGACGAAGCGTGCTTTCATGCCGCACTGTCCCGGCCGGCGTGGCTGGTCGTGGCCGTCACTCCTGCTGTCGCCGGCACTGGGAACCCCTCGCCTGCCACCACGACCGGCAGGCTGCCGCCCAGGATGATCAGGTGCTCGCGCTCGCCGTGGCGGATCACCAGCAGCCGGTGGCGGAGGTCGAGCGCCCGCTGCGCCACGATCGCCGGCCCGGACATGGGCCCGGCGGGTGCCGGCAGCCGCCCCGGCAGGCGGCGCAGGAGGAAGGGCAGGCCCGCCAGCAGGAGCGCTGCCACCAGCACGGCCAGGACGATGCGGAGCGGGTCGGGGCCGAGGTCGATCATGGCCGTACCGTGTGCGAACGATAGGCGCCGTGCGCCCGCCGCCGCCGGTCCTGCCGGGCGAGCTCCTCCGCCGCCGCTGTGCCCCGCTCGGCCAGCAGCTCGACCAGGGTCTCTAGCTCGTCGAGCAGTGCCAGCATGGCAGGCAGCCTGGTGCCGACCTCGACGTCCCGCAGGTCCGCCCCGAGATCGTGCAGGAGTTCCGCCAGGGCCTCGGGGTCGCGGTCGACCTCCCGCCGGATCGCCGCGAGCCGGGCGGCCAGCGCTGCGACATCGGCCTGGTCCGACTTGGCTGATTCCAGATCGGCGGCTCCGGGGTCGGCCGGCTCCGATCTTGCCTCCTGCGCTTTCGGCCGGCTCATCCATCGTCCTTCTGGCTGGTTCGCTGCATGGCCGGATCTTGAGGGCGCGATGGTTAAGATTCCGTTGCCGCGGTTACCGGGCGGCCCTTCGTCCACGGCGGCGGCTACCCATCTGCTGGGTGAGTTTTACCTGGGAGCCACGGCATTGCGGGAATGGACGGACGAGGAACTGACCCGGTTCTCGCGCCAGATCGTGCTGCGCGAGGTGGGCGGCGTCGGGCAGGATCGGCTGCTGCGCGCGAAGGTCGCACTGGTCGGCGTCGGGGGGATCGGCGCGCCGGCGTCGCTCCTGCTGGCCGCAGCCGGGATCGGGACGCTCCGCCTGATCGACCACGACCAGGTCGAGCTGTCCAACCTGCACCGCCAGGTCCTGTTCGACCCGGACGATGTCGGCCGGGCCAAGGTCGGGGCCGCCGATGCAAGGCTGGCGGCCAAGGCTCCCGGCCTGCGGGTCGAGCCCTTCCCGGTGAAGCTCGAGCGGAGCAATGTCGACACGCTGCTGAAGGGCGTCGACCTGGTGCTGGACGGCACCGATCAGTTCGAGGTCAGGAGCCTAGTGGCCGATGCCTGTGCGGCAGCCGGAATCCCGCTGGTCTCCGCCTCGGTGCAGGGCTTCGACGGCCAGCTCATCCTGTTGCGCCCCTATCTGGGCGCGCCGCATCCGAGCTATCGCTGCATCTACCCCGAGGCGCCCGGCCCGGGGCAGTTGCCGAGCTGCAGCCGCTCAGGCGTGCTGGGGCCGGTGGCGGCGACGATAGCGGGGCTTGCCGCCACGCTCGCCATCAAGACGCTGCTCGGCCTGGAAGACCCTGCCGTGGCGGCGCCGCTGTGCTGCTATGACGGCCTGGGCGGAATGCTGCATCAGATCGAGATACCGCGCACGGCGGCGGCCGGTCATGCGGCACCATGCATACCCGCCTATGCCGACGGCTGAGCCGATCCCATGATTGTGGCGTCGATGTTCTTGCATGTGCCAGAGCTTTTCACTAACCCAGCGCCATCTCGGTGTGGCGAGCCGGGATCGGTAAGCGGACGTAGTGCCTGAGATGGCACGCGCGTTCTAGTGTCCTTGACTTCCTTTTTTTCAGGCAGGGGCGATGAACAACATTGGCGCTATCGTGAACGACTACGTCGAGATCGACGACGACTACCGCCCGTCCGACGACGAAGCCTATATGAACCCGAAGCAGGAAGCGTATTTTCGCAAGAAGCTTCAGGCTTGGCGGGACGAGATCCTGCGCGGTTCGGACGAGACTCTGAAGCAGCTGAAGGAGCAGGATACCCGGCTTCCCGATGCCACGGACTGGGCGAGTGCCGAGATCCAGCGCTCGTTCGAGCTGCGGACCCGTGACCGGGAGCGCAAGCTGCTGAGCAAGATCGAGGCGGCGCTGCGGCGGATCGACGAAGGCTCCTACGGCTATTGCGAGGAGACCCAGGAGCCGATCGGGATCAGGCGGCTCGAGGCCCGGCCGATCGCCACCCTGGCGATCGAGGCCCAGGAGCGCCACGAGCGCCGCGAGCGGACCTACCGGGAGGAGTGAGGCGGTAGCCCGGCAATAGCTGCCGGGCAGATCCTGCCGCCATGCGGGCCTGCCGTACCGGGTCGGATCGCGCTCGTACCCCCATCGGCACGGCCTGACCGTCGATCTCCAGGCGGCGCCTAGTCTGGCACGGGTGTTGCTGCTTCGTTCGCCGAGTTCAACCGGCGACCGATGCATGCCCGACCCTGCCGCTCTCTTCCCACCCGGCCCTGCCCTGCCGTCGGCCAGCGGTCCGCTTCCCGCCCAGGCCACCCAGGCGCGTCCGGCTACGCAGTCGACGCCGTTCGGCGAGTTCATCGCCGTCGCCCAGGCAGGTGACGCTGTCCCTGCGGGCCCGGACGTCATGCCAGCCCCGGCAATGGCCACGGCCCCCGGCGCCGTGCAGGCAGACTCCATCGTGGCGGACGGCTCGCTCCCGGGTGCGGGCGCCATCGCGGGCACAGCCGAATCGTGGTCGCTCGGCGGGTTGACGCCCTCACGCACTGGCGAGGCAGTAGCCCCCGCCGATCCCCAAGGGACGGACATTGCGGCCGACCTGCCGCCGGCCGACGACGCAGCCCCACCTGTCGATGCCACGCCGCTGGCTGCCCTGCCCCTGCTGATCCCGGCCGTGCTGCCCCAGGCGGCACCGGGCCTGCCTGCCGGCACACAGGCCACGGCGCCGGCAGCCGGCTCGTCAGCCGGTGGCGCCGCCACACCGCCACCCGCCGAGCCGGCGCAATCCGCCAACGCCGCTTTGCCCGCTGCGGCACCACACGGGGATGTGCTGCCCGAAGCGCCGGACGCGGCCGTGCTGCCGGACACTCCGGCCAAGGCCGGCCAAGCCGTGGCGTCAGCGGAAACGGCGCTTCATCCGCTGCGCGCCAGCCCGGTCACTTCTGCCGGGAGCCCCGCACGCACCGCCACCGCCAGCGAGATCACCGCCAGCGGTGCATCCGGGGTGCCAGCGAGCCAGCCGGGGCCGGATCCGCTTTCCACCCCGGCGACGCCGGGTGCGGCCACCAGTTCGTCCCCGGCAGCACCGCCCGCCGGCCAGCCCGATGCGGGTGCCGATCCCGGTCCAGCCGAGCCGGCCGGTGCGATCGCCCAGGCACCCGCGACCGGATCCGCACCCGACGACAGCCAGGGCGGGAAGCTGCCGGCCGATGCGGCCCCGCCGCCGGGACCGGCTCCGTCCCCGGAACCGGCCGTAACCGCAATGAACGGACCCTATGGCCGGGGCAGCGATGCCTATGTGCGGGCGACACAGCAGGCTGATCCGGCGGCCCAGCTGGCACCGACCATCGCCCAGAGCCTGTCGGGCGACCGCCGGGTCGTGTCGGTGCAGCTCCATCTCGCCGAGCTGGGGGTGGTGCAGATCCGGGTCGTGGTGGATCAGGACCGGCGGGTGCGTGCCGTGCTCAGTGCCGCCCGCCCGGAAACGGTCGAGCTCCTGCAGCGCCACGCGCCGGGCATCGAGCGGGCGCTCACCGCGACCGGCCTGAGCCTCGCCGGCTCCGACGCCCTGACCTTCGACCTCGGCACGTCCGGGCAGCAGGGCGGGCAGCAGCCCGAGCGTGGCCCGGGCGGGCATGGGCCGCCGTCCGGCCCGTCCGGGCCGCCGTCCGGCCCGACCGCGCCGCTGGCGGTGCTGCCGGATGAACCAGTACCCGCTGCCCTGCGGCCGACTACCGGCCTGTTCGATCTCGTCCTCTAGCCAGAGGCCCGCCCATGTCCGCCATCGAATCCACGCTCGCCGCCCTGCCCGACGGCAGTGGCAGCGCCGCCAGGTCGGCTGCCACCAAGCTCACCGACCATTTCGACAACTTCCTCACGCTGCTGACGACCCAGCTGAAGAACCAGGATCCGCTGTCGCCGATGGATACGGAGACCTTCACCCAGCAGCTCGTCCAGTTCACCTCGGTCGAGCAGTCGATCAAGACCAATGACAGCCTGGAGCAGTTGATCGGCCTGGTGCAGGGCACCCGCCAGACCACGATGCTCGGCTATCTCGGCACCACCGTGCAGGCGAAGAGTAACCGGATGGCCCTGGGCAGCGAGGGCTCCGGCAGGATCAGCTATGAGCTGCCGGCCGCGGCTGCCTCGGTGTCCATCAAGATCTATGACGGGTCCGGCACCCTGGTCGCGGAGACCCGCGGCCCCACCGCCGCGGGCCGGCATCAGGTCGCCTGGGACGGCGCGACCTCCAGCGGCGGCCGGGCGCCCGCCGAGACCTACCGGGTAGCGGTCGCCGCCCAGACGCTGGACGGCAAGGCCCTCGACGTCACCCAGTACCTGTACGGCACGGTCGATGCGATCGACCCCGCGGCCGACCAGCCGACCCTGTCGGTCAGCGGCGTCGACGTGCCGCTCACCGATATCACCGCGATCGCCCGGCCGGGCGGCTGATCGAGCCCGGCATCGGCAGCTCCATTCCCACCTTCGCGCAAGGACCATCTCGACATGAGCCTGTTCGGTTCCCTGTTCACCGGCGTGTCCGGCTTGGCGGCGCAGAGCCGCTCGATGTCCGTCATCTCCGATAATGTCGCGAACGTCAGCACGATCGGCTACAAGGGCGGCGTGTCCAACTTCGCCTCGCTGGTGGTGAGCCCCGACCAGCAGCGGGCCTTCAGCCCCGGCGGTGTCCAGCACTCTACCAGGTTCCTGGTGGAGAAGCAGGGCCTGGTCCAGGCCACCGGCTCGGCCACCGATGCCGCCATCGTCGGCAACGGCTTCTTCGTGGTCGCCCAGGACCCGGGCGGCAACTCGCCCCCGCTCTACACGAGGGCCGGCTCGTTCACGCCGGACGCGGACGGCTATCTGCGCAGCGCCAACGGCTTCTACCTGCTGGGCTGGAAGCTCGACACCAGCGAGCAACCGCTCGACATCAACGTCACCCAGCCGGTCAACGTGCGTGATCTCAACGCCACCACGGTCGCCACGGCACAGCTCAAGCTGGGTGCCAACCTCGATTCCGGCCAGGCGATCCATACCGGCGCCTATGCTTCCGGCGACATGGCGGAATATGCCGCGACCAATGGAGCGGGCGGGACCGCGCCCGACTTCAAGCGGCAGATCCAGGTCTATGACAGCCTGGGCAACGCCCGCAGCATCACCATGGCCTTCCTGCGCACGCCGGGTGCCGCGACCTGGAGCGTCGAGCTCTACGCCGACACCGCCGACATCGAGAGCGGCGCCCATCCGAATGGTCTGCTGGGCTCGGGCACGGTGAGCTTCAACGGCAATGGCAGCATCGCCAGCCTCGCCATCACGCCGACCTATCCCGCCAGTGCCGTGGCCGGCGATCCCATCGGCATCGACTGGCTGAACTCGATCAACTCTGCCGATTCGTCCATCGTGATCGACTGGGGTGCGATCGGTGGGACCGACGGGCTGACCCAGTTCGCCGGCGAGAGCGCGGTCTCGTTCGTCACCAAGGACGGTGCCGGCTTCGGCGAGTTGAACGCGGTGCGGATCGACGAGGACGGGTTCGTCGAGGCGGCCTTCTCCAACGGCGAGGTGCGCCGGATCTTCCAGATCCCGGTCGCCACCTTCGCGAACCCGAGCGCCCTGCAGCCCCGGTCCGGCAACGTATTCGCGATGACCCGCGATTCCGGCGACGCGAACCTGCAGATCGCCGGCAGCGGCGGTGCCGGGCAGATCTCGCCCGCCGCCCTGGAGGCGGCCAATGTCGACCTCGCCGACGAGTTCACCAAGATGATCGTGACCCAACGCGCCTATTCGGCCAATGCCAAGGTGATCACGACCACGGACGACATGCTCGACGAGCTGATGCGCATCAAGCGCTGACAATAATATTCGGGTACGGTGCCGCGCCCGCCTGCCACTCTAATTTACTATCTATCTTATCAGGCGGTTAGGGAAGCGGGCAGTATTCCAGCTTCATGGAAACGCGTCGGCTGTCATAGGAGAACCACGATGTCCAGAACGATGGGCGCACCGGTCCAGGCCGCCGTCGGCCCGAACGGCACGCTCCTGCGCCTCGAGGACCTGCCACCCAGCGACACCAGGCGCTGGGTGGCGCGGCGCAAGGCCGAGGTCGTGGCCGCGGTCCAGGCCGGCATCCTGTCCCAGGAAGCCGCCTGCACCCGCTACAGCATCTCGGCGGAAGAATTCGAGATCTGGCAGAACGCCATCCAGCGTCACGGCCTGGGCGGCCTGCGCGTCACCCAGATCCAGGCAATCAAGCGTCGTGACCGTGAGCGAGGCCACTCCTGAAGCCGGTACCGGGCTGGAAGCTGCCCGGCCGTTAACCCGCACTTAACCAGTCCGGGCCTAGGTTCCGGGTCAGGGCGGCAACCTGCTGCCGACGAGTGACCCGGGACCCATGGACATAGCCACTCCATCGCCCTCGATCGGCACAGTACCAGCATCAGGCGGGCCAGCCGGCGGAGCAGCCGGGCGCCTGCAGGCGGCCATGGCCGCGGCGCAGGCGCTGGGGCCGGCCCGCCTCCTGGCGCTCGGCACGATCCTCCTGGGCTTCGTCATGTTCTTCGCGTTCGTGGCGAGCCGGGCGCTCGAGCCGTCCTTCGCGCTGCTCTACGCGGAGCTGCGCCCGGAGGATGCCCGGCTGATCACCGAACGCCTCCAGGCACAGGGCGTGGCCTATCGGCTGAACGCCGCAGGCGACGCGATCATGGTGCCGCAGGACCGGATCGGCGGGCTGCGCATGGATCTGGCCGCGGACGGCATGCCCCAGGGCAATGTCGTGGGCTACGAGATCTTCGACCAGGGCAGCAGCTTCGGCCAGACCGACTTCCTGTCGAACGTCAATCTGCGCCGCGCCATGGAAGGCGAGCTCGCGCGCTCGATCACGACGCTCCAGCCGGTCCGTGCCGCCCGGGTCCACATCGTCCAGCCGGAGCGCTCGCTGTTCCGCCGCGACGAGGCCAGGCCCAGTGCCTCGGTGGTGCTGGGCCTGCGCGGCGGCAGCGGGCTGGACGGCCGGCAGGTCCAGGCGATCCGCAACCTGGTCGCCGCGGCCGTTCCCGGGCTGGACCCATCTGCCATCACCATCGTGGACGACCGCGGCAACCTCCTGGCGCGCTCGGGCGAGGCCGGCGAGGCGGCGATGTTCCCCGGCGAGATCGATGAGCTGCGCAGCGGCTACGAGGCCAGGATCAAGCAGAAGGTCGTGCAGCTCCTGGAGCGGACGGTCGGCCTGGGCGGGGTCGATGCGGAAGTGACGGTCGAGATGAACTTCGACCAGGTCACCACCACTGCCGAGACCTTCGATCCGCAGAGCCAGGTCGCCCGCAGCACCCAGACGGTCGAGGAAGACTCCAGTCGCGACGAGACCGATGCGGATCAGCCCGTCTCGGTGACGAGCAACCTGCCGACCGCGGCGGCCCCGGCCGGTGCGTCCGCCGGCAGCCGGGAGCGCAGCAACCGCAGCGAGGAAACCGTCAACTTCGAGATCTCGCGCACCGTGCGCAACGAGGTGCAGCGCCCGGGCGGCATTCGCCGCCTGTCCATCGCCGTCCAGGTCGATGGCCTACGCGTGCCCGGCCCCGACGGCACCGTCGGCTATGCACCTCGCTCCGTTGAAGAGTTGGCCGAGCTGGAGGCGCTCGCCAAGGGCGCCGCGGGCTTCGACGAGGCGCGCGGCGACGTGTTCCGTATCGTCAGCCGCCGCTTCGTCGAGACAACGGTGCCCCCCCTGCCCGAGCCCGGCCTCCTGGAGCAGCTCGGGATCGATGGTGCCCGCTGGAGCGAGCTCGGCCTCCTGGCGCTCCTGACGCTCGCGGTCGTCTTCTTCGGGGTCCGCCCCGTCCTGAACCGGCTGCTGCCGCCCTCCAACGGCGCCGAAACGGCTTCGCTCGTCAACCAGGCCGGCACCGTGCCGCTTCTGGCGGCAGGGCCCGCGAATGGGCCGGCAGGCGGGCCGTCCGCCGAGGCCGTGACCGGCCATGGCGAGGCTGCCGGCGACGATCCGCAGCGCCGGCTGCCGGCCCCGGGATCGCCCGCACCGCACGACCAGCTCCTGCACGCGGTGGTGCGGATCGTCGACGAGCGGCTGGACGAGGCGGTCAAGATGATCCGCACCTGGCTTGGAGAATGACATGGGCAACCAGCTGGTGACCCTGACCCCCGCCGCGATGAGCGGGATCGACAAGGCGGCGGTGCTGATGCTCTCGCTCGACCCCGACCGCTCGCGACGCCTCATGGAGAGCCTGGAGTTCGACGACATCCGCACCCTGTCCCAGGCGATGTCGGCGCTCGGCCGGGCCGACCGCCCGACGGTCGAGCGGGTGCTGGGTGAGTTCTGCGAGCGGGTCGGCGCCACCAGCGGGGTGGTCGGCAGTTATGACGCGACCGAGCGGCTGCTCGCCTCGTTCCTGGAGAGCGAGCGGGTCGAGGCGATCATGGAGGAGATCCGCGGGCCCGCCGGCCGCACGGTCTGGGAGAAGCTCGCCAACGTCAACGAGGCGGTGCTCGCCTCCTACCTGAAGAACGAGTACCCGCAGACTGTGGCCGTGGTGCTTTCCCGGATCGAGGCCGCCCATGCGGCCCGGGTGCTGGCGAACCTGCCGGACGACTTCGCGCTCGAGGTCGTGTCCCGCATGCTGCGCATGGAGGTCGTGCAGAACGAGATCATCGGCGATGTAGAACGCACCCTGCGTGCCGAGTTCATGAGCAATCTCGCCCGCACCAACCGGCGCGACAATCACGAGGTGATGGCGGAGATCTTCAACTTCCTCGACCGGCAGACCGAGAGCCGGCTGATCACCTCGCTGGAGGAGCGCGACAAGGAATCGGCCGACCGGATCAAGGCGCTGATGTTCACCTTCGAGGATCTGGTGCGTCTGGACGCCGCCGGGGTCCAGACGCTGATCCGCAGCGTCGGCAACGAGCGCATCGGCCTGGCGCTCAAGGGGGCCAGCGAGCAGCTGAAGGACCTGATCCTCGGCAACATGTCGGAGCGCGCCGGCAAGATCCTGAAGGACGACATGGCCGCGATGGGCCCGGTGCGGCTCAAGGACGTCGAGGAGGCGCAGCAGTTCCTGGTCAACACCGCCAAGGATCTGGCGGCCGCCGGCGAGATCTATGTCGCCGACGACAAGAACGACCAGCTGGTCTACTAAGATGCGCGACGTGGCACCCGGTTCCATTGCCGTCGAGCCTGGCCTGTTCCCGGCCAGCACCCGGATGGTGCGCTTCGTCTTCCCCGACCTCACCGGGCCGGCGGCGTCGCCCATCGAGGCTGCGACACCCGCACCCGTCTGCCCGGTCGCAGCAGAGCCCGCCTTCGGCGAAGAGGAACTGGCGCGGGCGATGGCCTGGGCCGCCGCCCGGGCCGATGCCGCCGCCAGGCGCGCCATGGCCGCCAGCACCGAGGCAGCCCTGCTGCGCGTGGCGCAACGGCTGGCTGACCAGCTGGCCGAACTGCAGGCGGCCAGGCGCGCCGTGGCCGATGCGGCCGCCCGTGAGGCCACTGGCCTGTTCGCCACCCTGGCCCGCACCTGCCTCGACCAGCTCTGCGGCCGGGCCACGGCCGAAGTCATGGCCGATGCGGTGGGCCGGACGCTGGCGGAGCTGCCGGCCGATCAGGAACTGGTCGTGACGGTGGCGCCGGAACTGGTGGAGCCGATGACGGCCCTGCTGGCCGGGACCAGCCCCGGCTCCGGCAGCTGCCAGGTACGCGGCCAGGCCGGCATGCTGCCTGGCGATGTCGCGATGTCCTGGCCATCCGGCTGGTCGGAATGGTCGTTCGAGCAGCTGCGCCGGGACTTTCTCACTGCCTTCGAGAGCATGCCCGTTCCGGCGGACGATCCAGCCATGCCGGTGCCGGCCGAAGTCGGCATCAAGTCCCGTGCTTCCCACCAGTCCAGCGCTTTCCCTCAGGAGTGAATCAGCATGACCTCCCGGCCCCTGCCTCTCGACAGTTTCGAACCGACTCCGGAGGAGCCCGAGCCTCGGCCGGCCCCCGCCTCGCCGGCACCGCTGGGTGCGGTCTACGACATTCCGGTGCAGCTTTCGGCGGTGCTGGGCAAGGCGTCGATGCCGCTCAACCAGCTCCTGCGCCTGGGCCGCGGCGCCGTGGTCGAGCTCGACCGCAAGGTCGGCGAGCCGATCGACATCTTCGTCAACAACCGGCTGGTGGCGCGCGGCGAGGTGATCGTCGTGGAGGACCGGCTGGGCGTCACCATGACCGAGATCATCAAGGGCGAGCACTAGGCTCCGCGGCCCCGGGGGAGATCCAGCGATGCGTCTACTGATCGTCGGCAAGAGCCTGCCCGAGGTGACCCTGGCGGCCGAGATGGCCGCCAGGCGCGGCGCCAGCGTCCGTCGGCAGGACGACCTGCCGAGCGCACTGGTCGGCCTGCGCGAAGGTCAGGGCGCCGATCTCCTGCTGCTGGACGTCGGCAGCGACATCGCCGACGCGCTGCGCCGGCTGGCTGCCGAGCGCATCCACCTGCCGGTGATCGCCTACGGCGTGCATACCGACCCCCGCCAGGCGGCCCAGGCGATCCGCGCGGGGGCGCGCGAGTTCCTGCCCCTGCCGCCCGATCCGGACCTGATCGCCGCGATCCTTGAGGAGACCACCCAGGAGCAGTCGGACTTCGTGGCCGAGGACCCCAGGATGCTGGAGGTGCTGGAGCTGGCGCGCCGCTTCGCCCCCACTGATGCCAGCGTGCTGATCACGGGCGAGAGCGGCACCGGCAAGGAGGTGATGGCACGGTTCATCCATCGCCACAGCAAGCGCGCCGCCGGCCCGTTCATCTCGGTCAACTGTGCGGCCATTCCGGAGAATCTCCTGGAGTCCGAGCTGTTCGGGCACGAGAAGGGGGCATTCACTGGTGCGCTGGCCCGGCGGATCGGCAAGTTCGAGGAAGCCAACGGCGGCACGCTGCTCCTGGACGAGATCAGCGAGATGGAGCCGCGCCTGCAGGCGAAGCTGCTGCGCGCCATCCAGGAGCGCGAGATCGACCGGCTCGGCGGGTCGCGGCCGGTCAAGGTCGACATCCGCCTGATCGGCACCAGCAACCGCGACATGGAACAGAGCGTGCGCAGCGGGCAGTTCCGCGAGGACCTGTACTTCCGCCTGAACGTGCTGCGCCTGCAGTTGCCGAGCCTGCGCGAGCGTCCGGGCGACCTGCCGGCCCTGGCCCGCTGGCTGCAGCGCAAGCACGCCCGCGCCAACCAGCTGCCCGACCGGCCGCTCAGCGTTGCGGCACTGGCGGCACTCGGCCGCTGCCGCTGGCCGGGCAATGTCCGCGAGCTCGACAACTGCATGCACCGCGCCGTCCTGCTGGCCTCCGGACCGGAGATCGGGCCCGAGGCGATCCTGTTCCAGCCGGACCGGCTGCACCAGGGGGAGCCGGCCGTACCGGCAGCGGTCGGGGCACCGGCCGATACGACCGGCCGGGTGGGCGGGCCGCTGGTCGGCCGCACCGTGGCCGCCGTGGAGCGCGACCTGATCCTCGACACCCTGCAGCATGCCCGGGGCAACCGGACCCATGCCGCCGTGCTGCTCGGGATCTCGATCCGCACCCTGCGCAACAAGCTGAAGCAATATGCGCAGGAGGGCGTGCGGCTGGCCTGCCTCGATGGAGCCGCCTCGTGAGGACGATCGCACTCGGCGGCATCGGCCGCGAGCTCCTGGGCGGCCTGCGCCGCTCCGGTGCCAGCAGCGAGGTGCTGCTGGCCGCCGGCATCCTCACCATCCTGGCCGTCCTGGTCGTGCCGCTGCCGCCCATGCTGCTCGATCTGCTGCTCGCCTGCTCGGTCAGCCTGTCCGTGCTGATCCTGGTGACCGCGCTGTTCATCGAGCGGCCGCTCGACTTCAACTCCTTCCCGACCGTGCTGCTGATCGCGACCATGCTGCGCCTGGCGCTCAACCTCGCCAGCACCCGCCTGATCCTCTCCAGCGGCCACGAGGGCAGCGCCGCTGCCGGCCACATCATCGAGGCGTTCGGCCGCTTCCTGATGCAGGGCAACTTCGTGATCGGGGTGATCGTGTTCGCCATCCTGGTGATCGTGAACTTCGTGGTGATCACCAAGGGCTCGGGCCGCATCGCCGAGGTCGCCGCCCGCTTCTCGCTGGACGCGATGCCCGGCAAGCAGATGGCAATCGACGCGGACCTCTCCGCCGGCCTGATCGACGAGCAGACCGCCAAGCGCCGGCGCAAGGAGCTGGAAGAGGAGAGCTCCTTCTTCGGTGCGATGGACGGTGCCGCCAAGTTCGTGCGCGGCGACGCAGTGGCGGGCCTGCTGGTCACCGCGATCAATCTCGTGGGCGGGCTGGTGATCGGGGTGGCCCAGATGGGCATGGGAGTGGCCGATGCCGCCCACACCTTCACCCTGCTCACCATCGGCGACGGCCTGGTCTCGCAGGTGCCGGCCCTGATCATCTCGGTGGCGGCCGGCCTGCTCGTGACCAAGGCCGGTGTGGAGGGCCGCACCGACTCCGCGCTGCTCCGGCAGCTGGGTGCCTATCCCCGTGCGCTCGGCCTGACCGCAGTGATCAGCCTGATCCTGGCGGTGCTGCCGGGCCTGCCGACCCTGGTGTTCCTGCTGATCGCCGCCGGCAGCTTCTATGCCGCCTGGCATGCGACCCGGCGCGCGACCGCCCCGGTCCCGGCCGAGCCCCAGCCAGCACCTGCTGCCACCGGCGACGAGCCGATCGCGTCGGTGTTGGTCATGGACCCGATCCGGCTCGAGCTGGGCTATGGCCTGCTGGGCCTGATCGGCGAGAACGCCTCGCCGCGCCTGACCGACCAGATCAAGGCGCTGCGCCGCCAGCTCGCCATCGAGCTGGGCTTCGTCCTGCCCTCGGTGCGCATCCAGGACAACATCCAGCTCCCGGCCAACAGCTACACGGTCAAGATCAAGGAGATGGAGGCCGGGCGCGGTGACATCCGGGCGAACATGCTGCTGGTGATGGACCCGCAGGGCCGGCCGATCAGCCTGCCGGGGGAGCCGACCACCGAGCCGACCTTCGGCTTGCAGGCGACCTGGATCAGCCCGGCACTGCGCGAGGAGGCGAGCTTTCGCGGGCTGACCGTGGTCGATCCGGCCACGGTGGTCACCACCCATCTGACCGAGCTGGTCAAGGACAATCTCGCGGAACTGCTCACCTATGCCGAGACCCAGAAGCTCTTAAGCGATCTGCCGCCGGAGTGGCAGAAGCTGGTGGGTGACCTGGTGCCGGCGCGCATCTCCATGGGCGGCGTGCACCGCGTCCTGCAGGGCCTGCTCGCCGAGCGCGTGTCGATCCGCGACCTGCCGACCGTGCTGGAGGCGATCGGCGAGGCCCTGACCCACTCGCAGAACACCGTGGTGATCGTCGAGCATGTCCGCAGCCGCCTCGCCCGCCAGATCAGCACCATGTTCACCGGCGAGGGCGGCTACATCCCGGTCGTCACCCTGTCGGCCGGCTGGGAGCAGGCGCTGGGCGAGGCACTGGTCGGCAATGGCGAGGAGCGCCAGCTCGCGATCGCACCGGACCGGCTGCAGCAGTTCGTGCGCTCGGTGCGCGAGACCTTCGAGGCGCTGGCGCTGCGCGGCGAGCTACCAGTGCTGGTGACCACGCCGGCCCTTCGGCCCTATGTCCGCTCGCTGATCGAGCGCTTCCGGCCCAGCACCGGCGTGCTGTCGCAGAACGAGATCCATCCCAAGGCCCGCATCAAGACCATGGGGCAGGTGTGACCATGCTACTCCGCGTATTCCATGCCCCGTCTGCCTCGGAAGCGATCGCGCGTGTCGCAGCCGAACTGGGCGAGCAGGCGGTGATCATCGCCACCCGCGAGGACCGCACCGGCGTCAGCGTGACCGCCGCGGCGCCCGATCCCGGCCTCGACCTCGACAAGCTGCTCCGGACCGACCTGCCGGAACCCGACACTGCGCGGATCCAGGACGGGCTGCGCTGGCACGAGACCGCCCCCGATCTGGTCCAGCGGCTTCTAGCCGCGGTGCGCGCCGAGCGCTGGCAGGACCCGGTGCAGGCGCTGGGCCAGGCGCTTCAGGCGGTGCTGCCGTTCGGCGAGCTCACCGCATCCAATGGCGTCCTGATGGTGGTGGGCCCGAACGGGGCCGGCAAGTCGGTGACCGTGGCCAAGCTCGCGACTGCTCTCGTGCTGGCGGACCGCCGCCCGCGCGTCCTGTCGGCGGACGGCGCCAAGGCCGGCAGCCTGGCCCAGCTGGCCGACCTCCTGCGTCCCTTGCAGATCCAGCCTTCCGGCCTGGATCCCCGCGCGTTCGTCGCCGGCGAGGGCGAAGGGCCGCTGCTGGTGGACAGCCAGGGCGTGAACCCGTTCCAGTCGCAGGAGATGATGCGGCTGGCCGAGCTCGCGTCCGCCATGCGTGCCGAGCTCCTGCTGGTCCTGCCGGCGGGCCTCTCGGCCGGCGAGGCCCGGGACGTCGCCGGCAACTTCGCCGCGATCGGCTGCCGGCGCATGGTGATCTCGCGCCTGGACAATGCGCGCCGGCTGGGCGGGGTGCTGGCCGCGGCCGAGGCGGGGCCGGCACTGGTCGCCGCGGGGATCGGGCCGGTGATCGGCAGCGGCCTGAAGCCGCTCACCGCGATCGGCCTGGCACGGCTCCTGATGAGCAAGGCCGAGCTGGGAGACGGCCGATGAGCGCGCGCAACCCCATTATTGCCCTGGGCTCGGCCAAGGGCGGCGTCGGGCGGACCTTCCTGGCGGTCGGCATCGCCCAGGCGCTGGCCCAGGCGGGGCGCTCGGTGCTGCTGGTCGATGCCGACCTGACCGCCGCCAGCGTCGACCTCCATCTGGGCCTGGCCCGGCGCACCGATCTGGCCGACGTGCTGGCCGGGCGGGCCGGCCTCGCCGATGCCCTGGTCCAGGATCCCCGCAGCGGGATCACCGTGGTGCCCGGCCGGTCCGGCAGCGGTCTGGTGGGCCAAGTGACGGACCAGGCCATGGACCGGCTGGGCTGCGACCTGCTGGACTTGGCTGCGCGGTTCGAGGTCACCATCCTGGATCTCGGCGGCGGGCTGGAGCGGTCGGTGCGTCGCCTGGCGGCACTGGCCGACCAGGCTCTGGTGGTGACCGCCGACGAGCCGTCCGCCCTTGCGGATGCCTATGCGTTCATCAAGGTCGCCCGCGAGCGGCAGGAGCACCAGATCATCGTCAACATGGCGGAAACCGAGACCGAGGGCCGGGCCACCTACGGCGTGCTGCGGCGGGTGTGCGCCCACTTCCTGGCGCGCGAACCGAGGCTGCTCGGGGTCGTGCACCGTGACCCGCGGGTCGCCGAGGCGCTCAAGGCGCAGACCCCGCTCCTGACCCGCCATCCGAACAGCCGGGTGGCGCAGGACATCACCCGGCTGGCGCAGGGGCTCATGAGCAGCCTCGGCAGCCGGCAGCAGGCACCGGCCTGAGCCGATGGCGAGGGCCCGACCGCTCGCCAACCTCCTGCGCCGCCTCGTCTATCGCGCGGGCTTCCCGCTCGCCCGCGCCTGGTGGTGGCTCACCCGGCCCAGCGCCACCGGGGTGGCGGTGGCGATCGTGGCAAAGGGCCAGGTCCTGGTGGTGCACCAGTCGTTCCGCAAGGGCCTGGGCCTGGTAGGCGGCGGGCTTCGCCCGGGCGAGGATCCCAGGGCAGGCATGGTGCGCGAGCTTGCCGAGGAGGTCGGCCTCGTCCTGCCGCCCGACCGGCTGCGCGTCCTGCCGGTGCAGGAGCTGGTCCATGAGCGGCGCAGCCTGCGGGTCCATCTGTTCGAGGCGGAGCTCCCGGAGCAGCCGGCCCTTTCTCCGGACGGCGCGGAGGTCGTGGCCGTGTCATGGCACCAGCCGGCCGAGCTGCGGGCCCAGCCGGGCCTGCATCCGGTGCTGCGCGGCTGGCTGGACAGCCGGACAGAGCCGGAACTGGCGGCGCGCGACGACGCAGGCCAGTGCTGAACGGCAGCCGTGGCCGAGGACGGTGATGGGCCCGGTGTCATTGGTGGTATCCAGGCGGCGGACACGGCCGATCCCGCATCCCGTTGGGCAGGCGCATACGGCCGAATGCGGCTGGACTGTGACCATGCCGCTGGCGTCACGGCCGGCTGGTCTTCCCCACCTCGAGATGTACCTCGTGTCGAAGCGGCCAGCTTCACGGCAGCCGACCGACCCGGCACCGCCCGTCTGCCATGTGCCGGCGCTCTTGTACGGGTTGCCCGCGGCCGATGGGCGGATCCTTCGGCTGGCGGTGGCGGCATAGCTGAGCGGCAGGCCCAAGGCCGCGTTGGGACCATGACGCCGTGGGAGCTGACCCGCAGTCGCCGGGATGGACTATGGGCAGCAGCCACTTCCCGGGTCAGGAAGGAGCGCCGCCCGGGATGTCGTCAGGTCGGCAGCACGGCCGCGTCATCGACCGGCCATGGCTGCCCGCCGTCAGCCGTGGCCGGTCTCGGGCGGGTCCAGCCGTTCGGTGCGGGTGTCGTCGAGGTCGGTGCCGAGCGCCACCTCGATCAGGCGCAGCGGCATGTCCACCGGATTGGACAGGCGGTGGACGGCGCCAGCGGGGACCGTGACCACGGCACCGGGGCGCAGGCGGCGCACGTCGTCGTCCAGCTCGACCGAGGCCTGGCCGGCCACGATCACCCAGTGCTCGACCCGCTCGGGGTGACGCTGCAGGGACAGCCGGGCGCCGGGATCGACCATCAGCTCGCGCACCCGGAAGCCGGGACCATCGGCCAGTGCTGTGAGCCGCCCCCATGGCCGGATCTCGCTGGCATGCACCACCGCCTCGCGGCGGCCGGCAGCGGTGAGCGCCGCCACCAGGTTCTTCACCTGCTCAGAGCGGGCGCGGTCGGCGACCAGCACCGCGTCCGCGGTTTCCACCACCACCAGGTCACGCACGCCGGCCAGCGCCACGAGGCGTCGCTCCGAGCGCACCAGATTGTCGTCCGCATCCGCCAGGAGGACGTCGCCGGTCGTGGCATTGCCCCGGGCATCCTGGTCCATGAGTTCCCAGATGGCCTGCCAGGAGCCGACATCGGACCATTGCGGGTCGCAGGGCACGCACACCACCCGCTCGGAGCGCTCCATCACGGCCTTGTCGATCGGCACGGACGGCACGGCAGCCCAGGCGGACGCCTCCGGCGCCAGCTCTGGCGCTCCATCGGTCGCGTGACCGGCAGGGGGAAATGCGCGCTGCACCGCGGCCAGGAGCTCCGGCTCGAACCGCCCGAGCTCTTCCAGCAGGCGGTCGGCGCGGAACAGGAACATGCCGGAATTCCAGACATGGCCGCCTTCCGCCAGCATCGCCTCCGCCTCGGCCAGCGGCGGCTTCTCGACGAAGCGCGCGACCTTGCGCACCGCCGGCAGGTCAGGGTCGGCGTCACCCAGACGGATATAGCCGTAGCCGGTCTCCGGCCGGGACGGGTGGATGCCGAAGGTCACGAGTTCGCCCCTGGCCGCCGCGGGTGCGCCTGCGCGCACCGCGCCCAGCAGCGCCTCGGCATCGCGCATCAGATGGTCGGAGGGGCAGACCCAGAGCACCGCGTCGCCCAGGCCGCGCGCCACCGCGACCATGGCCGCGAGCGCGATCGCTGCCGCGGTGTTGCGGCCGGACGGCTCCAGCACCAGCCCGGCCCGCAGCGCCGGGTCGAGCTCGCCGAGCTGGCGGCCGATCAGGAAGGCCTGGGCGGCGGCACCCACCGTCAGGATCCGCTCGGGTGGTGCCAGCGCCAGGCCACGCCGGACCGTCGCCTGCAGGAGCGATTCCTCGCCCAGGATCTCCACCAGGTGCTTCGGGTAGGAACTCCGGCTGATCGGCCAGAGCCGGGTGCCGGAGCCACCCGCGAGGACCACGGGGACGACGATCGGATCAACCATGTGCAGCAATGTCTCGCCTTGCCAATGGTTCGCCGCTAGCGACCCGGCCATGGCGGGTCAACGGACAGGTTGCAGCACTGCGCGCTTCTGGCCGATGCAGCGCGGCGGACGGCTGCCCGGCCGGCAGGTCAGCCGGGTGCCACCACCACGTCCACTTGGCTCTCGGCAAGCGCCGCCGCCAGCTCTGCGCCGGGCGCCTCGTCGGTGACTAGGACATGCATCCGGGCCAGGGGCCCGATCGTGGCGAAGGAATCATGGCCGAACTTGCTGGAATCCACCAGCACCACGGAGCGGCGGGCGACCTTCATCATCTCCGAGATCATCACCGCCTCGGCGATCGAGGTGGTGGACAGGCCGCGCTCGGCGCTGATCCCGCCAATGCCGATCAGGGCGGTGTCCACGTTGATGCCGGCGGCGAACGCGAAGCGCACCTCGCCCAGCGTGACCTGGGCCTCGTGGCGGTAATGGCCGCCCATCACATAGACGTCGCGGCAGGCGTCCGGCGGCAGGATCTGCGGCAGGGCGAGGTTGTTGGTGACGATCGTCAGGTTGCGGCGCAGGCCGAGCTCGGCGGCGGCGGCCCGCGTGGTCGAGCCGCCATTGATCAGCAAGGTCTCACCGTCGCCGATCAGGGCCGCCGCCGCCCGGGCGATCCGGGCCTTGGCCCCTTTTTGCCGCACCAGCCGGTCGATGAACGGCGTGTCCTGGGTGACGAGGTCGCCCGCCGCCACGGCACCGCCATGGGTGCGGGCGAGCAGGCCGCGCTCGGCCAGCTGGTCAAGGTCGCGGCGCACCGTGTCGACCGAGATGTCGAACAGGGCAGCCAGCTCGGTCACCGTCACCTGGCCGCGGGCGCGCACCAGGCGGACGAGCTCGGCCCGGCGCTTGGCCGGCAGGGTGTCGCGGAGGTCGGATTCGCCTGCCGCTGCGTCTTGGCGATCGTTCATGACGTGCGACCATAGGCGGGCCAGCTTGACGCCGCCACTGGCGGACCGCTACATTCCAGCTGAAAAGAGCATAAAACTGCATGAAGCTGCGCCCAAGGCGACCGGCACCGGAACGTGCGGCCGGCTAAGCGGAGCATGCCGGTCGGGGAGGCCGGATCTTGCCGGAATCTCGAGATCCCGACCTGCCGGACCATACGGGGGTGGCGGCGGCGCCAGCGCATGACCTGCGGGCGCCGCAAGCACCAGTCGACTGGCACAGCGCCTATGCCGGACTCGTGCGGCAGCTGCCGGGACTCGCTGCCCGGGCGCCGGTCACGCTGTGCGGCTTCAGCACCTGCGTCGATGCCTATATCCGCCTGGAAGAGGCCCGGCCGCTGCTGGAGGCCGACCCGGCGAGGCCGGCCGGCCGGCTGGCGCGCCAGGTACTGGAACGGGCCTGGCGCGGGGTCGGCGGCGAGATCCATGTCGACTGGCCAGAAGGCCCGGCCTGGCTCGATGCCAACCTGCCGACCCGGCTGGGGCTGGGCGGCACCGGCGCCCAGGCGGCCCAGGTGCTGGCGACGCTGGGGGCACCGACGCTGGTGACGGTGGGCGACCGCAGTGCCCGGCAACTGGAGCGCTTCCATCCAAAGGTCGGCGTGGCGCTGGCCGAGGGGCCGGTACCCGTGGCCGCGGTGGCAGGCGGGCCAATTCCTGGCAAGCCCGCCCACTACATCATCGAGTTCGCCGCCGACAGCGAGGTGGGCGGCCGGGCCCTGCCGCGCTCGTCGCGGATCATCTGCCGCTTCGCCGACGACCCGCTGGAGCACGATCCCTGGTTCGAGGCGCACAGCCGCCGTCTCGCGGGGCAAGCGGGTGCCGCGATCCTGTCCGGCTACAACGAGGTCCCGCCCGACCAGCTCGCTGCGGCGCTGGCGCATACCAACGAGCTGGCGGCGGCCTGGCGTGCGGCCGGCCTGCGCCTCATCCACCTGGAGCTCGGTGACTTTCCCGACATGGCGACGGCCTGGCAGGTCATGGATGGCCTGCGGGGGCCCGCCAGCTCGCTGGGGCTGAGCCTGTCAGAGCTGGACGCACTCCTGCCGGACGGCCGCCCGGTGCCCGAGCGCGCGGTGGAGCTGGCAGAGCGCATGGCGGTGGACCGGGTGGCGGTCCATTACGACACCTATGCGCTGGCGGTGACCCGAGACGATCCGCAGGCGGAGCTGCAGGCCCTGATGGCCGGCTCGCTGCTGGCCTCGACCAGGGCCTGGCATGGCGAGGTGCGGGTGCCCGACCAGGTGCCGCGAGGGGCAATGTTCCAGCCGCCCCCCTGCCCGCCGGTCGGCACACTCGGCCGCTGGAACCTGGCGGCCTGCGCCACGCCCTGGCTGCGCCGGCCAGCCGCCACGATCGGGCTCGGGGACAGTTTCCTGGCGGGCACCCTCCTGGTGCTCGGCCAGACCTGACGAGGCCGGCCGGCACCCCTGCGCTGCCCGGCCGGTCCTCCCGACGTCGTCTTACGGGACGACCTCCCAACTGGAGCGCCTCCAACCAGAGGCGCTCCCTTTTTTGGCTCAGCGCTTGCCGCCGAACAGCCCGGCCAGGTAGTCGACCATCTCCGGCACCATCCGGTCACCCTGGCCCTGGGCCACCGCCAGCCCCAGCGCCTGGCGGGCACCGACCGACATGATGGTCGGCACGCCCAGGTCCTCGGCCATCCGGCTGTAATAGCCGACATCCTTGCGCGCGTTGGCGATCGAGAAGGCGAGCTTGCTGGGGTCGCCCTCCAGCGCGTTTGCGGCGACGAAGTCCATCATGCCCGAGCGGAGCGGGCCCGCCGACATCACCTGGTAGAGCCGGTCGCGGGCAATCCCCGCCCGGTCGGCCATGGCGAAGGCTTCCGCCATCCCGCAGGCCGTGGTCATGGCGAAGAAGTTGTTGATCAGCTTCAGCGTGTGCCCGGCACCGAGCTCGCCGACATGGAACACGTTCTCGCCCAGGTCGCGGAACACCGGGAGGACCCGCTGGTATGCCGCCTCGTCGCCAGCGGCCATGATGTTGAGCTTGCCCTCCTTGGCATGCGAGGGCGTGCGCCCGAGCGGCGCGTCCATGTAGGTGGCACCGCGCTCGGCCACGGCCGGCCCGATCCGCTTGGTCGAATCCGGCAGAGACGTGCCGAAGTCGATCACCAGCGCCCCCGACCGCACCCCGGCGATCACCCCGTCCGGCCCGTACATCCGGGCCTCCACCGAAGCGGAGGTGTCCATGCACAGCATGACGATGTCGCTGGCAGAAGCGACCTCGCGCGCCGTCGCCACCTCGGTGGCACCGCGCGCCACCGCGGCCTCCACATTGGCCCGGCTGCGGTTGGCCATCACGGTCATCGGGTAGCCCAGGCCCTGCAGCCGCTCAACCATGGCCGCGCCCATCAGGCCGAGGCCGATGAATCCGATGCTTGGCTTGCCGTTGCTCAATGCGTCACTCCCTGGAAAACTGGCCCTGACGAGGCAGGCGGTGGTTCTCATCCGCCGGCAAGCTAGCCGCACGACCCGCCGGAGGCCATCCATGGCAGCCGTGCATCGGCTCGCGGCCCAGCCGGCCGGATCGTGGATCCGCTGTTCTGCCCCGTCCGCCAACCAGTTCCGGCAGCTAAGGCCGGGCACCCTCGTCCAGCCTCAGGAGCCCAGATGAGCGACATCGAACTGCGCGGCGTCACCAAGCGCTATGGCGGCGTCACGGTGGTGGACGACATCGACCTGCACGTCCAGGACGGCGAGTTCCTGACCATCCTCGGGCCCAGCGGCTCGGGCAAGACCACGCTGCTCACCCTGATCGCCGGGCTCACCGAGCTGTCGGACGGGCGGATCAGCATGGCCGGGCAGGAGGTGACCAGGGTGCCGCCGGCCAAGCGCAATATCGGCCTGGTGTTCCAGAGCTATGCGCTGTTCCCGCACATGAGCGTGTTCGACAACGTCGCCTTCCCGCTCTCGATCCGCGGCCTGCCGCGCAGCGAGATCGAGCGCCGGGTCGGCGAGGCGCTGGGCATGGTGCGCCTTGGCGGCTTTGCCGAGCGCCGGCCATCCCAGCTCTCCGGCGGCCAGCAGCAGCGGGTGGCGCTGGCCCGCGCGATCGTGTTCGGTCCCTCGATCCTGCTGCTCGACGAGCCCCTGGGTGCCCTGGACCGCAAGCTGCGCGAGGAGGTGCAGATCGAGCTGCGCCAACTGCAGAAGTCGCTGGGCCTGACCAGCGTGCTGGTGACCCACGACCAGGAGGAGGCGCTGTCCCTGTCCGACCGGCTCATGGTGCTGGACCATGGCCGGGTGCAGCAGGTGGCGACCCCGACCGATGCCTATCTGCATCCCGCCAACCGGTTCGTCGCCGACTTCCTGGGCGTGGCCAACATCTTCACCGGCCGACCGGTCGAAGAGGGCGGGCAGATGCGGCTGCGCCTGGGGGACGGCCAGCTCCTGCCCTGCCCGGCCCTGCCGGACGGCCGCGGCGCACCGGAACTCGACCTCCTGGTCCGGCCCGAGCGGATCCGGCTGGAGCCCGCCGGCGCGCCGGGCCTGGCCGCCACCGTCACGGACGCGATCTATCTGGGCCAGTCGGTCCGCTACGTGCTGGAAGGCCCGGGCGGCCAGCGGATCGTCGCCCAGAGTGCCGACCGGATGGCACGCTTTGGCCGGGGCGAGCGGGTGGCACTCGGCTGGGCGCCGGCGGACGGCTGGATCATCCCGCCCGCCGCGGGCATGCACTGACCCGGATGTCCGCCGGCTTCGGCGCTACTGGCGGAGGATCGCCCCGTGCACGTCGCAGAAATCCTCGACCGCGGCCACGAACCGGTCGTGGTCGGCCTCGGTGAGCGGCAGGCAGAGCGTGATGAAGCCGCGCCGCGCCAGGTAGATGCCGCGCTCGATCATCTCGAGCTGGAACAGGGTCTGCAGCTCGGGCCGTGCCGGCGCGTCCTGCGGGCGGCGGATCGGCCGGTCGTGGAAATGCACGCAGTTGATCGAGCCTCGCCCCATCACCTGGAACGGCACCCGCCGCTCCTGGAACACAGCGTTGAGCCTGGCGCGCAGCCGGTCGCCGGCTTCGCTGAGCGCAATCGCGGCCTTGGGCGTGAACACTTCCCGCAGGCCCGCCACCCCGGCCGCCATGGTCAGCACGTTGTTGTTGTAGGTGCCGGAATGGCCGAGTGCGCCCGGCTTGCGGGCGTCGAACCGGTCCATGATCCAGTGCCTGCCGCCGAACGCGCCGAAGGTCAGCCCGCCGCCCAGATACTTGCCGAACGTGGTCATGTCCGGGATCACGCCGGTGGCCTCCTGCAGGCCGCCCGGTGCCAGCCGCGAGGTCATCACCTCGTCGAACACCAGCACGATGCGGTGGCGCTCGGTCTCCTCGCGCAGCATGGCCAGGAACTCGGGCCCGGCCGGGATGGCGCCGCCCGCCCCCATCATCGGCTCCAGCGCCACGGCCGCGAGGTCCTCGGCATGGGCGCGGATCAGGGCGCGGGTGCCGTCGAGATCGTTGTAGTCCGCCAGCACCACGTCGAACGGCGCGTTCATGGCGCCCGGCCCGTTCGCGAAGGTGAAGCAGCCGCCATGGTAGGCGCCGTTGAACAGGAGGATCTTGCCACGGCCGGTGACCGCGCGGGCGGCGCAGAACGCGTTCAGGTTAGCCTCGGTGCCGGAATTGCAGAAGCGCACCAGGTCCAGCGAGGGGAAGCGCTGGCACATCAGCGCCGCGAGTTCCGCCTCGTACAGGTTCGGGCCGCCCAGCGTGATGCCGCTGTCGAGTGCCGTCCGGACCGCGTTCAGGATCGCCGGGTTGGAATGGCCGTACAACCCTGCCGTGTACTCGCCCAGATAGTCGAGATAGACATGGCCATCGGCGTCGTGGAGCGTGGCTCCGACGCCTTTGACGATGGTCAGGGGGAAGGGCGAGAAATGCAGGATGGTCCGCGTGCTGCCGCCCGGCATGACGGCCTCCGCCCGCTCCACGCGCGCCCGGCTGTTGGGGTTCGCCGCGACATAGCGGCGCTCGGCATCTTCCACTGCGCTCTGGAGCGTCGCGTTGCGGCGGGCGGGCTCGATCGGCATGTCGTTTTCATTCGCTCCCTGGGCCAGCCGGCTTTCACAGCGGCTGGCACGATGTTCGACCATCCATTAGCCTCAACCGAAGTAGCGGGGAAGGACAGGCCGAGATGATTTTCACCAAGCGGCAATTGCTGAAAAATTCGGCAGGGCTGGTCGCCCTGTCGGCGCTGGGGCTGCGCGCCGGCCCGTCGCGGGCCGCGGCCGGCGAGTTCCGGATGATCGAGGCGGGCGGTACGTCCGGCGAATCGATCGAGAAGGGCTATATCGTTCCGTTCACCGAGCAGACCGGCACCAGGGTCCTGCGCGAGAGCCCGAGCGGGCTCGGCAAGCTGCGCGCCCTGGTCGAATCCGGCGACAGCTCGGTTCCCCTGCTCGAGGTGAGCAGCCCGGAACTCTACCAGGCCGTGGCGCTCGACCTGGTGGAGCCGATCGACTGGGACGTGGTGAACCCCGACCCGATGTTCGACGAGGCGAAGCACGAGTACGGCTTCGGCTACCAGTATTATTCCACGGTGATGGCCTGGGGCGAGGGCGAGCGGGCGCCCAAGGACTGGGCGGAGTTCTTCGATCCCGAGGCGCTGTCCGGCAAGCGGACCCTGCCGGACTACGCCGCCTATATCCTGCCGATGGCAGCACTCGCCGCCGGCAGCTCGATCGAGAACATCTATCCGATCGACCTGGACAAGGCCTTCGAGTCGCTGGAGCGCATCAAGGACAGCGTGTCGGTCTGGTGGCAGGCGGGCGCGCAGCCGCCGCAGCTGCTCAAGGACAAGGAGGTGCAGTATGCGGCGGGCTGGTCCGGCCGCGTCGCCGGTGCGCCGGGCATGGAGTTCACCTACCAGCAGGGGCTGCTCGACCTCGCCTATTTCGTGGTGCCCAAGGGCGTGGATCCCGAGCTGAAGAAGGCGGCGATGGGCCTCCTGCACGAGATGAGCGTCGCCAAGAACCAGGCCGTGGCCGCCGAGGTGGTCTCCTACACCGGCCCCAGCCCCGACCTCGAGAAGCTGCTGCCGCAGGACCGGATCGGCGAGTTCCCGACCACCACCGCCAACAAGAACGTGCAGATGTTCAATGACGGCCAGTGGTGGTTCGAGAATGCCGACGAGGTCGAGCAGCGCTGGCAGGAATTCAAGCTGACCCTGTGACCCAGTCTCCCACTGCCTCGATCCGTCCGGGGCGGTCCGCGCGTGCGGGCCGCCTCGGCGCCACCGGGCTCGGCTTCGCCCTGCCGGTCAGCCTGTTCCTGCTGGTCGCGTTCGACGTGCCGGTCCTGATGATGTTCGGCTGGGCGCTGACCAGCGCCAAGGGCATGTTCGCGCCCTTCATCGAGTTCTTCACCCGCCCCGTCTATCTCAAGGTGATCCTCAACACGCTGCGGATCGCCGCGATCGCGACGGTCGCCTGCGCGGTGCTGGGCTATGTCCTGGCCTACTGGCTGCGCTCGCTCAGCGGCACGGCGCGGCTGGTGGCGCTCACCCTGGTGGTGCTGCCGTTCTGGGTCAGCATCCTGGTGCGCTCCTATGCCTGGATCGTGGTGCTGGGCAATAACGGGGTGGTCAACCGGGGGCTCATGGACCTGGGCCTGGCCAGCGAGCCGGTGGCCTTCCTCTACAACGACCTGGGCGTGGTGATCGGCACCACCAACCTCCTGCTGCCCTTCTTGGTGCTGCCGCTCTATGCCGCGATGATCCGGATCGACGGGCGGATCCTGCAGGCGGCGGAAACGCTCGGCGCCTCGCGCTGGACGATCTTCCGTCGGGTGTTCTTCCCGCTCACCGTGCCGGCCCTGGCCGCGGGCATGGTGCTGGTGTTCATCCTCACCCTCGGCTTCTACGTCACGCCCGCGATCCTGGGCGGCGGCCGGGTGCCGATGGTCGCCAACATGCTGGACATGCTGATCAACCGCCTGCCGCGCTGGGAGCTGGCCTCGGCGATCTCCATCATCCTCCTGATCCTGACCGTGCTCCTGCACCTGCTCTATGTCCGCCTCAGCCGCCAGGCGGGGAACTGAGATGACCGAACCCGGCCACCTGCCCCGCCTGCTCCTGACGCTCGCCGGCATCACGGTGCTGCTGTTCCTGTGCCTGCCGATCGTGATCGTGGTGCCGATGTCGTTCTCCAGCGCCAGCTCGCTGGAGTTCCCCCCGCCCGGCTTCTCCTTGCGCTGGTACCAAGCCTTCTTCGGCGACGGCCGCTGGCTGGTGGCGGCCGGCTACTCGATCGTCGTGGCGCTGATCGCCAGCACGCTGGCGCTTCTGATCGGCAGCATCGCCGCCTATGGCCTGGTGCGCGGCAGCTTCCGCGGCCGTGCCCTGGTCGAGAGCAACGTGATGGCGCCGCTGATCGTCCCGCAGATCGTGACCGCGGTCGGCCTCTACATCTATTTCGCGAAGCTCGGCCTGCTGGGCACCCTGTTCGGCCTGATCGTCGGCCACACCGTGCTGGCGATCCCCTATGTCGTGCTGGTGATGACCGTGGCGATCCGCAGCTTCGACCTGCGGATCGAGCAGGTGGCACTCACGCTGGGTGCCTCCTGGCCCACCATGTTCCGGCGGGTCCTCCTGCCCAACCTGGCCCCCAGCGCCGGCGCGGCCTGGATCTTCGCCTTCGTGATCAGCTTCGACGAGGTGGTGGTCACCATCTTCCTGGCCGGCGGAATCGAGACCATCCCCAAGCGGATGTTCAACGAGCTGGTCCTGCAGGTGAACCCGACCATCACCGCGATCGCGACGCTGCTGATCGGCTTCAGCATCATCACGGTCGGCGCGCTGGCGCTGCTGATGCGGAGCACCGGCACGGTCCGCAAGGCGCTGGGCTGAGCCAGCGAGGCGATGCCGGCAACCGGAATCACGAATCCGCGAGGGGTGCCGTTGACCTCATCAGGTCAACGGCTATACCTGAAATGACAATGGGACGGCGCAGCAAGATACTGTGCCGCAGTCGCAAGTCGTTCGACTGACCGATTCAGTACGACTTTGCTCAGGGTAGGCAAGAACCATGAAGAATTTCAGCACAATCTCAAAGATGGTCGGGGTCTGCCTGGCCGGTGTTGCGGGACTCGCAGTCAATGCCGTGGCGGTCACCCCGGCAAAGGCCGACATCACCCTGGTGGGTGCGAGCCAGTTCGACGAGAACCATGTCTATACTAGGCACATGCGCAAGTTCGAGGAACTGGTCAACGCCTGCTACACGGACGAGCCCATTACCTGGGAGATGCATCCCAATTCCGAGCTGGGCCTCGAGAAGGACTATGTGGCCTACATGAACCAGGGCCTCTCGGTGGACTATGCGGTGGCCTCGCCGGCGCATATGTCGACCTTCTCGCAGATGGCGCCGCTGATGGACATGCCGTTCCTGTTCCGTGACCTGGACCATTGGAACAAGGTGCTCGAGACGGATGCCATGCAGCCCGTGGCCGACGACATCCTGGAAAAGGCCGACATCCGCCTGCTGGGCTATGGCGGCGGTGGCGTGCGCAACATCTTCGCCACCAAGCCGCTGACGACCATGGAGGATCTGAAGGGGCTATCGATCCGCATGCAGGGGGCGCCCATCTGGACCAGCGTCTTCAACGCGCTGGGCGCGGCACCGACGGTGATCGCCTATAATGAGATCTATAACGGCATCCAGACCGGCGTGATCCAGGCGGGCGAGAACGAGGCGGCCGGCGTGGAGCAGATGAAGTTCTACGAGGTCGGCCCGCAACTTTCGCTGACCCAGCATGCCATCACCATCAGGCCCCTGTTCATCTCCAACAAGACCTACCAGCGCCTGCCCGAGAAGCTGCAGCAGTGCATCGACCAGGCCGGCCCGGAGGCCGCGAAGTTCGCCCGCGACGCGGAGAGCAGCGAGGACTCCCAGAAGATCCAGGCGCTGGTGGAAAAGGGCTTGCTCACGACCCACGAGTTCACCGAGCGTGACAAGATGATCGAGGCGGCCACACCGGTCATCGAGGCCTATGCCGAGGAACTGGGCGCCACCGACGTGCTGAAGGCGGTCCAGGCCGTTCAGTGACCTGCCGCTCGGCGGAACGTGACCAGGCCGGGGCCCGCATGGCCCCGGCCGCTTGCCTGCCGTCCGGTCCGCCCTGCACCTGCTCCCGCCTCGGAGGGCATTGATGACCCGCGTGCTCGACGCCATTCACCTCGTGCTCAAGCTGGCACTGGCCCTGCTCGTCGCCGGCCTGCTCGTGCCGGTGACGATGCAGATCCTGGCCCGCTTCGTCGACTTCATCCCCCGCTACATCTGGACCGAGGAGATCGCCCGGTTCTGCTTCGTCTGGATGATCATGATCGGGGCGATGTGCGCGGTGCGCGACGGCACGCATTTCGACCTCGAAGTCCTGCCGGAATCGCCGAACCCCAAGGTCGAGGCCGCCAAGCGGATCTTCGTCCACCTGATGATCTTCATCGCGGCCATCATCTTCATCTGGTATGGCTGGCGGTTCCTCCTGTTCGGCTGGTTCCAGGTCTCCGAGATCGCGCAATTGCCGATGAACTGGATCTTCGTCGCCTGGCCGATGATGGGGGTCGTCTCGGTCCTGTTCCTCGCTGAGAAGATCGCCAAGGAGATCTCCATCATGCGGGGTGCACGAGCATGACGCCGGGTTTCGTCGCCGCCATCCTGTTCGGCCTGCTGTTCCTGCTGATCATCCTGCGGGTCCCGGTGGCCTTCGCGCTGCTGCTCTCCTGCATCCCGATCTTCTTCCTGGAGCCGCGCCTGACCCCGGTCCTGGCGTTGCAGGAGATGTTCCGCTCCTACAACTCCTTCGTGCTCCTGGCCGTCCCGTTCTTCCTGCTGGCCGCCAACCTCATGAACGCGGCCGGCATCACCGACCGGCTGATTCGTCTGTCCCGCGCCATGGTCGGCCATCTCCCAGGCGGCATCGGCCACGTCAACATCGTGGTCTCGATGTTCTTCGCCGGCATCTCCGGCAGCTCCACCGCAGATGCGGCCGGCATCGGCTCCCTGCTCATCCCGCAGATGAAGAAGGAAGGCTTTTCCGCCTCTTTCTCGGTCGCCGTGACCGCCTGCTCCTCGGTGATGGGCGTGATCATCCCGCCGTCGATCCTGATGGTGGTCTGGGGCGGGCTGATGTCGGTCTCGATCGGCGGCCTGTTCATCGCCGGCATCATTCCGGGCATCCTGATCGGCCTGGCCCAGATGGTGGCCGTGTATGTCTATGCCCGCCGCCACGGCATGGGGCTGCACCGCCGTGCCACGCTCGCCGAGCTCGGTGGCGCCTTCCTTGGCGCGCTCCTGGCGATCCTGACCCCGGTGATCATCGTCGGCGGCATCGTCGGCGGCTTCTTCACGCCGACCGAGGCCTCGGTGGTCGCCGCCCTGTACGCGCTGGCGCTGGGCATGATCGTCTACCGCACCACCGGCCCCCGCCGGATCGCGGACGTCTTCTACGACACCGGCCGGTTCGCCGCGATCGCCCTGTTCTGCATCGGCACCGCCAGCGCGTTCGGCTGGACGCTGGCCTACTTCAAGATCCCGGCGGCCCTGATCAGCGTGGTGCAGGCCCTGGACCTGGGGGTCGTCGAGATGGGCCTGGCCGTGGCGATCGCGTTCCTGATCATCGGCTGCTTCATCGACGCGATCCCGGCCATCATCATCCTGGGCACCGTCCTCTTTCCGGTGACCCAGGAAGTCGGCATGCACCCGATCCACTTCGCGATGATCGGGATCATCAGCCTGGCCTTCGGCCTGGTCACGCCGCCCTACGGCCTGTGCCTGCTGATCTCCTGCGCCATCGCGAAGATTCCGGTGAAGACAGCGCTGAAGGACGTGGCGCTGATCCTCCTGCCCATGCTGGCGATCCTGGCGCTCGTCGTCTTCATCCCGGCGCTCTCGCTATGGCTGCCGCGCCTGATGATGCCGCAGTTCGTCAACTGACCGGAGGGCTGGCCATAGGTTCGCCTATGGCCAGCCATGCCGCTCGATCCCGGCAAGAGCAGTCTGCGTCACCAATGCCAGCGTTTCCCTGGGCACGCCCTGGCGCGCCTGCATGGCGAGGCCCTGGGCGACCGTGATCACGTAGGCGGCCAGCGCGTCGACATCGCAGGAGGGATCCAGGTCGCCCTCGCGGCGCCCGCGCTCCAGCCGGGCACGGATGGCCTGCAGCCCCCGCTCCCGCTTACCTGCCAGGCGCTCCTGGACTACCGCGCTGTCCGCAGGACCGTTCGCCGTCGCCATGACGAGAAAGCAGCCCCGAGCGCATTCGACATAGGTCTCGATCGCTTCTGTGAAGAAGGCGCGGATCGCCGAGACGGCGGTGGGCGCCTCCTCCAGCAGCCGGTTCAGCCGGGAGGCGAAGCGCTGCTCGTAGCGGGCGGCAGCCTCGCGGAACAGATCCTCCTTCGAGCCGAACGCCGCATAGATGCTGGGACTGTGCATGCCCATGGCCAGGGCCAGGTCCGCCATGGAGGTGGCCTCGTAGCCCCGCTCCCAGAACAGCGCCAGCGCGCGGTCCAGCGCCTCCTCGCGCACGAACTTGCGTGGCCGCCCACCCTTGTTGCGCTGCTGCACGGCTTCCAACGCGGTGCTCCCCCTACCGCAGTGGATTTGTGACGCTCGTAACAAAACTGGTTGACACTGGCAATGCGGGTTTCATAACGGCCGGCACATAACCTTGGCTGGAGTGTCACCATGAACGTCGCCGGCACGTCGCGCCGCGGCCTTCTCGCAGGCGCCGGTGCGCTCGCGGCCACATCGCTCCAGGCCGGGCCGGCACGGGCGGCAGCCGCACCCGCGCAGGGCGACCTGCAGGGGGCGGGCTTCTATCGCTTCCGCCTGGGCGAGCTCGCCATGATGTCGGTGAGCGATGGCGTGTTCCACGCCGAACCGGCCCAGCCAATGCTGGCGCCCGAGGCACCGCCTGCCGACTTCGCGGCCATGCTGCGCTCCAGGTTCCTTTCGCCACAGGCCGTGGATCTCCAGGTCAACGCGCTGCTGATCGACGACGGCCGCCGCAAGGTCCTGATCGATACCGGTGCGGGCCCCTATCTCGGGCCGGCGCTGGGCCGGCTCACCGACAACCTGCGCCGGGCCGGGGTCGAGCCCGCCGAGATCGACACGGTCGTGATCTCCCATGCCCATGAGGACAATGTCATGGGCGTGCTCGACCCGGACGGGCAGCGGGTCTTCCCGAACGCCGGCTATGTGGTGGGCGAGGCCGAATGGGCGTACTGGACCGGCCGGGCTGCCCAGGACCAACGCGGGCTCGGGGATCCCGCCGCGCGGGTCCCGCCGATCCGCCGCCAGCTCGCCGCCATGGCCGACCGGCTCCGGCTGGTGCGGCCGGGCTACCAGGTGCTGCCCGGCATCGTCGCCCGGGCCGCGTTCGGCCACACCCCGGGCCAGCTGACCTTCCTGATCGAATCGGCCGGCGAGCACCTGCTCTATGTCGCCGACATCGTGCACCACCACGTGCTGGGCCTGGGCCATCCGGAATGGCATGTCGGCTTCGACCAGGACCCGGTGCTGGCGGTCGCGATCCGGCGCCGGACGCTGGACCAGGCCGCGATCGACCGCCATCTGGTCCTGGTGCCCCATTTCCCCTTCCCCGGCCTCGGCCACATCGTGCGCGACGGGCGCCAGTACGCCTGGGTTCCGGTGGAGTGGCACTGGTAGGCCTCCGGCGCATCGGCGCCAGGCACCGGCCGGGACTGGGTCGAACCCGCACCACTCTCGTATCTCGATGCATCGCGGATGTCGGCGTGATTGCTTTAGTGCCCCTGCGCCATTAATAGAGCGTCGGTGCTGCGGGCCGCGACGGATGCTTCGCCGGAACAGGGCATGCACGCTTCGCCGCTTCGATAGAAACTTTACTGCCGGGACTGAAAGATGGCGCCGATCAACGTGCTCTGGCTGATCGACCACGTCTGCTATGACGGCAGTCTACATGGCGGCGGCCGGTTATTCATGAATCTGGCGCCGATGTTCGATCCCGCCGAGGTGAAGGTCTTCCCCTACTTCTTGCGCGCCAGCGACGAGGTGGTGGAGCTGTTCAAGACGGCGCCCATGAAGGTCGTCAACCTGAACAAGGGCAAGTACGACCTCACCACCCTCACGACCATCACCTCGCTGTGCAAGAAGCACGAGATCGACGTGATGCACCTGTTCTGCTACGCGGCCTCGACCTTCGGGCGGATGGCCGGCAAGCTGAACGGCGTGCCCACCGTCGTGCACGACTTCGACACGCAGATCTACTTCCCCTACCCCACCTATCTGAAGGTCGCCGACCGGCTGCTGGCCTCCTCCACCGGCCATGCCCTCGCCGCCTCGCCGATGTGCCGCGACTATATGCGCGACGTGCGCCGCCTGCCGGCGGATCGCCTGTCGATCATGCCCCATGCCATCCCCGAGTCGCGCTTCGAGGCGGCCCGCACGGTGACCCGGGAAGCCGCCCGCGCCGAGCTCGGCTGGGGCATGGACGAGAAGGTGTTCATCTGCCTGACCAAGCTCGGGCCGGAGCGCGGCAACGAGCATCTGATGCGCTCGTTCGCGAAGGTGCTGGCCGAGCGGCCGGATGCCCGGCTGGCCTTCGTCTACAAGCCCACCTACTACCACCGCACGCCCAAGGAATACGAGGGCATCAGCTGGATCCGTGACACGGACTACATGCTGAACGAGCTGAAGAAGCTGATCGCGGAGCTCGGCATCGGCGAGCGGGTCGACCTGATCGAGCAGCTCGACCAGGCGACCGCTTACATGGCCGCTGCCGACGCGGTGGTGGTGCCGTTCCAGAACGAGCGGTTCAGCTCGGTGCACCTGCTGGAGGGCTTTGCCCACGGCCTGCCGGCGATCGCCACCGATCTCGGCGAGCAGAAGGAGCTGCTGGCCCATTCGGCGGCCGGCGTGCTGGTCAAGCCGGACGACGAGGCGGCATTGGCGGCGGCGATGATCGACATGATCGACAACCCGGGCGACCGGGCGCGCCGTGCTGCCGCCGCGCGCGAGGTGGCGGACCGCCACAGCGTGCGCGCCAACGCCGCGGGCCTTGCCCGGATGTATCGCAGCCTCGCCCAGGCCGCACCGGTCGGTGCCGCCACGGCCGGCGGGAGAAACTGACATGCTGCTCGGTGCCACTGGCGCTCTCTCCAGGCGCCAGGACCAGAAATGGTCGGCAGGCCCGGACGGCGCCCGGCTGCTCCAGGCGGACGGTGCCGCACTGGCCGTGCTGCCCTGGCAGGTCCAGGCACTCGACGCGCTGGACCGGGTAGCAAAGGACGCGGCCAGCGGCTCCTGGCTGGCCCTGTCCGGCCGGCCGATCCTCACTAGTGCGCGCGAGGACGAGGCGGCGGGCGATCTGGCCGGCCGGGTGCTGGCCAGGCTCAAGGAGCGCGGCACCGCGGCACTCAACGAGCTGGACGGCGTGTTCGCCCTGGCCTGGTACGACGCCCCGGCGCGGCGGCTCGTCTTGGTGCGCGACCGGTTCGGCTCCGAGCCGCTGTTCTGGGCGGAGCGGCCGGACGGCGTGCTGTTCGCCTCGCGAATCCGCGACCTGCGCGCCACCGGCCTCCTGGCTGGCGGGCTGGACGGGCTGGGCCTCGCCGAGTTCCTGACCTATTGCTACGTGCCGGGCACGGCCACGCTCGACAAGGGCGTGCGCCGGGTGGCACCCGGCAGCCACGTCACGATCGAGCTCGCCAGCGGCAAGGCTACCGAGCAGGCCTGGTACCGCCTGTCGTTTGCCGACCCGGTGGCGCCCGACGAGGCGGAGATCGCCCGGAACTTCCGCGAGCTGCTGGAAGCCGCCGTGGTCCGGCGCATGACCACCACGCCCGTCGGCATCATGCTGTCCGGCGGCATGGATTCCAGCTCGACCGTTACCTTCCTGCGCCGGCACGAGCCCGGCACGATCCGGAGCTTCGCCTTCTCCTGCGCGGGTGCCGGGTTCGACGAATCCCACTATGCCGCGCAGCTCGCCAAGGAGCTGGGCACGGAGCACGAGACCGTCCGCTACGGCGAGGCGGAGGCCTTGAGCGTCGCGGACGTCTCGGCCGCCTCCGAGGTGCCGTTCACCGATGTCGGCATCAACGAGGGCAGCTGGATCGTGGCCCGTGCCGCCTCGGGCAAGGTGCCGTTCCTGTTCACCGGCGACGGCGGCGACGAGCTTTGGGCCAGCCATCCGGTCTATGCGGCGCAGAAGCTGCTGGCCCCTTACGACTCGCTGCCGGTCCCGCAATTCGTCCACAAGGCGCTGACCGGCGCCTTCAACCTGTTCTCCGACAGCGACCAGAAGCGCGACCTGAAGGTCAAGCTGAAGCGGATCCTGCCGGCTGCCGGACTACCCAAGGCGATCGGCCCGTTCCGCTGGCGCGCCTATTACGCGCCGGACGACTTCCCGGCCCTGCTCACCCCATCGGCACAGGGCCTGGTCCGCGGCCAGGACCCGTTCGCCAGCGTGGTCGCCTCATACCAGGGCTATGACGGTCCGGACGACGGGCTCTCGCCGCACCTTTATTCCGACTACACCACCACCTCGACCTATTATTTCAGCCGGCTGATGCTGCTGCGCCATTTCGGCATCGAGTACCGCCTGCCCTTCTACGATCGGGCCCTGGTAGAATACGGTGCGCGCATCCCGGCCAGGCTCAAGCTGGAAGGCATCGAGCGGACCAAGCGGCTGTTCCGGCAGGCGATGGAGGGGGTGCTCCCCGACATCATCAACCACCGCAAGGACAAGCTCGGCCATTCCGTGCCGATGAAGAACTGGCTGCGCGAGACCGGCCCGCTCTGGCAGTGGGTGTCCGGCCAGCTCTCGCCGGATGCGGTGCGCCGCCGCGGCCTGTTCCAGCCGGCCGCCGTCCAGCGGCTGATCGACGAGCACCGTGCCAAGCGCCACAACCATTCGCACCGGCTCTGGGCGATGGCGGTGCTGGAAGCCTGGCTGCGCGTCCATCATGATGGCGAGGCGTCCCTGCCGGAGCGGCAGGCGGCCTGAGCCCGCGCCGGTCCCACACCGCATTTTGCACGAACGAACCCGAGGCCATGGACCCAGACCGCACCGATCAGCGCCCGGACAGCGCCCTGCTGAGCAGCACCCTGTCCACCCGCCTGGAGGGCGGCAGTGCGATCGCCACCTACCAGGACATGATGGTCGGCAGCCGGTCCTGGCTGAAGCTGATCCAGCATGAGCTGGTGGTGGGCTTCGGCGGTGCCCTGCCGGGTGCGCTGGGCCTGGCCTTCCGCAAGCTGTTCTGGAAGCGCCTGTTCCACGAGTGCGGCGGCAGTGCGGTGTTCGGCCGGGGCGTGGTGCTTCGTCAGCCCCTGAAGATGCGGATTGGTGCGCGCCTGCTGGTCGACGACGACACGCTGCTGGATGCCAAGGTGGCGTCGGTCGGCGGCTTCGTGCTGGGCGACGACGTGCTGATCAGCCGGGGCTGCACGGTGGTCGCCGCCGAGGGTCCGCTGCGGCTGGGCAACCGGGTCAGCATCGGCAATGGCTGCACGATCATGGCCGGCAGCGGCGTGGAGATCGGCGACGACACCATGCTGGCGGCCCACTGCTATATCGGCGGCGGCACCTATCTGACCGACCGCCGCCTGGACCAGCCGATGCGCACCCAGCCGGGCCTCGCCGGGCGGGTGGTGATCCGGCCGGACTGCTGGCTGGGGGCGGGCGCCATCGTCCTGTCCGGCGTGACGGTCGGCAAGGGTGCCGTGATCGGTGCCGGCGCCCTGGTGGCGCGCGACGTGCCCGACTACGCGATCGTCACCGGCGTGCCGGCACGCCTGCACCGCCTGCGCCGCCCGGAAGAGACGCCGGTGGAGGCCCTTGCCGCCGTAGCCGAACCGTGACCCTGCCGATCGCCCAGCCCGACCTGGCCGAACCCGATCCGGCCGGCAGCCCCCCTGCCCGCGCGACCGGCGGCGTGAAGGGCTTGGCCAAACGGGCGCTGCGCTGGCTGCGGATCCCGGTCAGCCTCCTGATGCTGGCCTACCTGCTCCATCTCGTGGAGCCGGCCCAGGCCTTCGCGGTGCTGGCCAATGCCGATCCCTGGCTGGTCCTGCTGGTGGCGCTGATGGCGGTGGGCGACCGGCTGCTCGGCGCCTTTCGCTGGTACATGCTGCTGCGCGGCAAGCATGTCGACGTGAGCTTCGCGCCGCTCGCCCGGCTGACCTTCGTCAGCAACTTCATCGGCAGCTTCCTGCCGGCCGGCGTCGGGATCGAGGCGGTGCGGGTCTATGGCCTGTCCCGGCACACGGCCGACCTGGCCCTGGCCCTGTCCTCGGTGATCGTCGAGCGCGTCCTGGCGCTGGGCGCGCTGGTGGTCCTGGTCGTGCTGGGCCTCCTGCTCTCCGATGCGGGCTTTCCCGCCTGGATCGGCCAGTTCGCCTGGGCGGCGCTGGCGGCACTGGCGCTGGGCAGCCTCGCTTTGATGATCGGCCCGACCCGCCGCCTGTCGCTGAGCCTCCTGCCGGGCAGGCTGCTGGCGCCGGTGCGGGCGAAGATCGAGGAACTCTATCTGCGCCTGGACGAGTACCGCCACCAGCCGCTCATGCTGGCCGGCGCCATCGCGATGGCGCTGTTCTTCCAGCTCTTCCGGGTGGCGACCTATGCGGTGGCGGGGGCCGCCATCGGCATCGATGCTAGCTTCCAGACCTACATGGTGGTGGTGCCGATCGTCTCGCTCGTGATGATGGTGCCGATCTCGCTGGGCGGCCTGGGTGTGGGCGAGGCGGCGTTCATCTCGCTGCTGGGCCTGGTCGGCATCCCGCCTGAGCAGTCCTTCACCCTGTCGATCATGGTGCTGGTGCTGTCGCTGCTCGGCACCCTGCCGGGCGGCTGGTTCTACCTGCAAAGCGGCGTGGCGCCGGGGCGCCGCTAGCCGGCTCCTGGGCTCAGCCGAGGAACGGGAAGCGGGCCACCGCGCGGAACGGCGTGCCCGGCTCCGGCTCCTCGAACACCGTGACCGCGTCCACCCGCAGCGGCTGCTGGCAGAACGAGGCCGTGTCGCTTTCCAGGCGCGCGCGCACGCCCGGGTCGACCGGGACCTGGCCGGTCAGCGTCAGGTGGAAGCGGAACCGGTCCAGCACGTAAGGGTAGCCCCAGGCGCGCAGGTTCGCCTCCTCGATCGCGTCCAGCCCGCGCGCCCGGCGCCGCGCCAGCTCGGCCTCGTCGGGCAGTGCCCGATAGACGTCGAAGCCGCGCACGCAGTCGGCTGCGAGCCGGTCCATGCGCGGGCTGGGGCCCGAAAGCACCAGCGCCAGGAAGCCGTCGAGCTCGGCCAGTTGCAGCGGCGGTGCGGTGAACGGCTCGCGCACCCGGGCGAACTCCTCGACCGCAGCCATGAAGCTCCGCGGGTCCTTGTCGGCACGCATGCGGAAGGGCGGCTTCAGGGTCGCGTGGAAGCCATAGCGCCGCGGCGCCTCCACCAGGGGCCGCAGGGCCGGATCGCCCTGGTATTCCACCCCGGAAACCGGGTCGCGGCCCAGCCAGCGACAGGCCCAGCGCCACAGATTGGAGGCCGGGTCGGGGCACCAGTAGAGCGCATAGCGCGCGGTCAAGCGATCCTCCGCCCTTCTTTCCAGACAGCCATCGCCCGGACCGCCGACCCCACCTCGCGGGCCTGGACCAGGTCGGCCCGCAGCCCCACTGCGATCCGCCCACGATCGGCCAGGCCCAGCACCCGGGCCGGCGTCGCGGTCACCGTCGCCACCGCTTCCGTCAGCGTGCGCTCCAGGCGGTGATGCATGAGGAAGGCGGCAGTGAGCAGGCTGGTCGGTACGTAGTCGGAAGAGAAGCAGTCGAGAAGCCCCTCCTCGACCAGTTCCGCGGCACCGACATTGCCGGACTGCGAGCCGCCCAGCACGAGATTCGGCCCGCCCATCACGTTGATCATGCCGTGCTGCCGCGCCGCCTGGGCCGCCGCCAGCGTGGTCGGGAACTCCGACACGGTGAAGCCGTCGCGCGCGGCCTCCTCGACATGCTCCACCGTGGTGTCGTCGTGGCTGGCCTTGACCAGCTTGCGGTGGGCGAACAGCTCCAGCAGTTCCTGCTTGTGCCGCTCGGCATACTGGGCCTGAAGCGCTAGGCGCTCGGCCATCTGCGCCTCGAGCTCGGCCGGCGACGTGCCGTTGCGGCCCATCTGGAACTGCCGGTACTTCTCGATGTCGTGCCACTGCCGCTGGCCGGGCGTGTGGTCCATGAAGGAGATCATCCTCAGGCTCGGCTCGTCGACCAGCGGGGCCGCCAGCGCCACCACGTTCGGGTCGGCCACCTCGAGGCGCAGGTGCAGGAGATGGTCGCAGGCCAGCGCGCCGCGCCCCTTGGCATGCTCGATCGCCTGCAGCGACTGCTCCATCAGCTCCAGCCGCTCGCGCTTCTCGCCATAGATGCCGACACAGATCGCGTCGCACACCGTGGTAACCCCGGCCTGTGCCAACTGCCCGTCATGGGCCAGGACCGCGGCATCGGCCGGCCAGCGCACCTTGGGCCGGGGCTCGAAGCAGCGCTCGAGATTGTCGGTGTGCAGCTCCACCAGGCCGGGCAGCAGCCAGTCGCCGTCCAGGTCCACCGTGCCCGGCAGGGCAGAGCCACCCTCGCTGATCGCGGCGATCTTCCCGCCCGCCACCGCCAAGCTGCCATGAACGACCTCGTGCTCGAGGACGATCCGTGCGTTCGTGACGACGAAATCGCTCATGTGGCCCGATCCACCCCTGCCAGTTCGACCATCCTCGTGGCGATCGCATCGCGCGCCTGCCGGTCATGCAGGATCGCAAGCATCGCCGCCCCTTCTGCCAGCCGCTCGCGCACCAGCTCCACCACGATCGCCCGATTCTTCGCATCGAGTGAGGCGGTGGGCTCGTCGAGCAGCAGCACCGGGTAGGGATGAACGAAGGCGCGGGCAAGGTTCACCCGCTGCTGCTCGCCGCCGGAAAAGGTCGCAGGGGGCACGTCCCACAGGCGCTCGGGCAGCCGGAGGCGGGCCAGCAGGCTGCGTGCCCGCTCCAGCGCCGGCTCCCGCGCGCAGCCGGTCGCCAGCAGCGGCTCGGCCACCACCTCCACCGTCGGCACGCGCGGCACCACGCGCAGGAACTGGCTGACATAGCCGAGCGTGCGGCGCCGCACCGCCAGGATCTGGCGCGGCGCGGCAGTCGCCAGGTCGATCATCGCCCCGTCATGGCGGATCAGGATCCGGCCCCGGTCCACGCCGTAGGAGCCGTAGATCGCGCGCAGCACGGTCGACTTGCCGACCCCGCTGGGGCCCTCCAGCACCACGCACTCGCCGGGCCGGACCGCAAAGCCCAGCCCCGCCAGCACGGGCAGCCGCACACCGCCCTGGAGATGCAGGGTGAAGGTCTTGCCGATGCCCTCGGCGATCAGGGAAGGCTGCATCGGTCAGGCCGCCAGGATCGAGCTCACCAGGAGCTGGCTGTAGGGATGCTGCGGATCGTCCAGCACGCGGTCGGTGAGGCCCTGCTCCACCACCTGACCCTGGCGCATCACCAGCATCCGGTGGGACAGGAGCCGGGCCACGGCCAGGTCGTGGGTGACGATGACCACGGCCAGGTCCAGTTCCGCGACCAGCCGGCGGAGCAGGTCCAGGAGCCTCGCCTGCACCGACACGTCCAGCCCGCCGGTCGGCTCGTCCATCAGGACCAGGCGCGGCCGGGTCACCAGGTTGCGGGCGATCTGCAGACGCTGCTGCATCCCCCCGGAAAAGCCGCGCGGCAGGTCGTCGATCCGGCTGCGGTCGATCTCGACCCGGTCGAGCCAAGCCAGCGCCTCGCCACGGATCCGGCCGAAATGCCGCCAGCCCGCCGCCATCAGCCGCTCGCCGATATTGCCGCCGGCGGAGATGTTCAGCCGGAGCCCGTCGCGCGGGTTCTGGTGGACGAAGCCGAACTCGGTCCGCGCCAGCAGCCGCCGCTCCGCCTCCGCCATCTGCAAGAGGTCGACACCAGTCCCCTCGCGCAGGCGGAACCGGACGCTGCCGCCATCCGCCGGCACATGGCCAGCCAGGCAGCTCAAGAGCGTGGTCTTGCCCGAGCCGCTTTCCCCGACGATGGCCAGCACCTCGCCCGGCCAAAGCTCGAACCCAGTGGGCTTCAACGCCTGGAGGCCGCCATAGGACTTGGCGAGGTCGCGGACCTCCAGCAGCGGCAGGTCGTGCGCGCTCATCGCCCCTCATCCATGCGGTCCCGCCGCTCCCGGCAGAAATCCGTATCCGAGCAGCAGAACAGCCGGCCGCCTTGGTCGTCGGTCACCACCTCGTCCAGGTAGGAGTCGGTCGAGCCGCACAGGCCGCAAGGCCGGTCCCAGCGCTGCACCTCGAACGGATGGTCCTCGAAATCCAGGCTCTCGACCGTGGTGTGCGGCGGGATCGCATAGACCCGCTTTTCCCGGCCGGCGCCGAAGAGCTGGAGAGCCGGGCAGTCGTGCAGCTTGGGATTGTCGAACTTCGGGATCGGCGAGGGGTCCATCACATAGCGTCCGGCCACCTTGACCGGGTAGGCGAACGAGGTGGTGATCCGCCCCATCCGCGCCACGTCCTCGTAGAGCTTGACGTGCATGGCGCCATAGTCGGCCAAGCCATGCATCCGCCTGGTCTCCCGCTCGCGCGGCTCCAGGAAGCGCAGCGGCTCGGGGATCGGCACCTGGAAGACCAGGATCTGCCCGGCATGCAGGGGCCGTTCCGGGATGCGGTGGCGGGTCTGGATGACGGTGGCCTCCGCGGTGCGCTCGGTGGTGGCGACGCCTGCGGTCTTCCTGAAGAAGGCGCGGATGCTCACCGCGTTGGTGGTGTCGTCCGCCCCCTGGTCGATCACCTTCAGCACGTCGTCCTGGCCGAGCACGGCAGCGGTCACCTGGATGCCGCCGGTTCCCCAGCCATAGGGCAGCGGCATGTCGCGGCTGGCGAACGGCACCTGGTAGCCCGGGATCGCCACTGCCTTCAGGAGTGCTCGGCGCAGCATCCGCTTGGTCTGCTCGTCGAGGTAGGCGAAGTTGTAGGCGCCGCTCATTCCCCACCCTCCTCCCGGGCGGCTGCCTCGCGCATCCGGCGGATCGTCTCGAGCTCGCCCTGGAAGTCGACATAATGCGGCAGCTTCAGATGCTCGACGAAGCCGGAAGCCTGCACGTTGTCGGAATGGTAGAGCACGAACTCCTGGTCCATGGCCGGCCCGCGCTGCTCCTGGCCGTCCGCTGCATTGCGCAGCGCCCGGTCGACCAGGGCCATGCCCATGGCCTTGCGCTCCTGGTGGCCGAACACCAGCCCATAGCCGCGGGTGAACTGCGGGGGCTCCGTCTTCGAGCCCAGGAACTGGTTGACCATCTCGCACTCGGTCAGCTCGACCTCGCCGATCACGATCGGAAAGCCCAGCTCCTCCGGCTCGACCACTAGGTCGACCGTGCCGACCCGCAGCTCGCCCACGAAGGGGTGGGTGGAACCGAAGCCGCGCTGGGTCGAGTAGCCCAGCGCGAACACGAAGCCCTCGTCGCCGCGGGCCAGGTTCTGCAGCCAGGCATCGCGCCCCACCGGGAACAGGAGCGGCTCGCGGGTGAGGTCCGTGGGCTCGCCCTCCGCTGCCGCGGGTTCCGGCTGGATCATCCCGTCCGCGTCCAGGATGTCCAGGACGCGCGGCACGACCGGATCGACCGGCTGCTCCGCCACGGCAGCCGGCGCGATCTCGGCATCGGTCCCGCCCAGCGTCTCGTCGAGCAGCCGGTGGGTGTAGTCGAAGGTGGGGCCCAGGATCTGGCCGCCCGGGATGTCCTTGAAGGTCGCCGAGACCCGCCGCGTCACCCGCATGCCTGCCGTCTCGACCGGTACGGAGCTCAGGAGGCGCGGCAGGGTGGTGCGGAACGCGCGCAGGAGGAAGGCTGCCTCCACCGTGTCGCCCCTCGCCTGCTTGAGCGCCAGGGCCGCCAGATCCGGATCATAGAGCGAGCCTTCGTTCATGACCCGGTCGCAGCCCAGCGCCAATTGCTCGCGCAACTGGGCGGGATCCAGCTCCGGCAGGTCCGGGTCGCCGCGGCGTTCCTCCGCCAGCCACCGGTGCGCATTGCGGATCGCCCGTTCGCCGCCCTTGACCGCGACATACATGGCTCAGGCCTCCACGTCGGTGCTGCGCGGCAGGCAGGCGATCGACCGCCCAGCCGCCAGCACGAGATCCACCCCTAAGGGAAAGCGCCGGCGGTTCGCCTGCAGGCCCGGGACGAGGCCTTCGGGAGCGCCGCCGATTTCGAGGCGGGCCGTGCCGGCGATGCCCGGGCCGCGCAGCTTCAGCCCGGCACCGGCGGCCAAGTGGTCCACCTGGAGGATCACGGTACAGCTCCGGTCGGGATAATCGTGGCTGCCCTGGGCGAAGCGCTCCAGCGGCAGCAGGCCGGATGCCCTGGTCACCACCGCGAACGCTGCCTGCCCGGGCTCCGCCACCATGCTGGCACCAGTGTGGAAGCGGATCGACCGGCTGGCATCCGGATGGTCACCATCCAGCCAGACCGGGCTTTCCCCGTCGACCAGGCCCAGCAGCAGCGCATAGGCGGCCGGCACCAGCGGCTCCGGAGGTGCTGGCAGTCCGCCGCGCAGCACCACCACCGAGCCCGGCCGGCTCATCGCCCAGAGCAGGTCGCGGAACTGCATCTGCGCATCATGCACCGGATCCGCGAGGCCCGCCGCGATCCTGCCCATCGGTTCAGTCCTCCCCGCGCACCAGGGTGAAGAATTCGACGCGGGTGGCCCCGGCCTTGCGCGCGGTGGCGGCCTGCCGCTCGGCGCGTGCCGCCTCCAGTTCCGTCACCGCCGCGTCCACCGCCTTGGATGGCGCCGACTGCAGCAGGGCATCCAGGCGCGCGATCAGGCGGGCGCGCTCGAGCCGGCGGCCCTGCACCCAACCGATGCCGATCCGGTCGCCGGATGAGCGGACCGCGCAGCGGGTGACCGTCACCTCGCCCAGGTTGAAGGCCGTCCCGGTACCGCCGGCCCGGCCCCTGGCCATCACCAGCCCCACTTCCGGGGCACGCAGCAGCTCGAACGCGGCATCGCCCACGCCGAAGCTCTGGCCGAAACGTTCGGCCTCGGCGTCGCTGGCCAGCGCCAGGGCCTGCAACCAGCGTACCCGCAGGGAAGGAAGCTCGGTCATGGTCTAAACGTCTAGATGAATCTTCAGGGAAGTTAGCCGATCGCCGGCAGATGTAAACGACCTGGGCGTGACCGGATCATGACGGAGTGTCCGATCTGTCCCGGGCTGGACGGCCGGTCCCTGCCCCGCCTAGCCTCGACCCGCATCCGCCCGAGCCCGCAGGACGTCCAGCCCTTGTCTTCGCCACTGCCCGACCCGATCACGGCACCGCCCGCTGCCGAGCCCGGCAGCCTCGCCCGCGGCCAGGGCGTGGCGCTTTGGCGGCAGATCGAGAGTGCTTTGGAGCAGGCCGTCCTGGCCGGTGCCTTCGGCCCGTCCGGCCGGCTGCCTCCGGAGCCCGAGTTGGCCAGGCAGTTCGGAGTGAACCGGCACACCGTGCGCCATGCGGTCAAGGCCCTGGCGATGCGCGGCATCCTGCGCATCGAGCAGGGCCGCGGGACCTTCGTCGACCGGCCGCCCATCGACTATCCGATCGGCCCGCGGACCCGGTTCTCCGCCAACCTGGCGAGCCGCGACCGGCTGCCGTCCCGCATCACCCTGGCGCTCGACCGGATCGCACTGGACGAGACCGTCGCGGCACTGCTCGGCGTGCCAGCTGGAACGGCCGGCCTGCGCCACCGCACCTTGGCCTCGGCGGACGGCCTGCCGCTCACACTCGGCACGATCTTTCTCGCCGCGGCGCGGTTTGCCGACGCCTTTGCGGCCCTGACGGCCGATCCCTCGATCACCGCCCTGTTCACTGAAGCCGGCCATGCCGATTACCAGCGCGCCTGGACCCGGATCCATGCGCGCCTGCCCTCCCCGCAGGAGGCGCTGGACCTGCAGCAGCCGCGCGAGCGGCCGGTCCTGGTGACCGAGGCGCTGGACCAGAGTGCTGCGGGCGAGCCGCTCGCCTACAACTGCACGGTCTGGGCCGGCGAGCGGGTGACGCTCACGGTCGGCAGCTGAACGCTCAGAGCCAGCCCTTGCGCTTGAAATAGAGGTAGGGCGCCACCGCCGATATCACCATCAGCACCAGCGCCATCGGGTAGCCCAGATCGAAGCCGAGCTCCGGCATCACCTCGAAGTTCATGCCGTAGATGCTGGCGACCAGGGTGGGCGGCAGGAACACCACGGCCGCAACCGAGAAGATCTTGATGATCCCGTTCTGCTCGATCGAGACCAGGCCCAGGATGGCGTCGAGCGCGAAGGTGACCTTGTTGGTGAGGAAGGAGGCGTGGTCCGAGAGCGAGATGACGTCGCGGCTGATCGTCTTGATCCTGGTCTGCAGGTTCTTGCGATCCTTGGCCTTGAAGGCGGTGGTCACGAACGCGGCCAGCCGGCCGAGGCTCACCAGGCTTTCGCGCGACTTGCCGATCATCAGCCCGTCGCGCCCGACCCGCGCCAGGAGCTGCCGGTAGTCCCGGGCCTGCCGCGCCGCCTCCTTGGCATCGGTCGTGAACACTTCCCGGCTGACCCGGTCGAGATCGGCGCCGATCGCTTCCAGTATGTCGGCCAGCCGGTCGACGATCGCCTCCAGCAGGCCGACGAACACGGTTTCGCCCGAGTTCCAGGCGAGCGGGTTGCGCTGGATCTGCGCGGCGGCGGTCCGAAACGGCAGCGGGTCGGCATAGCGCAGGGTCACGAGCCGCGGCCCCACCAGGATGAAGGTGACGGGTGTCAGCTCCGGGCTCTCGCTCTCCGCGCGGCACAGGAGCATCGCGGTCATGAAATGGGCGTCGGCTTCCTCGTAGAGCCGCGAGGACGCCTCGATCTCGACGATCTCGTCGCGGGTGGGCACGTCGATGCTCAGCATGTCCTCGACGAACCGCACCTCGGCCGGGCTGGGCTCCAGCAGGTCGATCCAGATCACCCGGCTGCGGACGGCCTCGTCGCACACACCCTGCATGACTTCGACCGAGCTGCCGGTGGCGAGGTAGAGGCGCATCATGGCGGGCATCGCCTCCGGTCTGGCAGGTGGGGCGGAGCCCCTGTCCGCCAGCATTGCCGGCCTTGTCAAGCCGCCCGCGGGGGCCCCACCCTGGGCCGGTTCCAACGACCCGCCGGGGCGGCTATAGGAGCCGCTCGGCAACACTTCCATCAGGGGAATTTCTGCACTTGCGGCTCCTCCTCCTGCTCGCCCTGCTCCTGGGTCCCGCGCTTCATCCGGCCCCGGCCCACGCCCAGTCCGTCACGATCGAGGATCAGGCGGACGGTGTCCGGCTCGACCTGGAGGATGCCCCGCTGCAAGAGGCGGTGAGCGCGCTCAGCGAACGGTTCGGCTTCACGGTGCGGATGGTGCGGCCGAGCGAGGCGCGCCTGACCGGCAGCCGCACCGGCAGCGCGCTGGAGCTGCTGAACTGGATCCTGGCCGGCCATGACCGTGCCATCTTCATGGACCGGATCGGCGACCGGGAGCGTATCAGCCGGGTCGTGGTGTTCGGCCCGTCCGGGGCGGCGCCGCCGGTCACCTCGCCCGCGCCCGACCAGGACTTTCCCGACTATGGCGAGGAAGAGGACTACGAGGAGCCGCTGCCGGAGGAGGAGATGCCGCCCGTGCCGCTGGACGGCGGGGTCGACGACTACATGCTCGACCCGTCCATGACCGAGTAGCGGCCGAGCAGGGTCAGGGCGAAGCCGGCCGCGGCGAGCCAGGGCCCGAACCGGATCTCCCGCCCGCCATCGAAGCGGCCGCGGCCTTGCAGCAAGGCGGCCAGCAGCGCCCCGCCTGCGGCCAGCACCACCACCCAGGGCAGTTGCACCAGCCCGACCCACAGGCCGATGGCACCCATCAGCTTGACGTCACCCCCGCCGAGGCCGCTGCGGCCGCGCACGGCTTCATAGCCATAGGCAATGGCGGCGAATGCGCCGGCCGCGACCAGGCCACCCAGCAGCGCGTCCAGCAGCGATGGTGCTGCCGGGTCGAACCATAGCGAGAGCAGGCCCGCCAGGAGCAGAGCCAGGTTCAGGCGGTCGGGCAGGATGCCGTGGAGATGGTCGATGGCGGCCAGCAGCACCAGGAGCCAGCCGGCCACCAGGAGCCAGGGCCAGCTCGAAGGCCCGGCCAGCAGCACCACGGTCACCCCGACCAGGGCAGCGGCCAGCTCCACCCAGGTCTCCACCAGCGGGATGGGTCCGCCGCAATGGCGGCAGCGGCCGCGCAGCAGGAGACGGCTGACGATCGGGACCAGGTCCAGGGCCTGCAGCGTCGTGCCGCAATGGTCGCAGGCCGAGCGGCCGGCACAGGCCGCGGCGGCACCTTGCGGCCAGCGGCGAGCGACGGTGGCGAGGAAGCTGCCGACACAGGCGCCGGCGGCACCCATGACGGCAGTGATCAGGACGAGCCGGTTCAGCCGCGGGCCTGGTCGGCGGCAGCTTCCGGTGCCAGCGACGCATCCGGGCTGAGCCCGCGGATCGTGCCGCGCTCCACCGGACCCGGCACGATCGGCCTGGAGTTGAAGCCGCCGGTGATCCCGCGCATCCGGTCGCGGATCTCGCGGCTGATGGTCGCCGCGTCCTGCGCGTCCCGCACAATGCGCGGGGTCAGGAACACGATCAGCTCGGTACGCCGGCCGACCCGGTTGTTGCTGGCGAACAGGTCGCCGATGCCAGGAAGGTCGGACAGGAGCGGGATGCCGCTGCGCTGGCGCTCCTCGCCGTCCTCGATCAGCCCGCCCAGCACCACGGTCTGGCCGGAGCGCACCGACACCGCGGTCTGGATCTTGCGCTGGTTGATGGTGGGCGTGAGGTTCTGCTCTTCGGAGTCCGCCTGCACCACGTTGGAGACTTCCTGGGAGATCTCCAGTGCCACCGACCCGTTGCCGCTGATGCGCGGCTTCACCGTCAGGATCACGCCGGTCTCGCGGTACTGGATCGTGTTGACCGTGCGCGAATCAGTATCGTCACCCTCGGCCTGCCGGATGGTGACCGGCACCTCCGCGCCTACGTTGAGCGACGCTTCCTTGTTGTCCTGCACCACCAGGGTCGGCGCGCTCATCACCCGCACGTCGGTGACCGAAGAGAGGGCATCGAGCGCGATGATCTGGTCGTTGCCGCTGTTGAACAGGAAGCTGAAGCCCGGGATGGCGTTGCGCGGCCGGGCGGTCGTTCCCGACACGAAGCCGAACCGGAAGTCGCCGTTCTCGAAGAAATACTGCACGCCGTAGCGCAGGCGGTCGTTGAGCTGCACTTCCGCGATGGTGGCGTCGATCACCACCTGGCCGGGCGGGGTGTCGAGCCGCCGGGCGGTCGCCTCGATCATGCGGTACATGTCGGGGGTGGCACGGATGACCAGCGTGTTGTTGGTCTCGTTCGGCACGATCTTCACCTGCTGCAGCCCCTGCGGGCCGGCGAGGCCGGAAGCGGCGGTACCGCCGAAATCGAGCTGCGCCGCATCGGCCAGCGCCAGGTCGGGCTGCTGGCCGGCGTCGACGTTCGGCAACTGGCCGCTGTCCACGGCACTGCCGGGCGCCTGGGTGGTGCCGAGCGGCTGGCCGAGTGCACCGCCGCCTTCCGCGATCACCGCGGCCAGCGTCGCCGCCATGGCCGCGGCCGGCGTGTACTGGAGCTGGTAGATGTTGAGCTGGGTGCCGACGCTGCTGCCGGCATCCAGCCGCTCCACCCAGTCCTGCGCCCGCTCGACCCCGTCCGTGTCGCTCGACACGACCAGGACCGCGTTCAGGCGCTGCATCGGGATGAAGCGCATGCCCTCATAGGCGGTGAAGTCCTGGGCCGCGGCGGCCCCGCGCACGCCGAAGATCGCCTCCAGCTCCGGGATGACCGCTTCCGGCGTGGTGTTCTCCAGCGGGAAGATGCCGACCGAGCGACCGGCCAGCCAGTCGACGTCGACATCCGCGATCGTGTCGACCACGGTCTGCCGCTCCTGGGCGGTGCCGCTGACCAGCATAAGGTTGCGCGACATGTCGATCCGGAGGTCGTCCGGGTTGGCGATCAGCGGCCGGGCGAATTCCTGGGCGGTGATGGCCGGGACGTGCCGCAGCGGGATGATGGTGACGCCATAGCCGGGCTCGACGCGCGTCGGTGATTCGCCGAGCTGGGCCACGCCTGCCCGGCCCACCGCGTTCTGCATCTGGACGACCGCGTAGCCGCCGCCTTCCTGCACCAGCGCGGCGTTGTTCTGCCGCAGCACGGTCTCGAGCGTGGCCAGCAGGTCCTCGCGGCTGATCGCTGCCGAGGTGGAGAGGGTAACCGAGCCCTGGATGGCCGGGTCCAGTGTGTAGTTCACCTGGAGCACGTCGCCCAGGATGGTGCGCACCACCTCGCGCAGGTCGGCACCCTCGAAATTGAGCTGCACGCCGGCCCCGTCGGGGCTGACGACGGCGCCGGGCGAGGTCGGACGCTGCTGGGTGGTATCCTCGGCCCGGTAGATGCGCGCCTGCGGCGGCGCGCCCCGGCTGACCCCCAGATCCAGCGGCTGCTGGGACAGGGCCGGCTCCTCGGGCGGCGGCGCGAAGTCGAGGTCACGCACCCGATCGGTGATCGAGGCCTGCCGACCAGCCTGGTCGGAGGCACAGCTGACGAGCAATGTCGCGAGACTTACGTACAGCAGATTCCGCACAAGCTTTCGGCTCGCACGATCTTTGGCCACGTTCGGCATCATTGTCCGTCTGGTTTTCAACCGTGTCATGGGTGCGTGAGCGACCATTTCCACCCCCCGGCTTCAACCTGGCCGTCTCCACCAAAGGTAGTGCCGGTCACGTTGTGCCCCGTCAAGTCACGGCAGGACACGTCACGGCTTTGACACGCGGTCGTGTGATCGGGCAGACCATATAAATCAACGCGGGATAGCCCTGGCCGGGTATCACCTGTCGGACGGTGTTGCCGGGAAGAGACAGAAATGGACCTCATACTGACACGCCTGGTTGAATCCGGCCGGCTCGTGGCGGCCGACCTCGCCCGGCTGCGCGAGCAGTCGAACGGGGCCGGCGAGTTTCTGCCGGCACTCCTGGCCAAGAGCGGCCTGATGACGCCCGCCGGCTTCGCCCGCGCGGTGGCCGAACTCTACAATGTCGAGATCGCCACGGCCGACGCGGTGCCGAAGGAGCAGCTCTTCAGCGGCCAGCTCGCCCCGCGCTTCCTCGAGGCCAACCGCGCCCTGCCGATCCGTCACGACGAGCGCACGGTCTGGCTGGCGATGGCCGATCCTACCGACAACGCCACCATGCGCGCGGTGGCGATCGCCACGCGGCGCAGGGTGGTCCCGGTGGTGATGGCCTATGACGAGCTGGAGCGGGCGATCGCGAAGTCGGTCCGCGCCGAGGCGCCGTCGCTGGACGAGATCGGTCGGGCCGCAGCCGGCGGCGACCTGTTCGACCAGATGCCGGACGACAAGGAGAGCCTGGAGCACCAGGCCGAGGCCGCACCGGTCATCCGCTTCGTGAACCAAGTGCTCTCGGACGCGGTGCGGATGAGTGCCTCGGACATCCATGTCGAGCCCGCCCGCGACCGGCTGCGCGTGCGCTTCCGCGTCCATGGCCGCCTGCGCGAGATCGGGGCACCCCCGGCGCGGCTGGCGGCTGCGGTGATTTCGCGCATCAAGATCATGGCGCGGCTGGACATCGCCGAGCGGCGCCTGCCCCAGGACGGCCGGGCCCGGGTGGTGGTCGACCAGCGCCGCTTCGACCTGCGCGTCGCGACCGCACCGTCCGTCCATGGCGAGAGCGTGGTGATCCGCCTGCTCGAGACCGACAAGGACGCGCCCAGCTTCGTCGAGCTCGGCATGCCGGCCGCGATCGAGGCGGCGATCCGCCGCCAGCTCGCCGCCCCGCACGGCATGTTCCTGGTCACCGGCCCCACCGGCAGCGGCAAGACCACGACCCTCTACACCTCGCTGCGCCAGCTCGACGCGGTGACCGACAAGATCATCTCGATCGAGGATCCGGTCGAGTACCAGGTGGAGGGCGTCACCCAGATCCAGGTCCGGCCCGAGATCGACTTAGGGTTTGCCCGGATCCTGCGCAGCGTGGTGCGGCACGATCCGGACGTGATCATGGTCGGCGAGACCCGCGACGGCGAGACCGCCGACATCGCGGTGAACGCCGCGCTGACCGGCCATCTGCTGCTTTCCACCCTGCACACCAACAGTGCCGCGGGTGCGGTCGGGCGGCTGCTGGACATGGGGGTCGAGCCGTTCCTGCTGGCATCGGTGCTGCGCGGGGTGCTGGGCCAGCGCCTGGTGGCCGAGCTCTGCCCGAACTGCCGGCGCGCCCACCCGCCCACGGAGGAGGAGACGGCGGTGCTGACGCGCTTCGGCAAGGCGGACACCGCCATCACCCTGTTCGCCGCGGATGGCTGCGAGCAGTGCAACGGCATCGGCATCGTCGGGCGGGTCGGCATCTTCGAGATGCTGGAGGTGGACGAGGAGATCCGCCGCCTGATCCGCGAGCGCGCACCCAGCCAGGCGTTGCAGGCACATGCCATGTCGCGCGGCATGACCACCATGTTCCAGGACGGCGTGGCCAAGGCGATGGCCGGGGTCACCACGCTGGACGAGGTGCTGCGCGCCACCGAGGAGTTCTGAGCGCATGGCATCGTTCCGCTACCGGGCGCTGACCGCGGCCGGCCAAGTGACCAGCGGCGACGTCGAGGGCGCCAACCGCGCCTCGGCGGTGCGCGCGCTGGAGGCGATGGGGCTGGTGCCGATCGAGCTGGCGGAGGGCCGGCCGGGTGCCGCACGCGCGGCCACCCCACGGGGTGCGGCCGCCCGGAGCAGCGAGCCGCGCCCGGCGGTCCAGGCCAGCGCCCGGCGCGGCCTGTTCGGCATCAGCGGCTCCGTGGTCACCCAGTTCACCCGCGAGCTCGCCACGCTGGTGTCGGCCGGGCAGACCCTGGCCTGGTCGCTGGAAACGCTCGGGCAGGACGAGACGCTCGGCAAGATGGGCACGGTGATCCAGCAGCTCCTGGGCGAGGTGAAGGGCGGCAAGAGCTTCACCGACGCGCTGGCCCAGCATCCAAAGCTGTTCCCGCGCTCCTATCTCGGCATGGTGCGCGCCGGCGAGGCCACCGGTGCCCTGGATTCGTCGCTGCTGGAGCTGGCGGCCCTGCGCGAGCGCGAGGAGCGGATGCGCGCCAAGCTGATCGGGGCCATGACCTACCCGATCCTGCTGGCCGTGGTGGCGATCGGCTCGCTGCTGGTGCTGCTGACCGTGGTGGTGCCGCAGTTCGAGCCACTGTTCGCCGATGCCGGCGCCAGCCTGCCGGGCTCCACCCAGGTGACGCTGGCCGTCGCCCAGTTCGTCGAGACCCACGGCCTCGTCACCGGGGTAGCGCTGGCGGTGCTGGTCTTCCTCCTGGTGGCGCTCGCCCGGCAGGATGCCGGGGGCCGGTTCCTCCACCGCCTGCTCCTGCGGGTACCCCTGATCGGCCCGATGGCGCGGGCCCGCGCCACGGCGCAGACCACGAGGATGCTGGGCTCGCTCCTGTCCGGCGGCGTGGAGCTGCCCCAGGCCCTGCAGCTCACCCGCGACACGGTGAACAACCGCGCGGTCGCCGCCAGCCTGGACCGGGCGCTGTCCGGGGTGCGCCAGGGCCGCCCGCTCTGGCTCTGCCTGAACGATGCCGGCCTGCTGGCACCCCAGGCGATCCGCCTGTGCCGGATCGGCGAGGAGACCGGGCGGCTCGGCGCCACGCTGCAGCAGGCGGCGGGCTGGTTCGAGACCCGGCTCGAGGAGCGGATCCAGCGGATCCTGTCGATCCTGGAGCCGGTGATCGTGGTGGGCCTGGGCGTCGCCGTGGCGGGCGTGGTGCTCTCGATCCTGGCCGCCGTGGTCGCGGTGAACGACCTGGCCGGGGTGCGCTGATCAGGCCTGCCAGAAGCGGCGGCTGAACAGGATGAACACGGTGGTGAACTCCAGCCGCCCAACCAGCATGCCGAAGGAGAGCATCCACAAGGCCAGGTCGGACAGGCTGGCGAAGCTGCCGACCGGCCCGATCCGGTCGCCAATCCCGGGGCCGACATTGCTGACGGCGGTGACCGCACCGGAGATCGCGGTCTCGAACTCGAGCCCGGTCGCGGCCAGGCCCAGCGCCAAACAGATCACGGTGGCGCCGTAAAGGGCGAACAGGACCAGCACCGCCCGCACGACATCGTCGCCGATCGGCCGCTCGCCATAGCGGCGGACATAGACCGTGTGCGGCATCACCGTCTCGTTGCGGTGGCGGCGCAGCAGCATGGCCATGACCTGGTAGCGGAAGATCTTGAGGCCACCGGTGGTCGATCCGGTGCAGCCGCCGATCGTGGACAGGAACAGGAACGCCACCACCGGGAGCGGCCCCCACTGCAGATAGTCGTCGGAGGCGAAGCCTGTGGTGGAGACGATGGAGACGACGTTGAAGGCGGCGTGGGTGACCGCCCAGAACAGGGGTGCACCGGCCATCACGACCAGCCAGACAGTGACCAGGACCACGGCGCAGCCGAGAAAGGCCAAGAAGGTCCGGATCTGCGGGTCCTTCAGCAGGACGCCCGGCCCCCGGTTGAGGGACAGCACGATCAGCGCCAGGGGCAGGCTGCCAATTATCATGAACAGCGTCGCCGCCCAGAGGATCGGCGCATCGTAGGAGGCGAAGCTGTTGGAATAGTTGCCGAAGCCGCCGGTCGCGACGGTCGTCATGCCATGGACCACCGCATCGAACGTGGTCATGCCGAGGGCTGCATAGACGAACACGCAGAGCATGATCAGGCCGGAATACACCGCGATGGTGGCGCCGGCGATCTGGTCGATGCGCGGAAACAGCTTCTCGCTGCGGTCGGAGGATTCGGCGCGGAACAGCTGCATGCCGCCTACCGACAGGAAGGGCAGCATCACCAGCGCCACGACGATGATCCCGGCTCCACCCAGGGCGTTGAGCAGCCCGCGCCACAGCAGGATGCCGGGCGGGGCGATCGACAGGTCCGCGATTGCCGAGCTGCCCGTGGCGGTGAGGCCCGACATCGATTCGAAATACGCCCCGGCGAAGCTCAGCTCCATGCTGCTGAACCGGAACGGCAGGGCAGCGAAGCCCGAGAGCACGAACCAAGCGAGTGCGGTCAGGAGGAAGCCCTGGCGGCGGTCGACCTTCAGGTCCTCGACATGGAAGGCCAGCACCAGCGCCACGCCGAAAAAGCCGGTGACGCAGGCCGAGATCAGGAAGCTGTCGGCATCGTCGCTGTCATAGGCCAGGTCCGCCAGCATCGGCACGAGCATGAACATCGACAGGATGCACAGCAGTGCGCCCAGCGCATAGAACACCGGCCGTACGTCGATCATCGGCAGGAACCGTCGAACCGCGTGCTGGCCATGGCGGCTCCGTACCGCCTCAGGCCGCAGCGTCGTCGATGTGGAAGCAGATCCGTTCGTCGCCCTGGTAGCGGTCGAGCTTCAGCGTGCCCGCCAGCTGCATCGGCCGGTCAGCGCTGCGCAGCAGGTCGCCCAGCGGCCGTTCCAGGGCCCGGAACGCGATGCCCGCCACCCGGCCGCCGTCCCGGCCCTCGATGCGCACGGCCAGATGGCCGGTGCCGACCGGGCGGGCGCTGGCGATGCGCGCGTCGACCAGATGGAGGCGGGGCTCCTCGTTGCCCTGGCCGAACGGCTGCAACTGCTGAAAGGCAGTCGCCAGCTCGCGCCGGCAGGCGCCGATCGCGACCGACGCATCGAGCTCGACCGGCCGGCGCTGGCCGCTCGACGCGGTCCGGACGGGCATCCGGTCCAGCAGGTGGCGACGGAACTCGTCCAGCCGGGCGGCCTCGACCGTGACGCCGGCCGCCATCGGATGGCCGCCGCCCTTGAGCAGGATGCCGGCCTGGCGGGCGGCGATCACTGCTTGGCCCAGATCCACGCCCGGCACGGACCGGGCCGAGCCCTTGCCGATGCCGTCGGTATCGAAGCCGATCACGAAGACCGGGCGGTCGTAGCGCTCCACCAGCCGGCTGGCGACGATCCCGATCACGCCCGGGTGCCAGCCATCGCCCGAGGCCACCAGCACCGGCGCGTCCTCGTCGAGCTGGGCGCGGACCGAGCGGTCGGCGAGATCCAGGATCTCCCGCTCGATCTGGCGCCGCTTGGCGTTGAGCTGGTCGAGCCTGGCGGCGATCGCCCCGGCCTCGCCGGCATTGGTCTCGGTGAGCAGCCGCACGCCGAGGTCGGCGCGGTCGATCCGGCCGCCCGCATTGATGCGCGGCCCCAGGAGGAAGCCCAGATGCCAGGCCTCCAGCAGCTCCGGCGCCTTCGCCTCGCGCGACAGGCTGGCCAGGCCGGTGTTCTCGCCCTTGGCCATGACCCGCAGGCCCTGGCGCACGAAGGCGCGGTTCAGGCCGCGCAGGGGCACCACGTCGCAGACCGTGCCGAGCGCCACCAGGTCGAGCAGGCCCATAAGGTCGGGCTCCGCCAGGCCGTGGCGGCGCAGCTCACGATTGGCCGCCACCAGCAGGAGGAAGGTCACCCCCACCGCCGCCAGGTCGGTACAGGGGCTGTCCTGGTCCTGCCGGTTCGGGTTCACCACCGCAAAAGCGCGCGGCAGCTCCGCCTCGGCCGCATGGTGGTCGACCACGATCACTTCCTGGCCGTGCAGGGCGGCATGGGCCAGGGGCTCGAACGCGGTGGTGCCGCTGTCCAGCGACGCGACCAGCCGGCAGCCGGCCAGCCGCAGCCGGTCGAGCGCCCCCGGGTTGGGCCCGTAGCCATCCAGGAGCCGGTCGGGGATCTCGATCTCCACCGGGACGCCCAGCCCACGCAGCCAGCGGCTGAGCAAGGCGGCCGAGGTGGCGCCGTCCACGTCGTAGTCGCCGATGATCCCGACCGGCTCCCTGTCCCGCACCGCCTGGACCAGCCGGGCGGCGGCCTTGTCCATGTCGGCCAGATGAGAGGGGTCGACCAGGAAGTCGCGCAGGCGCGGCTCCAGGAAGCGGTCGACCTCGTCCAGGCCGATGCCGCGCCCGGCCAGCACCCGCGCCACCACGTCCGCCAGCCCCTTGCGCTGGACCAGCGCGGCGACGAGGTCGGGATCGGCCGGCCGCTCCCGCCAGGGTCGGCCCGAGACGGGGCTCAGCTGATCCAGCAATGGACGATCAGCGGCCGAAATGCGGAACCACGCCGCGCTTCAGGCCGAGATTGTGCTCGGCATGCACGGTGCGCACGGTGCCGGTCTTCGAGCGCATCACGATCGAATGGGTGGTGATCCGCGTGCCGATCCGGCGGATGCCCTGCAGCATGGTGCCGTCGGTGACGCCGGTAGCGCAGAAGGTCACGTCGCCCTTCGCCAGGTCCTCCAGGTGATACACGCGGTCGAAGTCCTCGACCCCGAACTTGCGCGCCCGGCCCTTCTCGTCGTCGTTGCGGAACAGGAGCTTGCCCTGGAACTGCCCGCCGATGCAGCGCAGCGCCGCCGAGGCCAGCACGCCTTCGGGCGCACCGCCGCTGCCCATGTAGATGTCCACGCCGGTATCGGCGCGCGAGGTCGCGATCACGCCGGCCACGTCGCCGTCGCCGATCAGCCGGATCCGGGCACCCGCCTTGCGCACGTCGGCGATGAGCTCGGCATGGCGCGGCCGGTCCAGGATCATCACCACGAGGTCGTTGACCTGCACGCCCTTGGCCTCGGCCAGGCGATGGAGGTTCTCCTTGGGCGCGTCGCCCAGCCGGATCACGTCCTTGGGCAGGCCGCCGCCCACCGCGATCTTCTCCATGTAGACGTCGGGCGCGTTGAGGAAGCCGCCCTTGGCCGCCATGGCGAGGCAGGCCAGCGCGTTGGAGCCGCCCTTGGCGCAGATCGTGGTGCCTTCCAGCGGGTCCAGCGCGATGTCGACCTCGGGCCCGCGCCCGGTGCCGACCTTCTCGCCGATATAGAGCATCGGCGCCTCGTCGCGCTCGCCCTCGCCGATCACCACCGTGCCTTCGATGTCGAGCACGTTCAGGGCGGAGCGCATGGCGTCGACCGCGGCCTGGTCGGCCGCCTTCTCGTCGCCCAGACCCATCAGCCGGGAAGCCGCCAGCGCCGCGGCCTCGGTGACGCGCACGGCGTCCATGGCGAGGTTGCGGTCTTCACTTTGATAGTCGCTCATCATCGGCCTCTTCGGGCATGCGCCCTGGTTCTTGCGAAAACTCGTGTCAGGCGCGCTCGACCCGGATCATGGTCGGCGCTTCCAGCACTACGGACAGGCCGGCGATCACGGCCAGGGCGCGCGTCATCGCACCCTCGGCGGCCTCGTGGGTGGTGATCACCAGGGTCACCGGCTGCTCGGGGTCGCGGCCGCGCTGGATCAGGCTCTCGATCGAGACCTGGTGGTCGCGCAGCACGGCCGCGATGTCGGCCAGCACGCCCGGCCGGTCGACCACCTCCAGGCGCAGATAGTAGCTGCCGACCAGATCCTCGGCCGGGGCCAGCTTGCGCTCGACCAGATCGGCGGCCGGCACGCCGAAGGTCGGCAGGCGCAGGCCGCGGGCGATGTCGACGATGTCGGCCACCACCGCCGACGCGGTCGGCCCAGCACCGGCACCCCTGCCCTCGAACATGGTGGTGCCGACCCGGTCGCCTTCCACGGCGATCCCGTTGAACACGCCCTCCACCGCCGCGATCGGTGCGTCCAGCGGCACCATGGCCGGATGCATGCGCAGGACCAGCCCGGCCTCCGTGAGGCGGGCGGTGCCGAGCAGCTTGATGCGCAGGCCGAGCTGGCCGGCGAAATCGATGTCGACCGGCTTGATCGCCCTGATACCCTCGGGCTGCATCGCGTCGAACTGCGGCACGCAGCCATAGGCGAGGCTGGCCAGCAGCGAGAGCTTGTGCGCGGCGTCGATCCCGTCCACGTCGAAGGACGGATCGGCCTCGGCATAGCCCTTGGCCTGCGCCTCGGCGAGCACGGTCGCGAAGTCGCGGCCGGTCTCGCGCATCGTGGTCAGGATGTAGTTGGAGGTGCCGTTCAGGATGCCGGTGATCCGGCGGATCCGGTTGGCGGCCAAGCCTTCGCGCAGCGCCTTCACGATCGGGATGCCGCCGGCCACGGCCGGCTCGAAGGCCAGCACCGCGCCATGCTCCTCGGCGAGCCGGGCGAGCATCCCGCCATGATGGGCGAGCAGCGCCTTGTTGGCGGTGACCACGTGCTTGCCGACACGGAGCGCCTGGCGGACCAGGTCGAGTGCCACGCCTTCCGAGCCGCCGATCAGCTCGCAGACCAGGTCGACCTCGGGATCGGCCGCCAGCGCGCGGGCATCCTCGTACCAGCGGTAGCGGTCCGCCGCAAAGCCGCGGTCCTTGCCGCGGTCGCGCGCGGACACGGCCGTGATCTGCAGCCGGCGGCCGGTGCGCAGGGCCAGGACCTGGGCGTTCTCCTCGATGAGCTGGACGGTGGCGGCGCCGACCGTGCCGAGCCCGGCGACCCCGATGCGCAGCGGGCTCATGCCGCCTCCAGCACCGAGGAGCCGGGCTTCGGCGAAAGGCCGTGGCGCCCGAAGAACGCCTTGATGTTGCGGGCGGCCTGGCGCAGGCGCTGCTTGTTCTCGACCAGCGCCAGCCGGACATGGCCGTCGCCATACTCGCCAAAGCCGATGCCGGGGGCGACCGCGACGTCCGCCTCCTCGATCAGCAGCTTGGCGAAGCCAAGCGAGCCCAGTTCACGAAACGGCTCCGGGATCGGCGCCCAGGCGAACATGGTGGCGGGCGGCGGCGGCACGTTCCAGCCGGCCTTGGCCAGCCCGTCGATCAGCACGTCGCGCCGTTCCTTGTAGAGCAGGCGGATCTTCTCGACGCAGTCCTGCGGCCCGTCCAGGGCGGCGGTGGCCGCCACCTGGATCGGCGTGAACGCGCCATAGTCGAGGTACGACTTGATCCGGGTGAGTGCTGCGATCAGGCGCTGGTTGCCGGCGGCAAACCCGATCCGCCAGCCCGGCATGGAATAGGTCTTGGACAAGGACGAGAACTCGACCGCAACGTCGAAGCCGCCTTCCACCTCCAGGATCGAGGGCGGCGGGCTGTCGAACCAGATTTCCGAATAGGCGATGTCGGACAGGATGAACATGTCCTTCGCCTTGGCGAACCGCACCGCCTCCTCGTAGAATTTCCGGTCGACCACCTTGGCGGTCGGGTTGGACGGAAAGTTCAGCACCATCATGGTCGGTGCCGGCACCGAATGCTCGGCGGCATGGGCCAGCTCGCGCAGGAGGTCCGGCCCGTCCCGCATCGGCACGTGCCGGATGCCCGCACCCGCGATGATGAAGCCATAGGGGTGGATCGGGTAGGACGGGTTCGGCACCAGGATCGTGTCACCGGGGGCGGTGATCGCCTGGGCCAGGTTGGCCAGGCCCTCTTTGGAGCCCAGGGTCACGCAGACCTCGCGCTCCGGGTCGAGCTTCACCCCGAACCGGCGTCCGTAATAGTTGGCGAGCGAGCGGCGCAGGCCCGGGATGCCGCGCGAGGTGGAATAGCGATGGGTCCGGCCGTCGCGCACCGTTTCCACCAGCTTCTCGACGATGTGCTTGGGCGTGGGCGTGTCGGGGTTGCCCATGCCCAGGTCGATCACGTCCCGGCCGGCCGCCCGCGCCTCCGCCTTCAGCCGGTTCACCTCGGCGAACACATAAGGCGGCAGGCGGCGGATGCGGTGAAAGGCTTGCTGCATCGAACAATGTCCCGGCAGTCCCGCAGCGATGCGGACGGATCGGCGTGGTGGGCGCCATCTAGCACGATCGGCACCGCTCGCACATGCACCCGATCGCATCGGCCGCGGGGTGGGTCAGCCTCCGGGCGCAGCGATCTCCACGATCCTGACATCGACCGCCTCGCCTTGGCCGACCGTGTCCTGCGCCGGCTCGATCCGGTCGGCCGGCACGCCCTGGCGGCGGAGCAGGTCGGCCATGGCCCGGGCGCGCTGGCCGGCTAGTTCGCCGTCGGCCGAGCGGCCGGTGACCGCGACGCTGCGGCCGGTGAGCGCGCCGGTGGCGACGAGCTCGGCGAGCATCGGCTCCATCGCGGCGCTGCCCGGTGCGAGCTCGCCACCCTCGAGCGGGAACAACCAGCGCCGGCCGGCCTCCAGCGGCGCCGCTGCCGCCCCGGCGGGCGCATCCTCGGTGCCGGTGACCGCGACCACGTCGCCGCCGAAGAACCCGGCCATGCCTGCCGTCAGGCTGCCATCGGCACCGTCCCCGTCCACCGTGCCCGTCGTCGGCTGGCGGCTGGCGGGCAGGCTGCGGGTGGATGGCACCAGGGACGGCTCGATCTGGTCGGCTTCCGGCCCCACCGCCATGACGTCGTCCAGGAAGCTCGACAGGTCGCCGCTCGTGTCGCGGCGCTCGATCAGCCGCACCTCGGTCGGTGCCCGGGGCTGCACGGTGCGCGGGGCCGGCCGGGGCTCCTCGGCCGGCATCACCTCCGGCACGGGCGGCATGGGCGGCGGCGTAGCCCCCTCGGTGGTGCGCACCAGCTCCGCGGTGCGCCTGGCATGGGCCCGGTCCGCGACGAGCCCGTCCTGGATCTGCCGGCGCTGCGCGGGGCTGTAGCTGAGCGTGGGCCGCGGCGGGACCTCGCGGACGCTCGGATAGCTGTTCTCCTCCGACTGGGCGGCCGCGGCCCTGGCGGCGTCCTCGGCGATGATCCGCTCGGCCGGCTCGACCAGCTCGGGCTCGGGCGCGGTGCTGCAGGCCGCCAGCACCGGCAGGACGAGCAGTGCCTGCGCCAGCCGCCCGGCAGCCGGACGGCGGCGGTTCCTGCGCTGCCCAGGAACATTCTGTCGGTTCAGCATGCCACGTCCGTCTGGGTTAGCGGTTCCACAATCGCCCGGCATCGTTGGCAGGAGCGGCACGGCTCGTCTACACGAGGTCTGGGGGCGGAGGCAAAGGCACCGAGGGTCCAAGAACATGGGCGAACAAGCGAAGGCGGTAGCTGCCGATGAGCCGGACACAGCGGCGATCCTCGGCGAGATTGCCGGACGCAGCCAGAAGCTCGTCCAGGACTTCATGGAACGCCAGCAGCTCCTGGAGCAGGCACCTCCGGGCATGGACCCGCTGGGGCTGGGCTCGGCGATGGTCGAGCTGGGTGCCAGGCTGTGGTCCAGCCCGGCCGAGGTGATGAGCGCGCAGTTCTCGCTCTGGCAGGACTATCTGCGCTTGTGGAACTCCACGACCTCGCGCCTGCTCGGCGGGGAGCCGGAAGCGGTGGTGGTGCCCGAGCGCGGCGACCGGCGCTTCAAGGACGCGGCTTGGGAAGAGAACCCCGTGTTCGACTTCATCAAGCAGTCCTATCTGCTGACCTCCCGCTTCCTGCTCAAGACGGTCAGCGAGACCGACGGGCTGGACGAGAAGACCCAGGCCAAGCTGGCCTTCTACACCCGCCAGTTCGTCGATGCGCTGGCCCCCTCGAACTTCGTGGCCACCAACCCCCAGGTCCTGCGCGAGACGATCGACACCAAGGGCGAGAACCTGCTGAAGGGGCTCAGCCATCTGCTGGAGGACCTGGAGCGCGGCAAGGGCCGGCTGTCGATCAAGATGACCGACCTGGAGGCCTTTGAGGTGGGGCGGAACATCGCCACCACCCCGGGCAAGGTGGTCTACCAGAACGATCTCATGCAGCTCATCCAGTATGCGCCCACCACGGAGAAGCAGCACAAGCGCCCGCTCCTGATCGTGCCGCCCTGGATCAACAAGTTCTACATCCTGGACCTCCAGCCCAAGAACAGCTTCATCAAGTATTGCTGTGACCAGGGCTTCACCACCTTCGTGGTCTCCTGGGTCAACCCGGATGCGAAGCTCGCGCACAAGAGCTTCGAGGACTACATGCGCGAAGGCATCCTGGCAGCGCTCGACGCGATCGAGCAGGCGGTCGGTGAGAAGACGATCAACGCGATCGGCTACTGCCTGGGCGGCACGCTGATGGCCTCGACGCTGGCCTACATGGCGACGAAGCGGGACAACCGGATCAAGGCGGTGACGTTCTTCACGACGCTGGTCGACTTCGAGCAGCCGGGCGAGCTCGGCGTGTTCATCGACGAGGAGCAGCTCAAGGCCATCGAGACCCAGATGGCGCGCACCGGCTATCTGGAAGGTGCGGAGATGGCCCACACCTTCAACATGCTGCGGGCCAACGACCTGATCTGGTCGTTCGTCGTGAACAACTACCTGCTCGGCAAGGAGCCGTTCCCGTTCGACCTGCTGTACTGGAACAGCGACAGCACCCGCATGCCGGCGACGATGCACAGCTTCTACCTGCGCAAGTTCTATCACGAGAACAAGCTGGTCGAGCCGGGCGGGATCTCGCTTTGCGGCGTGCCGATCGACCTGCGCAAGGTGAAGCTGCCGGTCTACTGGATCAGCACCCGCGAGGATCATATCGCGCCCTGGCGGAGCACCTATGCCGCGACACAGATCTACCAGGGACCCAAGCGCTTCGTGCTGGCGGGCTCCGGCCATATCGCGGGCGTGGTCAACCCGCCGCACTCGGGCAAGTACGGCTACTGGGTCAACGACGAGCTGCCGCCCGATCCTTCCGACTGGCTGGCGGGCGCCACGGAGCATGCGGGCAGCTGGTGGGACGACTGGCGCGACTGGCTCAAGCCGCAGTCGGGCCCCCTGGTGCCTGCCCGGGTGCCGGGAGCAGGCGGCCTGCCCGCCCTCGAGGACGCGCCCGGGAGCTATGTGAAGACCCGGGCCGACACCAGCCCGGCCAGCCCGGCCGACCCGTCAGCGTGACGGTGCCGGCCGGCCGGTAGCCAGCGCTGCCAAGCGCTGGCCGCCGCGCTCCAGATGCGCCCAGCGGGCCTCCTCGTTCACCGAGTAATAGGGGACATAATGGGGGGTGCGCTCCTGCGGCATGATCGCGTTGGTCAGGTTGTCCATGACCAGGAGCCGGCCGTCGACCAGCACCACCAGCACCGCATGGGCGAGGTTGCGCATCGTGTCCTGGACCACGACCATGCGCATGTCGCTGGCCGGCACGCCGAGCTGGCGCAGGGAATGGTACTTCAGGATCGCATAGTCCTCGCAGTCGCCGGTCCGGCGCAGGAACTCCAGCGGCGACGCCCAGTAGTCGCTCCGTCCCCAGACCTCCTGGTCGGAGCGATAGGGAATGCGGTTGGCGAAGCGGTTGAGCGCCCGCACCTGGCTCAGGCGATCCTGGCCCTGCAGGTCCTGCAGCAGGGCCTGCCAGGCGATCGTGGCCTTGGACGGGCAGGCGGGCGCGGCCTCGGCACAGGCGCGGTAGATCGGCGCCTCGGCCAATACCTGCTGGGCGACCCGCCGCCACTGCGGCAGGGCGAGCTGCCGGTCCGCCCGCACCTCCACCGTCTCGAAAATGGCGGGCATCGCGACCACCGCCCTGGGCAAGAGACTACATGTCAGTGCCAGCCCCGCGACGAGGCCTGCACGGATGATGCTCGGCATCATCAGGCGCTCCGGCTTGCGCGGCCTCTACGTGAGCCCGTCGCGTTTCCTCGAAGCGCAGGATTGCCTGGAAACAGTGAACGAAATGGAAATGCCGGCGGCCGGCCTCGGCCCCGGCATACCGGGCTACCCGGTCATCGCCCGGCAGCCCGGTCGCCGCTCAGGCGAGGCCAGCACGGCGCCTGGCATGGAGCCAGGCCGCGAAGCCGCCCAGCGCCATCACGATGACCGCGGCCAGCATGGTGAGCGTGCCGACGGCCGGCACCTGCGGCGTGTAGCCGGACTGGATCTTGGCGCTGATCCATTCGGGGATGGTCTGGTCGGCGCCGGTCGAGAACATCGAGAGCGGGAAGTTCGCCCAGGACAGGAGAAAGGCGGACAGGAAGCCCGACACGATGCCCGGCGTGAGGATCGGCAGGGTGACCTCCTTCAGGGTCTGCCAGCGGGTCGCACCCAGGTCGACCGCGGCCTCCTCCATCGCCGGGTCGAAGGCATAGACCTGGATGGCGATTACCAGCGTGGTGATGGGCGCGATCCAGACCAGATGGGCGAACACCGCGGCCTGCCAGGACGGCGTGACCCCGATCGCGGAGAACCACAAGAGCAGGGCCAGACCCAGCACCGCCTGGGGGAACAGGATCGGGAGCAGGAGGATCTTCTGGTAGAGCTTGCGGCCGGCCCAGCGGTAGCGGGCGAATGCCAGGGCACCGAAAAAGGCCAGCACCGTGGCGATCGTGGCGACCAGCAGGGCGATCACCAGCGAGGTCCAGAAGAAGCTGCGGATCGAGAGCGATGCGAACACGTCCGCATACCAGTTGGTCGCGAACTGCGGGATCGGGAACTTGAAGAACTTGGAGCGGGAGAAGGACGCCATCACCAGCGTCATCATGGGCAGGTAGACGAACAGCAGCACCAGGGCGATCAACGTCCCGTAGAGCCAGCGCGCCGGACGGCGGATCTCGTTCATGCACTCATCTCCGCCCGAAGATGCCATCGAGGTCGATGCGCCGGAGCAGCGTCACGGCGAGCACGCCGGCCACCAGGATCATCAGCACCGACAAGGCCGAGCCCTTCGGCCAGTTCTGGGCGAAGGTGAACTCGTTCTGGATGTCCTGGGCGATCATCACCACCGAGCTGCCGCCCAGGATGCGCGGCTCGGACAAGGCACCGGCGGCCAGGATGAAGGTCATCAGCGCGCCGATCAGGATGCCCGGCATGGCCAGCGGGATGTCGACCTCCTTGAGCACCTGCCAGCGGGTGGCGCCCAGGTCGAATGCCGCCTCCCGCATCTCCAGCGGCACCATGGCGATGCCCATGATCATGGGGAACAGCATGAAGGGCAGATAGGTGTAGACCAGGCCGAACAGGGTGGCGCTCACCGTGTAGAGCATCGAATCGGTGGCGATGCCGAACCAGGCCTGCAGCGCCCCGGACAGGACGCCGCCCTTGACCAGGAACAGCATCCAGCCGACCAGGCGCAGATTGTCGGCGACGAACAAGGGTGCCGTGATCAGCAGCGCCAGCACGCCCGCGACCCGGCCGAACACCCGGACCATGGCATAGGCCACCGGATAGCAGACGACCATGCAGATGAGCGTGGTGGCAGCGGCCAGGTAGAGCGAGGCCAAAAAGGACCGGTAGAAGGAGTTGGCGAAGATCTCCTGGAAGTTCGCCAGGGTCGGCGGCTGCAGGATCGAGAAGCTCTGCGGCGGCATGAAGGCGAACGCCACCACGAGCAGGAGTGGTGCCACGAAGCCCGTCAGCATCAGGAGAGCCATCGGCAGGGCGGTGAGCACGCCCGGCTGCCGGAGCCAGGCCCGCCAGCCAGAAGGCTCCGGCGCCGCTCGGGCACTCTGGCCGGGCGTGATCGTCACGATACCGGTTGCCTGCGCCATCTAGCGCCTCCGGAAGGCAGAGGTTCGCAAAGCCAGGGGCCGGCGCATCACTGCAGCAGCCCCTTCGGGAAGATCATCGAATCGCCCGTGTCCCAGCCGGCGGTCACCGGGCTGTCCAGGTCGCCCTCGTAGCGCTGGTCGCGCAGGTTCTCGAGCAGGAGCACCTGCTTCTCGCCGACCCGGATCTGGTACTGGACCCGCGAGCCCAGCAGGTACTCGTTGTAGACCGTGCCGGTCACGACGTTCTGGGCCTGGCCCGGCCCAGCCACGAAGCGCAGCGATTCCGGGCGGATCACCAGCGAGCATGGGCCGGCACCGGCCGATGCCGGCACCAGGTAGCGGGCACCGGTGACATCGTCGGTAGCCGTGCCGTCGGGGCCGACGGTCACGTCCAGGATGTTCACCTCGCCCATGAACTCGGAAACGAACCGGGTGGTCGGGCTGCCATAGATCTCGTTGGGCGTGCCGACCTGGACGAAGCGGCCGCGGTTCATCACCCCGATCCGGTCGGACATCACCATCGCCTCTTCCAGCGAGTGGGTGATGTAGACGAAGGTCTTGCCGGTCTGGCGGTGGATGTCCTTGAGCTCCTTCTCCAGCACCTTGCGCAGCTTGTAGTCGAGTGCGGAGAGCGGCTCGTCGAAGAACAGGATCTCGGGATCGAACGCCAGGGCGCGGGCCAGCGCCACGCGCTGCCGCTCGCCGCCGGAGCACTGCGTCACCGCCTTGTTGTAGTAGTGGTCGGGCAGGCGGAGCTGGGCCAGGAGCTCCAGCGCCCGCTTCTTGCGCAGGGCGGGATCGACGCCGCGGATCTTGAGCGGGAACTCGATGTTCTGGCCGACCGTGCGGTGCGGGAACAGGGCCAGGGACTGGAAGACCATGCAGGTCGGCCGCCGGTTGGCCGGCACGTCGTTGATTCGCCGGCCGCGCAGCAGGATGTCGCCGCGGGTCGGCTTGTCCATGCCGACCAGCATGCGGACCATGGTGGTCTTGCCCGAGCCGGACGGCCCCACGATCGTGAAGAACTCGCCCTCCTGGATGTCGAGCGTGATGCGGTCGACCGCGGCGAACTGGTCGAAGACCTTCTCGATCGCGCGGAGCTGGAGGATCGGCTGGGCCGCAGCTTCAGTGGTGACCATCGCTTGGGACGCTTTCCCGTGATCCGGAGCCAGGAAACGAACAGGGCCGGGATCGGACCCGGCCCTTGGTGGGCGATCAGACGCCCTTTTCGCGCAGCGCGGTGGTGAAGATCGCGTGCAGCTTCGGATAGTCGGGGATGTCGTCGAAGTCGGCGCAGCGCGCCATCAGCTCCGGCATCCGGTCCCACTGGAAGGCGTCCAGTTCCTCGGTCGAGAACTGCTCCATCACCCTGGGATCGCCCATCTGCGCCACCGGGTTGAACGTGCCCTCGGCAAAGGCGACGTTCTTGCACACCTCCGGACGCAGGACATATTCGAGGAAGTCGGCGCCGCGCGGCGAGAGCTGCGGGTTGTTGACCAGCGAGGTCAGCTCCATCCAGCACACGCCGTTCTTGCCGCCGAGCTCGGCCGGGCCGTTCTTCGGCACCACGCAGGTGAAGTGCGGGTTGCCGTCGAAGCGGGCAGTGGACACGGTATATACGCTGCCCGGGAAGCTCGCCGAGATCGAGCCGTTGATGACGCCCAGTGCTATGGCATTCATGTCGTCGGAAACGAAGGCGGCGTTGGTGATGACCTTGCGCATCACCTGCTCGAACCTGCCGATCTCGTCCTCGGTGAGCTTGCGGAACGGGCTGAAGCCCGCCGCCAGCGCCGTATGCATGATGGCCCAGTCGTCATATTTCAGGACGGCATACTTGCCGGCGAAGTCATCCTCGAGGATCAGGTTGTAGCCCTGGTCCTCGGCCATCTCGACCGAGATGACGTTGGTGTCGACATTCATGCCGGACGGGCCGAAGCGCTGGATGTTGCCGAGCAGCTCCTTGCCGTCCTCGGACATGGCCCAGTGATAGGGCCACTTGAACTCCGGCAGCATCATGTCCCAGTGCGGCCGGAACCGCTCCTGGTCGAGCGGCACGATCAGGTTCTCGGGATAGAGCTGGCGGCGGCCCCAGCTATTGTTCAGGTTGATGACGTCCCAGATCCGGGTATCGCCGGCGCGGAGCTGGTTGACCGCATCCGGGTCCGAGATCAGGCCCTGGGCACGGACGTCGCAGTCGAACTCGGTGCGGAACGGGTCCAGCACCTTGTCCGAGTTGTACCCTTCCCAGCAATAGACGGTCAGCTCGTTCTCGCGCGCGGCCAGCGCTGCGCGCGGCAGGGCCGAGGCGGCGGCGATGCCGCCGGCCAGGGCCGCTGATCGGCGCAGGAGTTCCCGACGGGAAGCGCTGAAGGACTGCAACAAATTCTTCCGCTTCATCGAGCAATCCCCCCGGGATGAACTATGCCGAGCAGCACCTCTCGCCGCCGTTCGTCCGGCTCGCCTGGTTCTTGCCGGGCGGCAGGTCGATGACGGGGTTCTGGTCGAAGAATCCGGTGGGCATCAGCATGAAGCCGCAGCGCACGCAGGGCTGCACCGGGTGGTCCTCGAGCCTCGGCAGGTGATGCAAGCCAAAACTGTGCCAGAGGACGATGTCGGTGTTCTCGACCGGCCGGTCCTGCGCGGTCCAGGCCGGCAGGCCCTCCTCCCCGGTGGAATGGTTCATGAACTCGCCGGCGGGATAGCGCTCCTCGGGCGCAAACGGCGTCACCCAGAGATGGTGGTGCATGAAGCCCGCCCGCTTGCCGGACGGCCCGCGCGGGTCGGTGAACGGCTTGACCGCCGAGGTCGGCAGCAGCTTGTAGCCGGTCGGCGTGCCGACCCAGTTCTTCTTCTCCGGGTTGATGATCTTCCAGTAGCGCTGGGTATCGAAGTTCGCGTTGCGCCTGGCCGCCAGCTCGGAAGCCAGCCTGGTTTCCTCCATGTAGAAGACGTTGCCATGCGGGCTGTCCGGCCCTATCGGCGGCGCTATCGTGTTGCACTCGACCACCGTGTTGTTCGGCCCGTCGACCTCCATGTCGAGGCGCGCGCTGAACACGTGCTGGTGGATCTGGCCGACCACGCCCGGCGCCACCTCGGTACCGTACTTGCCGGGCTGGCCCGGGATGCAGGCGGCGGTGTTGATGACGCCGGTCGCCTTCATCTCGAACTCGATGTTGCCGTCCTGGTAGATGTACCAGTAGGAGGCATACTCGTAGTTGCCGACCGTGGTGATCGAGGAGATCACCAGCTTGCGCATCCGCCGCACCTCGGTCCGCTCGGTGCGGAAGTCGAAATGCTTCCAGGCGAGCCCGGCATCCTCCTCATGGAGGCAGATCGCGTTCTTGATGGTGCGCACGTTGCCGCTGAGGTCGGACAGGTCCACGTCGAAATAGTGGATGTGCCCAAGGCAGTCGCAGCCGAGCTCCAGCGAGTTCACCAGCCGGCCGAAGCCGTACTCGCCGCTGTCGAACACGTTCTTGCGGTGATGCGCGTTGTCCTTGGAGCCGTAGGGCACCACCATCTCGGCGATCGACGCGCGATACACGATCGGCCGGCGCCTGCCGTTCTTCGTGTAGCCGATCTGGTGCAGGACCAGGCCTTCCCGGCCGTTGAAGCCGACCCGCAGATCCCAGCCGAGCCAACTGATCCTGTGCCCCTCGACCGTGAAGCTCGGGCCCTCGGGCTGGATGACGTCGAGCGGCTTGGGATGCGGCTGGTACTCGGTCAGAATCTCGTGGTCATAGTTGCAGGGCGTGGTCGGGACCGGGACATGGTGGTCCTTGCCCTCATACCAGTCGTCGACCCGCAAGACGGTCATCTGGTCGACATCGACCACCACGTTGATGCCCTCGACCGGGTGGGCATAGTAGTTGTCGAGCGGGAACATCCGCACCCACACGAAGGTGTGGGCCAGGCGCCGGTTCTCCTCCCCGGGCACGCCGAAATTGCCGGCACTCCAGGGGTCGACGCAGACCAGGTCCAGCTTGTCGGCCAGGCCACGCCGTTCCAGGGCAGCGATGAAGCGTGGATCGGCCTTGGCCGCTTCCTCGACCATCATGAACTCTTCGGGCGAGATCATCGGCCGAGCATCGGGCAGGAAGTCCATCCTGGCGACCGTGCCGGCGACCAAGTCGACCAAGCCCTGATAGACGCCGGGCTCGCCGCGCTTATAGGCGTTGAACCGCGCTACGCGCGGGAAGTCCGCCCCGGCTACGTGGGCGCGCACGACCTCCTTGGCCGGCTCCTCCAGGTCGATCGTCTCGAACAGGAGGTTGGTGCCCGGCTCGAACTGGCCACGCACGGCGGTCGAGGCCGCCACGATCTCCTCCGCAGAGAGCGGGTCGAGCGGGTGGTCCGGCCTGGCCGTCACACCGGTGGCAAGGGTCTCCTCCAGTCGCAGTGCCATAGGTCGCCTTTCCTCCAGGTTGCCGTCGAACTAGCCCGGTAGGATCAGGCACGATGCTCAAAGTGCAAGTCCAAATATTGTGCAGCGCTGCCTAAGAATTGATCTCGGCCGAGGCATTCGGCATCAACCACAGCAGGCTTGTCGTCGCTGGTCATCATGGCCTCCTGGCAATCCGAGGATGCCACAGACTGGCCGCGCCGCTGCTTCAACATTGCTTCAGGCTTGGATGATCGTGTTGCCGATGTAATCTTCAGCCCCGCCGGTGCGGAGCGCTCCCGTGGGGCGAACGATGACGGTGCCGAAAAACAACGAACCCCGCGCCGATCGCTCGACGCGGGGTTCGTCACGTGAAGGAGGAGGCCGCAGCAGCGGCCTCCGGCTGCGTCAGTGGCAGCAGTCGCTCTTCTTCGCCGAAGCCGAGCAACTCGCCATGTTCTTCTCCGGCGGCAGGTCGATCACCGGGTTCTGGTCGAAGAAGCCGTTCGGCATCAGCTTGAAGCCGCACACCACGCAGGGCTGGACCGGATGGTCCTCGGGCCGCGGCAGGTGGTGCAGGCCGAAGCTGTGCCAGAGCACGATGTCGGTGTTCTCGATCGGCCGGTTCTGGTCGCTCCAGGTCTCGACGCTGTCGTCACCCGTGGACTGGTTGACGAACTCGCCCGCCGGATAGCGCTCCTCGGGGTGATAGGGCGTCACCCAGAGGTGGTGCTGGATGAAGCGGCCGCGCTTGCCCGACGGGCTGTCCGGATGGGTGAAGGCCTGGATGGCGGACGGCGTTTCCAGCTTGAAGCCCACCGGCGTGCCGACCCAGTTCTTCTTCTCCGGGTTGACGATCTTCCAGTAGCGCTGCTTGGCGAAGTCGAAGTCGCGGCGCGCCTCGAGCTCGGTCTTCAGCGGCTTCTGCACGACATAGAAGGCGTTGCCGTAGGGGTTCTCCGCCGAGCCCATCGGCTCGGCCACCGTGTCGCACTCGACCACCGTGTTGTTCGGCCCGTCCACTTCCATGTCCAGGCGCGCGCAGAACACGTGCTGGTGGATGTGACCGACGATGCCCGGCGCCACCTCCGTACCCCACTTGCCGGGCTGGCCAGGCCAGCAGGCGGCGGTGTTGATGATGCCGGTGGCCTTCATCTCGTACTCGATGCGGCCGTCCTGGTGCAGGTACCAGTAGGACGCGTACTCGTAATTGCCGATCGTCGAGATCGACGAGATCACCAGCTTGCGGGCACGGCGCACCTCGGTGCGCTCGGTGCGCATGTCGTAGTGCTTCCAGGAAAGGCCGGCGTCCTCCTCGTGGAGGCAGATCGCGTTCTTGATGGTGCGCGGCTCACCAAACAGGGTCGGCACCACGGCGTCGAAATAGTGGATGACGCCCAGGCAGTCGCAGCCGAGCTCCAGCGAGTTGGCCATGCGACCAAAGCCCAGCTCGCCATTGTCGAACACGTTCTTGCGGTAGTGCGAGCGCTCCGGCGTGCCATAGGGCACCACCATCTCGGCAATCGAGCCGCGATACATGATCGGCCGGCGCACGTCGTTATGGGTATAGGCGACGCAGTGCAGCGTCAGGCCCTCGCGGCCGTTGAAGCCGACCCGGAAGTCCCAGTTCTCCCAGGTGACCTTGTTGCCCTCGACCACGAAGCCCGCTCCATCGGGCTGGACCACGTCCAGGCGCGAGGACGGCTTGCGGAAGTCCTTGAGCAGGGCCGAATCGTAGTTGCGCGGCTCGCGCGGGACCGGGATGTAGTCACCCTTCTCGGCGAAATGGTCGGTGACCTCGATGATCTCGGCGGTCGCGAGATCCACCAGGACGTGCAGGCCGTCGACCGGATGCGCGTAATAGTTGTCGAGCGGGAAGGTGCGCATCCAGATGAAGCAGTTCATCACCCGGCGGCCGGTTTCCTTCTCGTAGCCGAAGCTGCCGACCGTCCAGGGATCGACCGCCATGTACTCGACCTCGTCGAGCAGGCCGCGCTTGGCCAGCGCTGCCCGGAAGTCCGGGTGGTCCTTCACCTTGCGCTCGATGTCGAGGATCTCCTCGACCGCGACCATGGCCCGGGCGTTCTCGCGGAACTCCTTCTGGACCACCTCGCCCTTGTTCAGGTCGATCCGGCCGACCCACACGCCCATCACGCCGCGCTTGTAGGCGTTGAACCGGGCGATGCGCGGGAAGTCGCTGCCTTCGACGAAGTTGCGCACCAGATTCTTGGGCGGCTCCTGGATGTCGATGGTCTCGACCCGAAGATCCTCGCCCATGTCGAAATGGTCGCGGATGATCGCGGCGGCCTGCTTGATCTCGTCCGCGTTCAACGGGTCCAGCGGGTGCGAAGGCTTGACCACGGGGCTGGCCAGAATGGCCTCTTCGACGCGCAACGCCATCATTCTCTCCAAGGATCACTTGCAACGGATGGGCTTTTTGCATCCGCCACGCGGGTCCGCGCCCGCGCACCAGCGGCCGAATCGCGCCTCCGGCCGCACCGCTGGAAGGATCCGGCAACCGCTGAAGCCCAGCAAGCCAAATCTTCGAGTAACGTGAAGTTTCGTGCGAATCGGTGCTGGCGGCAGAAATTCGCACAATTTCGCACAAGACCGGACAGCTGCGCGACCAGCCGGCAGCCTGCCTTCGCCTCAGGCAGGACTTGATGCGAAGCGAGGCAGGCGGGTGCCGAGCCCGCTCAGCCCCCGGCCAGCAGCCGCTTGCGCTTCTTGATCTCGGCCCCGGCGAGCTGGTCGCAGCGCTCGTTCTCCGGGTGGCCGGCATGGCCCTTCAGCCAGTGCCAGGTGACGTCGTGGCGCCGGACCGCCTCGTCCAGCCGGCGCCAGAGATCCTCGTTCTTCACCGCAGCCTTGGCCGCGGTCTTCCAGCCATTGCGCTTCCAGCCGTGGATCCAGCGGGTGATGCCGTCGCGCAGGTAGACGCTGTCCGTGTAGAGCTCGACCTTCATCGGCCGCTTGAGCGTTTCCAGGGCACCGATCGCGGCCATGAGCTCCATGCGGTTGTTGGTGGTGAGGTCTTCGCCGCCGGACAGCTCACGCTCCGTGCCCTTCCAGCTCAGCACCGCCGCCCAGCCGCCCGGGCCCGGATTGCCGCTGCAGCCGCCGTCGGTGTGGATGACGACCGGCACCGGGTCGGCCGGCTCAGCGGACACCGCACACCGCCGGGTCGGTGACATCACGGAAGAAGCGCAGCTTCGCCAGGTACTCCAGCGGGTCCTTGGGCTGGACCAGGGCACCATCGACCCGGTTCAGCCAGTCATAAAGGCGGGTCAGGAGGAAGCGCAGCGAGGCGCCGCGGCAGAGCAGCGGCAGGGCCCGGATCTCGGCGGGCTCCAGCGCGCGCTCTGCGACATAGCCCCTGACCAGGGCCCGGGCCCGCTCCGGGTGGAAGACGTGGCGCTCGTCGAAGCACCAGGCGACGGTGCAGACCGTCAGGTCGTAGGCCAGCAGGTCGTTGCAGGCGAAATAGAAGTCGATGATGCCGGTGACGTCGGTATCGCGGAAGAAGATGTTGTCGGGGAACAGGTCGCCATGGATCACGCCCGACGGCAGGCCGGTCGGCCAGGCGCCGACGATTTCCCGGAAATCCCGCTCCAGCTCCTCGGCCAGGCCCGGCAGGACCTTACCGGCATCCGGCTCGCACAGGTCGAGCAGGCGGCGCCAGCCATCGACCGACAGCGCGTTCTGCCGGCGGATCGGGAAGTCTTGGCCCTCGCGATGGAGCTGGCCCAGCGCTGCACCCAATGCCCGGCAATGCTCGGGATCGATGATCTCGGTGCAGCGGCCTTCCAGGAAGGTGACGACCGCCGCAGGCTTGCCCATCAGGCTGCGCTGGACCCGGCCATCCCGCCCGTGGATCGGCAACGGACAGTGAATGCCGCGCTCGGCCAGGTGCTCCATCAGCCCCAGGAAAAAGGGCAGGTCGGCCGGATCCACCCGGCGCTCGTAGATGGTGAGGACGTAGCGCCCCCGCTCCGTGTCGACGAAGAAGTTGCTGTTCTCCACGCCGGCCTGGATGCCCTGGAACTCCAGGAGTCGGCCCAGGTCGTAGTGCGCGAGAAAGGCGTCGAGAGTGGCTCGATCGACCGGCGTATAGACCGCCATGCGGGCTCCGAAGCTGGATCAGGCGGCCTGGGCAGGACGGCGCTTGGGCAAGGGCGGCACCCGGAAGGTGACGTTCTCGTCGACCAGCTTCACTTCCTCGACGGTCACCTCGAAGCGCTGGCGGGCCGCCTCGATCACCTGGTCGACCAGGATCTCCGGGGCCGAGGCGCCGGCACTCAGCGCCAGGCGGCGCACGCCGTCCAGACTGTCCCAGTCGATGTCAGCCGCGGTGCGGATCAGCTCGGCGCGCGGGCAGCCCTCGCGCTTGGCGACCTCGACCAGCCGCATCGAGTTCGAGCTGTTCTTGGCACCCACCACGAAGGTGAGGTCGGAGCCAGGGGCAATCGCCGCCACCGCCTGCTGGCGGTTGGTGGTGGCGTAGCAGATGTCCTCGTTGCGCGGCCCCTCGATCCGGGGGAAGCGCTCCTTCAAAGCCGCCACCACGCCGGCCGTGTCCAGCACCGAGAGCGTGGTCTGGGTGGAGAAGGCCAGGCGCTCGGGGTCCGGCACCTCCAGCTTCGCCACGTCCTCCACCGTCTCGACCAGGAACACCGAGCCGTCGGGCACCTGGCCCATCGTGCCGATCACCTCGGGATGGCCGGCATGGCCGATCAGGACCACGGTCAGGCCGGCCTTGTGGTGGCGCTCCACCTCGCGATGGACCTTGCTGACGAGCGGGCAGGTGGCATCGGCGAACAGGAGCCGGCGGCGCCTGGCCTCGTTCGGCACCGATTTCGGCACGCCATGGGCGGAGAACACCACGATGCCGTCGTCCGGCACCTGGTCCAGCTCCTCCACGAACACCGCACCCATCGCCTCCAGTTCCTCGACCACGTAGCGGTTGTGGACGATCTCGTGGCGGACATAGACGGGCGGCCCGTTCTCGGCGAGCGCCTGCTTCACGATCTGGATGGCACGGTCCACGCCGGCGCAGAAGCCGCGCGGGCTGGCGAGAACGATCGTGAGTTCGGGTTTCGACGAGGTCATGGCTGGCTCGTTGGCGACAGATGGACGGCGAGATAGCACGCCCTAGCCGCCAAGACGAGGTTCAGGCCGCCACGAACTCGACCAGGACGCCGCAGGCCTCCGCCGGCGCCACGGTGATCCCGCCCGCCGCGTCGACCTCATGAGCCACACCCTGCCGCTCCAGGAAGTCGCGCGTGCGGTCCGGATCGGCACGGATGCCCATCGCCACCGCGACCGGAGCCGCGGGCGGCTCCAGCCGGACCAAAGGCGGATGGAGCATGCCGATGTCCTCGGCGCGGGCCAGCAGCAGAGTGGCGTCGCCGACATGAACGGCGGCGACCTCGTCCGTCCAGGTGACCGAAGCCGGTCCCAGGACGCGGGCCAGCACGTCCACCACGGGCGGCACGTCCGGGACCAGCCAGGTCACCGTGCGGATGCCCACCGCACCGTTCGGATGGGCCAGCCAGACCGGCAGGCGCAGCAGCTCCGGCGTCAGATGGTGGCAGGCGAAGAAGTTCAGGCCTGCGGTCGCCTCCGCAGCCGGGTAGACGTTCGAGAAGCGCAGCATCTGGCCACCTGGCCCGCCATGCTCCAGGAGCCGGCCGAGATCCTTCGGCCCCTCGGGGCGCAGGCCCGCCGCTTGCCAAGCAGCGGCGGTGGCCGATGGCTCGGTCGAGCGCAGCACCATGCCGAGCAGGCCCTCGCGCAGGGCCAGCAGCCGGTCCAGGCCGTTGGTGAACTGCGCGGGGTCCAGGATGCCCAGGAGCTCCAGATAGTCCCGCTCGAACATGATGCAGTAGTTGGCCGTCCCCCAGCCGACATGGCGGCCGCGCGGAGTCAGGTTGAACCCTAGGCGCGCGAAGGCATGGCGGGCTGCCTCCAGGTCGCGCACGCCCAGGATCAGATGGTCGATCCCGTCCAGGTGCCTTGCTGCCACCCTTGCCTCCTCCGGACACTGCTCTAGAGCTACGCAGCCCCGCCCCTAGCAGGAGTTGCCGGCCGTGACGATCGGACTGATCTGCGCCATTCCCCAGGAACTGGCCCATCTGCGCGACGTGCTGGAGGCGCGCGAGGTCGTCGAGGTGGCGGGGCTGCGCTTCGACCATGGCCGGCTGGACGGGCACGAGGTGATCCTGGTGGGTGCCGGGATCGGCAAGGTCAATGCCGCGCTGACCGCGACCCTGCTCTGCGACCGGTTCCGCTGCCGGCTGGTGGTGTTCACCGGCGTGGCCGGCGGCCTCGACCCCGAGCTGCAGATCGGCGACGTGGTGATCGCCGATCACACCGTCCAGCATGATGCGGGCGTGATCGAGGATGGCGAGATCCAGACCTACCAGGCCGGGCACGTGCCGTTCTTCAACCCGACCGACCGGCTGGGCTATCCGGTCGACCCGGACCTGCTCGCCACGGTGAAGGCTGCCCTCTACGGCTTCGAGCTGGGCGTCGTCAGTGCGTCGGGCAGCGGCCGGCCGGCTCGGATCGTGTACGGGACGATCCTGTCGGGCGACCAGTATCTCCACTGCGAGCGGACCCGCGAGCGGCTGTTCCGCGAGCTGGGCGGCCGGGCGATCGAGATGGAAGGCGGTGCGATCGGCCAGGTCGCCCAGGCGTTCGGCGTGCCCTACCTGGACATCCGCGCCCTGTCCGACCTCGCGGGCAAGGAATCGCGCTTCGACTTCGCCCGGTTCGTGGACGAGGTCGCGGCCAGCTCGGCCCGGATCCTGCGGCGCCTCCTGGCCAGCCTGTGACGCCCACCGGCCGATGATCGCTGGCCTGCCCATGTACGACCTGCCGGAGCTGGCCGACGCCACGGCCGCCTGGTGGCAGGGGATCGCCCAACATGGCGGCTTCGAGGCGGAACTGGAGCGGCCGGCCGACCTGCTGGCGCACTGGCGCTCGCCCGATCTCCTGTTCTCGCAGACCTGCGGCTATCCCCTGACCCATGCGCTGGCCGGCAGCGTGCGCTACCTCGCCACCCCCTGCTATGCGGCACAAGGCTGCCACGGACCGTTCTACCGCTCGGCCATACTGGTGCGGGAGGACGCGGCACAGGCCAGCTTCGCCGATACCGAGGGTGCCACGCTCGCGATCAACAGCGAGGACAGCCAGTCCGGCTGCAACGTCCTGCGGGTGATGGCGGCCGAGACCAGCCCTGCCCGCCCCTTCTTCGGCGCGGTCGTGTGGACCGGCAGCCATCTGGCGAGCATGGCGGCAGTCCAGGAAGGCCAGGCGGATCTCGCGGCGGTCGACGCGGTGACGCTCGCCCTGGCGACCCGGGTCCGGCCCACAGCTGTGGCCGGGCTCCGGCGGCTCGCCTGGTCGCCCGCAACCCCTGCCCTGCCCTACATCTCCCGGCCGGACCTCCCGGTTGCTGTCCGGCAAGCCCTGGTCCGGGCGACCCATGCAGCCTGTGCCGACCCAAGGCTGGCGGCGGTGCGGCAGGAGTTGCTGATCAACGGCGTGGCCGTCCTGAATCCGGATGCCTATCAGGTGATCCCGGGCATGCACCGACGTGCCCTGGCGCTCGGCCTGACCGAGCTCGGCTGAAGAGGCGTCAGGCGATCCGCCCGGTCACCACAGGCGGCGGGGCACAAGGCTGCGGCCCGACCTCGAAGGCCGGCCGCAACCGGGCCATGGCAGCCTCGGCGGCCGCCTCGTCGCGGGCATGGACCATCAGCAGCGGCCGGTCGGGCCCGGTCGCCTCGCCCACCTCCAGGACATCGGTGAGCCCCACCGCATGATCGACCGCCTGGTCAGGACGGGTGCGCCCGCCGCCCAGCCCGATGACTGCCAAGCCCAGCGCCCGGGCGTCGATCCGGGTGACGAACCCGGGCCCGGCCAGGAGCGGACGAACTACCGGGGCAGAAGGGAGATGGACGTCGGGCCGCTCCAGCAGGCCCGATGGCCCGCCCAGGCCCTGGACCATCCGGGCGAAGCGCTCTGCGGCCGTACCACTGGTCAGTGCCTGCCGCGCCCTGGCAGCACCATCCGTGATGCCAGCCAAGTCCAGGATTTCTTCGGCCAGCGCCAGGACCAGTTCCACCAAGCGTCCGGCAGTGATCTGCCCGGCCAGCACCTCGATGGCCTCCATGACTTCCACGGCATTGCCAGCGGTCCGGCCCAGGCACATGCCCATGTCGGTGAGCAGTGCACGGCAGGGCAGCCCGGCATGGCGGGCGACCTCCACGATCGACCGGGCGAGTGCCTCGGCCTCATCCAGACCGGGCAGGAAGGCGCCGGAGCCGTGCTTGACGTCCATCACCAAGCAACCGGGCCCGGCCGCCAGCTTCTTGGACAGGATGGACGCGGTGATGAGCGGGATGCTTTCCACCGTCGCGGTGACGTCGCGGATCGCGTAGAGGCGCCGGTCGGCGGGCGCCAGCTCGCCGGTCTGGCCGACGATGGCACAGCCGGCCGAGCGGACGGTCGCGCGCACCAGCTCGATGGGCGCCGCGGTACGGTAGCCCGGGATCGCATCGAGCTTGTCCAGCGTGCCGCCGGTATGGCCGAGGCCGCGGCCGGAGAGCATCGGCACATAGCAGCCGCAGGCGGCCAGCAACGGAGCCAGGACCAGGCTGGCCTTGTCGCCGATCCCGCCGGTGGAGTGCTTGTCGACCACCGGCCCCGGCAGGCCGTCCCACGAGAGTCGCTCGCCCGATTGGGCCATCGCCTGCGTGAGCTGGGCAGTCTCGGCCGAGTCCATCCCCCGCAGGACGATCGCCATGGCCAGGGCCGCCACCTGGCCCTCCGTCCAGCTCCCGTCCGACAGGCCCGCGACGAACAGCCGGATCGCTGCCGGGTCGAGCGTGCCGCCCTCCCGCTTGGTCCGGATGATCTCCTGCGGGAGCATCAGTAGCCGCTGTCTCCCGCCTGCGAGCCACCGCCCCCGGCCACCCGGACCAGATCGTCCAGCATGGAGGACGCGCCGAAGCGGAAGGTCCGGGCCGAGATCTGCCCCGCCCCCATGATGGCGTCGCCCAGGCAGAGATAGCGGGCGGCATCGGCGGCCGTGCGGATGCCGCCCGATGCCTTGAAGCCGACCCGCAGACCGGCCTCCTCGCAGACCCGCATCAGCACGGCCGCAGCCTCGGGCGTGGCACCCACCGGCACCTTGCCGGTCGAGGTCTTGAGGAAGTCGACCCCGGCCATCACCGCGGCGCGGGCAGCCGCGGTGATCCGGTCGGGATCGGCCAGCACGCCGGTCTCCAGGATCAGCTTCAGCCTGGTAGACGGGCCGATCGCCACCCGGACCGCCTCGACCAGCTCACCGACGATGCCGACATCGCCCTCCATGATCGCCTGGACCGGCGCCACCACGTCGACCTCGTCAGCGCCGTCGGCCACGGCCGCCGCGGCCTCGTCCGCGGCCCGCGCCAGATCGTCGGAACCGTCCGGAAAGTTGGCGACCGCCGCCAGACGCACGGTGCTGCCGGCCAGCAGCGGCCGGGCGAGCGGCAGGAAGCGCGGATAGATGCAGACCGCGGCCGTGCCGTGCGCCAGGGCCTTGGCGCAGAGCGCCTCGATTTCCGCCTCGGTCTCGCTGCCGGACAGCGAGGTCAGGTCGACCAGCGGGATGGCACGCCGGGCGACATCGGGCGTGGCGGGGGCGGCATCGGCCTTGGCCAGGAGGTCCTGGGTATTCTTGTCGATCATACGCGGGCGAGATCCGGAAGAGCGGCGGTGAGCAGGCGGCGGAGCTTGGCCCCGGCGATCTCCGCACCCGCCAGGGTGTGGTCGTGGCTGAGCTCGGCCGGGGTCATGCCGGCGGCGAGGTTGGTGACGGCGGACAGACCGGCGACGCGCAGGCCGAGCTGCCGGGCGGCGATCGCCTCCGGCACGGTGCTCATCCCGACCAGGTCCGCGCCGAGCGTGCGAAACGCCCGGATCTCGGCCGGCGTCTCGAACTGGGGCCCGAGCGTGGCGAGATAGACGCCTTCGGGCAGGTCCAGGGCCAGCCGCCGCGCGGCCTCCCGCAGCACCCGGCGCAGCTCACTGTCGTATACGGCTGTCAGGCCCACGAAGTTCGGCCCGCCCACCAGCGGGCTGGTGCCCTGGAGGTTGATGTGGTCGGCGATCAGGCTGATCGAGCCCTCCCCGACCTCGGGACGCAGCGAGCCGGCAGCGTTGGTCAGGACCAGGCGGCGGCAGTCGAGTTCGTGGACCAAGCGAACCAGCGGCAGGACTGAGGTGGCCGGCCTGCCCTCGTAGAGATGGACCCGGCCCTGGAAGCACATGACCGGCACGCCGGACAGGCGACCCAGCACCAGCCGGCCGGCATGGCCCTGGACCCCGGCAGCGGGGAAGCCCGGCAGGTCGGCATACGCGAAGCTCGTGGCCCCCTCGAGCGCGTCGGCCAGCCCGCCCAGGCCGGAGCCCAGGATGATCGCCACCTGCGGATTCAGGTCCGGCAGCTGCCGGCGGACGACCGCAGCGGCATCCTCGCCCGGCGCGGCCGCTTCGGCGGCGCCCAGATGCGCGGTGGTGAACGCGTGCGGCAGAAGCTCCGCCATGCTGGTCGCGAGATGCCGCCCGTCCGGATGGCAGAGATGGACCGGCGTGCCGGGGGACGAGAACTCCGCCAGCCGCTGTCGGCAGCCGCCGCAGGGCGCGATCAGCCGCTCGCCCCTGGCCAGCACCAGGACCTCGGCGATCCGCCGGTCGCCGGCAGCCACCATGATGCCGATCGTGCTGGCTTCGGCGCACTGCCCCTGCGGATAGGCGACGTTCTCGACGTTCACGCCGGCATGGATCCGGCCGTCGACGGTGCGCAGGGCCGCCGCCACCGGGAAGTGCGAATAGGGCACGTAGGCCCATTTCAGCACGGCAGTCGCGGCGGTCAGGAGATCGGCGGGGGCAGTCACACGCTGCTCCGGGCGGGAAACCAGTTCGGGTCGAGGATCTGCTCCACCGCGAAGGGGCAGGTCTCCGGCACCCGGCTCCAGCGCTCGCCCGGCGGCTTGCCTGTTTGGGCACGCTGCCGGGCCGCCTCGTAGGCCTCAGGGAGCTGCTCGCTCAATCGACGCCGCAGGCTGGGGCTCAGCCGCAGCAGACGCGCCAGATCATGCCGCTGGGTTACCACCGTGACCCGCCAGCCGCGCCGGGGAAGCTGCGCCGAGGAGTGACGCAGCTTGAGCAGATGCTCGAGGATGGTAGTGAGACGACTGCCGAGCTCGGCCTGCTGGCTGTTGCTCAAGCCTTCCAGCTCCGCCGCCAGGTTCTCCCAGTCGATCGGCAGGTTCGACGTCCTGGCGGCCTCACGCAGCCGGCCAGCCTGGGTTTCCGCCCAGAGCGCGAAGTCACGGTCATACAGGCCGGCATCGGGCAACGTAGTCGTACTCATGGTGGCCATCATACACGGCGGGGGCAGGAATGGTCAGCGGTCCTTCACGTAGGGCACGCCGATCGCCTTGGGTGCCACCGCGCGGCCGACGAAGCCGGCCAGCAGGACCACGGTCACGACATAGGGGATGGCCTGGACGAACTGGGTAGGGATCTCGCCGATGCCCGGGACCGGCAGGCCCTGGAGGCGGATCTGCAGTGCGTCGGTGAAGGCGAACAGGAGGCAGGCCAGCAGCGTCGGCACCGGCCGCCACTTGCCGAAGATCAATGCTGCGAGCGCCAGGAAGCCCTTGCCGGCACTCATGTCGCGCAGATAGCCGGCATTCTGGGCAATCGACAGATAGGCGCCCCCGATCCCGCACAAGGCGCCCGAGACCATGAGTGCCCGGTAGCGCATCCACGGCACCGAGATGCCGGCCGTGTCGACCGCGGCCGGGTTCTCGCCGACCGCACGCAGGCGCAGGCCGAACCGGGTTTTCCAGATCACCCAGAAGGTCAGCGGTACCGCCAGGAAAGCCAGATAGACCAGGAGGTTGTGGCCGGAAAGCAGCTCGGCATAGATCTGGCCGACGACCGGCACCGAGCGCGCCGCCTCGGCAAACGGCAGCGTCAGCGAGGGGAAGCGGGCGGCTTCCGCGGTGACCGGGATGCGGCCGGCCTGCTGGAACCAGGCATTGGCCAGGACCGGCCCGAGGCCGGCCACCAGGATGTTCAGCGCCATGCCGGAGACGACTTGGTCACCGCGATGGGTGATGGTGGCAAAGCCATGGACCATGGCCAGGCCCCAGCCGAACGCCATGGCGGCGATGAGGCCGATCCAGGCGCTGCCGGTGAGCTGTGCGGCAGCGGCGGCGGCAAAGGCACCGCCCAGCAGCTTGCCCTCCAGGGCGATGTTGACGATGCCGGCGCGCTCGCAGAACAGGCCGGCCAGTGCCGCCAGGATCAAGGGTGCCGCCAGCCGGATCGTGCTGTCCAGCAGGAGCAGGGCCGGGAGCCAGAGGTCGCTCACGCCGGCACCGCCCGGCGGCGGCGGAACAGGGCTTCCAGGGACGGCCGGAAGAAATGCTCCAGGGCGCCGGCGAACAGGATCACCAGGCCCTGGACCACCACGACCATGTCCTTGTTGATCGCCGGCATGTCGAAGGCCAGCTCCGAGCCGCCCTGGTAGAGTGCCCCGAACAGCAGGGCTGCCAGCAGGATGCCTATCGGGTGGTTGCGCCCCATCAGCGCCACCGCAATGCCGACGAAGCCGTAGCCGCCGGTGAAGTTGAGCAGCAGGCGGTGGTGGCTGCCCATCACCTCGTTCAGCGCGATGAAGGAGGCGAGCGCACCGGACAGGGCCATGGCGATCATCTGCCAGCGCGCGGGGGAGATGCCGGCATAGATCGCGGCCTGGTCGTTGCGGCCGACCACGCGCAGCTCGAAGCCGGCGCGGGTGCGGCTCAGGAACAGGGAGAACAGCAGGGTGCAGACCAGCGCCCAGAAGAACGACAGGTTGAGAGGTGCCCGCGGCAGGTCGAGCCCGATGGCGGCACCCAGCTGCCAGAGCTGCGGCATCCAGGCGTTCTCGGCAAAGGTGACGGTCTCGGGCGAGGAGCTGCCGGGCCGGATCAGCACATAGACCAGCAGGTAGGTCATGATCGACGCGGCGATGAAGTTGAACATGATCGTCGTGATGACGATGTGGCTGCCACGCCTGGCCTGCAGCCAGCCCGGGATGAAGCCCCATGCGGCGCCGAACGCCGCGGCCGCAATGGTAGCCAACGGCAGGATCACGAAGAACGGCAGGTCGCCCAGATACAGGCAGACCAGGGTCAGGCCGAGCCCGCCGATATAGGCTTGGCCTTCCGCGCCGATGTTGAACAGGCCCGCATGGAAGGCGATGGCCACCGCCAGGCCGGTGAACACGAAGTTGGTCGCGTAGAACAGGGTCCAGCTCAGCAGCTCAGGGCTGCCGAAGGCGCCGCGCACCAGGTAGCCGGACGCTTCCAGTGGGTTCTCGCCCAGCGCCAGCACGACGAGGCCAGCAATCAGGAACGCTACCACCAGGTTGAGCAGCGGCAGGAGGCCGTAATCGGCCCAGGCTGGAAGTGGGCTGCGTCCGCCCATGGCCATCAGGGGGAGCCTCGGTCGGTTGGAGCCATGTCGTCCTTCACCATCGCCATCTCGGCAACCACTCCCCCGGACCTGCCAGCTCGCACGTTCCCCGCGGGCCCCTACCTCGACCACCACGTTTCAGGACGGTCAACCTGCGCTCCACACCCGAGCACCCTGCCGTGAGCTTGGCGGGCTCGGGGCGACGGATCAACTGACCACAGCGCCTGCCGGCCGACAGAGCCGATCCCTCTCTTCGCAGCCGGTTCACAGGAGCCTGAGCCGCTCAATCATTTGGTAAGATTTGCCTGCTACGTTCGCTCCGCTGCCGATCACCATCCATGGCAGATCGGCATCCTGATCTGCCGCGGCTCGGTTCCTATGGGTTGCCAGATGAGCCGGATCGTTCGTGGTCGGAGGGGTCGTGCGCCAGCAGTCAGCACCGGTCTTCGTGCCGGAACAGGGCCAGGCGGTAGTGCTGCCGGCCGCCGACCGGTCCGGCAGCGCGCTCTATGACGAGGGCTGGATCCAGCGGCTCGTGCACGAGCATCCGGCCGTTCTGCCGATCGAGCGGATCGAGCCGGGCTTCACGCGGATCGTGCCGGTCTGCCAGGAACTGCCGCTGCGCTCAGGTAGCCTCGACAACCTCCTGATGACGCCGGACGGCAATCTGGTGCTCGTCGAGTGCAAGCTGTGGCGCAACCCGCAGGCAAGGCGGGAGGTCCTGGCGCAGGTCATCGACTATCCGAAGGATCTGGTCCGGCTGGACTACGAGGCGCTCGAGGAGGCCGTCCGCCGCGCCCGGCGCGACCAGAGCCCGCTCTACCGACTGGCCGACAGCGACCTGGACGAAGCGACGTTCGTCGATGCCGTTGCCCGCAACCTCCGGCTCGGGCGGGTCCTGCTGATCGTGGCAGGCGATGGGATCACCGAAGCGATGCAGGCCATCGCCGACTATCTGCAGCAGCATGCCGGGCTGCATTTCACCCTGGCACTGGTCGAGCTCGCCATCTTCGATCTGCGCGGACATGGGCGGGTGGTCGTGCCATCCATCCCGCTGCAGACAACCAACGTGGTGCGCGGGATCGTCCTGCTGGAAGATCGACCCGGGGTGCCCGTTCCAACGGTCCACATCATGCCGCCGCCGGACACGGCGGGGTCGCGGCGTGCAAGCAACATCACGGAGGCGGAGTTCTTCTCAGCCCTGGATGCGCGGCGCCCAGAAACCTCCATCCGTCTGCTCGCTCTGGTCGAGAAGGGCCAGGACATCGGCCTGTTCATCTATGTCAGGAAGACCCTGATCGTCGCCTTCCCGACCGAAGGAGACCGCGTGCGGGTGCTGGTGGTCGATCAGAACGGCCATGCCGATACGAGCTATGTCTGGTGGCTCCAGACCGACCGATCGATCACGATCGCCTATCTGGAGGAGATGGCAGATGCCATTCCTGGCGCGCTGGTACGGCAGACCGAGTCACCCTACGTCAGGTTTCCGGACCGCCCATTGTCGATCTGGGACGTGCTGGATCACGGGGATGCCTGGCTGGAGGCGGTCATGAGCTACCGTGCCGCGACCCAGGCAGCCGGCCAGCGAAGTGCCGCCTGACCGATGCAGATGGTTCCCGGGTGTTCCGCCGGTGCACAGGCAAGGACGGCACTCGGTCCCTGCCGGCGTCACGACCATCGTCCCCGATCGGCCTGGTCACGCAGCCTCTTTGCGCACGCCGGCCATGAGCAGGCCGATCCGCTTCTCGTCGGCCGCCCTGCCCTCGACCTCGCCGGTGAAGTGGCCGTCGAACATCACCAGGATGCGGTCGGCCAGGGCCATGATTTCGTCGAGCTCGACCGAGACCAGCAGCACGGCCTTGCCGGCGTCGCGCAGCTCGATCAGGCGGCGGTGGATGAACTCGATGGCGCCGATGTCGACGCCGCGGGTCGGCTGGCCCACCACCAGCAGCACCGGGTCGTGCTCGATCTCGCGGGCCAGCACCAGTTTCTGCTGGTTGCCGCCGGAGAAGGCGGTGGCGGCATAGTCGGGGTCAGGTGGGCGCACGTCGAAGATCCGCATCCATTCGCCGCAGCGGCGCTGCAGCATCGGGCGGTCCAGGAACGGGCCACTCACGCAGTCCGGGCGGTCCTGGTAGCCCAGCAGCGCGTTCTCCCAGGCGGGGAAGCCGGCGACCAGGCCCATGCGCAGCCGGTCCTCGGGCACGTGGCCCAGCCCCTCTGGCCGCCCCTCGCCGCCCCGGACCGGATGGCCGTCCAGCTCGATCCGGCCGGAACTGGCGGCCCGGATGCCGGTGACCGCCTCCAGGAGTTCGGACTGGCCATTGCCGGCCACCCCGGCGATGCCCAGGATCTCGCCGCGGCGGACCTCGAACGAGACGCCCTTGACCCGCTGCACGCTCTGCCGGTCGGTCACCACCAGATCGTCCACCTTCAGCGCCACCGGCCCGGGACGCGCCTCGCCCTTGGCGACCCGCAGCAGGACCTTGCGCCCGACCATCAGCTCGGCCAGCTCCTCGCGCGAAGTCCCGGCGGTCGGGCGGTGCGCCACCATGGCTCCCTGGCGCATGACGCTCACCTGGTCGGTGACCGCCATGATCTCGCGCAGCTTGTGGGTGATCAGGACGACCGTGCGGCCCTGGGCGCGCAGGCTCTTCAGGATGCGGAACAGATGGTCGGCCTCCTGCGGGGTGAGCACCCCGGTGGGCTCGTCCAGGATCAGGATGCGCGCACCCCGGAACAGGGCCTTCAGGATCTCGACGCGCTGCTGCACGCCCACCGGCAGGTCCGACACCAGTGCGTCCAGCGGCACGTCCAGCCGGTATTCGCGCTCCAGGCGCTCGACCTCCGCCCGGGCGCGCGCGGCACCGCCGGCCAGGAGCGGCCCGCCTTCCGCCCCCAGCAGCATGTTCTCCAGCACGGTGAAGGTCTCGACCAGCATGAAATGCTGGAACACCATGCCGATCCCGGCCCGGATCGCGTCCTGCGGCCCGGTGATGCGCACCTCCTGCCCGTCGATCAGGATCTGGCCGGCATCCGCCTGATAGAACCCGTAGAGGATGTTCATCAGGGTCGACTTGCCGGCGCCGTTCTCGCCGATGATCCCGTGGATCGTGCCGGCCCGGACCGTCAGGTCGACCGCGCGGTTGGCGTGGACCGGGCCGAACCGCTTGTCGATGCCGCGAAGCTCGACCGCGGCCGGGGCCGACGAGGGCTGCTGGCGCTGGAACATCGGCGCTCCGCGATGGGGGAATTTGCCTTAGCCAATGAACCTGGAGCGACCTCTTCCCGATCGGGTGGCTTCGCCTGATCGGGATTCGCTTCGGTGCGGTTCGGCCTAGTGCCACTCACTCCTGCTTGGAGTAGTAGTCCTGGACCTGGATCTCGCCCGAGATGATCTTGGCCTTGGCCTCGTCCAGCTTCGTCACGATGTCAGGGGTCAGCACGTCCTTGTTGTACTCGTCCAGCGCGTAGTCGACCCCGTCCTCCTTCAGGCCGAGATTGAGCAGGCCCGGCTTCCAGCTACCGTCCTGCGCCGACTTGAACGCCTCGTACACGGCGACGTCGACCCTTTTCAGCATCGAGGTCAGCACGTTGCCCGGATAGAGGTGGTTCTGGTTGCTGTCGACGCCGATCGAGAACTTGTCCTTGTCCTTGGACGCTTCCAGCACGCCCAGCCCTGCCGCACCGGCCGCGGCATAGACCACGTCGGCGCCGCCGTCATAATGGCTGAAGGCCAGTTCCTTGGCGCGGGTGGCATCGCTCCAGGCAGCCGGCGTGGTGCCGACATAGTTGGCGGTGAACTGGATGTCCGGGTTGGCCGCCTTGGCACCCTGCTCGTAGCCCCACTCGAAATTGTGGATCAGCGGGATGTCCATGCCGCCGACGAAGCCGATCTTGCCGGTCTGGCTCTTCAGGGCCGCGGCCATGCCGACCAGGTAGCTGCCCTCGTGCTCCTTGAAGAGGATCGACTGGACGTTCGGCTTGTCGACGCTGGCATCGATGATCGTGAACTTCGCATCCGGATAGCGCTCGGACATGGCTTCCAGCGAGGTGCCGAAGGCGAAGCCCACCACCACGACGATGCTGGCCCGCCTGGCCATGCGCTCCAGCGCCTGGTCGCGCTGGCTCTCGTTGGTCACCTCGAACTCGAGATAGGAGATCCCGGTTTCGGCCTTGAACTTCTCGGCGCCGTTATAGGCGGCCTCGTTGAAGGACTTGTCGAACTTGCCGCCCATGTCGAAGAGCAGGGCCGGCTGGAAGTCCTGGGCCTGTGCGGCCAGCGACAGGCCGAGGAGGCTGGCTGCAGCGAGAAGCGCCGAACGACGGATCATCTTCGTCTCCCAAGGGACCGGCCCATACGGAACCGGCCAGGCGCGGCGCGGCCGCCGCAGACATTTCGGCGAGCGTAGTTGCGACGCAGCGCTAGGCAAGGCCTGTCGCGTGCACGTGCGGACCTGTGCCGCCTGGAGCCTGTTACGGACCTGCCGGCGTGCTCATCCGGGATGGATGCCATCCCGCAAGCGGGGCCTGTCCGATCTATCCGACGACGCATGGGCGCTGGCGACTCTGTCCGAACTTGCTGTCGGAGGATGCCGGGCAACGTGAGTACCCGCTTTGGGAGATGTGCAGCGGGCTGCGCTGTCTGTCCTTCAGGCGTGGCTTGGTGTTCGGACTGCTTCCACATGCTGGCGCATGACCTGCGCCGTGCTCCGCCTGCCCCCGGGGCTACGCGGCGGTACCGTCCCACACGGACACTCCGCTCAGCCCTTGAGAGCGGCGGCAGGGGCGCCTGTGCTGGGCACCATGGCACCAGACTTGAAGCTGCACTGGGCTGTGAGCACCCGGCCACCTGCTGTCGCTGCACATCACGCCCGCCCATGCCGATGATCGTTCAGCCGTGGCGATCCTGGCCGAGATCGCCCAGGACGTAGCTGACCAAAACATGGATCTGGCCAGGTCGCTGAGGCTGCGCCGGCGAGCAACCCGCTCCGGCTACTGCCACACTTGGCATCTCCTTCCAGACCGTCAAACTGCCTGATGCCTGTTGCGGCTTCGTCCTCCTAACCAAGAGCAGCAGAACTCGCCGTAGTACGTAACAGCCTCTGGATCTTGACCCTGGGGTGTGGTGGTATGGTCGATCATCATGCGGCAAGAGATGCGCTCTGGGTCACGTTCTTCATAGCTGCGCCCGTACGACAGAGGCGGTTCGTCAGGCGCCCAGTTACGCCGAGAGAACGTGAGAGCGCTGGTCAAGCGCTATGGCGTCAGCCCGACTACGATCCGGAAGTGGTGCTGCGCGGCGGGCGACCGCGGACGCGCCCGTGGGGCCAAAGGAAGTTCGGTTGATCGTGCCGGCACCTGAAGAGGAAGCGATGATCGTCGCCTTCCGCCAAGCACACGCTCCTGCCGCTGGACGATTGCCTCCATAGCCTGCAGCCGCACCTGACCGCTCGTCCTTGTACCGCTGCTTGGCGAGACACGGCATCAGCCGTGGCCGGAGGTCGAAGGCGACAACCCGACAAGAAGTGATTTGCCGACTACCCGGCAGCGGATCCTGCCCACGGGCTCGACCGAGGGCCGCATCGACATTGCAGAGGTGTAGATCGCCGCGACGTGCGACCATGCCGTATCGAAATACGCTGAAAGAAGGCACATAGCGGCTCCGGCCTACGCGCCGCCTGCCAAGCTGCTTCGACCAGCATGGTGCGTGCGGCCCTGCCTGGTGATGCGTCCATGCCGCGGCTTGCCTGTTCCCGACTGGTGCATGCTCGGGTTCAGTCCGAGATAGGCCACGAGCCGATCCGGACCGGCAAACCGCGCCACCGGTTCGATCGCCGCGATCAGCCCGACTGCGACGACCATGTCGACGCCTGGGATCGTCATCAGCCGCGTGATATTCGGGTCAGCCCGCGCTTCGCGCGCCAGCTCGCGCTCGACCACCTTCAGGTCCTCGTTCAGCCGGCCGTGCCCGCGCAGGTGCCAAACGACCGCGTCGCTCTCTTCGGTCCGCAAAGGCTGTGTCAGCAGCCAAGCCCGCCCTCACGGCCCGAACAGGTCGTCGTGCGGACAGAGTGGCACGAGGTACGCGTGCAGGATCGACTGCACGATCGTCTTCAGCCGTGTGCTGCCGCACAATCTGGATGCGACGCGTCACCGCTGTCTGAGCCCAATCTTGATGCTCGATAGGCGGCCGAATACCGGGTCGGACTCGCAGGTCATGGTTCAAGGGTCGGCCTACCCGCACTTACGTGCTCCCGGCGCCCACGTCCCGGATGGGCTCGCCATGACGCCGATCCGAAGATCTGCGGGACAGCAGGACACCGAAGCCGTCATGCCGGATCGTGGACAGGTCGAGCAAATGAACCGCACGATCAAGAGCCTGCCCCGGGCAGGGACCCGGGGAACGCTACGGTCAAGCTGTACGACTACGACAGCCGCGACCAGCTAACGGCGCACCTGGAGTTGTTCGAAGGCGCCTACAACTACGCCCTGCGCCTGAAGACTCCGTGCGGCCTCACGCCCTACGAGTCCATCTGGCAGTTCTCGGCCAGAGAACTCGATCAGTTCAGGCTCGACCTGTCAGCCTACATGGCGGGATCGTGCACCTAACCGCGCGGTGCAGCCGCGCGGCGCAGCCGGTCGCGGATCGCCTCGGCCAGGCCGCTGCCGGGGATCGGCACCACCGCGATGCGCTCAGCGCCGGCCCGGTCGGCGGCGCGGAGCATGGCGAACAGGTTGGCGGCGGCCTCGGCGAGGTTGCCCGACGGGCTGAGATTGAAGGTGGCCAGCGCACCGGGCGGCACGTCGGTGCCGAAGGCCAGGAGTGCTTCGTCCGGCGCCACGTTTTCGGCGTCCAGGCGGACCGGGGCTGCCGGCGCGTAATGTGAGGCCAGCATGCCCGGGGCCGCCGGGCGGGCCGGGTCGCCCGAGGGTCCGGCCAGCGGGCCCAGCACCGCCTCGATCGCCTCACGCGGGAGCCCGCCCGGGCGGAGCAGGGCCGTGCGGTCCGGGCGGGACAGGTCGATCACTGTGCTTTCCAGGCCGACCGGGCATTCGCCACCGTCCAGCACCAGGGCGACGGCTTCGCCCAGATCCTCCTGCACATGGACGGCCTTGGTCGGGCTCACCCGGCCGGACGGATTGGCCGAGGGGGCCACCACCGGCCGGGCCGCCGAGCGCAGCAGTGCCTGGGCGACCGGATGGACCGGGACACGGATCGCCAGCGTCGCCAGGCCCGCCGTGGCGTGGACGGAGATCCCGTTCCCGGGCCGGGCCGGCAGGACCAGGGTCAGCGGACCCGGCCAGAACGCCGCTGCCAGCAGGCGGGCGCGCTCGTCCAGATGGACCAGGGGCTCCGCAGCCATCACGTCGGGCAGGTGGACGATCAGGGGATTGTGCGCGGGCCGGCCCTTGGCGGCATAAACGCGGCGCACCGCCTCGTCCTGGGTCGCGTCGGCCCCCAGGCCATAGACAGTCTCGGTCGGAAACGCGACGAGGCGGCCGGCGCGCAGGAGCGCCCCGGCCGCCTCGACCGTCGACGGATCGGGTGGAACGGGCTGGGTCACCCGGTGCGGCGGCTCCGCAGCAGGGCGGCACCCACGGCGATCGCGAGCAGGATCTTGGCGGTCTCGCTCAGGATGAACGGCAGGACGCCGTTGGCGATGGCGGCCTCAGGGCCCACCAGCACCGACAGCCAGGCGACGCCTAGGGTGAAGATCGTGAGGATCGACGCCACCACCGCGGCGGCGATGCGGGCCAGGCTCCGGTCGGACTGCACGAGCCGGCCGGCGATCGCGGCCGCGGCGACGAAGCCCAGGAGGTAGCCGCCGGTCGGGCCGACCAGATAGGCCAGGCCCATGCCGCGCTCAGGCGTGCCGGTGAACACCGGCAGGCCCATGGCGCCTTCGGCCAGGTAGGCGACCACCGTGGCGGCACCCAGGCGCCAGCCATAGGCCATGCCGATCAGGGCCACGACGGCGGTCTGCATGGTCATCGGCACCGGCCAGAACGGCACCTGGACCTTGGCCGAGGCGTAGAGGAGCAGCGTGCCGAACAGCACCAGCACGACATTGCGCAGGACCGGGCGGTCGGTAGGCCAGAGCCGGTCGATCGGAGTGACGAGGGTCGAGGACATGGCGGTTCCCAGGCAGAGAGCGGCGCAAGCTTAGGTGGAAGGCCGTCCAGCGCAAGCGGTCAGCGGCGCTGGAGCTCCCGCCAGCCGATATCGCGGCGGCAGAAGCCGTCCGGCCAGTCGATCCGGTCGACCGCCGCGTAGGCGCGGGCCTGCGCCTCGGCGAGCGTGGCACCCAGGCCGGTCACGTTCAGCACCCGCCCGCCCTGGGCCAGCAGCCGCCCGCCTTCCCGGCGCGTGCCGGCATGGAACAGGAGGAGGTCGTCCGATTCGAGTCCCTCCGTGCCACGGATCTCGGTGCCCTTGGCATAGCTGCCGGGGTAGCCCTTGGCCGCCATCACCACGCTCAGAGCATGGAGCGGCAGCCAGCGCAGGTTCATGTGGTGCAGCTGGCCGTCCAGCGCGCCCAGCAGGAGCTGGCAGAGGTCGGTCATCAGCCGGGGCAGGACCGCCTGACATTCCGGGTCGCCGAAGCGGACATTGTACTCGATCAGCTTCGGGCCGTCGGCGGTGAGCATCAGGCCCGCATACAGGAAGCCCGTGAAGGGATGCCCCTCTTCCGCCATGCCAGCCAGGGTCGGGCGGATGATCTGCGCCATCACCTGCTCGACCAGCGCATCGGTCAGCACCGGTGCCGGCGAATAGGCGCCCATGCCGCCGGTGTTCGGCCCCTGGTCGCCGTCGAAGGCGCGCTTGTGGTCCTGGGCAGTGCCGATCTCGAGCGCATGGCGGCCATCGCAGAGCGCGAACAGCGACGCTTCCTCGCCGACCAGGCATTCCTCGATCACCAGCGTGGCGCCGGCAGCACCGAAGCCGCCGGCAAGCGCGTCGTCCACCGCGGCCAGCGCCTCGTCCAGCGTGGTCGCCACCACCACGCCCTTGCCGGCGGCAAGCCCGTCGGCCTTGATCACGATGGGTGCTCCCTCGGCCCGGACATAGGCACGGGCCGCCTCGGCATCTTCCTGGGTGAAGGTGCGGTAGCGGGCAGTGGGGATGTCGTGGCGGGTGCAGAATTCCTTGGTGAAGGCCTTGGAGCTTTCCAGCCGGGCGGCGGCGGCACTGGGCCCGAACGCGCGGATGCCTTCACCGGCCAGCCGGTCGACCAAGCCCAGGGTCAGCGGCAGCTCGGGCCCGACCACCACGAGGCCGACCTCCTCGTCCCTCGCCAGGCGGACCAGGCCGTCGATGTCGTCGACCGCAACCGGGATGCAGCGCGCTACCGCCTCGATGCCGGCATTGCCCGGCGCGCACAGGACCTCGGTGACCATGGGCGAGGCCGCCAGCGACCAGCACAAGGCATGCTCGCGGCCGCCGCTGCCGATGACGAGGGTTTTCACAGGAACTATCTCCGCTCAGCGCGGGACGTGATGGACCGTCACGTCGAACGCTGCAAGCTGCGCGTCGGTCGTGACGAGGATGCAGTCCTCGATCCGCGCCTGGGCGACCAGCAGGCGATCGAACGGGTCACGGTGGAACAGGGGCAGCCGGCCGGCCTCGACCGCGTGCACGGCACGCACCGGCAGCTCCCTGAAGCCATAGCTGGCCAGCCGCTCCAGCAGGTCGGCCACGTCGAGGCCGAGCTTGCCGATGTTGGACTTCAGCGTCAGCTCGTAGGGTGTAACGGCGCTGAACATGGGCGCCGTCACGCTCCGCCGCAGCCGATCCTGGATGTCCGCGGGAATCCGCTCTGGCTCGTACAGCCAGCGCACCACGATATTGGTGTCGAGCAGGAAGCGCTGCATCTCCACAGATTATGGAGCCTCGGCCGGAGCCGGCACGTCGCCCCACCACTCCTCGCCCAGGTCTTCCTCGAGAAAGGCGATGGCTTGCCGGTCGAGCCTGCCTTCCAGCCCGCCTATCGGCCGAAGCCCGGCGGGTTCCACGGGCTCGATTCGGACAACGGGCTTACCGGCCCGAGCGATGATGACCTCCTCGCCACGCAGGGCAGCCTCGACCAGCTTCGACAGCTGGCTCTTCGCCTCGTGCATGTTGACGATCATCCATGCCCTCCTCTCGTAGCCAACCTAGCTAATCCGCGTGTTGCTGTCCATTGCGTTGCACAAGCGACCACTCCGGCTCTATCTGCCTCTGCAGGAGGAGTGAGGAACATGGCAGCGTCGAAACTCGCGGTAGGTGTCCTGGGTGCGTCCGGCTACACGGGTGCGGAACTCCTGCGCCTGCTTGCCCAGCATGACGGGCTGCGCGTCACGACGCTGACCGGCGACCGCATGGCCGGCAAGGAGATCGGTGAGGTCTTCCCGCATCTGGCGGTGCAGAAGCTGCCGAAGCTGGTGAAGATCGAGGACGTCGATTTCTCGACGCTGGACGTGGTGTTCTGCTGCCTGCCGCACGGCACCACCCAGGAGGTGCTGCGCGACCTGCCGCACAACGTGAAGATCGTCGACCTGTCGGCCGATTTCCGCCTCTACGACCCGAAGCAGTACCAGCAGGTCTATGGCCAGCCCCATGCCGCCGTCGAGCTGCAGAAGGAGGCGGTATACGGGCTCACCGAGCATTACCGCGACAAGGTCCGCACGACCCGGCTGGTGGCCAATCCCGGCTGCTACACGACCACGGCCGAGCTGCCGCTGATCCCGCTGCTGGCTGAGGAGCTGATCGAGCGCGACCCGATCGTGATCGACGGCAAGTCCGGCGTGTCCGGGGCCGGCCGCTCCCTGCGCGAGAACCTCCTGTTCGCCGAGGCGTCCGACAATTTCTCGGCTTATGGCGTCGGCAACCACCGCCACGCGCCGGAGATCGACCAGTGCCTGGGCGAGTTCGCGGGCGGGCGGGTCGAGGTGAGCTTCACCCCGCATCTGGTGCCGATGGGCCGCGGGATCTTCGCCACCATCTATGTCCGGCTGAAGGACGGGGTGGAGGTCTCGGACCTGCAGGAGCGGCTGGCGGAGACTTATACGGACGAGCCGTTCGTCCATGTCCTGCCGCCCAAGAGCCTGCCCTCGGTCAAGCAGGTGCGCGGCTCCAACCACTGCCTGATCGCGGTGCATCCCGACCGCGCGGCGGGCCGGGCGATCCTGCTCTCGGTGACCGACAACCTGGTCAAGGGCGCCTCGGGCCAAGCCCTGCAGAACATGAACGTCATGGCCGGCTTCGCCGAGACCAGCGGGCTCACCATCGGTCCGCTCTACCCGTGAGCGTCACGCCCGCCGATATCGAGGCAGCACGGGCGCGGATCGCCGGTGCGGTGGCCTGCACGCCGCTGCGGCTGTCGCGCACCCTGTCCGAGATCACCGGGGCCGACGTTTACCTGAAGTTCGAGAACTTCCAGTACACCGCCTCCTTCAAGGAGCGGGGTGCCCTCAACCGGCTGCTCCAGGCCGACCCGGATAAGCGGGCGCGCGGCGTCATCGCGATGTCGGCCGGCAACCACGCCCAGGGTGTGGCCTACCATGCGGCCAGGCTCGGCATCCCCGCCACGATCGTGATGCCGGCCTTCACCCCGATCGTGAAGGTGGAGAACACCCGCAAGCTGGGGGCCCGGGTCGAATTGTCCGGCAGCGGCGTCGAGGAGGCGGCCGACCATGCCCGCCAGATCGCCGCGGCCGAGGATCTGCTGTTCATCCACCCGTTCGACGACCCGCAGGTGATCGCCGGCCAGGGCACGCTCGCGCTGGAGATGCTGGACGAGGTGCCCGAGCTGGAGGTGCTGGTGGTGCCGGTCGGCGGCGGCGGGCTGATCTCCGGGATGGCCATCGCCGCCAAGGCGCGCAAGCCGGCCATCGAGGTGGTGGGCGTGGAGGCGGCGCTCTATCCCACCGTCTGGCGGCTGCGGCGCGGCCTGCCCACCGAGGCGGGCGGCCCCACCATCGCGGAAGGCATCGCGGTCAAGCAGCCGGGCAAGGTGACCCTGCCGATCATCGATACGCTGGTCGACGATGTGATGCTGGTGGACGAGGCGGCGCTGGAAACCGCCGTGCTGATGCTGCTCGAGATCGAGAAGACCGTGGCGGAGGGTGCGGGTGCGGCGGGCCTGGCAGCCCTGCTGGCCAATGCCGACCGCTTCCGCGGCCGCAAGGTCGGGCTCGTGCTGAGCGGCGGCAACATCGACAGCCGGCTGCTCTCGGCGGTGATCCTGCGCGGGCTGGTGCGGACCGAGCGGATGGTGCGCTTCCGGGTCAGCCTGCCCGACCGGCCAGGCAGCCTCACCCAGCTGACCGCGCTGATCGCGCGCTGCGGCGGCAACGTGGTGGACGTGGCCCACCAGCGGGCGTTCGCGCGGCTCTCGGTGATGCTGACCGATGTCGACGTGACGATCGAGACGCGCAATGCCCTGCATGCCCAGCAGATCCGCAACAGCCTGGCCGCGGAGGGTTTTCCGGTGCGCGGCCTGGACGAGGCGCGTCTTACCAGCGGATTGTGATCCGAAATAGGATCAAAGTCTTTAACCTCGCCGCAACTTCTGGTAGAGATCGGGTTCCGTCCCATGCCTCGGAGCGGCCCGGTGCGTGTCCTGATCCTGGCGACCAACCCCAGCCTTGCCGCCGGCCTCGCACGCGAGCCGGGTGAACGGCTCGACCTGCGCAGTGCCGCCGGGCTGGCCGAGGCCATGCTGCTGCGCGAGCGGCCGGGCTGGCAGCCGGACGCGATCCTGTCGGAGCTGACCCTGCCCGACGGCGAGGGCAGCGAGATCGTGGACGCGCTGGGCCAGGCCTTTCCCGCAATCCCGCTCCTGTTCGCCACGGCCGGGACCGGCCAGTTGCGCCGCCAGCTCCAGGCACTGGCCCTGCCTGCCCCTGCCCCGGCACGGCTACCGGGTGACGAGCAGCGCGAGCTGTTGGGGGAGATCGAGATCCTGGCGCGGCGCGCGGCGGAGCGGGCGGTGAGCCAGGCGGTCGACCGGCTGATGACGCGGCTCGGCCTGGACGACGAGCAGGGGGTGAAGAACGCGATCCGGCTGGCGCGGGCCTATGAGAATGCGCGTGAGCGGTTCTGGTCGGCAGTGACCTCCGGCCTGGCCAGCGGCCTGCTGATCGCCTTGGGCGTGGGCCTGATCGCCCTGGTCAAGGGTGGCCAGCTGGCGCCGTGACCGGTCGGATCATCCGCCGGCAGCACCTTCCTCCCAAGTTCAAAGCCCTCATTCTCCATATCCGGATATGTTCTTAATCAACGCGGTGCCCTCGTGCTTCGATTCCTGCTTTTTGCCCTGCCTCCCAAATTGTTAACCATATTCAGCCCGGCCCTGCGCACTGGATGATTGCGCTGCGCGGCATTTCCCGGCACATCCACGATTATTCTCGAACCATCCATTTTTTCACGCAGGAATAGAACATGGCCGATATTCGTCTCGCCTCCTCTATGGCGATCGTCGGGAGCGTCCTGACAGGCCTGGGCGCGTTCTGGGGCATGCATGGTGCGCTCGCCACCGATGGCTTCGCCAGCTCATGGCTGATTCCGATCGGCGCCGCCATCGGCCTCGCCTGTCTTCTGTCGACGTCCTGGCACTATGTCCTAGGCATGTCGCAACGCGCGCAAGGCGCGATGATCTCGCTGGTGCTCCTCCTGGGCGGGATGGTGACGGGGCTGGCGATCCTTACCTCGTCCTGGTGGCTGACCAGCGCGCTCGGCGGTGGTGTGGCGCTGCGCCACCACCATCAGGCCCAGTTCGACGTGCTCGAGACGGCGCTGCGCAAGGTCCAGGACCAGGCTGGGTCGGACCATGCCGTGTTGCAGGAGATAACTGCGGCCCGTAACTCCCTGGCCCGCTTGGCCGACGATGAGGCGGCCATCGGCGCCCTGAGTGGCCAGATGGGCGTCGGGCCCATTGCCCGGGATCTCCGCGAGATGTCGGCCAAGCTGGCCGAGGTGCAGGAGGCAGCGGGCGGGATCATCACCAGCCGCGAGGACCTGATCGCAAGAGCGCGCGCCCAGCTGGATCAGGCAAGACAGGCGTCGCTTGCAGGAGATGAGCCCGAAATCGCGCGCAGGCTCGCCGATGCCGGCAAGCCCGCGGCAGAAGCGGCCCGGCTGAACCTGGCGGATCAGGCCCCCATCATTCACCGGACCATCAGTTCCGATCTGGCACCAGTGCGCACGATGGTGGCCCAGCTCCGCACCGCCGTCCGCGAAGCAACGGAAGAACGGAAGGTGGTGGAGATCCCGCAATACCAGCCAATGACGCGCGCCGAAGCCGTCCTGCACCATGCGCAGCATTTGAAGGCAGCATGGGCCGTCTCGATCGCGCTGGAGTGCCTGATCTTCGCGATGCTGTGCGTGCTGGTGGTGCGTGCGCAGCTCGACCGGATGTACCCGCCGCAGGACGACGATCTGGACGGCGGCACCCCGATCGAGGTCACGACGCTTCGACGCGCGGCCTGAGCGGGCCTTGGTCCGCAGCGCCGGTGCCGAGTGCTGCCGCCAGATGCTCGGCCAGCAGGGCACCGGCCCGAGACAGGCTGGGCGAGCGGTGCAGGCGCAGCTCGGCGGCCGGCAGGGGCGGCAGGCCGTCGGCAGCATCCAGGCGCCGGAGCCGGGCCGGGAAGGTGGTGGACTTCACCACGGTGACGGCCAAGCCCTCGGCGGCAATGGCGGCAACCGCCGCCAGGCTGTGGCTGACGAAGGCCAGCCGCCAGCGCCGCCCGGCCCCGTCGAGCGCGCGGGTCGCCCACTGCCGGAACAGGCATCCGGGCGGGTAGAGCGCCAGCGGCAGCGGGTCCAGCCGGTGGTAGGCCTGGCCCGGGCCGGTCGCCCAGCAGGGCTGCTCCCTGCACAGGAACTGGCCCTCGCCCGAGCCTTCCGGATGCAGGGCGACCACCAGGTCGAGATCCGCGCCCAGCCGCTCCGGCATGCCCCCGGTCAGCCCCGTCTCCATCGCCACCTGGACCTGCGGGTAGGAGCGGGTGAAGGCGGCGAGCAGGCCCGGCAGCACCTGAGTGCCGTAATCATCCATCACGCCCAGCCGGACGGTGCCGGCCAGGTCTGGGGTCCGGAGGCTGGCCAGCGCCTCGGCCTGGAGCGCCAGGATCCGCCTGGCATAGTCCAGCAGGTTCTCGCCGGCGGGGCTGAGCTCGACCTGGACGGTGCTGCGGTGGAACAGCGCCGTGCCCAGCCGCTCCTCCAGCCGGCGGATCTGCATGCTGATCGCCGACTGGGTGCGGTGGAGCAGGCGGGCCGCGCGGGTGAAGGAGCGGAGGTCCGCCACCGCCACGAACGCCTTGAGCAGGTCGGGGTCCAGGTCAGGCGTACCCATCATATCCTGTGATGATGCTTATCAGGCCAATGCCATTCCTTGATGGGTAGGATGAAGCTATTCCGCCGGCAAGCGACATGGCGGGAGCGGACAGGCGATGGAATGGCTGGGCGTGCTGGCGGCCGTCCTCTCGAGCGGGCTCGGCGGCACGTCGGTGGGTGCCACCCGCTATCTGGCGGAAGCGCTCGATCCGCTGACCCTGGGTGCGCTGCGCTTCGGCATCGGCGCGCTGCTGCTGCTGCCGCTGGCGCTGCGCGTACCTGGCGGCCGGCCGCAGCCGGACGACTGGCCGGGCCTGATCGGGCTGGGCCTCCTGTTCTTCGGCCTGTTCCCGATCCTGTTCAACGCCTCCCTGATCTTCACCACCGCGGCGCGCGGCGGCCTGGCCCTATCGACCTTGCCGCTCCTGACCATGCTGGCTGCTGCCTTGCTGGGGGTGGAGCGCCTGACGCTCCGCAAGAGCCTGGGCGTGCTGGTCGCCATGGCCGGGGTCGCCGCGGCATTGCTGCTCTCCCTGGCCAAGGCCCCCGAGGGTGCTTGGCGGGGTGACCTGCTGATGGTCGCGGCGGCCGGCTGCATGGCGCTCTACAATGTCTGGTCGAGGCGGCTGGTCCGCCGGCTGGGTGCCGTGCCGTTCGCCACGTTCGGCATGGTGGTGGGTGCCCTGTGCCTGGGCATGGTCTCGGCGGGCACGGGCGGCCTTGCCAGCCTCGCCCGGCTCGAGACCGGGCAATGGGCGGCAGTGCTCTATCTGGGTGTGTTCGGCGGTGCGCTGACCTTCTGGCTGTGGGCATTCGCCCTGCTCCACACCACGCCCACCCGCGTCGCCATCTCGGTCACGGTCAACCCGGTGCTGGCCGCCCTGATCGGCGCCCTGCTGCTGGGCGAGCCGCTGCACTGGAGCCTGGTCATCGGCCTGGCCATGGTCGCCTGGGGCATCTGGCTCTCGGCCAGCAGCCCGGACGGCCGCCTGGTCGGCGCCCTGCCTGCGACCACGGGACGGCCGCCGGGCTGAGCTGCCGATCCTGATGGTCGCCGGCGGCTGTACCGGCAACCGGCTGCCTATCTTCCTTCGAGCAGAAGATCCGCCCGCCTGACCAATTCTGTCGGCCAGCCCAATTTGCGCCTTGGCTTTCTGAGCCTCTGACCAGCGCTGCCGACGTCCGATGAGCGGCCCATGGGCCGCTGCCAGACGTTCGCCATGCGTCCGGCTGCGATGGCGGCACCGCCACTGTGGCCTCTAGCTTGCACAGGGAGCCTTGCCGCCGTCTGTCAGCCGGTACCTCCGTCGCGAGCCACCGCCCCCTCTCTTAGCCGCCCGAGCTGATGCTTGCGACTAGATAATGGATATTGTATCCAATCCAGCAGCCACCACGCCGGACGGTCATGCCGAGCATCCATCGTACCGCCGCCAATCAGGTCGTCGCCGAGTTGCGCCGGCGGATCCTGTCGGGCGAGCTGCCGGCGGGGGCGCATCTGCGCCAGGAGGCGGTGGCGGAGATGTTCGGGCTGAGCCGGATTCCCGTGCGCGAGGCGCTGCAGCGGCTGGATGCCGAGGGTTGGGTCCGGTTTGCGCCGCATCGGGGGGCGTTCGTGTCCGGACTGTCGGCCGAGGAGGTGGCGGAGCTGTTCGAGCTGCGCCTGCTGCTGGAGCCGCATCTGCTCCGCCGGGCCGTGCCGCGCTTCGGGGCGGACGGGCTGGCGGCGCTGGAGCAGGCGGCGGCGGGCTTCGAGCAGGCGCTATACAGCGGCGAGCGTGAGCGCTGGGGTGCCGCGAACCGGGCCTTCCACCGCCAGCTCTATGCACCGGCCGGGCGGCCGCGCATCGCAGCGCTGGCGCAGGGCTTCGACGAGCGCATGGAAGCCTATGTCGCAGCCCATCTGGGCCTGGAGGGGATAGCACCACGGGCGATCGCGGAGCACCGCCGCCTGGTGGATGCGGTGGCGGCCCGGGACGTGGGACGTGCCACGGCCGTGCTGGTCGATCATCTGGAGCGGACCCGGGACGAACTCACCGGCTGGATCGCCCGGCGGGAGAAGGCGGCATGAGGATCACCGCGATCCGCGTCTGGCGCATCGAGCTGCCGCTGAAGGAGGGCAGCTATCGCTGGGCCGGCGGCAAATCGGTCGAGGTGTTCGACAGCACGCTGGTAGCGCTGGACACTGATGCCGGGCTTTGCGGGTTCGGCGAGGTCTGCCCGCTGGGACCGGTCTACCTGCCGGCCTATGCCGAGGGCGTGCGCGGTGGCATCCGCGAGCTGGGGCCGCATCTGCTGGGGCTGGATCCCCGCGAGCATGGCCGGCTCTGGCAGGCGATGGACGGCCGGCTCAAGGGCCACCCCTTCGTCAAGTCCGGGCTGGACATGGCCGTCTGGGACCTGCTGGGCAAGGCGACCGGCCTGCCGGTGGCGACGCTGCTGGGCGGGATCATGCAGAAGGAGGTTACCCTCTACCGGGCGATCAGCCAGCTCCCGGCCGACGAGATGGCCGCCAACCTGCAGGCGCACCGCGACAGCGGCTATCGTCGCTTCCAGCTCAAGGTGGGTGGCGACCCGGACGAGGACATCGCCCGGATCCGCGCCTGCCACGCGGTGCTGGAGCCGGGCGACCGACTGGTCGCCGATGCCAATACCGGCTGGCTGCCGGCAGACGCATTGCGGGTGGTCAATGCCGTGCGCGACCTGGACGTGTTCATCGAGCAGCCCTGCCAGAGCTTCGAGGAATGCCGTGCGGTGCGCGAGCGGACCACCCTGCCCTTCGTGCTGGACGAGAGCATCGACGGGCTGGAGCCCCTGCTGCGGGCGGCCGATCTTCGCGCCATGGACATGGTCAACATCAAGCTCAGCAAGCTGGGCGGCCTGACCCAGGCCCGCCTCCTGCGCGACCTGTGCGTGCGGCTGGGCCTGCTCATGATCGTCGAGGACAGCTGGGGCGGCGACGTCGCCACCGCGGCCATCGCCCATGCGGCGGCGAGCACGCCTGAGCGCAACCTGTTCGCCGCCACCGACTTCAACGGCTACGTGACCCGCAGCTTCGCCGATGGCGCACCACGCCGGGAAGGCGGGATCATGCGCCTGCCGGACGGTCCGGGCCTGGGCGTGACGCCACGCCTGGACGAGCTGGGCCAACCGCTCTTCACCATCACCTGATCCGCCCCCCTCACCTCGGGAGACCTGGCATGGCGATCGACTGGCACGGCGTGTTTCCCGCCGTCACCACCCAGTTCAAGGACGACGACAGCATCGACTTCGCAGCCAACGCCAAACATGTCGAGTGGCTGCTGGAGAGCGGCGTGCACGGACTGATCATGCTCGGCACGGTCGGCGAGAACGGCTCGCTCAGTGCGGACGAGAAGCGCGACGTGCTCAAGGCCACCCAGGAGCTGGTGGCGGGCCGGGTGCCGGTGGTGGCCGGCGTGGCGGAGAACCTCACCAGGGAAGCCTGCCGCTATGCCGAGGACTGCGCGAAGATCGGCCTGGACGGGCTGATGGTCCTGCCGGGCATGATCTACAAGGCCGACCCGCGCGAGAACGTCGCCCATTTCCGCACCGTGCTGGATGCCACCGACCTGCCGGTGCTCGCCTACAACAACCCGATGGTCTACGGCGTCGACCTGAAGCCGGAGACCTTCGTCGAGCTGGCCGACCAGAAGACCCTGGTGGCGATCAAGGAGAGTTCGGACGACCCGCGCCGGCTCACCGACATCGTGAACCTGACCGGCGACCGCTACACCCTGTTCTGCGGCGTCGACGACCTGATGATGGAAAGCGCAGTGCTGGGTGCGGCTGGCTGCGTGCATGGCATCGCCAACGCGTTCCCGGCCGAGACGGTCCGGATGTGGGAGCTGATGGCAGAAGGCCGCTATGCCGAGGCGCTGCCGCTCTACCGCTGGGCCACGCCCATGTTCCATCTCGATACCAGCCCGAAGCTGGTCCAGTACATCAAGCTGGTCCAGCATCTGGTCGGGCGCGGCAGCGAGCGGGTGCGCGCCCCGCGCCTGACGATTGCCGGCGAGGACCGCTCACGGGTCGAGGCGATGGTGAAGAAGGCCCTGGCCGAGCTACCGAAGCTGGGCTGAGCCTCCGCTTCAGCCCGAAAGGGCCTTTTCCGCCTCGCGGCGCATCGCGGCAAACGTGGCCGTCACGTCGGCCAGTTCCGTGCCGGGTGCGCCGATCGAGACCCGGACCAGCCAGCGCCCGTCCACCATGGCCGGGGTCAGATAGGCCGCGCCGGAGCGGTTGACTGCCTCGGCCCAGGCGCGGGTATGGCGGTCGAGCGCTTCGCCGGTCAGCCCTGGCGGTTCGTGGCGCACGCAGACCGTCTGCAAGGGCACGGGTGTCAGGACGCGCCAGTCCGGCGTTTCCGCGACCAGCTTCGCCAGGGCCTGGGCGTTGGCCAGGTCGCGGCGCAGGCGGGCCTGCAAGCCCTCCACGCCCTGCTCCCGAATCAGGAACCACAGCTTCAGCGCGCGGAAGCGCCGGCCGAGCGGGATGCCCCAGTCGCGCAAGTTGCGCACCTCCTCGTCCACCGACGACTGCAGGTAGGAGGGGTTGGTGGACATGACCCGGACCAGATGCTGCGGGTCACGCACGAAATAGAGCGAGCAGTCGAACGGGACGCCCAGCCATTTGTGCGGGTTGAAGACCAGGCTGTCGGCGGCCTCGATGCCCTGCCACATCCAGCGGCATTCCGGCAGGATCATGGCGCTGCCGGCCATGGCGGCATCGACATGCAGCCAGATGCCGTACCGGGTCGTCACATCGGCGATGGCGGCGATCGGGTCGAGGGCCGTGGTGGCGGTGGTGCCGGTGGTGGCGACCACCGCCATGGGGCGTCGCCCGGCCGCCAGGTCGGCGGCCACCATTTCGGCCAGCGCGTCGGCGCGCATGGCATGGGCGGCGTCCGTGGGCACCATCCGGATATGGTCGCGGCCGATGCCGGCGAGCAGCGCGCCCTTCTCCACCGAGGAATGGCTGCCGGCCGAGACATAGACGGTGAGCGGGGCCGCCTCCGCCTGCAGGCCGCCCTGGGCCAGGGCATAGCCGGTGGCGCGCTCGCGGGCGGAGATCAGGGCCACCAGCGTGCCGGTGGACGCAGTGTCGCCGATGACCCCCTGCCAGGCCGTCGAGAGCCCGGTCATCTGCCGCATCCAGTCGGTGACCACCTCCTCCAGCTCGGTGAGTGCCGGGGAGGACTGCCAGGACAAGCCGATCACGCCGAGCGCGGTGCTGACCAGATCGCCCAGCACCCCGGCCGGCAGGGCATTGGCCGGGAAGTAGCCGAAGAAGCGCGGATGCTGGAAGAAGGACAGATGCGGGACGATCAGCCGGTCCAGGTCGCTGATCACCGCCTCGAACGGCTCAGGCGTCTCTGGCGGTGCCGCGGGCAAGGCGGCGCGCAGCTCGCCCGGCCGGCTGGGAGCCTGGACCGGGCGCCCGGGCAGGCTGGTCTGGTGGTCGGCCAGCCAGTCGATCAGGGCGTGGCCGTGGCGGCGGAACTCCTCGGGCGTCATGGGGCCATGCTCTCCGGATGCGTCGCAGGGTCCATCGCGCCGGCCATCGGCGGAGGCAAGCCCGTCCGCACCGGCCTGCGTCAGAGCGGCGCCACGCTGTCCGCCGCCGGCAGGATGTTCTGGTTCAGGCTGAACAGGTTGGCGGGATCGTACTTCGCCTTCAGCCTCGCCAGCCGGGCATGGTTGCTGCCGAACGCACGCTGCACCGCTTCGGGCACCTCCTCGCTGGCGAAGTTGCCCATGTAGCCGCCGCTGGAGAAGGGCTGCAGGGCCTCCCAGGCCTGCCGCGCCCAGGCGATGTGCCGGGCGCTTTCGGCGCCATCCCGCCACTGCGCCATCAGCCCGACATTGAACTGGGCGTGGCGGAAGGCAAAGGCGGTGTCGTCCGGCCGCACCCGGCTGGCAGCTCCGCTATAGAGCCCGACCACGACCGCCGACATCGGCGAGGTCATGCGGTCGGCATGCTCGATCACCAGGTCGATCGCCTCGTCGGTCAGGGCCTGGAGGAAGGTCGACTTCCAGTAGTTGTGCGTGCCGTCCGGGAAGGCGTCGTCGAGCACGCGCTGCATCGCCGGGAACGGCATGGGCTGGACCGCGTCGACCATCGGCAGGCTGAAGGCGCGCAGTGCTGCGACGGCGCGCTGGCCCTCGGCCGGATCGCCGCAATGGCAGACGATCAACCCGACCGCCGCAGCCCCGTCCGGGGTGGTCAGGAAGCCGGCATAGGCGGTGAGCTCGTCCGGCGCCTCGGCCATCACCCTGCGGTAGTGGCGGAGCAGGGCCGCCGCCTGGTCGCGCGGGTAGATCAGGAGGCCGCCCAGCACGGTCCTGACCGGGTGCGCCTGGAACAGGAAGGAGGCGACGATGCCGAAATTGCCGCCGCCACCACGCAGCCCCCAGAACAGGTCGGGGTTCTGCTCGGCACTGGCGGTGACCACCTCGCCCGCGGCCGTGACGACCTCGCAGGTCAGCCCGTACCGGCGCACCAGCCAGCCGACCCCGCCGCCCAGGGTCAGCCCGGCGATGCCGGTGCGGGACACCACGCCGGTCGGGACCGCCAGGCCGTGCAGATGGGTCTCCCGGTCGACATCGCCCAGGGTGGCACCCGCCTGGACCCGTACGGTACGGCGCTCAGGGTCGACGAACACGCCGCGCAGGCCGGACAGGTCGATGACCATGCCGCCATGGCACAAGGCCCGGCCGGCGACGTTGTGGCCGCCGCTGCGCACCGCCAGGAGCACGTTCTCGGCACGGGCGAAGTTCACCGCGGCGACGATGTCGGCCACGCCGGCGCAGCGTACGATCAGGCTGGGCCGCCGGTCGATCTGGGCGTTCCAGATCCGGCGCGCCGCGTCGTAGCCGGCGTCCCCCGGCAGGATCACCTGGCCGTGGAAGCCGTTGCGGAACGTCTCGATCGAATCATGGGAAAGCGCGCTGCCGTCGCGCCGCCTGAGCTTGGCCGTGTCCATCTGCATCCTTCCGGAGCTGCTCGGTCCAGGCAGATGCCCGGACCTGAACGGGTACGCGCCGCCGTGCGGGCGGGACAGTGATCAAGATCACCTGCACGAGCGTGGGATGCTCCGGGTACGGCCACCGACGAGAAAGGGCCGGACGCTGCCGCCCGGCCCTCGTTCAGCCAGCCTGCGCCGAGGCTCGGCTCACTTCATCAGCGCTTCGGTCTGCTCGACGATCTGGGCCAAGCCGTCCTTCGGCTCGACATCGCCGCGCATCACGTTGGCGATGATGTCGCGCTGGGTGCGCCAGATGCGTACCGAGTTGCCGCCCGGATAGCCCTGCCACGGGCGCGAGCGGTCGATCTGGCTGGTGACGGTGGCGAAGTTCGGGTTGGCCTCGTAGAACGGCCCCAGATAGTCTGGCCCGGTCGCGAGCTTGTTGGTCGGCATGTAGCCGGTGGTCTCGACCACGATCGTCTGGGCCTGCGGGCCGGTCACGAACTTGATGAACTCCCAGGCGGCCTTCTGCTTGGCCTCATCCTTCGCCGTGATGATCGCGGCATTGCCGCCGGTCGGCAGCTTGCCGTTTTCCTTGTTGCTCACCGGGAAGGCCACGGTCCGCATCTTGAACTTGTCGCCGATCAGCTCGGTGACCTGGCGGACGCGGGCCGGCGTGTCGAACTGGATGCCGGTCTGGCCGGCGACGAACTGCTGGCGGGACTCGTTGAAGTTGATCAGCTTCATGCCGCCCTCGGCGACGAAGCGCCGCGCATCCTCCAGGACGTGCAAGCCGAGCTCGTTGTCGTAGGCGACCTTGCCCGTGGCAGGGTCGTAGAGCTCGCCGCCTGCCTGGAAGATCAGGGTCTGCCAGAGCCAGTCGTCCGGCCAGTCATGCACGTTGTAGGTGATGCCGGACACGCCGGGCGTGGCGTCCTTGATCTTCCCGGCGAGCGTGATGATCTCGTCCAGCGTCGTCGGCATGTTGTCCGGGTCGCCGCCGGCCGCCCGCACCAGGTCCTCGTTGACGTACATGACGCAGCTGGAGGCCGCGACGCCCAGGCCGCGCTGCACGCCGTCGACCTGGCCGACGCTCAGGATGGCCGGGGCATAGTTGGCTTCCCGCCATTCGGCGGGCTCGGCCTCCAGGAGCGGGCCGAGGTCCATGATCTGGCCGCGGCGCTCCAGCGTGTGGGTCAGCTCGGCCAGCAGGTGGTAGCCGGCATAATAGACGTCGGGGAGCTGGTTGGTGACGGCGGCGCGCAGCATCACCTGATGGCCCTCGTCATAGTCCGCCGCGGGCGCCCGGTAGACGATCTTGATGTCCGGGCGCTGCTTCATGAACTCGGCAGCGATCGGCTCGTGGAACTGCGAGAAGGAGGGCTGGGTGTAGAACACGTCCAGCGTCACCTCCTCGGCGGCCAAGGCCGGCATGCCCAGCCGCATGGCGCCCAGCGTGGTGGCGCCGAGCGCGGTGCCGGCAAGCAGAGTGCGTCGCTTCATTCCATCTTCCCCCTGAGCAATGCGGATCGCTGGTTAAAGCCCGGCAGCGACCGTTATTTGACACCGGTCATCGTGATCCCCTCGATGAACCTGCGCCGGGCGAACAGGAAGGTCACCACCAAAGGCGCGGTCAGGACCGTCGCGGCGGCGGTGAGCGCACCATAGTTGGAGCCGGTCTCGGCATCGGCGAAATACATCATGCCGAGCGGCGGCGGCGCCAGGTTGATGTCGCTGATGACGATGAGCGGCCAGTACAGATCGTTCCAGTGGGCCACGATCGAGAACACCGAGAAGGCGGCGATCGCCGGCCAGGCGCTGGGCGTCACGATCCGCCAGACGATCTCGAACTCGCTCATCCCGTCCAGCCGCGCGGCGTGAATGATGTCGTCCGGGAAGCTGCGGAAGAACTGGCGGAACAGGAAGATCCCGAACACCGACAGGAAGAACGGGACCATCATCGAGAAATAGGTGTTGAGCAGGCCCAGCCAGGCGAGCGCCATGTAGATCGGCAGGGCCGGGACCTGGATCGGGATGCACAGCGCCAGGAGCACCAGGACGAACAGGAGGTGGCGGCCCGGGAACTGGAGCTTGGCCAACGCGTAGGCGCAGGGGATCGCGATCAGGAGCTGGACCACCAGGATCCCGGTACAGACGATCACGCCGTTCAAAGCGAAGCGCAGCACCGGGGCGGCGGTCAGCGCGAAGCTGTAGTTCTCGAGCCCATAGAAGCGGTCGGGCCAGAAGGACAGTTCGGCGCTGAACACTTCCTCCGGCGGCTTGATCGAGGTGACCAGCATCCAGACGAACGGCAGGAGGATGAAGACCGCACCGGCCAGGAGGAAGGCGTGAACGAAGAACAGGCCGCTCATCCGGCGGATCATCACCGCGGCCGGCGAGACCTCGCCAGCCGGTGCGGTGCGGGTGGACAGGGTCGCCTGCATCAGTAGTGGGTCCGCCGGTCGAGGACGAAGGTCTGGATCACCGAGAAGATCACCACGAAGGTCAGGAAGACCAGGGTCAGCACCGAGGCGTAGGCGGTGCGGAAATAGTAGAAGCCTTCGAGGTAGATCGCATAGAGGATCACCTCGGTGGCACCCTGCGGGCCGCCCTTGGTCATCACCGCCACCGTGTCGAACACCTTGAAGGCGGTGATCGAGGTGGTGACGATCACGAACAGGGTGGTCGGGCCCAGCAGCGGCCAGGTGATGGTGAGGAACCGGTCGACGCCGTTGCCCACCCCGTCGATCGCGGAGGCCTCGTAGAGGTCGCGCGGGATCGAGGACAATCCTGCCAGGAACAGGATCATGTTGAAGCCGACCAGCTGCCAGATGCCGATCATGGCGAGCGTCGGCAGGGCCAGGTCCGGGTCGCTCAGGAACGGCACCTCGCCGAAGCCCAGCTTGCGCAGGGCGGCGTTGATCACGCCCAGGCTCGGGTGGAGCAGGAACTGCCACACCGTCGCCATCGCGATCAGGGTCGAGGTGACCGGCAGGAAGTAGATGATCTCGTAGAAGGAGCGGGTGCGCTTGCGCTGGTGGACCAGGACCGCCACTAGCAGCGAGAGGATCACCGAGCCCGGCAGCACGATCGCGACGTAATAGAGCGTGTTGACCAGCGAGCGGCGGAACACCTCGTCGGAGAAGGCCTGGGCGTAGTTGTCCAGCCCCACCCACTCGAACGTCACCACGCCCAGCTCGTAGTCGGTGAAGCTCAGGCCCGCCAGCACCAGGAGCGGGACGACATGGAGCGCCAGCAGCAGGAGGAAGGCCGGCAGGGCGAAGCCGGCCCCGGTCAGCTTCTGCCAGAGGAGCTGGCGCCGGAACGGCAGCGCCGCGGCACTCATGCGCCGGGACCTCCGGCCAGCGGTGCCACCGGGCGAACCGGCGGCGGGCTCGATGTCACGGGTGCCGGCAGGTCGACCCGCTCGCCCGCCGAATCGAAGACATGGCAGGCACTGGCCTCGAACAGCAGGTCGACCGGCTCGTCCGCCACGACCGTCTCACTGCCCATCACCCGGCAGGTCAGGCCGGCCTTCTCCGTACCCATGAGGTCGAAATGGAGGATCTGCTCAGGCCCGAGATTCTCGCGGCGGTGCAGCCGGGCCGGCAGGCGCACGGGATCCTGGAAGGCGGGGACCAGCGGCGCCGGCACCACCGCCTCCGGCCGGAGCCCGACCGTGACCTCCGCACCGGGCGGCAGGCCGGTGGCGAGACCGATCCGGCCGCCCGGGATCTCGATCGCATCATCCCTGCCGATCCGGCCCTTGATGAGGTTGATGGTCGGGCTGCCGATGAACTGTGCCACCGTCAGGTTGGCCGGACGGTCATAGAGCTGGGCGGGCGTGCCGAGCTGGATGATCCGGCCGCCATGCATCATCGCGACCCGGTCCGACATGGTCATCGCCTCGACCTGGTCATGGGTCACGTAGACGAAGGTGGCGCGCAGCCGGGCATGGAGGTCGGCCAGCTCGCTGCGCATGTGCACGCGCAGCTTGGCGTCCAGGTTGGAGAGCGGCTCGTCCATCAGGAACACGGCGGGATGGCGGACCATCGCGCGGCCCAGCGCCACGCGCTGGCGCTGGCCGCCCGAGAGCTGGGCCGGGCGGCGGTCGAGCAGCCGGTCGATCTGCAACTGCTCGGCGACCGCGCCGACCTCCTGGCCGATCCCCGCCATGATCCGGCGGCGCCGGGGCGAAAGGAGGCGGAGGAGCGGCAGCCGCTCGGCCATGGTCAGGCGGGCCATGGTGAGCGGCAGGGCCAGGTTCTGGAACACCGTCATGTGCGGGTAGAGCGCATAGCTCTGGAACACCATGGCGACCCGCCGCTCGTGCGGGCGCAGATGGTCGATCGGGGCCCCATCCACCGCGATGCTGCCGGCGGTCTGCGGCTCCAGGCCGGCGATGATCCGGATCAGGGTCGACTTGCCGCAGCCCGACGGCCCGACCAGGGTCAGGAACTCGCCATCGGCGATCGAGAGGTCGATGTCCCGCAGGACGGCGGTGTCGCCGAAGGACTTGCTGATGCCGCGAAGGTCGAGCTGCGCCATGGAAGGGCCGATCCGGTCAGACGGGTCGCAGGACGGTCAGGAGACCGAGCTGCCGGGATAGATTTCGTGCAGGACGTCGTCGATCCAGAACATCTGCAGTTCCGGCACGTCGACACGGGCGACGGACAGTTCCCTGCCCGCGAACTCGTAGACCACGGCACCCAGCCGGCTCTCGCCCGGCATCCCCGGCTGCTGGTCCGGGCGCAGCGCGAAGGCGGTGGACGGCGCCCAGACATAGCGTACCCCGTCCAGCTCGAAATCGTGCGACTTGTGCAGGTGACCGGACGCGACCAGGCCGACATCGTGCCGACCGATGAGGTCCATATAGGCCTGGCGCGGCTCCGGCTTGGCCGCCCAGTAGCCCATGTCCGGATCCTCGGGCTCATGGATGAACAAGGGCCGGTGCAGGAACCAGCCGATCCGCCGCGTGCCGGCACCGGCCATGCTGTCCTTCAGCCAGGCGAGCTGCGCCGCCTCCTCGCTCCGGCCGCTGCCGATCAGCATGGAGTTCAGGCCGAGCAGCCGCCATTCCTCCAGGTCCATGATCCAGTTGCCGGTGCCGAACCCCTCCCCCCAGGCGGCCAGCCGTGCGTCGTTGACCGGCTGGGCCAGGGAATCCGGGTCGCCCACGTCATGGTTGCCCGGCACAGACTGCCAGGGGACGTCCAGGCCCTGCAGGAGCTCGGCGCAGTAGGGGATGTCGCGGGCATCGCCGGCGCCATCCAGGGTAACGTCGCCGGTATGGATCAGCAGGTCGGCGTCCTGGCTGTCCGCCCAGGCCTGGACCTTACGCCAGTTGTCCAGGAAGTGTCGCTTGGCGAAGCCGACATGGGTGTCGGAAATCTGCAGGACCCTGGTCATCAGCGACGGTACCCCCGACAGAAGATCGCTGCGCAGCGGCAAGAAGCCGGCCACGTCCAACTCTCGGGCATGTCACCATCCTGCAGGGCTTCGTTCTGGCGGCCGCCAGTGTTGCAGGGGATCTGGCGCGCCGCAACCCGACGCGCGCCAATGGCCGGAAGAAGACGCGAAAAGGGCCGGACGTCGCCGCCCGGCCCTTCCCAATAAGCTCGAAGCTGACTTGCGGCTCAGCGCTTGCTGAACTGGAAGCTGCGGCGGGCCTTGGCCTTGCCGTACTTCTTGCGCTCGACCATGCGCGAGTCGCGGGTCAGGAAGCCGCGGACCTTCAGCGCCGGGCGGGCCGCCGGGTCATAGGCCACCAGGGCGTGGCTGATGCCGTGGCGCACCGCACCGGCCTGGCCGGACAGGCCGCCGCCGGCCACGGTCGCGACGATGTCGTAGCGGCCGACCGCCTGGATCTGCTCGAACGGCTGGTTGACGATCATCTGCAGGGTCGGCCGGGCGAAGTAGGCCGGCATCTCCTTGCCGTTGACCGTGAACTTGCCGGTGCCGGGCTTCACCCACACCCGGGCCACCGACTCCTTGCGGCGGCCGGTGGCATAGGCGCGGCCCTGGGGGTCGATCTTGGGCTGTGCGGGTGCGGCCACCGGCTCCACCGGATTGGCGGGGCGCAGGCGGGCGAGTTCGGAAAAGGAACGGGCGGTCTCGGCCATGGATCTGCTCAGGCTGCGGTGCGGGCGTTCTTGGTGTTCAGCGCGGCGAAGTCGACCTGGGTCGGCTGCTGCGCCTGATGCGGATGCTCCGCACCCTTGTAGACGTGGAGCTTGCGCATCACGTCACGGCCGAGCGGGTTGCGGGTGATCATCCGCTCCACCGCCTTCTGGATGACCCGCTCGGGGAAGCGACCGTCCAGGATCTTGTCGGCACGGGCCTCGCGGATGCCGCCCGGGTGACCGGTGTGGCGATAATAGACCTTCTGGGTCCGCTTGTTGCCGGTGAGGACCACCTTCTCGGCGTTGATGATCACCACGTGATCACCCGTGTCCATGTGCGGCGTGTACATCGCCTTGTGCTTGCCGCGCAGCCGGTTGGCCACGTAGCTCGCGAGCCGGCCCAAGACGAGGCCTTCGGCGTCGATCAACAGCCAGTCGCGCTGGATGTCGGCCGGCTTGGCGGAATAGGTGCCCATCAGATCAACTCACTTCTGCCATCAACGCTACCTGACGGCAGCCACAAGACGTTCATCGCCGGGAGCCGATGCCTCCAGCGGTGCGCGGTCGTTTAGCGGCCGCCCCCGCTCCCTGTCAAGCCGGCGCGCCATCGTCCCGTGGCCTGGGCGGGATCGCATAGGTGCCGACCGCGTGCGCCACCGGCTGGTCGCTGCCCTCGGACATCAGCCTGACCTCAGCAATCGCCAGCGTACGGCCGAGCCGGAGCAGGCGGGCTTCCGCCAGCACATCGGCATGGCGGGGCTTGGCCAGGAAGTGGAAGGTCAGGTCGGTGGTGACGCACAAGGGTTCGTGGCCGATCCTGGCCAGGATCGCACCCCACAAGGCGATGTCGGCCAGCGTCATCATGGCCGGGCCCGACACCGAGCCGCCCGGGCGCAGGGCGGTGGCCGACCAGGGCAGGCGCACCACCGCACCGTCGTGATCGAACCGGTCGACCTTCAGGCCGAGGGTCTCGGCGAGCGGCACGCTGCCGCGTGCCAGGGCTTCGAAGCCCGCGGCATCCAGGGGCTCCGGGGATGAGGAAGACGCGTTCGACACTGGGTCAGGGATTCCATGCGGCCGGTTCCGGCCCCTCTTGCCGTATCCATGCCCGCGGGACCAGCCCGGACTGGCAGGGCGGCAGGAGCGGCGAAGGCGACAGCCGACACCGCTCCTTGTTCTCGCTGCGAGGCTCGGGGAAGGCCTGCCTCAGGGCAGGATGGCGGTCACGCGGATTTCGATGCGCATCGTCGGCAGCCCCAGGGCCGCCACGCCGAGCTGCGTCCAGATGGGGGCATGATCCGGCATGTAGTGGCGGTACAGCCTGGCCATCGTCGCATTGACCTCCGGGGGGAAGCCGCCGACATGGTAGGAGTTGACGTGCACGACATGCTCCCAGCCGGCACCGGCGGCGGCCAGGGTCCGCTCCACGTTGCGGAACGCCTGGGCGATCTCCTCCTCGAGCGATTCCGGGATCTCCAGCTCGTCGTTCCAGCCGCCCTGGCCCGAGATCTCGACGCGGTCGCCGATCTTCACCGCCTGTGCGTAGTGCAGTTGTTCCAGCAGGCGTTCCCCGTATCCGGGGGTGATGAAGAATTCCGGCTTTGCCATTCGGCTGCTCCGTTCTGGTGGGACGTCGGGATCGGCAGGGGCGGTTCAGGCGATGGCGCCGCCATCCACCGTGACGACGGTCCCGGTGATCTGCCGTGCCGCGGGGCTGGCCAGGAAGGCCACGGCGGCCGCCACGTCGTCCGGCGTGCCGTAGCGACCAAGCGCGGTCAGGGCGCGCTGGCCTTCGGCCTGATCGCCATTGGCCGGGTTCATGTCGGTGTCGGTGGAACCCGGCTGAACCAGGTTCACGGTGATGTCGCGCGGCCCCAGCTCGCGGGCCAGGCCCCGCGTCAGAGAGAGGAGCGCCGACTTGGTCAGCGAGTACACCGTCACGTTCGGGAACGGGACGCGCTCGCCCAGGCCCGATCCGATGGAGATGACACGCCCCCCTTGCTTCAGGTGCGGGATGGCCGCCTGCGCGGCCAGCACGGGTCCTCGCACGTTGACGTGCAGGAGGGCGTCGATCTCGGCGAGGCTGATGTCCGTGAACGGACCATGATGGGCGATGCCGGCATTGTTGACCAGGATGTCGAGGCCACCCAGCCCTTCGACCGCCTCCTCGACCGAGCGCTTCACGGCCGCGGGATCGGCAATGTCGGCCTGAATCGCGAGCCCCTTACGCCCCTTGCCCTCGATCTCCCGGACGACCGCGGCGGCACGATCGGCCGAGCGCTCGAAGGTGATGGCCACATCCGCGCCCTTCTCGGCCAGCGCCAGCGCGATGCTGGCGCCGATGCCGCGCGAGCCGCCCGTGACGAGGGCGCGCTTGCCAGTCAGTTCACTCATGGCTCGATCTTTCTGTATCGGTTGATACATAAATAGCTAGGAGCGTTGAGGAGGCCGATCAAGGGATATAATGTAGTGACCGATGCAGAAATCGGGGCAGATCGTGTCAGCCGACGAAACGGCAGCGGCCCGCCCGCGCGGGCGGCCCCGTGCCTTCGACCGCGAGGCGGCCCTGGCGAAGGCCACCCGCCTGTTCTGGCTCAAGGGCTACGAGGCGACCTCGATCGCCGACCTGACCGAGGCCATGGGGATCGGCTCGCCCAGCCTGTACGCCGCCTTCGACTCGAAGGAGGCGCTCTATCTCGAGGCGCTGCGCTATTACGCCGACCATTACAGCGAGCTGGTCTGGGGCAGGTACGATGCCGCAGCGACGGCGCGGCAGGCGGTCGAATGCCTGCTGCTGGATTCCGCCGCGGCGCTGACCAACACGTGCGACGGCAACCCGCCGGGCTGCATGGTGACGCTCTCGTCGGTCGACGGCGAGGGTCATGCCGAACTCGACGCGCGGATGCGCCGGGCGCGGGCCGCCATGCTCGACCGCCTGGAGGCACGCCTGGACCAGGCGGTTGCCGAGGGTGAGCTTCCGGCCTCCACCGACGTCCAGGCACTGGCCCGCTTCGTCCAGACCGTCCAGAGCGGCATGTCGATCCTGGCCCGCGACGGTGCTGGCCGCGGCGAGCTGGAGGCCGTGGCCGGGATCGCGATGCTGGGCTGGGACGCCCATACCCGGGACGGGGGCGGCATCTGATCCCCTGCCATCAGGGGGTGGGAGAGCCCGGTCCGACACTATATGGAGGGTTCCAGCCAGCCCTTCACGGGCCGCATCCGCGCTTCCGGGACCAGTCCGCCATGTCCGGCACCAGCATCCAGAACGAGCCACTGATCCTGCGGGACGACCGGGACGGGGTCGCCACGCTCACCCTCAACCGGCCAAAAGCCTTCAACGCCCTGTCCCGGCCGGTCCTGGCCGAGCTGGAGGCACAGCTCGACCAGATCGCCGAGGATCGCACCGTGCGGGTCGTGGTGCTGACCGGGCATGGGGCCGCCTTCTCGGCCGGGCACGACATGAAGGAGCTGGCGGCCGACCGCAGCGAGGCAGCGCTCACCGAGCTGTTCAGCCACTGCTCCCGGGTGATGGTGAAGCTGGCCCGCCTGCCGCAGCCGGTGGTGGCGCGGGTGGACGGGATCGCGACGGCGGCCGGCTGCCAGCTCGTCGCCGCCTGCGATCTCGCGGTCTGCACCGAGGAAAGCCGCTTTGCCACGTCCGGGGTGAAGTACGGCCTGTTCTGCGCGACGCCGGCCGTGGCGCTGCGCCGGGCCGTGCCGCAGAAGGCCGCCCTGGAGATGCTGTTCACCGGCGACTTCATCGATGCCGCCGAGGCGCTGCGCCTGGGCCTGGTGAACCGGGTGGTGGCGAAGGCGAAGCTGGACGGGGCGGTGCGCAGCCTCGCGGCCCGGATCGCGGACAAGCCGTTCGACGTGATCGCACTCGGCAAGCGGGCCTTCCACGAGGGGGCAGGCCTGGGGCTGGAGGAGGCCTACCGGCACGCCACGGAAGTGATCGTCAAGAACGCGGCCGGCCCCGACTTCGGCGAGGGGGTCGCCGCATTCACTGAGAAGCGCAAGCCGGTCTGGCCGAACGGCTGATCTGCCCCCTCACCCTGCCCTTCCCAGCCGCCTGGACCTCCATGACCGCCCCCTTGCGCTACGCCGATGCCGACCTCCGCCGGATCCTGAAGGAGGTGAAGACCATCGCCATGGTCGGCGCATCGATGAACGAGATGCGGCCGTCCTACTTCGCCATGCTCTATCTGCAGGGCAAAGGCTTCCGGGTGATCCCGGTCAACCCGCGCTATGCCGGCCAGACCCTCTTGGGCGAGACGGTCTACCCGGACCTCCAGTCCCTGCCGCTCGTGCCGGACATGGTCGACATCTTCCGCCGCTCCGAGGACGCGCCGCCCATCGTGGACGAGGCGGTCCGGATCGGCGCCAAGGTGGTGTGGATGCAGCTCGGCGTGCGCCACGAGGAGGCCGCGGCCAAGGCGGAGGCCGCCGGCCTCACCGTGGTGATGGATCGCTGCCCCAAGATCGAGTACGGCCGGCTGTTCGGTGAGATCGGCTGGATGGGGGTCAACCGCGGCATGATCTCGTCCAAGAAGGGCCAGGCCATGCAGCTCTCGAAGTTCCGGGCCAGGCCCTGATCCGGCCGGATCCCGGCTGTCGAAACTGTTCAAGTCGTTGAAACAGGCCGGGTCCTCGGGTTCGTTTCGCAGAAAATCAGTTCCGTGCAGGTTGCCGGCCCCTTCATCCGGAACAGCCTGCCATCATCGCATCGGACGACCTGGCATGGAAGGCCGTCGTTCCTGCGGCCTCCGGGCGACCGGGAGCCGCGGCGCGCCAGCCCAAGCCTGCTTACTTGCGTTCGCGCCGTATAGCCGGGCGGCCGCTGATCCTGTCCCTCAGGCAGCCGAGGTGCCGGCGTGGCCCGGTCGGGCACCTGCATCGCCCGGCTGGGCATGCAGGCCGGTCATGGCTTGCGCATGACCATGCCGGAACTGCTGCCGCAGGCATGCGTTGCTCTGGTCTGAACGGGGCAGCCCGCCTTCGGCGTCCTGGATCCTCGTCGGAACGCATTCCAACGCTCGTCAGGCTGGAGCGGCGGGACCGCCGGCTCGTCCCTGGCGGCCATGGCAGGAGCACCCGGCATGAGCACGCTGTTCACGCCGATCCGGGTCGGCAATCTCGAGCTGGCCAACCGGATCGTCATCGCGCCGATGTGCCAGTATTCGGCCGTCGATGGCTGCATGACCGACTGGCACCTCATTCATCTGGGCCATCTGGCGCTTTCCGGCGCGGCGCTCCTGACCATCGAGGCGACCGCCGTCCTGCCCGAAGGGCGGATCACCTATGCCGATGTCGGGCTCTGGGACGACGGGACCGAGGCGGCGATCGCGCGCACGCTGGAGAGCGTGCGGCGCTGGTCCGAGATGCCGGTCGCCATCCAGCTGGCCCATGCCGGCCGTAAGGCCTCGACCGAAGTACCGTGGCAGGGCGGCGCGCAGATCCCGCCCGGCCAGGCGAATGGCTGGCAGACGGTGGCGCCGTCCGCGGTCCCTTATGAGGCGGGCGAGCACCCGCCGGCGGCGCTCGACCGGGACGGCCTGGCGCGGGTGCGGGATGCGTTCGTGGCGGCGGCGCGACGGGCCGCGCGGCTGGGCATCGAGGCCATCCAGATTCACGGCGCGCATGGCTACCTGCTGCACGAGTTTCTTTCGCCGCTCTCCAATCGCCGCGACGACGCGTATGGCGGCAGCCTGGAGAACCGCATGCGCTTTCCGCTGGAAGTGTTCGAAGCGGTGCGCGCCGCATTCCCCGCCGATCGCGGGGTCACGATGCGCGTGTCCGGCTCGGACTGGGTGGATGGCGGCTGGGACATCGACCAGACCATCGCGTTCGCCCAGGCGCTGGAGGCACGCGGCTGCGGCGCCATCCATGTGTCGAGCGGCGGGCTGGACCCGGCCCAGCGGATCCCGGTGGGGCCGAGCTACCAGGTGCCGCTCGCCCGGGCGGTGAAGGCAGCGATCAGGATGCCGGTGGTCGCGGTCGGGCTGATCACCGAGTTCGACCAGGCCGAGGCCATCGTCGCCACCGGCGATGCCGACCTGATCGCGCTCGCGCGCACGATCCTCTACGACCCGCGCTGGCCCTGGCACGCGGCTGCCCATCTCGGCGGGCAGGTCACGGCACCTGCCCAGTACCTGGCATCACGGCCGCGGCAGCATCGCGACCTGTTCGACATCGGGCACTGAGCGGCTGCCGGTTTCCATACCGCCGAGCGTATAGCCCCTTCTCGATGAAGATTTTGACACAATTTGGTCAGACAACTACTTCCGGAGGGCGCAGCAGGGAGACAGGAAGTGGCAGCCCGGACCGGCACGATCGGCAATGATCTTCTTCTCGGCACGACGGGTGACGACCAGCTCCTGGCCCTGGCCGGCCATGACATCGTCCATGGGTTCGCAGGCAACGACCGGATCGAGCTGGGCCCCGGCCATGATCTCGCCTACGGCGGGCGCGGCCGCGACATCATCGAGGGCGGGACCGGCAACGACGTCATCCACGGCAACGAGGATGCCGACCGGCTGACCGGTGCCGACGGTGACGACCGCCTCTATGGCGGGGCCGGCGACGACCAGTTGTTCGGGCGCATGGGCAACGACTTCCTTTCGGGCGGCGCCGGCCATGACGACATCTTCGCCGGTCTGGGGGACGACATCATCTATGGCGGCAGCGGCAACGACTTCATCGACCAGCTGGGCGGGGTGAGCTTCATCGACTGCGGTGACGGCAACGACCGATTCAGCGGGCTCTCCGAGGCATGGGGCGCACAGCCGGTCCCGGGCATCCACTACGTCGTCCATGGCGGCAATGGGGGTGACGGCATCTTCGGAGGCGGCGGGCACAACAGCTTCTATGGCGAGGCCGGCGGCGACTTCCTGCAAGGTGGCGCCGGCAATGACCGGCTCGACGGTGGGGAAGGCAACGATCAGCTCTACGGTGACGCGGGCGACAATGTCATGATCGGTGGTGCTGGCGACGATGCGCTTACCGTGAACGGGCATGGGCAGCTTCGTGAACAGGGACAGAGCGATCGCCTATGGGGTGGATCCGGCGCGGACAATTTTCGGATCGAGTTCCAGGTAATCCATGGTTTTCACGGCAGCCTGGATCAGGGCAACCACCTGAACCCGATCATCGCCGACTTCGTGAGTGGCGAGGACAAGCTGTGGATCAGCTGGAGTGACAGCCGCAGCTCCGACCCGGGCGACAACTTCTTCATGCCCGTCACCGCGAACATGCTGGACAGCAACAAGGACGGCGCCCTGGATGCCGACGACATCGGCTTCGAGCTCACCACGGCCACGCTCGGCGACCGGACGGAGCAGGCACTGGTCATCCATACCGAGCAGTTGCATCACCTCAACCCGCGCATGTTCGGCCTGGGTGACATCACCCTGATGGGGGTGACGGAGCTGCGCATGGAGGACATCGTCCGCTGAGCGGGCGCAGGTGGCAGAGGTGACTGCCACCTGCCTTGCCCGGGCCATGCCTCATCCGGTCGGAATGGTCGGCAGCGGCTGCCGGCGCTCGTAATCAGCCTGGGTCAGGGGAACGAACAGCGTCAGCAAGTTGAAGGTCCGCTTGCTGGCATGATCGCGGCCGTCGATCCAGAACCAGCCATCGCCATAGTCGACCTGCCAGCGCCGCGGCGGCATCGGTGCCGGGCTTGTTCCCGCCCCTGCGTGACAAGGCGACCTGAGCGGTAAGGAAGCTCCAGGAGCAGGCCCGGGCTTGCGGTCCCTTTGCCGACGTCATGTGCCTGCAACTCGACGTGGTGCAGATCGACCGGCGCCGGGCCGCTGCCTGGCGGCGCGCTGAAGGGAGCGTGCCACCGAATGCTGACCATCCGTCGGACCAGCAAGGCGGAAATCATGACCCCTTTGACACGATCCGCTCAGGCAACTACAAAATGATGATATAATTCAGGGATGGATAATATGGTAACCCGGACTGGCACGATCGGAAACGATATTCTCCATGGCAGCAGCGGCGGGGACCGGATTTCAGGCCTAGCCGGTCATGACATTGTTCATGCCTTTGGGGGCGACGACCAGATCGACCTCGGCCCCGGCCACGACCTCGTCTTCGGCGGGCGCGGCCTCGACCTCATCGAGGGCGGGGCCGGCAACGACGTCATCCACGGCGACGAGGATGCCGACCATCTGAGCGGCGGTGACGGTGATGACCGGCTCTATGGCGGAGCCGACGAAGATCAGCTCTTCGGGGGGATGGGCGACGACTTCATCTCGGGCGGAAGCGGCGACGACAACGTCTTCGCCGGCCTGGGCAACGACATCGTCTATGCCGGCAGCGGTGACGACCATATCGACGACGGCGGTGGCGTGAACTTCATCGACTGCGGCGACGGTGACGACCACTTCCGCGGCATGTCCGCCAGCTGGGCTGGGCAGCCGGTTCCGGGCAGCCACAACCTGGTCTTCGGGGGCAACGGGCACGACGTCATCGTCGGCGGCGGCGGGCACAACTCCTATTACGGCCAAGCCGGCGACGATTTCCTCCAGGGCGGCGAAGGCAATGATCGCCTGGATGGCGGGGATGGCAACGACCAGCTCTACGGCAGGTCCGGCGACAACGTGATGATCGGCGGAGCCGGCGACGATGTCCTCACCGTGACCGGGCTCGGCCAGCTCCGCACGGATGGCCAGACCGACCGGATGTGGGGCGGCACCGGCGCCGACAGCTTCCGGATCGAGTTCGAGGTGCCGGGGAACCCCGGCCTTGACCCGGAGCAGGGCAATCACCTGAACCCGATCATCGCCGACTTCGTGAGCGGCGAGGACCAGCTCTCGATCAGCTGGACGGATAACCGGGGCCCCGACCCGGAGAGCGACTTCTTCCTGGCGATCACGGCGGACATGCTGGACAGCAACCAGGATGGCGCCCTGGATGCCGGCGACATCGGCTTCGAAGTCGCCACGGCCACGCTCGGCGACCGGACGGCCCAGGCGCTGGTCATCCACACCGGGCAGCTGCATCACCTCGACCCGCGCATGTTCGGCCTGGGCGACATCACCCTGATGGGCGTGACGGAGCTGCGCATGGAGGACATCGGCAGCTAGCCAGGGCCGCCCGCGCCTGCCCGCGCCGCTGCGCCCTCACCCGGTCGGGATGGTCAGCAGCGGCTGCTGGCGGTCGGAATCGGTCTGGGCCAGGGAGACGAGCAGCATCAGCAAGGTGAAGGTGCGCTTGCTGGCATAGTCGCGATCGTCGATCCAGAACCAGCCATCGCCATAGTCGACCTCGACATAAGCGCCGTCCGGCCGCTCCTCGGCCGCCTCGATGCGCAGGACCGGCTGGCTCGGCACGTCGGTGACGGTGGCGGGCGTGCGGCCGGACTCGACGTCGACAGCGGGCACCTTGATGCGCCCGGCCACCTCGAGCAGCACCTCCAGGAGCGGGCGGGTGATCATCCGGATCTCGTGGCCGTTGCCGGCCCCCGATCCGTAGACCAGCGGGAACTCGTTCTCCTCCGGGTCCAGGCCCAGCAGGATCCGGATGTCCTGGACGCGGCGGTCGGTGCCGCGGCTCTCGTCGACCAGCACGAAGCGCGGCCGGCCCAGCCCGTCGCGCTCGGTGCGGATGCCCAGCACGCCCGTGGTGCGCAGCACGCGGAACCGGTCGATCACGATCTCCCAGCGCGGATGCGCCGGGATCGATTCGCCGGGCCGGGTCGAGCCGTTCGACAGGCCGTTCATCGAGGCCACCGTCAGGCCGAACACCATCTCGGGCGGGTAGCCGGTAAGGCCCAGCACCGCGATCACGCCCGGCGGCAAGGGCTGCAGGAGCCGCTCGGACAAGGCGGCGCCGGCCACCGGCTGCCAGGTGATGGTGGGCCGGTCGACATAGCGGCCATCCACCGAGAGCCGGACGTTCTCGCCGAGATCCAGGCCGCTGGTGAGCGAGGTGCCGGTGCCGATCCCGGTCTCGAACTGGTAGCCGGCCACGACCGAGCCGATGTCCAGGAAGCTGACATGGTCGCCGTAGCGCAGGCGCACCACCGCGCCCAGCACCTGGCGCTTGGCGGCATCGGCGATGGCTTCGGTGTAGTCGCGCTGGTCGCGCACGATGGTCAGGGGCCCGATCGAGGCGCAGGCGGACAGGAGGCCGGGCAGGGCGGCCAGGAGGGAGCGTCGCGCGAGCTTCATGGGTGCGGACCATGCCGGAAACCGGCGGAGCTTGAAAGTTATGGGCTTCTCATGCAGCACCGCGTCACGTGCCGGATGGGAGACAGTCGATGGCGGAAGAGACGGGCTACGGGTTCGAGACGCTGGCGGTGCATGCGGGAGCGGCCCCCGACCCGACCACGGGTGCGCGGGCGGTGCCGATCTATCAGACCACCTCCTACGTGTTCGACGATGTCGACCACGCGGCGGCGCTGTTCAACCTCCAGAAGTTCGGCAACATCTACAGCCGGCTGACCAACCCGACCGTGTCGGTGCTGGAGGAGCGCCTCGCGGCCCTGGAGGGCGGCACGGCCGCCTGCGCCACCGCGTCGGGCCATGCCGCGCAGTTCCTGACATTCCTGAACCTGCTCTCGCCGGGTGACCATGTGGTCTCGTCGAACCGCCTTTATGGCGGTTCGATCGCGCAGATGAGCGGCACCTTCCCGCAGTTCGACTGGCATGTGAGCTTCGTCGACCCGCGCGAGCCCAGCAACTTCAAGGCGGCGATCACGCCGAAGACCAAGGCGCTGTTCATCGAGAGCGTGTCGAACCCGGACGGGATCGTCGCCGACATCGAGGCGATCGCCGAGATCGCGCATGCGGCGGGCATCCCGCTGATCGTCGACAACACCCTGCCCAGCCCCTACTTCTGCAATCCGCTGAAATGGGGGGCGGACATCGTCGTCCACTCGCTGACCAAATATCTGGGCGGCCAGGGCAACTCGGTGGGCGGCGGCATCGTCGAGGGCGGCCGGTTCGACTGGGCGCAGAACGACAAGTTCCCGCTCATGACCAAGCCGACGGCGGCCTATCACGGCCTCAGCTTCTACGAGACCTTCGGCACCTTCGCGCTGACCGTGCGCAACAAGGCGATCGGGCTGCGCGACATGGGCCCGGCCATGTCGCCGTTCAATGCCTTCCTGATCCTGAACGGTATCGAGACCCTGCCCCTGCGCATGCAGCGCCATGCGGAGAATGCCGACAAGGTCGCGGCCTTCCTGGAAGGGCATCCGGCGGTGTCCTGGGTGTCCTATGCGCGGCTGGAGAAGAACCGCACCCCGCTGCTGGACAAGTACTGCCCGAACGGCGTGGGCTCGGTCTTCACCTTCGGGGTCACGGGCGGCTACGAGATGGGCGTGAAGGTGGTCGACAGCTGCGAGCTGCTGAGCCACGTGGCCAATATCGGCGACACCCGTTCGCTGATCATCCACCCGGCGTCGACCACGCACCGCCAGCTCCCCCCGGAGAAGCAGGTGGCGGCCGGTGCCGGCCCGGACGTGGTGCGGCTGTCGGTCGGCATCGAGACGGCGTCCGACATCATCGCGGACCTCGACCAGGCGCTGAAGCAGGCGATGCGCTGACAGGGCATGGCCCCTGCTGCCGTCAGCGGGGGCCGGCCAGTGCCACCAGGCTGGATCGCCTGGGCGGGGTGATCAGGCTCTGCAGGAGCCGGGCATAGACCGCGGCGTGGCGGGCACCGCGCCCGGCGGCCTCGGCGCAGGCCGCCACCACCCGGTCCAGTGCTGCGCGCATCGTCGTCTCGCGGGTGGTGATCGCCAGGACGAGCGACCGCACCCGCGCCGGCGGGAGGCCCAGGTCACCCTCCCAGAACAGGACCTGGGTGCCCAGCAGCCAGACCGTCAATGCGTCCGCCAGCGCGTCCAGGCCGAGCGCACGGATCTCGTCGATGGTGTCGCCCAGCATCGGGGCGCGGGTGGTGGCGGGGTGGCGGTGCCGATCAAAGAAGGGCCAGTCGATCGCGTCGTCTGGCCAGTCGGTGGTATCACCCAGCCAGTTGAAGTCCCAGTCCGGGACCATCTGATCCGCCAGGAGGAACAGCCAGCCCACGTCACGGGGGCTCGCATCGAATCGGCGCAGGTCGGCGGCAAGGCCGCGCATCAGGTGGCGCGGCAGCGGGCAGGCCAGGTGGTGGGCATCGGCGACCACGGCGGAGAAGCGCTTGGCCGCGGCCAGGATCGCCGGGCGCACCGCGAGTTGCTCCGGCGCCGGGTCGATCGACATGACTTCGTATCCGCTGCCCGGGTATTTCTCGGACATGAAGTTCACGGGCAGCGGCTGGTCCGGCGGCCAGTTCTCGATGACCCGCGGACCGCGGTCCATATCGTAGCGGCTCACCATGTTCGCTATCTCGAGCAGGAGGTTCGGGCGGGCGTGGATCAGGCCGGAGCCGTCCTCGGGCTCGCCTTCCATCGGCAGCGCCAGCAGGGCTTCCAGCACCGGCAGGAAGCCGGCGAACGCGTCGTCGCTCCAGGCCCAGGCGTTGATCGCCTGCGGCAGTTCCTCGCGCCAGACATTGTCGAGCCGGGCGACCGCCGCTGGCGCCCTCGGGAGGCGATCGCGTGCCGAGGGCTCCAGGAGGGCGGCGGCGATCAGGACCAGCTCGGCGACTTCCTCCCCACCTCCGCCGGGTGCGGCACAGATGCGCCGGACCACGTCCTGGACGAGCGCGCTGGCGTGATCGGGGATCTCCTTGAGATGGTGGGTCCAGCGTGGCTCGACCGAAGCCGTCGGGAAGATCACCTGCAGCCAGCCGGCGATCACGACCGCAGGGTGCTCGGCATCGGCCAGGTTCTGGAACAGGCTGTCGGCCAGGGCGGCCGGCACGAAGGGATGGCAGCGCCCGGGCTCGCCCTGGTCGGGCAGGGCGTAGGGCGCATCCGCGCCGTCGTCGTCGGCCCGCTCCTCCAGCAGCAGCCGGGCCAGCAGCGTGTCGGCATAGGCATCACCGAGCACGAGGTCATCGGTGCGCTCGGCCAGGGCCGCCTGCACCGGTGCCGCGGCCTGCCTGCCCTCGATCACGCTGCAGGCGGCCTCGACCAGCGCCTCGGCGGCACCGGTGGCCCGGAACCGCTGCAGCGCCTGCCAGCCCGCATGGGCCGGATGGTTCACGATCTGGGCGATGGCCGCCTCCGGATGCCGCGCACCGTGCGGGCGCACGCAGCATGATGGCGGTTGCGGCGCCGGTCCAGCGCGGGCCGTGCCGGCTGGCTCAGCGCCCGTCGCGGGCGAGCAGCACGCCGCCGGTCAGGATGCAGGCAGCCCCCGCCAGGGTCCAAAGGCCCGGCAGCTCGCCGAACATGACGAAGCCCAGCAGGCCGGCGAACAGCACCCAGCTATAGGTGAGCGGGCCGATCACCGAGACCGGCAGGGCCCGCCAGGCGCGCACGTTCATGAACTGGCCGATGATGCCGAGTGGCCCCAGGCTCAGGACGAACAGGGTGGTCGGCCAGTCCAGGGCGCGCCAGGTGAGTGCGGCCGGCACTGCCAGGATGAGGAGGCCCAGCACGTGGACGGTGAAGATCACCGTCCATGCCTCGTCCAGCTCGACCAGCTTCTTGATGACCACCGCCTCCAGGGCGAACAGGACGGCACTGCCGAGGGCGATCGGCACGCCGATCGAGGCCTGCCAGTCGACCTGCCAGGGCTCCGCGGCCAGCACCGCGCCGACGAGGCCTACCGCGGCCGCGAGCGTGTGGCGGCGGCTCACCTGCTCGTGGAGCAGGAGGGCGCCGAACAGGACCGCGAGCACGCCCTCCAGGAGGCCCAGCGTGCTGGCCTGCGCCAGCGGCAGGCGCACGCCCGCCTCCAGCGCGCAGATCAGCCCGCCATAGCCGGCCAGCACCCGCAGGACGCTCCAGCCGGGTGCGCGGGTGAAGAGCGGGATCCGCTTGCCCGCGGCCAGGCGCCAGACCGCCAGGACCGGCAAGGCCGCCAGCAGGCGCAGCGTCACGAGCTGGGCGAGCGGCACTTCGCCGCCGGTGAGCTTGCCGGCGGCGAAGATGATCGTGAACACCAGGACGCCGGACAGCGCCCAGCCGATCCCGGCCAGCCGGCTGGAGGGCGGCATCGGCGCTGGCCGGTCAGTTGCCGGGCGGGCTCAGCCCATCGCGGCCCGGATCAGCTCGCGCAACGGGCGGCGCACCCGGGCACCATACTGCTCGATCACCGCGGCGGCGCAGGCACTGCCCAGGCGGCCGGCGGCGGCGAGCGGGAAGTCGTGGGTGTAGCCGTAGAGGAAGCCCGCGGCGTAGAGGTCGCCCGCCCCGGTCGTGTCGAGGAGCTGGGCCGGGCGCACCACCTCGACGGGGTGCGCCTCGTCGCCGGCCACAATCACCGAGCCCGCGGGCCCGCGGGTCAGTATGGCCAGATCCACCTCGCGGCGGACCGCCGCCATCGCCTCGTCGAAGCTGTCGGTCTCGTACAGGCTGGTGATCTCGCTCTCGTTGGCGAACAGGATGTCGACCCGGTCGCGCACCAGGTCGCGGAACTCGGCGCGCCAGCGGTCGACGCAGAAGCTGTCGGACAGGGTCAGCGCCAGCTTGCGGCCGTTCGCCTGCGCGATCCCCGCCGCCTTCAGGCAGGCGGCCTTGGCGCCATCACGGTCCCAGAGATAGCCTTCCAGATAGGTGACCTTGGCGCGGGCCACGAGATCCTCGTCGACATCGCTCTCGTCCAGCATCACGCAGGCGCCCAGATAGGTCTGCATGGTGCGCTGGGCGTCGGGCGTGACGAAGACCAGGCAGCGCGCGGTGGCCGGGCCGTCGGTGGCCGGATGGTTGGGGAAGATCACCCCGGTGGCGCGGATGTCGTGGGCGAAGATGCTGCCGAGCTGGTCCTGCTTGACCCGGCCGACATAGCCGACATCGGCGCCGAGGGCGGCCAGTGCCGCCATGCTGTTGGCGCAGGAGCCGCCGGACTGCTCCACCCCCTGCCCCATATGGGCATAAAGGAACTCGGAGCGCTCGGCATCGACCAGGGTCATCGCCCCCTTCACGAGGCCCAGGCTCGCGAGCTGCGCCTCGTCCGCATCGGCCACGACGTCGACGATGGCATTGCCTAGGCCCACGACGTCGAGCTGGTCGGGCAAGGAAGCGGCTGCCGGCATGTTCGGGAAACTCCAATGGTGCTGCGGCCGGACCATAGCGATGTCACCGGAGCGGGCAACGGCGGGCATGAGCACGCGATTTTGTGTCGCTTATGCAACGTGTGGTTGATCGGCTGGCGCCGGCACCGGCGGGCATCTTTGCCGGGCCTACCGGAAACGGCATCCTTGTCGCGTTCGTCCGGGTGCGGGACGTGCCGGGTTCTACCCGCCGGGCACGAGTGCTAGAGCCGGACTCGTATCCGCGGCCTCGCGGCCGTGGGACGCTTCTGTGGAGGTCGGAGCCCTTCCGACGAACCCCAAGCCGACGGTGACCGCATGTTCCGCAGGAAAGACAACGAGCCGCCTCGTCCCGAGAAGCTGGAGCCCGCGCCCGCCGCCCGCCCCTCGCTGGAACAGCGCCCGCCCATGATGCCGGCCGTGCCCAAGCGCGAGGAGGCGCCGGCACCGACCGCGGCCAGCGTGATGGCACCCAGGCCCGGTGCCGCGATGGTCGACGACGTGGCCGGCAAGCGGCTGATCGTCGGCCAGGGGATCCGGCTGGCCGGCGAGATCACCGCCTGCGACCGGCTGGTCGTGGAGGGGTTCTGCGAGGTCACGCTGAACGAGACCAGGGCGCTGGAGATCGCCGCATCCGGTCGGTTCATCGGCGGCTGCGAGGTCGAGGAGGCCGAGATCAGCGGCGTGTACGAGGGCGAGCTCACCGTGCGCAAGCGGCTCTTGATCCGCGCCTCGGGCAAGGTGAAGGGCAATGTCCGCTATGGCGAGATCGAGATCGAGCGCGGCGGGCTCCTGTCCGGCTCGGTCAGCATGATCGAAGGGCGGCCGGAGCAGGCCCAGGCCCCGTCCCAGGGCCAGGGACAGACCCAGGCGCAGCCGGTCCAGGAGGCAGTCGCCAGCTGATGCAGCGGCAGTCCAGCTTTTCCCGCCTGGCGGTGGCGGGCCTGCTCGTCCTGGTGACGGGCTGCAGCGTGCCCCCGCCGCCGGCGGCCATGGCGCCGGCCGAGCCGGCGTCCGTCATCGCGGCGGATGCCCTGCCGCGCCGGCTCGACCTGGTGGGCATGAATGCCCGCCAGCTCGACGCCATGTTCGGCAAGCCGGAGATGGTGATGAACGCCGGCCCAGCGCAGTGGTGGCGCTTCCACCTGGATGGCTGCGCGGTCGAGGTGTTCCTGATCACGACCGAGGAGGGCATGGTGGTGCGCCATGCCGCGGTCGAGCGGCAGCTCGACACCGGGCCGGCCCCGATTCTGGCCCCGGCCTGCACCGACCTAGATCCCCAGCGCGCCCGCCACGCCCCGGAGGCGCAGCTGGCGAGCAATCTCTGAACGGTTCGGCCCGTACGAAGCCCTGAAGGTCAGGGCGTCTGCTGGGCGCTCACCGTGCGGCGCACGCCCTGCGGGCGGGTGCGCTCGTTGACCTTGGCCTGCGCCTCGGTGACGGCACTGCCGGGCTTGCGCTCGATCATCCTTCCGGCACCGCGCTGCACGTCGAGCTGGCCGTTGCGCCAGACCACCTTGCCATTGGCGATCGTGATCGCCGGCAGGCCCTCCACCCGGATCCCCTCGAACACGTTGGTGTCCATCTTGGAGTGATGGGTCTTGACCGAGATGGTGCCGCTGGCCCTGGGGTCCCAGACCACCAGGTCGGCGTCCGAGCCGGCCTGGATCACGCCCTTGCGCGGGTAGAGGCCGAAGATCTGCGCGCAGTTGGCCGAGCCCGCGGCCACGAACTCGTTGGGGGTCAGCCGCCCGGTGTTCACCCCGAAATGCCACAGGCATTTGAGGCGCTCCTCCAGCCCGCCCGTGCCGTTCGGGATCAGGGTGAAGTTGTCCAGGCCCATCTTCTTCTGCTGGAGGGTGAAGGCGGCGTGGTCGGTGGCGACCACATGGAGCGAGCCGGCGACCAGCCCGTCCCAGAGCGACTTCTGGTGCTCCTTGGAGCGGAAGGGCGGGCTCATCACTCGGGATGCGGCGAACTCCCAGTCGGTCGACCAGTAGACGCTCTCGTCCAGGACCAGGTGCTGGATCAGCGGCTCGCCATAGATGCGCAGGCCGGACGCGCGGGCGCGGGCGATCGCCTCATGCGCCTCGCGGCAGGACGTGTGGACGATATAGAGCGGCGAGCCCACGGTCTGGGCGATCATGATGGCGCGGTTGGCGGCTTCGGCCTCGACATGGGGCGGGCGGGACAGCGCATGGCCTTCCGGGCCGGTGATGCCGCGGTCCAGGAGCTGCTGCTGGAGGAGGAAGACGGCGTCGCCGTTCTCGGCATGGACCATCGGCAGAGCACCCAGGTCGCGGCAGCGCGAGAAGCTGTGGAACAGGATCTCGTCGTCGACCATCAGGGCGCCCTTGTACGCCATGAAGTGCTTGAAGCTGGTCACGCCGCGGTCGACCACCTCGGCCATCTGCTGGGCGGTGCGCTCGGTCCATTCGGTGATGGCGACATGGAAGGAATAGTCGGCACAGGCCTTCTTCGCCCAAGACTGCCAGTCGTCCAGCCCGTCGGTCAGGCTGCGCCCGGGCCCGGGGATGCAGAAGTCGATCAGCATGGTGGTGCCGCCGGCCAGCGCCGAGGCCGTGCCGGAGAAGAAGTCCTCGACCGCCACCGTGCCCATGAAGGGCATCTCCAGATGGGTGTGCGGGTCGATGCCGCCCGGCATCACATAGGCGCCGCCGGCGTCGATCACCTCGGCCCCCGTGGGTGCGTCGAGCTTCTCGCCCACGGCCTGGATCAGGCCGCCATCCACCAGCACGTCGGCGCGGAAGCTGCGGTCGGCGTTGACCACGGTGCCGCCACGGATCAACAGCGCCATCGGACCTTCTCCCCCAGGATGTCGTGGTGCCGGGATGATCGGACGCCGCGCCCGTTCTGTCCACGCCCGCTCAGCGGTGGGCGGCGCCTGCCCGGCGGAGCATGCGCTGGAAGCTCATCGAGATATGGACGCGGCGCAGATGGCCCACCGACACGATGTCGCCCAGCCGCACCGCCGCCAGGATCTCGACCATCTCCTGGCGGAACGCGGAGAACTCCTCCTGCAGGTTCATGGTCGGCAGGAGCTTCAGGACGATGCGGGACGTCTGGTAGTAGAGGCGCTCGCTGATCTCGCGCAGCGGCTGGTTGCCGATCATGGCGATGATCTCGGCGAAGAAGGCCATGTTGAGGCGGGCGAACGCCATGTGGTCGAGCCCGCCCGCGGACTGCTCGTCGCAGCGCTCGATCAGGGCCTCGATCCGTTCCACTGCCGCCGCGTCCGGCTGGACCGGCGACAGGCGACCCATCAGTGCCGCGAGTTCCAGGCGCAGGTGATAGACCTGGGCCAGCTCGTCCAGCTCGACATCGGTGACCAGCGTGCCGACGCCATGAACGATGCTGACCAGGCCCTCGTTCTCCAGCCGGGTCAGGACCCGGCGGACCGGGGTGCGGCTGACGTTGAACTCCTCCGCCAGCTCCTCCTCCGACAGGCGCATCCCCGGCGGATAGGCCAGCATGCAGATCCGGTCGCGCAGGATGCCGTAGATCCGGTCCGAGCGCTCGCGGGCCGTGGCGGGAGGATCGGCCCCGGTCGCAGAGGGGGTCATATCGCTTCCAGGCAGGCGCTCAGGAACTGCCGGGTCCGCTCGTTCTGGGCCTGGCCGAAGATCTGCTCGGGCGGGCCCTGCTCGGCGATCTTGCCGCCATAGAAGAAGCAGACCCGGTCGGCGAACTCGCGGGCGAAGCCCATCTGGTGGGTGACCATCAGCATGGTGAGATCGAGTTCCGAGCCCAAGCGCCGGATGACGTTCAGGACCTCGCCGACCAGCTCCGGGTCGAGTGCCGAGGTCACTTCATCGAACAGCATGACCTTGGGCCGCATGGCAAGCGCACGCGCGATCGCGACCCGCTGCTGCTGACCGCCGGAGAGCTGGGCAGGGTAATGGTCGAGCTTGTCGGCCAGCCCCACCATCTCCAGCAGCTCGACGGCGCGCGCCCGCGCCTCCTCCTTGGAGAGCTTGAGCACGGTGACCGGTGCTTCCATGCAGTTCTTGAGCGCGCTCATGTGCGGGAACAGGTTGAAGTGCTGGAAGACCATGCCGATCTTGCCGCGCATCCGGCGCAGATGGGCGGCGTCGGCCAGCACCAGCCGTCCGTCCTTGTGCATGTGGGTGAGCGGCTCGCCGTCGACCCAGATCACCCCGTCATTGATCTTTTCCAGCGTCATCAGCATGCGCAGCACGGTGGTCTTGCCGGAGCCCGACGGGCCGATGACCGCGACCTTCTCGCCGGGCATGATCTCCAGGTCCAGGCTGTCCAGCACGGTGAGCGCGCCGTAGCGCTTGGTCACACCGTCGAACTTCACCATCGGCTGGACGGTCATCAGCGTGCTCCGATGCGGTTGAGGCGGCGCTCCACCATGCGGATCAGGGCAGAGGCCACGAGGCTGAACAGGAGGAAGAACAGGCCGACCAGCGTGATCGGCTCGATATAGCGGAAGGTGGTCGAGCCCAGGATCTTGGCCTGCTGCATCAGCTCCAGCACCGCGATCGCCGAAAGCAGCGGCGTTTCCTTGAACAGGGCCACGAAATAATTGCCGAGCGCCGGCACCACCGGCGGGATCGCCTGCGGGATGATGATGTCACGGAAGGTGTGGAAGGGGCTGAGATTCAGCGCCGTGGATGCCTCCCACTGGCCGCGCGGCACGTTGTCCAGCCCGGCCCGGTACACCTCGGCACAGTAGGTGCCGTAATGCAGGCCGAGCGCGATGACACCGGCGGTGAACGCGTCGAGCGACACGCCGAACTCGGGGAAGACGAAGTAGAGGAAGAAGATCTGGATCAGGAGCGGCGTGGAGCGGATGAATTCGACCAAGGTGGCGACCGGCAACGCGATCCAGGGGGACTTCGCCATCCGCAGGAGCGCGAAGACGAGGCCCAGGACCAGGGCCAGCACGAAGCCCAAAAGGGTCGCCTGGATGGTCACCAGCGAGGCCTGCGCCAGGATCGGCAGGATCTCGAAGGCATAGCTCCAGTCCCAGAGCATGGTTCTTGGCCCTCCCCTAGTGGCCGCGGCCGCGGACCATGGCGCCGACCGCCTTCTGCTCCAGCGCCCTCATGCCGACGGTGATGATCGAGGCGATGGCCAGGTAGATCACCAGCACGATGGTGAAGATTTCCAGCGTGCGGAACGTGGTCTGGTTCATCTGCTGGGCGCGGAAGGCCAGGTCCGAGATGGTGATCAGCGAGACCAGTGCGGTCGACTTCAAGAGCTCGATGAAGAGATTGCCCCAGGGCGGGATCATCGCGACGAAGGCCTGGGGCAGGATGATCCGGCGCAGCGCCTGGGTCCGGCTCATGTTCAGCGCCGTGGTGGCTTCCCACTGGCCCCGCGGCACGGCGGCCACGGCACCGCGCACCACCTCCGCGCCATAGGCGCCGATGTTCAGGCCGAGCGCTGCGATCGCCACGGTCATCGGCGCCAGGGTGACGCCGAACAGCGGCAGCACGAAGAACAGCCAGAACAGCTGGACCAGGGCGGAAGTCCCGCGGAACAGCTCGATATAGACGACCGCCAGCCAGCGCAGCGGCCAGGGTGCGTACATCTTGGCGAGACCCGCCACCGTGGCGCAGATCACCGCGACCACCGCCCCTGCCAGGGTGATCTGGATCGTCACCAGGGCTCCTTCGAGGAGGCCCGGGATGAACTCCCGGAACCCCGCGAAGGACGCCACGGCCAGGCCGGCCGAGAAGCTCACGACCGCCACCACCACGAGCTTGCGCATCACCATGTCCGGCCCTCGCGGGGTGGAAGGGGGAGATCGGACGACCGCAAGATCACTCCTCGGCGCAGAGTTCGGCGGTGGTCATGGTCGGCAGGAAGTCCTTGCCGAAGCCGAACGGCTCGACCAGGGCCAGATGCTCCTCCGAGCCCAGGAAGTTCTTCAATTCAGCGTTGAAGGCCTGCTGCAGCTCGGTGTCGTCCTTGCGGAACGCCACCGCGCCATGGCCGGTGACGGACTTGCCGGCCACCTCGCCGAACGGCTTGGTCGACTCCACACCCTCGTTCTTGGCGGCCATCTCCCCAATCGACAAAGCGGTGAGTGCCGCCGCATCGGCGCGGCCGGCCTTGACCGCGGCGACCAGGCTGGACTGGTCGGGCAGGAGTACCAGCTGGGACTGGCCGATTCCGGCATCGGCGGCGTAGCCGGCCTCGACGGCACCGGCCATCACCGCGAGCTTCAGGTCGGAGTTGTCGGCGATGCTGGAATAATCGTTGATCCCCTTGGGGTTGCCTTCCTGGACCAGCAGGGCCTGGCCGATGCCGTAGGTGGGCTCGGAGAACAGGACCTGGCCGCAGCGGGCCGGGTTCACGAACATGCCGGCCGCCACGATGTCGAACCGCCCGGCCTGCAGGCCCGGGATCAGCGAGCCGAACTCGGTGAGCACGCCGTCGATCTCGGCCACGCCCAGCTTCTTCATGACCGCGCGCACGACCTCCGGCGATTCGCCGGTGAGCTTGCCATCCGGGGTGGCGAAGCCGAACGGCGCCTCGTTGGCGAAGCCCACCCGGATGAAGCCGGCCTCCCTGGCGGCCTCGAGCGTCGACTGGGCATGGGCGGCGCCGGCCGAGACCAGGGCGGCGGCGGCCAGGAGGCTGGCGAGGGCGCGGCGGGAAAGCATAGACGCGAGCATGGATCGTCCTTCCGTTGCAGGTCGATGGGCGTCGCACGCCGATGAACCTGCACGCCGGCCGGATGCCCGCGTGCAGGTTCGGTGGATGGCGAACTCCAATATCGTCAAAGCCTGCCCCATCGCACCATGGGTTTCAAGAGTTGTGTACATCTGTAGGGAGAAGTCACGAATCCATCTTGATGAGCACCGATTGCCCGGCGCAGACTGAGCCGAGCATGTATACGTGCGTCGGGCCGGGATGATTGCCGTGCAGCACTGGTCGAGCCATTCCGCCAAGGACGACGCTGCCCCGCCGGCGGACCTGCCCTTTTCTGCGGGGGAGTACGCGGCACGGGTGACCAAGGTCCGCTCGGCCATGGCCCGGCAGGAGCTGGACCTGCTCCTCGTCTCCGCACCGGAAAACATCTGCTACCTGACCGGGCTCGACCACTGGGGCTATTTCGCGCCGCACCTCCTGGTCCTGCCGATGAATGGCGAGCTGGTGCTGATCACCCGGGCGATGGAGCGGGTCACGGTGGCGGCCCAGGTCCGCCATGCCCGCTTCGCCGGCCATCCCGACCACGAGACGGTCGCCGATGCCGCCTGCCGGGAGCTGGCGGGCAGGCGGCTGCGCCGGGTGGGGTTCGAGCCCCGGAGCAGCGGCCTGCCGATGGCGCTGGGCCTGGCACTCCAGGCGGCGTGCGCCGCAGAAGCCTGGGTGGATGCCAGCGGCGTCGTGGACGCGATCCGGATGGTCAAGAGCCCGGCCGAGCAGGCCTGCCTGCGCCAGGCCGCCGCCGTCAGCGATGCCGCGGCCATGGCGGCGATCCAGGCGACCCGGAGCGGCGCCAGCGAAGCCGAGATCGCCGCGGCCTGCCTTGCCACCATGGCCGAACGCGGCACCTACCCGGGCTTCGGGCCGTTCATCCGTGCCACCAGCCGGCTGGGCGAGGAGCATACCACATGGAGCCGGGCCCGCCTCGAGGTCGGCGATGCTCTGTTCCTGGAGCTGTCCGGCTGCGTCGCGCGCTACCATGCGCCGCTCGGGCGGCTGATCCATGTCGGCCACGCGCCGCCAGAGGCGCACGCCATGGCGTCGGTTGCCCAGGACGCGTTCGCCGCGGTGGTGGCCAGCCTGAAGGACGGCATCCTCGCCCGCGACGTCTATGCCGCCTGGCAGGGCGTGGTGGACCGGGCCGGGCTCGCCCACTACCGGCGCCACCATTGCGGCTACCTGGTCGGGATCGGCGTGCCGCCCAGCTGGACCGGCGGTAACCAGGTCTGGGGCCTGCGCCCGGACAGTGATCTGATGATCCGGACCGGCATGAGCTTCCACGTCCTGTCCTGGCTGATGGGCACCGGCCAGGGCGACTATTTCATCTCCAACACCGTGCTCCTGGGCGACCAGGGTGCACAAGTGCTCACCCAAACCCCCACCGACGTGACGATCCGCTAGGGCGAACCATGGAATTCGGCAAGAACAATACCCCGTTCAGCGAAGCGGAGTTCGCGGACCGCGTAGCCAGGACCAAGAAGAGGATGGAAGAGGCCGGCCTGGATGCGCTGATCTGCAGCGATCCGGCCAACATGAACTATCTCACCGGCTATAATGGCTGGTCGTTCTACGTCCACCAGGCGGTGATCGTCCTGCAGGACCTGGAGCATCCCTTGTGGTTCGGCCGCGGCCAGGACGCCAACGGGGCGCGGATCACCACGATCCTGCCGGGCGAGAACATCCTCTACTATGCCGACGAGTTCGTGCAGTCGACCACCAGCCACCCCATGCAGGAACTGGCGCGCAACCTGCGCGACCGTGGCCTCGCCCGAGGCCGGGTCGGGGTGGAGGGGGACAGCTACTACTTCACCGCCAGGTCCCAGGCGGTGCTCGTCCGGGAGCTGCCCGACGCCGAGATCGTCGATGCCGACTGCCTGGTGAACTGGGTGCGCGCCACCAAGTCCGAGGCCGAGATCCGGCTGATGCAGGAGGCGGCGCGGATCACCGAGAAGATCATGGCGACCGCGATCGAGAAGATGGCGGTGGGTGTGCGCCAGTGCGACGTGGCCGCCGAGATCCAGGCGGCCGGCACGCGCGGCCTGGACGAGTATGGCGGCGACTATCCGGCGATCGTGCCCCTGATGCCGACCGGGATCGGCACGTCCTGCCCGCACCTCACCTGGTCGGATGCGCCGTTCCAGGCGCAGACCGGCACCACGATCGAGGTGGCCGGCGTACGCCACCGCTACCACGTGCCGCTGACCCGCACCGTCTATCTGGGCCAGCCGCCGCAGAAGATGGCGGATGCCGCCAAGGTGGTGGTCGAGGGCATCGAGGCGGCGCTCGAGGTGGCGAGGCCGGGTGCCGGCTCCCGCGAGGTCCATGCCGCCTGGACCCGCACCATCGCCCGCCATGGCCTGGTGAAGGATTCCCGCTGCGGCTACTCGATCGGGCTGAACTACCCGCCGGACTGGGGCGAGCGCACCATCTCGCTGCGCGCCACCGACGACACGATCCTCCAGCCGAACATGACCATCCACTTCATGCCCGGCATCTGGCTGGACGACTGGGGCATCGCGATCTCCGAGCCGATCCGGATCACCGAGACCGGCGTGGAGACCTTCTGCAGCTTCGAGCGCCGGCTGTTCGTGAAGTAGCCGGACGGAGCTTCCCTCAACTCGATAGGAACCCCGATCCTGCGGCCAGGAGCAAGTCGCGGGCAGCCGCCTCGTTGCATCGGCACGGCGAACCACGCATACATCGGCCTGATGGCATATGCTGGAGGCGACATGACGTTCGCGGGCGAACTGCCAGGAAGACGTGTCCGGCTCTTCCGCAACGGCCGCAACCAGGCCGTCCGCATTCCGGTGGAGTTCGAGCTGCCGGGGAACGAGGCCATCATGCGCCGCGAGGGCGATCGGCTGGTCATCGAGCCAGCCGAACATGTCGGCCTTCTGGATTGGCTGGCCACGATCGAGCCCTGGGAGGAGCAGTTCCCGGAGATCGATGACCCGCCGGTCGAGCCGGAGGACGTGTTCTGACCATCCGGTTCATGCTGGACACGAACATCGCATCCGACCTGATCCGCCATCCTGCCGGCGAGGTGACCAGACGCATCGCCGCCGAGGGAGAGAACAGCGTCGCCGTGAGCATCATCGTCGCGGCCGAGCGTCGCTACGGCAGTGCCAAGCGCGGATCACCTCGCCTGAACGCCCTCGTCGATGGCCTGCTCAGGAGGATCACGGTGCTGCCACTCCGGCTGCCTGCCGACTCCGCCTACGGGGCCATCCGCACGAGCCTCGAGGCCCGTGGACGCCCGATTGGCCACAACGACCTGCTGATCGCCGCGCACGCACTGGCACTCGACCTGCCGCTGGTGACGGACAAGGTCGGCGAGTTCTCGCGCGTGCCGGGCCTGCGGGTAGAGAACTGGCTGCGAGCAGCATGACCATCGGGCTGCCAGTCGGCCGCACGAAAAAGAAGTGATCGACCATACCCTGTGACGAGGAGCGCCAGCACCGCGAGCCCAGCCAGCCCGTTGCACTCGGACCGTCACCTGCCCATCCTGGTGACGGAGCAACTCCAAGATGTCTGTCGGTGGGCCATGCAAGAGTGGGAACTTCACTGGCTGGAGGCTGAGGGCAACCTGCAGAGCTGGAAGGACCTGATCATTTCCGGCGTCGAGACGGCGCGGGACACCGTATCAAGGATAATCCCGCCGCCACGTCTCGACATCCTGGTACAACCACAACCGGGCAGAGTTATCCCTGAAATCGGCATGGTCGGCTTCGCCCACCGGAAGTCGCTTTTCTCCTTGTCCATCGATCCGGAGAATCCGAACCTCTCTCGCTGCCTCACCGACGGCACTCTTGCCCGTCAGGTGGCGCACGAGGTGCATCACTGCGTCCGTATTGCCGGCCCAGGATACGGCCGCACCCTAGGTGAAGCTCTGGTCAGCGAGGGGTTGGCCGGTCGGTTCGTCAGGGAGCTGTTCGGGAACTCCCCGGAGCCATGGGAATGTGCAGTGGACGTCGAGACGCTGCGCAAGAATCTGCCGGACGAGGCGGAACTCTCGTCAACGAACTATGATCATGCGGCCTGGTTCTTTGGAGCGAGCGGGAAGCGGCCCCGATGGCTGGGCTACACGCTCGGATATGAGCTGGTCGGGAATTGGTTGAGGAAATCGCCACCGGCCGAGGCCTCGGTCTGGATCGACGTTCCTGCGCAAGTTGTTCTTGGCGTGGGGCTTGAGGGGCTCCGGGCTTCCTAGCCCATGGCAACAGGCCTGGAGCAAGCCCAAGGGAAAGCCCGCAGGCCCCAGGAGAATCAGAGCCGGGAAAGGAGCTCGGCCTTCTTGGCCTGGAACTCCTCCTCGCTGAGGATGCCCTTCTCCTTCAATCCGGCCAGGCGCTCGATCGTGGCGAGGACCTGGTCCTGGTCGGCACTGCCGGCCTTGGCCGATGCCCTGGCAGAAGGGGTCGGCTGGAAGCCGGCCGCGTGGGCGGGGCCGGCGGGTGCCGGCGTGATCTCCACATGGATGGGCGCGACGATCGGCAGGTCGGAGATCCGGACCAGCCCGTGCTGGCTGGTGAAGGTCAGGGAGGCGTCGCCGCCCTGTTGCTGGCCAAAGCCGGTGATCCGGTGGTCGCCCGTGTCGTAGACGGTGATCCGGCCGCCGATGTCCAGGGCCAGGCGGCGGCTCTCCGGGAAGCAGGCATAGCGGATATTGTTCTGCGCGCCGGTCGCCGAGGGCGTGCCGAGCTCGGCCGGCCAGCCATGGCCGGCACCGCCGCCGCCGAACGCGATGCTGGCGCCGGAGCCGCCATGGGCGTAGCCGGCCTGCACCTGCCGGTCGCCGCCAGCCTGCGCCTGGGTCTGGGTGGCCGATGCGCGGGGGGCCAGCAGCGTCTGGCTACGCAGCCGCCCGGCCAAGTCGTTGCAGGCGGCATCGACCCGCTGCTTCAGGCCGTGGTTGAACATGTCGCCGATCATGACCATGCCGCCCGGCGACCACTGGCCCATGCCGCCCAGCTCCGGGTGGCTGAACTGCGCCATCGTGCCCCCACCTTGGGCCAGCGCCCGGAGGAGGACGGCCACGGCCTCGGCGGACAGGCCATGCCGCGCCGCCACCTCCTCGACCACAAGGCGGCCTTCCGCGGTCAGATCCTGCATCGACGAGGCCTCCCCTATGGTAGTGGCGGCTGGTTGCGCTTCGGTCCGCCTGCTCCGGGAAATGGCCCTGCCCGGGCAGCTTTTCCACGAGCGCCCTAGGTAAACTCAGCCGCCGGCACCGGTTCCGCGCTGCCAGGCTTCCCGGCTCAGCCGGTAGAGCACGTGGTGCCGCATCGGATGGCCGGCCTCGACCGAGGGATGCTCGAAATCGTCGGCCGGATCACGGCGCATGCCCAGGCGCTCCATCACCCCGCGCGAGGGCAGGTTGGCCGGCAGGGTGAAGGCGACGATCTCCGGCAGCCGCAGTTCCTCGAAGCCGAAGCGCAGGGACTCTCTTGCCGCCTCCAGCGTGTAGCCCTTGCGCCAGTAGGGCTTGAGCAGGCGCCAGCCGATCTCGACCGTGGGCGTGAAATGGGTGGGGAAGGTGGCGGTCGCGATGCCGACCGCACCGATGAAGGCGCCGTCCAGGGTCCGCTCGACCGCCCAGAAGCCCCAGCCATGCTCGGCGACATGCGCCTGCCAGGCGTCCATGATCGCGTCGCTGCGCTCGGGGCTGAGCGGCCGCGGGAAATGCTCCATCACTTCCGGATCGCCGTTCAGCGCCCGGAACGGCGCCCGGTCCGCTTCCTGCCACGGCCGGAGGATCAGCCGCTGGGTCACCAGCCGGCGTGGTTGCGGACGTCCCGCCATCGTGAAATGCCCCCCGTCGAGCTCGCCTGCCGGCAGCATAGCGGGCCTGGGCCGGCGCAGACAGATCAGCGGTGGTCGAGCCGCGCCACGAGCCGGTCCCCCAGCCATTGCAGGCCGCAGACCAGCACGATCAGGACCGCCACCACCGCCACCATGATCTCGGTCTCGAAGCGCTGGTAGCCGTAGCGGATCGCGAGGTCGCCCAGGCCGCCCGCGCCGATCGCACCCGCCATGGCCGACGCACCGACCAGGGTGATGAGGGTGACGGTGAAGCCGGCCGCCAGGCCCGGCAGGGCCTCGGGCACCAGCACCTCGCGCACGATGGTCCAGCGATTGCCGCCCATGGCGCGCACCGCCTCGACCAGGCCACGGTCGACCTCGCGCAGCGACACCTCGGCGATCCGGGCATAATAGGGGATGGCCGCGATCGAGAGCGGCACGATGGCGGCCCAGGTGCCGATCGAGGTGCCGACGATGAAGCGGGTGACGGGGATCAACGCCACCAGCAGGATGATGAAGGGCACGGAGCGGAAGCCGTTGACGACCGCGGCCAGCAGGCGGTTGACCCAGAGGTTCTGGGCGATGCCGCCGCGCTCGGTGACCACCAGGAGCAGGCCGATCGGCAGGCCCACGACCAGGGAGATCAGGCCGGACAGGCCGGTCATCAGGATCGTTTCCCAGGTCGAGCGGAGCAGAAGATCAAGCATCATCGTCGACATATCCCAGCCTCTCGACCCGGGCACCCTGTTCCTCGAGAAAGCGGACGGCGCGCGCTGGCGCATCGCCCCGGTTCGGCACGCCCAGGAACAGGGTGCCGACCGGCTCGCCCTGGACATGGTCGATACCACCATGGACCAGGCGGACGGGCGCCTGGAGCATTGCCGAGAGCTGGCCGATCAGCGGGCTGCGCGCGGCCGGGCCGGCCAGATCGACCTGGAGGATGGCGCTCTCGCCCTGCACCGGGTGGAGCCTGTCAGCGATCCCGCTTGGCAGCTTCGGGCGCAGGGACTGGAGCAGGCTCTGCGTCGTGGGCGAGCTCGGGCTGGCGAAGACCTGCCAGACCGGCCCTTCCTCGACGATCCGGCCCTGGTCCAGCACCACGACCCGGTCGGCCACCTTGCGGATCACCTCCATCTCGTGGGTGATCAGCACGATGGTGAGGCCGAGCTCGCGGTTGATGTCCTTGAGCAGGGTGAGGATCGAACCGGTGGTCTCGGGGTCGAGCGCCGAGGTCGCCTCGTCGCACAAGAGCAGGACCGGCTCGGCCGCCAGGGCCCGGGCGATGCCGACCCGCTGCTTCTGCCCGCCCGAGAGCTGTGCTGGATAGGCATCGGCCCGGTTCGCCAAGCCCACCAGTTCCAGGAGCTCTCGCACCCGCGCCTGGCGCCGGGCTGCCGGGACGCCCGCGATCTTGAGCGGCAGGGCGACATTGGCCGCGACGGTCTTGGCTGCCAGCAGGTTGAAGTGCTGGAAGATCATGCCGATGCGCCGGCGCACCGGCTGGAGCTGGCGCTCATGGAGCCCGGTGATGTCCCGGCCCTCGATCTCGACGCGGCCGGAATCCAGCCGTTCCAGCCCGTTCAGGCAGCGGATCAGGGTGGACTTGCCGGCACCGCTGCGGCCGATGACGCCCAGCACCTCGCCGCGGTCGACGGACAGCGATACCCCGTTCAGCGCGGCGGTAGCGCCGAAATGGCGCTGGGCGTCGACCACGCGCACGATCGGCTCCGGCATCGGTGGCGATGACGGGGCGGCGGGACGGACCTGCGGTGGGCGTTCCAGGACCATGGCGGCCACGGGGCATCCTCTGGGACAGTGGCACCGCCGGGCGCGGTGCGATTCAACGGCAGGACGGCCCGGGCCGGCGGCCCAGGCCGTTCCAGTTCAGGAGATAGAGCCGGCTCGGCCGGTCAGTAGGCCGCGGTGCCGGTGCCGCGATAGACGCGGTCGAACACCGCGCGGACCGCCTCGTTCTGGTAGGCGGCCACCAGCGGCGCCACCCAGGGCGCGTCCTTGTCCTCGGTGCGGACCGCGATGAAGTTGCGGTACGGGTTGTTCTCGATCGGCTCCTGGGCGATCCGCTCCTGGTCCGGGTCGAGGCCGGCCTTGAGCGCCCAGTCCGTGTTCACCACTGCGGCGTCCAGGTCGTCGATCGCCCGGCCGACCACGCCGGCATCCAGCTCGTTGATCCGGAGGTCCTTGGGGTTCTCGACGATGTCGGTCACCGTGGCGAGGATCCCGGCGTCCGGGTCGAGCTTGATCAGCCCCTCGTTCTGGAGGACGAGCAGCGCCCTGCCCTCGTTGGACGGGTCGTTCGGCACGCCGATCGTGGCACCCTCGGGCAACTCGGCGACGCTTGCGTACTTGCGGGAATAAAGGCCCATCGGCCAGACGGCGGTGAAGCCCACCGGGGTGATCTCGTAGCCCTGCGATTCGATCTGGGCATCCAGATAGGGCTGGTGCTGGAAGGCGTTGGCGTCGATGTCGCCGCGCGCCAGCGCCTCGTTGGGCTGGGTGTAGTCGGAGAACACCACGGGCTCGACGGTAAAGCCCTGCTTGGCCGCCTCGGCGACCACGGCCTGCCAGACCTCCTCGTCCTCGCCGGACATGATGCCGACCTTGATCGGCTCCTCCTGCGCCAGCGCGGATGCACCCATCCATGGCGCCAGCAGCAGCCCGGCCACGGCCAGGCACGCCGCCAGGCCACCGCGTCGCGTCCAGGACGGCCGCCGGCCGGCCATGACGTTCGCTTCCTGCATGTTCTTTCAGCCCGTTCGATGTCATGCCCGGGCCGAAACGGCGGCCAGGGACGATCAGCCAGATAGCTGACCATCCGCGGCGGCAAAATCAACTAATTCTATCGACTATTTGAAGTGCGGCCGGTTCAGTCGACCGGGTCGCGGGCGCTGTAGAGGGCGATGCCGCGCAGCAGGTCCAGGGCGCGCGAGAGCTGGTAGTCCTCGGCGCCGTCCTCCGGGATCGCCGAGGCTTCCGGGGGCAGCGTCGGCGCCACGCCCGGCACCTCCTCCTCCTGGTCGTTGCGCAGCCGGCCGCGCAGGTCGGCCTCGCGCCGCCCGAACGAGTCGTCGGTTTCCTCGATGTTCGCGGCATGCACCTCGATGTCGGGGGTGATGCCCTTGGCCTGGATCGAGGTGCCGGCCGGCGTGTAGTAGCGCGCGGTGGTCAGCCGGATGGCGCCGTGGCCCGGGATCGGCATGATCGTCTGCACGGAGCCCTTGCCGAAGGTCTGGGTGCCCATGACGATCGCGCGGCGATGGTCCTGGAGCGCGCCGGCCACGATCTCGGAGGCCGAGGCCGAGCCGCCGTTCACCAGCACCACCATCGGCACGCCGGCCAGGACGTCGCCCTTGCGCGCGTTGAAGCGCTGGATGTTCTCGTTCTCCCGCCCGCGGGTCGAGACGATCTCGCCCTGGTCGAGGAAGGCGTCGGACACGGCCACGGCCTGGTCGAGCAGCCCGCCTGGGTTGTTGCGCAGGTCGAGCACCAGGCCCTGCATCTTGCCGCCCATCTCGGCGCGCATCTTGTCGATCGCGTCGCGCATGCCCGACGCGGTCTGCTCGCTGAACGTGGTCAGGCGGACATAGCCGACATTGCCCTCGGCATGGGCGCGCACCGGCGAGATCTTGATGATCGCGCGGTTGAGAGTCAGATCGAACGGCTCCTCCGAGCCCTCGCGCATCAGGCGCAGGCGGATCGGGGTGTCGACCGGCCCGCGCATCTTGTCGACCGCCTCGGACAGAGCGAGGCCGGTCACCGCCTCGTCGTCGATGTGGGTGATGAGGTCGCCGGAGCGCACGCCGGCCTTGGCGGCAGGCGTGTCGTCGATCGGCGAGACGACCTTGATCAGGCCGTTCTCCATGGTGACCTCGATGCCGAGCCCGCCGAACTCGCCACGGGTCTGCACCTGCATGTCCCGGTAGCGGTCGGTGTCCAGGTAGCCCGAGTGCGGGTCGAGGCTGGTGAGCATGCCGTTGATGGCGTTCTCGATCAGCTTCTGGTCCGGCACGTCCTCGACATAGTCCGCGCGGACCCGCTCGAAGACGTCGGCGAACAGCTTGAGCTGCCGATAGACCTCGCCGCCGGACTGCGCGGACAGCGGTGCCACTTGACCGACCAGCACGCCGAACGCGACGGAACCGCCGATCAGTAGCCCAGAGCGTATAATTCTCGCCGTCATCAACCCCGGACCTTGTCTTCCCGAGCCGCAAGCCACGGCATCGGATCCACCGGCACACCCTTGCGCCGCAGTTCGACATATAGGCGTCCCGGCACGTCGGGCCCAACGCCCACCGTGCCGATCCGTTCACCGGCCAGAACCTCCGCTCCGGCGGCCACGCCGAGACGTGCGAATCCGGCCATCAACGTATGGTAGCCATTGCCATGGTCGATGATCAAGATTTGCCCGTAGGAGCGAAATGCCCCGGCGAACACGATCTTGCCGGCTTCCGGCGCCAGCACGGTGCCGGAAGCCGGCGGGTCGAGCAGGATGCCGCGCTTGGCAGCACCGCCCGCCAGCGGCGGCAGCACCGGCAGGCCGGCCGGGATGCCGTCCCAGGCCGGCTCGTCGCGCCTGGGCAACGGCCAGGGCAGGCTTCCGGCACGGCCAGGCGGCAGGTCGGCCAGGGCCAGGGCCGCTGCCCCGTCCGCGGGCGCCTGGGGAGGTGCCGGCCCGAACGGTGCGTCGGCGGGCAAGGCAGTCGGGAGGGGGGCTACCGGGTCGGGCTGGCGCAACGCCATCGCCAGCACGGCCAGCGGCACGTCCTCGATCCGGCCCCGCTCCTGGCCGAGCTGCGCCATCAGCCCGTCCAGCGCCGCCACCGCCGCCTCGCCTTCCGCGCGGGCCTGGCCGAGTTGCGCCAGGGCCTGGTCGGCTTCCCGCAGCGCCTGTTCCGAGCGTTGCCAGCCGATGCTGCCGGCCCGCAGGGCCGCCCGGCGGTAGCTCAGCCCGGCCGTGGACCCGCCGCCTCCCGCCAGCCGCAGGGCCGCGACCGTTCGCGCGGCGGCACCGCTGTACACGCGGCGCAGCGCGCGCACCCGGTCGCTCGCCTCTTCCAGCCGGATCTCGGCCTGCACCCGGTCCGCCGCGACCTGATCGATCCGGTTCTGCGCACCGCCCAGCGCCGCCTCCAGCCCCAGCGTCGCCAGATGGAGGCGGCGGATCCGCTGGGCGCGCTCAACCAGGTCCGCGGCCGCAGCATTCCGGTCCGGCCGGGGCACCGGGCCGGCGACAGCGGCCGGCGCCGCCAGGATCGCGAGCGTCGCCAGCAGGGCCAGGGTGACCGGGCGACGCATCCGTTCAGCGATCCGCCGGCACTGAGGTGAGGAGCGAGCGGCCGGTCATGGCGCCGGGCTGCTCGACCCCCAGCAGCGCCAGCGCGGTCGGCGCCACGTCGGCCAGCACCCCGCCGGCACGCAGCCCGACCCCGGGTGGTGCCCCGACCAGCACGATCGGCACCGGGTTGGTGGTATGGGCGGTGTGCGGGTTGCCGGTCTCGGGATCGCGCATCACCTCGCAATTGCCGTGGTCGGCCGTGACCAGCAGGGCGCCACCCAGGCGCTCGACCGCCGCGATCACCCGGCCGAGGCAGGCATCCACCGTCTCCACCGCCCGGATCGCCGCCGGCAGCACGCCGCTGTGGCCTACCATGTCGGGATTGGCGAAGTTGAGCAGGATGAAGTCGGGCCTGGTGTCGGCGATCGCCTGGACGACCCGGTCGGTCAGGCCCGGCGCCGACATCTCCGGCTGGAGGTCGTAGGTCGCGACCTTGGGCGACGGCTCCAGGATCTTCTGGCAGCCGGGCAGGTCCTTCTCCTCGCCGCCATCGAAGAAGAAGGTCACGTGCGGGTATTTCTCGGTTTCCGCGGCGCGCAGCTGGGTGAGCCCCGCCCCCGCCACGACCTCGCCCATCAGCTCCTTCAGCGGCTCCGGCGGGAACAGAGTGGCGAGCCGCTCGTCCAGCGTGGTGGAGTAGCTGGTCATGCCCACTGCTGCCGCCAGCTCGGGCACCTGCCCGCGCGCAAAACCCTCGAAGCCGGGGTCGACGAAGGCGCCCATGATCTGGCGCACCCGGTCGGAGCGGAAGTTGAAGCAGAGCAGTCCGTCGCCGTCCTGCATGCCCCGGTAATCGCCCAGTATCACGGGCTCGATGAACTCGTCGGTCTTGTCCGCGGCATAGGCAGCGGCGATCGCCTCGCCGGCCGAAGCCGCCCGCGACCCCTGGCCGGCCACGATCGCCTGCCAGCCCTTCTCGACCCGCTCCCAGCGATGGTCGCGGTCCATCACGAAATAGCGTCCGCCGAGCGTGGCGAGCCGGGCCGCATTCCCCAGGTCCTGCTCGAACCTTGCGACGAACTCCGCAGCGGAGCGCGGCGGCGTATCCCGGCCGTCGGTGAGGACATGGACCAGCACCTCCAGACCCTGGGCTGCCAGGGCCCTGGCCAGCGCCACCGCATGGTCCTGATGAGAATGGACGCCGCCCGGCGACACCAGGCCCAGCAGATGGAACCGGCCGCCCTTCGCCTTGACCGCTCGTGCCGCGTCCAGCAGCCGCTCGTTGCCGGCGAGGCTGCCGTCTCGCGCGGCCTGGCTGATCTTGGGCAGGTCCTGCATCACGACCCGGCCGGCACCCAGATTGGTGTGCCCCACCTCCGAGTTGCCGAACTGGCCGTCCGGCAGACCCACGGCCGCGCCGTCGGCGCGCAGCGTGGTCACCGGCCATTGCGCGCGGATCCGGTCGATCACCGGGGTGGCCGCCAGTGCCGCGGCATTGTCGCTCGGATCGGCGCGCTGGCCGAACCCGTCCAGCACCACCACGGCCACCGGCCTGATCTTCATGAGGAACCCCTAGCTGCGGTCCTGCCGATCCGACATGGCCTGCCGCCCCCTTGGCAGGTGCCGGCCAGGCCGGACAGGATCACCCGGGCTTATCGCCGATCACCATGGCGGTCCAGTGAACCCGGCCGCCACCGATCGAGGCCGTCGGCCGCAGCCGGCACGCCGCCTCAGTCGCCGGTGATCGCGTTCCAGAAGCTGCCGAACGATTCGTAGGAGGCCCCGCCCTGCGACGGCGCCGGTGCCGGGCCGGCGGTGGGCTCGATCCCGGCCAGCCCCGCCGTGTCCTCCGGGAGGGGACCGTCCGGACCGGCTTCCGGGGCCACCTCGATGGGTGCGGCCTGGCTCGTGTCCGCGGCGGCCGGCTCGGTCCCGACCGGATCGGAGAGCCCCGGATTGCCCGGCAGGGCCGCCGGCTCGCCTGCCGACCTGCCGCGCAGCGGGCGGGGCTCCGCGCTCAGGCTCTCGAGCTGCAGGGATTTCCGCTCGATCCGCTCCGGCGTGTGCAGCCGCTCGGGCGTCCGCTCGATGTTGATCTCCTCGCGCGGCCGCTCGACGCCCAGCGTGTCCAGGAGCGCGCCGGTGATCGTGATCGTCCGGTACACGGCGAAGCGCTGCTGGTACTCGGCGGTGGTGAGGTTGACGCGCGAGACGAACAGTTCGTTCTCGGCGTCCAGCAGGTCGAGCAGGGTGCGCTGGCCGACGATGAACTGGTCGGCATAGGCGTCGCGGGTGCGGCGGTTGGCTTCGACCTGCAGGCGCAGCGTCTCGATCCGGGCGGTGGCGGTGTCCAGCGCGATGAAGGCGCTGCGCGCATCCTCCTCGGCCTGGCGCCGGACCCGGGCCAGCGAGGAGCGCGCCTCGTTCAGGCGATGGAAGGCCTCGCGCTCCTGCGCGACATCGGCGCCGCCGCGGAACAGGTTGTAGCGCATCACCAGGAGGACCTCGGCGCTGACATCGCTGCCATCCACGCCGTTCACGTCATTGGCGGTAGAAGCGCCCGCCTCCACGTTCAAGCGTGGGTAGTAGCCCGCCCGCGCGGCGCGCACCTCGGCCGTGGCGACGTCGACATCCGAAGCCGCGATCTGCACGGTGGGGCTGGACGAGGACGCGCGCAGCGCCGCCGCCTCGATCCCGCCGGGCAGGGCCGCGGTTGGCGGCTCCTCCAGCTGGAGGTCCAGGGGCGCCATGCCCACCACCTGCAGATAGGTCGAGCCGGCATTGGCGAAGTCGCCCCGGATCTGCTCCAGGCTGTCGACCGCCGCCGCGAGGCGGGCCTCGGCCTGCCGGACATCGGCGATCCCGGTGGTGCCGCCAGCCTCCAGATCGCGGACCTCGCCCAGGATTCGCCGGTGGGCGGCGACGTTGGCGTCGGCCAGTGCGATCAGGTCGAGATTGCGCAGATAGTCCAGATGGGCCTGGATGCCGTCCAGTGCGATGAACTCGGCCGCCTCGCGCACCCGGTTGGCCGCACTGTCCACCCGGGCGAGCTGCCGGTCGATCTCGCTGCGGGTGGCACCGCCGTCGAAGACCCGCTGGGTGAGGGTCAGCGAGGTGTCGGTGCGAAAGCGCCCGTTGCTGTCGTTGCGCGCGCGGGTGCCGATCGAGTTGGTGTATTCCGGGCCGCCGGCGATCCGGAGGTCGAGCGTCGGCAGGCCCAGTGCCCGCGCCTGCTGGAGCTCCTGGTCCACCGCCAGGCGGTCGTTGCGGACCACGCCGATCTCGGGATTGGTGGCCACGGTGGCCCGGACCGTGTCGGCGATCGTGGTCGCCTGGGCCGAGCTCGCCGCCAGCACGAGCGCGCTGGTGGTCAGCAGACCAGCCAACACCCGCATCGGGGTCCGCATCGGGCGGTGTCCACCATTTCCTGGCATCCGATCCTTCCGCGCTGTCTCTGGCTACCCGAGAAAAACGGACAGCTACTTTCAACTGTCGATAGACGTCACTCCAAACACGCGTCAACGTCGACGTGCATGGGCCGCGGGTCAATAACAGGCACGGGACACCGCTTCCCCAAGCGGCCGGAGATGGTGCATGTCGGCAACGCCGGGACGAGTTGTGTTTAGGAAGCGAGAATGGGAAGGGAAAGCTAACCTGTTGGTGCTAGAACGCCGCCGCATGAGCTTGTGCTTATTCGATCACAGCCGGAAGGCGTGCCGCATGGCGGCAGCCGCTCCGTCGCTTTGAGGGCCTGAGGAAATACGATGACGGAAGTCCGGCCGGACGATGATCCCGGGCGCGCGGTCGGTGATCCCACCGCGGATCCGAGTGCGGTGGCCGATCCGGTCCCGCCGCAGGCGGAGGCGGGCGCGCAGCGCCAGCAGGCGCCGCAGTGGCGGATCCGTGCCGCCACCTCGCAGATCGACGACCCGCTCCTGGCGAGCCTGGTGGCCCTCACCCACCTGCTGGACCGGCCGTCCTCGGCCGACTCCCTGCGCGCGGGGCTGCCGCTCGAGGACGAGCGGCTGACCCCTGCTCTGTTCCCGCGCGCGGCCGAGCGGGCCGGGCTGGATGCGCGGATGGTGCGCCGCGGCCTGCGCGACATCGACGAGCTGGCCCTGCCCTGCGTGCTCCTGCTGCGTGACCGGCGCAGTTGTGTGCTGATCTCGCGCGACGGCGACAAGGCGCGGGTGATCGTGCCCGAGACCGGGCTTGGCGTGCGCGAGGTCGAGCTGGCCGAGCTGGAGCGCATCTATACCGGCCATGCCTTCTTCGCCCGGCCCGAGCTCGAGCTGAACGAGCGCGACAAGCGCCAGTCAGCGCCCCGCTTCGGCAATCACTGGTTCTGGTCGACCCTGTTCAAGCAGTGGCCGGTCTATATCGAGGTCGTGATCGCGGCCTTCCTGATCAACGTCTTCTCGCTCGTGTCGCCGCTGTTCGTGATGAACGTGTATGACCGGGTCGTCCCGAACAACGCGCTGGAAACCCTCTGGGTCCTGGCCGCGGGTGCCCTGATCATCTTCGCGTTCGACTTCGTCCTGAAGACCGCCCGCGGCTATTTCGTGGACACGGCCGGGCGCGCCTCGGACGTGATCATGGCCAGCCGGATCTTCGAGCAGGTGCTGGGCATCCGCCTGGCCGGCCGCCCGGCCTCGGCGGGTGCGTTCGCCAGCAACCTGCGCGAGTTCGAGACGCTGCGCGACTTCTTCACCTCGGCCACCGTCACCGCCCTGGTCGACCTGCCCTTCATCATCCTGTTCCTGGCGATCGTGTTCCTGATCGGCGGCGACCTGGCGATCATTCCGGGCCTGGCCGTGCCGATCGTCTTGGGCGTGGGCCTGCTGATCCAGTTGCCGCTCGACCGGATCGTGAAGGAGACCTTCCGCGAGACCGCGATGAAGCACGGCCTCCTGGTCGAGGCGATCAACGGTCTGGAAACCATCAAGAGCGTGGCGGCCGAGGGCCGGATGCAGCGCTCCTGGGAGCGGCTGGTCGCGGCCACCGCCAAGACCGCCAACAAGGCGCGCTTCCTGTCGTCGCTCACCGTGAACTTCGCCTCGACCTCGGCCAACCTGGTCTATGTCGGCATGGTGGTGATGGGGGTCTACAAGATCGCCGAGGGCGAGCTCACCGTGGGTGCGCTGATCGCCTGCACGATCATCGGCAGCCGGGCGATGGCGCCGCTGGGCCAGGTGGCGGCCCTGCTCACCCGGTTCCACCAGTCCAAGACCTCGCTGGAAACGCTCAACAACATCATGGCGCTGCCGACCGAGCGGCCGGACGGGGCCCGCTTCGTCCACCGCCCGCATCTGCGCGGCGACATCGAGTTCAAGAACGTCACCTTCACCTACCCGAACCAGAAGCTGCCGGCGCTGCGCAACGTCTCGTTCAAGATCACGGCGGGCGAGCGGGTGGCGCTGATCGGCCGGATCGGCTCGGGCAAGACCACCATCGAGAAGCTGGTGCTGGGGCTCTACGAGCCGCAGGAGGGTGCCGTGCTGGTGGACGGCACCGACGTGCGCCAGCTCGACCCGGCCGACCTGCGCCGCTCGATCGGCTGCGTGCCGCAGGACGTCTACCTGTTCCAGGGCTCGCTGCGCGACAATATCACGCTGGGGGCGGCCTTCGTCGACGACCAGGCGGTGCTGCGCGCAGCACGGATCTCGGGCGTGGAGGAGTTCGCCACCCGCCATCCGATGGGCTACGACCTCCATGTCGGCGAGCGCGGCGAGGCGCTGTCGGGCGGCCAGCGCCAGGCGGTGGCGGTGGCGCGGGCCCTGCTGCTCGACCCGCCGATCCTGATCCTGGACGAGCCGACCAGCGCCATGGACACTGGTGCCGAGAACCGGCTCAAGGCGCGCCTGGCCCGCGAGGTGCCGGGTCGTACCGTAGTGCTGGTCACCCACCGCCAGTCGATGCTGACGCTGGCCGACCGGATCCTGGTGATCGACAACGGCCGGGTCGCGGCGGACGGGCCGAAGGAGAAAGTGTTGAAGGCGCTGGCATCCGGCCAGATCCGGGGAGAGCGGTGATGGCGAACCGTCCGGCAAGCCAGGGCGCACCGGCCAGCGTCGGCGACTGGGTGCTGGGAGGCAAGCCCGAGCAGGCGTTCATCCCGGGTGCCCATGGTGCCTCGCGCTGGAAGCCCCGGCTGTTCAGCCACCTGATCCTGTGGTGCGTGGTGGCCTTCGTGGCCGTGTTCATCTGGTGGGCCCAATGGGCGACGCTGGACGAGGTCACCCGCGGTGAAGGCCGGGTGATCCCGTCCCGCCAGGTCCAGATCATCCAGAACCTGGAGGGTGGCATCCTGGCCGCGACCCTGGTTCGGGAAGGCGACATGGTCGAGAAGGACCAGGTGGTCGCCCGGATCGACAACGTCCGCGCTGCCAGTGACTATCGCGAGAACGTGATCCGCTATTACGGCCTGCTTGCCTCGGTGGAGCGGCTGCAGGCCCAGATCGACGACCGCGAGATCCAGTTCCCGGCGGAGGTGCTGGAGCAGGCGCCGCTGCTCGCTCAGAACGAGCTGAGCCTGTTCCAGGCGCGCCGGCAGCAGCTCGACGACCAGATCTCGGTCCTGAACCAGCAGGTCGAGCAGCGGCAGAACGAGCTGCGCGAGCTGGCCAACAAGGAGGAGAGCCTGGCGGACTCCCTGGCGCTCGCGCGGCAGGAGCAGGAGATGGCCGCCCCGCTCGCGGCGCGCGGCATCTTCTCCAAGATGGACGCGCTGCGGCTGCGCCGGCAGGTGGTCGAGCTGGAGGCGTCGCTGGAGCAGGCCCAGCTGCAGAAGCCGCGGGCGGAAAGTGCCCTGAAGGAGGCGTACCACCGGATCGAGGCGGTGCGCAGCGAGTACCGCTCCGAATCCTTACGCGAGCTGACCCTCAAGCGCACCGAGCTGCAGAGCATCCAGGAAGTGGTCTCGGCCGGGGCCGACCAGGTGCGGCGCACGGAGGTGCGCTCGCCGGTGCGGGGCGTGGTCAAGCAGATCAAGATCAACACGGTGGGCGGCGTCCTGCCGCCCGGCGGCGAGATCATGGAGATCGTGCCGATCGAGGACACGCTGCTGGTCGAGGCGATGGTCCGCCCGTCCGACATCGCCTTCCTGCGCCCGGGCCTGCCCGCGACGGTGAAGATCACCGCCTACGACTACTCGATCTATGGCGGGATGCACGGGCGGGTCGAGGACATCAGCGCGGATGCCCTGGCCAACCAGCGCGGCGAGACCTTCTTCCGGGTGCGGGTGCGGACCGACAAGGCCCATCTCGGCACGGACGAGCGCCCGCTGGAGATCATCCCGGGCATGACCGCGCAGGTCGACATCCTGACCGGCAAGAAGACGGTGATGGACTATCTGCTCAAGCCCATCCTGCGCGCCCGCTCCGAAGCCCTGCGCGAGCGTTGACGGATCCGGGGGCACGCTGCGGCGTCGCCCCTGGCTCCCGGCCCCCTGCCCTGGCTCCGGCCGTGAACGTCAGGCGTGCCCGGCGGCCCCGGACAGGAGCAGCGGGTCGACCTTCAGCTTGGCCATCGCCCGGTCCCACTTGGCCTCGTCGTTGGGGTCGAACACGATGTCCGCGTCGCCCGGCACCAGCAGCCAGCCATTGTCCATGATCTCGGCATCGAGCTGGCCCGGTGCCCAGCCGGCATAGCCCAGCGCCAGCACCAGGCGCTTGGGGCCCTTACCCTCGGCGATCGCCCGCAGGATCTCGACGGTCGCGGTCAGCGCGAACGATTCGTCGATCACCAGCGTCGAATCCAGCCGGTACTCGGCCGAGTGGAGCACGAAGCCGCGATTGGTCTCGACCGGCCCGCCGACATGGACCGGCTGGTCGTCCGGCTGCGCGCCACCGTCGATGCCGAGTTGCTGGAGCACGGCCGGCAGGCGGAGCTGGTCGATCGCCTGGTTGACCACGATGCCCATGGCACCCTCGGGCGAGTGCGAGCAGACATAGACCACCGACTTCGCGAAGCGCGTGTCGGCCATGCCCGGCATGGCGATCAGCATCATGCCGGTGAAATGCGGAGGGGTTTGATCTGGGGCAGCCATGCCATGGACATAGGCGCGCCGCCCCGGCACGCCAAGATGGCCCCATGACAGTTGGTTCATCCGCGTCGGCCCGGACGGGGGATGGCGCCGGCCGTCCCGGGCCGTGCCGCCGGTTGCGTGGGCGGGCCCGGTGCTCCATCTCTCGTCCACGGGCCGAGGCGGCCCGGCATCGAACATGAGCAATCCGCCCGGCGGCGCGCCGGGGCGTCGCGACAGGATGGACGAGACATGGCGATCCGTGTGGGCGATCGGCTGCCCGAGGCCAAGTTCAAGATCCGCACGGCCGAGGGCCTGGAGGACGTGTCGACCAGCCAGGTGTTCGGCGGGAAGAAGGCGGTGCTGTTCGCCGTCCCGGGCGCGTTCACCCCGACCTGCCACAACCGGCATCTGCCGAGCTTTCTCGAGCATGGCGAGGCGCTGAAGGCGAAGGGCGTGGAAGTCATCGCCTGCGTGGCGGTGAACGACGCCTTCGTCCTGGACGAGTGGGCCAGGGTCAACGACGTGCAGGGCCGGGTGCTGATGCTGGCGGACGGCAACGGCGCGTTCACCAAGGCGATCGGCATGGAGCTGGATGCCTCGGGCGCCGGCCTGGGCGTCCGCTCGCTGCGCTACTCCATGCTGCTGGAGGACGGCGTGGTGAAGGTCCTGAACGTCGAGGAGAGCCCCGGCGTCATGGAGGTCTCCGGCGCCGACCGGCTGCTGCAGTCGCTCTGATCCGGCCCCTTGCCGGTCCGGCAGCCATGCTGCCGGCTGGCGGGCTGCCGATCAGGCGGCCCCGGGGCGGATCGTCGCTGGCAGGCATGGCTTGCCGTAGCAGCGCGGGAGGATCGGAGCTGGGCGGCCCAAGGGGGGGCGTAGCGCGTGGTTCCGCAGCAGGGGAACGCGTGCTGGCAGCGGGCCGCCGGTTCATCCCGTACGGTCCGCCATGGCCTGAACGTCCGGCCCCTCGCCCTGTCCTGGTTTTTCTGAACCGCTCCGCTTCCAGGTGCGGATCATCCGGCTCCGGTCAGAGGATGGACCAGACGATCAGGAGCCTGGCGCTCGCCTCGGGGCACGCGACGCTCGAGACATTCCTGCATCCTGGCGTGGACGCGCTCCAGCCTCCTGGCCTTCATCAGGGCCTGCACCTTGAGGCATCGTGCGGCCGCCGGCAAAGCCAGGGCCGGAGCGTGCACGGATGGCAGAGTCCTGGTGGCCGCCCTGCCGATCCGCACACGGGGCGGGCAGTCCGCGTCAGAGGCTGGTCGAGATCCCGCCGTCCACCATCAGCAGATGGCCGTGCACATAGCTGGCCGCATCGGAGGCCAGGAACACGACGGCCCCCTTCAGCTCGGCCGGGTCGGCCCAGCGGCCGACCGGGGCGCGGCTCTTGACCCAGCCGGTGAAGGCCTCGTCGTCGAGCAGCGCCCGGTTCATCTCGGTGGCGAAGTAGCCGGGCCCGATCGCGTTGACCCGCACCCCCTTGCCCGCGAGCTCGGCGGCGAGCGAGCGCGTCAGCCCGTGCAGGCCGGCCTTGGCGGCGACATAGCCATGGATGGTCGGGCGTGCGAGGACCGGGACGACCGAGCCGGTGTTGACGATGCTGCCGCTGCCCTGGCGGAGCATCACCCGGGCAGCCTCGCGCGCCATCCGGAAGCAGGCGGTCAGGTTGACCGCCAGCACCCGCTCGAAATCCTCGTCGGCCCATTCCACCAGCGGCCGGCGATGCTGGATCCCGGCATTGTTGACCAGGATGTCGAGGCGCCCGTGCCGGTCGGCCAGGCGCGCCACCTCGGCGGCCGCGGCCGGCCCGTCCGAGACGTCGAACGCCGCCGCCTCGGCCGAGAGGCCCTGCGCCCGCAGTGCCGCCGCCCGCTCCTCCAGGCTGGCGGCGTCGCGCCCGTTCAGCACCACGGTGGCGCCGTGCTCGGCCAGGCCCTCGGCCATGGCAAAGCCCAGGCCGCGCGAGGCGCCCGTAACCAGCGCCACCCTTCCACTCAGATCGAACAGCTTGGACATCGGTTCCCCCTTGGCCCTGATCGTGCTCCTGCGGGTGAAGCCTCACTCCGGGCCAGGACGCAAGAGGGCCGAGGGGGTGGCGGCCTTCGGCCGGCGGCTATTCCTCGTCGGAATCATCCGCCGATGCCTGCCACTCCTTGAAGCTCGGCCCCTTCCTGTCGGGAACCAGCGCCTCCAGCGCCTTGCGCAGCCGGGCACCCTCCCGGTCGTCGCGGGCGAGGCTGCGGGCGAGATGGCGAATGAGCTGTGCGTCGGCCGGCCGGGCATGGACCTCGAGTCGGCGCAGGCCCGCCTCGATCAGGCGCTGGCGGTGAGCGCGCAACGACCCGCTCATCACGGCACCAGGAGCCTGATGGTGGCGCCGGCCTGCCCCGTGGCCGCGCAGTTCATCGGCCATTCCCGTTGCCATTGCCGTTGCCGCTACCGGCATTGCCGTTGCCATTCCCGTTGCCGTTGCCACTGCCGGTCCCGCCTCGGCCGGGGCTGTTGTTGCCCCGGTTGCTGCCGAACTGACCGTTGCCCTGGCCGTTGCCGAGGTTGCCGTTGCCGTTGCCGTCACCCCAGTTGCCGTTGCCGTTGTTGTTGCCCTGGCCAGTCCAGTGCCCGGACCATGCCGGATCGGCACCGTCCTGGTCGAGACGGCCGCCCGCCCGGTCCAACCTGTCTCCCCGTCCCGCCTCTGCCCCGAACCAGCGGCGCAGATAGTCGGTCAGGTAGGGCTGCTCGGCGGCAGCGGGCCGGACCCAGGGCTCGGCTGCCTGGCCTGCGCCGCCCGCCCCGGGCAGTTGACCGGCGGCGGCCAGGACGGTCGAGACGAGCAGGGCCTTCATCGCATGCTCCCTTCCTGCGGCCACGAGCGGCGCATCTCAGCGCCGGCCGTTATTGTTGCCGTTGTGCTGACCGAGATTGCGGTTGCCGTTGAAGCTGCCGCCGTTGCCGTTGCCGTTGCGGCTGCCGATATTGCCGTTGCCGTTGTAATGGCCGCCGTTGTCGTTGTCGTTGCCGTTACCGTTGCCGATATTACTATTGCCGTTGTGCCTGCCGGCGTTACGGTTGCCGTTGTCGCTGCCGATATTGCCGTCGCCGCCGTTCATGATGTCGACGTCGCCGTTGCCGAACATCCCGCCAGCGAAGGAGGGGTACGAGCGGCCGGGCTGGGCGGCCGACGCATCCGCGGGCACGGTGGCGGCAGCGGGCACGGTGGCGGCCGGCAAGGCGCCGGCCAGGGAGAGCAGCCCGGCAGCGATCCAGGGCATGGCTGGCACGGAAGGTCACTCCTCCAAACAGGGCCCCGAAGCAGGAAAGGGCGCGCTCCCGCCGCCAGACGGGAACGCGCGAGCGATCAGTCGGCTGCAAGGCCTGATCGCCTCGGCCTGCCCCGCCCCGGGCAGCACCCGGATACGGGGTCAGGCTGTAGGTCACAGGCCAATGGGACAGGCCGGATCGGACCTGTCCCCGAACTCAGCGTCAGCGGCCCATGCGGCCGTTGCGGTTACCGTTGTAGTTACCGTTCTGGCTGCCGTAGTTGCTGTTGCCGTTCTCGTTGCCGTTGTAGCTGCCCCGGTTCTCGTTGCCGTTCACGTTGCCGTTGCCGTAGCCCTTGTTCGCATTGCCGTTGGTGTTGCCGTTGCCGTAGCCCTTGTTGGCATTGCCGTTCTCGTTGCCGTTGTCGCTGCCACGGTTCTGGTTGCCGTTGTCGTTGCCGTTGTGCGACCCGTAATTGCCGTTGCCGTTGTAGCTCCCGTTATAGGAGCCCTTGTTGTCATTGCCGTTATAGCTGCCGTTATAGCTGCCGACATTGCCATTGCCGTTGCCGTTACCGTTGCCGTTGGAGGCAGCGAGGGCAGTGGCGGACACCAGGCCGAGAACGGCGGCCGAGCACAGGAAAATCTTCAGATAACCCATTGTCACGCTCCCTTGTCCCGAGTGGCAATGTCTGGCTAATTCCAGCGCCACCGGCACATGCCCCTCTCTAACATTATCTTCAGCACATACAAGCAAAAATTGTATCGATTTTTAGATGTTACTTTGGATGCTTTAGACACGATTATAGGATCGGCGATAGCCGATGTACCGTTTCCAGATGAATACATTGGTTGCGCCCAACGCGGCACCGGAGCCCTTGAACAGGACGTGCGCAACCTCCCCGCATCTGCCACGAGATGCGGTTTTCCCCACGGGGTCGGCGCCGGCACAAAGCCAGCGTCACCGCTTCGGCGCGAAGCGGCGCACCACTGCCGACCAGGATTCGGATAGGAGGAGGTCGTGCCGCGCGGACGTTGCCACCAGCCTGCTAGGCTACTTGCGGCTTCCCAGGCACGACATGATCGATTTCCGATGAATGACCATCGATCATGCCGGTCGCACCAAACAATCTTCCACGGTACATGCCGTTGTCCCCTGAGATATTCTTACCAGATCAACCAACTCTGGCATTTTGTATTTAATAAATCCCTGACAAGCAGACTAATCGAACTTCAGACTGTCTCCTGCATGAAAGATTTACTCTTTATCGTTACCATGGCGTTTCCTGTAATACAAGGACATCCATTCCGGCTGTACGTCACGAATTGGTCGCGCGCTATCGCACGGCCGCGAGCGCCGTCGTGATCCCTGCTGCGTCCGAGTTGCAGCTCAGCCGAGCGCCCGGTCCAGATCCTCGATCAGGTCGTCGGGATCCTCCAGGCCGACCGAGAGCCGGATCAGGTCGTCGTGGATCCCGATCGCGACGCGCTCCGCCTGGGGCAGGCGGCCATGGGTGGTGGTGGCCGGATGGGTGGCGATCGTCCGGCTGTCGCCCAGATTGTTGGTGATCTCGATCACCTCCAGCCGGCGCAGGAAGTCGAACGCGCCCTGCTTGCCCCCGCCGGTGCGCAGGGTGAGCAGCGTGCCGCCATTGTGCATCTGCCGGCTGGCCAGGGCCTGATACGGATCGTCCGGCAGGCCGGGATAGCGCACCGCGCAGTTGCCACGATCCTGGAGGAAGCTGGCGATCCGCAGGGCACTCTGCGCCATGCGCAGCACCCGCAGCTCCAGCGTTTCCAGGCTCTTCAGCAGCACCCAGGCGCTGAACGGCGACAGGTTCGGCCCGGTATGCTTGATGAACGGGTGCAGGACCTCGTCCCGGGTCTGCCGGTCGCAGGCGATCAGGCCGCCCAGCACCCGGCCCTGGCCGTCCGTGTGCTTGGTCGCCGAGGTGACGACCAGGTCGGCGCCGTGCCGGAGGGAATCCTGGCAGATCGGCGAGGCCAGCGCGTCGTCGACCACGAGGCGGGCACCCGCTGCATGGGCGAGGTCGGCCACGGCCTGGATGTCGACCAGGTCCAGGGTCGGGTTGGCCGGGGTCTCGATCAGGACCAGGGCGGCCGGGCGGCCGAGTGCCGCCGCGAAGCCGGCGGGATTGGCGGCATCGACGAACTCCACCTCGACCCCGAACCGGGGCAGGAGATCGGTGCACAGCCACATGCAGGAGCCGAACAGCGGCCGCGAGGCGACCAGCCGGTCGCCGGCCTTGAGCATGGCGAAGAGGGTGGCATGCACCGCCGCCATGCCGCTCGCGGTCGCGATCGCGGCCTCGCTGCCCTGGAGCTGTGCCCAGCGCTCCTCCAGCGCGTGCACGGTCGGGTTGCCGACCCGGGTGTAGCAGTAGCGCCCCGTAGGCTCGCCGAACCCGGGTTCGGCCTCCTCGCCGCTGGCATAGGAGAAGCTCGCGGTGAGGAACAGCGCTTCGGAGGTTTCACCGAACTCGCTGCGCAGACGCGGACGGTGCAGCATCGCCGTGGCGCGGCGCAACTTCCTGGCCAAGCTCAGGGCTCCGGGAAATGTTCAGGCAAGCGCCCGCCTGGATGCGCCCTCGCTGGCCCCCGCGTCAATGGTTCGGACGGCAGGTCGGACGATGGGTCGGCCTGACCGGGCCGGCCGCCGAGCTCGCCCAGATGGGCCAGCCCCTCCGCTTCCAGCCGCCGGCGCAGGCCCTGGCGGATGCGCCGGGCGAGCGTCGGGCCTTCATAGACCATGCCGCTATAGAGTTGGATCGCGTCGGCCCCGGCCCGGAACTTCGCCCAGGCGCGCTCCACCGAATCGATCCCGCCCACCGCGATGATCGGCAGGGCCGGCAGGCGCTCGCGGAAGCGCCGGAGCAGCTCGGTGGAAGGCTGGAACAGCGGCTCGCCGGACAGGCCGCCGGCCTCGCCGCGCCTGGCCGAGCGCAGGCTTTCCGGCCGCGCCAGCGTGGTGTTGCTCACGATCAGGCCGTCGGCCCCCTCGGCCAGTAGCACTTCGGCGATCGCCGCTTCGTCGGTGTCGGTGAGATCGGGGGCCACCTTAACGAAGAAGGGCCGGACCCGCCCGCCCGAGGCCACCTGGTCGCGCGTCGCGCGCACCTCGGCCACCAGGCGGGTGAGCGCCTCCTGCTTTTGCAGGAGGCGCAGGCCCGGCGTGTTCGGCGAGCTGACGTTCAGGACCAGATAGTCGACCAGGTCGTGCAGCCGGCGCACGCCCAGCCGGTAGTCGACCACCGGGTCGGCCGTGTCCTTGTTGGCACCGATATTGGCGCCGAGCACCGGCCCCTTGGGCGAGCGCCGCGCCAGCCGCCGCGCCACGGCCTCCAGCCCGTCATTGTTGAAGCCCATCCGGTTGATCACCGCCCGATCCTCGGGCAGCCGGAACAGGCGCGGCCGCGGGTTGCCCGCCTGCGGCCTGGGCGTCACCGAGCCGATCTCGACGAAGCCGAACCCCATGCGCCCGAACGAGTCGAACGCCTCCGCACTCTTGTCGAACCCGGCAGCCAGCCCGACCGGCACCGGCAGGTCCAGCCCGGCCAGCCGGGTGCGCAGGAGCGGCTCCGGCACCGGCCGGCCGGCGGGCAGCAGGGCGGTCGCACGGATCGCCACGCGGTGTGCCGCCTCGGCCGGCAGCAGATGGAGGAGATGGTGCAGCATGCGGCCGCTCAGGCACCCCTGGCGATGAACTCGGGATTCTCGAAGCCGGGCTTGCCATAGGCCAGCGGGCTGCCGTCCAGGCGCAGCACCCGGCCGCCGGCCGCATCCAGCACCGCCTGGCCGGCCGCGGTGTCCCATTCCATGGTCCGGCCGAAGCGCGGGTAGAGGTCGGCCTGGGCCTCGGCCACCCGGCAGAACTTGAGCGAGCTGCCGGCCGAGACGATGTCCGCCACGTTCTGCTCGGCGAGCCAGGCATCGGTGCGGGCGTCGCGGTGCGAGCGGCTGGCGACCGCCACCGGTGCCGCCGGCACCGGCCGCGCCTGGATCGTGCGCGTGCCCTCCGGATCGCGCAGCGTGGCGCCGTGGCCCAGCGCCCCCCACCAGGCGGTGCGGATCGCCGGTGCCAGCACCACGCCCAGGATCGGCCGCTTCGCCTCGATCAGGGCGATGTTGACCGTGAACTCGCCGTTGCGGGCGATGAACTCGCGCGTCCCATCCAGGGGGTCGACCAGCCAGAAGCTGCCATTGCCGACCTCCGGGATGTCGCCGGCGGCCACCGCCTCCTCGGCGACCACCGGGATCGAAGGGGTGAGCTCCCGGAGTGCTGCCACGATCAGGGCTTCGGCCTCCTGGTCGGCCGCGGTCACCGGCGAGCCGTCGGCCTTGGCGGTGGCGGCCGTGCCCTGCTCGTAGTGGCGCAGGATGGCGGCACCGGCGCGATCGGCGATCGCCACCACCTGGGGCAGGATGAGGATGGGCGAGAACAAGGCTGCGGCTCTCCGGAGGCTGGATGCGGCCCCGCGCCCGGCGGGTGGGCGGTGCCGCCAAGGCGTTTACCTTTGTTCAACCTGAATCTGCCAGAGTGAACCGGCCGCAGGTGCCAGCGGGCGGAACGGTTCCATCGGTGCCGGGGGCGGACGGCAGCCCCGATGTGTGCCGGGAGAAGGGTAGTGCGATGCGATCCGAGGAAGGGTCGGCGATGGTGACGGGAGCGGCGGACCCGGCGGCAATTGCCGCCACGTTTCCCGTAGCGGACGGGGATGCACCGGGCCCGGTCCATCACGGTCCAGGCGGCCGGCACCGGCTGGACCCGGGCCGGCCCGAGCTGTTCCGGCAGCGGCTGGAGGAACTACGCGCACTCCAGCAGCGGGCGGGCGGCCATCCGGATTCGGGTTGCGTGCAGGTGCTGGACCTGGAGCAGGTCCGGCTCCGGTTCGGCCGGCGCTGGCCGGCCCTGCGCGACAAGGCGCTGCAGTTCGTGGCGGCCGCACTGGAACGGGCGCTGGGCGACCAGGACCTGTACCTGCTGGCCGATGGGGGCCGCATCCACCTGCTCTGCAGCGGCCTGCCCCACGAGGACGCCCGGCGCCGCGCCCAGTTGCTGGCCGGCGCCATCACCGGGCGCCTGCGCGGCATCAACCCCGGCGGTGCCGGCGTCCGGGTCCGCTCGGTTCCGGCCGATCTCCACCACCTGCTGGACGGGGTCGTCGATCCGCAGGGGCTGCAGGCGCGGGTGGCCGAAGCGCTGGCGCGGGCCGACCAGGCGCTGCCGGACCGCCGAGCACCAGCGGCAGCCACCGCGGCACCTGCGGCACCGGCCGTGGCCTGGCAGCCCGTGCTGGCGCCGGCCCGGGGGCTGGTGGCCGCCTACCGCCTGGAGCCGGCTGCCCCTGATGCCGGGACGCACCTGCCGGGCGATGATCCGGATCTCTGGTCGGTCGAGATGGCCGCAGCCGCCCTGCCCGCCACCGCCGCCGCGGCCGCAAGGCCTGGCTGATCGTGCCGGTACGGTACGAGACGCTGGCCTCGATCCGGCTGCGCGACCCGTTCTGCCGGGCATGCCGGCGCCTCCCGCGCAGCTCCGCCCGCCGGCTCCTGTTCGAGGTCAGGAACCTGCCGCCCGACATCGTCCAGTCGCGTGTGCGCGAGCTGATGGCCTATCTGCGGCCATTCTGCCTGGGCATCCTGGTCGACCTGGCCGAGCCGCGGGTCGAGCACCTGATCGGGGCCAGCATCGTCGGCATGGCGACGGACGATCTGCACCATGCGCACGACCTCGCCACCCTCGCCCGCCGCCACGGCCTGCGCAGCTTCCTGACCGGCCTCCGTTCCGCCGCCGACTGCCGTCAGGCCGCCCAGGCCGGCATCGACTACCTGGCCGGCAGCTTCGCTCCGTCCCTGCCGCGCCCGGGGCCGGTGGTTCGCCTGCCGGGCTCCGGCCGCCCGTGAACCCAGCCGCTATCCCGGCTCGTGCCATCCCGCCTTCAGGCCCTCCGGCCTGAGGACCTTGGCCCGTCACAACATCAGGCCGATCCCAATCCATCACCTGATCCTGTCCTCGCGCGTGCTGATCGTTGGGCCGGCTCCAGCCAGTGGCAGGATAGGCATATGGTCATTGACGTAGGAGTGAATCAATATATAGAAGCTAGATCATCATGTGATACCATATGTTGGAGCACTCATGGAGATGTGCTCGATGGTCCGTCCACCGCAGGCTGCTGCGGTATGGTCAGGATGCCGGCATCCAAGGAGCATTGTCCTGAGCCGTTGCTCTGCGCCTGTGCCGCCCCGCCCCATCGGCTCGTGCTGACGGGCAGCACGCTTGCGCCTGCGCCGCCATCAGGAGGAGATCGAGCGGCTTTGCCGCGGCATCGCGATGGGCGAGCTGGCTTGCACCGACATCCTGGCGGCGGTCACGCCGGGTGGTGGCAAGTCGGCGCTGCCGGTAATCGCGGCGGCACGGCTGCTGGGGGCAGTGCCGCCGGGGCAGGCCCGGCCGATCGTCGAGCGGATCTGCTGGGTCGTGCCGCGGGACACACTGCGCCGCCAGGCCGAGGAGGCGTTCGTCGACCGGGCCTGGCGGGCCCTGCTCGGCCACGAACATTCGGTCCGGGCTGCCGACAATGCGCCCGACCCCTGCCGCGGGCTGGCCGGCTACGTCACCACCTACCAGTCGATCGCGGCCGCGCCCGCCTTGCACCTGGCCGAGTTCCGGCGGCATCGCTACCTGCTCTGCGTCGACGAGCTGCACCATCTGCCGGGGCTGAGCGACCTGGATGCAGCGGCCGAGGCAGCCGAGGACACGGCCTGGTCGCAGGCCCTGCTCCCGCTGCTGGAGAATGCCGGGCTGCGCCTGCTGATGTCCGGGACGCTGGAGCGCTCCGACCGGCGGCCGATCCTGTGGCTCGATTATCGCCGGGACCGCCTCACACCGGGCCAGCGCCGGCTCGAGCTGGGCATACCGGGCTGGGCGGTGGTGGGCTATGACCGACGTGCGGCCCTGGCCGAGCGGGCGATCATCCCGATCCGGTTCGGCGCTTTGGACGGCCGGGCCGAATGGCTGCTGAACGGCGAGCTCTCCTGCGTCGAGTCGTTCTCCCAGGCCAGCGACAAGCTGCGCCCGATGCTGTTCACCGCGCTGCGCACCGGCTACGCCGAGGCAGTCCTGCGCCGCGCGTTCGACGACTGCCGCGAGCATCGCGCCCGGCGCCGCGTCGCGCTGGGCCTAGGACCGGGCCAGGCGGCGCCCGGCTTGGGCAAGCTGCTGGTGGTGGCACCGGACCAGGCGACCGCCCGGCGCTACACCGAGATCCTGCGCGGCTGGCTGAACTCGAAGGGGGCAGAAGCCGGCGTGGCCCTGGCCATCTCGGAGGAACGGGATGCGGTCGAGCGCATCGCGCGCTTCCGGCTGCGGCCGGACCCGTCCGTGCTGGTCACGGTCGGCATGGCCTATGAGGGCATGGACGCGCCCGAGGTCAGCCATGTCGCCTGCCTGACCCAGATCCGCTCGGTGCCCTGGCTGGAGCAGATGGCGGCCCGCGCCACCCGCTTCGATCCGCATGGCGGCAGCTATGAGGAGCAGCGGGCGCTGATCTATCACCCCGACGATCCTTTGTTCCGGATGTTCCGCCGCGCCATCGAGATGGAGCAGTCCGGCCGCGCCCGGGCCCGCCGCTCGGGCGACCAGGCGGAACTACCGCTGGGCGAGCAGGACGACGTGATGCGTCACGGCTCGGTCCTGCGGCCGCTCTGGTCCGAGGCGACCGAGCTGCGCTTCGAGACCGTGCTGCCGCGCGGTGCGTCCGGACCGCTGCCCGGCCACACGATCCCGGCGGACGACCGCCTCCCCGAGACGCCGACCCAGGCCGAGCAGCGGCTGCGTCGCCAGCTGGGCCAGCTGGTGGCTGCCCAGGTGATCGAGGATGCGGAAACCAGCCTGCCGGGCCAGCCCTGCGACTACCATGCCTACAACGCCGTGCTGAAGCGGCTGTTCGGCAAGCCCCGGGGCATGATGACCCAGGCCGAGCTCGAGGCCGAGATCGGCTGGCTGGAGCGCAACCGGATCCGCAGCCAGCTCGAGCTGATCCGGGACGACCCCCGCTACGGCTGGTCCATGCAGGAGCGCCGGACGGGTATGCGGCCGGGAAATGGTCCGCGGGGCGGTCGTGCTTCGGGCAAACAGGGGCGCGGCAGGGTTGCCGGCGAAGCGGGATAGATCGGCCATGAAGGACATGGCGCAGAGGCTGGAGGCGAGCGATGACCGCCGCGCGCTCCGCTGTCTCGTGCCGCGCCGGCGGCTATGGTGATGGGGCAGACCCGGCGCCATGCGGCTGGTATCCCGATGTCGACAAGGCAGGCAGGCAAGCGGAGCTGGCTTTTCCTCCAGAGGAGACCGACGGGTACGCGGTCGAGATCCAGGTCACGCGCATCGATGCCTGTGACCGCTACTCGGCCGCAGTGCGGAGCCCTGGAGACTGCCGCGAAACTTCTGGCTCCATGGTGCTGCCGTGACTCGCTGCCAGTTGCGAGGTGAAGGAGGCGCCGATGGTGCGTGAGGCGGTGAGCCGGTGGAAGCTGTGCTGCCGGCAGCCTTTGGCAGCAACCGGCGGCTGGAGCGGATCTGGACCCAGGCGGACTGGGTGCGGATCGAGGCGCCGTTGCAGCCGATGTACGAAGCGTTGGTCGGACACCCTGCCTGCCCGCTGCTGGTCCAGCCGAAGGCGCTGCTACTTCAACAGTGGTACCGCCTGTCGGACCATTGATCCTCCCCGGTTTCGCGGACCTGGAGGCAGCTCCCTTTCCGTTCGGCCTGTTCGGGCGGGATGTAGCCGAGGGCCGAGTGGCTGCGCTGCCGGTGGTAGTAGCCTTATGCAGGCCAACAGGTCGCGTCGGGCCTCTTCCCGGGTCGCCCATCGTCGTTGATGGACGAGTTCCACCTTCAGGGTGTGGAAGAAGCTCTCCATGGATCGGCTGCCGCCGATCCATCCGTTCTCCGAGGAAGACCAGGCTAGGAGGCCTGGGAGGCGGCGCGTTGTCATAGCAACAGCCGGTTCAGCTCATGAACGGCTTGGCTTTCATGCCGGCGAGCTGCTTGCGGTAAGCCTTAGCAGCATACTGGCTGCCACGATCCGAATAGCAGACGAGACCGGTGGTTGGCCTCTGCCACTGGTCGGCCGTCATGAGGGTGGCCGCTGTCAGCTCGGTGCGCATGTGATCGCGCATGGACCATCAGCGGTCGGCAAGACCGCTGATCCATGTCCGCAGGAACCGCGGCCAGTAGGCCGCGACGGGCCTGCCACCTTACGGGTAGCAAGATAGAGCACGGCAGCCAGGTAGAGCCATCCTTCCAATCGGCAGGTACGTGATGTCGGTGAGCTAGATCCTGTTGGCGCCGACGCCGAGAACGCCTGCTTCAGGAGGTTGGACGCAACCGTCAGGTCGTGACGGCTGTTCGGTCGTTCACGGCCGGAATCGGCACCCCGCGAGCGCCCGGATGCCATGGCGCCGCATCAGACGTTCCACGCGGCCACGACTGGCCGAGCAACCTCCGGCCCGTAGGGCCGCGCGCACGCGAGGTGCACCCTACCGCCCATGATGACCACATAGATCCGGCGTATATCCTCCAGAGTTGATGGTTCGTGGCCGACCGGGCGCTTTCGGGACGCGACCACCACCCGTGATAGCCGCTCTTGGATACTTCGAGCACGCGGCACCTGCGGCGCACCGACCAAGTGCAGCCATGCCGCTCGATGAAGGCGAGCTCCCTTTCTGCATCTCCAAAGAAGATGCCGATGGCTTTCTTTAGGACACAGCGCTCCATCCGCGTCCGATCGAGCTCACGACGGAGCCTGGCGATCTCGGCCACCTGGTCGGCTGGCGGCGCAATGGGATCGGTCGACAAGGATGCCAATGATGTGGCTGGCCTTCGCATCCTGTGTCCCCCCGGGCATAACCGCGGATGCTCGAACCACAGCAGCGCCTGGCCGTGGAGGCACGAACCGGAAAGCCGTGGTCGGCCCCAGGGAGTGACGGCATGGCCGGCGAGGGCATGGGGTCAGGGCGGGATACACGGGGTTGAGCAGCGGGCCGGATGGTGCCAGGGCTGGCGGCGTGGCGGCGGATCGGGAGAGTGGCGGCCCATGTGCAATCTCTACTCGCTCACCAAGGGTCAGGACGCGATCCGGGCGTTCACCCGGGCGATGCGGGACACGACCGGCAACCTGCCCCTCCTGCCGGCGATCTTCCCGGACCGGCTGGCCCCGGTGGTGCACCGGGCCCAGGACGGGACGCGCGAGCTCGCCATGATGCGCTGGGGTTTCCCGCCGCCGCCGAACCTGGGCGGGCGGCCGGTGACCAACATCCGCAACCTCGCCAGCCCCTACTGGCGCGGCTGGCTGAAGCCCGGCTGGCGCTGCCTGGTGCCGGCCAGCTCGTTCTGCGAGTACACCGACAGCCAGCCCAAGGTGCCGCACTGGTTCGCGCTCGACCCGTCCCGGCCGCTGTTCGCGTTCGCGGGGCTGTGGCGCCCCTGGTCCGGGACGCGCGGCACCAAGGCGGAGCCGGCCGAGGGTGAGCACCGGCTGTTCGCCTTCCTCACCTGCCCGGCCAACGACGTGGTGCGGCCGATCCATGCGAAGGCCATGCCGGTGCTGCTGACCACCCAGGAAGAGTGCGACACCTGGCTGGAAGGTACCACCGAGGACGCGCTCGCCCTGCAGCGGCCCCTGCCCGACACGGCCTTGCAGGTCGTGGCGACCGGCCAGCGGGAAGACGGGCTGCGGGAGGATGGGCCGGAGCCGTCCTTGCCTTTCTGAGGTCGGTTCGTTCCGGGGCGGCATGGCTGTCGGCCGCCTGGGCAGCAGGTTGGCCAGTCGCTGACGGGCTTGGCGGTGGACGGGTAGTGACGGTGCAGGAACACCCGGCACATCGCCCGAAGCGGCGAGGCCTGACGGTCCTCGGCGGTGAATTCGAGCCACATCGGGAGGCGGCTCCGGAGATGGCATGGCCCTCTTGTCGGGATGTCGCTCCCCAGCTCAGTGCGCTGCATTTCCGGCTTCAATCGGGACTTTCGCGGCTCCGCGAACCACCGCCGCCGCGACTGCGTCTCGTACAGCCCGAGTTCCGCCGCCGCACGGACGATCGGCAACCCGCTCGTCAGGGCCTATCGACGACCTCGCCGGAAAGAGGCGCTTCTTCTCCGATATCGGGCACTCCTTCCACGCCCAGAAGCCGATCGCGAGCGTCCACAGACCGAGGCAGGATGAACTTGCCTGAATCACAGCATGCCGAGACTGGCACGTTCGCGAAGCTCAGCCCGGGTGCGAAAGGGCATCGCCCGATACGTACAGAAAGCTCGTGGGATTGCTGAGCCCGACGAACTGCAATTAGGTCCTGTGCATCACCCAGGAGGCAGCCGGCTGGCAGCACCATGCAGGAACAGGGACGTGGCGCGCCTTCTGTCAGGATCGTGCTCTGGAACATCGCTTGGCGGCGCCGCCCGTCGCCGGCGGGGCGGGTGATCGCGGACATCATCGAGCAGCACCATCCCGACATCGTCTGCCTGACCGAGGCGCACTCGGACTTCCTGCCCGACGGGCATCTGATCCATGCTAGGGCCGACTACGGCTATCCGCTGAAGGAGGGGCGGCGGAAGGTGCTGCTCTGGAACAGGCAGCCATGGACCGGCAGCGACGATCTGGGCGACGAGCGGCTTCCTCCTGGCCGCTTCGTCGCGGGCACGACGGAGACGCCGCTCGGCTCGCTACGCTTGATCGGGGTGTGCGTGCCCTGGTCCGCGGCGCATGTCGCCACCGGACGGAAGGACCGGCGTCCGTGGGAGGATCATCTCGCCTATCTCGATGGCCTCTCCGGCATCCTCGCACGCCATGACTATGCCGGACGCACTATCGTGCTGGGCGACGTCAACCAGTTCATCCCACGCAAGCAGGCACCCCTGTGCGTGTTCCATGCCCTGATGGATGCCATCCCGCCGTTCCTGCGGCTGGCGACGGAGGGCACCATTCCAAAGCTCGGCCAGCCGTCGGTCGATCACCTCTGGCACACGGCGGATCTGCGGGCCGTGCGGGTACGTGCACTGCCTGGGCATGATCCCGACGGGCGGCCCCTGAGCGACCATGTCGGCCTCTTCATCGAGATCCGGCGGGCCCATGACGGGTGCACCGCTGCAAGATGATCGGCTGAACCGAACGGCCGGCGCGTGACCCGGACGTGGTGCAGTGGCGCCTGCCAGGCCTCGATCGTTGCCCTGGCAGGTCGACCGGCCAGGGCAACGCCCATGGCCCGTCGACCCCAGCGACCATGCAGTTCCTGGAGGAAGGGATGGCGACGAAGCCAGCCCTCCCCCTCAGCCCGCGAAGCGGGCCTCGGGTACGCCGCGCACGCCCAGGTCGTGGATCGCGAACAGGGAGCCGCGCGGGGTCGGGTCGTCCGGGAAGCGCGGCAAAGGCGGCTTGGCCATCGAGGTGACGTAGAGGATGTCGAGGTTCGGGCCGCCGAACATGGCGCTGGTGACCTTCTTGACCGGCATGTCGATCACCCGGTCGAGCGTGCCGTCCGGCGCATAGCGGGCGAGCTTGCCGGCATAGACGATGGCACTCCAGACGCAGCCCTCGGCATCCACCGTGGCACCGTCGAAGGCGCCGCCTTCCCACTGCATCCTGGCAAACGTGCGCTTGTTGGCGATGGCGCCGGTGGCGGTGTCGTAGTCGTAGGCGGAGATCTCGCCGGACCAGGTGTCGGTGAAGTAGAAGGTCTTGCCGTCCGGGCTCCAGCACGGGCCGTTGCTGACGATGATGCCGTCTTCCAGCTTGGTCACCGACAGGTCCGGGTCCAGGCGGTAGAGGGCGCCGTTCGGGCCTTCCTCCATCGTGTCCATGGAGCCCGCGACGAAGCGGCCCTGGCGGTCGACCTTGCCGTCATTGATCCGGTTGTTCGGCTTGCCCGGCTCCGGGTCGTGGATCAGCTCGACCTCGCCGGACTGGAAGTCGAGGCTGTGCCAGCCGCGCTGCAGCGAGACGATGGCGCCACCGTTCTTGCGCAGGGCCATCGAGCCGATCTTCTGCGGCACGTCCCAGGCACGCACCTCGCGGCCGTCCTCGGTGCAGCGGAACACCCGGCCGTCGAAGCTGTCGATCCAGTAGAGGCGCTGCTCGTCCACGTCCCACAAGGGGCCTTCGCCGAGCGTGGTCTTGACGTCGACCAGGACCTCGATGCGCATTGCTTGTTCTCCTTCTGCCATGGCCGGGCTCGGCCCGCGGCTGTTCTTTTCTGTCATCCCCCGGCGTGACCGGGGGATCAACGGCCGGTCGTCGGCATCGGCGCCAGCTTGGCCAGCAGGCTTCAGGCCCTGCCGGCCGAGATGGGCCACTCCCCGCCTGTGGATCCCCCGATCAAGCCGGGGGATGACATGAGGGGGAGCCAGGAGCCGGCGTCGTCACCCCTTGAAGCGCGGCTCCGGCAGGCCGCGCACGCCCAGGCCGTGGACGGCGAACAGGCCGCCCGCCTCGCGCTCCTGGCGGCGCCTGCCCCCGAACGGGCGGGCCATGGAGGTCACGTAGAGGATGTCGAGGTCGGCACCGCCGAACATCACGCTGGTGATGCTGTCCACCGGCATGCCGACCAGCCGGTCGATCGTGCCGTCCGGGGCGAAGCGGACTAGGCGGCCGCCATAGACCTCGGCACTCCAGACATAGCCTTCCTCGTCCACGGTGGCGCCGTCGGGGTAGCCGCGTAGATGGCCCTCGAAGTCAGCGAAGATCCGCCGGCTGAGCAGGTCGCCGGTGGCAGTGTCGTAGGCATAGGCCCAGATCTTCCGGGTCCAGCTGTCGGCGAAGTAGAAGATGCTGCCGTCCGGGCTCCAGCACGGGCCGTTGCTGACGATGATGTCGCTTTCCAGCTTCGTCACCTTCAGGTCGGGATCGAGGCGGTAGAGGCCGGCCAGCGGCTCGCGCTCCTCATAGTCCATGCCGCCGGCGACGAAGCGGCCCTGGCGGTCGACCTTGCCGTCGTTCATGCGAGTGCGGCGGATGCCGGCCTCGGGATCGGCGATGGGCTGGACCTCGCCGGAGGCCAGGTCGAGGAAATGGAAGCCGTTGCGCAGGGAGACCACGGCACCGCCGCCCTCGCGCAGGCACATCGAGCCGATATGCTCGGGCACCTGCCAGCTCCGCCGGTCCTGGCCGCGTGCGTCGGCGCGGTGAACGGCCTTGCCGTGGCTGTCGATCCAGTAGAGGCGCTGCTCCTGGACATCCCAGAGCGGGCCCTCGCCCAGCTCGTCGCGCGTGTCGGTCAGGAGTTCGATGCGCAGCATGGCAGCAGGCTTCCCGTTCGTTCAGAGGCTCTCGACATTGCCGTCCACGCCCAGGGACTGGCCGGAGATGTTGCGGCCCAAGGGCGAGATCAGGAACAGGGCCATGGCGGCCACGTCGTTCGGGCTCACCATGCGCCGGAGTGAGACGCGGGCGAGATAGGTCGCCTCCATCTCCTCATACGGCACGCCCACCTGCTTGGCGCGGGCATCGATCACCCCGGTCATGCGCGGCCCGGCCACGATGCCGGGCAGGATGGCGTTCACCGTGATGTTGGCCGGCCCCAGCTCCTTGGCGAGGCTCTGGGTCAGGCCGATCACGCCCCACTTGGCGGCGGCATAGGGGGTGCGGAAGGCATAGCCGAACCGGCCGGCGGCCGAGCTCATGTTGATCATGACCCCGCCGCCGGCGGACTTGAGCATGGGCACGGCGCGCCTAGCGCACAGGAACTGGCCGGTCAGGTCGACATCGATGCAGCGGCGCCAGTCGGCCAGCGACAATTCCTCGATCGCCCCGGTGGGCCCAGCGATCCCGGCATTGTTCACCAGCACGTCCAGGCCGCCCAGCTGGGCCTGCACCTCCTCGAACAGCCGGTCGACCGCCGCCTCGTCGGCGACGTCGGCCTGGAAGGTCAGGACGTCCGGCTGCGCCTGCTTCAGGGCAGCCAAAGCCGCCGCGTCGACATCGCTGGCCAGCACCCGGGCCCCGGCGGCGACCAGCTCGTCGACGATCGCCCGGCCGATCCCGGCAGCGCCGGCGGTGACCAGGACCCGCTGCCCCGTTGCCAGAAGTTCCGCCATGGCCATGAGCTCCGTTGTCAGGGATTGCGGTCGCGCAGGGCCAGCACGGCGGCCAGCACCACGACGCCCAGGATGATGTCGCGCACCGCACTCGGCAGGGTGGTGCCCGCCAGGAGGGTGGCGAGGGCCGTGAGCAGCAGCACGCCGCCCAGCATGCCCAGGTAATGGCCGCGCCCGCCGGTGATCAGCGTGCCGCCCACCACCACCGCCGCGATCGAGGGCAGCAGGTACTCGTCGCCCATGCCGAGGCTGGCCTGGCCGGAGAAGCCGGACAGGAGGATGCCGACCAAGGCCGCGCAGAAGCCGGACAGGGCATAGGTGCCGATCAGCGTGCCGCCGACGCCCACGCCGGACAGGCGGGCCACCAGCGGGCTGTTGCCCACCGCATAGACGCGCCGGCCGAACGGCGTGCGGCCGAGCAGCAGGAGGGCGGCTGCCACGAACAGCAGGAGGAGCCAGATCACCGGGGTGACGCCAAGGAAGCTGCCGGTCATCAGCCAGCGCTGGGTGGGCGAGGCGAAGCCCGCGGGCGTGCCGTCGCTGTAGACCAGGGCGGCGCCTTGGAGGATGCCGTTCATCGCGATGGTCATCACGATCGGCGGCAGGCCCAGGAACACGATGCCGGCGCCGTTGGCGATACCCAGTGCCGTGCCTAGCAGCAGGCCGAACGGGATCACCCAGAGCGCTGCCGAGTCCGAGCCGCTGATCAGGTCGGCGGTGACGATGCCGATCAGGCCGATCAGCCACGGCAGGGACAGGTCCAGCCCGCCCGTCAGGATCGCCGTGCCCTGGCCGAGCGCCAGGATCGCCAGGAAGGAGGAGAGCACCAGCAGCGAGTTGAAATAGGCGGGGTTGGTGAGCGTGTTGCCGTAGATCAGGTGGGTCGCGACCAGCACGATCGCGAAGCCCACATAGGCCGGGACCAGGTAGCGCAGGGTCGCGCGGTGCCGTTCCAGCCAGGAGGCCCGCTCCGTCTCGCCGGCCTTGGCGGCCGGGACCGACAGCGTCGGCGAGAAGCGCTGGCCCGGATGGTTGCTGGCGAGCGTTCCGGCACGGCGCGCCCGCAGATTGCTGACCATGAGGCGCAGATAGCCGGCCACCGGGGAGTTGCGGTGGAACGAGCCGGCCAGCACCGCCAGGATCAGGATCGCGCCCTCGACCACCGAGCTGTAATAGGCCGAGACGTTCAGCACGAGCAGGATGTTGACGACGATCATCAGGATGTAGGCGCCGATCAGGGAGCCTACCGCACCGCCGCGCCCGCCCCCCAGCATGGTGCCGCCCAGCACCACGGCGGTGAACACCTGGAGCAGCATCGGCCGGCCGATCAGCGGGTCGGCCGAGCCGGTCTGCGCCGAGATGAAGGCGCCAGCGGCCCCGTAGAACAGGCCTGCCAGGGTGTAGGTCCAGAACTTCACCATCCGGGTGGCGATACCCGCGGCGCGCGCCGCCTCCTCGTCGCTGCCGACCGCGTAGATGCCGGTGCCGAAGCGCGAGTTGCGCACCAGGAACCAGACCAGCAGGGCAACCAGCAGGACCACGATCGGGGCCGGCAGGAGGTCGGTGATCACGTCGCCGGTAAGCGCCATGGAGAACTCGGGTGCGACCATCCCGCCCGGCTTGTCCATGATCAGGAGCGTGATGCCCTGGACGATGAACATGGACGACAGGGTGACCACGATCGGCTGGAGGCGGACGAAGGCCACGAAGAAGCCGTTGAAGGCGCCCACCGCGCCGCCGATCAGCAGCGCCACCACGCCCATGGCGAGCTGCGAGCCCGCACTCTCGCCCATGGAGGTGGCGAGCACCACGTTGACCAGCGAGATCACCGCACCGGCGGAGAGATCAAAGCCGCCGCTCAGGATCACGAAGGTCTGGCCCATCGCGGCCAGCGCCAGGGTGGCGCCGCCGGACGACATGAAGCTCAGCTCGAAATAGCTGAACGGTCCGGGCGAGATCCAGTCGACCACCAGGAACAGGGCGACGAACACCAGGAACGCCACCAGGAGGCCGCGGCTGCGCGCGAGCGTGCGGCCGAGGCCGACCCGCCGGCGGTTGGGTGCGCGCTCGCCTACCGTCAGGGTCGTGCTCATGCCGCCATCCCGGGCTGACGCTGCTCGCCCAGGGCGTAGCGCATGATGGCTTCCTCCTCGATCGCTTCGCCGGAAAGCTCGGCGACCGTCCGGCCGCCATACATGACCTGCACCCGGTCACACAGGTTCACGATCTCGGCGAGCTCGGTGGAATGGAACAGCACTGCCCCCCCGGCATCGGCGAACGCGCGCATCATCAGGTAGAGCTGGTGCTTGGTGCCGATGTCGACGCCGCGGGTCGGGTCGAACATCAGGAGCGTGCGGCTGCCGGCGAGCAGCCACTTGCCGATCGCGATCTTCTGCTGGTTCCCGCCGGAAAAGGCGCCGGCCGGCGTGTAGAGCGCGCGCTGCGCCACCTCTACCTGCCGGAACACCTTGGCGACCGCCTCGGTCTCGGCGGCCTCGTCGATCAGGCCGTGGCGGGTGAAGCGGTCGATCACCGGCAAGGACACGTTGCGCCGGCCGTCCAGCTTCAGGAACAGCCCTTCGGTCTTGCGGTCCTCCGGCACCAGGCTGATGCCGATATTGGCGGCGATCGCGTCCTTGGGTGAGGCCAGGGTCACCTCGCGCCCGTCCACCAGGATCTGGCCGCCGGTGAGCGGCGCCATGCCGAAGCAGGCGAGGAACAGTTGCTGCTGGCCCATGCCCTGCAGGGCGGCGATCCCCAGGATCTCGCCCGGCCAGAGCGAGAAGCTGCCATCCTCCAGCCGTCCGGCCGTGGCGGCCCGGCGCGCCTCCAGGACCGGCGGTGTCGCCGGGCGCGGGCGGGGCTTCGGCCGGGGCGGGAAGGTCGCGGCCAGGGAGCGGCCGATGATCATGCGCACGACCTCGTCGTCGCTCACCTGGTCCACCGGTGCGGTGCCGACCTCCTTGCCGTTGCGCAGCACGGTCAGCCGGTCGCAGAAGAGCCGCACCTCCGGCATCCGGTGGGAGATGAACACCACGGTCACGCCGTCGCTGGTCACCGTGCGGATCAGCTCGCCCAGCCAGTCGATGTCCCGGCCGGACAGGCTGGAGGTGGGCTCGTCCAGCAGCAGGATGCGCGGCTTGCGGAACACTGCGCGGGCGATCTCGATCTTCTGCCGGACCGGTAGCTCCAGCTCGCGGATCTCGGCGTGCGGGTCGATGTCGGAAAGGCCCAGGGAGTCCAGGTGTGCCGCCACCAGCCGCTCGCCCTCGCGCCGGCGGAGCTGGCCCAAGAAGCCGGTCGGCGCGTTGGGCATCAGCATGTTGTCGGTGACGGTCAGGTCGCGGACCAGGGTCATTTCCTGGTAGGCGGTCTGCACGCCCAGGCGCTGGGCATCCTGCGGCCGCGCCAGGCGCACGGGCTGACCGAACAGTTCCAGGCCGCCCTCGTCCGGCTGGATGAAGCCCGAGAGCATCTTCACCGTGGTCGACTTGCCGGCCCCGTTCTCGCCCAGGAGGGCATGGACCTCGCCCGCGGCCACCGTGAACGACATGCCGGCCAGCGCCACGGTGGCGCCATAAGCCTTGGTGGCGTTCACGACCTTGAGGGCGTCAGCAGCGACAGCCATGCCGAGTTCCGAGCCTGGTGAAGGAAGAGGGCGAGAGGACGAGACGGCGGCAGGGGCGGACCATGCGGCTCGCCCCTCGAACCATCGATAAGCGGGTTTACTCTTCGGGCTGGCCCACCAGGGCCGCCTGCAGGCCGACCTCGGGCGTGTCGGGCGAGTAGATCGAGGCGAACCAGCCGGGATTGGTGATGATCGACGGCTTGAACACGTTGCAGCCCTCGGACATCTCCTTCCAGGTGCCCTCCTCGCAGAGCTTCATCTCCTCGCTGGTGTAGAGCGGGAGCGGCAGGGTGGTGAGCTTGGGGATCTCCTGGCCTTCCAGCTTCTGCACCGCGAGCTTGAGCGCCAGGGCACCGGAATAGGGCGGCGAGGCATAGGAGATGCGCCGGGCGCCCATGGGCGCGTAGGCGCCGTTGGCACCCTCGACCTCGGTGCCGACCGGCAGGGCCTGGATGCGGCCGCCGTTCGCGCCCTCGCCGGCGCAGGGCAGGAGATCCTCCGGCTTGATGCCCGCCTCGATCTGCATCGCGTTCGCGGTGAAGCAGCCGACCTGCATCCACAGCCCGTCGATGTCGGCCCATTTGTGGGTCGCGAGGATCTTGGACAGCTCGGTGCGCGCGTTGGCCTGGCTCCACATGCCGGGCGCCTCGGCGACGATCTCGATCTCCGGGTGCTCGGCGAACACCTTCTTGGCGGCCTCGGTGCGCAGCGTGTCGACCGAGGTGCCGGGCACGCCGGTGATCGCGACGATCTTGCCCTTCCCGCCGAGTTCCTTGGCCAGCCACTCGGCGGTCTTACGCCCGGCCTCTTCCTGGTCGATCGTGACGTTGTGGGCGCAGGGCTCGGTGATCTCGGCGTCATAGGCGATGATGGTGACGCCGCGGCCGCAGGCGGCCCGGACCACCTGGTTCAGCGCGGTGGGCGAGATCGGGTAGACGACGATCGCGTCGGCGCCCGCCTGCACCATCGAGTTGATCTGCTGGATCTGGCGCTGGGCGTTGGGCCCGGCCACCTGGACCTGCAGGTCGACCTTGTCGCGCATGGACGGATGGGCGGCCATCGCCTTGATCATGTTGGCGGCCTCGGCCTGCCAGTCATTGCCGATATAGCTCATCGACAGGAAGATCTTGTGCTTCTCGGCTGCGGCCGCGTCGCCGGCCATCCCGCCGGCACCGACCACGCATCCGGCCGCCAGCAGCGACGCGAACAGCTTGCGCAGATTCCTCATTCCTTCCGCCTCCCCCTCCGGGCGGGCATATCCACCCACCGGTATTGTCCGTTGGCTGATCTTTGATCATAGATCACGGGATACGGCAACCGCGCTCGCGACCCATCCCGCGCTGCGGCGCCCAATGAACCGGGGAGGAATGATGACGCTCGTAGAGGCAGGCCGGCTGCCCGCGCGCCCGGTCGGCCGGGACAGCATGCAGGAGCGGGTTTATCGGCAGCTGGTCCAGATGATCCTGGACGGCGAGCTGGAGCCTGGCCGGACCATGACCATCGGCGGCATCGCCGAGGCGTTCGGGGTCAGCGCCATGCCGGTTCGCGAGGCGCTGCACCGGCTGAGCGCCGCCAAGGCGCTGACCGTGGTGACCGGCCGCTCGGTTGGCATCCCGCCGCTCACGGTCGCAAGGCTCACCGACCTTTGCCGGGTCCGTGTGGAGGTCGAGGGCATCGCGGCGGAATGGGCGGCGGCGAATGTCGATGCCACGACGCTCGGCCGGCTCGACGGGCTGATCCAGCGCATGTCGACGGCCGCCGGCACGGCGGATCATCGCGATTTCCTGCCGCTCAACCGCAGCTTCCACTTCGCCGTCTACGAGGCCGCCGGCTCCGAATCGCTGCTGGCGCTGATCGAGAGCCTGTGGCTGCAGATCGGCCCCTATCTCAGCCTGCTGCGCGGCTCCGGCAACTGGCGGACCGCGAACCGGCAGCATCAGGCGATGCGCGACGCGCTGGCCCGCCGGGACGGCAGGGCCGCGCGGGCGGCCCTGCGCGCCGACATCGAGGAAGCGGCGGCACTCCTGGAGCGGCTGCTGGGCTGACGGCGCGGTCAGCCCAGCCGGAACAGGACGGTCGCGAGCGGCGGCAGCACGAGCTGGACGGAAACGTCCTTGCCGTGCGCCGGCACCTCCTCGGTGGCCACGCTGTCGCCATTGCCGACATTGCTGCCGCCATAGCCCAGCGCGTCGGTGTTCAGGATCTCCTGCCACGTCCCGGCCTTCGGCACGCCGATCCGGTAGCCGTAGCGGGGCACCGGCGTCATGTTGCTGACTGCGAGGATGACCGAGCTGCCGTCCGGAGCGGTGCGCAGCATGGCGAACACCGAGTTGGCGGCGTCCTCGACCACCGCCCAGGCGAACGCGTTGGGATCGAAGTCGGTCGCGTGCAGGGCAGGCTCGTCCTGGTAGATCCGGTTCAGGTCGCGCACCAGGCGCTGCATCCCGGCATGGCGCGGATCGTCCAGCAGCTCCCAGCTCACCTGTGCGTCGTGATTCCACTCGGTGACCTGGGCGATCTCGCAGCCCATGAACAGGAGCTTCTTGCCGGGATGGGCCCACATATAGCCCAGATAGGCACGCAGGTTGGCGAAGCGCTGCCACTCGTCGCCCGGCATCTTGCGCAGGAGCGAGCCCTTGCCGTGCACCACCTCGTCATGGGACAGCGGCAGCACGAAGCGCTCGGTATAGGCATAGACCATGCCGAAGGTGAACGCGCCGTGGTTGTAGCTGCGGTAGACCGGATCCTGCTCCATGTAGTGGAGCGTGTCGTGCATCCAGCCCATGTTCCATTTGTAGGTGAAGCCCAGCCCGCCTTCCTCGACGGGCTTGGTCACGCCCGGCCAGGCGGTCGATTCCTCGGCCAGCGTCACCACACCCGGGCAGCGCTGCGGCACGATGCTGTTCAGGTGCTTGAAGAACTCGACCGCCTCCAGGTTCTCCCGGCCGCCATAGCGGTTCGGGATCCACTCCCCGGCCTTGCGGCTGTAGTCGCGGTACAGCATGGAGGCGACCGCATCGACGCGCAGCGCGTCGACATGGAAGCGCTCCAGCCAGTCCAGGGCACTGGCGATCAGGAAGCCCTTCACCTCGTTGCGACCGAGATTGTAGATCAGCGTGTTCCAGTCCTGGTGGAACCCTTCGCGCGGATCCTGGTGCTCGTAGAGTGCGGTGCCGTCGAACTGGGCCAGGCCGAACACGTCGGTCGGGAAGTGCGCCGGCACCCAGTCCAGGATCACCCCGATATTCGCCGCGTGGCAGCGGTCGACGAAGCTGGCGAAGTCCTCCGGCGTACCGTAGCGGCCGGTGGGCGCGAACAGGCCCAGCGGCTGGTAGCCCCAGGAGCCACCGAACGGGTGCTCCATGATCGGCAGCAGCTCGATATGGGTGAAGCCCATCTCGGCCACGTAGGGGATCAGCCGCTCGGACAGCTCCGACCAGTCCAGGCTGCGGTTGCCATCCTCGGTATCGCGCATCCAGGAGCCGGCATGGATCTCGTAGATCGAGATCGGTGCGCTGCCGCCCTGCCGTTCCGCCCGCTGCGCCAGCCAGCCCTCGTCCGTCCAGCGGAACGGCTCGCTGCGGGCCACGATCGAGGCCGTGCCGGGTGCCGCCTCGGCGGCACGCGCCACCGGGTCGGCCTTTTGCGGCAGGGGTTGGCCCGATGGGCCCAGCAGCTCGTACTTGTAGCGGTCGCCCGGCCCCAGCCGCGGGATGAACAGCTCCCAGACCCCGGCCTCCTGGCGCCGGCGCATCGGATGGCGCCGCCCGTCCCAGGCATTGAAGTCGCCCACCACCGAGACGCGCGTGGCATTCGGCGCCCAGACGGCGAAGCGCACGCCCGGCACGCCGTGGCAGGTCATGGCCGTGGCACCCAGCACGTGGCTCAGCCGGTAATGGGTGCCCTGGGCGATCAGGTGCAGGTCGAGCTCGCCCAGCAGCAGGCCGAAGCTGTAGGGGTCCTCGGTCTCCTGGATCGCTTCCGGCCAGTGGATCCGGAAGCGATAGGCGGCAAACCGCTCGACATGGCCGGCGAACAGGCCCGCCGGGTGGACCGACTCCAGGAAGGCCAGCCGCTCGCCGGTCTCCCGCGACAGGAGCTCGACTGCGGAAGCGCCCGGCAGGAAGGCGCGCACGATGCCGCCCTCGCCATGCGCATGCGGCCCAAGGATCGCGAATGGGTCGCCGTGTCGGCCATCCACCAGCGACTGCACCTCGGCCGGATCGATGCCGGCCAGAAGGGATTCCTGCGCCGCCATCATGCCACCTCGCCGGTGCCGCTGGCGGTGAGGCGGTCGGCGATGGTGGCCAGCCCGCGTAACGGGATGCCCAGCCATCTCGGCCGGTTGGCCGCTTCGTACTGCACTTCGTAGGCTGCCTTTTCCAGGAGGAACAGGTCGAGCAGCGGGTCGCGCCGCTCGGGCGAGAAGCCGAGCTGGGGTGCCGCGTCGATCGCCTCGACATAGCCGGCGAGGAAGGCCTGCTCGGCGCCATGGCGGAACTGGTCGACCAGCCGGTGCCGCGCTTCCTGCATCTGCGGCGTGGCCGCCTCCTCTTCCGGCGGCGCCGCCGACACCGCCGCATAGTCGAGCGAGCGGAGCAGGCCGGCCACGTCACGCAGCGGGCTGGTGATGGCGCGACGCTCCGCCAGCTCCCGGGCGGGCTCGCCCTCGAAGTCGATGATGTACGCATCGCCATGCGCCACCAGGACCTGGCCCAGGTGGAAGTCGCCATGGATGCGGGTCATCAGCGTGCCCTTGCCCGCCTCGGCCAGGCGGTCGACCGCCGCCAGCAACGGCTCGCGCATGGTGAGCAGCCGGTCGGCGAGTGTCACCAGCTCGGGCTCCAGATCGGCACGCGCGCGCTCCAGGATCGTGAACGCGGTGGCGAGCTGGGCCGAGGCACGCGAGCGCCATTCGTCCAGTGCCGCAGCGTCGGCCGGCATCGGGGCGAAGGACGGGTCGTCGCTGGGCCGGGCCAGCACCGCATGGAGCTCGCCCAGGCGCCGGCCGACGATGCCCACGAAATTGTCCAGCGTGGTGAACGCCTCCTCGTCGTCGCCATGCCCGTCCGCCGCCATCAGGGCATGCTCGTCGATCGTGCGCTTCAGGTTGTCCAGCAGCCAGTTCCAGGCATCGCCCTGGTTGCGGATGGCGCCCTGGATGATCGCCAGCGTGTGCGGCGTGCCGTCCTCGCCCACCCGCAGCACCTCGCCCAGCAGCGGCGAGGAGTTGGCATAACCGGCGGCCGTGAGATGACGGGTCATCTCGGCCTCGGGATGGATGCCCGCGTGGATGCGGCGCACCAGCTTGATCATGGCGAAGTCGCCGATGATCAGCGAGCTGTTGGACTGCTCGGCGGACAGCCAGCGGATCGGCGCGTCCTCGCCGAGCTCGCTGCAGTCGAGGCCGGGTGCACCCACGAAGTCGATGCGGCCCTCGGGCGTACTGATCTGGGTGCCGTCGCACAGGGCGCGCAGGAGCCCGTGCGCCCAGCGGTCGATCGCGAAGCCGTCGGTGAGGAAGCCCACCCGCCGGCCGCGGCGCACCCTTGCGAGTGCCAGTTGCTGCGGCAGCGGGTTCGTCGCCCCGCCGTCCCAGGCGACGCCGAGCGGCAGGAAGTAGCGCTCCGCACGGTCCCCGAGCGTCGCCTCGATCTCGCCCAGCACCACGTCCTCGGCGAACGGCATGGCGACCGACCAGGCGACCCGGGCGGCGGTCAGCCGCTCGTTCTTGGCGGCGAACCAGCGGCGCAGCGGCAGATAGGTCGGCAGGATGTCCTTCGCGATGGCGCCGGCGGTGCGCGGCTCCATGATCTCGCCCAGCGAGTGGCGGAGCACGATCGTCTCGAACTCGGGCAACTGCTCGGGCGGGGTCATCCGCCATTTCGGGCTGTCCGCCTCCGGCATGAGCTGGAAGCCGAAGAAGCCATAGGGCGGCAGGGTCAGCAGATAGGTGAGCTGGCCGATCGGCGGGAAGGCGGTGGGGCCGGTCAGCTCGAGCGGGACGTAGCCGGCGAACGCCGACAGGTCGAGTTCCACCGCCTGGGGTGCGCGCGACAGGTTGGCAACGCATAGGATGGTGTCGCCGTCCAGCTCGCGCAGATAGGCCAGGACCTTGCGGTTGGCCGGGTAGAGCAGCCGGAAGCTGCCGCGGCCCATGGAGGGGTGGCTGCGGCGCAGGGTGAGGGCGCGGCGCATCCAGTTCAGCAGGGAATGCTGGTCGCGGCTCTGCGCCTCGACGTTCACCGTCTCATAGCCATAGAGCGGGTCCATGATGGGCGGCAGGACCAGCCCGGCGGGGTCGGCGCGGGAGAAGCCGCCGTTGCGGTCGGGCGACCACTGCATCGGCGTGCGCACCCCGTCCCGGTCGCCGAGATAGATGTTGTCGCCCATGCCGATCTCGTCGCCGTAATAGACGACCGGCGTGCCCGGCATCGACAGGAGCAGAGCGTTCATCAGCTCGATGCGCCGGCGGTCGCGCTGCATGAGCGGGGCCAGCCTTCGGCGGATGCCGAGATTGATGCGCGCACGCTTGTCGGCGGCATAGGTGTTCCAGAGATAATCCCGCTCCTCGTCGGTCACCATCTCGAGCGTCAGCTCGTCATGGTTGCGCAGGAAGATCGCCCACTGGCAGTTGCTCGGGATCTCCGGGGTCTGGCGTAGGATGTCGGTGATCGGGAAGCGGTCCTCCTTGGCGATCGCCATGTACATCCTGGGCATCAGCGGGAAGTGGAATGCCATGTGGCATTCGTCGCCGTCGCCGAAATATTGCTGGGTGTCCTCTGGCCACTGGTTGGCCTCGGCCAGCAGCATCCGGTCGGGATATTCCTTGTCCAGCGCAGCGCGGATCTTCTTCAGGACCACATGGGTCTCGGGCAGGTTCTCGTTGTTGGTCCCTTCCCGCTCGACCAGGTAGGGGATCGCGTCCAGGCGCAGCCCGTCGATCCCCATGTCCAGCCAGTAGCGCATCACGCTCAGGACCTCTTCGAGCACCTGCGGGTTGTCGAAGTTCAGGTCCGGCTGGTGCGAATAGAAGCGGTGCCAGAAATAGGCGCCGGCCACCGGGTCCCAGGTCCAGTTCGACTTCTCGGTGTCGATGAAGATGATCCGGGTCTCGGGATATTTCTGGTCGGAGTCCGACCACACGTAGAAGTCGCGCTCGGGCGAGCCCGGCGGGGCGCGGCGGGCGCGCTGGAACCAGGGGTGCTCGTCGGAGGTGTGGTTGATCACCAGCTCGGTGATCACCCGCAGGCCGCGGGCATGGGCCTCCCTCACGAAGGTCTTGAACTCGTCGAGCGTGCCGTAGTCGGGGCTGACGTCGCGATAGTCGGCGATGTCGTAGCCGTCGTCGCGCCTGGGCGACGGGTAGAACGGCAGGAGCCAGATCGTGTTGACACCCAGCGAGGCGATATAGTCCAGCTTCTGCAGCAGCCCCGCGAAGTCGCCGATCCCGTCATTGTTGGAATCGAAGAACGACTTCACGTGGAGCTGGTAGATGATCGCGTCCTTGTACCACAGCGGGTCGCCGCGCATGCCGGCCGCAATGTCCGAGGTCGCCTCGGAGACCGGCGCGGCTTCCTGCTCCAGGATGGACGTTTCGTTCTTCTCAAGCATCGTTCTTCAGCCCCTTGCCGCCACGCGCCAGATCGAGAAGGGCAGTTCGCCCGGGTCGCAGCGGACCCGCTGGTGCTTGCCGGTCCAGGTGAATGTCCCTCCGCGCATCAGGTCCTCCACCTCCAGCGTGCCGTGGTCGGGCAGCCCGAACTTCCATAGCGGCAGCTCGACATCGGCCTCCTGGGCGTGGTGCGGGTCCAGCCCGACCGCGATCAGCAGGACGTTCTCCCGGCCGGGCGTGGCCTTCTCGTAGAACAGGACCTGGTCGTTCCAGGCCTGGAGGAAGCTGACGCCCAGATGGCTGTGCAGGGCGGGATTGGTCCGGCGGATCCGGTTGAGCTGGCGGATCTCGGCGATGATGTTGCCCGGCCGGTCCCAGTCCCAGGCGCGGATCTCGTACTTCTCGCTATCCGCGTATTCCTTCTTCTTGGCATCCGGCCGGCCCTCGCACAGCTCGAAGCCGTTATACATGCCCCAAAGCCCGGACAGCGTGGTCGCCAGTGCCGCCCGGATCAGATAGGCCGAGCGCGGCGCGTCCTGGAGGAAGTCCGGGTTGATGTCCGGCGTGTTCACGAAGAAATGCGGCCGGAAGAAGTCCTTGGGTGCCGTCTGGGTGAGCTCGGTCAGGTATTCGGTGAGCTCCCACTTGGTGTTGCGCCAGGTGAAGTAGGTGTAGGATTGCGAGTAGCCGATCTTGGCCAGGCGATACATCACCTTGGGCCGGGTGAAGGCCTCTGCCAGGAACACCACGTCCGGATGGTCGCGACGTACGTCCGCGATCAGCCATTCCCAGAACGGGAACGGCTTGGTGTGCGGGTTGTCGATCCGGAACAGCTTCACCCCCTGCTCCACCCAGAGCAGGATCATGTCGCGTAGTTCCACCCAGAGCGACGGCGTGGCACCCTTGGCGTAGAAGTCGACGTTGACGATGTCCTCGTACTTCTTGGGCGGGTTCTCCGCGTACTTGATCGATCCGTCCGGCCGCCAGTCGAACCAGTCCGGATGGTGCTTCAGCCAGGGATGGTCGGGCGAGGCCTGGATCGCGATGTCGAGCGCCACCTCCATGCCATGCTCGGCCGCGGCCGCGACCAGCCGACGGAAGTCCTCGAACGTGCCGAGTTCCGGATGGATCGCGTCGTGGCCGCCCTCTTCCGCACCGATCGCGTACGGGCTGCCCGGATCGTCCGGCCCGGCCGTCAGGCTGTTGTTCTTGCCCTTGCGATGGGTGCGGCCGATCGGGTGGATCGGCGGCATGTAGAGCACATCGAAGCCCAGATCCCGGATCCAGGGCAGGCGGCGGATCACGTCGTCGAACGTGCCGTGGCGGTTGGGATCGCCGCTCTGCGAGCGCGGGAACAGTTCGTACCAGCTCGCGAACTCCGCGCCGGTACGCTCGGAATCCACGGCATAGCTGCGCGAGCGCAGCCGGAACTGCCGGCGGTCGGCCCGGGTCATCACGTCCGCCGCCTCGGCGCCCATCAGGATGGCCAGGCGGCTGTCATAGTCCGCGCGCACCAGCCGCTCGGCCAGCGCCCGGACCTGCCCCGCGACCTCGCCTTCCGCCCCGTCCAGCGCCGCCTCCACCAGGAGCCGGCCTTCCTCCAGCTCCAGGGTCACGTCCAGCCCGGCGGCGTGCTTCTTTTCCAGCTCGTAGCGGAAGATGGCGAACGGATCGCGCCACGCTTCCACCGCGAACTCGTAGCGGCCGACCCGCTCCAGCGGGAAGCTGGCCGTCCACCGGTCGTTCACGACCAGCTTCATGCGTACTTCCTGCCATTCCGCCTGGTCGAGCGGCCGCCACAGGAGCGCGGCCTGGAGCACGTCGTGGCCGTCGCCGAAGATGTCGGCCTCCACCTCCACGGCCCGCCCGACGATGCGCTTGACCGGGAAGGCGCCGTCGTCCACCGCCGGCGTGACCTTCTCGATGATCAGGCGCGGCGATGCGACCGCGGCCTCCACGTCCGGCACGCTCACGACGCCGCGGATCATGTCGCTGGCCCGGCCGGTCAGGACCCGCGCCTCGCCCGGCTCCAGCAGGATGCTCTCGCCGGGCGACAGCTCCAGCCCCGCCTCGTCCGCCCGGAATGGGAAGAACCTGGCCCCGGCATCGGTGGCGATGATGTCGGCATCCGCGGGCGTCGTCCGGGCCAGATCGGCATTGGCCAGCACCAGCCAGGCCCGCCCGGCGCGGCGGGCATCGGCGGCATCGGTGCGCAGGATCGCGGTGAACGGTGCGGTGTCGTCGCGGGTCAAGAGCAGCGGGTGGCCGCGCAGCGCCGCCCCGGCCTCGGCTGCCAGCCGGTTGGCCGCCCGCACTTCCGCCACCAGGTCCAGATTGCCCTGCTCGCGCAGGCCGGCAAGGCCCCGCCCGTCACCGCCCGCCGGATCCAGCCGCACCCGGCTGCCGAACTCGAAGCCCATCGGCACCAGCAGCCCGTCGCCCAAGGCGGCGGCCAGCCGCAGGGCCCGCACGGCGCGGCGCTGCAGCACGAGGTCGGGCTCCACCTCGTGGGTCACCCGCTTGTCGAACGGGGCTTCGGGGAAGCCGATGTCGTCGCCGATCGCCCGGTGCAGCTCGTGCTCGTCCACCAGCCAGCTGTCGCGCAGGTTCCACCAGCACAAGGACGAGAAGGCACCGTCGAAGCCGACGGGCTTCAGCACGCGGCGTGCGCCAAACGTGGTCCCGGGCGTCCAGGCGAGAAAACGCGTGTCCTGCCCGGCAGCGCGGCCGGCCTCGACCAGCAAGCGCAGGCCCGCCTCGGGCACCCGGTCCCAATGGAGGCAGCGAAAGCCGGCAATGCCTGCCTGGACGAGGCGACCCAGCCGCTCGGCCAGCATGCCGAGAAAGGGATGCTGCTGCGGATCGTCGTTGAAGAACAGGAGCAGGCCTTCGCGCTCCGCCGGGTCACGGCGCGGGTCGAGCACGTCGACCCCGGCATTGGCCAAGCCGGAATCGATGGCGAACCGGCTGTCGCGCGCCACCCGGTCCACGACCATATCGACCATCAGCCGCAGGCCGCGCTGGCGCGCCTCGTCGACGAGCCTCGCCAGCGCCTCGTCCGCATTTCCGCCGCCCAGGGCCGGATGGAGCTGGTCCATGTCCTTGGGCAGGAACACGCTCTGGCCGTGCCCGGGCAGGAAGGGCGGTGCGGTCAGCACCGTGTCGAAGCCCAGCTCCGCCGCGTGATCGAGCAGCTCGTTCCAGCGCTCGAGCGGCCCGGCCACCAGCGGGTGGACATAATAGATCCGCGGCGAGCCTGTCGCCTGCGCGGACGACGTGACCGGGGCATCGAGAAGAAGATCGTCTGCTGCTGACACGATAGTGTCCCGTCGCTGTTCGGTCCGATCCATCGGTGGCGCCATGATGACCGGTCGCCACCGTGAAGCGAACGGCCTGCCCTGCGGTTTCCACACGGATCAACAGTAACGGGACGCTTTTGTTCCGGGCAGAGGGGTCAGGCGGTCAATCCGTCCGGCGGCAGCCGGCCGATCTCGACCGCATGCTGGGCTTCGTGGAGCTGCTGATAGATCCCGCCAGCCCCCACCAGCTCGGCATGCCGCCCCTGTTCCGCGATGCCGTTCTCGGTCATCACCACGATCCGGTCGGCGTTGCGGATGGTGGACAGGCGGTGCGCGATCACGAGCGTGGTCCGCCCCAGCGACAATTCGTGCAGGGAGCGCTGGATTGCCTGCTCGGTCGCGGTGTCGAGCGCCGAGGTCGCCTCGTCCAGGATCAGGATCGGCGGGTCCTTCAGGAAGATCCGGGCGATCGCCAGGCGCTGCTTCTGCCCGCCGGACAGCTTCACGCCGCGCTCGCCCACCACCGTGTCCAGCCCGTCCGGCAGTGCGGCAATCAGCCCTTCCAGCCGTGCCCGGCGCACGGCAACCAGGATCTCCGCCTCGCTCGCGTCCAGCCGACCATAGGCGATGTTCTCGCGGATGGTGCCGGCGAACAGGAACACGTCCTGCTGCACGATGCCGATCTGCCGGCGCAGCGATTCCAGGGTCAGGTCGCGAATGTCGAAGCCGTCGATCGTGATCCGCCCGGCATCCACGTCGTAGAAGCGCGGCACCAGCGAGCAGAGCGTGGTCTTGCCGGCACCCGACGGCCCCACGAACGCGACGGTCTCCCCGGCCCCGATCGCGAGCGAAATGTCGCGGAGCACCGGCCGCTCCTGCCCGTAGCCGAAGGTAACGTGCTCGAAGCGGATCTCGCCGGCCAGCGGCGGCGTCGGCACGGCGTCCGGCCGGTCGGCGATGTCCGGCTCCGTGGCCAGCAGCTCCGAGTAGCGGCGAAAGCCCGCGATCCCCTTGGGATAGGTCTCGATCACCGCGGTGATCTTGTCGAGCGGGCGGTAGAACACGCCGATCAGCAGCAGGAAGCCGACGAAGCCGCCGACCGACAGCCCGCCGGTCACCACGAAATAGGTCCCCGCCAGCATCACCACGAGTTGCACCAGGCGCATGCCCAGATAGTTGATGGTCATGCTGGCCGACATGATCCTGTAGGCCTCGAGCTTGGTCAGGCGGTAGAGCGCGTTGTCCTTCGCGAACAGCCGGCGCTCGTGCTCCTCGTTGGCAAACGCTTGGACCACCCGCATGCCGCCGATATTCTCCTCGATCCGGGCGTTGAAGGCACCGACCCGGCCGAACTGTGCGCGCCAGTTGCGGGTCATCCGCCCGCCGTAATGGGCGGTCACGAACACGGCGAGCGGGATGATCAGGGCGGTCAGCAGCGCCAGGGGCGGATGGACCCAGACCATCAGCAGGAAGGCGCCGATGAAGGTCATGATCGCGATGAACAGGTCTTCGGGCCCGTGATGGGCGACCTCGCCGATCTCCTCCAGGTCCTTGGTCACGCGCGCCACCAGGTGCCCGGTCTTCTGGTTGTCGTAGAAGCGGAACGACAGCTTCTGCAGATGGTCGAAGGCCCGCCTGCGCATCTCGGTCTCGATGTTGATCCCGAGCACGTGGCCCCAGTAGTTCACCACCGCCATCAGCCCGGTGTTGAGCAGGTAGACCAGCAGGAGGCCGGCGGCGGCCAGGAGGATCGGCAGCCATTGCTGGCCGGGCAGCAGCACGTCGACATAGAGCTTCACCGCGATCGGGAAGGCCAATTCCAGGAGGCCGGACAGCACCGCGCAGCCGAAGTCGAGCATGAACAGCCGCCGGTGCGGACGGTAATAGGCGAAGAATTCTCGAAGCATGGTTCCTCAGGCGCGCGGGATGCCGCCACGGTGATCCGATATAGCCCGCGGAGCCGGCCGCGCAGAGCCAGGTCCGGCGATGCTGCCGGCACCCCTGCCCGTCAACCCCGAACTTCGGCGCGGCCTGCCTGGTCGATCAGGTGGCGGGCGGTGAACAGGTCGAGATGGGCGCCGCCCGAGTTCTTGTAGACCGTGATGTCGTCCGGCGAGGTGCGGCCCGGATGCGCACCCTGGCAGAGCTGGAACAGGTCGGCCTCGATCGAATCGAGGGTGATCAGGCCCTGTGCGATCGGCTGGCCCAGATCGCCGCAGCGGTCGCACTCGGCGAAGGTGTCGACGAACAGCCGGCCGCGCCGGATCACCGCGTCGTCCGATTCGCGCATCTCGGGCAGGTAGGCGCCGATCAAGTCGACATGGGTGCCAGGGCGCAGCAGGTCGCCCCGCACCAGCGGCGTGGTCGACATGGTCACGGTGGCGATGATGTCGGCCCGGGCGGTCGCCAGCTCCAGCTCGGCGGTCGCCTCCACCCGGACGGCGCCGAGGTCGAGCCCGTCCGCCACGGCGCGGGCCCGCTCGGCCGTGCGGTTCCAGATCAGGACCCGGCGCAGCGACGGCCGCACGCTGGTATGCGCCTGTGCCACATGGGGAGCGAGCCCGCCGGCACCGACGATCAGCAGGGTCTCGGCATCGGCGCGGGCCAGGCAGTCGACACCGAGGGCCGAATCCGCCGCCGTCTTGCGGAAGGTCATCGCCGCGCCGTCGGCGACCAGCAGCGGAGCACCGGTCCGGCCGTCGAACAATGCCACCAGCCCCTGCACCGAGGGCTCCGGCACGGGCAAGGCAAGGTTGCCCGGGAACACGCCGACCAGCTTCACCGCGATCATCTCGCCGGCTGCCCAGGCGGACAGGGCAACGAACCGATCCGGCCCGCCACCGGGCTCGGCCATGACCGTGCGGTGGGTATCGGGCATCCCGCCCCCGTGCGCCCGGCGCAGGGCCGCCACCAGCGATGGATAGTCGAGCAGCCGGTGCACCTGTCCGGCGTCGAAGACCTGCATCGCGCGCTCCCCTGCCCGCTCCTGCACCAGGCTGCGGGCAGGAGCCTACCAGCCCATGCGGCGGTAGAGGTAGCGCTGGAAGGAGCGCATGTCGGCGCAGCGCAGATGCCGGGCGGCCGCGACGTCGCCGGTCTCGATCGCCAAGCCCAGTTCGTCCTGCATGTGCAGGGTGAACTGGAGGAACTCCGGGTCGTGCGGCTGGTCCACGCTCATGGCTAGCGCCAGGAACGGCGCATAGCGCAGGTGCAGGCGGTGGACGATGTCGATCAGGATGGGTGCGGCCGAACCCTCCAGGAGCCGCCGGTTCCACTCCATCAGGCCGAGCACGGTCGGATGGAAGTCGATGCCGAACCGCGAGGAGCGCATGGCCCTGGTCTTGGCGAACAGGGCGCGCGCCTCCTCGGGCACGTTGCGGGCCGCGAACCTTGCGGCCGCCTCGCCCTCGAGCAGCAGCCGCGTGGACCAGATCTCGTCGATGATCGGCCGCTCGATCAGCGGCACCCGGATGGAGCGCGATTGCGTCACTTCCAGGGCCGAGGCGGCCACCAGCCGGCCGACCGCCTCGCGCACCGGCTGCATGCTGGTCTGGAACGTGGTCGCCAGCTTGCGCAGGCTCACCTTGTCGCCGGGCAGGAGCTGGCCCGAAATGATGCGCATTTCCAGGTCGAGATAGACCTGCTGCCCGAGCGTGCTCTCGTCCGCGGGCGCGGCATCGGCCTGCTCGACGACAGCGGGCGGCTGCCCGGCAGGCTGCAGAAGGGCAGTCATGAACGTCTTCGAGACCTCGTGCATGCCGTCGTCCAGCCAGGCTCAGCCATGCCGGATGGAAGCATCGCGTCGCCCGGCAGGGCTCGCAACGAGCTTGGGCCGGGCGGGACGCTCATGAAACGCGGCCGTGGCGGTTTGCCGCCACGGCCGCTGCGACGCCTCGTCAGGACGCCTTGGCCAGTTCCGTCATCTTGGGCGTCAGCTCGTCGACCGCGGCGGCGAAGCGGTCGATTGCCAGGTCGCACTCGGCCTTGGTGATGCAGAGCGGCGGCGAGAAGGACACGACCTCGATGAACGGCAGCGCCCGGACCATCAGCCCGTGCTCCACCGCCTTGCTTGCCACCAGGCGATGGACGTTGCTGCCGGCATGGAACGGGGTCCGCTTGGCACGGTCGGCGGTGAACTCCACGCCGATCATCAGGCCGGCACCGCGCACCTCGCCCACATAGGGGTGCTCGGCCAGCCGGGACTTCAGCCCGTCCAGCAGATAGGCGCCCACGGTAGCGGCATTGCCCACCATGTTCTCGTTCTCGAGGATCGCGATGTTGGCCAGGCCCACCGCGGCGCCGACCGGATGGCCGGAATAGGTGAAGCCGTGCATCACCGGCCCGTATTCCGGCGAAGCCTGCTCCAGCACGTTCCAGATCCGCTCGGAGACCACCGAGGCGGAAACCGGGAAGTAGGCGCTGGTGATGCCCTTGGCGAGGGTCACGATGTCGGGCTTGAGCCCGTAGAACCCGGTGCCGAACCACTGGCCGAGGCGGCCGAACCCGGTGATCACCTCGTCCGCGATCAGCAGGATGTCGTGCTTGTCCAGGAGCGGCTGGAGCTTGGCGAAATAGCCCTTCGGCGGCATCAGCACGCCGCCCGTGCCCATGATCGGCTCGGCGATGAAGGCGCCGATCGTCTCAGGTCCCTCCCGCTCGATGATCGCCGCGATCTCGGCGATCATCCGGTCACAGAACGCCTCTTCGCTCTCGCCCTGCTCGGCGAAGCGGAAGTAGTGCGGGCAGCTCGTATGGATGACGCCGGTGTCCGGCAGGCTCCAGGCCTTGTGGTAGGAGGGGATGCCGGTGAGCGTGGCGGCCGCGGCGGTCAGGCCATGATAGGCGCCCTGCCGGGAGATGATCTTGCGCTTTTCGGGCGTGCCGCGCAGGTTCGCGTAGTAGCGGACCAGCTTGTAGTTGGTGTCGTTCGCGTCCGAGCCGGAGGTGCCGAAGAACACCCGCTTGAGATGCCGGGCGTTGGCCTGCTCGTGGAACAGGTTCAGGACCTTGTCGGCCAGGCGGATGGTCGCCTCGTTGGAGGCCGAGCCGAACAGGTGCCAGTAGTTGAGGTCGAGGACGGCCTGCTTGGCGGCTTCGGCGATCTCGGGCCGGCCATAGCCGACATTCACGCACCACAGGCCGCCGGAGCAGTCGACCAGCTCGTTGCCGCTGTGATCACGGAGGCGGGCGCCCTTGGCCCCGTCCATGATCGCCGGGCCCTTGTCCATGTGGGTGGCGATGGAGGTCAGCGGATGGAACAGGCTGTTCCGATCCATGTCTTCCAGGCTGTAGTTGGCGCGTTCGTCCAGCGCATCCAGCATCGGTTCTTCCACTTCCTAGGGGATAGCGCGCTGGCGCCGCCACATCGCGCTGTGATCACAGTTGTGCCCCTTCCGGGTGCCGGGCGTCAACCAGCGCCGCCGCAGCCGCCGTCAGCTGCGGTCGAGCTTGACGAACAGGAACCAGAAGAACACGCCCATGACCGGCAGGGTAACCACCAGGATGATGGTGGCCAACGAGAAGATGATCGGCACCTGGGACTGCTGTGAGGCGGCCATCGCCCAGTTGTAGATCGGCATGGTCGTCTCGACACCGCGCAGGAACAAGGAGCGCAGCAGCTCGTTGAACGACAGGAGGAAGCCGAACACGCCCGCGCCGAACACGCCCGGGCGCAGGATCGGCATCTCGATGTCCCAGAAGCGCCGCCAGGGCGTGGCCCCCAGGTCCTCGGCCGCTTCCAGCAGGCGCAGGTCGAACCGGCTGGCGATCACCAGGACCAGCAGCAGCGCGAACGGCAGCGCCCAGACCAATTGCGCCAGGAAGATCGACCAGTAGCCCATCTTCAACCCGAGCATGGTGCGCAGGAAGATGAACAGGGCCGCCCCCATGGTCAGGCCCGGCACGAACAGGGGCAGGAGCGTCAGGAGCAACACGCCGCCCGGCCGGCGCATCCGAGTGATCGAGCGGCCGACCATGGTGGCGATCACCATGCAGACGATCGCGACCAGCGTGCTCATCACCAAGCTGACCTGCAAGGGCGGGATCCAGCGTGAATCGGCCGCCAGTGCCGCGTAATTGGCCGTGGTGAGCGGGTAGGGGATGCCCGAGAGGGGGCTTTGCGCGATCGACATGATCGCCAGCCAGACCAGTGGCACGTAGATCATCGCGATGGCGAAGAAGCCCAGCCACTTGGCGGCAGTGGGCCAGCCCTTCCAGCGGCTGACGCTGCGCCAGAACCGGCTGCTCCCGGCCAGCTGGCGCTCGTCGATCAGCGCCAGGGTAGGCAGGTCGGACGTTCCGATCATCGGCGGATCGCCTGGAACATGGTGGACATGTCGAAGCGCTTTCGGGTGATCAGGATCAGCGCCGCCAGGCAGACGCCGAGCAGCGCCACCACGATGGTCGAGAGGGCTGCGGCGGTCGGGTATTTCAGCTCCTGGAGTGCCGAGTTCACCGAGTTGCCGAGCAGGTTGACGAAGCCGCCCCCCAGCATCTGCGGCTCGACGAACGCCGCCATCAGCGGCACCAGGGTGAACACCACGCCGGCCACGACGCCCGGCAGGGACATGGGCAGGATCACGTAGAGCAGGGTCTGGCCCGGACTGGCGCCGAGATCACTGCTCGCCTGGAGGTAGTCGTCGTCGATCAGCGACATGATCATGAAGATCGGGAACACCATGGTCGGGAAGTAGGACCCGAGCATGCCGAAATGGACGGCGAACTCCGAATAGAGCAGCCAGCTGATCGGCTCGTCCACGATGCCGAGCGAGGTCAGCACGGTGTTGACGATGCCGTTGGTGCCCAGGATCGAGCGCCAGACGATGATCCGGGAGGAGGTGTCCAGGAAGAACGGGATGGTCAGGAGCGTGATGATGATGGCCTTGGCCGGCTTGGACTTGCAGCCCTTGGCCAGCCAGAGCGCGAACGGGAAGGCCAGGAGCAGCTCGATCAATGTCATGGTGATCGCGATGCGCAGGGTGCGCACCGCCACGATCCAGCGACCCGAATCGATCACCGATTCCCAGGTGCCCAGGGTCGGCACGTACACGACCCGGTAGGACTTCACCTGCAGGAAGCTGAACAGGACGATGACCAGCAGCGGCAGGATGACCACCAGCGACCAGGTGATCAGGAAGGCCGGCACGGCGACGCCCGAGGGCGTCAGCCGGTCCAGCATCCGTCGGCTCCAGGCTCGTCTCGTCGGGATCGCGGCTGCCGCCATCCGTCATGCTCCCGTGATGTCAGAGACAGGCTGGCCGGCCCGGTGCAGCCGGGCCGGCGCCCGGTTCAGGCGTTGAGGAAACGCTGCCACTCTTCTTCCATGACGTCCGCATTGGACGGCGTGGTCTTGCCCCAGAACGGCTTCTCGAACTTCCTCTCGACCTTCTCGCCCGTGTATTTCAGGAGGTCGATGTCCTCCTGCGGCCAGCCATGCTCGGTGGCATACTCCACGCCCAGGTCCATGTTCGGCCCGGCATAGCCGCGCTCCTTGGCCTGATACGCGCGGTACTCGCCGCCCAGGAAATAGTTCAGGACCTTGTAGATGTTGTCGACATTGTCCCGGTCCATGGCCGCGGTCGCCACGTAGGCGCCGTGGCCCCACTTGTAGTAACCCTCGACGGTGAAGGCGTAGATCACCGTGCCAGGACCCAGTGCCAGGTTCGCGTCGCGGGTCGCCGGCTCCCAACAGTTGATCATGTCGATCTCCTTGTTGGAGAGCAACTGGACCTGCTCCTCGAACGCGGTGAAGATCGTGCGGAAATGACCGGCCTGCTTGCGCTCGACCAGATAGTCGGCGACTGCGCGGGCCTCCTCCTGGGTGAGGTCGGCCGGGTCTTCGATCTCCGCCCGGCCATGATGCTTGAGGAAGTTGGCGGTCTCGCTCATCGACTGCAGCCAGGAGCGGTCGATCGCCACCCGGCCCTTGACCTGCTCCCCCTCGAAGAAGGTCGTCCAGGGGATCTCGTCCTGGCCGTTCGGGTTGGCGCCGATCACTTCGGGGAAGTAGCCGAACGCGTCGCCATTGCCGATCACCGGCACGCCCCACTGGGTATCGTCGGCCCGGATCAGGTCGGAGCGCTTCCAGGTGTCGGGCGTGCGCGCCCACAAGGTCAGCTCGGGATGGTCCTCGACGATCGGGGCGTAATAGCCTTCGGGGCCCAGTACGTCCTCGGTGCCGCCGTCGAAGATGAAGAAGTCGTGGGTGTCGCCCAGATCGTTCGACATCACGTCGCGCATGAACACGCCGATGTCGGCATTGGTCGGCGTGTAGTCCATGGTGACGCTGTTGGACTTGGTCATGATCGACCAGTCCTTGAGCTGGGCGGTCGTGACGCCGTAGCCCTTGACCGGGGCGCCGGCGGCCCAGGCCTGCTGGCTCATGCCGGGGAGCGCTGCCGGGAGGGTGGCGGCCGCCGCGGTCAGCGCGGAAAGGGAGAGCGCGCTCTCCACGAAGTTGCGGCGTGACAGGCGCGGATCGAACTTCCCTTGCGTCATCGGCGTTTCCTTCTCTGGTTGCTGAAGGCCCTGCTCGATCGGTGGAGGGCTCGGTTATCCGGCAGGGTGACCCGTGCCCATCAGGCGCTCATCACCATGCAATCCGCCTTCTTCCACCAGACGAAGCCCTGCTCCGCGGTGGACGAGGAGGAATCCCACAAGCGCACCTTGATCGGCCCCACCTCGGTGAGCACGGTCCGGTCCAGGTACTTGCCCTTGTAGATCGCGCTGTCGAGGCGCCCGGGCAGCACGTTCAAGCCCGGGTCCTGCGGCGGCCGGTCGGCGATGTGCAGGCGCTCGGCACGCATGCCGACCACGACCTTGTCGCCCACCGCAGGCCTGGTGCGGCCCGACCAGGTGCCGACCATCCGCTGCCCGTCGACCTCGACCAGCGCATCGTCGCCGTCCAGGCCGGTCAGCGTCGCCTCCATCAGGTTCTCCACCCCCATGAAGCCGGCGACGAACCGGCTGACCGGGCGGTCGAAGATCTCGTGCGGCGTGCCGGCCTGCGCGATCCTGCCCTTGCGCATGAGGATGATGCGATCGCTCATCGTCAGCGCTTCTTCCTGGCTGTGGGTGATGTAGACGAAGGTCATGCCGAGCGACTTGTGGATCTCCATGAGCTCGACCTGCATGTCGACCCGCAGCTTCTCGTCCAGCGCGCCCAAGGGCTCGTCGAGCAGGAGGATCGCCGGCCGGGGCACCAGGGCCCGCGCCAGCGCCACGCGCTGGCGCTCGCCGCCGGAAAGCTGGTGGATGCGCCGGTCGTACTTGTCGGCCAGCCGCACCAGCTTCAGCGCGTCCTGCGCCCGCTGGCGGCGCTCGGCCGGCGGCACGCCGCGCACCCGCAGGCCATACTCGACATTGGCGCCCACCGTCATGTGCGGGAACAAGGCGTAGTTCTGGAACACCGTGGTGCAGTTGCGCGAGAACGCCGGCACCTCGCTGACATCCACCCCGTTCAGGCGCAGGGCACCAATCTTGTAGGGCTTCTCCAGGCCGGAGATCAGGCGGAGCAGCGTGGTCTTGCCCGAGCCGCTCTCGCCCAGGATGGTCAGGAACTCGCCCGGTGCCGCGGTGACCGTGACATTGTCCAGCGCCACCACGTCGCCATAGGCGTGCACCGCGTCGATGACCTCCAGCATCGGCTGGACGCTGCCCTGCCTGACCGGGTCCTGCCCAGCCGGCAAGGCGCCCGCAGCCGGTGCCCGCTCCATGGTCGGGGTTGCAAGGGCTGAGTGGCCATTCGGCATGAGGCACCTTTCAGCAGAGACCCGGACGCCCGAGAGCGTTCCTCCATACTCCGTGATCACAGCATGCAACCGCTGTGCCAGAGCATTCTTGCCTGATCTTTCGTGCGGGGCAGTCGCCCGCGCCTCCCTTTCGGGAAAAGCTATGCTGTGATCACATCTCAGGCAATCGCCTATTTCATCGGCGTCATGCGGCGCGCGAGGTAATCGCAACTGCCATGCCCAGGAGGCGGGCCGCGGTGGAGGAAGCGTTCCGCACCACTGCGCGCGCCACCGGCAGGGCGTCCACCAGCACGGATTCCGGCCGCAGGCCGCAGGCGCCGACATCATAGCACTGGCCGGCCGCACCCGGTTCGGCGAGCTGCCAGGCCACCGCCCGCCCGTCCACGCCGGCATTGCCGGCGATCTGGCCAAGCGGCGCTGCCAGGGCCGTGGCGAAGATCCGTGCCGCCATCCGCTCCAGCGGGTCGCCGGCGCGGACCTCCTGGCAATGCAGACCGGCCCGCAGATAGGCCGCGCTGCCGCCCAGGAGGACGCCGCCCGACCGGGCGGCCTGCACGGCGGCCGAGGCGGCCTTGGCCTGGCGCTGGCGCACCGCCATCTCGCTCTCGGTGACCCCGCCGATCCGCAGTGTGGCGATGCCGGCCTCCAGCCTGGCGAGGCGCCGCTGATGCTGCTCGCGGTCGAAGGCCAGGTGCCGTTCCCGGGCGATGGCCTGGCGGATCTCCTTGGCGCGGATCCGGACCATCGCCGGATCGCCCTTGCCGCCGGTGATCGTGGTGCCGATGCGGGTGATCCGGATCCGTTCGGCCTGGCCGGCCATGTGCGGCCGCAGCTTCTCCAGCCGAGTGCCCATCTGCTCGCCGATCACCATACCTCCGGTGGCGATCGCCAGGTCCTCCAGCATGAGCTGGCGCCAGACGCCGGTCCCGGGCGCCTTGACTGCTGCGACCTTGAAGCCCGCGCGCTGCCGGTTGACCACCAGCGTGCTGAGCGCATTGCCGCCCACACTGTCGGCGATCAGCATCAGCCCGCGGTCGGCCTTGGCGATCATTTCCAGCACCGGCAGGATCGGCCCGAGCTCGGTCAAGGCACCCAGGTGGAAGATGATCAGCGGGTTCGCGATCTCGACGCTCTGCGTCTCCTGGTCCTCGACGAAATGGGCGGAGATCCAGCCTTGGTCGAAATGCAGGCCAGGCGCCACGTCGAGCTCGTCCCGGCTGCCACGCCCCTCCTCCACCTGGACGACCCCATCCGCACCGGCCGCCAGATGCGCCTCGACCACCCTGCGCGCGAGGGACAGGTCGCCGCCGGCCGCCTGGGCCGCGACCTGCTCGAGCTGCGCCTGGTCGGGATCGGCGATCGCACGCGATTCCAGGGACGCGATCACGCGGCCGGCCTGGCGATCGAACGCATCCTGCAGCTCGGCTGCGGCAAAGCCGGCCCGGACCGCCCGCCGGCCCTCACGGAGCAGGGCCCGGGCCAGGACCACCGCACTGCTGGTGCCGTCACCCACCTGGTCGAGCGTGCGCCAGGCGAGTTCCCGCATCGCTCGGAGGCCCATCTCTTCGGCCGGGTCGGCCCGCTCCAGCTGCTGCAGCACCGCATAGCCGTCGCGCAGCAGGGTGGGTGTGGCGAACGGCCGCTCGATCAGCACCGCGCGCCCGGCCGGGCCCAGCGTGGTCGCCACCAGATCGGCGGCGAGATCCACGCCTCGCCCCAGCGCCTGCCCGGCCTGCGACTCCCCCAGCACGACCTTCGCGACCATCACGTTCCCCCTCTGTCGAACCCATGCCCGATCGGACCTTCGAGCATGGGCCATGCCAGCCGATCCCGTCCCGCCTCTGGCACAGCGCTTGCATCGTGATCACAGCGGCACTTGCAACTGTGATCACACGGTGGCTAGTTTTTCCGAAAAGGTCGGGAGGGGAAAGCAAGGATGCGCTTGGCTTGCGATACGGGCGGTACTTTCACCGATCTGGTCGTCGAGGACGGTGACGAGATCCGGCTGTTCAAGGCGTCCACCACCCCTGACGATCCGGTGCGCGGCGTGCTCGATGCGCTGGCGCTCGCTGCCGCGCATTACGGCTTGGACCGCAAGGACTTCCTGGCCCGCGGCCAGATGTTCATCCACGGCACTACCCGCGCGATCAACGCGATCCTGACCGGCAACACCGCCAAGACCGCGTTCCTCACCACCGAGGGCCACCGCGACGTGCTGGTGATCCGGGAAGGCGGCCGGATCGAGCCGTTCAACTTCACCGTCCCCTACCCGGAGCCCTATGTGCCGCGGCGACTGACCTTCGAGGTGCCGGAGCGCATCAATGCCGCGGGCAAGGTCGTCCAGGCGCTGGACGAGGCGGCCGTGCTCGGGATCATCGAGCAGCTGAAGGAGCAGCAGGTCGAGGCGGTTGGCGTCTGCCTGCTCTGGTCGGTGATGAACGCCCAGCACGAGCGCCGGATCGGCGAGTTGCTGGCCGAGCACCTGCCGAACGTCTCGGTGACCCTCTCCCACGTCCTGAACCCGACCCTGCGCGAATATCGCCGCGCCTCGGCGACCGTGATCGACGCCTCGCTCAAGCCGCTCATGTTCAAGTACCTGAACGGGCTTACCAACCGGCTGCGCGAGGCGGGCTTTGCCGGGCGCACCCTGATGGTCACGTCCGGCGGCGGCATCATGGACGCCGAGGCGGTGGCCCGCGCCCCCATCCACTCGATCAATTCCGGCCCGGCCATGGCGCCGGTGGCCGGGCGCTATTACGCCGAGCGCGATTTCGGCAACGCCGTGGCGATCGTGGCCGATACCGGCGGCACCAGCTACGACGTGAGCCTGGTGCGCGACGGGCGGATCCCGTGGACCCGGGAGACCTGGCTCGGCCAGCGCTTCCGCGGCCACATGACCGGCTTCCCGTCGGTGGACGTGAAGAGCATCGGGGCGGGCGGCGGCTCGATCGCCTGGGTCGATTCCGGCGGACTGCTCCAGGTGGGTCCCAAGAGTGCGGGCTCCACGCCCGGCCCGGTGGCCTACGGCAAGGGCGGCACCGAGCCGACCGTGACCGACTGCTCGATCATCCTGGGCTATATCGACCCGGACTTCTTCCTGGGCGGGACGATGGCGCTGGACCGCGATGCGGCGGTGGCGGCGCTCAAGGAGAAGGTTGCCGACCGGCTCGGCCTCTCGGTCGAGGAGACGGCGGCCGCCGTCCTGGCGCTTGCCACCGAGAAGATGGTGGGGGCCATCGACGAGATCACCGTCAACCAGGGCATCGACCCGTCCACGGCGATCCTGATCGGCGGCGGCGGTGCCGCCGGCCTGAACGCGGTGGCGGTGGGCAAGCGCCTGGGCTGCGCCGGCGTGCTCATCCCGGAGGCAGGTGCGGTGCTCAGCGCCGCCGGCGCCCTGATGTCGGAACTGTCGTCCGACTATGCGCAGATGCTGTTCACGGTGAGCGACCGCTTCCAGTTCGACAGCGTGAACGAGGTGCTGGCGAAGCTGGAGAGCCGCTGCCAGGCCTTTGCCGCCGGGCCCGGCGAGGGTGCATTGGAGGTCGTCACCGAGTTCTCGGTGGAAGCGCGCTACCCGCACCAGATCTGGGAGATCGAGGTGCCGCTGGGCAGGGGCCGGATCGAGGGCCAAGCGGAGCTGGATGCGCTGAAGCAGGCCTTCCATGCCACGCACAAGGACATCTTCGAGATCTCCGATCCCAACTCGGAGGTCGAGTTCGTCACCTGGCGGGCCAAGGTGCGCTGCCGGTTGCGCGAGGGCGGCAGCGGCCGCCTGCCCACCCCTGAAGGCAGTGGGCCGATGATGGCCAGGCGCCAGATCTATTTCGCCGCCACCGGCTGGGTGGATGCGCCGGTGGTGCGGTTCGAGGCGATGGCGGCGGACGAGCCGGTGACGGGGCCGGCGGTCATCGAATCCTCGTTCACCACCGTGGTGGTCGATCCGGACACGACCGCGGTACGCACCGAAGGTGGCGGCCTGCGGGTCACGTTCTGAGCGGGAGGACGACCATGACTGCTTCCGCTGCCCAGAAGGCCCGCGACGGCGTGCGCACCGCGATCCTCTCCAGCCGCATGGAGAGCATCGCGCGCAAGATGCAGAACACCCTGTTCCGCACCGCGCGCTCGGGCATCCTCAATACCGCGCACGACTTTTCCTGCGTGATCCTGACCGCGGACTGCCGCTTCCTGGCGGCAGCCGAAAGCCTGCCGATCCACACGCTGATCGGCCCGGACCTGATGTGCCAGGCGGTCAAGAAGCACCATCCGGTACTCAAGCGCGGCGACTGCTTCCTGCACAACAGCCCGTATGAGGGCAACTCGCACGCCGCCGACCATTGCCTGATCGTGCCGGTGGTCGACGACGAGGGCATCCTGCGCTTCTTCGTGCTGGCCAAGGCGCACCAGGCCGATTGCGGCAACTCGCGGCCGTCCACCTATCTGGGCGACGTGGTCGACGTGTACCAGGAAGGTGCGCTGATCTTCTCGGCGACCAAGATCCAGTCGGACTACCAGAACAACGACGACATCATCCGGATGTGCAAGGCGCGCATCCGCGTGCCCGAGCAGTGGTGGGGCGACTATCTGGCCTCGCTGGGCTCGGTGCGGATCGGCGAGCGCGAGCTGTTGGCGCTGGGCCGCGAGGTCGGCTGGGACGTGCTCGAGGACTATGCCGAGGCATGGTTCGACTATTCCGAGAAGAAGATGGTCGACGCGATCGGCCGGCTGAAGAGCGGGCGCCGGGTGATCCATGCCGCGCACGACCCCTTCCCCGGCGTGCCGGACGGTATCCCGGTCAAGGTCGACGTGACGGTCGATGCCCTGGCCGGGAAGATCACGGTCGACCTGCGCGACAACCCGGACTGCCAGCCCTGCGGCCTGAACCTGACCGAGGGCACCTCGGTCAGCGCCGCCATGGTCGGGATCTATAACGGCATCATCGACCATGGCGTGCCGGCCAATGCCGGCAGTTTCCGGCGGATCGAGGTACTGGTGCGCGAGAATTGCTGCGTGGGCATCCCGCGCCATCCGTTCTCCTGCTCGGTCGCCACCACCAACCTCGCCGACCGCGTGTCCAACCCGGTGCAGCGCGCCATCGCCGAGATCTCGGCAGGCCACGGCATGGCGGAGACCGGGCCGATCATGGCGCCGGGCATGGGCGTGATCTCAGGGAAAGACCCGCGCAACCATGACGAGCCGTTCGTGAACCAGGTCCATATCGGCGTCACCGGTGGCGCCGGCACGGCGGTCACGGACGGTTTCCTGTCGATCATCCATGCGGGCAATGCCGGCATGTGCCGGATCGACTGCATCGAGGTGGACGAGCTGCACCACCCGATCTTCATCAAGGCGCGCTATCTCGTCCCGGACACGGAGGGGGCCGGCACGTTCCGGGGTGCCCCCTCGGCCTATACCGAGCTCGGGCCGATCGATGGCTGCACCATGCAGGTGCTCTACACCGCGGACGGCACGATCAACGTCGCCGAGGGCACCCGGGGCGGCGGCAAGGGCGGGCCGGTGCGGGCGATGAAGCGCGAGCTGGACGGCAGCCTGACGAAGCTGCCGCCCTGCTATGGCGTCACGCTCAAGCCCGGCGAGCTGGTGGTGTCCTACTCGGCCGGCGGTGGCGGCTATGGCTCACCGCTGGAGCGCGATCCGGCACGGGTCCTTCACGACCTGATGGAAGGCTGGATCAGCGCGGAGCGGGCGCGGTCCGTCTATGGCCTGGTCACCACCGGCAGCCTGGTCGACGGCACGCTCGCGGTCGACCAGGCGGCCACGCGCAGCTTGCGCGCGTCGCTGCGTCAGACCCAGTGAGACGGAGGGAGGAAGGCCGATGGCCGTGACCAACGTCGACCAGCGGGCCGGCTGGGCGCGCGAGGGCGTGCGGATGGCGATCATCTCCAACCGCATGGAGAGCATCGCCCGCAAGATGCAGAACACGCTGTTCCGCACCGCGCGTTCCGGCGTGCTCAACACCGCGCACGATTTCTCCTGCGTGGTGCTCACCGCCGATTGCGAGCTGCTGGCGAGTGCCGAGAGCCTGCCGATCCACACGCTGATCGGGCCGGACATCATGTGCCGGACCGTGAAGAAGTATCACCCGGAGCTGCAGGCCGGCGACTGCTTCCTCCACAACAGCCCGTATGAGGGCGATTCCCACGCCGCCGACCATTGCCTGATCGTGCCGGTGGTGGACGAGGGCGGCACGCTGCGCTTCTTCGTGCTGGCCAAGGCGCACCAGGCGGACTGCGGCAACTCCCGGCCCACCACCTATATGGGCCATGCCCGGGACGTGTACGAGGAAGGTGCGCTGATCTTCTCGGCGGCCAAGATCCAGTCCGGCTACCAGGACAATCAGGACCTGATCCGCATGTGCCGGGCGCGCATCCGCGTGCCGGAGCAATGGTGGGGCGACTATCTGGCGACGCTGGGTGCGGTGCGGATCGGCGAGCGCGAGCTTCTGCAACTGGGCCAGGAGGTCGGCTGGGAGACGCTGGAGCAGTACGCCACCGGCTGGTTCGACTATTCCGAAGCGAAGATGGTCGAGGCGATCCGCCGCCTGCCGTCCGGCAAGGTGACGGTCCATTCGGCGCACGACCCCTTCCCCGGCGTGCCGGACGGCATCCCGGTCAAGGTCGACATGACGATCGATGCGGAGAACGCCAAGATCACCGTCGACCTCACCGACAATATCGACTGCCAGCCCTGCGGCCTGAACCTGTCGGAAGGCTGTGCCCGCACCGCCGCCATGGTCGGGATCTATAACGGCATCCTGGACCACAGCGTCCCGGCCAATGCCGGCAGCTTCCGCCGCGTCGACGTGCTGCTCCGGGAGAACTGCGTGGTGGGCATCCCGCGCCACCCGCATTCATGCTCGGTCGCGACCACCAACCTCGCCGACCGGGTCTCCAACCCGGTGCAGCGCGCGATCGCCGAGATCGCTCCCGGCTTCGGCATGGCGGATACCGGGCCGATCATGCCGCCGGCCATGGGCGTGATCTCCGGCAAGGACCCGCGCCACGGCGATGCACCGTTCGTCAACCAGATCTTCCTCGGCGCGACTGGCGGGGCGGGTACTCCCGTCACCGACGGCTTCCTGTCGATCATCCATGTCGGCAATGCCGGGCTGTGCCGGCAGGACAGCATCGAGGTCGACGAGCTGCACCACCCGCTGTTCGTGCGCCGGCGCTCGCTCATGGCCGATACCGAAGGGGCTGGCACCTTCCGCGGCGCGCCATCGGTCTATGCCGAGTTCGGCCCGATCGAGGGCTGCACGATGGAAGTGCTCTACACCGCGGATGGCACCGTCAACCCGGCCGAGGGTGCCCAGGGCGGCGGGCCCGGTGCCTTGTCCCGGGCCTTCAAGCGCGAGCTGGACGGCACGCTCACGGGGCTGCCGGCCTGCCATGGCGTGAAGCTGGCGCCCGGCGAGTACGTGGTGTCGCACTCCTCGGGCGGTGGCGGCTACGGCTCACCGCTGCACCGCGATCCGGCCCGTGTCCTGCACGATGTGCTGGAAGGCTGGGTTTCGCGCGAGCGGGCGAGTGACGTATACGGCGTGGTGCTGGTCGAAGACGGCATCACGCTCACGGTGGACGAGGCAGCGACGGCCAGGCTGCGGGCCGGCCTTGCCAACTGAACGAGCGCAACAGGGAGCTTCAGCAAGATGAGCGAGACGCCGACGGAAACCGACTGGTCGGCAGGTGCCGCCTATGTCGACGGCCAGGTGATGCCGATCAAGGCGGCCAGGATCCCCATCACCGACTGGGGCTACCGGCGCTCCGACGTCACCTATGACGTGGTCGGTGTCTATTTCGGCGCCTTCTTCCGCCTGGACGACCACATCAAGCGCTTCCGCCGCTCGATGGACAAGCTCCGGATGAAGCCGGAGGAGAGCGACGAGGACATCAAGCGCATCCTGACCGACCTGGTCCGCCGCACCGGCCTGCGCGAGGCCTATGTCGCGATGGACTGCGTGCGCGGCAAGCCGGCGCCGCATCTGCCCTATCACCCGGCCTATGGCCGCGCCTATCTCGTCTGCTTCGCGATCCCCTGGGTCTGGCTGTTCTCCGAGGAGCAGCAGGCCCGCGGCGTCCACGCGATGATCGCCAAGACGCCGCGCATCCCGCCGGAATCGGTCGACCCCACCGTCAAGAACTTCCACTGGGGCGACCTGACCCGAGGCCTGTTCGAGGCGCATGACGCCGGCTTCGAGACGGCCCTGCTGCTCGACCAGGACGGCAATCTCACCGAGGGACCCGGCTACAACGCGTTCGCCATCATCAACGGCACCGTGGTCAGCCCGCCGCGCGGGGCGCTGGAAGGCATCACCCGCCTGTCCGTGAAGGAATTGTGCGAGGAGCTGGGCATCCCGTTCGAGACCCGGCCGATCCCGCGCGCCGAGCTGGAAGAGGCCGACGAGATCCTGCTCTCGACCACGGCGGGCGGCGTGATGCCGGTGAGCCGGCTGGGCTCGCGCATCCTGGGCAACGACCGCCCTGGTCCGATCTCCGCGAAGCTGCGGGAGACCTTCTGGGAGAAGCGCCGACAGGGCTGGCACGCCACGCCGGTCGATTACGACGCGCCGACCATCTGAGCTGCATCAAGAAAGTAATCCTGAGATGAGCCACGCTCTCGGAATCGATGTCGGTGGCACGTTCACCGACTTCGTCGCCTACGACCGCGTCAACAAGAAGGTCGAGGTCTGGAAGGAACTGTCCACGCCGACCGACCCGGTGGTCGGCATCATCGGCGGTCTCGGCCGCTACAAGAGCAGCGATGCCGCCGCGGTCGAGCATATCCGGCTGGGTACCACGGTCGCGACCAATGCGATCCTGGAGCGCAAGGGTGCCACGGTCGCCTATGTGACGACCAAGGGCTTCAAGGACGTCATCTTCGTCCAGCGCGGCAACCGCAAGTATCACTATGATGCGAGCTGGGTGAAGCCGAACCCGCTCGCCAAGCGCCGCCACTGCTTCGAGCTGGACGAGCGAATCGACGCCTATGGCAATGTGCTCAAGGCCCTGGACGAGGCCGAGGTCAGGGCGCTGGGCGAGCAGCTCAAGGCCATGCCCGAGATCCAGGCGGTCGCGGTCTGCACCCTGTTCTCCTACCTGAACCCGGCGCATGAGCTGCGCATCAAGGAGATCCTGACCGAGGTCCTGCCCGACCTGCCGATCTCGATCTCCTACGAGGTTCTGCCCAAGTGGAAGGAATACGAGCGCGCCTCCACCGTGCTGGCTGACGCCTATCTCAAGCCGGTGGTCAGCCGGCAGATGGGCTCGATGCGCAAGCGGCTGGACGAGGCGGGCTTCCAGGCGCCGACCGTGGTCATCAAGTCCAATGGCGGCGAGATGACCCTGGACGCCGCGGCCGAGGCACCGGTGAACCTGGTGGTCTCGGGCCCGACCGGCGGCGTGATCGCCAGCCGGCACATGGCGAAGCTCACCGGCATCGATCACTTGGTCACGCTCGACATGGGCGGCACCTCCACCGACGTCTCGGTGATCCTGGACGGCCAGGAGCGGTTCACGACCGCGTTCGAGATCGAATGGGGCGTGCCGATCCAGATCCCGATCATCGACATCCGCACCATCGGTGCGGGCGGCGGCTCGATCGCCTGGATCGACAAGGGCGGCATGCTGCGGGTGGGCCCGCAGTCGGCCGGCGCGAACCCGGGCCCGGCCTGCTACGGCAAGGGCGAGCTGCCGACCGTCACCGACGCCAACGTGCTGCTCGGCCGGATCGACCCGGACAATTTCCTGGGCGGCCGGATGCGGCTGGACGTCGAGCGGGCGCGCAAGGCGGTGGCGAGCGTCGCCGAGGCGCTGGGCCAGGACGTCGACGAGACGGCGCTGGCGATCGTGCGCATCGCCAACAACAACATGGTGGGCGCGCTGCGCTCCGTGCTGATCGAGGGCGGCCTCGACCCGCGCGACTTCACGCTCTCCACCTTCGGCGGCGCCGGTCCGCTGCATGTCGGTGAGCTGATGGTCGAGATGGGCATCCCCAAGGGGATCGTGCCGAACCATCCGGGCCAGTTCTCGGCCTATGGCTTCATCCTGACCCAGGCCCGCGTGGACCGCCAGCGCACGGCCCAGCTCACCAGCAACCGGTTCGACAAGGCCAGGGCGGCGGCGATCATGCAGTCCCTGGTGGACGAGGCGAAGGCCCAGCTCACCGACCAGGGCTTCACGGACGAGATCAAGCTCATCCGTGCGCTCGAGATGCGCTATCTCGGCCAGAACTACGAGCTGGAGCTGACCGTCGACGAGAGCACGCTCTCGCCCGAGGCCGACATCGAGCAGCTCTGGGAAGCCTTCCACGCGGCGCACAAGGCGCGCTTCGGCTTCAACACCAGGGGCGACATCATCGAGATCGTCAATTTCGCGGTGACCGCGATCTCCGATTCGGCGGTGCCCGAGATCCCCAAGCTGGAGAAGGCCACGGGCGCGCCGGAGCCGGTGGGCCGGCGCAGCGTCGGCTATGCCCAAGGCCGCTTCGAGGTCGATGTCCATGACCGCGACCGGCTCCTGGCGGGCCATGTGCTGGAGGGGCCGGTGATCGTCGAGGAGGCCGCCTCGGTCACGGTGGTCTGCCCTGGCCAGCGCCTCACGGTCGACGATTACGGCCATCTCCTCATCGACACGATCCAGGGCTGAGAAGGACACTTCCAATGCGCATGTCCGAAAACGGCTTCTACGTCGAGAAGTACAACAAGTGCGCCTGCTGCGGCCTGCTCGTCTATGGCGAGGGGGTGCGCACCGGGCCCGGGCCCAAGGGCCTGTTCTGCTCGCCATGGTGCGTCGAGTGGACCGAGCGGCGGGCAAACGGCGAGGACGATCCGGTCATGCCGATCGTCCAGCCCAAGCTGCCCTTCGAGGCCGCCTATCCCTCCAAGCATGAGCGGCTGGCCCCGCTCGACATGGTCACCATGAACATCATGGATTCGACCATGGTGTCGATCTGCCGGGAGATGGGCATCCTGCTCATGAAGACGTCGTACTCGACGATCTTCAACGAGGGCCTCGACTTCACCTGCGCGCTCGCCGACGCCAAGGGCGACATGATCGCCTGCGCCGAGTTCTGCCCGACCATGATCGGCGGCATGCCGCTGCTCATCAAGACCTGCGCCCAGGAGATCCCGTTCGACACGCTGTCGGAGGGTGACATCCTGCTGCACAACGACCCGTATCGCGGCGGCCTGCACTGCCCCGAGCACACCTTCTTCAAGCCGTTCTTCGTGGACGGCGAGCTCTTGGGCTTCGCGGTCTGCATCGGCCATATCGCCGAGATCGGCGGCATGGTGCCGGGTGCGTTCTGCGGCGAGGCCACCGAGATCTTCCACGAGGGCATGCGCGTGCCGCCGGTGAAGATCATGAAGGCCGGCAAGGACGTCGAGGAAGTCTGGAAGCTGATCCTCGCCAACACCCGCACGCCGCGGCAGAGCTATGGCGACCTGCGCGCCATGATCGGTGCGGTGGACCTGGGCGTCGACCGGATCACCCAGATCGTCCGCAAGTACGGCAAGGACGTCTTCAAGCAGACCTGCGAAGACCTGATGGACTATGCCGAGCGGCGGATGCGGGCGGAGATCGCCGCGTTCGCGGACGGCGTCTATTCCTTCGAGGACGTGATCGAGAACGACGGCATCACCAACACGCAGTACACGATCGCGGTCGACCTGCACCTGCACGGCGACGAGATCGTGGCCGATTTCGGGCGCAGCTCCAAGCAGGCCAGGGGCCCCATCAACGCCACGCTCGGCGTGACCACGGGCGCCACCTATAACGGCATCCTGCACGTCACCGATGCCTCGATTCCGAAGAACTCGGGCTGCTTCCGCCCGATCCGGGTGCTCTCCCCGCCGGGTCACGTCACCAATGTCGACTATCCGGGCCCGCTGGTCGCCGGCAACACCGAGACCCACCCGCGCCTGGCCGACATCGTGATCGGCGCCATGGCTGGCTGCACGCCGGACCGCGCCATGGCCTCGGAATCGGGGACCAGCACGAACTTCGTGTTCGGCGGCGACCATCCCGACCATGACGAATACTTCGCCTGCTACGACATCATGTCGGGGGGCTGGGGTGGCCGGAAGGGTCATGACGGCAACAACACCGTCAACGCCATCAACGGCAACTGCCGCTTCAACCCGACCGAGGTGTTCGAGACCCGCTTCCCGCTGCGCGTCGAGAACTGCGAGCTGGTCCAGGATTCCGGCGGGGCCGGGCAGTGGCGCGGCGGCCTGGGCTACAGGCGCACGCTCTATGTGACCACGGTGCCGATCACCGGCTCGCAGTGCTCCGACCGCCACGAGACGGGACCCTTCCCGCTGTTCGGCGGCGAGCGGGGAGCTGCCGGCGGCACCAAGATCATGAAGGCCGGGACCGATCGCTGGACCACGGTGCGCGAGACCAACAACAAGGTGTCGAGCAGCAAGTACGCCAATGTGGTGTTCGAGCCGGGCGACCGCATCCTGCTGATCACCGCGGGCGGCGGCGGCTATGGCGACCCGAAGCAGCGCGATCCCGAGCTGATCCGGGAGGACGTGGCCGAGGGCTACATCAGCAAGGAGCAGGCGCGCAGCGCCTACGGCTTCACTGAGTAGCCCGAGGCCGGGCGAGCCCGCCGGCCGGGAAGGTCGTCGGGTTCGTTCCGCGAATTCCGTTGGCGGCCCGGCGGGCGGTCGGCGGCAAGCGCCGCCGCCTCTCCCGGCTGGCGGAAGATGCCCGGGAACGCCCTCTGCAACGGTCCGTTGTTGCGGCATGGACGTGCTGAAGCAGGAGGTCGCCGGGAATGCCCAACCATGACCTGATCGTCATCGGTGGGTCCGCAGGCAGCTTTCCGGTTCTGCAGCGAGTCCTCCGTGATCTTCCCGCCGATCTTCCCGCATCGGTCATGGTCTGCACGCACCGGCCCAAGGATGCCGCCGACCATCGGTCGGAGCTGCTGAGCCAGGGCGTGTCCTTGCGGGTGAACAGCCCGGTGGATGGCCAGCCGCTGGAGCAGGGCTACATCTACCTGGCCCCGTCCGATCGCCACCTGCTCGTCGTGGACCACACCATCCGGCTGGGCCGTGGGCCGCGCGAGAACATGAGCCGCCCGGCGATCGATCCCCTGTTCCGCTCGGCGGCCCTGTCCTTCGGACCCCGCGCGATCGGCGTGGTGCTGAGCGGGATGATGAATGACGGTGCTTCCGGCCTTCACGCGATCAGCGAGACGGGTGGGGTCACGGTGGTGCAGCATCCCCTGGATGCGGAGGTCGCCGCCATGCCGACCGCGGCCATGGCGGCCGTCGCCGTCGACCATGTCGCGCGGTCGGACCAGATCGGGTTCCTGCTGGGGGAGCTGGCCAGGCTGCCAGCAGGCCCGAGCAAGCCGACCGGGCTGGACCTGGAGCTGGAGGTCAAGATCGCGCTGGGCAGCCGCGTGAGCCCGGGCAGGCTGAACGAGATAGCCGATCCCTCGACGCTCAGTTGCCCCCATTGTCACGGCGTCCTGTCCCACATGAAAGGCGATGGCCCGCTGCGCTTTCGCTGTCAGATCGGGCATGGGTTCACCGCCGAGAACCTGCTCGTCGCTCAGGAGGACGAGGTTCACGAGGCCCTGGCCGTGGCCATGCGGGTCATGGAGGAACGACTGGGGATCGTGGAGCGCATGGCCGACGATGCCCGCGCCCAGGGGCGGGATACGCTGGCCAATGTTTATGATGCCCGCGCCACGGAGTACCGGCACTACGCGGAAACGCTTCGACAGGCGATCAGCACCGGCATGGATACGATACGGCAACCATGAAGGAGCGATCTCCGAGATGGTACGCCGGCATGATCGCTTTCGCCCATAACCCTACCACAATAGAACCACCGGCGAGCAGACCTGGCGCCGGTGTTGGCCTGCATGAAGCGCGGAGAGAGCCTTGATGCAACACCAGGTCGACCCACCGATCGTCGGCATCGGCGCATCCGCAGGTGGCGTCAGAGCTTTGCAACTGCTGTTCGAAGCACTGCCCGACAATAGCGGCGCAGCCTTCGTCGTCATCGTCCATCTGGATCCGGATGCCCGCAGCCAGTTGGCCAGCATCCTGGCGGCCCGTACCAGCATGGGCGTGGAACAGGTCGCGGACACCACCCGTCTGGAGCCCAACAAGATCTATGTGATCGCCCCGAACCGGCGGCTGCGGATCGCCGATCACATGGTCTCTGCCCTGCCGTTCGACGAACCGCGGGGGCAGCGGGCGCCGATCGACATGTTCTTTCGTTCGCTGGCCGAACAGCACAGCGATGGTTTCGCCGTCATCCTGACCGGTGCCGGTGGCGATGGCGCCATCGGGGTCAAGGCGGTCAAGGAAGCCGGCGGCATCGTCATGGTGCAGGACCCGAATGAAGCCGAATACTCGTCCATGCCGCGCAGCGCGATTGCGGCCCAGGTCGTGGACTTCGTGCTGCCGATCCGGGAACTCGCCGGGCAACTGGTCGAGATCCTGAACAAGCGCAAGCAGGTCTCGGCCGACGGCATACCCGAAGGAGATGAGGACAGCCTCCAGCGGATCCTGGCTCATGTCCGGGTCCGGACCGGCCACGACTTCTCGCAGTACAAGCGCGCCACCGTCACGCGACGCATCGCCCGGCGCGTGCAAGTCGCCAGAAAGAATTCGCTCCGGGAGTATTACAAATTTCTTTGTGAGAATGCGGAGGAAGCCCAGGCGCTGTTCTCGGATTTCCTGATCTCGGTGACGACGTTCTTCCGCGATCCGAAGGCGTTCAAGTCGCTCGCGGAGCATGTGATCCCGCGCCTGTTCGACAACAAGGAGGTGGGCTCCTTCATCCGGGTCTGGGTTCCGGGCTGTGCCACCGGGGAGGAGGCCTACACGATCGGCATGCTGCTGCTCGAGGAAGCCAGCCGGCGCGAGCTGCGGCCCGAGATCCAGGTGTTCGGCTCCGACCTGGATGCCGGTGCCCTGGCGATCGCCCGCGAAGGTCGCTTTCCCGATGCGATCGAGGCCGATCTGGGCGAGGAGCGGCTGCGGCGCTTCTTTCTCAAGGAGGGCGACCACTACCGGGTTCGCCGGGAACTGCGCGACACCATCCTGTTCGCAACGCACAGCATGTTGAAGGACCCGCCCTTCTCGCGGCTGGATCTGATCTCGTGCCGCAACCTGCTCATCTACCTGGACCGCGACCTGCAGCAGCTCGTCTGCAACACCTTCCACTATGCCCTGAACCCCGGAGGCTATCTGTTCCTCGGCTCCTCGGAGAGCGCGGACCAACCGGTGGGGCTGTTCCACCCGGTCGATCGGGATGCACGGATCTACCGGTCGGCGGCAGCGCCCGAGGTCAAGCGGCCCGCACTGCCCATCCTCCTGCGTACGGGCCAACAGTCCCATGATCGTGCCCCGGTGCCGCCCCGGGCACATGGCGGGGGCGGCAGCACCAGCGACACCGCGCTGCATCGGAAGATGCTCGAGCGGATCGCACCGCCCAGCATGCTGGTCGACGAGGCGCACCGCGTCATTCATCTCTCGGACAATGCCGGGCGTTACCTGCAGCCGGCCGGAGGGCCACTGAGCGTCGACGCGGTCGACCTGGTTCGCCATGAGCTGCGCTTCGACCTGCGCTCGGCCCTCCATCGTGCCTTCGAACAGGGTGAAACCACCCTCACCTCGCCGATCCCCGTCAGGTTCAACGGCGCGGCCCATCGGGTGTATCTCCACGTCAAGCCGGTGGTCCGGGACGCCGAGGGCATCGACCATACCATCGTGATGTTCATCGAAGGCGAGGCGGTGGATGAAGCCACGCGTCTGGCGGATGTCGGGCGGACCGATGGAGGTGCCAGCGACGAGGTGATCCGGCAGCTCCGAGAGGAACTGCAGGCGGCGCAGAACCGGCTGCGTGCGACCCGGGAAGAATCCGAGGCGGCCAACGAGGAACTGCGGGCCGCCAACGAGGAGCTGCAGTCGATCAACGAGGAGTTCCGCTCCACGTCGGAGGAGCTGGAAACCAGCAAGGAAGAGCTCCAGTCGATCAACGAGGAGCTGCAGACGGTCAACAACGAGCTGAAGATCAAGCTGGAAAGCGTGTCGCGGGCGCACAGCGACCTGCAGAACCTGATGGCCGCGACCGATGTCAGCACGCTGTTCCTCGACACCTCCCTGCGCATCAAGCGCTTCACGCCGCGGCTGACCGAGCTGTTCAACATCACCTTGAACGACGAAGGCCGGCCGATCACCGACTTCACGCACCAGCTCGACTATGACGGGCTCGCCGACCAGGCGCGCCTGGTGCTCAAGGACCTGACGCCGATCGGGGAAGAGGTGCAGAGCCGGGCCGGCGGCTGGTATCTCGTGCGGATGCGGCCATACCGCACCATCGACGACAAGATCGACGGGATCGTCGTCACCTTCGTCGACATCACCGAGCGCCGCCGGGCCGACGAAGCCCTCCGGCAGAGCGAGGAGCGGCTGCGCCAGGAGAGCCGGTTGGTCAACCTGTCCCGCTCGCCGATCTTCGTGTGGGAGCTCGACGAGGGCATCCTGCAATGGAACCGCGGCAGCGAGGAACTCTACGGCTACAGTCGGGCCGAGGCGATCGGCCGGCAGGTGGATCATCTGCTCCAGATCAAGGTACCCGGGGGATCGTTCGAGGAACTGCGCCAGTCATTGCTGACCAGGGGTGCTTGGAGCGGCGAGATCCTGCATACCACCAAGAGCGGGCAGGTGCTTACCGTGGAAAGCCAGATCGAGCTGGTCCCGCTCGAGGGGCGCCAGCTGGTCCTGGAAAGCACCCGCGACATCACCGAGCGGCAGAGCCTGCTGCTGGACGAGCTCACCCACCGGGTCAAGAACACGCTGACCGTCGTGCAGTCGATGGCGCGCCAGACCCTGCGGACGTCCCAAGACCCCAAGGAGTTCGCCGAGCTGTTCGAAGGGCGGATCGCCGCCCTGGCCGCCGCGCACAAGCTGCTGGTCGAATCACACTGGCAGGGGGCCAGCCTCGCGGCGCTGGTCGAGGGTCAGCTTCAGGCCTATGTCGACGGCAACTCGGCGAGGCTCACCATCACGGGGGAACCGGTCACCTTGCCGGCCGACCTGGCGACACCGTTCGGCCTGGTCCTGCACGAGCTGGCCACCAATGCCGAAAAGCACGGCGCCCTGTCCGACGATCATGGGCGGGTGGCACTTTCCTGGCGGTTGACAGGGAACAATCGCCGGCACTTGATGGTTACTTGGCAGGAGAGCGACGGACCCCCGGTGCATCGTCAGGAGCGGAGCGGCTTTGGCAGCGTGCTGATCCAGAAGGGGATCCCCGGCGCCAAGGTGCGCCATGAGTTCCTGCCGGACGGTGTGACGTGCACGATCGAGTTGGAAATTCCGGAGGCCGAGCCGCGCGATGAGGACGACTGGCCGGAGCACATGGCTGGAAGGAGCCAGGGTCTTCATCGCGGACGATGAGGTCCTGATCGCCTTCGATCTCGAGGCGACCTTCCAGAGTGTCGGGGCCCAGGTGGTCGGGCCGTGGTTCACCTTGCCCGAAGCCCTGGCGAGCGCCCAGCGCGACCACATCGATGTCGCGGTGCTCGACTTTCGCCTGGGCACGGAAACCACCGAGCCCGTCGCACATCTCCTGATGAAACGGCAGATCCCGTTCCTGTTCTATAGCGGGCAGAGACTGCCCGAACTGCTGAGCTGCCGCGGCCACGTGCTGGTCGAGAAGCCGGCGATGAACGATTGCCTCGTCCAGGCCGTAGCACGGCTCATGCCCTCCCCCTGAACCAGGACGACGCCCCGCGGCCGGCATCCGCGGGGGTGTCCCCCTTACCGAAGGGGCGGGATCAGTCGGTCTTCAGCCGGTAGAGCACCTCCTGCGGCACCGGCTCGGCGATCCGCCACTGGTCGATCACCTTGCCCTGGCCGCCGCCGACCTCGGCGATCAGCTCCAGCGGCCGGTCCTGGATGTGCAGCATCGGCGTGAAGGTCCTGGGGCCGAGCAGGGTCGGCTCGTCCTTGAAGCTGTTCATCACGTCGACCACCGGCTGCGCGTCGGTGGTGCCGGCCTTCTCGACCGCCTTGGCCCACAGTTCCATGAAGGCCCAGATCGGGAAGGCATACTGGGTGGCGGGACGGGCACCCCAGCGCTTCTCGAAGCGCTCGGCCAGCTCGTTCACCTCGGGGCGGGGATCATCGCCATAGGCCGAGGCCTGGATCGGGACATAGAAGTCCTTCAGGCCGGGCACGGCGTCCTGCCAGTACAGCCCGTCCATCGACTGCGAGCCGAACACCGGGATGTCGATGCCGGCCGCCCGGATCTGCCGGAGCGCACCGGGGGCACCCGGCATGGAGGAGCAGAGCACCAGCACGTCGACCGGCTTCTCGGCTGCCACGGAGCGGAAGCGGGTGATCTGCGAGGCGATGGAGGCATCGCTGCCCTTGAACACGTCGCGGCCGACGATCTCGCCGCCGACATTCGGGAACCGCCAGTCGAAGCCCGCGCAGGCCGACTTGTTGTACTCGAGCGTCTCGTCGAGCAGGACATAGGCGGTCTTGTAGCCCTTCTTCTCCATGCCCCACTCGGCGAGCGTGGCACCCTCGACCTGGGCGGCATTCGACGAGGTGAACGACAGGGGACCTACCCCCATCACCCCCGCCTTGGGATCGCCCGCGCACAGGAACACGGAGATGACGCCGGCCTGCTGCGCCTGCAGGGCGGCCGGCGCGCCATAGTCGTAGTCGCAGGTGGCGAAGACCACCACGGCACCCTCGCGCAGGACGCGCTGGCCGGCCTTCGCACCCTCGACCCGGTCGGACTTGGTATCGGCCGACACCTCCTTGAGCTGCCTGCCGAGCACGCCGCCCTTGGCGTTCTGCTCCTCCATCCAGAGCAGCGCCATCTTCTTCGAATCGCTGTCATAGGCGTTCATGGCGCCGGAATCGGCGACCGCGAAGCCGAGCACGATCTCGTCGGCGGCCATGGACGGCAGGGCGCCCATCGTCAGTGCTGCGCCAAGCGCCAGCCCCCCCAGCAATCTCGATGCGACCATTCGTTTACGTCCCCCTGTAGGTGCTGTGCGGCCGGCCTGCGCGGCAGGCGGGCATTCGCCAGGGGTACGAGCAAGCCACGTACCAAGCCGGCTGGCAACGGCCCAGGCGCAGCCTGCCGAGGACTTGCACGGTTCTTGCTGCATCCGCGTGGACAAAATTCCAGCTCCGCTCCCAGTATGTGCCCAACAGGGAGCTTCGTTTTGTGATCACACGCGATGCGAGGTGGCGTCGAAATGACCAGAAGACCGACCATGACCGCCACCGGGGTCGAGCAGTCGCAGGCGGCCAGCCTCGCGGCGCAGGGTGTTTCCGTCCGCTTCGGCGGGCTCACCGCGATCGGTGACGTGACGCTCTGCCTGGAGCGGGAGAAGATCCTAGGCCTGATCGGGCCGAACGGGGCCGGCAAGACCACGCTGGTCAACTGCCTGACCGGCTTCCAGCGTCCCACCGAGGGCAGCATCCTTTTAGGCGGCCAGGACACGGCCGGCTGGAGTGCCGAGCGGTTCCGGCACCAGGGCGTGGCGCGGACCTTCCAGGCCGGGCGGCTGTTCAAGGACCTCACCGTCGTCGAGAATGTCGAGGTGACCGGCACCGGCATGGGGCTGGGCCGGCGCCAGGCCCACCACCTCGCCATGGAGCTGCTGGCCTGGCTGGGCATGGCCGACAAGGCCGACATCGTGGCGGGCACCCTGCCCTATACCGACGAGCGCCGGGTCGGCATCGCCCGTGCCCTGTTCCTGGGCCCGGCCTTCCTCCTGCTCGACGAGCCCGCGGCGGGCATGGCGGATGCCGAATGCGACGAGCTTTCGCAGATCGTCCTGGACATCCCCAAGACCTTCACCTGCGGGGTCCTGCTCATCGAGCACAACATGCGCATGGTCATGGGCACCTGCGACTTCATCCATGTCCTGGACAGCGGCCGGTCCATCGCCGAGGGCACGCCGGCCGAGATCCAGCGCAACAAGAAGGTGCTGGCCGCCTATCTGGGCGGCGAGGGCGAGAAGCAGCTCGAAATGGCGGAGGGCCATCACTGATGCTGGAGGTCGAGGATCTGGCGGTCAGCTATGGCGGCACCACCGCACTGGCCGGGGTCGCCATCTCGGTGAAGGAGCGCGAGGCGGTCTGCGTGGTCGGCCCCAACGGTGCCGGCAAGTCGACCCTGCTGGCGGCGATCGCCGGCGGCGTGCCGCCTAAGCGCGGGCGCATCCGCTTCGACGGCAAGGATCTGGTGGGGATGCGTGCGGAGAACATCGCACGGCTCGGCATCTCGCTGGTGCCGGAAGGCCGCCACGTGTTCGGTACGCTGACTGTCGAGGAGAATTTGTTCATCGGCACCTATGCCATGAGCGACCAGCGCCATGCGCAACGCGACGCCGAGCAGTTGCTGGGCTACTTCCCGCGACTGAAGGAGCGCTGGCGCCAGCCGGCCGGCCGGCTGTCCGGGGGCGAGCAGCAGATGCTGGTGATCGCCCGCGCACTGATGACCAGGCCGCGCCTGGTCATGGTCGACGAGCCGTCCCTGGGCCTTGCACCCAAGATCGTCGACACGGTCTATTCGACGCTGCTGGCGCTGCGCGCCGAGCGCGGCCTGACCCTGCTGGTCAACGAGCAGAGCTCCGACCGGATGCTGAAGTTCAGCGAGCGGATCTACGTGCTGCGCAACGGCCGCATCCTCCTGCACGGCAACACCGCCGACCTGCAGGACGGCGAGGCCATCACCCGCGCCTATTTCGGCTTCGACGAGCACCACACCCCTGCCACGAGCGAGGCCGCGGCATGATCAACTTCGCGCAGACCTTCATCGACGCCTTGTCGCTGGGCAGCCTCTATGCGCTGGCCGCACTGGGTATTGGCCTCCTGTTCGGCATCCTGCGGCTGATCAACTTCGCCTATGGCGACCTGATCACGCTTGGTGCCTATGCGCTGATCATCCCCTCCACCGAGGCGGTCGCCACCCTGTTCATCGGCGGCTGGCCCTGGTTCATGGTGATCATCGCGGTGGCGGTGATCGTGGTGGCGGCAGCCCTGCTCTCCGACCTCCTGGTGTTCCGCCACATCCGCCGCGCCGACCCCGCCACGCTCATGATCGCGTCGTTCGCGGTCAGCTTCGTGATCCAGAACGTGATCCTGATGTTCTACGGCTCGCGGCCCAAGAGCGTCGATCTCTGGTCGAACCTGAACTACCAGATCGCGGTGAGCGGCCTGCGCATCCCGCTCTTGCAGATCGTCACCATCCTGGCCACGCTCGTCCTGATGGGCGGGCTGACGCTGCTGCTCAAGCGGACGGCCCTGGGCATCCAGATGCGGGCTGCCGCCGAGGACTTCCGCATGGCCCGCTATCTCGGCGTGCGCGGCAATCTCGTGATCGGCCTGGCGTTCGCGATCTCCGGCGTGCTGGCGGCGGTGGCCTCGCTCCTGCTCCTGTCGCAGACCGGCACGCTCAGCCAGACCATGGGCGTGCCGCTCATGCTGTTCGCCTTCATCGCCACCGTGGTGGGCGGCATGGGCAGCCTGATCGGGGCGGCGACCGGCGGCTTTGCCGTGGCCTTCGCTTCCGTGTTCCTCCAGGCCTACCTGCCGGACGATCTCCGGCCGTTCCGCGACAGCTTCGTGTTCGGCATCGTCATCCTGATGCTACTGTTCCGGCCGGCCGGCCTGGTTCCCACCAAAGCCCTCGTGGAGCGCGTATGACCGACACCGCCCAACGCCGCTTCCTGCGCGCGGCCCTGCCGGTGCTCGCCCTCCTCCTGGGCGTCACCGCGATCACGGCGCTGGTGGCGCTGCTCGGCAACGACGAGATGGCGCTGACGGTCACCGAAGCCCTGGTCCGCCTGATCGTGGTGGTCGGGCTGTCGGTGTTCATCGGCAATTCCGGCGTGGTGTCGTTCGGCCATATCGGCTTCATGTGCATCGCCGCCTATGCCGCCGCCTGGGCCACCTGCAACCCGATGTGGAAGCAGCTCATGCTGACCGGCCTGCCGGTCTTCCTGCAGCAGGCGCAGTACCCGTTCTGGGTGGCGGTGGCCGGCGGTGCCGTGCTGGCGGCGGCCGTGGCGCTGGTGTTCGGTGCCGTGATCCTGCGCCTGTCCGGCATCGCCGCGTCGATCGCGACCTTCGCCTTCCTGGCGATCGTCAACAATGTCTATTCCAACTGGGATTCGGTGACCGCAGGCGTCAGCTCGATCATCGGCATTCCGACCGTGGTCGGCCCCTGGACCGGGCTCGCCTTCGCGCTGGGCGCCATCGTGCTGGCCTTCTGGTTCAAGGGCTCGCGCTTCGGCCTGATGCTGCGCGCGACCCGGGACGATCCGGTCGCGGCCCGTGCCTCGGGTGTCAGCATCGTGCGGGTGCGGCTGGCCGCCTTCGTCCTTTCCGCCTTCATCGTCGGCATCGGCGGTGCGCTCTTCGTGCAGTTCCTGGGCGTGGCGACGGTGGACATGTTCTACCTGCAGCTCACCTTCATCACGCTCGCCATGCTCATCATCGGCGGGATGGGCAGCGTCACCGGCGCCATTGTCGGCGTGTTCGCGGTCACCGTGTTCGTCGAGTTCTTCCGCTTCCTGGAGTCCGGCGTGGCGGTGGGCGAATCGGTCCTGGCCCTGCCCGAGGGCTCGCAGGAGATAGCACTCGGCATCGGCATGGCGCTGATCCTGATCTTCCGACCCAAGGGGCTGACCGGCTCGCGCGAGCTCAGGCTGCCGGGCCTGGGCTCCAGCCGCAGGGCCATGGCCCCTCCACTTACCACGACCGAGGCCACGGCCCGAAGCTGAGGACAGACGGATGAAGTTCAATCACATGGCCCAGCGCGTGGCGCCGGAGCACTTCGACACGGTGGTCTCGATGTTCCAGGCGGAGCTGGGCTTCGTCGAGCTGCGCCGGACCGAGCGGTCGGTGTGGATGCGCCAGCCCGGCACCAATGTCGACCTGCAGCTCAACCACAGCCCCGAGACAGGACGCGATGCCGACAAGCGCCTGTCGCAGGTCTCGTTCCTGAGCGACACGCCGCGGGCCGAGCTGGAGAAGCTGGCGGCATGGCTGCGCGAGCGCGGGGTCACGGCGGAGGTCGGCAGCTATTCGACACGCGAGTTCTACCTGGATGCGCCCGAAGCCTTCGTGGACTTCGTGGTCGAGGCGATGCTGCCGGAGCTGGCGGATTACGGGGTGGAGGTCTGACCGGCGCATGATCCGGCCGGCTCATGCCGCCGCTGCCTCGCTCCGCCGCGCCATGGACGTTTCCCGGACCGGCGGCAGGCCGAACATCCGGCGGTACTCCCGGGTGAACTGCGACACGCTCTCGTAGCCGACCGCGAACGCCGCACTGCTCACGGCCCTGCCTTCCGACAGCATCAGCCGCCGCGCCTCGATCAGGCGCAGCTGCTTCTGGAACTGCAGGGGCGAGAGCGAGGTGACGGCGCGGAAGTGCTGGTGGAACGAGGACGGGCTCATCCCGGCGACCGCCGCCAAGCGCTCGACCGGCAAGGGCTGCGTGAACTCGGCCCGGAGCACCGCCACCGCGCGCGCCACCCGCTGCGCATGGCCGCCCGGCCAGCCGAGGCGCCGGATCGCCGGCCCGTGCCGGCCAGCCAGCAGCCAGTAGTGCATCTCGCGCAGGAGCTGGGCCTGCAGCACCGGCACCGATGCCGGGCGCTCGAGCAGGCGCATCAGCCGCAGCGCCGCGTCCGCGACCTCGGCATCGGTGGGTTCGACCCGCACCGGCCCACCGTCCTCGGCCGGCACCAGCTTCATGGCCTCCACCAGCTCGGCGATCAGCGCCAGATCGAGGTCCAGGACGAGCGAAAGATAGGGCGCCACGACGTTTGCACGCATGATCTGGCTGACGGTCGGCACGTCCGCCGTGATCAGCAGCGAGTCGCCGGCGGTGAACGTGAAGGCCTGACTCCCCATCGTGACCTGCTTGGTCCCCTGCAGCACGAGACAGACGAGCGGCCGGGAGATGTCATATTGCAGCCCGCTGGGCGCGGTCGCCCGAATGGTCGTCAGGCTGGGGATGGGAGTCCGAGCGATGCCGGCCGGGTCGGCACAGGCCTCGGTGTAGCGACGAACGGCTTTGAGCAGGGAGTCGTCCATGCCTGTTCCTACTCCAGAACGGATTGCTCCGTGAACTCACTTCGGAGGATCAGGCAAAGAACGTCGGGTTCCTGGCAACCACGGCCGGCCTCCTGGCGCGATATCCGGGCAGTCACCCCCACAGGAGTCGGATGATGACCAAGATCACCCTCGTTACCGGTGCCAGCCGCGGCCTCGGCCGCAACACCGCGCTCAGCATCGCCCGCCACGGCGGCGACGTCATCCTCACCTACCAGAGCCGGCGGGAGGATGCGCAGACCGCGGTCGCCGAGATCCAGGCGATGGGGCGCCGGGCGGTTGCCTTGCAGCTCGACACCGGCGACGTCGCCGCCTTCGCTCCGTTTGCCGAGCGCCTGCGGATCGCCCTGCGCGAGACATGGCAGCGCGACACCTTCGATCATCTCGTGAACAATGCCGGCCATGGCGACTTCACGCCGATCGGCGAGACGACCGAGGCGCAGTTCGACCGGCTGGTCGATGTCCACTTCAAGGGCGTCTACTTCCTCACCCAGACGCTGTTGCCGCTGATCGTGGACGGCGGGCGCATCGTGAACCTGTCCTCCGGCCTGACCCGGGTGTCCTATCCCGGCTTTGCCGTCTATTCGGCGGTCAAGGGGGCCGTCGAGGTGCTGACCCGCTACCTGGCCAAGGAACTGGGCAGCCGCGGGATCGCGGTCAACTCGGTGGCGCCGGGCGCCATCGAGACCGACTTCGGCGGCGGCGCGGTCCGGGACAACCCGGAGATCAACAAGGTCTTCGCCGACATGACCGCACTCGGCCGCGTCGGCCTGCCGGACGATATCGGCCGGATGATCGCGAGCCTGCTGTCCGCGGACAATCGCTGGATCAACGCCCAGCGGATCGAGGTGTCCGGCGGCCAGGGCATCTGAACCAAGCTGTCATCCAGGGACGCCGCGCGACATGCGGGCTCGCGCGGCGTCCGCCCGGAGTGTCCCGCCCGCGTGGAGAACAGTCCCTTGAAGATGATCCGGTCGGGCACCGACTTCGCCCGCTACGAGTTCGGCGAGCTGGCCGTTCTGGCCCTTCGCGACGGCCATGTGGACATGCCACCCAGCCGGCTGCGCCAGGAGGGCGACCGGCCGTTCGGCGCGCAACTGCCCGAACAGGTAAGGCTCATGGAGGGGAAGCTGCGGCTGTCGGTCAACGCCTTCCTGGTCATCGAGCAGGGCCGGCACATCCTGATCGACACAGGTGCTGGCAACGCGTGGGACCCGTCCATGGGCCTGCTGCTTCGTGCGCTTGCGGAAGCTGGGATTGCCCGGGAGGACATCGCTGCCGTGGCCTGCACGCACACCCATATCGATCACGTGAACGGGCTCGTCGCGCCGGACGGCTCGGACGCCTTTCCCAACCTGGAGCAGCTGTTCGTCCCGCAGGAGGAAGTCGCGCTGTTCGATCGGAGCGAGCGGCTGGCAAGGTTCCGGCAGCGCTGCGTAACCTATGGGGAACAGCTTTGCCGTGAGCGACCACATCGTCGCCGTTGCCGCCCATGGCCACTCGGCGGGGCACACGATGTTCGCAGTGCCGAGCGGCGGGGAACAGTTGCTGATCGGGGGCGACATCGTGCATGTGCCCTCCATCCAGTTCGCGAGGCCGGAGCTTACCTGGGAACTGGATCGGGATCAGGTGCAGGCCCGTTCGACCCGTGCGCAGATCCTCGACCGAGCGGCGTGGCCAGGTGTGTTCGTCGCAGGCGCGCATCTCGACTTTCCCGGCATCGGCAGCGTCGCACGGGATGGTGATGCCTATCGTTTCTCACCGGTATAGGAACGCAGCCTCGCAGACTTCAGCAGGCCGAGGACCGGCCATGACGGGGCAGGCTATGCCTGGATCGCAGCGACCGCCGCCATGACGCGCTGCCGGTCCGCGGTACCCAGCGGCAGGATCGGGCGCGGCGGGTCGGCGCGGGTCAGGCCCAGCTCATTGGCGATGGCGTGGACGACGCGGTAGCTGCTGAGTTCGCGGAACAGGGTCCAGAGCGGCGCGAAACGTCCGTTGAGGTGCGCGACTTCGGCGGCATCGCCGGCCTCGGCGGCGCGCATCAGCTTCAGCGTGGGTTCCGGGAGCAGGCCGCCGATCACGCTGTACCAGGCGACCCCGCCGGCCAGCACGGCATCCGCGGCCAGCCAGTCGCCGCTGTAGCCGATCGCGAACTCGGCCGGGACCAGCGACTGCAGTGCCCGATGCCGCTCCGGTGCCTCGGCGGCGGACGGTGCGGGGTTCTTCACCGCACGGATGTTGGGAATGCCGGACAGGCGCTGCAGCAGCGCGTTGTCGAAGCTGAAATGGGTGGTGGCAGGGTTGTTGTAGATGCACAGGGGCAGCCCGGTCGCCCCGGCCACCGCCGAGAAGTGCTGGAAGACCTCTTCCTCGGTGAGCGGGATGTAGGAGACCGGGGCCAGGAGCAGGCCATTGGCGCCGGCTGTCTCGGCGTCACGGGCCAGCGCTTCGGCCTCGTCAGTGCGCAGCGCGCCGATGCTCACGATGAGCGGCGTGCGGCCACTCAAGGCCTCGGCCGCGGCCTCGACTGCGCGCAGCCGCTCGCTGCGGCTGAGGTACATGTAGGAGCCGGTGCTGCCGAGCAGCCCCACCGAATCGACGCCGGCCTCGGCGAGCCGGCGCAGGAGGACCGCCAGCTCGTCGGTGCGCACCCGGCCATGCTGGTCCATGGGCGTGATCGGAAACGCGGACAGGCCACGGAACGGCATGGCGGTGATCCCCTTCTCGGATGCGCCGAAAGGAAACGACGAAGGGGACGGTGCTGCCACCGTCCCCCGAAGGCAACCGGTCAGCTCGCCCAGTGCGCGGCGGAGCGCTTCTTGAACATCTCGCGGAACTCGTTGGTGGAGTTCACCATCAGTTCCCCGGTGGCCCAGTCCAGGATCACGCCGTAGCGGCGGATCAGGTCGAGCTGGTCGATCTCGCCCTTGCGGTAGCGCTCGGCCACCGCCTCGGCGGGCTCCTCCAGCCAGCCCTTGCGCTGGGCCCGGATCTCGGCGCGCAGCTTCTCGGTGGCGGGCAGGTCGACCTCGTATTCGGCGCGGTCCTGGTCCACCGTGCGGATCACGACGCCATAGTCCTTGGCGGCGCGCTCGATCGAGACATAGTCGTCGGCCACGTCCTCCACGACCAGTGCGGGGTCGCGCAGCAGCGGGTCGCCGAAGCCGCCGCCGCCCGAGGTCGGCCGGGTGAACAGGTCGCCCTTCTTGATCGGCACGTCGGAGAAGATCGTGCCGAGCCATTCCTCGGGATTGTCCTTCCCGCCGCGGTGCAGGGCCAGGCCGTGCGGGTAACCGGGCAGGCCGCCATTGATCCCCCAGACGATCGCGCGCTCGCGGTCGCAGATATAGGAGATCACCACGTTGTCGGCCTCGCCGATCGTGCTGGTCTTGCGCAGGCCGACGCCGCCCCGCCACATGCCGGGGCCGGCGGAATCGGTGAGCATCTCCATCTCGTGGCACAGGATCGGGCTGGTGCGCTCCTGGCCCTCGACGGGCTGGGCCATGAGGCCGGTGCCGAAGCAGGCCGTGGTGACGTTGGAGCCGTCCTTGCCGTTGCGCCCGCCCCAGCCGCCCGGCAGCCAGTCATAGAACATGAAGATGTTCTTGGCGTCATGGCGCCGGTCGCGCCCACCGGTCAGCAGATATTCCAGGTTGAAGGCGCAGGCGATGGCGCGCTCGGGCATGATCTTGGACCAGATCTCGTAGATCGAGTTCATGATCTTCTCGAACGGCATCAAGAAGCCCGTGACCGCGACCGGCCACTTGGCGTTCACGATGGTATCCTCGGGGGCGATCACCTTGATGGGGCGATAGAAGCCCGAGTTCAGCGGCAGGTCGGGGAAGAAGGTCTTCATGCCCGCGACCACGGCCGAGAAGGTCGAACCGAAGGCCGAGTTGTAGAGCGTGCCGATGCAGGGATGCGAGCCGGTGAAGTCGTAGATGACCTCGTCGCCCTTGATGGTGAGCTTCACCTTGATCGGGATCATGCCCTCGCCGCCGGCGGGATCACGGTCGATATAGTCGACCGTTTCCCAGGAGCCGTCCGGCAGGGCCGCGATGCGCTGGCGCGTCGCGCGCTCCACGTAGTTCTGCACCTCCCGGAAGCCTTCGAGGACGGTGTCCTTGCCGTACTTGTCGACCAGCCGCAGAATCTCGCGCTCGGCCACGCGGGTCGCTTCCGCCTGGGCGTGCATGTCGCCGATCACGGAGGCCGGGTCGCGGGTGTTGGCGGCGATCATGTTGGCGACGTCGTGGCAGAACCGGCCGCCGTCATAGATGCGCACCGGCGTGATGCGCAGGCCCTCCCGGAACATGTCGCGGGCGGACACGTCGAAGGAGCCGGGCACGCTGCCGCCCACGTCCGACCAGTGGCCGTTCGACTGGGCATAGGCGATCACCTCGTCGCCGACGAAGATCGGCCGGATCACGCGCACGTCGGAAAAATGGGTCCCGCCCGCATAAGGGTCGTTCACCATGTAGACGTCGCCGGGCTTCATCTCGTCCTTGAAGACCCGGATCGCGTCCTTCGCCGTATAGTGCAGCGTGCCGACATGGACCGCGATGTCGAAATTGCCCTGGGCGATCGAATCGCCGTTGGCGTCGTTCAGCGCGCTGGAGAAGTCGCGGTTGAAGATCACGAACGAGTAGCAGGTGCGCAGGACCTGCTCGCCCATCTGGTCGACGGTGGTGATGAAGGCGTTCTTCAGCACCTCGAAGGTGACGGGATGAAGGGAGCCGAACTCGCTCATGATCAGGCCTCCTGGATCTTCAGGATGAGGTTCAGCCACTTGTCGACATGGGCGGTGACACCGGGCGGGACGACCGTGGTGGAATCGAGCTGGTCGATGATCGCCGGGCCCGGGACGTCGAGGCCGGCCGGCAGGTCGGGACGCCAGTAGACCGGCGTGTCGACCGGGGCATCGGTCTCGTCGAAGTCGACCGGGCGGCGCGAGCGCGGCTCGGGCAGGCCGCCGCCCGGCGCATGCTCGGCGAGATCGGCCTTGGGCGTGGTGCCGACCGCCACCAGGTTCAGGCGGTACAGCCCGACCGGCGCCTCGTCGCGGCGGAAATTATACTCGCGCTCGTGCAGGCCGTGGAACGCCTTGACCGCATCCTCGATGGCGCCGATCGGCGACGGCACCGGCACGCTCAGCGAGCGCCACTGGCCCTGGTACATCATGTCGATCGAGCGGGTGAGCGTCATGCCGTCCTCCGGCACGCCGTCGCGGGCCAGGAGGTCGCGCGCTTCCGCCTCCAGGGCGGCGAAGCGCGCCTCGATGTCGGCGGTATCGGCCTTGGCGGCCGGGACCAGGTAGCTCTGGGCCAGGTCATGGCGGATGTCGACGAGCAGGCAGCCCAGTGCCGAGGTGACGCCCGGGTTCGGCGGCACGATCACGGTCGGGATGGAGAGCTCCTTGGCCAGCGCCACGCCGTGGAGTGCGCCGGCACCGCCGAATGCCACGAGTGCGAAGTCGCGCGGGTCGTAGCCGCGGCTGATCGAGATCAGGCGCACCGCGTCGGCCATGTTGGCGTTGGCGACGCTCAGGATCGCCTTGGCAGCCTCGTTGGTGGAGAGCTTGAGCGGCTGCGCCACGCCGGTCTCAACCGCGGTGACGGCGAGTTGCTTGTCCAGATGGATCTCGCCGCCGGCGAGCTCGGTGCCGAGCCGGCCCAGCGTCACGCTGGCATCGGTGTTGGTCGGCACGGTGTTGCCGTTGCCGTAGCAGCAGGGCCCGGGATTGGCGCCGGCCGACTGTGGGCCGTTATGCAAAGCACCCGCGGCATCGATCCAGGCGAGCGAGCCGCCGCCGGCACCGATGGTCAGCACCTCGATCGACGGGAAGCGGATCGGGTAGCCGAACTGGATGTGCCAGTCCTTGGTGACCCGGCTGACCCCGTCCCACACCAGCGACACGTCGGCGCTCGTACCGCCCATGTCGACGCCGATCGAGTTGCGGTAGCCGCACAGCATGGCGATGTGCCGGCTGGCGATCGCACCCGCGGCGATGCCGGAGCCGGCAAGGCGCCCGGCATAGTCCTTGGCAGTGGCCGCGGTCATCACGCCGCCGCCGGAATGGAGCAGGAGCAGGTCGCTCTTCAGCCCGTCTTCCTTCAGCCGGTCGCTCAGGCGACCGACATAGTTGCCGACGACCGGGCGCAGGATCGCGTTGACCACGGTGGTCGAGAAGCGCTCGTGCTCGAAGATCTCGGGCAGCACGTCGGACGAGGTCGAGACCGCCACACCGGGCAGTTCCTCTTCCAGGATCTGCCGGGCACGCTGCTCGTGTGTCGGGTTGACGAAGGCGTTGATGAAGCAGACCGCCACCGCCTGGACCTTGCGGGCGCGCAGCACCCGGGCGACCTCGCGCACCGCAGCCTCGTCCAGCGGCGTCACCACGTTGCCGTCCGCGTCGATCCGCTCCGGCACGGTCAACCGGTCGCGGCGGCGGATATAGGGCGGGGCGACGTCCTTGTAGGCGTCCCACAAGTCTTCCTTGTTGGCGCGCCGGATCTCGAGCACGTCGCGGAAGCCCGCGGTGCAGACCATGGCGGAGGGCGGCAGCCGGCGCGTGATCAGCGCGTTGGTGGCCACCGTGGTGCCATGGGAGAACAGGGCGACATCGGCGAGGTCGACACCGGCGTCCTTCACCCCCTTGAGCACGCCGTCGATCGGATCGGGCGTGGACGGCGTCTTCACCACCCGCAGCTCGCGGGTCTTCTCGTCCAGGATGCAGATGTCGGTGAACGTACCGCCGATGTCGACGGCGATGCGCAGGCTCTGGCCCGTGGTCATTCTTCGGAGATCCCCCCTCGTGGCGCTGGCCGGTATCCCGGCAACCTTCGTGCCATGAACGGAGTTAGCGGCAGACGGCGCCCGAGTCAGCCGCCGTGATCACGGGCTGGACGAGCCATGATCCAGTCCGGCCGCAGCGCCTAGCCAGCCGACAAGAGCTGCAGCCTGTTCGCCGGCGTCACCTTCGTGCTCAGCCCCTGGTAGCCCCGCACCGTCGGGTGGCGCGTCTCGGCCGGGTTTGTGTGGGTGGCGGTCACCACGACCACGGCGGCACCGGCTGCCTCGGCCGCTTCGATGCCGGCCGGCGCGTCCTCGAACACCAGGCATTCCTGGGGCGGGACGCCCAGCCGCTCTGCCGCCAGGAGGAACCCGTCGGGGGCCGGCTTGCCGCGGGTGATGTCCTGGGCGGTGACCATGCGCTGGGGAGCGGTGAGGCCGGCGGCTTCCAGCCGGCGCCTTGCGAGCGGCAAGGGCGAGGAGGTGACGATCGTCCAGCGCCCGGGCGGCAGGGCCTGGAGGAAGGCGGCGGCACCCTCGATCGCATGGACGTCGCCCACATCCTCGATCTCGGCCCGGGTGATCCAGTCCGCTTCGGCTTCGACGTCGACACCCGGCAGATTCAGGCGCCGGATCGTGTCCACGGCGCGCTTGCCGTGCATGGTCGGCAGGAACGCCTCGACGTCCAGCCCGTGCCGGCGCGCCCAGCGGCCCCAGACGCGCTCGGCCGCGGCGATCGAGCTGAGCACGGTGCCGTCCATGTCGAACAGGAACGCGGCGAATTCCCGGTCGGGGAACAGCGGAATCGGGGTCAAGGCGGTGGCTCCGGCGCGGGCGAGGTCGCGGGGGGAACCTGCCCGATCCGGGTGCCGGCCGCCAGTGCCGCGGGCCCCTCGGCGCCGCAAGCATCTTGACCGTGCCCGAACGGTGCGCATCGTGACCACAGCTTCGGCAATCCCCGCGCCGCCGGAGGCGGCCATGCCCGTCAGGGTGGCGCGGTGAGGGTCGTTTTCGGGAGCGCCGGCCTGTCCGGCACGGGCCGTGCATGGGAGGGCGCCATGACCTATCGCAGCAAGATCGACATCAATTGCGACATGGGCGAGGCCTTTGGCCAGTGGCGGCTCGGCGAGACCGACGACGCGCTGCTCTACCCGCTCATCACCAGCGCCAATGTCGCGGCCGGCTTCCATGCCGGCGACCCCAACCATATCGACCGCTCGGTGCAGCTCGCGAAGCAGCATGGCGTGGGGCTGGGCTCGCACCCGGGCTATGGCGACCTGCAGGGCTTCGGGCGGCGGACGATCAAGGCGCCGCCTTCCGAGCTGGTGAACGACATCGTCTACCAGATGGGGGCGGTCGAGGCGTTCGCCCGGCGGTACAAGGTGCCGATCCAGCACGTGAAGCTGCATGGCGGGCTCGCGGTCGATTCCGCGGTGGACGAGGCGCTGTCGCACGCCTTCATCGACATGCTGCGCGAGCTGGCCCCGGACCTGCCGGCCTATGGCATGCATGCGGCGGTGACCTGCAAGATCGCGCAGGAAAAGGGGCAGCCCTATGTGCGCGAGTTCTATGCCGACCGCGCCTATGACCGCTCCGGGCGGATCGTGTTCGTGCGCTCGGCGCAGCGGCCGGACCCCGAAGCGCTGGCGGCGCGCGTGGTGAAGGCCTGCCAGGAAGGCACGGTCGAGACGGTGGACGGCGAGACCATCGAGCTCCCGTTCGAATCGATCTGCTTCCATTCCGATACGCCTGGTTCCTACGACGTGATCCGGGCGATCCGGGCGGCACTCGACCGGGCGGGGATCAAGGTGGTCCCGCTGCCCGAGGTGCTGGCCGCTTCCTGACCGCCCACGCCCCCGAACTCCCGAGCAAAGAAGAAGACCAGACATGGCGTCCAAGCAGATCGTCTCGCCGCTGCCCGGCACGTTCTACCGCAAGCCCGCCCCGGACCAGCCGCCGTTCAAGGAAGTGGGCGACACGGTCGCGGTGGGCGACGTGGTGGGCATCGTCGAGGTGATGAAGAGCTTCAACCAGGTCGTCGCCGAAGAGGCCGGCACGGTCACCGCGTTCCTGGTCGACGACGAGGATGCGGTGATGCCGGGCCAGCCGCTCGTCGAGCTCGACGGCTAGGGCGATGAGCTTCGATTCCATCCTGATCGCCAATCGCGGCGAGATCGCCCTTCGCATCAATCGCGCCGCCAAGAGCCTGGGCCTGAAGGTGATCCAGGCGCACAGCAAAGCGGATGCCGATTCGCTGCCGGTGCGCCTGGCCGACCAGGCGGTCGAGATCGGCCCGGCGCAGGCGGCCAAGTCCTATCTTTCGATCCCCAACATCATCGAGGCGGCCAAGGCCAGCGGGGCCGGTGCCGTCCATCCGGGCTACGGTTTCCTGGCCGAGAATGCCGCGTTCGCCGAAGCGGTCGAGGCGGCGGGCATGGTGTTCGTGGGCCCGCGGCCCGAGACCATCGCCACCATGGGCGACAAGGTGAAGGCGCGCGAGGCGGCTGCCGCCGCGGGCGTGCCGGTGGTGCCGGGCAGCGAGGGCCGGATCGAGGGGCTGGAGGCCGCCAAGGCGGCCGCGGCGGCGGTCGGCTATCCGCTCCTGATCAAGGCCTCGGCCGGCGGTGGCGGGCGCGGCATCCGGATCGTGCGCAGCGACGCGGAACTGGTCCAGCAGCTCTCGACCGCCCAGGGCGAGGCCAAGGCGGCGTTCGGCGATGGCGGCGTCTATCTGGAAGCCTTCATCGACCGGGCGCGGCATGTCGAGGTGCAGATCCTGGGGGATGGCCAGGACGCGATCCACGCCTATGAGCGGGAATGCTCCTTGCAGCGGCGGCGGCAGAAGGTCTGGGAGGAGGCCCCCTCGCCTTCCCTGGACGAGGCCACCCGCGAGGAGCTGTGCGCGTCCGCGGTGCGGCTGGCGAGGCATGTCGGCTACCGGGGGGCGGGCACGCTCGAATATCTCTACGACGAGAACCGGCGCGCCTTCTATTTCATCGAGATGAACACCCGTATCCAGGTCGAGCATCCGGTCAGCGAGATGGTGACCGGGCTGGATCTGGTGGCGGCGATGATCGAGATCGCCCAGGGCAAGCCGCTGCCGGTCACGCAGGACCAGGTGCGCCTGTCCGGCCATGCCATCGAGTGCCGGATCAATGCCGAGGATCCCACGCGCAACTTCATGCCGGGGCCGGGCACGATCAGCGCCTTGCGCGTGCCGGAAGGCCCGGGGCTGCGCTTCGACAGCCATCTGTTCGAGGGCTACCTGGTGCCGCCCTTCTACGATTCGCTGCTGGGCAAGCTGATCGTACACGGCGCCGATCGCACGGAGGCGCTGGCGCGGCTGACGGATGCCCTGGACGGGCTGGCGGTGGAGGGCGTGCCGACCACGCGTGCCCTGCACCAGGCGCTGGCCGCGGACCCGGAAGTGCGGGCCGGCCGGTTCGACACGAATTTTCTGGAGCGCTGGCTGGAGGAACGGGCCGGCACGCTCGGCATCGGGGCCAAGGGGGACTAACGCATGGCGACCCGCTATTCCTATGGCGGCGACGAGCACATCTTCGTCGAAGTCGACGAAGAAATGTCGCTGGACGCCTTCTTCAAGTCGCTCTCGATCACCAAGGCGGTGCGGGAAAGCCAGATCAAGGGTGTGGCCGAGGTCTGCCCGGCGAATGCGTCCTTCCAGGTCAAGTTCGACCCGGACGTGATCAAGCCGGCCGACATGCTGGCCGAGCTGAAGAAGCTGGAGGACCAGGCGGCCCATTCGGAAGCGGTGATCGACACGCGGATCATCGAGGTGCCGGTCTTCTACGAGGACCCCTGGACCCACGAGACGCTGATGCGCTTCCGCGAGCGTCACCAGGACCCGAATTCGACCGACCTCGCCTATACCGCACGGATCAACGGCTACGCCTCGAACGAGGAGCTGGTTCGGGCCCATTCGGGCGCACCCTGGTTCGTCTCGATGGTGGGCTTCGTCGCAGGCTTGCCGTTCCTCTACCAGATGGTCGAGCGGGCCAGGCAGATCGAATCGCCCAAGTACCTGCGGCCGCGCACCGACACGCCGAAGCTGACGGTCGGCCATGGCGGCTGCTTCGGCGCGATCTACTCGGTGCGCGGGGCCGGCGGCTACCAGATGTTCGGCATCACGCCGATGCCGATCTACGACCCCAAGCAGGAAACGCCCTACCTGCGGGACTTCATGGTGCTGTTCCGCCCGGGCGACATCGTGAAGTACCGATCGATCGACCGTGATGCGTACGATGCGGCGATCGCCGATGTCGAGGCGCACAAGTTCTATCCGACCATGCGCGACGTCCGCTTCGCGCTCGACGAGTTCAAGACCGATCCTGGCGCTTATACCGGCAAGCTGGAGGACCTGCTCCATGGCGTTTGAGGTCAAGAAGCCGGGCCTTGCCACCACCGTCCAGGACCTGGGCCGGCCGGGCTACTACCATCTGGGCATTCCGCTTTCCGGCGCCATGGACCAGGAAGCGTTGATCGCGGCCAACCTGCTGGTCGGCAACGACGCGGGTGCGGCTGGCCTGGAGCTCGTGTTCATGGGGCCGGAACTGGTGTTCCGGGACGATGCACTGGTGGCGGTCACCGGGGCGGAGCTGCCGCCCAAGGTGGATGGCGCGCCGCAGCCGACCTGGACGACGTTCACGGTCAAGGCCGGCCAGACGCTGAGCTTCGACTATCTGCGCAAGGGGGCGCGCGCCTATCTGGCGATCGCCGGCGGGATCGACGTGCCGGTGGTGCTGGGCAGCCGCTCCACCTATGCGCTGGGCGCACTCGGCGGCTTCCAAGGGCGCAAGCTGGCGGCCGGCGATGTCCTGCCGGTGGGCGCACCTCAGCGCCAGGTGCCGGCCGGCCGCAGCCTGCACGTCTCCTTGCGCCGCAACGGGCTGGAGGATCCGGCGGTGCTGCGGATGCTGCCCGGCCTCTACTGGCACCGGATCACCGAAGCGGCGCAGGGCGGCTTCTTCGCCGATACCTGGAAGGTGGCGCCCGAGGCGGACCGGATCGGCTACCGGTTCAAGGGCGGCAATCCCTTGGAGTTCGTGCCACGCGAGCCGCCGTTCGGAGCGGGCTCCGATCCCTCCAACATTGTCGATGCCTGCTATCCCTACGGCTCGATCCAGGTGCCGGGCGGCACCGAGCCGATCGTGCTGCATCGCGACGCAGTGTCGGGCGGCGGCTATTTCATGCTCGGCACGGTGATCTCGGCCGACATGGACCTGATCGCCCAGCTCCAGCCGCACAAGCCGGTCAAGTTCGTGCCGGTGGAGATGGAAGAGGCGCTGGAGGCGCGTGCCGAACGCAAGGCCGAGATCGACAAGATCAAGGCCGCGCTTGCCTAGCCGACAGGCATTATCGGCAGGAAATGCCTAAACTATCATGGCGGACCGGTCATTGGCATCACTGGCCGGCGCCATGATACCGATTAGCCAGGGCGGCACCGGACGCTGCTCCATCTCTCGCAGAGCCCAGCAGCAAGGTGATCATGGCGTACCGCATCTCTGTCGATACCGGCGGCACCTTCACCGACGTGGTCGTGGCCGATGCCGATGGCGGCATGACCATCGGCAAGGCGCTCACCACCCATGAGCGCATCTTCGATGGCATGAATGAGGCGATCGGCAACGCCGCCGAGCAACTGGGCATCGGGCTGGACCGGCTGTTCGCCGAGACGGGGCTGCTGATCTACGGCACGACCCGCGCCACCAACGCGATCGTCACGAAAAGGGTCGCCAAAACCGCCTTTCTCGCCACCGAAGGCTTCCCGGACGTCCTGCTGCTCAAGGAAGGCGGCAAGTTCAACCCGCACGACTTCTCCAAGGACTTCCCCGAACCCTACATCCCGCGCAGCCATACGTTCGAGATCCGCGAGCGGATGAGCTCGGAGGGCACGGTCTCGATCCCGCTCGACGAGGCCCAGGCCCGGGTGGTGCTGGAGAAGATCAGGGCGCTGGGCTTCGAGGCGATCGCGGTCTGCCTGCTCTGGTCGATCGCCAACCCGGCGCATGAGCGGCGCTTGAGCGAGCTGATCGCCGAGATCATGCCGGGCGTGCCCGTCACCCTGTCGCACCAGCTGATCCCGGTGGTGCGCGAATACCGGCGCGCCTCGGCGACCGCGATCGACGCCTCGCTCAAGCCGCTCATGCAGGCGCATCTGAAGGGGCTGGAGCGCGACCTGCGCGCCGCCGGCTACCGGGGCGAGATCCTGATCAGCACGACCGCCGGCGGCTGCGGCCATATCGACGCCATCACCGAGAAGCCGATCTACACGGTGGGTTCCGGCCCCGCCATGGCGCCGCTCGCCGGCATCGTGTTCTCCCGGCTGGAGAACTTAGGCGACAACGTCATCATCTGCGACACGGGCGGCACCACGTTCGACGTGGGCCTGGTGCGCGACGGCCGCCTCACCTTCAGCCGCGATACCTGGCTGGGGCCGGCCTATACCGGGGACCTGCTCGGCATTGCCGCCGTCGACATGCGCTCGATCGGCGCGGGCGGCGGCTCGATCGCCTGGATCGACGATGGCGGGCTGATGCGGGTGGGGCCGCAATCGGCGGGCTCGGTGCCGGGCCCGGCCTGCTACGGGCGTGGCGGCACGGAGCCCACCGTGTCGGACGCCGCCACCGTGCTGGGGTATTTCGACCCGCACAATTTCCTGGGTGGGCGGATGCGGCTGGACGTGGATGCGGCCCGCCTTGCGGTCGCGGCCGTGGCCGAGCGGATCGGCCTGTCGGTCGAGGAAGCGGCGTACCGGATCGTCAGCCTCGCCAGCGACCTGATGATGCGGGCGGTGGGCGACATCACCATCAACGAAGGGGTGAGCCCGCGCGAGAGCACCATCGTCGCCGGTGGCGGGGCCGCCGGCCTCAACATCATGAAGATCGCCCAGGAGCTGGGCTGCCAGCGGGTCGTGCTGCCCAAGGTGGCCTCGGCCCTGTCGGCGGCAGGCATGCAGCATGCCGACATCGTGGCCGAGGAGGCGGCGAGCCTGGTGACCCTCTCCACGGCCTTCGACACCGAGGGCGTCAACGCCATGCTGGCCGACCTCACCGCCCGGCTGGAGGCGTTCCGCGCCGGGCTGAAGGATGGCGGCGCGGGCTGCCGGATCGAGTGCATCGCCGAGGCGCGCTACCTGTCCCAGGTCTGGGAGCTGGACACGCCGCTGGCCAGGCACCGCTTCGACGGGCCCGAGGATGTCGCCGCCCTGGTCGAGAGCTTCCACCAGGTCCACGAGCGGGTGTTCGCGGTGTGCGACCCGTCCAGCCCGGTCGAGGTGGTGAACTGGCGGATGCGGCTGGTGGTGCATCTGGGCACGCAGCCGCTGACCGCACCCGGGACGATAGAGGTTGCGGCACCGCCGGCACGGGAGCGGCGCAACTGCTATTTCGGCGGCAGCACCCCGGTCGTGACCGGCATCTACCGCGCCGAGCATCTGGAGCCCGGCCTGCGCATCGAGGGCCCGGCGATCATCGAGGAGCCGACCACGACGCTGGTCGTCTATCCCGGCATGGCGGCCGTGGTCAGCGGGGCCGGCAACTATCTTCTCCACGTCGCCTGACAGGAGCCGGGCCATGACCGACCAGACCCGCTTCGACCCCTACATGACCGCGATCATCGCCAACCGGATCGACGGCATCGTGCGCGAGATGACCAACACCCTGCTGCGCGCCGCGCGCTCGGCGGTGATCAACAGTGCGCGTGACTTCTCCTGCTCGATCTGCACTGCCGACGACCAGCTCCTGGCCTCGGCGGAAGGCCTGCCGATCCACATCTTCGGCAGCCACATGCAGGCCGCCGCCATGCGGAAGGCCCACGGGGACGACCTGAAGGAGGGCGACTGCTACCTCCACAACGACCCCTATACCGGCAATACCCATGCCGCCGACCACACCTTCATGGTGCCGGTGTTCTTCGAGGGCGAGCATCTGTTCACCACGGTCGCCAAAGCGCACCAGGCGGACACCGGCAACTCCCTGCCCACCACCTACATGGCCGGGGCCAAGGACCAGTATGCCGAGGGTGCCCTGATCTTCCCCTCGGTGCGCATCCAGCGCGATCACCAGATGGTCGAGGACGTGGTGCGGATGTGCCGGGCGCGCATCCGGGTGCCGGACCAGTGGTATGGCGACTTCCTGGCCGGAATCGGTGCGGCGCGCGTCGCCGAGCGGCGGCTGAAGGAACTATGCACCAAGTACGGCAAGGCGCAGGTCAAGACCTTCATCCGCGACTGGCTGGACTATTCCGAGCAGCGCATGGCCCAGGCGATCCGCAAGCTGCCGAAGGCGACCCTTGCCGCCAGCGGTGCCCATGACCCGTTCGGCGAGCTCCTGCCGGACGGCATCCCGCTCAAGGTGCAGGTCTCGATCGACCCGGACGAGGCGACGATCGAGCTGGACCTCCAGGACAATGTCGACAATGTCGACTGCGGCTTCAACGAGAGCGAGGCCTGCGCCACCGCAGCCAGCATCGCCGGGGTGTTCAACTCGATCGACCCCACCATTCCGCGCAACTCGGGCTCGTTCCGCCGGATCAGGGTGCACTTGCGTGACGGTGCGGTGTGCGGCCGGCCGAAATTCCCGCATAGCTGCTCGGTCGCGACCACCAACATCGCCGACCGGCTGGTCAACCTCACCCAGTCGGCCATGGCGCAGATCGGCGACGGCTATGGCCTAGCCGAGGGCGGGATCGGGCTGGGTGCAGGCATGGCGGTGGTGTCCGGCCTGGACCATCGCCATGGCGACAGCCGCTACATCAACCAGCTCCATCTGGGCAGCTCCGGCGGGCCGGGAGCGCCTGAGGCGGATGGCTGGCCCACCTACGGCATCCCGGTGATCGCGGGTTTGATGTACCGGGATTCGGTCGAGATCGACGAGCTGAAGCACCCGATCGAGGTGCGCTACCTGCGCCTGAAGACCGGCACCGGTGGCGCCGGCCGGCAGCGCGGCGCCCCGGCGCTGGAGTTCGAGTATGGGCCCAAGGAGCACCCGATGGACGTGCTCTGGCCCTGCGACGGCACACACTACCCGCCCAAGGGGGTCCGCGGCGGCGGGGACGGGGTCCGGGCGCAGCACTTCAAGATCGCCGCCGACGGCACCGAGACCGAGCTGCCCAACATCGTGGTGGACCGGCTGCGCAAGGGCGAGCGGGTGCGCGGGCACCACACCTCGGGCGGCGGCTACGGCGACCCGTTCGAGCGGGCACCCGCCAAGGTGCTGAAGGACGTGCTGGACGGGTTCGAGACGATCGAGCGCGCGGAGCGGCTCTACGGCGTGGTGTTCACCGGCTCGCTCGAGGAGCGCACCCTCGTGGTGGACAACGAGGCTACCCTGGCTCGCCGCCGGGCAGGACCGGCCTGATCCGGGGCCGGTTCCCGGGCGCCGGCGGCAACCGGCCGATTGTCGTACCCTAGTAATGTAGCGCCGGCCCTCTGATGGCTGGCGCAAGATTAATAACCAGTAAATAACTAACCGCAGTAATACACAAGAACTGCGGACCAAAGACACCATGATCCAGTTCGAGCCGGTGCCTGCACCGGTGCCGGCGAGGGCTGCCTCGCCCCCCTGAATCCTGAGCACCGCAGTCCTTCCTGCGCCAGGAAATCATCCTGACGACGAGCGGCTGCGCGTTGCCGGTCCCCTTCATCATGCTTGTCTGGACTTGCCGCCATCGCGGCAGGACCGAGCGGCTGCGCACCTGCGCTTGGCCGGGCCGCTCCTGGACTGAGGCATGACTACCGATCTTCGGGATTCTTCTCAAGAACAGAGAGGAATTACTGAAGCACATCCTTAAGACCATCCAAAGGAGAACAATCACCACACCAATAAACCACAAAGGGTATGATATTCTTTCTATGAAGTTCAGTGACTGGCCGGTATAACCGAGTACATAGTTGAATACCGGTCATACTTTCCGGAGAATGACAATGAAGAGCTTGAAGGTCCTGTTCTGCACTGCCGCCATCGTCGGCCTGATGAGCGCTGCCGCCCTGGCTGCCAGCAATGGCAACGGCAATGGCAACGGGAACGGCAATATCGGCAGTTATAACGGCAGCTACAACGGCAATGGCAATCGTGGCTGGGGCAACGGCAACGACAACGGCAATGGCAACAAGGGCTCGATGAACGGCAGCTATAACGGCAATGCCAACAAGGGCTCGGCCAACGGCAACGACAACGGCAACAGCAACCGTGGCTACGGCAACGGCAATTTCAACGGAAACAAGAACTACGGCTCGAGCAACGGCTCGGTGAACGGCAACCAGAACAAGGGCAGCTTCAACGGCAGCCTGAACGGCAACAAGAACGCCGGCAACAAGAACGGCACCACCAACGGCAACGCCAACTACGGCAAGTCCAACGGCGTCGGCAACGGCAACATGAACTGGGGTAGCAGCAACGGCGGCTACAACGGCAATGAGAACAAGGGCAACCGCAACGGCAGCCTGAACGGCAACCGGAACGGCCGCAGCAGCCGCTGATCAAGCTGGCCGCGTCCCGGCCCGGCTGTCGGTCGGCCAGGACGCGGCGTCTGCACCAGACCAGGGAGTACCATCATGAAGATCATGCTCTGCGCAGCCGTCGCCTTCACGCTGCTCGGTGCGGCCGGCTTTGCGGACGCTGCCAATCGGACCGGCAGAGACAGCGGTTTCTCGTCCTTTGCCGGCGGGATGTTCAGCAACGGCAATGTCGGTCGCAACAACACCGGCAAGAACAATGTCGGCAACGGCAATACCGGCAACGGCAACATCGGCAACAAGAACGGCGGCAACGGCAACATCGGCAACAAGAACGGTGTTGGCAATACCGGCAAGAACAACGGCAACGGCAACATCGGCATCGGCAACGGAAGCTTCAATTCCGGCCACCACAACGGCAACGGCAATATAGGCAATTTCAACGGCACCCATAATGGCGGGTCGCGCAACGGCAACGGCAATATCGGCAACTTCAACGGCACCCATAACGGGCGCAGGTGAGCGGCCGGTGGCCAAGTTGAAACTGCTGGCGGCGGTCCTGATGATGGTGATGCCGCTCTCGCCGGATGGGTTCGGCGGCCGCCAGGTCGCCGCCGAGCCCGCACCGGGCCCCAGCGACGGGCACGGCAACGGCAACGGCAACGGCAACATCGGGAACTGCAACGGCAACGGCAATGTCGGCAATGGTGCCGGCAACGGGCGGCTGGGCGATGGGCATGGCAATGGCGGCCAGTTCCGCTGGTGGTGCCCGCCTGCCTCCGGACCCGGCACGGACGATGCAGCAGATTTGACAAGCGATAACTGACCCGGGATCAGGCAGCGTCATTTTCCGCCTGATCACCAGGTCCCGACAATATTCGAACCAAAGCTGGAGGATGCTCTCATGGCGGTCATCATCGGCGGCGTCGGCAACGATCCGTGGCCGGACAACTTCATCGTCGCGGACAACGAGGACAACTACATCTTCGGCGACGCCTTCTCGACCGGCAATCCGGACGGCGTGTGGGAGGTGGGCGGCTACCTCAACCGCGAGGCGGGCCACGACATCGTCATCGGCGGCTCGGCGCAGGACAACGTGCTGGGCGACGCCTGGGTGATCACCAGCAACGGCGTCGGCGGCGCGGATCGCCTGCAAGGGTTCCGCGGCGACGACAACCTGTTCGGCGACTCCTTCAGCATGATCGGCAAGTCGAAGGGCGGCGGCGACCAGTTGTTCGGTGGCTGGGGCCACGACAACCTGTTCGGCGACGCCTTCGAGATGTACCACCAGGCTCAGGGTGCCAACGACAACCTGTTCGGCGACCTCGGCCGGGACAATCTGTTCGGCGATGCCTACGAGATGTGGGACCGGGCCTGGGGCTCCGCCGACCAGCTGTTCGGCGGCCAGGGCGACGACCGGCTGTTCGGCGACAGCTACTCGATGGCCGGCGAGTCCCGGGGCGGCCGCGACAAGCTGAACGGCGGGGATGGCTGGGACAGCCTGTTCGGCGACGCCTACGAGATGTCCGGGCGGGCCTGGGGCCAGAACGACAAGCTGGAAGGCGGGGCTGGCCAGGACAGCCTGTTCGGCGATGCGTTCTCGGCCGGCATCGGCGCCAAGGCCGTGGATGTGCGCGGCGGCGACGACGTGCTGATCGGCGGCAGCGGCAACGACGCGCTCTGGGGCGACTTCGCCCAGATCGACGGCAAGGTCACTACCGGCCGCGACATCTTCATGTTCCACCAGGGTAGCGGCCAGGACCTGATCCTCGACTTCGAGACGGGCAAGGACCTGATCGACATCCGTGACTATGGCTTTGCCAGCTTTTCCGACCTGACTCTGATCGACAACGGCTCCAGCGCGGTGTCGGTGCTGCTCGACCCGAGTGGCCGCAACCAGATCCTGGTGCAGAACCTGATGCAGAGCCCGCTGGAGCTCACCGCCCGCGACTTCCTCGTCGCCTGACGACTGGCGGAGCGGGTCGGCAGACAGCGGCGGCGGGGCATCGAGCCTATCCTGCTATGAGCCGACCCGCACGAAAACGTTGTACGAATATGTATGTTCTGTAATAATCTCACTCGGACCGGGCAGCGGCGACGCCGATGCACGGTCCGCGGTGGCTTGAACTTCACGACGCCGGCAGCCCTGTTCCGGAGGATATGCTGGGGCCAAGCGGCGAAGACCAGTCGGGCCACCCCAGGGCGCCGCAAGAACATCTGCGGCGATCTTCGAGAATAATAAGCGGTAGCGAAACCATTCCTTCATCAGAGGTCACCATGATCGTTGCCGGCGTCCCAGGCTGATGCCGGCAGGAGATTTCGATGAAGACCTTGCAGGCGATCTTGTGCTCGACCGCCATCATCACCCTGTTCGCCGGCACCGGCCTCGCCGCCAACAGCGGCGATGACGGCCTGTTGCCGAGGCAGCAGGCGCAACTGGATGACGGCCGGCGCGGGGCCGACGATCCGCCGGGCGACGACCGGCGCGGTCGCGGCACCGATGACGCTCCGGGTGATGCGCGTCGCGGACGGGGCACGGACGATGGGCCGGGCGATACACATCGCGGGCGGGGCACCGATGACGGCCCCGGTGACAGCCGGCGTGGACGAGGCACCGATGACGGGCCCGGCCATGACCATGGCCGTCACAGCTCCCATGGCGGCACCGGCGACGACCATGGCGGCCGGCACGATGGCGACAGCAGCCGGGGCGGCAGTTCCGGCAAGGGCGGAGATTCTGCGGGCGGCAAGGGCAGCAGTTCCGGAAGCGGCAAGGACGGCAGCGCGTCGTCCGGCAAGGGCAGCGACTCCGGTGGCGGCAAGGGTGGCTCAGGCGGCAAAGGCGGCTCAGGCAAGGGCGGATCTGACAGCAAGGGCGGCGGCAAGGGTGGCTCTGGTGGTGGCAAGGGCGGTAAGGGCGGACGTGACTGAGCGGCAGCAGCGTGGCCGTGGCAGGCCACTGCCGGGTCCAGCCGGCAGGGCCACCGGCCGGCCTGGGCCTTTGGCCTCAGCCAGGCTGCCGTCCGGCGCCGCCGGCCCCGAAGGCGTCCTCCGCCTCGCGGCGCAGGGCGTCGGGTCGCTCCAGGTAACGTGCCGAGTGGTGGAACACGGTCAGCCGCCGCACGCCGGCCCGGCTGGCCAGTTCACCGGCCTGGTGTGCGGTCAGGTGGTGGCGGGTGCTGGCCAGTTCCCGGTCCGCCTCCAGGAAGGCCGCCTCGATGAACAGGTGATCGGCATTGGCCGCCAAAGCCACGATCCGCTCGGCATTGGCCGGATGGAACGCGGCGTCGGTCACATAGGCCAGGCGCTGGCCGGGTGCCGCCAGCAGGGCCCGCTCCTTCAACAGACCCAGCGGCAGCACCCGGCCGGGCCCCGCCTCGACCGGCTGGTCGTCCGGCGCACCGGCGCGCACCGCGCTCTTGGCATGGCCTAGCCACGGGCCGACCTCCAGGCCCAGGGCGGCCAGTGCGGCCGGGATCACCTTCACGCCCATGCTCTCCTGCAAGGCGAACGCCAGGCAGGGCGTGCCATGGTCGAGGGTGACGGCCGAGATGGCGAGGTCACCCTCGGCCAGCACGAGGCCGGGCGGCAGGGAGGCCTCGCCGGCGGGCTCCGGCCGAAAGCCGGCGCGCGCCGCAAAGCCGGTCCAAGGGCCCAGCCGGCCGTCGGCGAACTCCGCGACCTGCAGTTCGAACGCGACCGATGCCTCGTCCAGGAGATTCCACAGATAGGCGTCGAGCTTGGCGGCCACGCCGCGGGTCATCCCGGGCGGGCCCACCAGCCGGATCGTGGTCGGCCGGTAGAGGCAGAGCCGGAGCAGCCGGTCGAAGCCGGTGAAATGGTCGAGATGGCGGTGGCTGACGAAGGCGTGGCTCACCCGCAGGAGTGAGCGGGCCGACAGCGCGCCGAGATCGCCCAGGTCGAACAGCATGGCGCGCCGGCCGAAGCGGAAGTCCAGGAACAGGCCGGGATCGTCGAACGGGCCGTTGACCAGCCTGGCCTGGATCAGCCGGGTCATGCCGCCATGTTCGGCCCGGCCGCCGCGATCCGGTCGATCTTCGCCGCCATCACGAAGTCGTTGGCGTGCAGGCCCTTGATCTTCTTGGTCTGCAGCGCGACCAGCGCGTAGCCCCAGCCGAAGCTGATGTCGGGATGATGGCCTTCCGCCTCGGCGATCTGCGCCACGTGCTCGACGAAGGCGAAGGCCTGTTGGAAGTTCTTGAACCGGAACGAGCGCTCGATGCGGCGGGCCTCGTCGCGCAGCGACCATTCCGGCGTTTCGGCTCGATAGGCTTCCGCCTCCTCCGGGCCGAGCGGCGGCTCCCCGCCCTTGCACGGCGTGCAGGATCTCGTCGCGAGATCGGCTGGGTCGTCGGGCATCCTGGCCTCCATGCGCTGGCGGCCAGGATCGCTCGCGGCCGCTGCCTCATCCATCATGATCTAGTCGTGGAACTGCCGCACGACATCCGTCACGTCGAAGAAATCATAAAGCCTGAAAATATCAGGAAAGGCATAGATTCGATCGGGAAGCCGCTCCAGGTCGCTGCCGAAATATTTGTTGAACAGCATCCGGAAGGAATTGACCGGCGTGATGGTTGGGTAAAGCAGATCATAGTCCCCATCGGGGAAATAATAGGCGTTCAAGATTCCCATCTTGATCTGAAGCTCGTCATGAGTGGCCTCGCGCCAGCTGCGGATATGGCCGACATCCGTCTCCGGGAACGGCCCCTCGTCGGCCTGGATGATGATGATCGGCGGCGGCCCCTCGCGCTGCTGCAGGGCCGTCACCAGGTCCCGGATCACCTTGCCGGCATAGCGCACCTGCTCGACATAGCCCTGCACCCGGCCGCGCGCATCAGACTGCTCCCGCGAAAGGCAGTTCCCGTCCGCATCGAAGACGAACGGCTCGTGCGGCAGCAGGACATGGCCGAACACGAAGGTCGGCGCTGTCCCGTCTGCCGCCTGCTTGATCTGCTCGATCTGCCAGGGCACCCGCTGGCACTGCCCGGCATCCCATTGCATGGTGCGCGTGTAGAGACTGTCCGGGGCGACTAGGCGCATCACCGGGTTGACCACCCGGTCGCGGAGATACATCGCAGTGAACTCGCCAAAGCCGAAGCGCGGGTTGAACTCGGCATAGTCGTTCGCCTGGGTGGGGCCCCACCAGGCACCGATCTGGGCATAGCGATAGCCGGCCGATTTCAGGAAGCGGGCGACCCGGTGGTCGCGCAGCATGCCGACGATCGGCTGCCAGTCGCTCGAGCGCTGCCCCTCCTCGTCTGCCAGGAAGTCCAGATAGTCCATCTGGAAGGTCGAGGCGAGGGAATGGCCGGTCTTGAGGTAGTTCGCGTGGCTGCCGCGGGCCACGTAGAAGCCGTGCTCCTCGAGAAAGGCCTCCAGCGGCGTATCGTCGAGCCCGAAATAGCGCTCCATCACCGCGGCCGAAGCGTAGCGGTCGAACACCAGATAATAGATGTCCGGCTGGACGGCGGCCGGCACCGCCACCTCCTCGGGCGCCGGAGCCTTCAGGCCGGGCCGTCCGTGTTCCCACTTGTACGAGGCCGCCTGCCAGATCGGCGTCACCACCAGAACCAGGGCGATGCCGTTGAGGATGCTGTGGGGCAGCCGGAGGTCACGACGGGCCCGCGCCACCGCCACGAACGCCACCGCCAGGATCAGGACGAAGCCCGCCATGAACGGGACCATGGGAATCCCGCCCGTCACCTGGTTCACCCAGAAGGCCAGGCGGATGGTGAACAGGCAGCCGATCAGGACGATGCTGGAAAGGATGGCGGTACGGGCGCCGAAGCTCCGGAACAGCAGGCCCAGCACCAGGACCACCAGGATCGCGAAGCCGAGTGCCATGCCCAGCGCCGGCAGGATCTCGACGAGCGCGGCTTCCTTCACGTTCAGGGCGTAGAGGCCCAGCACGGAGGCCAAAGCGAGAAGGAACGGGTGGAGCGGCCACCCGTCCCGGTTGCGCGCGCTCCTGGCCTGATTGGCCGGCCTGTCCTGCATGGCTTCTCCCCCCAACGACGCGCGGGCCGCTGAAAAAACCACAAGGCGACCAGGCCAATTCGGCTTTCCCCTTGTTGTCGGTGCGGCCCCGTGACAACTTCATGACAATTAACGGATCGGGCGGCGACAGCCAGCCTCCTGTCCGAGGGAAACGCCACCAACATAGCCGGGGACGCTCCGCGACCAGCGGCGGGAGAGAAACGACATGCACAGCATCGGCGCGTATGCCTTCCGGCTGGTGATAGCCGGCCTGATCGTCGGCATGTCGACCCGCACGGCATTCGCCTATCTCGATCCGGGCACGGGCAGCATCATCCTGCAGGTGCTGCTGGGCGGCGTCGCCGGCCTGTTGCTCGCCGGCAAGCTCTACTGGCACCGGCTCCTGATCATGCTCGGCATCCGCCGCGAGGAGGAGGCCGCGTCGACCAGCAACGCCCACCAGGACGTGCAGATCGATGCAGCCACCCGCAAGTGAGGCCTTGAGCGAGCTCGCTCCGGCACCGGACCGGGAGCGCGTTCCCGGTCCGGCCGCTGCCCGTGCGGCCACCGCCGAGCCCGGCTCGTTCCGCGACCGCAACGGTGCCGTGTTCTACCGCGACGGCGAGATCCTGCGCGGCATCAGCGCCAAGGCGCTGGCGAACTGGGAGCGGCTGGCCGCAGCACCGTTCTTCGGGGAGTTCACTGCACGGGGCTCGATCGTGTGCACCGAGCGCCTGCCCGACGACGAGGCCCGCGCGTTCGGTGAGTGGGCGGCGGTGCTGCGCCACGAGAAGGTGCCGTTCATCTCCTACCCCTATGAGTGGACGTTCGGCATGCTGAAGGATGCAGCGCTGCTGCATCTGGATCTCATGCAGGCTGCCCTCGGGGCCGGGCTGATCCTCAAGGATTCTTCCGCCTACAACATCCAGTGGCGCGGTGCCCAGCCGGTCTTCATCGACATCCCCTCCTTCGAGGTGCTGGGCAAGGGCGAGCCCTGGGTCGGCTACCGGCAGTTCTGCGAGCTGTTCCTCTATCCCCTGTTCCTGCAGGCCTATAAGGGCGTGGACTACCGGCCCTGGCTGCGCGGCCAGATCGACGGCATCCCGGCGGGCAGCCTGCGACCGCTGCTCTCGGCGCGCGACCTGATCCGGCCGGGCGTGCTGCTCCATGTGCTGGCCCAGGACAGTTTGCAGCGCCGCTATGCCGGTAAGCCGCAGAACGTGCGGAGCTCGATCGCCAAGGCCGGGTTCGACAAGCAGCTGATCGTCCGCAATGTCGAGGGCCTGCGCAAGATCGTGGCCGGCCTCCAGCCCGGCGGGTCGAAGACGGTCTGGGCCGACTATGATCGCACCCACAGCTACGACCAAGCCGAGTTCGAGGCGAAATGCGCCTTCGTGCGCGAGGCATCACGGCATCGGCGCTGGCGGATGGCCTGGGATCTCGGCTGCAATACCGGCACCTTCTCGCGGCTGATCGCCGAGCAGGCCGACCATGTCGTGTCCATGGACGGCGACTGGATGGCGATCGAGCATCTCTACCAGGCGCAGCAGAACCGGCCGGACCGGCAGAAGATCCTGCCGCTGGTCGTCAACCTGTCCGACCCCTCGCCCGCCCAGGGCTGGCGCGGCCTGGAGCGGCGCTCCCTGCCCGAGCGCGGCCGCCCGGAGCTGACGCTCTGCCTGGCGCTGATCCACCATATCGTGATCAGCGCCAACATCCCGATGCGCGACTTCATCGGCTGGCTGGCCGGGCTCGGCACGTCGCTGGTGATCGAGTTCGTCAGCCGGTCGGACGAGATGGTGCAGACCCTGCTCGCCAACAAGGACGACCAGTACGGCGACTACCAGCAGGACCAGTTCGAGGCCTGCCTCGCCGAGCACTACCGGATCCGCGCCGACCAGACGCTGAAGGGCGGCAAGCGCCACATCTATTTCTGCACGCCGAAGAGCGAGCCGTAGCCGCGTGGGGAAACGGCCGCCGGGCCTGTGCCCGGCGGTCGGGCAGTGCCTAGGTAGGGAACTCAAACAACCTTCTGCAGCTTCATGGCTTTTAGTCGGCTGATCAGGGACGCAGGCTGAGGAGGGTATGGCGGATGGCACATCTGTACTGGCTGTCGGACGCGGCCTGGGCGCGGATCGAGCCGCATCTGCCCCATGGCCGGCCGGGACGGCCCAGGGTCGACGACCGGCGGGTGATCAGCGGGATCCTGCACGTGCTCAAGACTGGCTGCCGTTGGCGGGATGTGCCGCCAGACTACGGCCCCGCCACGACCATCTACAACCGCTACAACCGATGGTCACGGCGTGGCCTGTGGCAGCGCCTGTTCCAGCGCATGGCCAGCACGGGAACGATCCCGGCCGAGCTCGCACTCGACAGCACCTACGTCAAAGCCCATCGCTCCGCTTCTGGCGGCAAGGGGGCGAATGGTGCCAGGCGATCGGTCGTTCGCGCGGCGGCCGCACGTCGAAGGTTCATTGCCTGGCCGATGATCGTGGCCGGCCCGTCGCGTTCGCCCTG